>CAZMYW010000029.1:0-98161 GCA_964570625.1 uncultured Nitrospirota bacterium | reverse complement strand
AGTCGCCGGCCCGCAAGGTGGGCGAGATCGACAATC
Source organism: uncultured Nitrospirota bacterium (assembly GCA_964570625.1). Lineage (GTDB taxonomy): Bacteria > Nitrospirota > Nitrospiria > 2-01-FULL-66-17 > 2-01-FULL-66-17 > JBFLXB01. The sequence goes on along the minus strand of CAZMYW010000029.1, from coordinate 98,125 downwards.
GCGGGAGCCATTTTTACCTCGCGCTCTACTGGGCGCAGGCCTTAGCCGAGCAGACCGACGACAAGACCTTGCAAACACGGTTCGCCAAAGTCGCCCAGCAGCTTGCCGAGAACGAGGCTCAGATCAATACTGAGCTCCTCGCCGCCCAAGGAAAACCCGTTGATCTCGGCGGCTACTATCATCCCGATCAGGCCAAGACGACCAAAGCCATGCGTCCGAGCCCCACGCTGAACGCGATCGTGGACGCGATCGCCTGACGGGACAGCAAGACCTTAAGAGTCCCCGAACAGTTTTCGAAAAAAGCCTGAGCCGGGAGTACATCCTGGCTCAGGCTTTTTGCCGCGGGCTTCCTTATCAAAATCAAAGAAGGTCGTCGTTCCCTTATCGACTGACGGGCGGTTGACCCGCCGGCGATGCGCTGACGAAGTCTTTCCGGTAGGTTACGACCTTGTATAGATAGTTCCGCGTTTCCTCGTACGGCAGCTTGGCTCGCAGCGTTTCATACAGGTCGCCGGGATGCAGGCGGTTGATTTCGTTAATTGCCGCCGTCTGATCTTTGGAAAAGGTGCGAAAGACGTTGCCGGCGCCGGTGTTGTAGGCCGCGATCACGCAGTATTCGCGCGAGACGATATCTTCGACCCGCTCCAACTGCTTGTAGACCAGGACATTGAGTAGGGCGGTTCCCAGCTCGATGTTGTTCTCGGGATCGAACAGATAGTCCTTCGAAGGCATCGTGTCCGCTCCCTTGGCGCGCCGGTAGCCTTCGCGTCCGCCGCTGGACGGCACGAGCTGCATCAAGCCATAGGCGGGTGCGGAGCTGACGGCGAAGGGATTGAAATTGCTCTCCGTGCGAATGATCGCAAAGACGAGGCTCGGGCTGATCTGGTAATTCTGCGAAAACCGAGTGACCACGTCACGATATTTCTCTGCCTGCTTGTGCTCGTGATTCGGTACCATCCCGATGGTCACGTAGCGCGCTTCTTTTGGGCCGCCTTCCACCTCCACGGTTCGGCTCCTGGCCTGTTTGTCCATCAGATATGCGGCGAACGCTTCCGCTTGGTCGGGTGTGCGGACAGCTTGGCCGCGGTTGTCTAGCACCAGCCCGAGCAGATACGGCTCCTTGTCGCCGGTCAGCGTGATATTTTTGTCCGTGAAGAGATCGACTGCGCGCGGGTCGTCTGGGGTGAGCAGTGTGGTGACAATGGCGTTCTTGAGACTGCCGGCTGGTTCTTTGTCATCGAGCGTTTCGACGGTGATCGCGCCAGCATCGAAGTCCACCACGGCGCGGCTCCGATAATTCTGCGTGTATTTGATGTACTTGGTCCGTTCCGGAAGTTTGACCTCTTGCTTGCCCCACGTGCGCGTGACGTTGCCAGTGAGCGCGCTCATGAGCCGGTCAAAATCACCCTTGATGGTCTTCAGGTCGCGGATAGCCGCTTCGGGATCGGTCTTGTAGGATTCGACCCGCTGTTTGAGGACAGCCGATGGATCCTTGCTCGTGGCGACACCAACCGCGGTCGTGACCGTTCCGCTCGAAGCGACCTGCTCGGCGGTGTTGAGGGCGCTGGAGACGCTCTGGCAACCGGTTGTCGCGAGCAGGGAAATGAGTCCGACGCCAAGACGCCGGCCTACCGCTGTACTCATAGAGACACACTAGCTATTTTGCGTTCATGAGTCAATCAAGGGGTGTGTCAGGTCACGAATCGGGGAGCGGCGCTGGTGGCTGGCCGGGGGCGCTGCTCGCCCCCATGGGCTCGTCTTGACCACCCTCCCGGCGGTGTGATACGGTAGTCACCAGTTTGTTCGGGTGGTCGTCACGGTGAGCCCCGGGACTGCGTCTTGGGGCTTTGTCGTATCTAGGTCAGGGGGAATCGTGGGAAACGGTCAAGTCGCTGTGGTTCGGGAAGAGATCCGCAACATCGCCATTATCGCGCACGTCGACCACGGGAAAACGACCCTGGTCGATCGTATGCTGCAGCAGGGAGGCGCGTTCGCCGCGCACGAAACCATGGGCGAGCGCGTCATGGACTCCAACGCGCTGGAGCGCGAGCGGGGAATTACCATTCTCGCCAAGAACACCGCGGTGCGGTACCACGCGCCCAGTCAGGCGAAGCCGATTCTGATCAATATCGTGGATACCCCTGGCCACGCGGATTTTTCGGGAGAGGTCGAGCGGGTGCTGACCATGGTCGACGGCGTGTTGTTGGTGGTCGACGCGGTGGACGGTCCCATGCCCCAAACCCGGTTCGTGCTGAAGAAGGCGCTCGAGCTGCGGTTGCAGCCGGTGGTGGTCATCAACAAGATCGATCGAACCGACGCGCGGCCGGTCGAGGTGGTCAATGAAGTGTTCGATCTGTTCGTCGAACTCAACGCGAACGACCAACAGCTGGATTTCCCGGTGGTCTACGCGTCGGCCAAGACCGGGATCGCGTCGCGCGATGTGCACCAACCGGGCCGCGATTTGATACCGTTGTTCGAGACGATCATCGAACGGGTCCCCCCGCCGCCAGGCGATGACGCAGCTCCGCTGCAACTGCAGATCACCACGTTGGACTACGATTCCTATGTCGGTCGGATCGGCCTTGGTCGCGTGGCGCGTGGGACCATTCGGGTGAATGGGCCGGTGGCGCGCGTGAGCGGCGACGGCGGAGTTCAGCCTGGGAAGATTACCAAGCTGTTCTTGTTCCATGGATTGCATCGTACGGAAGCCATGGAGGCGCGGGCTGGAGACATCGTGGCGATCGCGGGGCTGGATGAGCTGACCATCGGCGATACCTTGACCGCGCCGGAGTGTCCCGAGCCCTTACGGCCGCTCGCCATCGGCGAGCCCACGATTTCGATGACGTTCATGGTCAACAGCTCGCCGTTGGCGGGCACAGAAGGCAAGTTCGTGACGTCGCGGCATTTGCGGGAGCGGCTGTTCCGCGAGTTGCGGACCAACGTCGCCCTTCGAGTGGAAGAACTGGGCACCACCGACGAGTTCCTGGTGTCGGGTCGCGGGGAGTTGCACTTGGCGATTCTCATCGAGACTATGCGCCGCGAGGGATACGAGTTCGCGGTGTCGCGGCCGCAGGTGATTTTCAAAACCATCGACGGCGCGGTCTGCGAGCCCATGGAATCGCTGTTCCTCGACGTACCGGAACCCTACGTGGGCGTGGTGATGGAAGGACTCGGTCCTCGGCGCGCGGAGTTGGAGAACATGGTCAACAACGGCGACGGGTGGGTTCATCTCGCTTTCGTCATTCCCGCGCGCGGGTTGTTCGGATATCGCAGCGAGTTCCTGACCTCGACCAAGGGCGAGGGGCTCATCAATCACGCGTTCGCAGGATATCGACCGTCCAAGGGGGATGTGCCGACGAGAAATCGCGGCGTGTTGGTGGCGCTCGAGCCCGGGGAATCGGTCACCTACGCGCTGCACAATATCCAGGAACGAGGCACGCTGTTCATCGGCCCCGCTCAGCCGATCTACGAGGGCATGATCATCGGCGAGCACTCGCGCCCGGGTGATCTGATCGTCAATCCGTGCAAGAAGAAACACCTGACGAACATTCGGTCGTCCGGAGCCGAGGATGCGCTCGTGCTCACGCCGCCGCGTCGGTTGTCGCTCGAACAGTCGATCGAGTTCATCGAAGACGACGAGCTGGCGGAGATCACGCCGGAGTCGGTTCGTCTGAGAAAGCGGTATCTGAGCGGCGACGACCGCAAGCGGCGGCGCAACTCGGCGTCGGCTTGACCGTGCTACGCCGAGTGTGCTACACAGACCGTTACTTGGCTGACGCGCCGGCGACACGAGGATGCTGAGCGGGGACTTGGAAGAAGGCCTGACCTTCGACGATGTGGCCCTGATCCCTGCGCACTCGACCGTCTTGCCCAAAGACGTCGACACCGGCACCCGCCTCACCAAACGTATTCGACTCCCCATCCCCCTGGTCAGCGCCGCGATGGATACGGTGACCGAAGCGCCGCTCGCGATCGCGTTGGCGCGGGTTGGCGGCATCGGGATCATCCACCGCGTGCTGAACCCCGAGGCGCAAGCCGCCGAGGTGGCGAAGGTCAAAAAATCCGAAAGCGGGATCATCACCGATCCGATCACCATTTCTTCGGAAGCGACCATCGGCGAAGCGCTGGCGATCATGGGGCGTCACGAAATTTCCGGCATCCCCGTGACCGACGAGCGCCGCCTGGTGGGGATCCTCACGCGGCGTGACCTGCAGTTCGAGAAGCGGATGGATCTCAAGGTTGCCGAGGTCATGACCAAGGGCGAGCACCTGGTCACGACGCCAGAAGGCACCACGCTCGAGAGTGCGAGCGTGATCATGCAGCAGCACCGGATCGAGAAGCTCCCGATCGTGAACTCGAAGTTCGAGCTCCAAGGTCTGATCACGGTCAAAGATCTCAAGATGACCATTGAATACCCCAACGCGGCCAAAGACGAACGCGGACGGCTCCGCGTGGGCGCCGCGGTGGGGGTCGGTCGCGAAGCGCATCAGCGGGTGGACGCGCTGGTGGCGGCGGGGGTCGACGTAGTGGTCGTGGACACCGCTCACGGCCACTCGCAGGACGTGCTGGACATGGTGCAGGCGGTCAAAACCAAGCACCCTCATGTGGACGTGATCGCCGGCAACATCGCTACCGCGGAGGCTGCGGAAGATCTCGTGAAGGCCGGCGCCGACGCGGTCAAAGTAGGCATCGGGCCGGGATCCATCTGCACCACGCGGGTGGTGGCCGGCGCGGGGGTGCCCCAGTTGACCGCGATCGCCAACTGCGCGCGCGTGGCCGACCGGCTCGGCGTGCCTGTGATCGGCGACGGCGGGATCAAGTTCTCGGGCGACATCACCAAGGCCATCTCCGCCGGGGCCAGCACGGTGATGATCGGCAGCCTCTTGGCGGGCACGGAGGAAAGTCCCGGCGAGAAGATCCTGTATCAAGGGCGCACGTATAAGCTCTACCGCGGCATGGGGTCGCTAGGCGCGATGATCAAAGGCGGCAAAGACCGCTACTTCCAGGAGGGCCGTCCCGACGCCAAACTGGTCCCCGAAGGGATCGAAGGCCGAGTGCCGTACAAGGGCTCGCTGGCGGACATCGCCTACCAGCTGGTCGGAGGGCTCCGGTCCGGCATGGGGTATTGCGGTTGCCGGACGATCGACGACCTGCGGCGCAACGGCCGGTTCATCCGCGTGACCGCAGCGGGCCTCCGCGAAAGCCACGTCCATGACGTCATCGTGACGCAGGAGGCTCCCAACTACCGACGCGAATGGGAGCTGTAAGCCGGCGCCGCGCGTCGCGGCGGATCGCTCGTCCGTCCGGTTCTTCCAACCGAAGCACCGATACCCGCCCTCAAGAAACTGCTCCGCCTGCCGATCGGATCCTGATTCTCGATTTCGGGTCCCAGTACACGCAATTGATCGCGCGAAGGGTCCGGGAAGGACGCGTGTATTCGGAGGTCATGCCGCATCACGCGCCGTTCGCCCGGATCGAGGCGTTCCAGCCGAAGGGCATCATCTTGTCGGGGGGACCGGCCAGCGTCTATGCCCGCAACGCCCCGAAGTTCGACCCGCGGGTGTTGGGTTTGGGCGTTCCGATTCTCGGAATTTGTTATGGGATGCAGCTCCTGACCTCGATGCTCGGCGGGCGGGTGAGCCGGGCCTCGCGCCGGGAATACGGCCACGCCGAAGTCCTGATCGACCAGCGCGAAGGGCTCCTGGAGCGTGTCCAAGCCGAACGCACGATCGAAGGGCGCGAGGCCTTTCGCGTGTGGATGAGCCACGGCGATCGGATCGACGCCCTGCCTCAAGGGTTTCACTCGATCGGGCATAGCGCCAATTCGCCGGTCGCGGCGATGGCTGATCCGCGGCGTCTCGTGTGGGCACTGCAATTTCACCCCGAGGTCGAACACACGCCGCAGGGACGGGCGATCCTCGGTCAATTCGTGCACGGCGTGTGCGGGTGCGGGACCACCTGGAACATGGGATCGTTCCGCAAAGAAGCGGTCGCGTCGATCGCGCGCACGCTCGCGGGCCAACGCGCGATCTGCGCGCTGAGCGGGGGAGTAGACTCGGCCGTGGCGGCCGTCTTAGTTCATGAGGCCATCGGCGACCGGTTGACCTGTCTGTTCGTCGATAACGGCCTCTTGCGCCAGGGCGAATCCAAACAGGTACTCGCCACCTTTCGGGACACCATGCACCTCAAGGTCCGTCGCGTGGATGCCGCGACGCGGTTCCTCACGAAACTCAAGGGCACGGTGGATCCCGAAGCCAAACGACGGATCATCGGCCGCGAGTTCATTCGCGTCTTCGAAGCCGAGTCGGCGAGCATGCGTCGAGCCGACTGGCTGGTCCAGGGCACCCTCTACCCGGATGTGATCGAAAGCGTGTCGGTGCGCGGTCCTTCCGCGACGATCAAGACTCACCACAACGTCGGGGGCTTGCCGTCGCGCATGAAGTTTCGCCTGATCGAGCCGTTGCGTGAGCTGTTTAAAGACGAGGTGCGTCTTCTGGGAGCGGAGTTGGGGATTCCTGACGATATCTTGCAGCGGCATCCGTTTCCGGGCCCGGGGCTGGCGGTGCGCATCATTGGCGCGGTGACTCCCGAACGGCTGGCGATCCTTCGCGAGGCCGATGCCGTCGTGCTGGAAGAAATTAGGCGGGCGGGGCTCTATCGGTCGATCTGGCAGGCGTTCGCCGTGCTGCTGCCGGTTCGAAGCGTGGGAGTGATGGGCGACGAGCGGACGTATGACTCGGTTCTCGCCATCCGCGCCGTGTCGAGCGTGGACGGGATGACGGCGGACTGGGTTCGGCTGCCGCATGAGGTGCTGGGAGCGATTTCGGCCCGTATCGTCAACGAGGTCAAAGGGATCAACCGTGTCGTCTACGACATCTCCACCAAGCCGCCGAGCACGATCGAGTGGGAATAACGAAAGGCCCGGGACGGATCCCGGGCCTTTTCAGTGAGTAAGCGTGGGTTAGACTTTGACGACGTTCGACGCCTGCAGACCCTTCGGACCGTTCACGACTTCAAATTCCACCTCTTGGCCCTCGTCCAAGGTCTTGAATCCGTCACCTTGAATCGCTGAAAAGTGCACGAAGACGTCGCCGCCTTGGTCTTGGGCGATGAAGCCGTACCCTTTGCTGCCGTTGAACCACTTTACTTTTCCTCTCGCCACCGTCCGTCCCTCCCATCAACGTGATCCCTAAGCTCCAAGTGACGTCGGGCGACGAGAAAAAAAAGTGCCGCAGCGATTGAAACAGACCATCCGCTGCGGCAACGTTCACGCTCGTCCAACAACCACTCCCCTCAAACGTCGCGTGAATTGTGGCACGAGGCCTCCGCCGGTGTCAAGGCCCGGCGCGGCTCTGCGGGCCGCTGCTCAGGCAGTGCGGGGGCCGTCTGCGGCGCTCCGGGCATCGTGGACGAAGATCCCGCGTTAGGGTATGCTCAGTCGCACAAATCTGGAGGCGTTCGCGCGTGATGCGCAAGCCGAACATCTTGGTGGTCGACGACGAACCCGCGGTGGGTGCGGCGCTCGCTGAAACCGCGACCGCGGCCGGGTATCTCGCGGTGGTGGTCACCGACGGATCGGCTGCCCTAGACCGCATTCGCTCCGGCGAGTTCGCGCTGGTGCTGACTGACATCAAGATACCTGGGATCGACGGCATCGAATTGCTTCGCCGGATCAAAGCGTTCTCTCCGGAGGTGGAAGTCATCGTGGTGACGGGACAGCCCGACGTCGAACGCGCCAGGGAGATGATCCGGCTCGGAGCGTCGGACTTTCTGACCAAGCCCTTCCAATTGGAGGAGGTTCGGGCGAGCATCCAGCGGGCCGTCGGCAAATACGAAGCCTCGATGGCGCGATGGACTCAGCAGAAAGACCTCAAAGCCCAGGTCGAACGCCAGGCACGTCAGGTTCGGGAACAACTCGTCACGGTTCAGGAGCGATCGGTGACGCTCCGGGAGAACGTGGAGACGCTGCGCGCTACCTACGACGCCACGATCGAGGCCCTGATGTTTGCACTGGACTCCCGCGACCACGCATCGTTGGGACACAGCCAGCGTGTGGCGGTGTTCTCCGAAGAGATTGCAAAGACGCTTGGGGTGAACGGCGCCGAGTTGGAGGCCATCCGGCACGGAGCGATGCTGCATGACATCGGGAACATTGCGGTTCCGGATGCGCTGCTACAAAAGGCCGGAACACTCACTGAGGAGGAATGGCGCAGCGTGCGCAAACACGCCGAGCAGGGCTATCGAATGCTCCAGTCGATCCCTTCAATCGGTCGGGCTGCCGAGATCGTGAGGCAACACCACGAACGGTTCGACGGGGCCGGGTACCCGCAGGGATTAGCCAAGGACCACATCACTTTAGGAGCCCGTATTTTTGCGGTCGCCGACACGTTTGACGCCATGACGTCGGAACGACCGTACCGTAAGGTTTCGACGTATCAGGACGTGTGCGCGGAACTCGCCGGCTACGCGGGCGCGCAGTTCGACCCCTTGGTGGTCGAAGCGTTCATGCGAATACCGGAGACGACCTGGATCGAGCTGCGGCGCGCCGTGGAGTTGGTCACGCGGCACTGGAAATCCGCGGCAGGTTTCTAGCCGGCTGCTGAAAAAGTCCATCCGCTGCGTTGCTGCGCCATCCTTCCTTGCGACCAACCTTTCAAGAGTAGAATTGGCGGAAGTCCCCGAAGGGGGCAGCTGGAGCTTTTTGAGCAGCCGGCGAGTCTTAGCGAGTGGTGGGCACCCTACTAGCGTTCGTTACGTCTTATGACGTTGCCCGACGCACCGACAACTTCGCATCCACCTCGTCGCGCAATTCCTGCCATCGCACCGGGGCGACGTCCAGGAAAGTCTGCACCACTCGCGGGTCGAACTGCGAGCCCGCGCAACGGGAGATCTCGGCCTGGGCGTGTTCGTACGGCAGCGCCCGACGGTAGGGACGCTCCGAGGTCATGGCGTCGAAGGTGTCGGCCACCACGAAGATGCGCGCGCCGAACAGGATCTCGTCGCGGCTGGTCCCGTTGGGGTACCCCTGGCCGTCGAATCGCTCGTGGTGGTGCAGGACGATCTTCGCCGCGTCCTGCAGAAACGCGATGTCTTTGAGCATCTCGTAGCCGTATTGGACGTGCCGGCGCATCTCGGACCACTCCGCCTCGGTGAGTTTGGCCGGCTTGCGGAGAATCGTGTCCGGCACGCCGATCTTGCCGATGTCGTGCAGAATCGCGCCCCGTTTGAGCGTCTCTAACTCGGCCCCGTTCACGTCCAACCGCTGGGCCAACTCGATGGTGTACACCGACACACGTTGGGTGTGCCCTTGCGTTTCGTTGTCGCGATAATCGAGCGCCATGATGAGCGCGTCGATGGTGTCGTGGTAGGACCGTTCGAGCAACGTCAGGGCATGATCGAGTTCTTCGCGTCGCCGGCGCTCGAGCCCCAGGTGTTCACGGATCTCCCGCGTCTGCTCGGCCACCCGTTGTTCCAACGACCGGTGGTACGCGCGATTCTCCACCAAGAGCTGGCGTCGTTCCAGGGCCTTCTCCACGTGGACGGCGAGTTCTTCGAGATGAAACGGTTTGGTGATGTAGTCGTACGCGCCCAGTTTCATGGCCTGCACTGCCATCTGCGTGTCCGCGGCCGCGGTCAACATCACCGCGGCGGTTTCGGGATGGGAGTGCACCAGGCGCTTCAACAGGTCGATGCCCGACAAGCCCGGCATCATGATGTCGCTGAGAACCAGGTGGATCGGCTCCCGCTCCAGCACCGCCAGTGCCCGATCCGCGCTGTCCACGGCCAGGCACTGGTATCCCAAGTGGGCGAGCTTGGTCGTCAGGACCTCGCGCACATTCGGGTCGTCGTCAACGATCAACAGACGATGCGGTTCGTTTCGGGTGTCCACTGGGCGTCGTGATATCGAAGCGAGGGACGGGGTGTGTTCCGACCGGCTATCGTCTGCCGGTGCTCTCGCCGGTGACCACACTGTAGCGTAACCCATTGCAGGGGCCTTTGACAAGCCGTCGGAGCTGCCGCGGGCTCCGGGGCCCTCTCTCGCTTGACAAGGGCCCGGCCGACTCGATATTCTCCCCCAGCACCGCGCGGGAAACCGCCGTCACCGTGGGGCTGTAGCGCAGTTGGGAGCGCGTCAGACTGGCAGTCTGAAGGTCAGGGGTTCGATCCCCCTCAGCTCCACCAAACCGAGCTTGCTGGGCGCAACGTAGGGCCGATTCTCAGGCCCGAGGCTGCGAGATTGTTGTCTTAGGTTCTGACCCTCCGCCTCCGATGTTCATCGACACCCATACTCACGTTCACGGCTCTGAATTCGACGCGGATCGCGATGAGGTTCTCACACGGGCCCGCTCCTCAGGGGTGGAAGTCTGCATTGCGGTGGGCACCGACGTAGAAGACAGCCGGCGGGCGGTCGAATTGGCGGGCAAACACGCTGATGTGTATGCCGCGGTGGGTGTGCATCCTCATGAGGCGGCCAAGGTCACGGCTGCTGAATTGGATGGGTTGGCTGGCGTGGCAGAGTCGGGGCGGGTTGTGGCCTGGGGGGAGACCGGGCTGGACTACTACTACGAACACTCACCCAAGGACGTGCAGCGTGCGCGGTTTGCCGACCAGATTGGCATCGCAGCTCGTCTGGGGCTGCCCCTGGTCATACACACCCGTGACGCGTGGGACGACACGTTTCAGATCTTGGACAGCGAACCGCATCAGGGCGGGGTGTTTCACTGCTTCACTGGCTCGATGGAGCACGCCGAGGCCGCGGTTGCACGCGGATTTTTCATCTCATTTTCCGGAATCGTGACCTTCGCCAAGTCCCAAACCCTGCAGGGGGTCGCCGGCCACGTGCCGCTCGATCGCGTGCTGATCGAGACCGACTGCCCCTTTCTCGCGCCGGTGCCGAATCGGGGAAGACGCAACGAACCGGCGTTCGTGGTCCTGGTGGCCCAAAAGATCGCCGACCTCCGAGGCGTCCCGGTAGAAGAAATCGCCCGGTATTCGCGCGAAAACGCCCGCCGCTGTTTTCCTCGGCTAATGCAGGCCATCTCGGCCTGATGTTTTGACACCCCTGCCCCGGGGTGTTACCTTTTCGCCGGGCGCATCTATCTCATGGATCTTCCAGCACAATTCGGTAAGTACCTGCTCGTTCACCGCGTGGGAATCGGCGGCATGGCGGAGCTCTTTCTCGCCAAGCAGACCGGGCTCAAGGGATTCGAGAAGGTCCTCGCGATCAAAAAAATCCTGCCGCACCTGACGCAGGATTCTGAATTCGTGTCGATGTTCGTCAACGAGGGCAAACTCGCCGCGTTGCTGACCCATCAGCAGATTGTCCAAATTTTTGATCTCGGTCATGTCGACGGCGCGTATTATCTCGCGATGGAATACGTGATGGGCAAAGATCTGCGCGCGGTCTCGACTCGTGCGCGTGAGCGCTTGGGCCGTCTGCCGATCGATCATGCCCTGTCGATCGTGAGTCAGGTGGCGAGCGGGCTCGACTACGCGCACCGGAAGAAGGACCTCACCGGCCGGGATCTGAACATTGTGCACCGCGACGTGAGTCCACAGAACGTGTTGGTGTCGTACGAGGGAGAGGTCAAGCTCGTTGATTTCGGGATCGCCAAGGCGGCCGGCATCGGACAGGAAACCAAGACCGGGATTCTCAAGGGCAAGCTCGCGTACATGTCTCCCGAACAGGCCATGGGGCGGTCGATCGACCGGCGATCCGATGTCTTCGCGTTGGGCATCGTCCTGTATGAGTTGCTGACCGGGCGACGGTTGTTCAAGGGCGACAGCGATCTGAGCACGTTGGAGCAGGTGCGGACCGCCAACGTCGAGCCGCCCAAACGGGTTGATGCCGATATCCCGGACGCGCTCGAGGCCGCGGTGATGACCGCGCTGGCGCGGGATCCCGAGGGGCGGTATCAAACCGCTGCGGAATTCCAAGCGGCGCTCGAGGCTATCAGCGTGGAGCGGGGACGGGGCTCCAGCACGCTGCATCTGTCGCAGTTTATGGCTTCGTTGTTCGCCGAGGAGCAACGCGCGGACAACGAACGGCTCCAATCGATCCATCAAGAAACGGTTCGCATGCCTTCGCCCCAGCGCCCAGCCGCCGCTCCCGCTCGGTCGCAGGACCAGCCACGTCGCAGGCCGCCTTCCCGTCCGGCTCCACGTCCGGAGCCGCCGCCCGAGCGCCATCCCATCCGCACCGCTGTTCTCGGAGCGTTGGTGCTGTTTCTGTTGGGCAGCGGGACCGTGGTCGCGACCCCGTCGCTGTTGGCGTGGATGCGCGTTCAACCGGAACAGGTGGCCCGAGTGGGGGGGCTGCTGGAATTGCAGTTGCGGGCGATGGGCATGTCCCGCCTGGTTCCTGACCGGCCCGAAGAACCGCTGATTCCGGTGCCCGACCAGCCGGCACCGACCGAACCGGTCGAGGCGACTGCGGAGCCGCTCGCGTTGGTGGCGTCGTCTGCGGATGGGGGGATCACGCCGCTCGTTGCGGAACCACCGTCTCCGGAACCGGTCGTCGTCACGGCATCGGTCCCGACCGGGCCACCGCTGGTGGTCAAGGCTGTGGACCGCGCTCAGGTCCGACGGATGTTGAAAGAAGCCCGCGACCTGTATGCGCAGGGCCGTCTGAACGAGGTGGAGGACATGCTGCGCGGCGTGATCGAGCAAGACCCGAACTCGCCCCTCGCGTACCACCTGTTGGGCGCGGTGTTTCTCGAACGCAAGGAGGAGGAGCGCGCGTTCAAGATCTTTTCTGAAGCGGCGCACCAGTTTCCCAATGATCCCACGCTGCATTTCGATCTCGGATTTCTCTACGCGCAACGCGGATTGGGCGCGCTCGCGCGAGAGGAATTGACCCGCGCGTTGGCGCTCCAGCCGGACGGGGGATTGGCGGCGCGTGCGCGCTTGTTTCTCAAGTCCGGCAACGCCGGACGGCCGAGCGGCCCTCCGATCGACCGTGTGGTGGGGCGACCCCCGATGGAGTCGGCCGAGGCAGGGCTCTCGGTGGGAGACCTCCAGGGTCCGCCACGGCCGGATGCGTCCGTGGCTTCGGAGTCCGCGATCCGCGCGGAAGCGGGAGGACCGGGAGGGCGCACCACAGCCGACGCGGCGCGGGCCAACGCCGGGACGGAAGGGCTCATCCAACCTGGAGGAAACACCCCGCAATGACGATTACCTGCGAAGCCTGCCGCACCACCTTTGACGCGCTCGAAGAACTGGCCGATACCGCGGCGTGCCCGTGCTGCGAGCACCTCAATCGGCCCCGCGAACGGGTGGAAACGATCGCGCCCACCACGATGTCGCCGGAGACCACGGCCGACCGGGACGATCCGCCGATCAAAACCATGGTGTTCCCGTCCGACAGCGCCGTGCGGGATACCGGGGTGACCGAGGTCAAACGCCTGCGCGCCAAGAAACGTCCGGCGCTTGGCGGGGTCGTCGTGCGATTGACGGTGGTGGAAGAAGGGAAGCCACCCCGTGAATACACAGTGGAGAAGCCACGCGTGGTCCTGGGTCGCGGCAAGTGCGACGTCAGGGTCCACGACCCCGAGGCGTCCCGCGAACACTGCGCGATCGAAATCTACGACGGGGTGGCGACGCTCAGGGATTTGCAGAGCGCGAACGGGACGGTTCTCAACGGTCATCTCGTCAGCGAACACGTGCTCAAACACGGGGATCACGTCAAGATCGGCACCACGGTGGTGACGGTTTCCCTCCCCAAGGCGGCGTAATCCACTGCAGCTTGCCTGCGTACCGACCCCTTCGGTATAGTCGCAGCGAGGGCGCTCGTGTTTCTGTTCCCCTCGGATCGATCAGTCGCGCTTAGGAGCCGCCCATCTCGCTCGTCTCAGGTAATCTCTCGGGTCTGAAGCCCGCCCAGCTCAAGCGGATCCACGGTCTCTTCAAGCGTCGCGTTCCTCCGGACCTCTTGGTCAGTCCGGAACTGGCAAAAAATCTCCTCGACGCGACATTCGACACCTCCCGCCAAGTGGGGGTGCTGCTGAGCCGCGGCGGCGCGATCGAAGCCGTGGTGGTGGGCAGCGATCACGAGATCACCGTGCCCGACCTGTCCGATTGGCGCCTCGGGCGCAAACGGCTCCGGGGGTTGCGCATGGTGCATACCCGGTTACGGGACGATACCTTGACGCAAGATGACCTGACCGATTTGGCCCTGCTGCGGTTTGATGCGATGGCGGTGTTGGCGGCGCGGTCACCCGGTGCGTCACCGACGTGCTCGTGGGCGCACCTCTTGCCGCCGAATCCGGAAGGCCGGGTGTACGAGGTGTTTTCCTCCCTGCCGCTCGCGCGCACGCCCGACGACCTGCGCGCCTTTTTCGCGTCCCTGGACGCGCAACTCGCCAAGAGTGCGGGGTTGTACGACGTCCGAGACCCGCGCGAGCGCGCGATTCTGGTGAGCGTGTCGTCTGGTCCACGTGCCGACCAGGAAGACGCGTTGGTCGAGCTGAGGGCACTGGCGCGCGCCGCGCGTCTCGTGGTGCTGGATGAAGCGGCGCAACGGCCGCACGGCGTCAACCCCCGGTACCTGTTGGGCAAGGGGAAATTGCGGGAAGTGGTGATCAAGGCGCTCCAGTACGGAGCCGATCTCCTGGTCTTCGCCCAGGACCTGACGCCGCTGCAAGTTAGAGCGATCGGGGAGTTGACCGAGATGCGGGTCATCGACCGGACGCAATTGATTCTGGATATCTTTGCGCGGCGGGCCTACTCGCGCGACGGTCGCGTCCAGGTGGAACTCGCGCAACTCAAGTACCGCTTGCCGCGGCTGGCCGAGCGCAGCACCGCGCTGTCGCGGCTTACCGGAGGCATCGGGGGACGCGGACCGGGCGAGACTCGGCTGGAGGTGGACCGCCGACGGGTGCGCGATCGGATCGCGCACCTGGAACGGGAGATGGAGAGGTTGAGTCGCGCCCGCGCTCAGCGACGCGCGCTGCGCACCTCCGCGCGGCTGCCCATCGTCTCGATCGTGGGCTACACCAACGCGGGCAAATCGACGCTGCTCAACGCCCTCACCAAGAGCGACGTGTTGACCGAAGATCTGCTCTTCGCCACGCTCGATACCACCAGCCGCCGGCTGCGTACCCCGCGGGAGCGGGACGTGATCGTGACCGACACCGTGGGATTCATCCAGTCGTTGCCCCGAGACCTGTTGGGTGCGTTCCGCCCGACCCTCGATGAACTCAACGACGCCACGGTGCTGCTGCACGTGGTGGACGCCGCCCATCCGCGGGTAGAGGAGCACATTCGGGCCGTCAAGACGATCCTTGATGGCCTGGGAGTGGGGCGCATTCCGATCCTGTCGGTGTTCAACAAGATCGACCAGACCGACCCCGATGTCGTCCGCGGACTGCTGGCGCGGTATGGTGGGGTCGCGATTTCCGCGCGTGATCTCGCCACGTTGGCTCCGTTGCTCGGCGAAATCGATCGCGCGCTGGCGGCGCCGGGACGGGACGATTGTGACGAGGACGGGCTTCAGATCGCACACCCGGCGCGTTGATCTTCATCACCCGCCCTTCTATAATGCCCGCCATGGTTCGCGCGACCCAATCCTCCGTGACCGCGTCCACGGTCCGTCGTCGGGTCGGCCGCATCCTCGATCGGCTGGACGCGGTGTTTGCGGGGCGGGTCGTCGAGTTGGACGCCGGGTCCCCGTGGGAGTTGTTGGTCGCCACCATTCTCTCGGCTCAGTGCACGGACCAGCGCGTCAACCAGGTCACGCCGGGGTTGTTCGCCCGGTTTCGCTCTCCTGCGCAGTTCGCGTCGGCGGACCCCGCAGAGATGGAATCTCTGATCAAACCCACGGGGTTCTTCAGAGCCAAGACCAGACATCTGATTGCCTGCGCACGAGCGATGACCGAGCGGTTCGGAGGGGAGGTTCCCCGTACGATGGAGGAATTGGTGACGCTGCCCGGTGTCGGACGCAAGACCGCCAACGTGGTCCTGGGGACGGCGTTCGGCAAGCCGGCGGTGGTGGTGGATACCCACGTCAAACGCGTGGCGGCGCGGCTCGGCCTGACGCGCTCCGCGGATCCGGTGAAGATCGAATTTGATCTGCAACGCCTGATTCCCGAGGCGCATTGGACGACGGGAGCGCACCACCTGTTGCTGCACGGACGGTACGTGTGTGTGGCGAGACGCCCGCGCTGCGAGCCGTGCGCGCTGTACGACCTGTGCGAATCACGTGACAAACGACCGCGTGCGGACCTGGATCGGGCGGTCTCTCCCGGGGCTCGCCGTGCCGGGCGTCGTGTCCGCCCACCGTCGTCGGTGCGCGCATGACGGGGTCACATGCGTCGGACCAGGCGATCCCCTCGTTGCTGTGCGAGTTTTTGCGGTTGTTCTACGACAAGGGGTGGGTCGCGGGCACCGGGGGTGGAATCTGTGCCGCGCTCGGAGACGGCACCCTAATGATGACGCCGACCGGGGTGCATAAAGAACGGGTGACGGTGGATGACCTGTTTCTGGTAGATCGTCACGCCGCAGTGGTCCGTCAGCCCAAGACCCCTGGCCTGCGGTTGACCGAGTGCAGCACGATTTTCTCCGCCGTGGTCGCCCACCGCAAGGCGGGCTCCGTGATGCATAGTCACGCCTTGTCCGCCGTTCTGGCGGCCGATCTGGCGCGGGGGGGCGACCGGATCGTGGTCCGAGACCTGGAGATGCTGAAAGGGATCCGCGGGTGTACGAACGCGGATCACCACGCCGTCCCGGTGGTGGACAACACCGCACGCGAGGCGGACCTGGTCGCGGACATCCGGCGTGTCGTGGACGCTCCCGCATTCGCGCGAAGCGCGTGTGTGCTGGTCCGTCACCATGGCGCGTACATTTGGGGAGAGGACCTCTGGGAGGTCAAGCGTCACGCGGAGGTCTACCACTTTCTCTTCGATGCCGTCGCGGCGCGGGCGCGCCGCGAGTGACGACGGGGGCCCTGCCGGCCGTGCGCGCGTTGACTTGCTCTCATCGCATCGATATAATCGCACGATCACCGCGCCTTCCCGCATGATCGCCAGCATGACCGGATATGGACGGGCCGAGGCACCGTTCGGCGATCTTCGGGTGACGGTCGAAGTACGGTCGGTTAATCATCGGTTCTGTGAGGTCGCGGCTCGCCTCCCCAGGTCCCTCTCGGCATACGAAACCCGTTTTCGGAAGGTGATCCAGAACCGGGTCGCCAGGGGACGGGTCGATGTCACGGTGAATACCGGCGGCGATCGCCCGGTGAAACGGGTAGCCGTTGACCTTGAACTGGCCCGGGAATATTGCGACGCGTATCGAAGCTTGAAAGCGGAGTTGGGGTTGACGGGTGAGGTGTCGGTGGAGGCCGTCATCGCCGCGCGCGACGTCCTTACGTACGTCGAACCGGAGGTCGACCCCTCCGCATTAGCCGACCACGTGGAAGGGCTCATTGGGAAGGCGTTGGACGGGTTGGAGGGGATGCGGCGGGAGGAAGGGACGACCATCGCTCGGGACGTGGAGGAGCGGCTGCGCCACGTGGCCGCCGCGCTCGACCGGGTCGCCGGCCGAGCGCCGCACGTGACGGCGGAGTACGCGACGCGTCTGCGCGCGCGCGCCGGCGCGTTGACAGGGGGCTTGAACATCGATCCGGTCCGCCTGGCCCAGGAGGTGGCGCTGTACGCCGAGCGGAGCGATTATACCGAGGAAGTGACCAGGATTCGCAGCCACCTCACCCAATGCGAGCAGGCGCTCACAGGGGGCGGATCCGTCGGGCGGGTGTTGGACTTCTTGGTGCAGGAGTTGAACCGCGAGGCCAATACGATCGGGTCAAAGGCCAACGATGCGGAGGTAACCACCGCGGTGGTGGCGGTCAAAAGCGATCTGGAAAAGATTCGGGAGCAGATTCAGAATCTCGAGTAGACACGGTTCATGGAGCACCGGACCGAACAAAGGGGTCGAGGGACGTGAGCACGGGACCAAGCGGGTCCAGTCTGGGCAAAGGCCTGCTCTTCATCGTGTCCGCCCCATCGGGGGCCGGAAAAACCACGTTGTGCCGCGAGGTCGTCACCCTGCTTTCGGGGTTGCGGCACTCGGTGTCGTACACCACGAGAAAGCCCCGGCCCGGTGAAGTGGACGGTCGCGATTACTTCTTTCTGGATGAGGGCGGGTTCCGGAAGAAGGTCGAGCGCGGGGAGTTCATCGAATGGGCGGAAGTTCACGGCCATCTCTACGGCACCGCGTGGGACCAGGTGCTCATGCACGGCGAACAGGACATGGACCTGATTCTGGACATCGACACCCAAGGGGCGATGCAGCTCAAGAAAAAAGAGGTGGACGGCGTCTACATCTATATCCTGCCCCCCTCGTTTGACGCCCTCAAAGCGCGTCTCATGGAACGCAAGTCGGATTCGCCGGAGGAGATCGCCCGGAGGCTGCGCAAGGCGCGTGAAGAAATTTGGAGCTATCGCGAGTATAATTACCTGATCATCAACGATGACGTGAAGCGGGCGATGGTCGAGTTACACGCGGTGATTCTGTCGGAGCGTATCAAGATGAAACGGATGAACTTTTCGTGGATCGAAGAAACGTTTATCAAAAATAAGGAGGTATTCTGACGTGGAGATCATCGAGCTGCCGATCCATCTCGACGGCACGAACCTGGATTCCCGATATCGGTTGGTGGTCATCGGCGCCCAACGCGCCAGACAACTGATGGAAGGCGCCCGCGCGAGCGAACACACCAAATACGCCAAGGCCACGACCGTCGCCCTGGAGGAGTTCCTCAACGCCGAGTTGCAATATCAAACCGGCAAGGACGCCCGCCTCTCCCAGCGCGAAGCCCGGCGGAAACGCGAGGAACTGACCCGGCGACGCGCCTTGTTGGAGCGCGAAGAAGAAATCAGTGCCGAGATCAAGAAAGACCTGTCCCTGTACGTCGATGACTCCACGCGACGTCTGGCCGAGCTTCCCGCGCCCAGGTGAGTCGCCTGTCCATCTCCATGACTCGGACACGGGCCTAGGCTGACGGCCATGTTGAACGGGCGACGTGTCCTCTTGGGGGTGACGGGGAGCATCGCCGCGTACAAGTCGGTCGCGCTGCTGCGGCGGCTCGTTTCACACGGCGCGGACGTGACGGTGGTCATGACCGACGCCGCCAAGCGGTTTGTCGGACCCCTCACCTTTCAGACATTGTCGGGCCATCCCGTCTACGACGACCCGTTTGATCTCCGCGAGGAGATCCTCCACCTGACCATAGCGGATGCCGCGGACGTCTTTCTGATTGCGCCCGCCACCGCCAACACCATCGCCAAGTTGGCCGCCGGTGCGGCGGATGACCTGGTCTCCGCGCTGGCGCTGTCGGCGCGATGTCCAGTGATCCTCGCGCCCGCCATGGATGCGGTCATGTGGGAGCACCGACTGGTTCAACGGAATCTGGACGCACTGCGGGCCATCGGAGTGACCGTGGTTGCGCCCGAAACCGGGGCGCTGGCGTCCGGCCTGACCGGGCCGGGTCGTCTGGCCTCGGAAGACGCCATGGTTGCCGCGCTGGAAGCCCGCGTGGGCGGCGGCACGTGGTCGCGCGAACGCGTGGTGGTAACGGCGGGCCCGACGAGTGAGGCGATTGATCCGGTGCGCACCATCACCAACCGTTCCTCCGGCAAGATGGGGTATGCCTTGGCCGCTGCGGCCCTCCGCCGCGGTGCGGCCGTGACGCTGATCAGCGGCCCAACCCGGTTGATCCCGCCCGCCGGGGTCGAGGTGGTGTCGGTCGAAACCGCAGATGAGATGCGTCGGGCGGTGTTGGAGCGGAGTGAAAAGGCCACCGTGCTGATCATGGCCGCCGCGGTCGCGGACTTCCGTCCCACGTCATCGCAGCCGGGGAAGATCAAGAAGGGGGCGGGACCACTGACGATCCAACTGATTCCCACCGAGGATATTCTGACGGCCGTCACGGAGCGGCGCAAAGACCTGTTCGTCGTGGGGTTCGCCGCGGAAACGGACCACCTGCTTGAACACGCCTCGGAGAAACTCAAGACCAAACGCCTTGACCTGATCGTGGCCAACGACGTATCAGTACCCGGCATCGGCTTTGGCGCCGACCACAACGAGGTGACGCTGATCGATCGCCGGGGCGGGGTCACCCAGGTTCCTCGGCTTCCTAAGCCCGCGGTTGCTGAGCGTATCCTTGACCAGGTCGAAGCGTTCCGTGCGCTCCAAGGGTGACCGATCTGCTTGACTTCTTTGATCAATTTGGTAAGATCAACCCGGTTTTGGCCGGACTGATCGCCGACCGCCGGAACCGGCGACACCAGGGAGGGACATGTGGCGAGCAGGGATGACACCCGGTCACCAGACCTCCAAAAGCTTGAAGAGAAATTCCGTAAGGACCCGACCAGTAAGCTGTTTTTCCCCCTCGCGGAGGAGTACACCAAGGTCGGTCGGCTCCAGGAGGCGATTACCCTTCTGCGGACCGGCATCAAGGCCCATCCGGATTTGCTGAGCGCCAGGGTGGCCCTCGGGAAGGCTTTGCTGAGCAAGGGCCAGACCGAGGACGCCAAGCGGGAGTTCGAACAGGTGGTGACCGCGAACCCGGACAATCTGATGGCGCACAAGAAACTGGCCGGGATCTACGCCAAAGAAGGGGACAAACGGAAGGCCTTGGCGTCATGCGAGGTGATTCTGGCGGTCAATCCCACGGACGCGGAGGCCGTGCGTCTGCGAGACCAGATCGGCCCCCTGCCCGAGGTATTGCCGGAGGACGAAGCCACGGTGCTGGCCCACACGTCGTCGCTCGATCATCATGAGGGAGAGCTGGAGCCAACCGCGGTGGATCGTCGACCTGCGCGGGACGAATCAGTGGAACCCACGGTGACGTTGGTCCAACCTGCGGATGGTGAAGCCACGGTCGTCGAGCCGACTCTGTTGGAACCGCGAGGAATGCTCGATCAGATTGAGTCCGACGTCGCGGAGGCGACCGAAGTCGTGCGTGTGTCCCCCGAGCCCGTGGAGGCGACGACCACCGTCGGGAGCGACGCCAACGAGAAGGAGGACGAGGCGTTGGCCACGATGTCCCTGGCGGATCTGTACGTGGCGCAGGGCCATTATCAGCGCGGCATTGCGATCTACCGTCGGCTCTTGGAGCGGACGCCGAAAGACGCGGACCTCGCCACGAAGTTGGACAACGCGATGACGTTGGAACGACTCTTGGCCCCCCAGGCGGTTGATGCCGAAGCGGTCAAGTCGGAAGTTGTGCACCACGTGTTGGCCGGAACCGAACCGGCGGGGAGTGAATCCGACGACCAGGGCCTCCAGCCGTCACTGGCTGGTGCCGCCGCGGCATTGTCTCCACACCACGCTGCGATCCAACGGCTCGAGGTGTGGTTGGCTCGTATCGCAGAAAGGCGCCGACGATGAGTTTGGTGATGTCGCTGCAATCGATTCTTGACGGGGTACAGGAGGCGGAAGGCATCGCCTTGGTGGGGTTGGACGGGATCATCGTCAACGAAGTGAAACGGTCGCCGGACATCGATCTCAGCACCGTAGCGGCCGAGTACTGCGGACTGTGGCGAGAAATGGACCGCGTGTCGGGCGGGTTGTCGCTGGGGCCGACGGAAGAGTGCCTGATCGCGAACGACACGCGCACGCTGCTGTTTCGCCGCGTGACGCCGGAATATTTCCTCGCGCTGTCGATCGGACGTGAGGGGAATACGGGGAAGGGGCGTTTCTTGCTCCGGTACGCCGCGCCCCAGCTCGCCAAAGAACTGTGACGGAACGCTCCGCGTGGCTTGCGTGATTCCGTGACCATCGCCCCATGGACGCTCACCACGCCCCAGCCGCTCGCAACGGCGCGAGCATGATTCGTATCCTGGTGCTGCATGGCCCGAACCTCAATCTCCTGGGCGCCCGTGAACCGGATGTGTACGGCGTGACCACGCTGGAGGCGCTCAACGACGCCATCCACGCGGCGGGCAAACAGGCGGGAGCCGAGGTCGAAATTCGTCAGTCCAACAGCGAAGGCGAATTGGTCACGTGGATCCAAGGAGCCCGCGACCGGTTCGACGCCTTGGTGCTCAATGCCGCGGCCTATACCCACACCAGCGTCGCGGTTCGCGACGCCATTACCGCGACCGGGATTGCCACCGTCGACGTGCATCTCTCGAACATCCACGCCCGCGAGCCGTTCCGGCACCACTCCTACGTGGCGGAGGTGGCGGTGGGGCAAATCAGCGGATTCGGCACCCACAGTTACGTGCTGGGGATCGAGGCAGCGGTTCAGCACGTCCGGAGCCGTCGCGCCGATCCCCGATCCGGTACCTGACGGATCAGGACCACCCAGCCCTTCGTGCAAGGAGACCGGTGAGTGATTTCGACGACGGATTTTCGCAGTGGACTCAAGTTGGCCGTGGACGGCGAACCGATGGAAATGATCGAGTACCAGCACGTCAAACCGGGAAAAGGCGGCGCGTTTGTCAGGACCAAGATGCGTAATTTAAAGACCGGCAATGTCTTGGAGCGAACGTTCCGCTCCGGTGAGAAGTTCGAGGAACCCGAGGTTGAAGAGAAGCATATGCAATACCTCTATCTGCAAGAAGGCAACTATCACTTCATGGACGTGAAGTCCTACGAACAACTCTTTGTGACCAAGGCGCAGATGGGCGACGCGTGGCAGTTTCTCAAAGAGAACATGGAGGTGGATATCCTGTTCTGGAAGGGCAGGCCGCTGGGCGTGAGTCCGCCGGTGTTCGTGGAATTGAAGATCGTGGACACGGGGCCGGGAATTCGGGGTGATACCGCGACGGGCGGCACCAAACCCGCCACCCTCGAATCCGGGGCGGTGGTCAAAGTCCCCTTCCACATCGAGCAGGGCAGCGTCATCAAAGTGGACACACGGACCAAGGCCTACGTCGAGCGGGTCAAGGGCCCATGAACATTCGCGAAATCAAAGAACTGATCGATCTCGTGACGGCCAGCGAGTTGACCGAGCTGGAGTGGGAACGCTCCGGCGTGCGCGTGCGGATCTGCCGCGCGCCGGCGCCGCTCGTCAGGCACCTCACGGCGGAAGGCGCGGTGCCTGGCGCGAACCTGGCGCAAGGTGCGCCGGCCGTAGGCGGAGGGGCTGAGGATACAGGCAAAGACGCCGGCGTGTTGATCCGCTCGCCGATCGTGGGTACGTTCTATCGCTCCGCGTCGCCGGGCGCGCCGCCCTACGTGGAAGTCGGCGACCGCGTGCGGCGCGGCCAGATTCTCTGCATCGTCGAAGCGATGAAGCTGCTCAATGAAATTGAAGCGGAAGTTGACGGGGTGGTCACGGAGATCTTGGTGGAGAATACGCGGCCGGTGGAATATGGTGAAGCCTTGTTCCGTATCGATCCTACGTAGGAGACTGTCCATGAAGGGTCATCTGCGGCGTTGCCGCTGCGCTTCCGGTACTCACGTACGCGACAGTACGTTGTGCTCCGGTTCTCGCGGCGCCTGGCATCTGACGCCTTCCTGAACAGTCTCCGATCTCAACATATAGGGGCGCACACTCTAAATGGCAGGAATGTTTAAAAAGATTTTAATTGCCAATCGCGGCGAAATTGCGCTGCGCATCATCCGTTCCTGCCGCGACCTCGGCATTCAAACCGTGGTTGCGCACTCCGAGGCGGACGCCGAGAGCTTGCCGGTGCGGCTGGCGGATGAGAGCGTGTGTATCGGCCCGGCGGACGCGGCGATGAGCTATCGCAACATCCCGAACATCCTGAGCGCGGCCGAGATCACGGGCGCCGAAGCCATCCATCCCGGATACGGTTTTTTGGCGGAGAACGCCCAGTTCGCGGAGGCCTGCGACGCCGCGGGCGTGAAGTTCATCGGCCCCTCGCCGGAGAGCATCGCGCTGATGGGCGACAAGGCGCAAGCGCGCGAGCTGATGACCAAGAGCAACATCCCCGTGATTCCCGGGAGCACCGGCGCGCTGAAGGACGAGCAGGAGGCGCGCGAGACCGCCAAACGTATCGGTTACCCGGTGATCGTGAAGGCCTCGGCGGGCGGCGGGGGGCGCGGGATGCGGGTGGTCAACCAGGAGGACGACCTGCCCAAGGCGCTGCAGACCGCGCAGATGGAAGCGAAGACCGCCTTTGGCGATGACTCGGTGTATTTGGAAAAATACTTCATCGACCCGCGGCACATCGAGGTGCAGATCCTGGCGGACAAGAAGGGGAATACCATCGCGCTCGGAGAGCGGGACTGTTCCATCCAGCGGCGACATCAGAAGTTGCTGGAAGAGTCGCCGTCACCCGCGGTGAGCCCGGAACTGCGGCGCGAGATGATGAAGGTGGCTGTGGACGCAGCCAAGGCCGCCAAGTACGTGAACACCGGCACCGTCGAGTTCCTCTTGGACAAGCAACAACGGTTCTACTTCATCGAGATGAATACGCGGATCCAGGTCGAGCACCCTGTCACGGAGATGGTCGTGGGATTGGACCTGATCAAGGAACAGATCATGATCGCGACGGGGAAAACACTGTCGTTCAAGCAGCGGGACGTCAAGCTGCGCGGTCACGCCATCGAGTGCCGCATCAACGCGGAGTGTCCCGAGCGGTTTACGCCGTCTCCGGGCACGATTTCGGTCTACCTCGTGCCTGGGGGGCCGGGCGTGCGCGTGGATTCCGCGGCCTATCCCGGCTGCGTGATCACGCCGCATTACGACTCGCTGGTGGCCAAAATCATTGTCCACGCCGACACGCGCCCAGAAGCCATCGCCCGCATGAAGCGGGCGCTGGCCGAGTTCGAGATCGAAGGCATCAAAACCACGATCCCGCTGCACCGCCGCATCATGGACGACCCCGGGTTCGTCAAAGGCAAGTTCTCCACGGGATTTTTGGAACGCTTCCTCGCGGCCGACGAACCGACCGCCTAGGAGCCTGTCCATGACCCTGTACGCGCCAAGGGCGCGAGCTGTAATCGAACCACAGGCGCCTTGCAGGTGGCGAAGCAAAGGCCATCTGCGGCGTTGTCGGTCGGCCTTGCGTGCTCACGTACGACCCAGTACGCTCCGCGCGCAAGGAACTCCCTCCGCCTGGCGACCTACCTTCGAGAACTGCGATGCTGGAAGTCCCCGAAGGGGGCATCTGGCCTTCCCTGAACAGGCTCCAGCCCGTTGCACTCGGACGGACTCCTAGCGTGTTTCCCTCGCCTCTGTATTGGATCGCCGACGCGTCGCTCGCCGGCGGGCGGCCGCTCATCGAACTGGCGAGCGAAGCCATTGCGGCTGGCCTCGAGGTGTTTCAGTACCGCGAGAAGACGCTGTCCCCCCGCGATCAGTATCCGATTGCCCTAGCACTTGCCGATCTCGCGCGACAGACCGGGACCACGTTGATCGTCAACGACGACATTGACCTCGCCCTGGTCGTCGAGGCCCACGGCGTCCACCTGGGGCAGGACGATTTCCCGGTCAAAGACGCACGGCGAATCCTCGGAAAGAGAATCATCGGCTGCTCCGCACACACCCTCGACCAAGCCAAAGCTGCTGAGGCTGATGGCGCGGACTACCTGGGCGTGGGGCCGATTTACGAGTCCACGACCAAGATGGCGCGGGCACCGCTGGGGTGCGGGAAGCTGCGCGAGATCTGTGGAGCGGTAACGATTCCCGTCTATGCGATCGGGGGCATCACCGTGGAACGCTGTCAGGAGGCGCTCGCCGCGGGAGCCGTGGGTGTGGCCGTAGCGTCCGGGTTGCTTCAACCGAGTATCGGAGCACAGACGAAAACGCTCCTGGCGGCCTTGAAAGCGCAAGGATGAGGGTATCAACGCAAGACCTGACCCTGCCCTGGGTTCTCGAACGCGGGTACGGGGGCGGGTCAAAATCCTCACACTCGCTTGGCAGGCACGGCCGCTGATTTTTCGCGGATTCCGGGGCCGCTTCGGACGGGGCCAAAAAGAAATGGTTCCTGACGCATTTCCGTCCGCCGTACGCAGTTAGTATTGATGGAGAAGTACGGGTATTTGGCAGGTCGAGGACCTAGGTAGCGGCGGGAGTCGGTAATGGCGGATCTGTCAGAAATTATTGGTCGGCGGATTATTGCTGTAGTTACTACTGAGAATCAGCGACCTCCTCGCTATCAGGTGTTTCTGGTGTTTGAGGACGGAATGTATTACGAGTTTTACGGTCGCGAGTTTACTGGCTGTAATGGGGCTAATCCGGGGGGGCTTGAGGGCGCTTTGAAAGCCGCTCGGAGGGTTGGCGGTGAGGTTACTGTTTACCCGGAAAAGCTAGATGCGAAAGCTAGTCAACTGGGATAGGAAGGAACCCAGGATGATATTGCTTCCGGTCGATATTCTGGGAAATCAACGATGAAGGGAAGGGCAAGGTTTGGGAGAAAGTTAGAGAGGTGGGTTGAGGCAACCTTGTACCTGTTGTTTATGATCGCCCCTTGGTTGCTTATCGCTCGGGACGGGTCCGACATGAGCACGGCATTAGCAGGGGGGCTCGCGGGCTGGTGGTCTGTGCATCTTGGTCAGGTATGGATTAAATATTATGAAGACAAAAAAGCGAGAGGGACAAAAGAGCTATTAGCTGCTATCGAGCATATACTCGAATCGTTGATCCAGGGGCACAGTTCCGAGGCCAAGGGAAAACTATGCGCGTTGATCGAGAAGCTAGAGGCAGAGGATGCCCCCGTCTATTCATTGGACTCAGGAATCTTTCGAAATCTGAAGAACAGTTGGAATATGTTGGGTGGCATTCATGGCGATGAAGAAAAAGAAGCACTACGGCTGCTGTGGCGAACACAAAAGGAAATAAAATACGAAATGCCGACGTATTGGAATCGATGAGAAGAATAGAACGTGGCAGGTACACAACGGGTAGGCGTCGGACCCTGCCTCGGGCAACGATGATAGGTCAGAATGAGTCCTTTTCGCCCCAGACTGTGCGTTTGAGAAAAGGACGCCATTTTCTTAGGCGTTAGGATCATAAAAAGTGGAGAGTTATTGAGACTGGCCTAGAATAGTGGGACTATTTGGATGGCCTACATGAATGCCAGAGTTCTTACCCTTGTGGGCATAATTTGCCTGATAGTGGTTTTGGTCGTCGCTGTAGCGATCGGCGGTATTTATGATCTGCGTGTATCTGACCCAGGGCGTCGCATACCGGATCAACCGTTTTACCGGGGCGGTTTGGGTCTGTTTTGGAAATGAGTGTAAACAGTCGCTAGAGAAGAGATGAAGAGCTTTGCAGGGCTGTTAGAGAGAGAAGGCCCTCTCTCTGTAGCAAGGGGATTTTGAGTATGTACCAAGTCAGGATCAACTTTATCGACAGAACGAAATATGTTGGTGCAATGGTCCGGGGACTTGCGAACTCTGTTGGCGGGTTCACGACTGTATCAGGTCTCACGGATGAGGTCTTGGAGACGGTTGGGTATTACGAATTCGCGTTTGAAAAAGGGGACAAAGCAGCGGAGTTTGTTGTCTGCGTCAGGTTGTATCTCTCGCCGGAGTTGGTTCAGGTTGGAGAACTTGGTCCAGAGTTGGAACGTTTCGTTAGAGAGTTTCTTCGAGAGGTCTCGACTTCAGAGTAGAGATAGAGGACGTTCGTGGGGAATACCGGTTCCGTGAACCGATTATTGGAATTGGCCGATTCCCAGATAGAATTGTGCTCGTCACTGTGCTCACCTCCACCACTCTCCAGCCTATTCAGGCCTACTCAGGCCAATGTTGGTTGAACGCCCAACTCTTGGCTGGAATTGGGTTTAGTGAGTTACAGTGAGTTGGAGTAGGGTGGGGTCTGCTGAGTGAGAGGCCCGCGTCCTAGGCCACTATCGGACTCGTGCGGAGGATTACTCCTACCTGGTCGCGCAGTGGCGACCTATCCTCACGGGGGCCGACGGCGTCAAGGTGCTGTCCGGGTCAGAACTTTGCACAATCGATCACGAATCGGTACTTCACGTCCCCTTTGAGCGTTCGCTCGAAGGCCTTGTTGATCTGGTCCGGCGTGATCATTTCAATGTCGCTCGTGATGCCATGCTTTCCGCAGTAATCGAGCATCTCCTGGGTTTCGGGAATGCCTCCGACCAGGGAGCCCATGATCTTGCGGTTCCCGAAAATCAAGGGGAACGCGCTGAGATCCAGGGTCTCTGGGGCGGCGCCCACCAGAATCAGGGTCCCTTGTGGCTTCAGGCAGTTCAGGGGTCCATTGATATCATGTTTGGCCGAAATTGTGTCGAGGATCACGTCGTACCGGTTCGCCAGTTTTTTGAGCGCGCCCTCCGTATTGGTGAGGACAAACTCGTGAGCGCCGAGCCTCTTCGCATCGGCTTCCTTCCGAGGGGAATGGCTCAACACCGTGACCTCGGCGCCGAACGAGGCAGCGAGTTTCACGCCCATGTGGCCGAGGCCGCCGAGGCCCATGACGGCGACCCGCGAGCCCTTCTTCAGACCGACCTGTCGGAGCGGCGAATACGTCGTAATCCCGGCACAGAGCAGGGGAGCAGAAGCGGCTGGGTCCAGCCTCTCGGGAAGGTTCAGGACGAAATGCTCGTCAACAACGATTTGGCTGGAGTAGCCGCCGAAGGTCGGTGTTTTTCCGTCCGTGTCCATGCTCCCGTAGGTCATCGTGAAGCCGTTCTCGCAGTAGTTCTCGTGGCCGCCCGTACAGCTTCTGCAAGTGCGGCACGAATTGACGAAGCAGCCTACGCCGACCCGCTGGCCTTGCCTGAATCTCTTGGCGTCCTTTCCGGTCTTCACTACCCGGCCGACGATCTCGTGACCCGGAACGCAGGGGAACACGGTCATCCCCCATTCGTTCCGCGCAAAATGGATGTCGGAATGGCAGATGCCGCAAAACTCAATTTCAATGTGAACGTCACGGTCGCTAGGAGTCCGGCGTTCGAACTCGAATGGGGCAAGGGGCTTGTCGGCCGACTGGGCCGCGTATCCTCTGGTCTTCATGGGTCCCTCCGGTGCTGATGGCGGGGCAGTCTACCACAAGCGGCCGGGCCGTCGCGCTCCTGCCCACGAAGTGAAGGGTGACCTGCTCCCCGAAATCCTTAGCTGGAATGAGTTTTAATGGGGCCGAGTGAGTTGGAAAGGGTTGGGTTCAGGCGAGTGTGAAGCAAGCGCGCGACCCTGCATCGGCGCTCGGTATTAGGTCGGTCTTGACAACATCAAATGGACACGCCTAGCATTGGCCTAACGGTTTTGAACCCGAAAAATATGGCGTGTTGCGATGAGCCTTCGTCGGTTGTACTTAAAACTTGGCGATCGAGTGATTCACCAACGGTATCCCCGGTGGGGGAACGGTGAAGTGGTGGAGGAGCGTACTGCGGTGACGGACGGCGGGATGTGTTTCGTGCGGGTTATGTTCACTGATGGGCAGGAGCGGTCCTTCATTAATAATCTCGATGACTTGAACTGCTGCTACTACACAGGCATTAGGGTCAGCGCTTAAGAGGCTGTTGATGACCGGCCATCTGCGGTGTTGTCGCTGCGCTTCCGCTCCTCACGTACGACCCAGTACGCTGCGGTGCGGTTCTCCCTCCGCCTTGCGACCCACCTTCAAGAATCCAAACGCCGGAAGTCCCCGAAGGGGGCATCTGGCCGCTCCTGAACAGCCTCACGTTGTCTTCCGACTCGACAACGTTTAACGGAGTCTGCTCAGACCCTCCAGGAGCCCTGCCCGCTCGAGTTTTCTGCCGGCCGTTTCCCAAGGGGTCGCCTTCTCGGCCAAATAAGGCACGATGGCCCACTCAGGTAACGACACTAGCTCCTGAAGCATCTGCGGGTTCGTACGGACCGCGGCGTCACGTTCACGACTTACGTGATTGATCACTCCGCCGATGAAGCGCAGCCCGCGCGCTTGCGCAGCCTCGACAGTCAGCAGGGTGTGGTTGATCGCGCCTAACCGGTTGCCAATCACCAGAACAAGGGGGAGGCCAAGGGATTGTGCGAGGTCCAATGTTGTCTTGGCTTTGGTGAGAGGGACCATGAGGCCGCCCACGCCCTCGACTATTACGATGTCGTGGCGGCGAGCGAGTTGGCGGAAGCGTTGAACGATCCTGGCGAGCGAAATCCGGGTGTGCTGACGCCGAGCAGCCACCAGGGGTGCCAGCGGTGGGCCGAACCGGTAGGGGCTGATGTCGGTCAGCGGGTCGGAGGAACCGGCAACCCGGCGTAGCAACTCCGCGTCGGCGTGAGCTTGTCCTGCGACGCCGCTCTCCACCGGTTTCATCACGCCGACATCGAGACCGCGACGCCTTAACGCCCACACCAGCCCGGCCGCGACGAGCGTCTTGCCGACGCCGGTGTCGGTTCCCATCACGAACACCCCTTGCGATCGCCTGGCCATGGGCTAGAGCGTTCCCGCTGGAATGCGGCTGTCCATCACAAGGGTTTGGCCGGTGATCCACGGTAGCGTGAGGATCGAACACACGGTCTCTGCGGCGCTGTCCAACGATACCACGCCGGGCATGAGTTGCTCGGCGCGGAGCAGCCCGGCATGGGAGCCGACGGACTCGGTGTCCAGCACGGGCGGGCACACGGCGTTGACGCGGATGTTGTCGACTCCAAGTTCTATCGCCGAGCTTCGCGTGAGGGCGATCAAGCCGGCTTTGGCCGCGCTGTAGGCGCTCTGGCCGCGGCGTCCCTGCAACGCGGCGATCGAGGCGACGTTCAGGATCGTGCCGCCGCCTTGTCGGCGCATGACGGGAGCGACGGCTTGCGTGGCGCGGTAGGCGGCTGTGAGATCAATGGCGATGACACGATCCCACGCGTCGTCGGGCATCGAGAGGACGAGTCGATCGTCCACCACGCCGGCATTGTTGACCCACGCGTCGATTCGGCCCCAACGATCCACCGTGTGCGCCACCACGTCGGAGAAGACCCCCGGCGTCGTGACGTCCGCTTGGACGACCAATGCGTCGCCGCCCGCATCGATGATTGCTCGCGCCACCGCGTCAGCGGCGTCGCGCTGTTCACGGCAGTGGACCACCACTCGCCATCCGGCTCTCCCGCAGCGCAACGCCACGGAGCGACCCAGCCCGCGAGACGCGCCCGTGACCACGATGACTGGCGAGCCTGATCCGTTAAATGACGCCAAGGTGTTTGGCGACCCGTTCAACGGCCGAGAGGGCGAGACGGAGGTCTTCTGGTGAATGCGTGGCCAGCACCGAGGTCCGGAGACGCGCGGTGCCCGCGGGCACGGTGGGCGGGCGGATCGCGGGGGCGAACACTCCTTCTTCTATCAGCGCCGAGGCCATCTGAACGGCCAGTGCGTCCGCGCCGATCCGAAGCGGAATGATGGGCGACGCGCTGCCTAGGGTATCGAATCCCATCTTGCGCACGCCGTCGTGCCAGAGGTGGCGATTGGTCCATAGGCGTTCCCGACGTTCGGGTTCCTCTTCGGCCACCCGAATGGCCTCCAGCGCGGCGGCGGCGATGGCCGCGGGCAGCGCGGTGGTGTAGATGAAGGTGCGGGCGCGGTTGACCAGATAGTCGATCAGGACGCGCGGTCCAGCCACGAACCCCCCGAGTGCTCCGAGCGCCTTGCTCAAGGTGCCCATCTGAATAATCGGGCGGTCGCGCAGGTTCCAGTGCTCCGACGAGCCGGTGCCGCGGGGACCGAACACGCCGGTGGCGTGCGCGTCATCGACCAGGAGCATGGCATCGTATTGTTCGGCGAGTGCAGCCAGGTCGGGGAGAGGGGCGAGGTCGCCCTCCATACTGAACACGCTGTCGGTCACGATCAATGTGCTCCCAGCCGGGGCGCGCCGTGTCAGGAGCGTGCGCAACTGGTCCAACCGGTCGCGCCGGTACACCCGAAATCGGGCCCTGCTGGCCCGGCAGCCGTCGATCAGGCTGGCGTGGCAGTCGCGGTCAGCGAGGATCAAGTCACCGCGCCCCACCAGCGACGGGATGATGCCCAGGTTGGCCTGATATCCGGTGCTGAACACCAGGGCAGCCTCGGTGCCTTTGAGGCGGGCCAACGCGGTCTCGAGTTCGTCATGGATAGGGCTGTGCCCGGTCAACAGGCGCGACGCACCCGTGCCTACGCCCTCGCGCTCGATTGCACGGATAGCCGCGGCTTTGACGCGCGGGTGCTCGGCCAGGCCCAAGTAGTTGTTGGAGCCAAAATTGACGAGGCTCCGGCCGTTCCACTCGAACCGCGGGCCCACGCCTCGAGTGATCGTGTGAAGCACACGCAACCGGTCCGCCTGGCGTATGCGCTCAAGTTCTCGGCGGTACCTCGTGAACGGGTCCCGCGTGGTGATGGGAGGGTGGGGTCGCACCTAGAACTCTGTTCTAGAACCCGAAGGGTTCAGCCCGTTCAGGAGCGCGCCAGACGCCCCCTTCGGGGACTTCCGCCGTTTGGATTCTTGAAGGTGGGTCGCAAGGCGCCGCGAGCACCGGAGCGGAGCGTACTGTATGCGTACGTGAGCACCGGAAGCGCAGCCGCAACGCAGCAGATGGCCGGTCATGGACGGGCTCCCACTAGGCCGGCTCGATGACGCAACGAAACGGAAACCCCGCGGTGTTGGCGGCGTGGTGGACTTGGGCCTGCTTCATCTCGGCTTGTTCGAGCGGCAGCGTGGCCACGTGCGAGGCGCCGCTGGCATGGACCTCCCACATTAACTGCGCTGCCGTGGGCCCGTCTTTCTGAAAGAAACGGATCAAGACATCCACCACGAACTCCATGGTGGTGACGGGGTCGTCCAAGAGGATGACTTTGTATGGCGGAATGAGCGCTGTGTCCGAGCGGACGTCTTGATCGGGCAATACGGGGGTCAGAGTCGTCACCGTCGATGTCCTACCATATGGGCGGACAGGGGGTCAAACGTCCGGGAGTCTCCCGGCAGTGTTGACAAATGTTCCCTGGAGGTGGTAAATACTACTCAGTAATTAATACTATCTAGGATAGAGTATGAATCAGAAGCACCCGCATAAACACGGCCCGGTGACCGCCCGCCTGAAGGACGCGGGGCTGAAGCTGACCCATCAGCGGTTGGCGATCTACCAGGCGCTGGCGGACACGGAGAGTCATCCGACCGCGGAAGAAGTCCATGCCACGGTCAAGCGGTCGTACCCCATGATGTCGCTCAACACGGTGTACACCACGCTGGAGACGCTCAAGTCGATCGGGTTGATTCAGGAAATGCACTTCCTCGATAATAGCGCGCGGTATGACGCCAACGTGGAGCCCCATCACCATGTGATTTGTCTCGCGTGCCGCCGGGTCGAGGATTTCGAAGACGCCGAGCTCGATCGCATTCAGGCGCCGGCAACGGTCAAGCGACGGTATCGGTTGGTCGGCCACCACGTGCAGTTTTTGGGATACTGCCCGTCGTGCCGATCGGAAGGAAACTAATCCAAATCTCACGCAGGGAGGGAGGAAGGAACCATGGCAAAGAATCTTCAAGGCACCAAGACACTGGCGAACCTCAAAGAGGGGTTTGCGGGCGAGGCGCAGGCCAACCGGCGGTATCTGTATTTCGCGCGCAAGGCGGACATCGAAGGGTACCCGGATGTGGCCGGCGTGTTCCGCGACACGGCTGAAGGCGAAACCGGACACGCGTTCGGTCATTTCGACTTCATGGCGGTGGTGGGGGACCCGGTGACCGGGGTGCCGGTCGGCGATACCGACAAGAACCTCAAGTCAGCGATCGAGGGCGAGACGTACGAATACACCCAGATGTACCCGGGATTCGCCAAGACGGCGCGGGAAGAGGGCTTTGAGGAAATTTCCGAGTGGTTTGAAACGCTCGCGCGGGCCGAGAAATCGCATGCGGGACGGTTCGCCAAGGCGTTGGACAGCCTCAAAAAATAGGCGAGGCTGCAGGGCGGTACGTTGGCGCGACGGCGCGGACCCGTGTGAGCGGGGCCGCGCCGGCACCACGCGAGGGGGCATGGAGGCTCAATTTTCCGATAGCAAGTTCTGGGACGCCGGCGCGCTGCAGAAGGAGTGGCTACGCGTCGCCGACATCTGTCACGGCTGCCGCCGCTGTTTTAATCTCTGTCCGTCGTTCGCCACGTTGTTTAACGGCATCGATGCGCTGGACGGCGAGGTCGACAAGCTGGGCGATGCGGTTTCCCGCCAGGTCGTTGACGAGTGTTATTACTGCAAGCTGTGCTACAACCATTGTCCGTACACGCCGCCCCACGAATTTCGTCTCGATTTTCCGCTTTTGATGGTGCGCGCCAAAGCCGTGCGGGCGAAGACCCAGCGGCCGCGGTGGCGTGATCGCCTGCTGGTCAGAACCGATTTGATCGGGCGGACCCTGCGCTGGGTCGCTCCCTTGGTGAATCGCTTGTCCGGCGTGGCGTGGTTTCGGGGCCTGATGCACCGGTGGGGAGGGATCCATCGAGACCGGATCTTGCCCCCGGTGGCGTCCGAGCCGTTCCCGGTCTGGATTCAGAAGCACGAGACGCGCGCGGTGGGTGAACGGAAGGTCGCGCTCTTTTCCGGGTGCCTCACCAACTACAACTACCCCTCCGTCGGGCGCGCCACGGTTCAAGTGTTGGAGAAGAACGGCGTGACCGTGGCGTGGCCGGAGCAGCGCTGCTGCGGGATGCCGTATTTCGACACCGGCGACCTTGCCGCCATGACGGAGCACGCGCGGGACAACGTGGCCTCGCTCAAAGCCATGGTTGATCAAGGGTATGCGGTCGTGTCTCCGATCCCGACCTGTAGTTTGATGCTCAAAAAAGAATATCCCGCATTGCTGGGGACCGACGACGCGCGACTGGTGGCCAAACACACCTTCGACGTGTGCGAGTATCTGATGGCGCTGCACCAGAAGGGGATGCTCTCGGCCGACTTTCGGGAGCGGGTCGGCACGGTCGCCTACCAGGTTCCGTGTCACCTGCGCGATCAGAACATCGGGTACAAGTCCCGCGACTTGATGCAGTTGATCCCCGGCACCACGGTCGAGGTCATCGAGCGGTGCACCGGACACGACGGATCGTGGAGCGTGAAAACCGAGTTCTTCCCAGCGTCCATGCAGGTCGGACAAAAAGCGTTCCGTGCGGTTGCCGCGGCGGAAGCCGACACGCTGGTGTCGGACTGCCCGTTGTCGGGGCTGCAACTGGAGCAAGGCACGGGGAAAAAGAGTTGCCATCCCATCGAGCTGGTCAACCGGGCCTACGGCCTCCCCGCGGTGTAAGGAGCGCCGGATGTTGAAGGTTCGCCGAGACGAGGTCAAGTCACTGCCCGAGTACGAACAAGTTCGCGACCAGTCGCGTCGCGAGGTCATCGAGCTGAAGAAGCGAAGGCGCGTCATCCTCGGCGAGTGCCTCTCCCTAGTATTCGAAAACCGGCGCACGGTGGTGCATCAGATCCAGGAGATGATGCGGACCGAACACCTCTACGGAGAACCTGAAATATTTCACGAGATCGAGACATATAACCGATTGATTCCAGACGAAAATGAGATATCAGCGACGCTATTCATCGAGGTGAATGATCCGCCGGCGATCAAACCGACGCTCGACCGACTGAAGGGCCTCGACAACGGGCGTTCGTTGTCCCTGCGTCTGGGGGATCTGCCCCCGATCTACGCGATCTTCGAAGCCGGGCACAGCAACGAAGAGAAGATCAGCGCCGTGCACTACCTTCGATTCGTCCTGGATGCGAAAGCCCAAGAGGCGTTGCGCAGTGGTGCCCCCGGGGCATTTGTGATGGACCACCCCCGGTACCGCGCTGAAACCGCGCTTCGGGACGAGACCAGACAGCAACTCATCGACGACCTGACGGCCTAGGATCTATACTCAATCCCGTCGGTAGGCCGTCGGGCCGAGGCCCTCACGGCTGGTCAGGAGGTTACACGTCATGGACGTCACGCCGTTGTTGCTTGATGGCCGGTGGGTCACCAGCGCAACCGCCACTCCGGTTCGCAATCCCTACACCGGGGCCGTCATTGCCGAGGTGTGTCAGGCCGAACATGCCCATCTCGACCAGGCGATCGCTGCGGCTGAGCGCGCGTTTCGCGCCACACGGACGACGCCACGGCATCAGCGAGCCGCCTGGCTCTCCAACACCGCCGCCGGCCTGGCCGCGCAGAAAGCCGACGTCGCAAGACTGATTGCTTCTGAAGCGGGCAAGCCGATTCAATACGCGAACAGCGAAGTGGATCGGGCGGTCGCGACGTTCACCGTCGCGTCGGTAGAGGCCCAGCGGCTGGGCGGCGAATGGATTCCCGCGGATTCCACGCCGAGCGGGGAGGGGTACGTGGCGATGACCAAACGCGTGCCGCTCGGGCCCGTCGCCGCGTTCGCGCCGTTCAACTTCCCCTTGAATCTTGTCGCGCACAAAATCGCGCCGTGCCTGGCCTCAGGCAATACCATGGTCCTCAAACCGCCGCCGCAAGCTCCCCTGACCGCGCTGCGGCTCGGTCGGATCCTGTTAGAAGCGGGTGTGCCGCCCGGGGTGGTGAATATTCTGCCGTGCGATATTCCGATCGCGGAAGGCCTGGTCGGGGACCCGCGCATTCAATTCATCACGTTTACCGGCAGCGCCAAGGTCGGGTGGCACTTGAAAGCGAACTCGGGGAAGAAGGGGGTGTTGCTCGAGTTGGGGGGCAACGCGGCTGCGGTGGTGCATATGGACGCGGACCTGCCGTGGGTGGCGAAGCGGCTTGCCGTGGGCGCGTTCGCCTACGCGGGCCAGATCTGCATCTCGGTGCAGCGCATCCTCGTCCACGAGGCCGTGTACGAGCGGTTCGTCGAGCAGTTTTTGGCGGAGGTTGATGGGTTGCCGGTGGGCGATCCGCTGGATGCCAAGACCGTGGTGGGGCCGTTGATCGACCGAGCGGCGGCGGATCGAGTCGAGCGCTGGACATCGGAGGCCGTGGCGGGCGGCGCTCAGGCGCTACGGTCGATGAGCCGCAAGGACAATGTGATCGCTCCCATCGTTCTGGCGAACACCCGGCCAGAAATGGCGGTGAGCTGCGAAGAGGTGTTCGGGCCGGTGGTGACTTTGGCGCCGTATCGATCGTTCGACGACGCGCTCGTTGCGGTCAACGATTCGCGCTACGGCCTGCAAGCCGGGGTCTTTACCCACGATCTCCGACGGGTCTTCGAGGCGATCGACCGCCTCGACGTGGGTGGAGTGATCATCAACGACTATCCGACGTTCCGCGTGGATCACACGCCGTACGGCGGCACGAAGGACTCGGGTCTGGGCCGCGAAGGCGTCAAATACGCCATGGACGCCATGACCCAGATCAAGACGGCCGTCTTCAGAACCGGCCTCTCGCTCTAACCCCATCCGAATCCGACATCACGCGCGGGCCCGCCGCGGGCGCGGCCCTTGACCTCGTTGCCTCAAAGCTGATAAGGTCCGGCGCAATTCACCTCGGACCGGAGTTCTACGATCGATACCCGCATGCCGGACCAACCCGAAGAAGCTTCCGTCGCCTACCAGGTCAAGCTCCCGGTGTTCGAGGGGCCGCTCGACCTGCTGTTGCACCTCATCCGAGAGCATCGAGTCGATATCTACGATATTCCGATCGCGCTGGTCACCCGGCAATATCTCGAATACCTGGACTTGATGAAAGAGTTGAACCTGTCGATCGCCGGGGAGTTTTTGGTCATGGCGGCGACGTTGGTGCAGATCAAGTCCCGGATGTTGCTCCCGCGGGAAGAACAGCCGGAATCTTCGGAGCAGGAAGAAGATCCCAGGGAAGAATTAGTCAGACGCCTGGTCGAGTATCAGCGCTTTAAGGGTGCTGCGGAGGCGCTGGAGGAGCGCGAAAGCGTGTGGCGCGACGTGTTTCGTCGCGAGCCGACCCCGACGCTGCAGGAAATCGAGGAGTACGAGTTGGGCGAGCTGTCGGTCTTCGACCTCATGACCGCGTTGCGCGAGGTGTTGGACCGGACACCCGACCAGGCGATGATGGAATTGACGGTCGATTCGCTCACGGTCCGCGATCGGATGACCGCGATCATCGAGCGGTTCGACGCGCTGGCCGACGGGGCGCGCCTCCGGTTCGACGAGTTGTTCGGCAGCGCGGAGACCCGCGTGGCGGTGATCGTCACGTTCCTCGCGCTGCTGGAGTTGGTCAAGATGCACGTGCTCGGTCTCCGACAGGGCGCTCCGAGCGCAGAGATCTGGGTCGTCCGGGTCGATCCCGTCGCGACCGGCGTAGGCGACAACGGAGACCAGCCCAACGAGGCGCAGGATGGATGACCGTGAATTGAAACCGATTCTGGAAGCGGTGCTGTTCGTGGCTGGCGAGCCGCTCTCCTTGAACCGGTTGTGCGACGTGTTCGACGGCGTGGAGGGGACGCGTATCGCCGCCTGCATGGACGAGTTGCGCGATGAGTACCGCCACGCCGGCCGCGGGCTGACCGTGGTCGAGGTCGCAGGCGGGTATCAACTGGCGACCGTGACCGAAGCCGCGCCGTGGCTTCGCAAGCTGGCGGTCGCCAAATCGCCGCCGCGACTCTCCAAGCCCGCGCTGGAGACGCTCGCCATCATCGCGTACAAGCAGCCGTTGACCCGACCGGAGATCGAGTCCATCCGCGGCGTGGACGTGGCGGGCGTGGTCAAGACGCTGATGGATCGGCGGCTGGTCAAAATCGTGGGGCGTAAGGATCTTCCGGGTCGGCCCATGATGTTCGGCACGACCAAAGAATTTTTCCACGCGTTCGGGTTGAAGGACCTGTCGGATCTCCCGACCCTGCGGGACTTTGCCGAGATCGCCCGCGCGACCGACGCGTCGGTGGAATCCGGGTCGGAAGACGTTCCGTCGCCAGACCCGGATGAATCGGACGCCGTGGTTGCCGGCGTGTCCGAGCCGATTCCTTCGGCGGTCGAACAGTCGGCTTCCTAACGCCTGCGGGCCTGGTCCCGTAAGCGTGGCCGCCTGACCCGCGGGGCGCGTCGTGTTGACCGTTGTCAGTGGACCGTTTCATCCCCATCTCGAACAAGCCCTGGCCGATGACCTGATTGCCGCGAAGGCTGGGGACCCTTTTGCGCCCCTGCTCGTGGTCGTCCCGTCGAAATCCCTGAGGCGGCGAGTGATCACCCTCCTGGCCGGCGAACGTCGGCAGGTGTTCCTCAACGTGTCGGTCCTGACGTTTCACCAATTGTCTCGTCGTCTGGTTGAAGAGGCTGCCGGTCGCTCGATCCCCGCGTTGATTGACGACCACACCTTCGAAGAGCTGCTGCGGCTGATGGTCGATCGCGGGGCTCCCGGACCCTTGGCAGGGGTGGCCGCCACCCGAGGCGGCTGCGCGGCGCTCTGGCAGACGCTCCGTGATCTCAAAGACGCCAAGGTTCCGCCCGAGGCGTTCATCGACGCAGTCGCGGAAGGCGTGTTCCCCGCGGAGGACACACGGAGGCTTGAGGCGCTTGCCACGTTGTACCGGGACGTGCTGGGTTTCGCTGGATCCGCGGGATGGGTCGACTATACCGAGCTGGACACCGCGGCGGTCGAGGCGGCGGTCACCTCGACCTATCTGAAGACGCAGCGGAGCATTGCCTACTACGGATTCTACGACCTGACGCAGGCGCAGTATGACGTGTTGCGCGCGGTGTCGGCGCGCGGCGAGGGCGCGGTGTATTTCCCGGCGGTACCCGGCGATGCCGATTGGGCGTTCGCCGATCGGTTCCTGCAACGATATCTGCTGGGGCTGACTATGGGGCCGCTGAGGGTCCTCGACGGACCGGTCGCTCGGCGCGCGGTGACGGTGGTCACCTGTTCCGGTGCAAACGACGAAGTCGTCGCGTGCGCGAAGGACATCCTGCGTCTGGTCGACGACGAGGGGTTCGCGTTCGAGGACATCGGTGTAGTAGCGCGAAGCCTCGATCCGTACGCCGAAATTGTCGCGCGCGAGTTCGCCCGGCACGGCGTGCCATTCGTCACCAGTGCTGAGCGGGGCCTCTCAAGGTTTCCGCTCGTCCAGGCGGTCTTGCGCCTGTTGCGGATCGCGGAGGGTGACCCGACGCGTGAAGACGTGATCGATCTGCTTTCCTCACCGTGGTGTCGCGTCGAGAGTCTGGTGCCCGGCGCCGAGGTCAACCCGGCGTGCTGGGACGAGTTGGCGCGCTCCGTCGGCGTCATTCGCGGGTACGAGGCGTGGGAGCGCCTGGCAGGGCTGTCGGATCCGGCCCAGACCGCCGAAGCAGGAGCGCACACGCGAGGCGCGCAGGCCGCATTGTTGCTCCGCCTGGTTCACGAACTACGCGACGCGTGCGCTGCGGTGCCGGACCTCGCCTCAGGAGCCGCACACGCGGACGCGTGGCGCGAGCGGGTCGGATTCCTGTTCGGTGTGTCTTCCGATTCGGAGTCCGCCGAGGCCGACGAAGACGAGGCGAGTGACGACGCCGCGGTGTCGCGGGCGTTGATCGGGGCGCTGGGTGATCCGGTGCGGCTCGACGGGTTTCGACCAGCGATCATGCGGCAGACCTATATCGAATCCGTGCGCCGTCGAATCGAGGCCACGACGCTGCCGATCACGGACTGGCACGCACGGGGCGTGCTGGTGGCCGACGCCACGGCGGCGCGCGGTGTGGGATTCCGTGTGCTGTTCGTGTTGGGACTCAACGACGCCGTGTTCCCGCGGGTGATCCGTGAGGATGCGTTTTTGCGCGACCGTGAACGGCGTCTGATCGAAACGACGCTGGGGTGCAAGATCCCGGAGAAACTCGCGGGCTACGACGAAGAGAGGTTGTTGTTTGCTGCGCTCGTCCAGGCGGGGCGCGAGCGTCTGGTGCTGTCCAGTCAGCGCGCGGACGACGCGGGCCGACCGCTGCCCCCGTCGTGGTATCTGGCGGCCTGGCGGGGGCAGGCGGATGAGGTGGTACACGTCGAGGTTCCACGCCGGGCCCGAGAGAAGCCACGCGTTTCGCCGTTCGATCGCCTCGATCGCTACACTCCTCGCGAGGCGACGGTCTTGGCCGCGCTTCTGGGTGGGGACGTCGTCCGCGTCGCGGACGAGCGGACCGAGGTGGTTCTCGCTCGCGCGCGGCGGTTTCGTCGAGCCGTTGACGTGTGGGCGTCGGCGTTGTCGCCGTTCGACGGCGACCTGGGGCCGCTGACGGAATGGCTCGCCGAAGCCCGCGCCCGCGGCTATTCGGCGACGGGGCTTCAGACCTACTCGGAATGCCCTTGGCGGTTCTTCATCACCCGGGTGTTGGGGGTGGCAGCTTCGGCGGACGCGGACCAGCACGCGGGGCCGACGGTGCGGGATTGGGGATCGCTCGCGCACGACCTGCTCGCGCGGGCGTTTCGGCCCGGAGCGCTTCCGGTCGAATCCTTGTGGCGCGAGGTGTGCGACCGGTACGCCACGCGAAACGGGATCGGCTATCCGCTGATGTGGGAGTTGGACGGTGAACGGATCGGACGCGTGCTGGGTGACGTCGTGGTGGACGACCGAAACGAGCAGGCAGCCTCCGGGTATTCGCCGCTTGAGAGTGAAGTCACGTTGCGAGGTGTGCTGGGCGGCGAGCGGGGCAGTCCGATTCAGGGGCGCCTTGATCGCGTGGATGTGGGCGCGGATGGGGGCCTGCGGGTCATTGACTGGAAGCTGAGGTGGACACGATCGAGCACGCGACGCGGAGACCTTGTTGCGGCCGCCCTGCGCGCACAGGCGTTACAGCCGCCGATGTACGCAGCACTCGCGGAACAGTATGCCTCCACGCGCGGCGGCGGGCCCGCGGGCGTCGACCCGGCAGTTGCGGTCTACACCGTGCGGCCGCGGGCGTGGGACGGCGCGGTCGACCGCGTCTCGTACGAACCTGATGAGGAAACCGCTGGGCGCATTCGAGGAACGGTGTCGGCGCTGGT
Organism: uncultured Nitrospirota bacterium; assembly: GCA_964570625.1. Taxonomy (GTDB): domain Bacteria; phylum Nitrospirota; class Nitrospiria; order 2-01-FULL-66-17; family 2-01-FULL-66-17; genus JBFLXB01. The sequence continues at coordinate 56,396 of CAZMYW010000029.1, read as the reverse complement.
TGCTGGGATCGAGGCCGGGTTGTTCCCGATGATTCCTGACACCTATTGCAGCCGGTGCGACGTTGCGGCGGCGTGCCGGCGGCGGCACGCGTTGTCCCGTGTCCGGGCCGAGCGGGATCCCCGAGCCGCCCGGTTGGCGGGGATCAGACGAACGCCGGTGCGCGGGCCTAAGAGGATGCCGTGACGGCCCCTACGGATTCGATTGAGCGTGACCGCGCGATCCGGACGTTTGACGTGAACGTGGTCGTGACCGCGGGAGCCGGAACCGGGAAGACCACGTTGCTGGTGGAACGCCTGGTCCACCTCGTCGTACGCGAGCCCGATCCTATCCCGGTGACCGATATCGTTGCATTGACCTTTACCAATAAAGCTGCGGCCGAACTAGTGGTCAGATTTCGCGAACGCCTCCACGGGCTCGCACGAGCGGCACATGATCCGACTCCGGCGGAGGACAATGGAGAGACGCTGGAGGCGGTGGCGGCGTTGACGGCGTGGACACGCACCTCGACGGGAGAGGTCGGCGCACGGCTCCGCGGGGCCCTTGAAGCGGTTGATCGCAGTCACATCGGGACGATCCATTCGTTCGCGGCGACCTTGTTGCGGCTGTTTCCCCTCGAGTCTGGCGTGGACCCACGGTTCCGTGAAGCGGAGGAGGCGACGTGGCGGGATCACGTGGCCGCCACGTGGGACGCGTGGTTGCAGCGTGAGTTGGGCCCTGATGCCCCGCGCGCCGCGCTCTGGAGGCGGGTGCTGGAGCGCGTCACGCTCGAGGAACTGTTCGAACTGGCTGGGGGATTGAGCGCCGAATTCATCCCACTACAGGCGCTCGATGAGTTGGCGGTTGTTCCGCCCCAGCTGAACGAGTGGCTCGGGGCGGCTCGTGATGAGGCGCGGGGGCTCCTGGTGAGCAATCCACCACATCACATGATTGCGCGGCGCCTGGCTGCAGCAGAACGCGTGTTCGCAGCGGTGCTCGACGAGCGCGCCATCGCCGTCGACGATGCGGGAGAGGTGGACAAGGACGTGTCGGTGCCCCAGGGGTGGGACGAGGCCGACGCGAAGCGAGCCAAAGAGTTGATCAAGCTTGCCCGGAGCCTGAGTGGCGTCGATCGTCAAGCGGTCGTGTTGTTCGGCGAAGTCCTCGCGCCGTTCGTGCGCGAATGCCGGGCATCGTTCGCCCGGGCGGGCTGGGTCCCGTTCGATGGGCTTCTCGCCAGAGCCCGCGACTTGGTGCGCGATCATTCCGGAGTTCGGGAAACGCTCAAGCGGCGCTTCCGGGCTCTGCTGATCGACGAGTGCCAGGACACCGACCCGATGCAATACGAGATCCTGTTTTTTCTCGCCGAGAGGTCGGGGGACTCGGCCGCTGACTGGCGGACCGTTCGCCTCGCCCCCGGCAAGTTGTTCATCGTGGCCGATCCCAAACAGTCGATCTACGGGTTTCGCGGCGCGGACCTGGAAGCCTATCAGGACGTTGCGCACACGGTACGTGCGCAAGGCGGGGCGGAGTGCACCCTGTCGACGAACTTCAGAAGCCGGGGGGCGATTCTGGATGCCGTGAATGCCGTGAGTGGGCGATTGTTGACCTATCGGCCGGGCTTTCAGGCGTCTTATGAGTCGATCGTCCCCCCGCAGGATGCCGCTGGAGGCGTGAAGCCAATCGTCCGGATCGTGCGCTCGACTGACGGGACGTTCGACGCGACGGACGGACGTGAGGCGGAAGCGGAGAGCCTGGCGCAGTGGCTGGTCCGGTCGGTGTTCGGGACCGTGGAGGTTCGGGCGCGGCAGGGCGGTATCAGGCGGGCCGAAGCGGGCGACGTGGCGATTCTCTTTCGGGCCCTGACCGATGTCCACGTGTACCTAGAGGCGCTGCGTCAGCGGGGGATTCCCTACGTGGTCGAAGGCGAGCGGCGGTTTTTCGCGGCGCAGGAGATCGTCGACGCGATCAACGTCTTGCGCGTCCTGGCATCACCGTATGACGCGGTGGCGCTCGTGGGTGTGCTCCGTTCTCCGTTGGGGGCGGTCACCGATCGCGAGGTGTACGATCTGTCGCGTGCCGGCTGGCTGGATTACCGCGTGGCAGAGACCGACCATCCGCCGGGGCCGTGGGCACCCGCGGAGCTGTATCGGGAATTGGCGGCGTTGTCCCGAGAAATCCCGCGCCTGCCGGTGGATGAGGCCGTGACCGCGGTGTTCGATCGGTTCCCGCTCCAGGCGTTGGCCGCCGCTGGTCCCTCCGGCGATCAGGCCGTGGCGAACGTGGACAAGTTGGAGCGGATCGCGCGGGAGCTGGCTGCCGATGGTCTGTCGTTCACCGCGTTGGTGGCGCGCCTGGACCGTCGAGTGCGAGACGAAATCGAAGAAGGGGACAGCCCGTTGGTAGACGAGGCGGTGAACGCGGTGAAAGTTCTCAGCGTGCACAAAGCCAAAGGCCTCGAATTCCCGATTGTCGTCCTCGCCGCCGCGCACGGCCGAAGGCGGGAGGGACAACGACCCACGGTGGTCAAGCACTGGAGCAGTGGAGCGGTCGGTATCCGCGCTGGGGACGTGTCGTCGCTGGCCGGCGTGTATCTGACGGACCAGCGCGCCAGGAAGGAAGCGGCAGAGAGTCGGCGGCTGTTGTACGTGGCCATGACGCGGGCGCGGGACCTGTTGGTGGTGTCAGGCGCGGAAACCGGGCGCGGGCCTGCCACCGACGGCCCCGCGGCCCTGATCGCCGAGGCGATGAACACGGTGTGGGGGCAACCGCCGTCCGAGAGCGCGATCTCGTCGTCGGTCTTCGACTGGCACATCGTCGGGCCCGAAGCGGAGCGGGCGACGGGTGTCCCTCTTCAGGCCGTGGATCTTCGGTGGACGGACCGACAAACCGTTGCCGCGTCGTGGGCTACCCGCATGGCCCGAGCGGAACGGATTACCGGTCAGCCCAGATTTTTGACGCACACCCGGCTCGCGCTCCGGAACGGGTCGGCGCGGCGGGTGCGAACAGGAGGATCGAGATCCGATGGCGCGGCGCGTGCGCAACGGATCGGGACGCTGGTTCACACCTTCCTACAGCACTGGGACTATGGTTCGGACATTGCGCGGTGGCCCCAGGCGATCGACGCCTTGATTGCGACTCAGGCCAACGACGATCCTCTGGTGACGGGCGAGGATCTGCGTGCCGTCCTCTCCCGATTTTTTTCATCCGTCCTGTATCAGGAACTCGCCTCGTCGCGGATTCTGGGCCGCGAGGTCCCGTTGATTATGCCGTGGGAAGATGCCATCATGGAAGGCGTGATCGATCTGATCTATGAACGGGCCGGCCGCCTGTACGTTGCGGACTACAAGACCGACGCGGTGAATGCGGCCTCGGCTCCCGCGGCAGCCGAGCGCTACCGGATTCAGGGAGAGGTGTACAGCCGGGCCGTGCGTGAAGGGCTCGGTCGAGAGGTCCACGCGTTTCGGTGCCTGTTCCTGCGACCGGCGGTGGCAGTCGACTTGTCCGTGCAAGGTCATGACTGATTGGAGGGCTCACGGTGCTGATCAAACGTGAGGACTACACCTATCTTGACGGCCTCTACAAAACGCTCACGCCGCCGCAACAGGAGCGGTTCATGACGAGTTTGCTGGGCAAGGGGAGGACCGGCGAGTTGTCCGAGCGGGTGCGTATCGTGGGTGACGAGATCTACGGCGAGCAGGGTGTCGATCAAAAAGACTGGGTCACGCGTACGATGATCAAGAAAGCCTACAAAGAAGCCAAACAGGGTTAGGATCCGAAGTGGACACACTGATCGTCGTCGAAGGGCTGAAAAAAACGTTTCGCCGCGGTGGGGGCGAACTGAAGGTACTCGATGGCATCGATATGACGATCGCACGAGGCGCGTTTCTCGCCTTGATGGGACCGTCGGGCTCGGGCAAGACCACGTTGCTCAACCTGATCGCCGGAATCGATCGGCCCACGTCGGGCCGAGTCGTGGTGGACGGTACCGCGATCACCACGCTGTCTGAGAGCGAGCTCACCGCGTGGCGGGCACGCCACGTCGGTTTCATCTTCCAGCTCTATCATCTCATTCCGGTGCTCACCGCGCTGGAGAACGTCGAGTTGCCCCTGACATTGACGCACTTGTCGCGGCGGGATCGTCGCGAGCACGCAGTCACCGCCCTGAAGGTGGTGGGATTGGCTGATCGGTCCGATCACTACCCGCGACAGCTCTCCGGTGGACAGGAACAACGCGTGGCGATTGCCCGGGCGATCGTGACCGATCCGACGGTGATCGTCGCCGACGAACCCACCGGAGATCTCGACGCGCAGTCGGCCGAAGAGATCCTGTCGTTGCTGGATCGGCTTCACAAGGAGTTTCAAAAGACGATTGTGATGGTCACGCACGACCCGCGCGCGGCCGCGAGGGCTGAAGTGGTGCGGCGGCTGGAAAAGGGTGTGCTGGTGTAGGGAAATCCCTGGTTAGTGCTGCTCTTCCTTGACCAGGTTCTTGTTCCACGCCGGAATTTCGACCACGAGGTCCTTGGTGCCGTTGGGCACGGTTTGGCAGCCTAGGCGCGATTGGAGCGTGGTGGCGGGCGCCTCGTCGAGCTGGTCGAGTTCATCGTCGGTGGCCTCGTTGCAGGAGTCCAGTCCCTGCTTGACGATGACGTGGCAGGTTGAGCACGCGCACACGCCGCCGCACACGTGTTCGAGTTCAATGCCCGCCGCCAGCGCGATGTCGAGAATGCTGCCCGGCTGGCCGGTTGGGCCGTAGGGAATCTTGGCCGGGTCCACCGTCACGGATACCCCCTTGTTCACGAACGTAATCGTGTAGGGTTTCTGCGGCAGATCGACCTTGGGTTTGGCGATATAGGGATTCGTGCCCCCCATAGAGTCCTCCGATGTGTGCCAGGAAACGGCCCTCCAATCTACCACACTGCTTCTGCTGCGCCAAGGTATGAATAACGACTCCGGCGGGTCGTCTATACTCAACGGAAGGCGGCTTGCACTGGAGGACGTGATATGGGGACGCGGGTGGTTGGCAAGCGGCAGAGATCTCGCAGCACTGGCGGGGTGAGTCGATTGGTAGATGGGACGTCGGCGCTGTGGACTGAAGCGCAGATCGTGCCTCCGCCCCTGGATCGTCCCCCGGGGGCGAGAGTGCTGGTGTTGGCGCCGCACATGGACGACGAAACCTTGGGCTGCGGCGGTAGCCTGTACCGCCATGTCTTGGCTGGAGAATCGGTCACCATTGCGTATCTGACCGACGGGCGCAAGGGTGATCCGGCGCTGAACGCCCGAGCGCTTCCGCCGGACGAACGGGAGCGCTTGGAAGACGCATTGGCCGCCGCACGCCGCGAGGAGGCCCGAGGCGCAGCTGAGATCTTGGGCGTGCGGGACCTGCGGTTCTTGGACAATCGCGACCAAGAGTTGTGTCTGACGCCCCACACGCGGCAGCAGGTGCGCGAGCTTCTCGAAGAACTCAAACCAGATCTGGTGTACCTGCCGTTTCCCACCGATTACCATCCCGACCACCGAGCAACCAACCGGATCCTGTTGGCCGCGTTGTCCGTCGCCCGCGGCATCGAGTCGCCCCTGTGCTGCGGGTATGAAGTGTGGGCGCCGATCGAACCGAACTGCTTGGTGGATATCACGTCGGTGGCAGAGAGGAAGCAACGGGCCTTGGCGCAGTTTGCGAGTCAGATGGCGACGATCGACTACAGCCGGTGCATCATGGGGTTGCACGCGTATCGGTCGATGGTCCACCTCCACGGGCGCGGATTCGCCGAGGCGTTCGTGCTGCTCCGGGCTGGAGACTACCGCCGAGTGGCGTCACGGGTCTTGCGGCAGGCCTTGCGCCGCTTGCATTTTGTCGAGACGAGGGGGTAGCATACCGCCCGTTACTCAAGGAGGAGGAAGGGGGTGATCGAGATGAAAAAATTTGTTTTAGCAGGGGTCGCAGTGTCGCTCATGTGGGCTGGAGTAGCGTTAGCTGGTGAGATGGGCAACGTGAGCGGCGAACTCACCAAAATGGAAGGTGACATGGTGACGATCAAGATGGCCGATGGAAGTATGAAGTCGGTTCACATCGATCCGGCGACGACGAAGAAAGAAGGCGAGATCAAGGTTGGGGCACATGTCAGCGCGGACGTCACGTCGGGTGGACACGCCAACTGGATCAAAGAAATGAAGGACGATCATTCGGGGACGATGAAGAAGTGAGTCTCCGTGTGGAGAATGAATCCACCCCGGCGCCCGTCGAGCCCCGTTTCGGCGGGCGCCGATTGTTTTGAGGGTCTCTGATGCCGCGTCCGGTCGCGTGGTTGGTGGCAGTAGGGATGCTGGCGATTGGCGTCGCGGTCGCGTCGTGGTGGCTCGTCGAGCCGGTGCGGGCGATTCCGGGCGTGCTCCTGTCGGTCGGACCAGCGGCCAAATCCGATCCCTACGCCGTGGCGCAAGGGGCGGTGACGCACGGAGAACCTGTGCTCATCGACTTTGGCGACGGAGATTTCGCGTTTTTCGTCAATCGATCCGATGACGTGCTGGCGTTGATCAACGGGTGCGGCGAACGCGCAGTCCCCGTCCAGCAGCAGCGTTTCCCGGTTCTGGTGGAAGCCCGTTTCCACGCCCGCAACGTGCCGCCCTACCGCGTAGACACCCGCTCAACCCGCTATCAATTCGAGGCCCTGGCGGCGGGGTCCACGACGTCCGCCTGCAAGTAGCGTTCACCACACCGCGACAGAGTCGGCCTCCCAAATCATTTCCAAGAACCGATCGTCGTCGATGACGGGATGAGGGGTATCGGCTCCTCGTGTTTGCACGTCGCGGGCGAGCGCGAAGATCGGACAGGGCGCGGACCGGTGTGCCGTGACCGCGTCTTGAACCAACACGACGGAGCAGGACTCCGCGGGAGCGGCCTGCGCGAGTAGATCCCACGGATGGATCGCTCCGGCGGACTTGATGATGTGCAGGATGCGCGTCACAGGCGTCAGAAGATGACGAATCGGTCCGCTTGAGTGATCAACTTCGCGATGTCCGGTGGATCGACCGGGACGATTCGATAGTCGCTTTCATCGGGATCGCGGCCTTTGAGCGCGGAGCGCTCGACGTAGAAACCCGGCTCCAGCGCCTCGGCCAACGAAGGCAGGTACGTTGCCACCTCATCCGCGCAGGCGGAATCCTCGGCTTCGGGGAACAGGAGTCCCGCCGCGGGCCCCCGGAGCGCCACCGACACGGTATGGGTCCCGCTGCCTAAGCCGAGGGCGATGCGGATGGCCTCACCCGGCCGGGCGCTGGTCATGGGATCACCGGTGATCAACACGAGGATGCGGCGGGCCGGCATCAGTCGAACGCGAGAAACCGGTCGCAGCCGGTGATGATGTCCGAGAGCACGACCAGGCCGCAGAACGTGGCCCGGTCGTCGATCGGCACCCCCATCTTCTGTGCGCCGAAGGCACACACGAAGAGTTTGGCTCCCTGTCCGGGTAGGCGCTGAACGGACGGCGTGTCCAGGCAGCGCGTGCCCTCGTCGATCAAATACAGATAGACGTCGTCGCCGCGACGCAACGCGGTATCCGACAAGGTGGCCACGGTGTCGAGATTGGGATGCTCGGGGCCGGTGGACAGCAGGAGCCCGAGCTTGCGGCGGGTTGCAGACACCGGCCGATGCTAGCACCCCACCAAGCGGCGCGTCAACGCGGCGCTTGTCGCGTGGAGCGTCCGGCGTGATAGAATGCCGCCGTGATGCCGCCCATCTACCTCGACGCGATCGCCGCGACCAAACCGCACCCGGACGTGGTGGCCGCCATGTTGCCGTGGTTGACCGAGAACTTCGGCAATCCGATGTCGTTGCACGGGTTCGGAGAGAAACCGCGCGCCGCGGTGGAGGACGCGCGCGGTCAAGTCGCCGGGTTGCTCGGGTGCGAGGCCCGAGAAATCGTCTTTGCCGGCAGCGGGACCGAGTCCAACACGTTGGCGTTGCGGGGGCTCATGGCACCGCTCGCCAAGCGGGGCCGGCATCTCATCGTTTCCGCGATCGAGCATCCATCGATCCTGGAGACGGCGCGATGTCTGGAACATGAAGGCGCCGCGCTGACCATCATTCCGGTTGATCGTCACGGCTTGGTGGATCCTGGCGCGATCGCCACGGCTATCCGACCCGATACGGCTCTGGTTTCGATCCAAACGGCAAACCCGGAAATCGGCACGATCCAGCCGATCGCCGAAATCGCGCGAGTCGCGCGCGAGCGGGGTGTGGTCGTTCATACCGATGCGGTGGCGGCTGGAGGGCGGATCCCGCTGGACATGCGCACGCTGGGCGTAGATGCGCTGAGCCTCGCAGCCAATCAGTTTTATGGACCTCCTGGCGTGGGCTGTCTGTATGTGCGACGCGGTGTGCGGCTCGGACCGATCGTGGTCGGCGGCGTGCAGGAGGGCGGGCGGCGGGCGGGGGGGCACAACGTCCCGGCGATTGCTGGGATGGGGCGCGCGGCGGGTCTCGTCATGGAACACGGGAAGGCGTGGCAGGCGTCGATGCTCGGGCTGCATCACGTGTTGGCCAAATGTCTTGCGGAAATTGCGGGTGTCTTGTTGACCGGGCATCCCGACCAGCGGTTGCCGGGTCATGTCAGCGCGTGTGTGGAGTATCTCGAGGGGGAAGCCTTCGTGCGGGCGTTGGGCCAAATCGGTGTGGCAGCCGCCAGTGGATCCGCGTGCAGCGATTTCACGGTCTCGTCGCAGGTCTCCCACGTGTTGACGGCGGTGGGCATCGAGGCGACGCGGGCCCAGGGCTCGGTGGTCTTCTCGCTCGACCGCGAGACCACCGAGCAACAGATTCACGAGGTGCTGCGGAGTGTGCCACCTATAATCGAACGCCTGCGCCGTCTGTCTCCGTTGTACCGGCCTGTTCGGTAGTCGATTCGATTACCGTCGTGAGTTCTCCACGGTCTGCTCCCACGAAGAACGCAACCAACGGCTGGCGGCGTGTGGTCCGATCGGTGACCGCCCGATTCTCCAGGGTTGATCCGCCTCGCTCCGCCGCTCCGCCGCTGCCTTGGTGGGGCTGGGCGGTGTTGATCGGCGCCACGGTCGCCGTCTACGCGAATTCGCTGCCCAACAGCTTTCACTACGATGACGTGTCGACGATCCTCCAGAACCCGTCGGTCCAACACGTCGAACGGGTGCCCGAGCATTTTTGGTCCGTCGCGATCGGCAAACAAGAAGGGGGGGCGTCGTATCGTCCACTCGTGATGGCGAGTTACGGGCTCAATTACTGGTGGGGAAAGTCCAACCCCGAGGGCTACCACGTCATCAACATCGCGCTGCACGTGGCCGCGGCGCTCGTGGTGGTTCTGCTCGTATGGAATCTATCGGGCCAGGCGGGTGCGGCGTGGCTCGGTGGTTTGGTCTTTGCCCTGCATCCGATCCATACCGAGGCCGTGAACTACATCACGGCGCGCTCGTCTGTCCTCTATAGCGTGGCGGCGTTGGCCGCGGTCGTCGGATTTATCCGATATCGTGCGAGCGGACGAGTGACCCTGCTAGTGCTGTCGGTCGTGGCGTACCTGGCGTCATTGCTGGCTAAGGAGGCTGCGGTGATCGTCCCGGTGTTGTTGATCGGGTACGACGTGATCGTTGGCCAGAGGCAGTGGTCGAACCTGCGGCGCTGGATACAGCCTCATGTGCCGTTCGTGGCGCTCACCCTCGCTTACGTGGTGTTCCGCCGTGTCATGATGGCGGACGTGATGCCTGCAGCGTACCACGGGGACCTGGTGACGGTCGGACTGACGTTTGCCGCCGTGGTGGCGAAAACGCTGAGCGGCCAGCTGGTTCCCATCAATCTGTCGATTTCACACCCGTTCGGCCCGATCCGCCACCTCACACTCCAGGCGTTCGGCGCCGTGACGGTCGTGGCGAGTCTCCTGATAGCCGGGACGGTGGTCCGTCGCCGCGCGCCCGTGCTCGCGTATTCGGCCATGTGGTTTGTGGTCGCGCTAGTCCCCCTGGTGCCCTTGACGATGATGACCACGCTCGCGCTGTATCAGGAAAACCGAGGGTATCTGTCCGCCGCGGCGGTTACGTTGGTCGCCGGTCCGTTGTTGGCCTGGGCCTGGGAGAGAGACGGTGTCGCGAAGCGGCGGATGGCTCGGCGTGCCGGGGTGCTGCTATTGCTCGGGGCGATGGGCATGGCCGTGGTCCTGCGGAACCCCGTGTGGCGGGACGACATCAGCTTGTGGCGCGATGTGCTCGACAAGGCGTCGGGGAACCAGGCGGCGTATGTGAATCTGGGGGCCGCGTTTCAGGCCCGTGGCGAGTACCCGGCGGCGGCGGAGATCTATCAACGGGCGTTGGAGCGATTTCCCAGCAACGGCATGTTGTACAACAACCTGGGGGCGATCTACCTCGCGAGCGGCGATCGCGATCAAGCGATGGACGCGTTTCGCGCCGCGGTCCGTGTGACGCCGGACTTGGCCACGCCGTACTTCAACCTGGGCCTCATTCTGCAGGGCGCTGGACATCGTGACCAGGCTGCGGCCGCCTATCGGCGGTTCCTGGAGCTGGCACCCCGTCAGCCCGGCACGATGCTCAACATGCAGAAGGCGCGGCAACGATTGGCTGAACTCGATGGCAGCGACGGCGGTCTTCCCCCATCGCACGCGCAGTAGCGGAGGGGGCGACTGGGGGGGGCGCAATTGACAAAGCCTGTGGGCTTTTCTATGATAGGAATCTCAGCCAAACTCCAGGAAAAATCAATGGAATTTGACACCATCGAATCCGCCATCGCCGAAGTCGCAGCCGGCCGGATGGTTATTTTGATCGACGACGAGGACCGGGAAAATGAGGGGGACCTCGTATTGGCTGCGGAAAAGGTAACCCCCGAAGCCATCAACTTCATGGCTCGGCATGCCCGAGGCTTGGTCTGCGTCACGCTGACGCCCGAGCGTGCGGATGCCCTGCAATTGGGCCCCATGGCGTCGGAAAATACCGCCACGTTCGGCACGGCGTTCACGGTCTCGGTTGACGCACGTGCCGGCGTCACCACCGGGATTTCGGCCGGCGATCGCGCTGCGACCATCCGCACGATCATCGACCCCGCGACGAAGCCCTCGGACCTCGCCAAGCCAGGACACGTGTTTCCAATCCGCGCGCAGCCCGGAGGCGTGCTCAAACGTGCGGGACAGACCGAGGGGTCGGTCGACTTGGCGCGTTTGGCGGGGCTGACCCCGGCGGGCGTCATCTGCGAAATCATGAATGAAGACGGCACCATGTCACGGGTGCCCGAGCTCAGGGCGTTTGCGCGCGAGCACGGCCTCAAGGTGGTCACGATCAAACACCTGATCGAGTACCGCTTGAAGCGGGAGTCGTTCATTCGTCGTCTCGCCGAGGCGGAACTGCCGACCCGTTACGGAGATTTCCACGTGGTGGTGTACGAAAATACGATCGACCACGGGACACACGTCGCGCTGGTGAAAGGCGCGGTCAGTCAGGACGACGTGGCGCTCGTTCGAGTGCATTCGGGGTGTGTGACGGGCGACGTGTTCAGTTCCATGCGGTGCGACTGCGGCGACCAACTACACGCTGCAATGGCTCAGATCGAGAAAGAAGGCAGTGGCGTGCTCCTGTACCTCAATCAAGAGGGCCGAGGAATCGGGCTGGTCAACAAGATCAAGGCGTACACGTTGCAAGACCACGGCCAAGACACGGTGGAGGCGAACCTCGCCCTCGGTTTTGAACCCGATTTGCGCGATTACGGGATCGGCGCCCAAATTCTCGTGGATCTCGGCATCAGACGGATTCGATTGATGACGAACAACCCTCGGAAAGTGGTCGGGCTGGATGGGTACGGGCTGACGGTGACGGAGCGGGTTCCGATCGAGACGCATCCTCACGAAGGCAACCGCGAGTATCTCCGGACGAAGAAGCAGAAGCTCGGCCACATGCTCAACCGCGTATGACGCCGCGTAGTGCGGGTAAGGGCCCGGGTCGGCGGTCTCGGGCCGCAACCCGTGCCGGTTCGGGACGCGGTCTGCGCGTGGCCATCGCCGCCAGCCGATTTAATGAAGGGATCACGGAGCAATTGGTTACTGCCGCCCTGGCGACCCTCGCGTCTCACGGCGTGGATCGACGCACCGTTAGGGTGGTGCACGTGCCGGGCGCGTTTGAGTTGCCTCTGGCGGCGCAGTGGTTGTGCCGAGACGGGCGAGTCGACGCCGTCATTTGTTTAGGCGCGGTGATCCGCGGCGGCACGCCGCACTTCGAATATATTGCACGGGCCGTATCCGAGGGCATCATGAACGTGGCGCTGACCGAAGGGCGGCCCATCGTGTTCGGAGTCCTCACCACCGAGACGGTGGAGCAGGCGGAAGAGCGGGCGGACCCAGCAGGCCTCAATCGGGGCGCGGAAGCCGCGCGCACCGCGATCGAGATGGCGCTTCTCGCCAAACAATTCGCGCAAAGGGAGTGACGTGGGTCTGCGTCGTAAAGGAAGAGAGTACGCGTTGCAACTCCTGTTCGGCTCCGACCTTACTGGCGCCGGTCAGCCGACCGCCGGCCGCGAGGTGTCCGATTTCGGCGCGTTTTGGTCCGAACGCCGTGCGGCACCGGAGGTCCAGACCTTTGCGGAGACGCTCGTGCGCGGAGTGGCGGCTCACGTTGAGGATATCGACGCGGTCATCGCGCGTCACGCCCGAAACTGGGCGATGGCTCGAATGGCGGCGGTGGATCGCAACGTCCTGCGCGTGGCGGTCTACGAACTGCTGTATGTCCCGGATATTCCCGAACGCGTCGTGTTGAACGAAGCCATCGATATCGCCAAAAAATATGGGGGGGAAGATTCTGGGGCGTTCGTCAACGGCATCCTGGACGATATCGTCAAACACGACCCGGGGGTGATGGCGCAGCGGGAGGCGGAGCGCGTCCATGCGAGTGACGGTCGTCTCTGAGCCGCTGGCCCGCGTCTGCGCCGACATCCTGGTTACGGGATTCTTCGAGGATGTGCGGCCCCCGCAGGGCCTCGCCGGGCATGTGGACTGGCTGACGGGCGGGGGGCTCTCGCGCCTGATCGTACATCGTCATGTCAGCGGATGTGTGGCGGAGACGGCGCTGCTGGCGGTTCCGACGTTCGCCACGCCGCGGGTGCTGTTCGTCGGCCTGGGGCGGTCGTCGAACTACACCCTCCTCGTGTTGCATCAGGTCGCCGAGGGACTCCGCCCGGTGTTGGGTGCCCTTCAGGTCAAGGCTGCAGCCGTTGAATTGTTGGGCACGCAGGCAGGTGGGCTCGATCCGGTGATCATTGCCAGAACGTTTGTCAAAGCCTGGCACAACGGGTCGAAAGAACCGGGAATCGACCTCACGTTTGTCGTTCCGAAAGGCCAGCAACCGCAACAGCTTGAGCAGCGGCTTCGCGAGATGGGGGTATGAAGGAGCCCGGATTGTGATTGATCGGTACAGTCGGCCGGCGATGCGCGCGTTGTGGTCCACGTCGCGTAAGTATGAGACGTGGCTGCGGGTAGAGCTTGCCGCCTGCGACGCGATGGCGGCGGAAGGCATGATTCCCCGGGCTGCAGTGGAGGCGATTCGTTCCCGCGCGAAGATCGACGAAGCGCGGATTGAGGAGTTGGAGCGGGTCACGCAGCACGACGTGCTCGCGTTTGTGAACGCCGTGGCCGAAACCGTAGGCCCTGAGGGACGCTTCCTCCACGAAGGACTCACGTCGTCCGACGTCCTCGACACCGCGCTTGCGCTCACGCTGCGCGACGCAACGGCCATCTTGCGTGAGGACCTCGCCCGCCTTCATAACGTCCTGCGTGACCTGGCCCACCGTCATCGCGATACCGTCATGATCGGCCGATCACACGGGGTCCACGGAGAGCCCATCACGTTCGGCCTCAAAATTGCGATCTGGTATGAAGAGGTGGGGCGCCACCGGAAGCGGTTGGAGCGGGCCGACGAGGAAATCGGCGTCGGAAAACTCTCGGGCAGCATGGGGACGTTCGCGCACCTGCCGCCGTCGATCGAAACACGCGCCTGCGCGTCGCTGGGGCTCGCGCCCGATCCGGTGTCCAACCAGATTATTCAGCGCGATCGGCACGCCGCGTACATGACGTGTCTGGGTTTGATCGCCGCGAGCCTGGAGAAGTTTGCGGTCGAAATCAGGCATCTGCAACGAACCGAAGTGTTGGAGGCCGAAGAGTATTTTGCGTCAGGGCAAAAAGGCTCGTCCAGTATGCCCCATAAGCGCAATCCCGTCGCCTCCGAGAATATTTCCGGTCTGGCCCGGGTGGTGAAGGCCAATGTCCAGGCGGCCCTCGACAATGTCGCGTTGTGGCACGAGCGCGACATTTCTCATTCCTCGGTAGAGCGGGTGATTTTTCCCGACACAACTGTTGTGCTGGACTACATGCTCGATCGCTTTACGGCGCTGCTTGAGCGGCTGCAGGTGTATCCGGACCGAATGCGCAGGAACTTGGAGCAGACCGGTGGGCTCGTGTATTCGCAGCGCGTCATGCTGGCGCTGGTGGAGCGCGGTTTGGTGCGTGAGGATGCCTACGCGATCGTCCAGAGTTTGGCGATGCGCGCCTGGAAGGGCGAGGGCGCGTTCACGGAGTTGGTGAAAACCGACCCCACGGTCACGGCGCACCTGGACGCAAAGGCGCTCGCCGCGTGTTGTGATCCCGCGTATTTCGTCAGGTATACCGAGGAGATCTTCCGTCGCGTCTTCGGGACCGCGTAACACGCGGAGCGCTCGACCGTGTGTTCAGCAGTTGTCTTGCCGGGTGTAGGCTTCTACGTTAGTATTAGCTGCGTTCTGGGCCGGGGAGATCGCCGACCTCCCTCCACGGCAGTGCGGAGCGCGAGGGGGGCGATGTGAAGGCTCGAGTGTATGTGACATATCGGCGGGGGATTCTGGATCCTCAGGGCAACGCAGTGGCGCGTTCCTTGGCCACGTTGGGATTTCACGAAGTGAATGACGTGCGCGTCGGCAAACTGATCGACATCGAGTTGGAGGCCGTCGATCGTGCGTCGGCCGAACGAATGCTCGATGAGATGTGTCGGCGGTTGTTGGCGAATCCCGTGATCGAAGAGTATTACTACGAGGTGCTGGACGGCGCTGAGGCAGCGGAGCGCCGCGCTCCCACGAGGCCATGAGCCTTGAAGGCCGTCTCGAAGACCTCGGTCTTCCTGATATTTTCCAGATTCTTAACCTGAGCAAACGCTCGGGTGTCCTGACTCTCATCAAAAAGGACGGGATGGGCCGCGTGGTCTTCAACCAAGGCAACGTGGTCTATGCCAGCTCCGACAATAAGAGCCGATTTGGATACGCCCTCCTCCAGCGGAACCTCATCACGCGTGCGGACCTGGAGCGCGCGTTGACCGTTCAGAAAGCCAGAGCTGTCAAAAAGCCCATCGGAACGATTTTGGTCGAGATGGGTGTGATGGACAAGGAGCAACTCGAACGAGAGTTACGAACCCACATTGTGGACGTGGTCCGTGATCTGATGACGTGGGCGACCGGAACGTTCCAATTCACGCTGGGAAAGTTTTCGGAAGACGGCGTGTTGATGCATGCTGGGATCAGTGCCGAGTTTCTCCTGCTGGAAGGCGCCCGTCTGGACGACGAGGCCGACAACGGGGACGACGGTGACATGACAATCGTGGAGGATCGGGAGTCCGACCCGATCTCTGGGGACCTGGACGAATCCACTCCGATGTCGCACCCCGTCCTCGTGCCGGAAGAGCCCGAAAGCCTCGCCGGACTTGTGGCCGGTGATGAATTGGGACAGGCGGTATTGGGAGACGGCCCGCGCGCATCACGGCGGGATTTGGAGTTGCTGCCCGCCATGATCGAAGAATTGTCGCGGGCGGTGTCCGGGCATGATGTGATTTTGCTGATGCTGCGGTTCGCCGGAGAGTTGGTGAACCGCGCGGTGATCTTTCTCGTGCGAGGCGACGCCGTGACCGGCTGGGGACAACTCGGCGTCGATAGCGTGAATGGATCCGCCGATGAGATCGTTCGGTCGATTACGGTCCCGCTGTCGGACCCGTCGTCGTTTCGGGAAGGGGCCGACTCGCGGGCGGCCCTGAAGGGGAAATGGCCTGAACTGTCGGGGAATCGCGTCGTGGTAGAGCGATTGGGAGGGTTCTGGCCTCCAGAGAGTCTGCTGGTGCCCGTCGTGAGCGGCGAGCGGGTGGTCGCGTTTCTGTATGGCGACAACGTGCCGAATCGCGATTCGATCGGGGAGACCGAGGGGCTGGAGGCGTTTGTGCGCGTGGCGGCGGTCGCGCTGGGGAATACCATGCGACCACAACTCAGCCGACGCCAGGCGGGCGATTCTTGACCCCTATGCTATACTCAGGCGCGTGTCGAGGCGGGCGGAGATGAAACGAGTGCTGGTGGTCGATGATTCGTCAACCACCCGCGCGCTGATCGTGTCGACCATCGAAGAGATGGAGGGGTTTGAAACGATCGAGGCGCCCAACGGGTTTGAAGCCCTCAAGCGGATTCCCCAGCAGCCTCTGGACCTGATTGTGACGGACATCAACATGCCCGACCTCAACGGTCTGGAGATCGTGCATTTCGTCAAGCATCATCCGGACTACCGGTCGATCCCCATGATCATCGTTTCAACGGAAGGCAGCGACGAGGACGTCAAGCGCGGGCTGGACCTCGGAGCCGCGGCGTACGTGAAGAAGCCGTTCGAACCTGAACATCTGAAGTCCACCATTCGTCGAGTGGTGAACGTCTAGTCGTGTCGGGGCGGAGTACAGACGAGACGCTGCGCGAGTTTCTCGCGGAATCCGAGGAATTACTCGACGCGCTCCATCACCACCTCGCCGTCATCGAGCACGCGCCCGACTCGGTCAGTCCCGAAACCCTTAACGCCTTGTTCCGCGCGGCCCACACACTCAAGGGAATGTCCGGCGTGATGGGGCTCGCCGCGGTGTCCGATCTGGCTCATTCGCTGGAAGACGTGATGGACCGCCTGCGGATGGGCAGGCTCGCGATGAGTCGCGCGCTCTTGGACCTCCTGGTCGACGGGGTGGAGGTGTTGAGACACCTCATCGGATCCGCCGCCGATGGACAACCGCCGACGGATACTGACGCCCTGGTGCAGCGAATCCGCGAGGCGATGAGCGCGCCGCAAGTGGGGTCATCGACCGCACTGCCGCCCGGACTTGATCCTGAGATCGTCAAAGTTCTCACAGAATACGAACAGCACCGTCTGCAGGAGACCCTGAAAGCAAAGTGTAACCTCTTCGAGGTCAAAGCCCAGTTCCGATTTGAAGATTTCGACAAATCGCTGTCCAAATTGACCGCCAAGCTACAGTCGGCGGGAGAAGTGATAACCACCCTTCCCAGCTCCGGGGTGTCTCCGACCGACGGAATTGGATTCACGTTGCTGGTGGGATCCCAGCGCGACCGGGAAGGGCTCGCCCAACTCCTGGCGGACGAGGCCGTGGATCTGGCCCAGGTGGGAGGGCTGGAACCAGCCTCTGTCAGATCGGCGCCTGCGCCGGAGTCCGAATCAGCATCCGCTCGAAGTCTCAGCCAGACGATTCGAGTGGACATCGCCAAATTGGACGGACTGCTGAACATGCTCGGCGAGTTGGTG
The DNA here is from genome assembly GCA_964570625.1 of uncultured Nitrospirota bacterium. Classification (GTDB taxonomy): domain Bacteria; phylum Nitrospirota; class Nitrospiria; order 2-01-FULL-66-17; family 2-01-FULL-66-17; genus JBFLXB01. The sequence continues at coordinate 38,822 of CAZMYW010000029.1, read as the reverse complement.
TTGTCCAAATCGGTCATCGCCCAGATTTCCAAGGACCTGCTCCAAAGCGGGGGATTAGTGGGGCCAGCGATGGAACTGCACAAGGCCGCCCAAGCCCTGGAACATCGCGTCTCCGGTCTGCAAGAGGGCCTGATTGAAGTGCGAATGATTCCGGTAGTCCAACTGTTCGATCGCTCAATCCGGGCGATCAAAAAAATCGCGCGTGATCTGGGAAAAGATATCCAGGTTGTCACGTCGGGTGAAGAAACCAAACTCGACAAGTCGATGGCGGAAGCGATTGCGGATCCACTACTGCATTTGATCCGCAACGCTCTGGATCACGGGATCGAGTCAAGGGACGATCGGCGGCGAGCCGGCAAACCGGAGGTTGGCACCATCAATCTCAGCGCTGCACAGAAGGGACACACTGTCAGCATCACGGTCACAGACGACGGGGCCGGTGTGAATCTCGCCAGCGTGTACCAAACCGCGCTGACCAAACAGCTCGCGGTTCAGGGGAGAGAGTATTCCCAGAAAGAAATTCTCGATTTTCTCTTTCAACCAGGCTTCTCGACCGCCGAGACCGTCACAGAGCTATCCGGTCGAGGGGTTGGTCTAGATGTCGTGGCTCGTCACCTGGCCAAGCTCAACGGAATGGTCGAGGTGAACACCGAACTGGGCCAAGGGACGAGTTTTGTGCTGACGCTCCCGATCACCCTGGTGATCATCAAGGCGTTGATCGTCGGGGTTGGACCCCATACCTACGCCATTCCCATCAGTTCGGTGGCGGAAAGCGTGATGGTCGAGGCCAGTCAGGTCGCGACCGTCGGACGACAACCCGTTGTTCAACTCCGAGACCACACCTTGGCGCTCCTGCGGCTGAGCGAGCTGTTCGACATTCCCTCCGGGGAACGCAAAGACGGACGCTTGTACATTATCGTCGTGGGTTTGGCCGAAAAGCGTCTCGGCATCGTGGTAGATACCATCGAAGGGCAGCAAGAGATCGTGATCAAAGCTGTCGGGTCCATGCTGCAAGGCATCCCTGGAATCGCCGGGGCCACCGAGCTGGGGACCCGCAAAACCATCCTCGTACTCGACGTCGGAGCACTGGTCGACGAAGCTGTCGGTCAACGGATGTCCGCTCTTCCGCTCGCCGCGTAATCCACGCGTTCGGCTTTCCGTCCCGTCTTTCATCTGGTTCGTCCGGCACACCGCATACTGGTGACGGGACGTCGCACCCCTTAGCGAACGTTCAGCCGCCAAATTTTGACAGCAGGTTGGTCTCGCGTTACCCAATCCTGACGCCGTGCGGCCGTGTGGTTTCCGGAGAGCTCGATTTTCCTGGTACGGCCGCGCAACCTGATGGGCATAAGACTTGCTCCCTCCCGCGGCGCAATCCCACATTCCTGTGGGATGTGAGGGAGCCGAAATGCTGTACGGTCCGAATGAAGTGTGTCGACGGGTCGGGTTGTCCGTTCGCCAGTTGGAATACTGGGTGCTGATCGGTGTGGTGACCCCGGTGACTGAACGTCACGGAACGAAACAGTTTCGACGGTTTACCGAGCACGACGTGCGGATCCTCAAACGAGTCAAAGCGATGACGGACGAAGGGTTCTTGGTCAGCCGGGCGGCGGAAAAGATTCGGCAAGGTGCGGCATGAAGCGGTCCGGGGGGCGAACGTCCAAGGGACGCACGTCGACCCAACGGCGCACGCCGCGCCGAAAGCCGGTTGCGCACCCGAAGGCAACCAGGCGTATCCCGGGTGATGTCCCGGTGGCAGCGGCCGAGCCGCCGCCCGATGTCCAGACGCCCAGCGCTGCAGGCGTCGAACATTGCGCGGCGACGCCGGTTCATCAGGCATCGGCAACCGGCGCGCCTGAGCCCGACGGCCTGCCCGCAGCCCAGCGCGTGGTGCCGTCGCCAGCACCGCCACCGGGTGCGGAGGCCTCGCCGCGAACGTCGACCGGCCGAGTCGAAGAGTTTCTCGGATTTCGATTGGACAGCGAGGAGTACTGCGTGTGGATTCGCTCGATCAAAGAGATCATTCGACCGTCTGATATCACCCCGATTCCTCGTAGCCCGGCGGATATCCTGGGGTTGATTTCGCTCCGTGGGACCATCGTCCCTATTTTCAATATTCGCCGGCGATTGGGGCTGCCGGCCGGCGACGTCGGGCCGAAGTCGCGCATCGTGGTAGTGGTGGTCGACGCGGGGCCGGTCGGGATGGTGGTCGACCACGTGACGGAGGTGATCAGCATCGATCCAGACGCGCTCGAGGCGCCGCCACCCACGATGGGTGAACGAGAAGCCTCGTTGGTGACCGCGACCGTGCGTTTCCAGGAGCGAATTGTCGGAGTGTTACATCTCGATCGGCTTGTGGCGATTGATACTGAGGCGCCGCTACGGGCCGTGGCGTAAGTCGTCGACCAGATGAAGGGAGAGCGTACGATGGAACGTCGCCACATGGGGTTCGGCCTGCGGTTCAAGTTCGTGGCCATCACAAGCGTGTTGTTGCTCTGCGTGTCGGCGGTGCTGACCGTGATGTCGCTCGTTCGGACCAAACAATTTCTGGAAGACGCGCTCATCAAGCGCGGCATTTCCCTGTCCAACAACTTAGCGCACAACAGCACCTATGGGATTTCGATCGGCGATTCGTCAAGCCTGGAGAGTTACATCAAAGGCGTGATGACCGAGACCGACGTGGCGTACGTCAAGATTCTGGACGGCCGGGGGATCGTGTGGGTCCACAGCGATCCCACGGTCGTCAAGAAGGTCGACGAAGATCCGATCGCGGCCAAGGCCCTTGGCACCGCCGAAGGATTCGTGGAACGCGTCACCAAGGACGGGGAGACGTTGGTCACCGTGGTCCAACCGGTGTGGTTCGACACCGGGACACCCGGCATGTCGAGTGCATCGGAGAAAGCCCGTATCGGCACCGTCGTGATGGCGCTCTCCACCCGCGCGTTGCAGGCGCAACTGGGTAACATTGTCTGGTGGGGCGTGTTGCTGACGGTGCTCACGGTCGGCGCCGGGATCGGGGTGGCGTGGTACTTCGTCAACACGAACATGGCGCCCCTGGAGCGGATGGCGGCGGTGGTCACGCGGGTGGCCGACGGTGACTTTACCCAAACCATCGAGGTGACCTCGCGTGATGAACTCGGCATTTTGGCAAGCGGATTCAACCAAATGGCCGGGAGTCTCAAAGGGATGCTGCGGAAGGTGCAAGACGCCGCCAACGCGGTCACGGCCGCCTCGGATCAAATTGCGAGCAGTAGCCAGAAAGTTACCGACGGGGCCAACGTCCAGTCGGTCTCCACGGAAAAAACGTCGTCTTCGTTAGTGGAGATGAACGCATCGCTCCGAGAGGTGGGAGAAGGGATCGAGGTCTTGTCGTCAGCCTCGGAGGCGACCTCCTCGTCGATCTTGGAGATGAGCGCGGCGATCAGCGAGGTCGCGTCGAGCACGGGGGACCTCACCAAATCGGTCGAAGAGACATCCTCGGCCATCATTGAAATGTCCGCTTCCATCAAAGAGGTGGCCAATCACGTGGTCCTGCTGTCCACCGCTTCCAGTGAGACAGCGTCGGCGGTCACCGAAATCAACGCGTCGGTCAAGGAAGTGGAACAAAATGCGAAAGAGTCCGCCGGGTTGGCCGAGCGGGTGACACGAGAAGCGTCTGATATCGGGATGATGTCGGTGACCAAGACTATCGCCAGCATGGAGAAGATCAGTCAGACGGTCAAAAAGACCGCCGACGTGATTCACCAGCTCGGTCAACGGTCCGACCACATCGGGAAGATCTTGACCGTGATCGACGAAGTCACGAAACAGACGAACCTTCTCGCCCTCAACGCCGCGATTCTGGCGGCGCAGGCCGGCGAACAAGGCAAGGGGTTTGCGGTGGTGGCCGACGAAATCAAGAATCTGGCGGACCGAACCTCGGTGTCCACCAAAGAGATCGCCTTGTTGATCGGCGCGGTGCAAGCCGAATCGCGTGATGCGGTGGTGGCGATCCAGGACGGTTACGTGCGTGCTGACGAAGGGATGAAGATGGCGCTTGAGGCCGGTGAAGCCCTCAAGAAGATCGTGGAGAGTTCGACGTTGTCGAGCACGATGGCCCGCGGCATCGAGTTGGCCACGGTGGAACAAGTCAAAGGCATCCGGCAGGTCACGGACTCGATGCGGCAGATTACCGAAATGGTGGAGCAAATCGCCCGGGCCACTCAGGAGCAGACCAAGGGGTCGGAGCAGATTCGCGAGGCGGCGGAGCGCATGCGGGACATCACGCGTCAGGTGCGACTGTCCACCGAGGAGCAGGCCAAGGGGAGCAAACAGATCACGCAGGCCGTCGAACACGTTACCGATCGCGTGCAACATATCGCCACGGCGGTGAGGGAACAACGCCGTGGCAGTGAAATCATTATGAAGTCGGCCGAAGAAATCCAACTGGTGTCCAAAGACAGTGCGGTCGTGGCGCGGCAAATGAGCGACATTGTGGGTGGGCTCGTGCGACAAGCCGAAACGCTACGGGCGGAGGTCAACCGTTTTAAGGTGGCGTGATGGCGAGTCAACTGACGTCGCAGGCTGCTCGGTGCAAGTTGCTCCGGTTCGAAATCGACGATCGACCGTATGTCACCGACATCGAGCGCATTCGCGAGATCGTGTTCTATCGGCCGGCGATTCCGGTGCCGCACGCTCCCACATTTCTGCAGGGTGTGATGGATCTTCGCGGAGTGGCTCTTCCGCTGATCGACCTGCGCGAACGCCTCGGCGTCCCCGCGGATCGACGGGTTCCTCCGACGCACATCTTGGTGGTCCGTTTGACGAACGAGTTGATTTCAGGGGTGATCGTGGATCGGGTGTGCGACGTGCTTGAGATCGACGCCGACGCCGTCCAGGGACCGGACGACCATGAGGTACAGCCGTCCCTGTGTCGAGGGGTGTGTCGGGTCAAAGAGGAGTTGGTCTTGGTTATTGATTTAGGCGCGGTGCTGCGGATGGAAGAATACTCGTTGCTGGCGGGGGTGGTCTGATGCGCGGAATGGGGTGGATCCAGGACCGGCTGTCGTCGAAAGTCGTATTGACCGTGCTCGCCACGATGGCGGTTGGGTTTTCCGTCATTCTGATCGTTCTCCAGACCAAGATGCAGCGCGACTTGATCAACCATGAGCGGGAAAAATCGTCACTGCTCGCTGCGTCGATCCATTTGAGCCTGGACAAGGACATGGTGGCCTTCCGCGCGGATATGGCACGATACCTGATCGAAGACTTGAAGGAACTCCGGGGCGTCGTCCGCCTGCAGGTGGTGCGTGGCCAGGACGGCAAAGGGGTCGAGCAAGGGTTCGTCGATTTCAAGACGATCGATGAGGTCAAGACGCGGGTCCCAGCCAGGCCGGAGTGGCTGTCGGATCATCCCAACATTGTGCCCAATCGCGCCGACGGCGTAGAGACTCCCGCCTTTCGCGCGGCGTTTGCTCGGATCTTAGCCGATCCCATGAAAGCCAAGGATGAGTATTACTTCGAGCATATCGACGGTCGCGAGGTCATGACGTATCTCCGACCGCTCCCCAATTTCCAGCGGTGTTATCTCTGTCATGGATCGGATCATCAGTTGCGAGGGGTGTTGATGATCTCTTCCGCTACTGATCAGATGTGGAGCGAAGTCACCGAAAACCGTCACCAATTGCTGTGGGGCGCGTTCGGGACGATCACCGTCGTGGGGTTGCTGCTGCGAGTGTCGCTGAACCGCGGTGTGTTCACGCCGCTCCACCGTGTGGTCGAGCGCATCAAAGACGTCAGTGAGGGGGAAGGCGATCTGACCAGCCGGTTGGATTTGTCCTCTCGGGACGAGATCGGCGATCTCGCCGGCGGATTCAACCGCTTCGTTGAAAAGCTGGAGGTGATTATCCGGGAGGTCTCCGGTATCAGTCGGACGGTTGCGACCGCTGGACGAGAGCTCGCCAGCGACGCGTCGGTCATCCACACCGGTGTGGGCAAGCAGACCGCGGGTGTCGAGTCCATTCTCCAGTCGATGACGGATCTCCACCACGCGATCAAGGAGTTGGGGCAGGGCATGGACGGCTTGTCCACGATGATCGAAGACAGCACGGCTGCGACAATGGAAATGACGTCGTCGACCGATGAAATCGCACGTGAAGCCGACTCGTTATCCGGCTCGGCGTCTGAGACGAAACAATCGGTGACGACGCTGGCCGAAGCCATCCGACAGATTGAAGGCGCGCTGGGAGCCCTGTCGCGAGCCGCGACCGAAACCGCGGCGTCCGCCGGATCAATCGAACAGTCCACCACCCAGATCCGCACCAACATCCACGAAACGGTCGAACTGTCCAACCGGGTGGGAGAACACGCCAGGAGTGGCCAGGAGTGCGTCGGGCAAACGATCGAGGGGATCAATCGGATCAAGGTGTTCTCCGACGAAGTGTCGGCGGTGGTCCGGCGACTGCAGCGGCGCACCGAAGACATCGGGACGATCCTCGTCGTCATCGACGAAGTCGCCGAACAGACCAATCTCTTGGCGTTGAACGCGGCCATCATCGCGGCGCAGGCGGGTGAACACGGGAAGGGGTTTGCCGTGGTGGCAGGCGAAATCAAGGAGTTGGCCGAACGAACCGCCACGTCAACCAAGGAGATCCACGACATTATCGCCGCACTGCAAGTGGAAGGTGCTACCGCGGTCCAGGCCATCGCCGACGGAGCCACCCGTGTCGAAGAGGGCGTTCGTCTTTCGGGCGCGGCCAAGGTCGCGTTGGACCGAATCCTGGAGAGCGCGCGGGAGTCGTCGCGCCGCATCATGCACATCGCCCAAGAAACTGATCAGCAGATCACCGGCGTGCAACGGGTCAACACGGAGATGCAGACGGTCACCGATCAGGTCCGGCACATTGTGACGGTCGCGCAGGCTCAGAGTCGGATGCTGGAAGAGGTGGAACGGATCAGCGAACAGATGCAGGTGATGGCCCGTCGCCTCACCAACGCGGCGGCGGAACACGCCAGAGGCAATCAGCAGGTCAGCCGCATGGTGGAAACGGCCAACCGACGGGTCAAAGACGTTCAGGAGTTCGTGCGACAGCGCCGGGCCGAGAGCGAAGCGATCGTGAACGCGGTCCAAAACATCGGCCAGATCGGCCAGGAGAACCGGGACGCAGTGGACCGAACCACTGAAACGGTCGATGGTCTCTTGCGCGCGGCTTCCCGTCTGGAGGAACACGTCTCGCGGTTCAAATTGACGAAGGAGAACGGATGAACATCGTGTGCGCAAAATGTGGAGCGGGCGTGACCTACGAGCGATCCTCGCTCGCGGACCAGACCGTGGTGGTGTGCTCGACGTGTCGCAGCGGACTGACGGTGCGGATCGAGGCGTTTGAGGTCCCGGCTGCCACAGCGTCTCCCAACGCCGTCCCGGCGCTGTCCACGCGCGAGCGCGCGGTGGTGGCGGTTCAAGGCGAGGCCACCAGAGAGTTGATCCGTGATCTGTTGTCGACGGCGGGGTTCGACGTGGTTGAAGTCAGCAGCGGATCTGAGACGCTTGCCGCGGTGCGGGATACGCGTCCCACGGTGGTATTGGTCGACGTCGGGTTGTCCGACATGCCGGGTTTTCAGGTGTGCGAGGCGGTCCGCGGGGACTCGGCCAACGTCGGAGTCAGGATCATCCTGGTCGCGGCAATCCACAACAAGGATCGATATCGTCGGCCGCCGGATAACTTGTTCGGAGCTGACGATTACGTCGAGCGGCACCAGATCGAGAGTGAATTGGTCGACAAGGTCAAACAGGTCCTCGCCGGGGGAACGCCGGGCGGCGCGTTGAGCGGGAAGCTCGCGCGGGTGCCGGAGCCCGACCTCGCGAGGCCCGCAACGTCCTCCGACAAACCGGCGACGCCGACGGTATCCCTGCCGGCAGGAGTCAGGACGGTTACGGCGGGCGCCGGTGCGACAGCCGCACCCGAACCGCCACCGATGGCGTTGAAAGAATCGACGCCGCCCACGCCGGCGGTGGCCCGACCCGCTCTGGTGACTCCAACGCCACCGGTCGCAGCAGCACGCGCCCCTGCCGCAGCCCAGCCCGCTGCGGAGGCTCCGGCGCCTGGCCCAACCACACCCGCCAACCCCGCGCAAGAGGCGGCGCTTCGGCTCGCGCGAATCATCGTGTCGGATATCGCGCTGTACAACGCCAAGAAAGTCGACGAGGGGGTCCTGAACGGGACGTTTTTTGAGTTGCTCCGTAACGAGATCGAAGAGGGCAGAAAGCTATACGAAGAACGCAAAGGCCCAGGGCTTATGACGACGGTGGATCTGTTCCAAGAGACGATTGAGCGATTTGTCGCGACGCGGCGGGAGCTGCTCAAACGCAACCGTCCGGCCGCCGCGTAAGCGAGGAGGACTAACCGTGACGGAGCGATCCGAACCGACTCTCGACGCCAGCATCAATCGATTCCAGACCGCGGATGTAGAAAACCGCCTGGCAATCATCGCTGACGTGGTCCGACAGGGCCCTGCGGCGATTCCCTGTCTGCTGAATGCGCTCGGCGATCCCGAGTGGAGGGTTCGTAAGAGCGCCGTGGACGCGATCATTGGGTTGGGATGGCGAGTGGAGACCGCGCAGGGTTTGGTCGCGGCGCTCGCTTCACCCGATAACGCCGCACTGAGAAATTCGGCCGCTGAGGCGTTCGTACGACTTGGGGCAGCGGCCGTTCCCTCACTGATGGAAGCCCTCGGCGGAGCCGCTCCTGACGTCAAGAAATTTCTCATCGACATCCTCGGCGACATTGGCGATCGGCGTGCGACGATGGCGCTGGTGAGCCTTCTCCGCCAGCCCGATGAGAACGTCGCGATGGCGGCGATCGAAGCATTGGGCAAACTCCACGATGCGCGCGCGGTGGATCCGCTCGGGGAGGTGCTGCGACAGGATCGCCCGCTCCTCCAGTTCTCCGCGATCAAGGCCCTCCAAGAGCTGGGAGACGGTCGGGCGGTGGAACCGCTGATCGCGTGTTTGGGACGGAAGACGCTCGAGCGTGCCGCGTTGGAGGCCCTGGGCCGGATCGGTGATCTGCGAGTGCTCAATCCCTTGGCGCAGGTCCTCCGTCTCGCCACCACCAAAGTACGCCATATCGCCGTGCGCTCATTAGTCGACCTGCACAACCGCATGCCGCCGGACGCGAAAACCACCATCATTCGACGGATTCGCGAGGTCTATGATAAGGCGGTCAGTCAGTATGTCCGGGAATGTCTGTCGAGCTCCGATGCCGGGGTGAAGCGCAACGCGATGACGTTTCTGGGATGGATGGGGGACGTGCAAGCCATTCAATCCTTGCTGGACGCGTTCGACGAGACGTGCAAGGAAGAGGTGATCACCGCGTTGATTCACATGCAACGTGAAGGCGTCCCCAAGTTACTGGAGATCGCTCCGCGCGCCGCCGATGGACTGCGCGAAGGCATCGCCAGGGCGCTGGGGGAGATCGGCGATCGCAAAGCAGTCCACGGGCTCGTGCAATTGGCCGCGGATGCCAACGGCCACGTGAGGCAGGCGGCGGCGGTTGCGCTCGGCCAGCTGGGGGATCCGATGGGGGTGCGGGCCCTGCTCCAGTTGCTAGAGGATCCCTATCCCAACGTCCAGGAGGCTGCGTACCGGGGGTTGACGCGGCTCAAGGGGCCTGCGCTCGTCAAACGCTTGCTGGATCTCCTGGAAAGCCCCAAGGCCGATCTGCGTTGTTACGCCGCCAAGCTGCTCGGACTGTTCCAGGTACCGGAGGCACAACATCGATTGACTCTGGACCTCAAAGATCCCGATCCCGCGGTGCGACGGACCGCCCTGGCCGCGTTGGAGTCCCTTGGCGGAGACGTCGCCAGCGTCTTTCACGTCGCGTTGAGCGACGAAGATCCTGCGGTCCGCTTGGAGACGATCCGGATCTTGTCCAAACGCCGAGATCGGGCGGTCGACGATCTGCTTCGGCCCTTGTTGCACGATTCGGACATGTGGATCAGGGCTGAGGTCATCCGACTCTTCGGTGAGCGAGGCGACGAAGGGACCGCCGAAACCTTGCTCCTGCTGGTGAATGATCCCGTGGGGATGATCCAGATCGCGGTCTGTGAGGCTCTGGGAAAACTCAAGTCCCGCGCGGCGAAACCGGCCTTGCTGGGACTGTTCTCCTCGAGTGATGCCGACGTCAAACAGGCGGCGATCACAGCGATCGGCGAGATCGGAGGAGACGACGTGGGACCCCGGTTGATGGCGACGTTGGATGATGCGCACTGGGGCGTGCGTGCCGCGGCGGCGGTAGCGCTCGGTCGGGCGCAGGTCGCGCACGCCCTTCCTCGCTTACGAGACTTGGCGGAGCACGATGCCGACCAATTGGTACGAGAGTCCGCTCACTTCGCCATCGACCAACTCGCCATTGTGTTGGACCAGGCCTCCTAAGCGAGGCCGGAGACCCCGGGGCGACGCGTGATCTCCATTGAGCAGCCTCCCATTTCGCTGAGTCCAGATGTGTTCAAGTTGCTGCGCGACATGCTCTACGAGCACTGCGGCGTGTGGCTTGACGAGCAGTCGAAATATTTCATCGAGGGGCGTCTCCAGGAGACCCTGCGCCGGCATCGCTTCGGCGGTTTCAAGGACCTGTACTATTTTCTGAAGTACGACGCGCGGCGGGCCGAGGAACTCGCGACGATCGTCGATTTGTTGACGATCCACGAGACCTATTTCTTTCGTGAAGATCATCAACTTCACGCGTTGTCCCGAGAGATCTTGCCGAACTTGATGGCGCAGCGCCAGGATCGAACGCTCCGGATCTGGAGCGCCGGGTGTTCGACTGGCGAAGAAGTGTATTCGGTCGCGATGTTGCTCGCAGGCCAACCGGACGGCGGCGACTGGCGAATCGAAATTTCTGGCAGCGATATCAGTCAACGCGTCTTGGAAGTGGCTCGGCGCGGTGTCTATCCGGCCTCGGCGTTTAGGACGACGCCGGAAGACTTCCGGACCAAGTTCTTTCACGCGGAAGGAAACGGATTTCGGATCGACGATTCGATCAAACGGATGGTCAACTTTTTCTCGTTCAACCTGGCCGATATCGAGCGAGCGGCGATCCTCCCCAAGATGGACGTGATTTTGTGTCGCAACGTCATCATCTACTTCGATCTCGCGGTGAAGAAACGCGTCATCGAGATGTTTTGGAACCGATTGCGGCCCGGCGGATTCCTGCTGCTGGGGCATTCCGAGTCGTTGATGAGCATCAGCACCGCGTTCAGCCTTCGGCATCTCCGTCATGACATCGTGTACCACAAAGAGGAGCGGATCAGTGCAGCAGCCTGAGCCCAGCCTCCAGGCGCGGATCGTGGTGGTGGACGATTCGGCGTTCTACCGGCAAGCGTTAGTGATGATGCTGAAAGAGATCCCCGGAGTCGAGGTGGTTGGTACGGCCACGGATGGACTGGAGGCCATTCAAGCGGTCAACAGGTACCGGCCCACGCTGATCACCCTGGATTTGGAAATGCCGAGAATGGACGGTTTCGGATTCTTGCGGTGGCTGATGCGGACCGTACCCACGCCAGTTCTGGTGGTCAGCGCGGCCTCTGCCGCCAGTAATGTGTTTCAAGCCCTCGACTTGGGCGCGGCAGACTTCCTGGCGAAACCGACCCACTTGGCTTCGTGGGAAATCCTCAAGGTCCGGCAAGACCTTCAGAACAAGATCAACGCCATTGTTGCCGCGTCTCCGGTCCGGCTGTGCGAGCGGGCCGCCAAATCGGCGGCGATGCGCATGGTCTCTCCGGCGCCGATCAAGCCCGCGGCGGGCATGATGGAACGGCTGAAACTCGTGGCGATCGGTTCATCAACCGGCGGGCCTGCCGCGCTCCAGACCATTGCCGCGGCCCTACCTCGCGATCTTCCGTGTGTGGTCGCGGTATCCCAACACATGCCGGCCGGGTTCACCGCCTCATTCGCGGAGCGGCTCAATCGGATGTCCGGGTGGGAGGTCTCCGAGGCGATCGATGGCCGTTGGTGCCAGTCGGGCCAGTTGCTGATTTGCCCGGGCGGTCAGCACCTCACGTTCGTCCGGCACGGAGATCGGGTCAAAGTGATGCTTGATCGCGCGGGAGACGACGACCGCTACGCGCCGTCCGTGGATCGGATGATGGCCTCGGCGGCGGACGTGTTCGGAGAAGACGTGGTGGGAGTGATTTTGACCGGGATGGGTCACGACGGGCGTCTGGGAATGGCCCACATCAAACGGCGCAGCGGATTTACCATCGCGGAATCTGAGGAAACCGCCGTGGTATTCGGCATGCCGCATGAGGCGATCCTCGAAGGGGCCGTCGACGTGGTGGCTCCGCTACATGGGATCGTGGACCAAATCGTCAGGCACGTGACGGCGGGCGCCCGCCGTTGAGGGCGTGCGGCCCGCGTCTTGCGGGTCTCAACAGCCCGGTGATATACTCCGGGCGCGCGAAAGGGTGACGGCACATGGAAAAGGACAAAGAGCCCGAGATCTTTCGTCGAGCGGACGAGTTTTTGGGGGTGTTTCACAAGGGGATCGAATTTACCAACGACCTCTTGAAGGAGAACGAGCGTCTGCGGTTTGTGATGGCGCAGTTAGCGGAACAGCTCAAAGCCGCACAGAAGGGCGTGCCGTCGACCGAAATGTCCCGACTGCAACAGCAAGTCGTCGAACTCACCGCAGAGCGTGAAGCGTTGCTCAACCGATACAAACTGGTCGAAGAGGAAAACAAGGACTTCGCCAGCCGATACGTGGAGGTCGAGGAAGAGAACAACAATCTGGCGAACTTGTATGTGGCCAGTTATCAGCTTCATTCCACGATGGACCTCAAAGAGGTTCTGCGGATCGTGAGCGAAATTATCCTCAATTTGATCGGGTCCGACCACTTCGCCATTCTGACTCAGGATGACGAGGAGCCCGTCCTCAACGTCGCGGCGGCAGAGACGATGGACCCGAAGATCAAAAAGATCGCGCTCGGTCAAGGGATGATCGGCCGGGTGGCCCAAACCGGTGAGATGTTCGTCCAGGATGACCTGGAACACGCGACCATCGGGTCCCCGGAACATCCGATCGTGTGTATTCCGCTAAAGATGCACGACGGCGTGATCGGCGTGATCGCGATTTTCGACCTGTTCGAGCAGAAAAAAAAGCGGTTGACCCGCGTCGACCACGAACTCTTTTCCATGATGGCCGGGCATGCGGCGACGGCCATCTTCAGCGCCATGCTGTATACGAGATCTCAGCGCTCGCTGTCGACGATCAAAGGCTTTCTCGGCCTCATGAAAAACAAGGCGGCCTGAGCCGTGCCTGTGCGACAAGGAGACGGGGATGGCTGACTACTCATTTCTGGTGGTGGAAGACTCGCCGACGATGCGTCAACTGGTCTCGTTCAGTCTCAAGCGGATCAAAGGGGCCAAAATCGTTGAAGCCACGGATGGGGTCGATGCGTTGAAGAAGTTATCCGAACAACCGTTTCACCTGATCGTGGCGGACATCAATATGCCGTTGATGGACGGTCTGAAGCTCCTGAGCATCGTGCGGAAGGAGCCCGCGTACAGCCAGATTCCGGTCATCATCGTGACCACCGAAGGCGCGGACGCCGATCGGGACAAAGGGCTGCAACTCGGCGCGAATGCCTACATTCCCAAACCGATCCAAACCAACGCGCTGCTGAAGACCGTCCGAGAACTGTTGAAGATTCCCGAATGAGGACGCCGGGGTGAAAGCCGCGGTCGTCGTGTTTCCCGGGTCCAACTGTGACCGAGATTGCGAGCACGTGTTGGCGAGCGTGGTCGGGGCGGCGGTACAGATGGTCTGGCATCGAGACGCCGACCTTCCTCCCACCGACCTCGTGGTGCTGCCCGGCGGGTTCTCGTACGGCGACTATCTCCGGACCGGCGCCTTGGCGGCCTGTTCGCCGATCATGGAGGCGGTGAAACGGCATGTGCACCGCGGCGGGTTGGTCCTCGGGATTTGCAACGGTTTCCAGATCCTCGTTGAATCCGGGTTGCTACCTGGAGCCCTGTTGAGGAACGGGTCGCTGAGGTTTATCTGTCGTACGGTGGGGGTGCGTGTTGAGCGGACGGACACCCCGTTTACGTCGCGGTACGCCGCGGGGCGGGTGTTGCGTCTACCCATTGCCCACGCCGACGGCGCGTATTGGGCCGACCCCGTCACGCTCGGCCGCTTGAAGGACGGCGGGCAGATCATCTTCCGGTACGCACCACTCGACGGCGGCGACGCCAACCCCAACGGGTCCGTCGACGCGATTGCGGGTATTTGTAACGACACCCGAAATGTGTTGGGCATGATGCCTCATCCCGAGCGAGCCTCCGAGTCGGAATTGGGTAGTCGTGACGGCCGCGACCTCTTCGAGTCCGCGCTCAACGCGCTGTGCGGAGCCGCGTAGTTTCGCGGTCACATCCATGGTTCCTGAATCGGTGCTGGCCGAACCGCTCGATCCCTCTCTTCTGACACAACATGGGTTGACCGCCGACGAATACGCGACGTTCCGGGCGCGGCTTGGTCGGGCGCCGACTCTGGCTGAGTTGGGCGTCGTGTCGGTCATGTGGAGCGAGCACTGTAGCTACAAGAGTTCTCGGGTGCACCTGAAGCGATTACCCACGACCGGAGACGAGGTCGTGCAGGGCCCCGGTGAAAACGCCGGCGCCGTAGACATCGGCGACGGCTTGGCCGCGGTCTTCAAAATGGAGAGCCACAACCACCCGTCGTTTATTGAACCCTACCAGGGTGCTGCGACCGGGGTTGGCGGCATTCTGCGCGACGTGTTCACCATGGGTGCCAGACCGATCGCGTTGTTGGATTCTTTGCGGTTCGGTCCGTTGGACGAGCCGCGTAACCGCTACCTGTTCGAGCGCGTCGTCGCCGGCATCGCCGGGTACGGCAACTGCGTCGGTGTTCCCACTGTCGGGGGTGAGGTGGGAGTTCAGGAATTGTATCGGTCCAATCCTCTGGTGAACGTGTTCTGTCTCGGGCTCGCCAAGAAGGACCGATTGTTCCGAGGCCGCGCCGCGGGCGTGGGGAATCCGATTATCTATTTCGGGGCCAAGACCGGTCGAGACGGCATTCACGGGGCGACCATGGCCTCCGAGGCGTTCGGAGACGGAGCGTCCGAGAAGCGACCGATGGTGCAAGTCGGTGACCCGTTCATGGAGAAATTGCTGATTGAGGCGTGCCTGGAGTTGATGGGTGAAGACCTTATCATCGGGATTCAAGACATGGGGGCTGCCGGGCTGACCAGTTCCTCGTGTGAGATGGCGAGCCGAGCGGGCACGGGCGTTGAGATTGACGTTGCGCTGGTGCCCACCCGGGAGAGGGGGATGTCGCCGTACGAGATCATGCTCTCGGAGTCCCAGGAACGGATGTTGCTGGTGGCCAAACCGGGGTGCGAGGCTCGGGTGCAGGCAGTGTGCGAGAAGTGGGGGCTCGACGTGGCGGTGATCGGGCGCGTGACCGATACCAAGCGCCTGGTGGTGCGCTCCGGGGGCGAGGTCGTCGCGGAGTTGCCGATTGCCCTGTTGACCGACGAAGCCCCCCAGTACGAACGGGTGATCGCCCCTCCCGCGTACCTCGACGCACTACAAGGGTTGTCGCCGGAGGCGCTGCCGGAGCCGGCGTCATACGTGGATGCGTTACTTGCTGTCTTGGCGTCGCCAACTATCGCCAGTAAGGCGTGGGTCTATCGTCAATACGATCACATGGTCGGGACCAACACCATGGTCCTTCCGGGGTCCGACGCGGCGGTGCTGCGGATCAAAGGCACCGGCACTGCGCTCGCGATCAGCGTCGACGGCAACAGCCGGTACTGCATGCTCAACCCGTATGTGGGCGGCATGATCGCGGTTGCAGAAGCGTGCCGCAACGTCGTGTGTAGCGGCGCGCGTCCGTTGGGCGCCACCGATTGCCTCAATTTCGGGAATCCCGAGCGATCCGACGTCATGTGGCAGTTCGCATTGGTCATCGACGGCGTGGCCGAGGCTTGTCGGGCGTTCGGCGTACCGATCGTCAGCGGCAACGTGAGCTTCTACAACGAAACACGCGGCGTGAGCATTTATCCCACGCCGATCATCGGGGTCGTGGGCAAGGCTCCAGCCGCGCAGGTCACCACGCAGGCGTTTCAGGCGGGTGGGCGGGACGTCGTCCTGCTGGGCGAAACGCAAGACGAGCTGGGCGGATCCGAGTATCTCGCCGTTGTCCACCATCGCGAGCAAGGCTTGCCGCCGGAACTCACGCTCGATGTGGAACTGGCGCTGTACCGGTGCGTGCTCGAACTAAGCGGCTCCGATCTGTTAGAATCGGCTCACGACTGTTCCGAGGGCGGCGTGGCCGTGGCGCTCGCCGAGTGTTGCGTGTCCTCCGATACATCGGTCGGCGTGCGGATTACGCTCAACAACCCGCAGGGGCTCCGAAGCGACGCCCTGCTCTTTAGCGAGAGTCAGTCTCGCATCCTGGTGTCGGTGAAACCGAAGGATACCGAGCGGGTGCTGGCCGCGGCCGGGCGGTGGGGTGTTCCGGCTGCGCGGATCGGTGAGACGGGAGGAGATCGGCTGGTGATCGCCAGTGTGGGAGAGGGCATCGTGGATGTCGGAGTGGACCAGGTCAGGTCCGCGTGGTCCGAAGGACTCTCGCGTCAATTGGAGAAGTCGCCGTGCACGTCGAACTGACACCGTTCGATAAGCTCCACGAAGAATGCGCCATCTTCGGGGTGTACGGTCACCCCGAGGCCGCAAACCTGACGTACCTGGGTCTCCACGCCCTGCAACACCGCGGCCAGGAAGGCAGCGGAATCGTCTCGTCGGACGGCCGGAATTTCTACGTCGAAAAGGGCCCCGGTCTGGTCCTCGAGGTCTTCGACAAGGCACGGATGACCCGTCTGCCCGGTCACATGGCCATCGGCCATAATCGCTATTCGACCGCCGGGGGCTCACACGAGAAGAACCTTCAGCCGTTCCTGGTGAATTTTATGCGCGGTCACTTGGCGCTGGCGCATAACGGCAACCTGGTCAACGCCCAAGGACTGCGTGGGGAACTCGAGGCGTACGGCGCGATCTTCCAATCCACGACCGACACCGAGGTGATCGTTCACCTGATCGCTCACTCCAAGGAGAATTCCACGGTGGCGCGGATCGTGGACGCGTTGGGTAAGGTCAAGGGAGCCTTCAGCCTGCTGTTTCTTTCGTCCGAAGGCATTGTGGCGGTTCGGGACCCCTTCGGGTTCCGCCCCTTGTCGCTGGGGCGCCTCCGGGAGGGCTGGGTCGTCTCCTCAGAGTCCGTGGCGTTCAATCTGGTGGAAGCCGACTACGTGCGAGACATCGAGCCCGGAGAGTTGGTGGTGATCAACGATCGGGGAATCAGCTCGCACCATCCGTTTCCGCCGACGCGGCAAGCCCAGTGTGTGTTCGAACACGTGTACTTTTCCCGTCCGGACAGTCGCGTGTTCGGGCACAACGTCTACACGGTGCGCAAACGTAACGGGATCAGACTGGCCAAAGAGGCGCCGGTGAGCGCAGACGTGGTGATCCCGGTTCCAGATTCGGGTATTCCTTCGGCGCTCGGATTTTCCGAGGGTTCGGGGGTGCCGTTCGAAGAGGGCTTGGTGCGCAGCCACTATATCGGCAGGACCTTTATCGAACCCCAGGACTCGATTAGGCACTTCGGGGTCCGTATCAAGCTCAATCCGATTCGGGAAGTGTTGGAGGGCAAACGGGTGATCGTGGTGGACGACTCATTGGTTCGAGGGACGACGAGTCGGAAACTGCTGAAGATGTTGCGCAGCGTAGGTGCCAAGGAGGTGCATCTGCGGATCGCGTCGCCGCCGATCATTTCGCCCTGCTTTTACGGGATCGATACCCCGACCAGGCAGGAGCTGATTGCCACCTCTCACACGGTGGAGGAGACCCGAAAGTACATCGGGGCCGACAGCCTGGCGTACCTGAGCCGCGAGGGCCTGTTCGCTGCCTTTGCTCCGGACGACACGGAGGGCGCGGCGTTTTGTGACGCGTGTTTTACCGGTCGGTATCCGGTTCCGTTTACCAAGGAAGAACTGGTCCAACTCGGTCTGTTCTAAGCCCCCCTCGCTCGAAGCGTTCAAAAAATCTGAAACTTGTGTGAGTCCTTGACAGTCGCTCGTGGCCTCCGCTATGATCACGCCCGCCTCATGGAGTTCACTGATGAGTGTCGAGAAGCGGTACTTCCACAGTCGTG
The DNA here is from genome assembly GCA_964570625.1 of uncultured Nitrospirota bacterium. GTDB lineage: Bacteria > Nitrospirota > Nitrospiria > 2-01-FULL-66-17 > 2-01-FULL-66-17 > JBFLXB01. The sequence continues at coordinate 20,613 of CAZMYW010000029.1, read as the reverse complement.
AGGTGAGAGAAATCGTCGGGCTCAGCCGACGACAGATGCAGTATTGGGACCGTACCGGGCTGGTCACTCCGGCGCATCGCACGCAGGGCGGCCACGCGCGCTACACGTTTGAAGATCTCGTCGCCTATAAGACCGCGAAAAAGCTCCTCGACGCCGGTGTGTCGCTCCAGCGTATACGGAAAGTGATGGTTCGACTCCTCGAGATCTTGCCCACCATCAAGCGGCCATTGGTAGAACTGACTCTGGTGGCCACCGGCGATGTGGTATTGGTCTTCTACGAGCGGACTGTGTTTGAGGCCATCACCGGGCAGGAATGGTTGCTGGATATCGGAGAGGTTCAACGCGATGTGGACCGCTGGCAGCGACAGGTAGGGACGATTCGTCGACTCCGTCGGCGCGCCTCATCCGGATCGTCCCCACCTCCGGATGCGGCGGCACACCAAGGCTGACGGTCCGGCATGCAGCGACGTCTCGAAGACGTCTCCCACTTCTTCCTCGATCACCGCGGCTCCCTCCAACCTCATCAGCTCCCATCGCTCGCGCCACCGGGCGGCGAACGTCGGGCGCGGACTATTTACGTTGCCGGTCTCGGAGATCACGTCACCGCGGCGATGACCGCCGCGGGCCTCGCCGCGTGCGCAGCTCATTTGGGGCGTCGAGTGTTGGTGGGGCAGATTCATGAGCAGCCGTTCGGGGTGGCCGTGGCGCTCGGGGTGACACGAACCGGGGATGAGTCGGTGGTGGTCGAGGCGGCCTCAAGCCTGTGGGTGTCACCCGAGCCGTTGCTGGGAACCCATCGTCCTGGTGTGCTCTTCGATCAACGGGCAGCTGCCCAGTGGGGGGCTGTGGCCGCTCATGTCGACCTGGTGATCGTTCACGTGAACAACTACAGTGGGATGTCCCGCGTGCCGGGCGTGCCGATCCCGGATGAGTTTCTGGTGGTGGCAGGTGAGGGCGGCCGAGACGAGGCGCTCCATCTCTACCGGACGATCAAACGGACGCTGTCGTGGAATCCTTCCATGGAGTTGGGGCTCATCGCGCTGGATCACCACGACGACCGATTGAGATCGATTCTGAAAAAGCTCGTTCAAGCCGTGGGGACGTTTCTCGGACGGGAATGTCCGGTGGTAGGAACGGTGCCGGATGCCTCGGCCTTGTCGCGCGCCTTCCTCTCGGGGGTTGTTTTTCGTGAGGGAGGGGAGGAGATCTCCCGCTTGTTGAGGCTGGTTGCGGGGCGGTGGGCCGCACCCGATGCCACCCCTGGACGGCGGTCAATTTCTGCCGGCGCTCGCTGGGAGCGCGTGCGATCCGCCAGAGATCCCCGAGGCAAAGAGCCACTACGCGGAGGGGAAGAACCGTGTCCTTAGTCCCGCAACCGACGATGTTGCAGTTGATTGGACCACCAGATGTCGGCGATCTGATCCGTCTCGCCTCCAGGGACAATCCGTTTCTGCGTCGGGATCAGATTCTCGATCGGGAGGTGATCACCGACCGAATCGGACTCCTGGTGGGCAACGGACCCGCTGGCGTGACGCTCCTGTACGTGTGGACGCAGCCGATTGAGGAGATGTTGTCGTGGATGGCCCACGCGGCTCAATGGCTGGACCGGTATCCGATCTGGCGGAAAGCACACGAACTGGACCCGTCCGTCGCGCCGGTTCGCATGGTCCTTGCGTCGCCTGACGTCGGAGAGCGCGCCCGGAGTGCGCTGCGCTTAGTGTCGTGTCACGTGACGCTGACCCGCTACGTCTACGTGGAGATCAGCGGCCAGGAGGCCTTGGGGTGGGACCTGGGGCCTGAACCAGGCCAGAAAGGCTCGGAAGGGTCGGCCAGCGCCAGCCAACATGTCGGGGAACGTGAGAAGGCGTCCATTATCGAGGATCTGACGATGGAGGAGTTGGCCTTTTTCAGGACCGTGTGACGAGCCGGTCTGGGATGCTCCGCCTCACGATATCGGAATGGCGGTTTGGTTACCGCCGAGTCGCTTCGCCGTCGCCATCAGTTCATCAGCTCGCAGCAGGAGCGTTGCCGCATCGTTTCCATGTGTGGGGAAACAGACGCCTCCGATGCTGGGGGTCAACCGGATCGCCTGCTGTTCAGAGACGAACGTGTGGTCGACCACGCGGGCGCGTATGCGCTCGCCGATCTGCAGCGCGTTCTGAATTTCGGTATTGAGCAACAGAATCGAAAGGGTTCGCTCCTCGGACAATCCGATGACGTCGGTTTCTCGAATCGTTTCTCGGACGATGTCGGCTACCGAACAGACCACGGTTCGGTCGTTCGGGTAGTCCTGATCAAGACTGAGATGGCAGAGGGAAAAAAAGTGGGAGTAACGGACCGCACGACGGGCCTCCATTTGCAAGAGATAGTGATACGTTTCGCGATCAAGGGGTACTGTCGCAGCCCCAAACATGGCAGGTCCTCCCTGGTCTCACCATGTGCTCCACCGGTACCGCCGATCGTGTGCGTCACCCATCGTTGTTGAGGTCATATTTTTTGATCTTGTAGAGCAGGGCTTTATAGCTGATTTGCAGCAGTTCCGCGGCCCGTTTCCTGTTCCAATGGGTTTGATACAAGATATTCCGTATCAGTTCTTTCTCCGCATGGCTGGCGGCTTCCTTGCCAACGCTTTTTAATGAATACCCCGAAGACGGTGATGGGCCCACACCGGAAGCCAGCGGAGCGGGTTTTGGTTGGGGCGCCGGAGAGCTCCACTGGGGTTCGTTGTGGGAAGGGGGCCTGGCGAGCACCACGTCTTCGTTATCGAGTACCACGATCCGTTTCACGATATTTTCCAGCTCGCGGATATTTCCAGGCCAGTCGTATTGGTAGAAACGCTGGAGGGTGCTCTCTCCCAGCCGCTGGTAGTTCTTGTTGTATTGGTGGTTAAACTTTTCCAGAAAGTATTCCACGAGGTATGAAATTTCCTCCTTCCGTTCCTTTAACGGAGGGAGATGAACGGACACGACGTTGATGCGATAGTAAAGGTCTTCACGAAATGTGCCTTCGGCCACGGCTTTTTCCAGGTTCTTGTTGGTGGCGGCAATCACTCGGGTGTCCACCTTGACGTCGGTTTCGCCTCCAACGCGGGAGAATTCACCGTCTTGAAGCACCTGAAGGAGCTTGGCCTGCAGGCCTGGGCTGATCTCTCCAATTTCATCGAGGAATATGGTCCCGTGATTGGCGAATTCAAACTTTCCGGGTTTTCTACGCAGGGCCCCGGTAAAGGCGCCTTTTTCGTACCCAAAAAGCTCGCTTTCCAAGAGCCCTTCTGGAAGCGCCGCGCAGAGGACCTTGATAAGCGGTTTATCCTTTCGGAGGGAACGAGCATACAAAGTTCGCGCCACCAACTCCTTACCCGTGCCACTTTCCCCGCGGATCAGCACCTTGATGTTGGTCGGAGCGACCTGGTTGATGATCATCATGATTTCCTTCATCTTGGGGCTTAAACCCAAGAGATGTGCGTAGTCGCTCTGATTACGCAGGTCGTCATGTCCCAGCGACCGCTCCAGGGGGGGGGAGATCCCCGTGCCCTCCATGATTCGCTGACTCAGTTCGGTCAGATCGAGCGGCTCGGGGAGGATCTTCAGTTTCGGCGAAACGGCAATGGCCTTCTGCAGGTAAACGTGCTCGTGTCCCAGAATGATCAGAATAGCCAGATCTGACTGCAGTCGATGAAGGCCAACGCAGAGTTCTATCAAGGATGTCGGTTTTTTGACGCTATGAACGATCGTAAGAAGGGGGCGGGTATGGCGAACCTGCTGAATCAAGTCTTGTTCGTCAGAGGCTCTGGTTAAGGCCAGATTCAGCGGACTGACGAGGCCCTGAATGATACCGGCGAGTTCATCATCGGCCCACACCGTGACGTGTCCATGGTGAATTGGGTCTGTCACGTCACCGTCAGGCCATGATCATGGAGTCGTGTGGACAAGAAGATTCCGTTCATTATCTCAATTTGGGGATTTTTAGGTTGATAGGTATCACTTTTGGAACGTAGCAGAGGGTCGAGACTGTTGTCAAGGAAAAATATTTCCAGATAAGGAAAAGGGCCATCGGATCAAGAGAATCCGATGGCCCTTTTGGAAAGGACGCAAGAAGGAGAAAGCTAACCGCCGATATTCACCATGGCTTTCAGCATTTTCTCTTCAGAAAACTTGTCGAGATCGTGGGCCTGGGGTTTGATACCCAACACTTGGTCGAACAGGAGGTCTAGCTCTTCATCACTGCAGTTCTCACGAAGAGCTTCGAGGAAGTCCACTTCAATGGCTGAGAACAGACACGGCCGGATCTTGCCGTCGGCGGTCAGGCGCACCCGATTGCACTTTTCGCAGAAGTGATTGTCGCTGATTGCGGTAATGAATCCTACCGCCCCCTTGGCTCCATCCAAGTGGAAATTCTTGGATGGACCGTCGGATTCTCTCTCCGTGACCGGGAGCAACTCGCCGAGTTCCCGCGAAATGCGTTCTTTGATTTCAGCCACCGGAATGTACTTGCTCTTCCAGTCCTCGTAATCATTGACCGGCATGTATTCGATGAAGCGGATATCGTAGGGTTTATCGATCGTCATCTTGGCAAAATCAACCGCCTCCATGTCGTTCACGCCATTCTGAAGGACGACGTTGATCTTTAAGGGAGTCAGCCCCACGCGCTCGGCTTCTTCGATACCCTCCCACACCTTCCAGAATACATGTCCGCGCGTGATTTCCTCGAACTTCTTCGGATCCAGGGAGTCGAGGCTGATGTTGACGCGCTGGAGACCTGCGGTTTTCAAGCCTTGGGCGTATTTTTTGAGCAGAACGGCGTTCGTGGTCAGGGCGATCTCACGAATGCCTTCGATGGCGTTGAGTCCAGCCACGAAATCGACGACCCCATCCCGCACCAACGGTTCGCCACCGGTCACCCGAACCTTGTACAGACCGCGTTTGGCTGCGACCCGCACCAACCGGAAGATTTCGTCGTAGGTGAGCAGGCTGTTACGGTCCATCCACTCGAATCCCCACGCCGGCATACAATACGTGCAGCGCAGGTTACAGCGGTCCGTGATCGAGATCCGCATGTAGCTGATCTTGCGGTTGAAGTTATCACGCAAAATGGAGAACTCTTGCTCAGATTCGCTGGCTGCTACCTGTTGGACCGCTTTCTCGATCATGATACCTCCCTCGCTAGGGACTGGAGGCCGCCGTGGCCTCGACAGTCAATCTACACTGAGATGGCTACAACCAGCCGTTTATGGATGTTCGACCACCCAAACCTCGCCTTGGGTGGTTTCTTCCCGTTTCCAGATCGGTGTAATACGTTTGAGTTCGTCGATACACCACTCGCAAGCCCGGAATGCATCTTTTCGGTGCTCCGCGGCCACCACAATCAAGACGATGTTTTCACCGGTTTCGATTCGCCCCACCCGATGGAGGATACTCGCCTCGATAATGTCGTAATCCTGAAGCGCACGTTCACGGATTTCATTCAGCCGTTTCTCCGCCATCCCCGGGTAGTATTCGAAATCGATGCGATTGATGTCGCGTCCTTTAGAGAAATCGCGGGCCGTTCCCAAGAAGGTCACGATGCCGCCGATCCGTCTGGATCGTTCTTTGATCCTGTTGACCTCTTCCTCGACCGAGAAGTCGTCTTCCTGAATACGGACCCACTCCAGAGTCGAACCGGTTTCCTTTGGGACCATTCGTCGCCTCACCTCGGGTTAGAGTTTGCCACCGGCAAATGGGGGAAGGAACGCCACTTCGTCTCCGTCAGTGACAGGCGTATCCTCTTGGGCTATTTCCTGGTTGACCGCAACCAGAGTCCGTCCCTCTCGGAGGGTGGTCCGCAGGGAGGGGATATCCTTCTCGATCCGATCAAGGAGATCCTTCAGCGTCGTATGACCGTTCACGTCGAGGTGCATGGTGTCCTGTCCAACCAGCTTTTTGAGAACCGCAAAGAATCTAACCGTAACCACGTGCTCCTCGTTCTTGGGTTTGACTACAATTAAGCAAGTCAAGTGCCACTACGAAAAAGCATGAAATATCGCTGATATTTCCTGTTCCGAGCCAAACTCAGCTGGGCGAATGTACCACAATTGAGAAAAAATGGAAAAAGTATTCCGTGCTTTTCCTGGAGTGAGCACCCGTGCAAGGGGTTTGACTCGCCCTCTCGGGCCTGCTATAACGAACGCACAGTTTGCTCGACGCCATCGAATAAACCTCTTGGCCAATCGGTATACCCCTTAAACCAGGGGGATATCGATTTATTCCTGGCTCGTCCTGACAGCATTCGCCCGTGACCACCACGACGAGCGGAAAACCAGGCTGTTGGGTATAGGTTTTGCTTGGTTTACGTTGATCTCAGTGAGATTAGGAAACCTCAGTTGAACGCCGCGACCAAGACGGTTCTCACTTCAAGGAGCGTTACACATGGCCGATAATGACCTGACACACTTTAACGCCGATGGGCGGGCGCGAATGGTGGACGTCAGCGAGAAGAACGAAACGGATCGCACCGCAGTGGCCGAGGGCACGGTCTACATGCTCCCCGCGACGTTCGAAAGAATTCGGGCCGGGCAGATCAAGAAGGGGGATGTGCTCGCCGTCGCACAAGTCGCCGGCATCATGGGCGCGAAACGAACGCCCGACATCATTCCGATGTGCCACCCGCTTCTGCTCACCGGCGTGGATATCTCCTTTGCCGAGCATCGGGACCCCAACGCCGACGGCCAGTGCGCGATCACGGTCACCGCGTCGGTCAGGGTTCATGGACAGACCGGCGTGGAGATGGAAGCGCTCACAGCCGTCTCCGTCGCGTTGTTGACGATTTACGACATGTGTAAGGCGATCGATAAAGGGATGACGTTTGGGCAGGTCAGTCTCCTCAAGAAGACGGGGGGAAAATCGGGAACGTTCATCGCGCCGTCTCGGGACGAGCGCGCCCGCGCCGCCCGGTAGCGCATGCCGACCGCCATTATCCAGACCCACCAGTTGTCGAAAGTCTATCCCGGCGGAAGGACCGCCCTGGCTGCCATGGACCTTGCGGTCTCGGAAGGCGAAATCCTGGGTTTTCTGGGGCCCAACGGGGCGGGCAAAACCTCGACGATCAAGATCTTAACGACGCTGAGCCGGCCGTCGAGCGGCACCGCGTTCGTGGCCGGCTTCGACGTAGTGCGAGAGAGTGCCGCGGTCCGGCGTGTGATCGGATACGTGGCGCAGGAGGCCGGGGTCGATTATTTTCTGACCGGCCGTGAAAACTTGACGTTGCAGGGCCGCCTCTACCACCTCGACTCGCGAATCATCGCGGAACGAACCAAGGAGCTCCTCACGCTTTTTGAATTGGACACCGTCGCCGATGACCTGGTGTCATCGTATTCTGGCGGCACCAAACGGAAACTGGATATTGCCACCGCACTGCTGCATCACCCGCGGGTGTTGTTTCTCGACGAGCCCACATTGGGTCTGGACCTGCAGTCCCGGCACGCGCTCTGGGAGTATATCCGGCGACTCAACACCTCTCGCGGCATGACGATTTTCCTGACGACGCACTATTTGGAGGAAGCCGACAAGTTGTCCCACCGCGTCGCCATCATCGACCAGGGAGGCGTCAAGGCGGTCGGAACTCCGGAGGCACTCAAAGACGGTGTGGGCGGCGATGCCATCCGGCTGACATTTGAATCCGGCAGCCCCAGCCCAGGGGTCTGGCAGGCGTTGAAAACGCATCCGCTGGTGAAGGACGTGGTGGCCGAGGGAGAAAGCCTCCATGTCGTCGTGAAGGAAGGCCGAGAGGCCCTGCCCAAACTGTTGCCGGCCCTGGACGCCGTCAACGCGGGAATCCGGTCCATCACCGTGTCTCGTCCGAGCCTGGACGACGTGTTCCTCAAGCATACCGGAAAGGCGTTCTCGACGGAGAACTCGTCCGGCGGCAACGCGTGGTGGAGCAAGTGGCAACAGGGCGGCGGGTCATGGGGCAAGCAATGGGCGTCGTCGGAGTCTGAAACCGTTGGATCCGGGGGCGACCAGCAGGAGCCGGCAGCGCGGACCACAGCCGACGCGGCGGGCGAACCCGCGGGGCCGCCTCAAAACGGCACCACCTCCGGGCAGGGCGACTGGAAACAGTGGGCGGCCAAGGGGCAGGAACAGGGCGGAGAGTCTTCGTCGCAGGAGTGGCCTCAACAGGCCTGGAAGGACAAGAAATAACCGACGTGAGTGCCGCGATCGCCGACACCTGGTACCTGTTCCTGAAATACTCGCGCATCACCCTGCGGATGCCGATGTGGACCGTGTTCGGTCTCGTCCAGCCCTTGATCTGGCTGGTGATCTTCGGGCAGTTGTTCTCGCACTTCGGCCGGATGGCCGGGTTTCCAGCCACCAGTTACCTGGAGTTCCTGGCGCCCGGTATCGTGGTCATGACCGTGCTGTTCGGGTCGTCGTGGTCGGGCGTGAATCTCCTGCGGGAAATCACGTACGGGACCATCGAGAAAATGATGGTGACGGCGGTGAACCGCCCGGCGATCGTGCTGAGCCGCGTGATCCACAACGGCCTTCTGGTGGTCTTGCAAGTCGCAATCGTCTTGTCGGTGGCGGCTGCGCTGGGCGCCAACATTCAGATGAGCGGGCCCGGGCTGCTGGTGTTGCTGGCGACGGTGTTCGGTATGGGACTCGGATTTTCCAGCCTGTCCAACGGGATCGCGCTGAAGTTGCGGCGTGAAGAACCGTTGGTCATGGCGGGCAACATGATGACCCTTCCCTTGATGTTTTTCACGTCAGCGTTTATTCCCAAAGCGTTCATGCCGGGATGGATCGCCGCGATTGCATCGGTGAACCCCGTCCATTACAGCGTAGAGGCCGCGCGTACGCTGTTGGCGGGAGACCGCTGGGATGCCGATTTCGGACTGGCGGTGGGGGTGGTCGGGGCCTTCTCCGCGGTCTCGCTTCTCTGGTCGATGTGGCTCTTCATGCGTGAGCGGAGGTAGCGCGAGGCGTATGGCTCCGGTCTGGTCAACCACCCTGCGTCCCGACACCATGACGGGACAACCGCTGGAAAAGCTGGAAAAGAACGACCACGAACGAGCGACCATGCGCGATCGCAAAGCGCTCAGGGCCAGCATCATTTTCTGCCGTCACGGCGCGACGGACTATCATCCGGATCGTTTTTATGAAGAGGGAGCCGGACCGTCGCTGAGCCCTGTAGGGTTTGCTCAAGCTGAGGCGCTTGCCCGGTGGTTCAACCGAGGGCTCATAGCGGTGGAGGCGATCTATGTGAGTCCCACCCTGAGGACGCGGCAAACCGCGTCACCCGTCGAGGGGGTGTTGGGCCTCCCAGCGACGCCGTTACCGGACCTCGCCGAGCGCAGTGTGGGGCGATGGAACGGGCGGTTGGTGGACGAGGTCAAGCGCGAGGACCTCGAAGGGTGGAAGCAGTGGAAGGCGGATCCGCTGGGGTTTGCTCCGCCGGACGGCGAGTCACTGAAGGCATTCGGACAACGAGTCGAGGCAGCCGTGGAAGACCTGATCAATCGGCACTCGGGCGTCGTCGTCGCGGTGACACACGTCGGCACCATCCGCGCGGCGTTGTGCGCCGCTCTGGGATGCCCGCTGGAGCAGGGCAAGCGGTTCGTCATTGAACCTGCGAGTCTCACGCGGGTGGATTACACCACCAGCTGGCCGAACTTGGTCTTCATGGGCGTTCAACCAACGTAAGGTAAGAAGACAACAGGATCATTCACAGAAGGAGGAGACACGATGTGTAACACGCACACCAATGGTCAGGCCCACGGCGTTCGCAGCGATTCGGACAAAGCCGTCGCGGATCTTCGCGACGACCTGATCGAGGAGTTGAAATTGATCAATAAGTACGAAGGCCAAATCCCGGTCATCGCCAGCGAGGATTTCCCCGGCGTGGACGACGTCGTTCACGTATTGGGACATATCCGTGATGAGCACAAACACGCGGTGGCGACGTTGATGGACTTCATCGCGAAGATGGATGTCGGGCAAAAGGCCGCAGCCGGACACGGTCACGAGGAAGAGCACGCCCATGGGGAGGACCACGCGCATCATCACTGACGCGAACGCGTACGACCGATATCGGCAGTGAGAGGGGCGTTCAAGTGAACGCCCCTCGGCGCGAAGAGGGCGGAGTGACCAGCAAGGAGGCGTACAGGCGCATGACGGACAGGACTCGCGGGGCGTGGTGGTTGATGGCGGTGCTGGTGATCGCGGAAGGCGCCTTTCACGAGGCAGGGGCCATTCCCGCATTCACCCGGAAGTTCGATATCGACTGTAGTCACTGTCACAGCCTCCCTCCTGCGTTGAACGACTTCGGTGAAGCGTTTCGCGCTCAGGGTTATCGCATGACGGGTTTGGAGGATCGGCTTCCGGAAGAACTTCGCGATCAGGTCCGAAAGGAGGATCCGGAGGATCTGCCCCCGTCGTACTGGCCGCTGAGCGCCAGGGTGATCATGGGATACCGGTATCAGTCGCTGGACCATCAAGACACCGATCGGGGGGAGGCAAAGGTTCAAACCAGGACCTCCGGGGTCGAGCGGTTTAAGTTGATGATGGGCGGTCTTCTGACGGAAAACGTCAACTTTTACGTGACGTATTTGCCGACGGTGACCAACACGGCTCTTGCCTCTCCTGATCCTCAAGACGGGGAACTCGAGTTCGCCTGGATACGACTGAATGACCTATCGGTTGGTTCGTCCGCACTGAAGTTCAACGTGACGTTAGGGAGCTTTGAGCTCGACGTGCCGGTGTCCCGTTATCGACGACACACGTTGTCCGCCTATCCTATTTATGGGTATTTCCCGGCCGGGAGCGCTGCGGCGGACGATCCCGAAACCACCTTGGACTGGAGCGAACGCCAACTGGGTGCAGAGGTCTCCGGGCAGGCGCCGTGGTGGGAACTGAACTATTCGCTGGCGCTGATCAATGGGACGAACGGCCATGCCGACAGCAACAACGCGTTCGATTATTATCTCCGCGTGTCCAAACCCCTGACCGACCATCGGGTCGGTGGGTTTGTCTACTGGGGGTCCGCTCCAACCGATTTCCAGTTCACCCCCACCGGCGATCCGATTGAAGGGACCGGCGTGGGGAATCAGGGGTTCTACCGTCTGGGAGTGGACGGGTCTCTCCTTGCGCAGGCGCCGTTGAGACTGCAAGGGCTCTTGTTGTATGGGAGCGACAGCTCAGGGCTCTTTAATGGCAGCGATCCTCAGACCGCGACGTTTGTGGGCGGGTTCCTCGAGGCGCAGTACGATTTGTTGAAAGAGTGGGCCGCAATGCTCATCTTCCGGTACGATATCATTCGCAATCTGCAACAAGGGGATGCGCTCACCGAGCAAAAAAAAGGCGATTTGGACAGCGCGACCATCGCGGGGCGGTACCGCATGTTTGAGACCAATCGGCTGGCCCTCCTCTTTCACGGGGAGTATAGCCACGTCAAAACCAAGTTGACCAGCGTGGACGGAAACGACCAGACCGAGAACCGACTGACCGTCGCGTTCGATCTCATGTTGTAGTCGGCTGACGGGATGGAGGGCGGGTGATGAAGCTCCGAATTTCGAGTATACTGTGCGCCGTCGTGGTTTCGGCAGGGGTGACCGCGGCGGCGGTGGCGGAGGATGTGTCCCTGACAATCGTCAGTCCCGCGGATGGCGCCGTGTTCGAGACGTCGAATATCCCGATTGAAACGCGGTTTGTACGCGGGACGATGGGGGACCATCTGCACATTTATGTCGATGGGAAATTCGCGAAAACGACCAAACGGGAAACCATGACCTTGTGGGACATTCGGGCCGGCGAGCATACGATTGAGGTGCGGGCCGCCAGTCGAGAAAAGGACGAGAAGGGCGTTGAGCACAAAGAATTAGGGGTGAATGCGAGCATCAAAGTGGTGGTCATGACCAAAGAGGCGAAGCGATCGCCGGCGGCTACCGAGGTGGCTCGGTAGCTCCGGGCGTGACTGAAGGCTGCTTGGCCCGCATCGAGGAGGCGTAATGGCGAAGGCGACAACGAAGAAACCGGCTCGTCGGCACACGACGGGGAGCAAGCGCCGCACGACAAAAGCGCTGGATCCCATGACGGTCGCGCGTGTGAGTTCCGCGTATTGGCACTCGAAAGTCCTCCACGTGGCGAACCGTCTGGATGTCTTCAACCGGCTGTCGGGCAAGACCTCGTCCGTGGAGGAACTCGCACGAGAGACCGGCGCGGACGTCCGCGGACTGGATATCCTGTTGATCGCCGCGACGTCGCTGGGCTTCCTGGAACGCGTGAACGGACGATACCGGAACAGCCCGCTTGCGGCCACGTTTCTGGTCAAGACCGGTCCGCGTTTTCAAGGCGGCATCGTTTCGATGTTTGAGAGTTGGTATCCGACGTGGGAGAAGCTGTACGACGCGGTGGTGACTGGCAAACCGCCCGTTCACAAGCCGCATGACCAGGGAGAAGAGGCGACTCGGACCTATATCTACGGAATGCACTATCGCGGCGTGGCGCAAGCACACCTGCTCGCGAAGAAGATTCCACTCAAAGGCCGGTCCCACCTGGTGGACATTGCCGGCGGGCCTGGGACGTTCTCCATCATGTTCTGCAAACAGAACAAGGGATTGTCGGCCACGGTGATCGACCAACCACAGACGCTGACGGTGACGCGGGAGATCATCGCATCGCACGAGATGACCGGCCGCGTCCATACGAAGCCCGGCGACTACTTGAACGAGGCATTCGGCAGCGGGTACGACGCGGCGTTGTTGTCGTCGATGCTCAATCAGGAATCACCCGCAGTGGTTCAAGACATTTTCCGCAAGGCCCATCAAGCGCTTGCGCCCGGGGGCCTCGTGATCGTGCAGGATCAAATGTTGAACGACGACAAATCCGGCCCAGTCCTGTCGGCGATGATCGGGGTGAATCAGTTGCTCCACACGCCGGGAGGGGCTGCCCATTCCGGTCGGGAGATTGCTGAGTGGTTGACCGCGGTGGGGTTCAGCAAGGTCAAGCGGGTTCCCATGTCGGCCCCGAGTCCGTTTACGGTGCTGACTGGGGTGAAACCTTCGTAAGGTCCGGTTGTCCACACCACACGTGAAGGGTAGGGAATGATGAGACGAATCAGTCTGCGCGCTGCCGCCGCGGCGCTCGGGGTGATCGCCGCAGTGTGCGCGACGGCGGTCGCCGCGGAATCCGAACTCACGGGCTTGGACGTGATGAAAAAGACGCGCGAGTTGTACCTCGCGAACGACCAGTTGTCCACCGTCACCTTGCGCAAGGTCGACAAGCGAGGGGATGAACAGAAGATCGTGACCAAGCGATATTGGAAGGCGTACGGAGGCAAGGACGGGTTCGAGAGCAAGACGCTGTTCGTGACAGAATTCCCACCGGATCAGCGCGGCGTCGGATTCCTGATCTGGGACTACCACAAACCGGGCCAGGCGGACGACCTCCGTCTCTATCTGCCGAGTCTGAAGCAAGTACGGCGTATGACGACTCGCGAACAGGACGACGCGTTCATGGGGTCGGACCTCACGTTTGCGGACCTTGGTCAACGCGAGCTCGGCGAGGACACGCACACGTTGCTAAAGACCGAACAATGCGGTCCGGCGGAGTGCTACGTGGTGCAGAGCGTACCCAAAGACCAGGAAAGCCTCTACGGGAAGAAAATCACGTGGGTCCCGGCCACGGATTTCACGCCGTGGCGTATCGACTACTACGACCGAAAGGGCGAGCTGCTCAAGACGCAGTCGGTCGAATGGCAGCGTCCGAACAACGTCTGGGCCTGGAAGCGCGCCGAGGTCAAAAATGTCCAAACCTCGCACAAGACGCTGTTCGAGATCAGCGACCTCAAGAACAACGTGGGGTTGACGGACGACGAATTCAGCGAGCGCATCCTCAAGACGGGCCCACGGCGGTAACGTCGTTTCCTCGCCCCAACACCCAACCCCTGGACGCTCTACCCTCGTTTTGTCGGTAATTTGTGCCCGTTCCCCGGGAATGCCAACCGGCTTCCCGCGGTCTCGATGATGGGTCCATGAGACGAGCGATCGAATTCGTGGTCCGCCACCCCTGGTGGGTTCTGCTGGCCACGGCTGCCCTGACCGGGGTGTTTGCCGTTCAGATGCTGAAGGTCCGGATGGTGATTGATCCGAAGACCATCCTGCCCCAACAACACCCCTACGTTCAACTGAACAACGTCATCGAAGAGGTTTTCGGGGGCAGCCGCGTGGTTGTGGTCGGCGTGGTGCCGAAACAGGGCGACATCTTCACGCCGCAGCACCTGGCCACGATCAAGGCCCTGACCGAAGAGGTCAAAAAGATCCCAGGCATTAAGGAAGAGAACGTCGTCAGCCTCGCCGATCGGAAGGTGAAGTTTGTGGCTGCCGACGGAGAGTCCATCAAAGTCGAGCGCCTCATGCCCACGGTGCCCGAGACGGCCGAGGAGGCAGAGGCGTTTCGGCGGCGGGTGATGTCGAACGACCTGTACGTCAATAGCCTGGTGTCGGCCGACGGACGCGCCGCGGCGATCATCACGGATTTCCGCGAATGGGTCCCCACGTGGCAGGGGAACCAGCAGCAAGCGTCCGCCCCGGCCCAGGACTGGCCGAAAAACCCCGAGGACTGGGCCAGCGAGTCCTGGTTCGGCGGCAGCCGAGGCGCCATGAAGACCGCGTATGGGTTTCGAATGGGGGACGAGGAGATCCGGCGCGCCCTCTACGACGCGACCGCCCGGGTCGCCGGACCCGACGTGGAGATTCACCTCGGGGGGTTGCCCATCGCATTGTCGTACCTCGAAGCGGATTCGAAACGCATCGTGGTTCTCTTTCCCATTGCGTTAGTGCTGATGATGGTCGTGTTGTACTGGGCCTTCCGCAGTCTTCAGGGCATGGCGCTGCCGTTGGTGACGGCGCTGATCTCCGTGGTGTGGGCGTTGGGACTCATGGGGATCTTCCGTATCGCGATGGACCCGTTCAACACCATGACGCCGATTCTCATCATGGCGATCGCCGCGGGGCACGCGATCCAAATCCTCAAGCGGTATTACGAAGAATTAGCCGCGGGGCATGACAACCGGACCGCCGTGGTCGAGGCCACCACCAAGATGGCCCCGGTCATGATCACCGCGGGCCTGGTCGCGGCCGCGAGCTTTGCGTCACTGGTCACCTTCAATCTCAAAACGTTCCAGGCGTTCGGTATGTTGACGGCGTTCGGGATCATGAGCGCGCTGGTGCTGGAACTGACCTTTATTCCAGCGCTCCGTTCGCTGATGCGTCCGCCGTCGGTGACCAAGGCCGCCCGCGACGGTTTGGACCGTATGTTGGCGGGTCTGGCGGTTGTGGTCACGGGGAGTCGGCGCGGTTGGGTGGCCGTGGGCGTCGTGTTGGTGGCGGTGGCCGGAGCGGTCGGGGCCTCGCAGGTCGTGGTCAACAACAGTCTCAAAGGACAGTTTTTCGAATCGACCGCCCTCAGGATCGACGAACGGGCCTTGAACACCCATTTCGGGGGGACCTCGACGTTCTACGTCATGGTCGAGGGCGGGCAGCCGGACGTGCTGAAGCGCCCCGAGGTCGTCGCGGCCATTGCGGATCTGGAGGCGCGGATCGCTCAGGTACCGGGCGTCGGCAAGACCGAATCGTTCGTCGATTATTTGCGCAAGATGAACCGCACGTTCCACGGTGATCAAGAAGCCTTCGACCGAATTCCCACAACCGAAGGAGAGATCTCCAACTTCTTGTTCCTCTACTCGATCTCCGGCAATCCCGCGGATTTCGCCAGGTTGATCGACTACCGCTATCGTCGCGCGGTCATCTGGTCCTTCCTGAAGAGCGACTCCACGGCCCTCGCCGAGCAACTGATCGCCGTTGTGGAGTCGCAGCGCGCGGCGTTCGATCGGTTGGGCGTCACGATCGGAGTGGCTGGGAGCTCGCCCGTGACGGTGGCGCTGAACCGCACCATGGTGGACGGCAAACTGCAAAATATCGCGCAAATCGGGCTGATCATCTTCGTGGCTTCGGCCATCGTGCTCCGTTCGGCGGTGGGCGCATGTCTGGTTCTGATCCCACTAGGATTGGCAGTGCTGGTGAACTTCGCCGTCATGGGATTCGGCGGGGTCACCCTCGGCATCGGCACCGCGGCGATTTCCGCGATGGCGGTGGGGATGGGCGCGGACTACGCGATCTATTTCCTCTTCCGCCTGCGGGAGGAGTACCGAGCGGCCGGCGGGTTCGGTGAATTGTCTCTGGAAGCCGCGCTGCGATCCGCGATCACGACCTCCGGCAAGGCGATTTGCTACGTGGCGGTGGCCATCTCCGCGGGGTATCTGACGTTGCCGTTCTCCGGGTACTACCTCCATATGGAAGGGGTCCTGGTGCCCATTGCGATGGCCACCAGCGCGCTGGGCGCCCTGATCATCCTCCCGTTGCTGATTGCGGGATTTCAGCCCACCTTCATCGTGGGGTCTCGCGTCACCAAGCCGCTTGTGGCCCAAGGTTGACGGGCTCGTTCTGAGGGTCGGTCCTGCGGATTCCGCAATGAGCCATCGACGTTGGACGCGGACCGCGTGGTATCTGCTGGCGGCGGTGATCGCCATCGGCGTGGGCTGTTTGAACGCCGTGGCAACTGCGCAAGATGCGCTTCCTCCGACGACCGAGGAGGACCGGGAAGCGGCTGAAGGCGTCGGGGACGCTCCCCCTCTTCAGCCGGACACACCGGCGCCGGCATCCGAGGCTACGCCGCTGGAGCACGAGACGCCGACTCCCGAGTCACCTCCGGAATCCCCCGAAACAGTGACTCCGGTGTCGCCCGAAGATTTTCAGCCGGCGGATGGTTCCGCTCAGACTGAGCCGGTTGCCGCTGAACCGGTCGTCCCCCTGGGGCCGCTTGAGCCGTCGTCGTCGGGAGGGGGTCCCGCTGCTGCTGCCGACGGCGTGGTGGTTCCGAAGGCGTTGCAGTCGGTACCTCCGGCGGGTCCTCCTCCGGTTGCTCCGTCGCCTGCACCCTGGTCGTTTGCACTGACCGTAGGGTACTACCAGCCGCGTTTGGGCACCTTGAATCGTATCTTGCAAGACACCAGTCTGACGATGCTTCAAGACCCGAATTTTCTCTTGCCGCGCAACCAAGACTTTTCGTTCGAGCAACGGAATCTTGTGGTCGAGGGGATCGAGGGCGGTCTGACCTATGGCGTGGACACGTTCTACAACACCGGGGGGCCGCATTCGTTTGGGGTGTCATTTTCCAGTTGGCGTGGTGAAACGTTCGGGCAAGACACGATCAGTTTGTTTCTTCGATCGAACCGAGACCCCATCGATGCGCCTCGGAGCGCTCGGTACAATTTGATTCTGGACCAGATTTTTTTGGAGTGGCGGTACCACTTGTTCCGGAATCCCGAGGGGAAAGGCCTGTATCTGAACGCCGGCCTGGTGGGCATCAGTTTGGCGTTTTTTACCATGGACTCATTAGTCAACGTCGTGGACCCGGACCTCAGTTTTGCCTCGGTGAGTTCTGACGAGTCGTTTGGGTGGGGATACACCACGCGATTCGGCGTGGGCGGCGATTACCCGCTCACGTCGTGGTTGTCAATCGGTGGACGCGCCAATTACGTGATGGGCAACATTCGACAAATGACCGTCACCCGGCATTTCCTGGCGGGGTTCCCGAATTTTCCAGCAGAGAATCCATTGACAATCCGCCCCGGGGTGCCGCTCCCGCAGCTGTTCTTTCCGCCCAGGGACGGGAGGACGGTCTCCTACGCCTCGGTGACGACGACTGGAGATCTTCAAGAGGAGGCGGGAGATGAAAGAGATGTGACCCTTGAACTGTCTGGTTGGGAGGGGCTGTTCGACTTCACCGTGCGTTTCTAAACAGGCCCTAGCTTGGGAAAAAGTGAGCACGGGGGGAAAACTTTTTCCCATCTTCTCCAATGAGAAGGGCTTTGTGGCGGCTTCGAGCACGTGTTCCACCTGCCTGAATAGACGAGTAGCCATTTCCCTTGTGGTTAGTGCTTGTAATTACTTGTAATTATCGCAGGATTCTCCGTGAGATACGTTGGCCCAGTCATTGCAAATAGATATCCGCCGGTGCGGTTTGCCAGAAAGATGAATCGACGCATGCAATCGCTTGTGGCTCGTGGGTTGGTGGGCCTCGTCAGTGTAGCGGTCTTCGGGGCCGTCTCCACGTCATACGGTCAGCAAATCACGACCTTGAATTTGAGCAATCAAGCAAACGTGAACATGGTGACGTTGCGCGGATTTGACCCGACGATCATTACCGGGCCATCCGATCCGTTTCCCGATACCTCCAACCCGTTTGCCCCGAACCCGTTTGGCGGATGCGCCAGCAGTCAGTTCGGGTGCGGCGTTCCCTCCGGCAGCAGTAGTGTGGAGGTCCTCCAGAACTGCGATACCGGCGGGGCCACCACTCCCCCGTTCACCGTCGCGTCCTGCACGCCACTCACCTTGTCACGAGTGAATGAACTGGGCTCGGCGTTTCAAACCTTGGAAAGCGGGGTGTTGTCTCGATTGAGTACCGAAACCACCGCCTGTGTGGCGATCCCCGGTCCGTCCAGTCTCTCCAACCGTTGCACCGAAATCGAATACCGTTTTTCCCAAAACGTGGCGGAAAAGGGACAAGCCTTTGATATGAGTTTCAGCGTCCGTTCGCTAACCGACGCTGCGGGCAATCCGATCGGTAGCCAAGGGAGTTACACCCAGACGCTGGTGGAGGACGGTGTGACCTCGACGTGCGGGGGCACGTTTACGTTTAACGGCATCGTCGCGGATGCGAACGGCGACAATCGGCCCGACGGCCTCACGCTCGACGGGCCAGCGCAGCAGTGTGAGTAGAGAGCCAGCGTCTACGGCTCAACCCAGTGGCTTCAACCGGGGCTTCGGCCCTGTGATTTCATCGCAGGAAAGGGGGTGATCACGAATGCGGAAGCACATCAAGCAGGACCTCTTCCCATGGGGGGAAGGGGCTCAATCAAGAGAGGTACACGCAATGGCAAAACACGGCAGATATATGGTGTTAGGCCTGGCGATCCTCGCGCTCGTGTTGATTTCGGCACCCGCGATGGCCGTCAACCTGTTCACCATCAATAACACCTCGGTCACCGGTGTGACCGGTAGTGCGCTGTTTGTGCCGACCTTCGTTTCCTCGGCTGATTCGACGGGGATCGGCGGCACGTTCACCGCCGGCGGCATCTACATTCCCTATCTGGGAACGATGACGCCTTGCACCGCCTCCATCGGCCTGGCAAACGGAAACTGCGCCCGGTGGGGTCAAGCATCGATCGAAGCGTGGGCGAGCGGGGTGTATTATGACCCGCGGTTCGGCACGCCGTTCGTTCCGCCCTCGGGCGACCATCACCGTACGGGATATCGGTTGCTGATGCAACCGTCGTTCTCGGGCGGGCAGTGGCTGTCCGGGTTCGCCCCATTGGCGGAAGCGTTCCCGTTCTTCCCCGAAGTGGGGATCGCGGGTGCGGGCGGGGACCTCGGCCTGGCGTTGGCTGACGCCTCGGCTGAATTGGGCCTGGTGGGTATTCTGGCCATGGCCGATGCTCACGGTGAGCCGTTGACCACCGGGAAATTCCCCCGGTACTGGCCGCACCAACGGGAAGCCTGGGTGGACACCCTCATGGTCAAGTACACCGCGGGTGGCGGCATCACGGATCTGGATCTGTTCTCCCAGAGCCTGCGGTCGTCAACCGGCTTTGCGCGCAACGCGACCGACATCCGGTGGCGTGCGATGTCCAACCTGGACGGGGCGTTCTCGTTGAGCCCGGGCCAGAACTCCGACGGGTGTGGCGGATGGTGTGAGTTCTACGTGACCGAAGACACCGCCGGCAACACGCACCTGTGGGTGGTCAAGGGCGCTGATGCGAACACCGACACGGCGGATGGTACGCCCGTGGAGGTAACGCAGTCGACGCGCTTGGACACGCTCGGAGGGCTCTCGAACGGCGGGTTGGTGTTGAAGAACATCACCCTCAGCAACCTCGAGAAGCTGCCGTTCGTGATTGATGATCGGCTGGCGCAGTACTCGACTGGCACCGGGATCGGTGTGGGTGAATTCGAACAGCAACTGCTCAGCCAATTCCGCGTCGTCAGCGGGCCGAACGTCCACTCGGAAGAAGGGGCCGATCCGTATGCCTGGGTCATCTGCGGGACTCGCGGTACGAACTACGCAGAGGACGACTGTGTGGCTGCGGGTGGCGCGATCGACTCGGGCGGCAACGCCTTTGCGATCGTGTACAACGCGAACAACGTGATCGACGGGGGTGAAAGCCCGATCGACCGGTACGGGAACGACCTGAACCCGAACCGAATCGGGAACACGCACATCTCCTCCGGGTTGGTGGATTCCTTGGATCCGGATACCCTGCAAAGCTTGGGCGCCTATGTGGAGTGCACCACCGGCGCAGCGTCGTCGGTATGGGCGGCGAGCACCTGTGAGTCGGATCCCGGCGCGGACGGGTTCTACGGCACGCCGGATGACGGCACGGTCTACTACAAAGAGGCGTTGGAAGCCGGCCTCCGCGGGTGGATCCGTGAGACCAACGGCCACACCTTCAGCTTCTTGGGTGCGGACACGGATGGCGCTCACAACGGGATCAGCCCGGCGAACTTCGGGTTGACCCAGCTGG
>CAZMYW010000028.1:0-112693 GCA_964570625.1 uncultured Nitrospirota bacterium | reverse complement strand
GCGGATGGAAGTGGACCTGATCACGCCGATCGCGATGGAAGAGGGCTTGCGATTCGCGATCCGGGAGGGCGGCCGCACCGTCGGCGCCGGCGTCATCACCGGCATTATCGCGTAGGAGCTTGTCCATGAACGGCCATCTGCGGCGTTGTCGCTGTGCTTCCGGTCCTCGCGTACGACTCAGTACGCTCCGGTCCGGTGCTCGCTCCGCCTGGCATCTGGCGCGTTCCTGAACAAGCTCTAGGCAAGGTAAGAGGGAATAACTTATGCGAGAGATTATTACGTTGGCGTGTTTGGATTGCAAAGAACGCAACTATTCCACGACGAAGAATCGGCGTAATACGCCGGACCGGCTGGAACTCAAGAAGTACTGCAATCGTTGCCGCAAACACACCGGCCACAAGGAAGTGAAGTGAGGCGTTGCGGCGCGCGCGGCATCAAGGCCAGTAGCTCCAACGGCTAGAGCAGCGGTCTCCAAAACCGCGGGATGGGGGTTCGAATCCCTCCTGGCCTGCCATCTTCGCTTGCGGAACGACACGCGGGTGGGTGTGCGGCGCGAACGGTGGCCGAGACAGCGGGAGGGCGGTGGGGTGATGGGGGAGGGAACGGCAAGCGTGAGGACGATGGGATGAAAAAACTCTATCTTCGGGCCAAGGAATTTTTCGCTGAAGTCGGGGCCGAACTGAAAAAGGTGTCCTTTCCAACCCGGGCCGAGACTGTCGGGTCGACGTCGGTTGTGTTGATCTTCGTCGTGGTCGTCGCCATTTTCCTTTCCGGGATGGACGCGGTGTTGGTCAAGCTGGTGGCGGTGCTCCTTCAATGAGCGGCCTGGGCGGTCGAGCGCCGGGAGGGGACGCGATGCTGGAAGAAGGCGAGAAGAGAGACGAGGAAGGTCAGAGGGCAGCGTCGTGGTACGTCGTACATACGTATGCGGGGTTTGAGAACCGGGTCAAACAGGCGATTGAGGAACGTTCGAAGTCGTTCGGTTTGTCCGAACAGATCCGTAAGGTGATGATCCCCACCGAGGAGGTGGTCGAGATCCGCGAGGGCAAGCGGCGGATGTCGACCAAAAAGTTCTTCCCGGGATACGTGCTGGTCGAGATGGATATGAACGATATGACGTGGCAGCTGGTGAAGAACACGCCCAAGGTGACGGGGTTTGTCGGCGGTGGAGAAAGTTACCCGCCCCCGATCACCGAAGACGAGATGAGTACCTTAATGAATCAAATGGACACCACGGCCATCAAACCCCGCAGCAAGACACAGTTCCAAAAGGGTGAGAACGTCCGGATCATCGACGGACCGTTTCTGGGGTTTAACGGGATCGTGGACGAGGTGCACCAGGAGCACTCCAAGGTCAAAGTGCTGGTGAGTATTTTCGGGCGGGCAACCCCGGTTGAGTTGGGGTTCTTGCAGGTCGAAAAAGTATAAGACGTTTACCCTGATCAGGGCACCTAGGTAAGGAAGGATACTATGGCGAAGGTTGTGACGGCGATGGTCAAGCTGCAGATTCCAGCCGGAAAAGCCAATCCGGCACCGCCGGTGGGCCCGGCGTTGGGGCAACACGGCGTCAATATCATGGAGTTCTGCAAGACGTTTAACGCCAGGACGCAAGTGCTGGGTGATTCCATTATCCCGGTGGTGATCACGGTGTACGCCGACCGGACGTTTACCTTCATTACGAAGACCCCACCGGCCTCGGACTTGTTAAAAAAAGCCGCGGGAGTGGTAAAGGGGTCGGCAGTGCCGCATAAGGATAAAGTGGGGAAGGTCACGGCGGCGCAGGTCCAGGAGATTGCCAAGACCAAGCTGCCCGATCTCAACGCCGTGGATCTTCCGGGTGCGATCAAAATCATCGAGGGCACGGCCCGGAGCATGGGGCTGCAGGTCATCAAGTAAGACGAGAGGAACCAGTCGATGGGGAAAAAGTATCAAGCGGCCAAACAACGGGTCCAATCGCAAGCGTATCCTCTGCGGGAGGCGGTGGAGTTAGCCAAGACCACGAGCGTCGGGAAGTTCGACGCGTCGGTGGACCTTGCCGTTCGACTGGGGGTCGACCCCAAACACTCCGACCAGATGGTTCGCGGGTCGGTCGTGCTTCCGCACGGAGCGGGGAAGACCGTCACGATCGTCGTGTTTGCCAAGGGCGACAAGGATCGCGAGGCACGGGAAGCCGGGGCGGATCATGTCGGTGCCGAAGACCTGGCCGAAAAAATCACCAAAGGCTGGATGGCGTTTGATCGCGTCGTCGCCACACCGGACTTGATGGGGCTGGTCGGGCGATTGGGGAAAATCCTGGGCCCGCGGGGATTGATGCCCAATCCGAAGACTGGGACCGTGACTTTTGATGTGGCACGCGCGATCCGGGAAATTCGGCAGGGCAAGGTGGAATACAAGGTAGAAAAGGCCGGCATCGTGCACGTTCCGGTGGGCAAGGTGTCGTTCGACGCGGCCAAACTGTATGACAACGCCCAGTCGGTTCTGGACTCCATCATCAAGGCCAAGCCGGCGGCAGCAAAGGGCACCTATCTGCGGTCGGTCTCCGTGTCCGCGACCATGGGGCCGGGGATCAGAGTGGACGCGGCGAGCATCGAACGCACAGCGTTGTAGGAGCCAGTCGAAACCGGATCACGCAGGCATATAACCGGATCGTCGTGAGGTCTCAGGACCCGCGACGATCATCGTCCAAGACAGTAGGAGCTGGTTGGCATAAACGACGAAGCGGAAATGCTTCGGGCGTCCTACCGAGACGAATTGGGGAGCGATCTCCTGTATGGCACCGAGACGGTCCGTCGCCGGACCGTCTCGGTGCTCTCATGGGCCCTCACCCCGGTCGTCGCGGCAGGACGTGTCGAACGCGATGTTCCGCGACGAGAGAAAGGGGGGAGATGAGTCAGTGAAAGGGAAAGCAGAAAAATCGGCCTTGATCGACCAGATCCACGGTCGCTTCGCCAAGGCTCAGATGGCGGTGGTAGCCGAGTACCGGGGGCTTGGGGTCGAAGAATTGCGCGTCTTGCGCGGCAAGCTGCGTGCGGTCAACGCGGAGTTCAAAGTCGTCAAGAACACCCTGGCCAAACGGGCGGCCGAGGGGACCACGTTGGTGGGACTCAAAGACCACTTCGACGGTCCGGTCGGCGTGGCGTTGGGATACGGCGACCCCGCGCTGATGGCCAAGGCCCTGAAGGATTTCTCGGGCCAGCAAGACAAGCTCAAGCTGCGGATCGGGTTGTTGGAGGGCCGTGTGTTGGACCTGGTGGGGCTCACGCGCGTCGCCGCGCTCCCGTCTCGCCAGGAACTGCTGAGTCGGCTCGTGGGCCGCATGCAGGCGCCCGTATCGGGGTTGGTGGGCAGCTTGCAGGGGATCGTCCGAAAGGCGGTCGCGACGTTAGACGCGGTCGCCAAAAAGCGGGCGGCCGAAGCGGGATAGTGCCTTCTACATGACGATCAATCACTCTCAATAATCACTGTCCGCGCGGTCCCTGGGGTCGCGCTCGACGATTCGGAGGAGATCTGACATGGCAACAATGACGAACGATGAAATCATCAAAGCGGTCGAGGTAATGCCAGTGCTCCAGCTCTCGGAGCTGGTCAAGGCGTTGGAGGACAAGTTCGGCGTCACCGCCGCGGCTCCGGTGGCCATGATGGCGGCGCCCGGCGGGGCGGTCGGCGCCGGCGCAGCGGCTGCGGAGGAGAAGACGGCATTCGATGTCATTTTGACCACGTTCCCGGCCGATAAGAAGATCCAAGTCATCAAAGTCGTCCGGGAACTGACGAGCCTTGGTTTGAAGGAAGCCAAAGACCTGGTGGAGGCTGTGCCGAAGGCGGTGAAAGCCGGTGTCGCCAAGGAAGAGTCCGAAACCATGAAAAAGAAACTCGAAGAAGTGGGCGCCAAGGTCGAAATCAAGTAAGACGCCTGTGAACGATAGACACGTTGGGCGCGCGCCAACTCGGCGCGGGACATTGCGCCTGCGGGGCGTCGGCATCTAACAGGAAACGACAGTCGCATCGAAGCGCCGGTTTCGGCGCCGGTGCAGGTTGCGCTTCGCAAGCTTGGACGGGAGGCAGCATGGCGGTATCGACGATTGAAGGGGTGAGAGATCGCAGAGACTTCGCCAAAATTCAGGCGAGCGTGGACATTCCGAATCTGATCGAGATCCAGCGGCGGTCCTACGATCGATTTCTCCAGAAGAACGTCAGGCCAGAGGAGCGGGAGGACGTCGGCCTGCAGGCGGCGTTTACGTCGGTGTTTCCGATCGTGGACTATAACGAGACGGCGATGATCGAGTTCCTCGATTATACCGTCGGCGCTCAGAAATACGACGTGCGCGAGTGCCTGGAGCGCGGCATGACGTTCGCCGCCCCGCTCAAGATCCGCGCCCGCCTGATCGTGTGGGACAGGGACGAAAAAGGGGGCGCCAAGAAAGTTCGCGACGTGCGGGAGCAGGAGGTGTACGTCGGAGAACTGCCGCTGATGACGGACAACGGGACGTTTATCATCAACGGAACCGAGCGGGTGGTGGTCAGCCAGCTGCAACGATCGCCCGGCGTGATTTTCACCCACGACAAAGGCAAGACCCATGCGAGCGGCAAGGTGTTGTACTCGGCGCGGATCATCCCGTACCGGGGGTCGTGGCTCGACTTCGAGTTCGACGCCAAGGACATCTTGTACGTGCGTATCGATCGGCGCCGGAAGATTCCCGCCACGGTCCTGCTGAAGGCCTTCGGATATTCGGTTGAGGATTTGCTCAAGACCTATTATCCGATCGAAGAAGTCGCGGCATCGGGTGGACAGTTCGTCCGCCGGCTGGACCCGGAGATCCATCACGGGCTCAAGGCCTCCGTGGACCTCGTCGATAAGAAGGCCAAAGAAGTCATCGTGAAAGAGGGGGCCAAGCTCACCAAAGCCACCCTCAAGAAACTCAAGGGTATCGGTATCAAAGACATGCCGATCCCCAAGGCGGAACTCGTCGGCCGCGCGGTGTTCAACGACATCGTGGACCCCGCGACCGGAGAGGTCTTGATCGAGCGCAACCAGGAACTCACCGAGGCGATTCTCGAGAAGGTCGCGTCGGCTGCCATCTCCGAGTTTCAGTTGTTGTTTATCGACAACATCCAAGTCTTGCCCGTCATCCGAGATACCATGGCCCTCGAAAAGGTCGGCTCCCCGGACGAAGGGATGGTCGAGATCTATCGTCGGCTGCGACCCGGGGAGACGCCCACGGTCGACACGGCGCGGTCCCTCTTTGATAACCTGTTTTTCAACGCCAAGCGATACGATCTGTCTCCGGTGGGGCGCTTGAAGCTCAACAAGAAGCTGGGGCTCGACGTGCCGTTGGATAAACGCACGCTCACCGCCCAGGACATCGTCGAGGCCGTGCGGTACCTCATCGGCCTCAAGACCGGCAAGGGGGATATCGACGACATCGACCACCTCGGCAACCGTCGCGTGCGGTCGGTGGGTGAGTTGCTCGAGAATCAACTGCGGATCGGCCTCGTGCGCATGGAACGGACCATCAAGGAGCGTATGAACCTCCTGGACATCGAGACCGTGTTGCCGCACGACCTGATCAACGCGAAACCGGTGATCGCGGTGATCAAGGAGTTTTTCGGATCGAGCCAGCTCTCCCAGTTCATGGATCAAACCAATCCGCTGGCGGAGATCACACACAAGCGACGGCTGTCGGCCCTTGGTCCCGGGGGCTTGACCCGCGAGCGTGCCGGTTTCGAGGTGCGCGACGTCCATCCCTCCCACTACGGGCGCATCTGTCCCATCGAAACGCCGGAAGGGCCCAACATCGGATTGATCACGTCGCTGGCGACATACGCCCAGGTCAACCAGTTCGGATTTATCGAATCACCGTACCGCAAGGTGGAGAACGGCCGGGTGACCGATCAAGTCGCGTTCATTTCCGCGATCGACGGCGACAAATATATGGTGGCACAGGCCAACACCCGAGTCGATGGCCGCGGCCGGATCACCGCCGATATCGTGTCGGCGCGCGCAGCCGGCGATTTCGTCCTGGTCTCGCCCGAGAAGGTCGACTACATGGACGTGTCTCCCAAGCAGATCGTCAGCGTGGCGACCGCCTTGATTCCCTTTCTGGAGAACGACGACGCGAACCGCGCGTTGATGGGCTCCAACATGCAACGCCAGGCCGTGCCCTTGATCGACACCGAGGCGCCGCTAGTCGGCACCGGGATGGAGGGCGCGGTGGCGCGTGATTCGGGGTACGTCATTCTGGCGCAGCGGTCGGGCGTGGTGGAGAGCGTTGACGCCACGCGGATCGTGGTCCGGACCGACGCAGGGAAAAAAGCGGCCGAAGAAGAAGACGGCGACGCGGGAGCGGATGTGTACCGCCTCATCAAGTGCCAACGTTCCAACCAGAACACGTGTATCAATCAGAAGCCGGTGGTGCGAGTCGGCCAGCGCGTCAAAAAAGGACACGTCTTGGCCGACGGTCCCGCGATCGACCGTGGAGAACTCGCGTTGGGTCGCAACGTGCTGGTCGCGTTCATGCCGTGGGGCGGGTACAACTTCGAAGACGCGATTCTGGTGAGCGAATCCCTGGTCCGGGACGACCGATTTACGTCCATTCACATCGAGGAGTTCGAACTCGAATCGCGCGACACCAAGCTGGGGAAGGAAGAGATCACGCGGGATATTCCGAACGTCAGCGAAGAGGCGCTGCGCAACCTGGACGAAAGCGGAATCATCCGCATCGGCGCCGAAGTGCGTCCCGGGGACATCCTGGTGGGCAAGGTGACGCCCAAGGGCGAAACCCAGCTGACGCCAGAGGAAAAGTTGCTGCGCGCCATCTTCGGCGAAAAGGCCGGGGATGTGAAAGACGCCTCCCTCTACGTGCCGCCTGGCATCGAAGGTGTGATCGTCGATGTGAAGATTTTTTCTCGGAAGGGCGTGGATAAAGACGAGCGCGCCAAGACGATCGAGAGCGAAGACATTCACCGGATCGAGCGGGTGCACCACGACGAGATTCGAATCCTTGAAGAAGAAACGATTAAAAAGGTTCGCCGCTACTTGGTCGGGAAGAGCGTGGCCAAGGACTTGGTCGACCGCGAGAGCGGCGAGGTGGTGCTCAAGAAAAAGAGAACCATCACGAAAGAAGTGCTCGACACGCTGAGCGACGACGACCTCAGAAACATCGTATTGAGCGAGGCGGTGGAGCAGGATCGGATCGAGGAGTTGCAACGGACGGCGAAAGAGCAGATCGACTTGCTGCAGACGTCCTACGACGAGAAGGTGGGCCGACTCAAGAAGGGCGACGAACTGCCGCCCGGCGTGATCAAGCTCGTGAAAGTCTACGTCGCGATGAAGCGTAAGCTGCAGGTCGGCGACAAGATGGCGGGCCGCCACGGCAATAAGGGTGTGGTGGCGCGCGTGTTGCCGATCGAGGACATGCCGTACCTGCCGGATGGCACGCCGCTCGAGATTGTGCTCAATCCCTTGGGGGTCCCGTCCCGTATGAATGTGGGGCAGATCTTGGAAACCCACCTGGGCTGGGCCGCCCGCGCGTTGGGGTTGCACGTGAGTTGTCCGGTGTTTGACGGGGCGACGGAAAAAGAGATCAAGGAGTTACTGGCCGAGGCCGGTCTGCCGGGCTCGGGGCAGACCACGCTGTATGACGGCCGAAGCGGCGAGGCGTTCAAGCGACAAGTGACCGTCGGATACATGTACATGATGAAGCTGCACCACTTGGTCGACGACAAGATCCACGCGCGTTCGATCGGGCCCTATTCGCTAGTGACGCAACAGCCCCTGGGCGGCAAGGCGCAGTTCGGAGGCCAGCGACTCGGCGAGATGGAGGTGTGGGCGCTTCAAGCCTACGGCGCCGCCTCGACGCTCCAGGAGTTCCTCACCGTGAAGTCGGACGACGTCCCGGGCCGATCGCGCATCTACGAAGCGATCGTCAAGGGCGAGAACTTCCTGGAACCGGGACTGCCCGAATCGTTCAACGTCTTGATCAAGGAACTGCAGAGCCTCGGGCTGGACGTGGAGTTGATCAAAAAAGAGAAGGATTAAGGTCGTAGGCGCGGGCCCAGTGCCTGCCCGGGGCGGTCACAGGGGACCGCCCCAACAGCGACGAGGAGAGACCTGTGGAAGGAATTTATAACTTCTTCGAGAAGCCCAAAGACGCAATCTCGTTCGACGCGATTCGGATTCGCGTCGCGTCTCCAGAAAAGATCCGGTCGTGGTCGTACGGGGAAGTGAAGAAACCCGAGACTATCAATTACCGCTCGTTTAAGCCGGAGCGCGACGGGCTGTTCTGCGCCAAGATCTTCGGGCCGATCAAAGACTGGGAGTGCAACTGCGGCAAGTACAAGCGCATGAAGCACCGCGGGATCGTGTGCGATAAATGCGGCGTCGAGGTGATCCAGTCCAAAGTGCGCCGCGAGCGCATGGGGCACATCGAATTGGCCTCCCCGGTGGCGCACATCTGGTTCCTGAAAGGCGTGCCGAGTCGAATCGGCACCTTGCTCGACATGACGCTCAAGCACCTGGAGCGGATCTTGTACTTCGAGAGTTACATCGTGATCGAACCCGGCGATGCGCCGGTCAAAGAAAAAGAACTGTTGACCGAAGAGCGATACCGCCAACTGATTCAGGAGCACGGGGACTCGTTCCGCGCTGAAATGGGCGCGGAGGCGATCCGGGAGATCCTGGGCAAGATCGACTTGGAGGGACAGTACGCCGAGCTCCAGACGAAGATTCTGAACGCCAGCTCCGCGGCGGTCAAGAAGAAGCTGACCAAGCGACTCAAGGTCATCGAGGCGTTTCGGAAGTCGGGAAACAAACCGGAGTGGATGATCATGGACGTCATTCCGGTGCTGCCCCCGGAACTGCGTCCGCTCGTGCCGCTGGACGGCGGCCGGTTCGCCACGTCCGATCTGAACGATTTGTATCGGAGAGTCATCAATCGCAACAACCGCCTCAAGCGGCTGCTGGAACTGAAGGCGCCGGCGGTGATCATCCGCAATGAGAAGCGGATGCTCCAGGAGGCGGTGGACGCGCTCTTCGACAACGGGCGGCGCGGCCGCGCGATTCGCGGACCGAACAAGCGGCCGCTCAAAGCCCTGTCCGACATGCTCAAGGGCAAGCAGGGTCGCTTCCGCCAGAACTTGCTGGGCAAACGCGTCGATTACTCGGGGCGGTCGGTGATCGTGGTGGGGCCGGAACTGCGGTTGCACCAGTGTGGGTTACCCAAGAAGATGGCGCTGGAACTGTTCAAACCATTCATCTTCCAGAAGCTCGAGCAGCGCGGGTACGTCACGACCATCAAAAGCGCCAAAAAAATGGTCGAACGCGAGCGGCCTGAAGTATGGGACGTGTTGGATGAGGTGATCAAGGAACACCCCATCCTGTTGAACCGCGCGCCCACGCTGCACCGCCTGGGCATCCAGGCCTTCGATCCGATCCTGATCGAAGGGAAAGCGATCCAGCTCCACCCCCTCGTCTGCGCCGCGTTCAACGCGGATTTCGACGGCGATCAGATGGCCGTACACGTGCCGCTGTCGATCGAAGCCCAGATCGAGGCCCGCGTGTTGATGATGTCGATCAACAACATTCTGTCGCCGGCCAACGGCAAGCCCATCATGACACCCTCGCAGGACATGGTGCTGGGATGCTACTGGCTGACCAAGGAACAGGCGGGCGCCAAGGGAGAAGGTCGGAAGTTCTACGGCGCCGAGGACGTGCGGATGGCGTACGACGCGGGCGAGGTGGAGGAACACGCGCGGATCAAAGTGCGGATCAACGGGTCGCTCGTCGACACCACGGTGGGGCGGACGATCCTCGGCGAAATCCTGCCGGCCGAGCTGCCGTTCGCCGCGGTCAACCGCGAAATGACGAAAAAAGAGATGATGAAACTCATCGACCTCTGTTACCGCGAGGCCGGGCACCGCGAAACCGTGGTACTGCTCGATCGGATCAAGGACATCGGCTTCTTTTTCGCGACCCGCGCGGGGATCTCGATCTGTATCGACGACATGCACATCCCGACCCAGAAGGCGACGATGATCGAGCGCGCCAGGCGGGAGGTGTCCGAGATCGCGAAACAGTACTCCGAGGGGTTGATCACCAACGGGGAACGGTACAACAAAGTCGTGGACATCTGGGCGCACACCACCGAGCAGGTGGCCAGCGAGATGATGAAGGAGTTGGGCGCCGAAGAGGACAGTATCAAAAAAGGGACCGCCAAGGAACGCGAGGACTTCAACTCGATCTTCATGATGGCCGATTCGGGAGCCCGCGGTAGCGCCCAGCAGATCCGTCAGCTCGGGGGGATGCGCGGCCTGATGGCCAAGCCCTCAGGAGAAATCATCGAAACCCCGATCACGGCGAACTTCCGCGAGGGTCTCACCGTGCTTCAGTACTTCATCTCGACCCACGGCGCCCGCAAGGGGTTGGCGGATACCGCGCTCAAGACCGCGAACTCGGGGTATCTCACCCGGCGATTGGTGGACATCTCCCAGGACGTGATCGTCAGTGAGACGGATTGCCAATCCACTGACGGAATTTTCGTGACCGCACTGGTCGAGGGCGGCGAGATCATCGAGCCGCTTGATGAACGTATTCTGGGCCGCGTCGCGTCCGAAACCATCGCCGACCCGCTCACCGGCGAGGTGATCGTCAGTGTGGCCGAGGAGCTTGACGAGGCCGGAGTTAAGGCCATCGTTGAGGCCGGCATCGATCGCGTGAAGATCCGTTCGGTGTTGACGTGTCAGGCGCGCCGGGGAGTCTGCGCGAAGTGTTACGGTCGCGATCTGGCCCGTGGCAAGCTGGTCGAACGGGGAGAGGCGGTCGGGGTTATCGCGGCGCAGTCCATCGGTGAGCCGGGCACTCAGCTCACGATGCGGACCTTTCACATCGGCGGCACCGCGAGCAAGGTGATTGAACAGACGGTCTTGGAGGCGAAAAACACCGGCGTGTTGAAATACCTCAACCTCAACACGGTGAAGGACAAACATGGCGACATGGTCGTGATGAACCGCAACGGCAAGATCGCCATCTACGACGACACGGGACGGGAGAAAGAAAAGTATTCGGTGGTCTACGGCGCCAAGATCAAAATCAAGGATGGCGGTCGTGTGGAGACGAATCAAAAACTGGTGGAGTGGGATCCCTACTCGTTCCCGGTGTTGACCGAGGTGGGAGGCAAGGTCGCGTTCGGCGACATTGTCGAAGGCGTGACCGTGCGCGAAGAGGTGGACGAAGTCACCGGGTTGTCGCGCCGGGTGGTGATCGACTCGCCCAATTCCGCCCTGCGGCCTCGGATCTCGATCAAAGACGAGGCGGGGAAGACCTCCAAGCTCGCAGCCAACGCGGTCGCCCGGTACCCGCTGTCGGCCGGCGCGCACATTCTGGTTGAAAAGAACCAGACCGTGTCCCCCGGGGACGTGTTGGGGAAGGTTCCGCGGGAGACGACCAAGACCAAGGACATCACGGGCGGTTTGCCTCGTGTGGCGGAACTGTTCGAAGCGCGTAAGCCCAAGGAACAGGCCGTGATCAGTGAGATCGATGGCGTGGTGGAATACGCCGGATACGTCAAAGGGATGCGCAAAGTGCTCGTCAAGAACGAAATGGGCGATGTGCGCGAGTACCTGATTCCCAAGGGGAAACACGTCAACGTGCACGAGGGTGATTGGGTCCACGCGGGTGAACCGCTCATGGATGGTTCTGCGAACCCGCACGACATCCTGGACATCCTCGGGCCCAAAGAGCTGCAGAAGTACTTGGTCGACGAGGTGCAAGAGGTCTACCGACTGCAGGGCGTTTCGATCAACGACAAGCATATTGAAGTGATCGTCCGACAGATGCTGAAGAGGGTGAAGGTCGAAGATCCCGGCGATACCGATTTCTTGATCGGCAGCCAAGTCGACAAGATGGCGTTCGCCGAAGAGAACGAGCGAGTGCTGGCGCAGGGCGGCGCTCCCGCGGTCGGCAAGCCGATCCTGTTGGGTATCACCAAGGCGTCGCTGTCAACCGACAGCTTCATTTCTGCGGCGTCGTTCCAAGAAACGACGCGGGTGTTGACCGAGGCTGCCATCACGGGCAAGGTGGATGATCTCCTAGGGCTCAAGGAGAACGTCATTGTCGGCCGCCTGATCCCGGCGGGCAGCGGACTGATGGAATACCGCGACACGTTCGTCGAGATGCCCGCGGGGTTCGAGACGGCGGAGGACGGCCAACCGGCCGAGGGAGCCGGTGACGCGACAACTGAAGGTGCCGAACTGGAGCACGCCTCGTAGTCCGATTCGGGATGATGTGGTCCCGAACCGTTCACCGGCATGAAAACGCTTGACTTGGACCAGGTGATTCACTATACTTCCAAAGTTTTTCGCCAGGATAAGCCGTTCTGGCGCGAAACACGCCTTCGAGGCGGATGCGACGACGAGGATCAGCGTGCCGACGATTAATCAGTTGGTCAAACAGGGGCGGTTCCAGGCCCGGGCGAAAACCAAGTCGCCCGCGTTGAAGGGCGCTCCGCAGCGACGGGGCGTGTGTGTGCGCGTTTATACCACCACTCCCAAGAAGCCCAACTCCGCGCTCCGCAAAGTGGCCAGAGTGCGATTGACCAACGGGATGGAGGTCACGACGTACATCCCTGGGGTGGGGCACAATCTTCAGGAACACTCGATCGTGTTGGTTCGTGGCGGTCGTGTCAAAGATCTGCCCGGCGTTCGGTACCACATCGTGCGCGGGACGCTGGACACGCAGGGCGTGCAGAACCGTAAGCAAGGTCGCTCCAAGTACGGCGCGAAAACCCCCAAGTAGTGTGGAGCCTGTTGTGGAAATCGTCATGAATCAGACCGCGGAGGGAGGACACCATGCCGCGGCGTAGAGTTCCGGTCAGACGGGAGTCGGCGTCCGATTCCCGCTATCACGATCGGCTCGTCGGAAAGTTCATCAACACGCTGATGTCGAAGGGCGAGAAGAGCGTGGCGGAATCGGTGTGTTATGACGCGTTTGATCTGATCAAGACCAAGACCAACGGGGGCGACCCGCTCAAGTTTTTCAAGACGGCGGTGGAAAACATCAAGCCGGTGGTCGAGGTCAAATCCCGTCGGGTGGGCGGGGCGTCGTACCAGGTTCCCGTCGAGGTCCGAGCGGAGCGACGGATCTCGTTGGCGTTGCGGTGGATGGTGAACTACGCCAAGCTGCGCAGCGGCCGTTCCATGGAGGAGAAGTTGGCTGCGGAAATGCTGGATGCCTCGAACAACACCGGCGGCGCCGTCAAGAAAAAGGAAGATACGCACAAGATGGCGGAGGCGAACAAGGCGTTTGCCCACTATCGGTGGTAACGGCCTTCCCGATTCTTCCGTAGTCCTGGTGCGATTCGTTCGGGTCTCGCAGTCAGCGGTCAGCCCGCTCAATATCGGTGATTCGCGGATGATGTCACCGGTCGGATCGGTGATATGCGTCACGTAGTAGTGAAGGGGACAGGGGTCACACGGTGCCTCGGCAGTATCCATTAGATCGAACCCGCAACATCGGGATCATGGCGCATATCGACGCGGGGAAAACTACGACCACCGAACGTATCCTCTACTACACGGGGGTGACGCATCGGATCGGCGAGGTGGACGAGGGGTCGGCCACAATGGACTGGATGGAGCAGGAGCGCGAGCGTGGCATCACCATTACGGCCGCCGCCACCACCTGCTTCTGGAAAGACTACCGCATCAACATCATCGACACCCCGGGCCACGTGGACTTTACGATCGAAGTGGAACGCTCACTGCGTGTGCTGGACGGCGCGGTCGCGGTGTTCGACTCGGTGCAGGGCGTGGAGCCGCAGTCCGAGACCGTGTGGCGGCAGGCGGACAAGTACCACGTCCCCCGCATCGCGTTTATGAACAAAATGGACCGGATCGGCGCCGATTTTTTTTCGAGCGTGCAGTCGCTGGTGGACCGACTGGGCGTCCGCCCGGTGTGCCTGCAGCTCCCGATCGGGAAGGAAGGCACGTTCCGCGGCCCGGTGGACTTGCTGAACATGAAGGGGATCTTTTTCGACGACGAAACGCTCGGGGCGAAGTTCGTCGTGGACGAGATTCCCGCCGATCTCAAAGACCAGGCGCAGGACTATCGGGAGAAGATGATCGAGGCGCTCGCAGATTGTGACGAGACCGTGATGGCGCGGTACCTCGCCGGTGAAACGCCGACGATCGAGGAACTGAAGACCGCGATCCGCAAGGGCGTGCTCGAGATGAAGGTCGTGCCGGTCCTCTGCGGCGCGTCGTTTAAGAACAAGGGAGTGCAATTGCTCTTGGACGCGGTGATCGATTTCCTGCCGTCTCCGATGGACATCCCTCCGGTGATCGGGACCGACATGAAGACCCAACAAGAGATCACGCGTCGTCACGACGACAACGAAAAGTTCTCGGCGCTGGCGTTCAAGATCATGACCGATCCGTTCGTGGGGCAGCTGACCTTTTTCCGCGTCTACTCGGGCGTGTTGCGGTCCGGATCGTACATCTACAACTCGACGAAGGACAGCACGGAGCGGATCGGCCGCATCCTGAAGATGCACGCGAACAAGCGTGAAGAGGTCAAGGAGATGTATGCTGGCGAGATCGGCGCGGCGGTCGGCCTCAAGGGCGCAACCACCGGCGACACGCTCTGTGACGAGGATCATCCGATTTTGCTCGAGGTGATGAAGTTCCCCGAGCCCGTGATCCAAATGGCGATCGAGCCCAAGACCAAGCCGGATCAGGAGAAGATGGGGCTCGCCCTCCAGAAGCTCGGGCAGGAAGATCCCTCGTTGCGGGTCTCGACCGACGAGGAAACGATGCAGACACTCATTGCCGGAATGGGAGAGTTGCATCTGGAGATCATCGTCGATCGCCTGAAGCGAGAATTCAAAGTTGAAACCAACGTCGGCAAACCCCAGGTGGCGTTCCGGGAAACGGTCCGGACCGCTTCCTCGGCCGAAGGCAAATACATCCGGCAGACCGGCGGCCGTGGGCAGTACGGCCACGTGGTCTTGGAGATCGAGCCGCAGGAGCCCGGGAAGGGGTTTGAGTTCGAAAACAAGATCGTGGGCGGCAAGGTCCCCAGGGAGTACATCCCGGCGGTGGAAAAGGGGATCCGCGAGGCCATGGAAAACGGCGTGGTCGCGGGCTATCCGATGGTGGACATCAAGGTCAGAATCGTGGACGGCTCGTATCACGATGTCGACTCCTCGGAAATGGCGTTTAAGATCGCCGGCTCGATGGGCTTTAAAGACGCCGCGAAGAAGGCCAACCCCGCGCTGCTGGAACCGATCATGTCGCTGGAAGTGATCGTGCCCGAGGACTATATGGGCGATGTCATCGGTGATCTCAACTCGCGGCGCGGCAAGATTCAGGGGATGAAGGCGAGGGGATCGGCTCAGGTCATCACCGCCGAGGTTCCGCTCGCGGAGATGTTCGGTTATGCTACCGACCTACGGTCCAAGACCCAGGGGCGCGGCACGTTCACCATGCAATTCGCTCACTACGACATGGTGCCGAAGCCGATTGCCGACCAGATCGTGGCGAAGGTTCAGGGGGGGTAGAGCCCGTCCATGGATAACCATCTGCGGCGTTGTCGCTGCGCTTCCGGTCCTCACGTACGACCCAGTACGTTCCGGTCCGGTGCTCGCTCCGCCTGGTATCTGGTCATCCCTGAACGGGCTCAACTGGCCGAATCATCTAGTGAGACCCGCTTGCGGGGTTAAGGGAGACACACATGGCGAAAGCGAAATTTGAGCGGACGAAGCCGCATTTGAACGTGGGGACGATCGGACACGTGGACCATGGGAAGACGACGCTGACGGCGGCGATCACGAAAGTGCTGGCGGAGAAGAAGCTGGCGGAGTTTTTGGCGTACGACCAGATCGACAAAGCGCCGGAAGAGAAAGAGCGGGGGATCACGATCGCGATTGCGCACGTGGAGTACCAGACGGAGAACCGGCACTACGCGCACGTGGACTGCCCGGGGCACGCGGACTACGTGAAGAACATGATCACCGGGGCGGCGCAAATGGACGGGGCGATCCTGGTGGTGAGCGCGGCGGACGGGCCGATGCCGCAAACGCGGGAGCACATCTTGTTGGCGCGGCAGGTGGGCGTGCCGTATATCGTCGTGTTCTTGAACAAAGCCGACATGGTGGACGACAAAGAGTTATTGGACTTGGTGGAGCTGGAAGTGCGGGAACTGCTGACCAAGTATGAATTTCCGGGGGACAAGATCCCGTTTGTGGCGGGGAGCGCGCTCAAAGCCTTAGAAGGGGACAAAGGGCCGCTGGGGGCGGACGCCATCCTCAAATTGCTGGCCAACATCGACAGCTACATCCCGATGCCCAAGCGCGACATCGAGAAGCCGTTCCAGATGAGCGTGGAAGACGTCTTTTCCATCTCGGGGCGGGGGACGGTGGTGACGGGGCGGATCGAGCGGGGCGTGGTGAAAGTGGGGGAAGAGATCGAGATCGTGGGGATCCGGGCCACCCAGAAGACCGTGGTGACGGGGGTGGAGATGTTCCGCAAAGTGCTAGACCAGGGGCAAGCCGGGGACAACGTGGGGATCCTGCTGCGGGGGACCAAGAAAGAAGACGTGGAGCGGGGGATGGTGTTGGCCAAACCGGGGACGATCACGCCGCACACCAAGTTCAAGGCGGAAGCGTACATTTTGACCAAAGAAGAAGGGGGACGGCACACGCCGTTCTTCAACGGGTACCGGCCGCAGTACTACTTTCGGACCACGGACGTGACCGGGGTGGCGAAGCTGCCGGAGGGGGTGGAGATGGTGATGCCAGGGGACAACGTGCGGATGGAAGTGGACCTGATCACGCCGATCGCGATGGAAGAGGGCTTGCGATTCGCGATCCGGGAGGGCGGCCGCACCGTCGGCGCCGGCGTCATCACCGGCATTATCGCGTAGGAGCCCGAACAGGCTCCAGGGATAGAAAGCATACATGGTAGTCGCCAATCAAAAGATTCGGATTCGCCTCAAGGCCTATGACTATCGCGTCCTCGACCAGTCCGTGGTCGAGATCGTGGAGACGGCTAAGCGCACGGGCGCCAAAATTTCGGGACCGGTTCCGCTGCCCACTCGGATCAATCGGTATACGGTCTTGCGTTCCCCGCACGTGGACAAGAAGTCCCGTGAGCAGTTCGAGATCCGCACGCACAAACGGTTGATCGAGATCATGGAGCCGTCCCCGGAGACCGTGGATGCCCTCATGAAGTTGAACTTGGCGGCCGGTGTCCACGTGGAGATCAAGCTGTGATCGGCGGATTGCTCGGCCGCAAGCTCGGGATGACCCAGGTGTTTGGGGAAAACGGGCGATTGATCCCCGTCACGGTGGTCGAGGCCGGCCCCTGTCGAGTGGTGCAGGTGAAGACGCCCGAGACCGACGGGTACCGCGCGGTCCAGCTGTCATACGGCCCCAAAAAGGAACAGCGGGTGAATCAGCCGTTGCGTGGTCACTATAAGAAGGCCAACGTGCCGCCTGCGTATCATCTCCGAGAGTTCTCCACCGACGGTCAGGGCGTCGAGGTCGGCCAGACCGTCACCGCGGACGCGTTGCAAAAGGGCGAGTGGGTGGCGGTCAGCGGGATTTCGAAGGGGAAGGGATTCGCGGGGGTGATGAAGCGCCACCATTTTGCCGGCGGTCCCGCGACCCACGGCTCGATGTTCCACCGGGAACCCGGATCCATCGGGGCCAGTTCGTTTCCGTCGCGCGTGTTTAAAGGCAAGCGGTTGCCGGGCCACATGGGGGCGGAGCGTGTCACCGTGACAGGGCTTGAGGTGATCGACGTTCGTGCGGAAGAAAACCTGGTGCTGCTGCGCGGCGCGATTCCAGGTCCCACCGGTTCGGTGGTGGAGATTCGACGCGTCGCGTCGGGTGGAGGGGCAGCGTGAGCCCGAGTAAAGGTACAGGGCGGACGGGCAAACCGGGCAAGGCGGCGAAGGCGTCCTCCTCGTCTCGAACGAAACCCGCGGCCAAGGCGCGAAAGCCCACGGCGAAAACCGCGGCGAAACCCAAAGCCAAGGCCAAGGTCGCGCGAGCGGCCCGCGTCGCGCCTCGTGAGCGAGCGAAGAAACCCTCGCCCGCCACCGTCGTCCCGAGTGCGACGCGGCGCCCAACGCCGGTGAGCAGGCCGGCCGTTGAGATCACGGCCTCTGGCGCGCGAGTCGTGTCCGTGTTGAACGTCAAAAAAGAGACAGTCGCGCGAGTCGAATTGACAGGGCGATTATTCACCTCGGAACCCAACCGCGCGCTCCTTCACGAGGCGGTCACCATGCAGTTGGCGTCGCGCCGGCAAGGATCCGCTGATACCAAGGAACGCGGGGAAGTGAGGGGCTCGGGGCGGAAGCCGTGGAAGCAAAAGGGCACGGGCCGCGCGCGCGCGGGCTCGATCCGTTCGCCGCTGTGGCGGAAGGGCGGGACCGTGTTTGGTCCCACGCCGAGACCGTATGGCTATGCGTTTCCCCGAAAAAAGGCGCGGGCGGCTTTGGCGGGTGCGATGAGCGCCAAGGTGGCGCAGAACGAGGTGATCGTGCTCGATCATTTGTCGCTGCCGGAACCGAAAACGAAGTTGATGGCGGGGATGTTGAACGCACTGGGATTGGACGGCCGCGTGTTGATCATTCATCGCGACGAAGATGGGCGGATCCGACGAGCCAGCGCGAACTTGGGGCGAGTCACGGTGCTCGACCTTCCGGGGCTCAACGTGTACGACGTGTTGGCGCACCACCACGTGGTGCTCATGCAATCCGATCTCGGGCGCCTGGCGGAGGCGTGGTCATGAGCGCCGCGCCGCGCAAATCGACCGCCAAGCCAGCGACCGGAACCGCGGTTCCTCGTTCGCGAGTCGACCCCCACGATATCTTGATCGCTCCGTTGTTGACGGAAAAGAGTACGCGTTTACGGGAGCAGCACAATCAGATCTCGTTCGTGGTCTCGTCTCGGGCCAACAAGTCCGAGGTGAAGAAAGCGGTCGAGGAGGCCTTGAAGGTCAAAGTGGCCTCGGTCAACATCGTGAACGTGAGGGGCAAGACCAAACGTCTCGGGCGATTTGAAGGGCGAAAATCGTCATGGAAGAAGGGTGTGGTGACCTTGAAAGAGGGTCAGAAGCTCGACCTGTTCGAGGGAGGGTGAGGCGATGCCGGTAAAGAGTTACAAACCGACTTCTCCCGGCCGTCGTGCGATGACGTGCTCGACGTTCGAAGAGGTGACCAAGCGGCGTCCCGAAAAATCGTTGCTGGTGTCGCGTCCCTCGTCGGGTGGCCGCAACAACGTCGGCAAGATGACGGTTCGCCATCGCGGCGGCGGACACAAACGGGCGTTGCGGCTGATCGATTTCAAGCGCGACAAACCGGAGATTCCGGCGACGGTGGCCGCGATCGAGTACGACCCGAACCGCTCGGCGCGGATCGCGCTGTTGCACTACCGTGACGGGGAGAAACGCTACATCTTGGCGCCTCTCGGTCTGACGGTCGGCGGGACCGTGATGGCGGGGCCGAACGCCGAGATTCGAGTGGGCAATGCGCTCCCGCTGGCGAAGATTACGGTGGGGACTCAGATTCACAACATCGAGATGCGTCCCGGGAAAGGCGGCCAGTTGGCCCGCAGCGCAGGCGCCGTCGCCCAGCTGATGGCGAAAGACGAGCGGTATGCCCAGATCCGGTTGGGGTCTGGAGAGGTGCGATTGATCAACGCCACCTGTATGGCCACGGTCGGCCAAGTCGGCAATCTCGATCATGAAAACGTGTCGATCGGTAAAGCTGGTCGCTCCCGATGGTTGGGGCGTCGCCCGAAGGTCCGGGGGGTCGCGATGAACCCCGTTGACCACCCGCACGGCGGTGGCGAGGGTAAGGCCGGGCAGGGTAATCCGCATCCGGTGTCCCCTTGGGGACAGCTCGCCAAAGGGTTCAAGACCCGGCGCCGGAAAGACACGACGCGGTTCATCATCAAGAAGAGGAAGTAGCGCGCCATGCCGAGATCAGTTAAGAAGGGCCCGTTCGTTGATGCCAGTTTGATGGCCAAAATCGAAAAGCTGAACCAGGCCAGGGATAAAAAGATCATCAAGACGTGGTCGCGTCGCTCCACCATCATCCCGGAGATGTTGGGTCACACGTTGGCGGTCCACAACGGCAAGAAGTTCATCCCGGTTTATGTGACCGAGAATCTGGTCGGGCACAAGCTCGGGGAATTCTCGCCCACGCGGCTGTTCAAGGGCCACGGGTCGGCCAAGACGGAGAAGGCCACGGCCCCGAAGTAACCCCGGGCGCGTGGCGGAAAGCACAATGTCGGACACCATGGCGGAAGCAAAAGCGGTCCTCAAATTCGTGCGAATCGCGCCCCGCAAGGCGAGGCTCGTGATCGACTTGATCCGCGGCAAGCGGGCGGGTGACGCGCTCTCGACGCTCAAGTTCACCGCGAAAGGCGCGGCGCGCGTGGTGGAAAAGGTCTTGCGGTCTGCGATCGCGAATGCCGAGAACCGTGAGATCGGCGACGTGGACGACCTGGTGGTCAGTCGCGCGGTGGTGGACCAGGGACCAACGTTGAAGCGGATTCAGCCGGCGCCACAAGGGCGTGCGCACGCGATCCATAAACGCATGAGCCACATTACCGTGGTGGTCACGCCGAAACCGCGTCCTGCGCGGCGCAAGGCGGCAACCACCGGGGCGGCGAAGGGAGCGGGACACCGTGGGGCATAAGGTTCACCCGATCGGATTCCGATTGGGATACATCAAGACATGGAATTCGCGCTGGTTCGCGGGCAAGGAATACGCCGTGTTGCTGCACGAAGACCTCAAGGTCCGCAAGATCGTCAAAACCAAACTGTACCACGCCGGGATTGCGCGGATCGAAATCGAGCGCTCGGGCAACCACCTGCGGATCAACCTACATACCTCCAGGCCCGGCATCATCATCGGGCGCAAAGGGGCGGAGGTCGACAAGCTGAAGGCGGAGCTCGAGGCCCTCACCAAACGGCAGGTGGCGATCAACATCCGGGAAATCAAAAAGCCCGAGGTGGATGCGCAACTGGTAGCGGAAAACATCGCGCTGCAATTGGAAAAACGTATCGCGTTCCGCCGTGCGATGAAGAAGGCCGTGGTCTCAGCGCTCCGGTTAGGCGCCAAGGGCATCAAGGTGATGTGCGCGGGCCGATTGGGCGGAAATGAA
The DNA here is from genome assembly GCA_964570625.1 of uncultured Nitrospirota bacterium. Classification (GTDB taxonomy): domain Bacteria; phylum Nitrospirota; class Nitrospiria; order 2-01-FULL-66-17; family 2-01-FULL-66-17; genus JBFLXB01. Next base: position 91,526 of record CAZMYW010000028.1, on the reverse strand, counting down.
ATCGCGCGAACGGAATGGTACCGAGAGGGCCGCGTGCCGCTGCACACGATCCGTGCCGACATCGACTACGGCTTGGCGGAAGCGAAGACGACCTATGGACAGATCGGGGTCCGGGTGTGGATTTACCGCGGCGAGCTCTCTCCGGGCGTCGGGCTCACGAGTGCCGATGAACGGGGGATGAAGGCTCATGCTTAGTCCGAAGAAGGTCAAGTTCCGCAAGATGCAGAAGGGTCGGATGACCGGCAAAGCCTATCGCGGCGCGGAGCTGGCGTTCGGTGACTTCGGACTCAAAGCGCTCGAACCGGGCTGGGTCACCGCCCGCCAGATCGAAGCGGCCCGAATCGCCATGACCCGGTACGTTAAACGCGGCGGACGGATTTGGATTCGCGTGTTCCCGGACAAACCCATCAGCAAGAAGCCCGCCGAAACCCGGATGGGAAAAGGCAAGGGCAATCCCGAGCTGTGGGTCTGTGTGGTGAAGCCTGGCCGGATCTTGTATGAGATGGAAGGCGTGACGCAGGACATCGCCAAGGCCGCGTTTCGGCTCGCGTCGTTCAAGCTGCCGATTGCGACCAAGTTCATCGAGCGCGGAGCGGAGGTATAGCGATGACGATAGAGGTGAAGGACCTCCGAGGATTGACCCGTGAGGAGCTCGCACAGAAGGAGCGAGACCTGAAAAAAGAGTTGTTCCACCTTCGCGTGCAGAACGCGACCGGCCGGGTTGAGAACCCCGCTCGGTTTAAAACCGTCCGGCGTGACATGGCGCGGGTGAAGACCATCGCCCGCGAGACGGATCGCGCTGGCGCCAAGTGACCATGGACAAGGCCGCCGCCGCACCGACTCGCAGCACCGACGCCACCAAGCCCGCATCCAAAGCGCCGAAATCGGTCGTGGGCCGTGTGATCAGCAACAAGATGCAAAAGACCGTCGTGGTGACGGTCGAGTGGACGATCATCCACCCCAAGTACAAGAAAGTCGTGCGGCGGAGTACGCGGTATATGGCTCACGACGACCGCGGCTGCGGGCTGGGCGATCTGGTCCGATTGGCGGAAACCCGCCCGCTCTCCAAGCTGAAGCGCTGGCGGGTGACCTCGATCCTTGAGCGGGCCGTGGCCGAGACCAAGAAGGTTGGTCAGGAGTCGGCCGCGCCATGATCCAGATTTACACCATGCTGGATGTCGCCGACAACTCGGGCGCGAAGAAGGTGATGTGTTTTCACGTCTTCGGCGGGTCCAAGCGCCGCTACGCCACGATCGGCGACGTCATTAAGGTGACGGTCAAAGAAGCCATTCCTCAGGGGAGCGTCAAGAAGGGCGAAGTGGTCAAGGCGGTGGTGGTGAGAACGGCCAAAGAGGTTCGTCGGGACGACGGATCGTATATCAAGTTCGACCGGAACGCCGCGGTGCTGATCAACCCCCAGGGTGAACCGATCGGCACGCGCATTTTCGGTCCGGTCGCCCGTGAATTACGGTGGAAAAAGTTCATGAAGATTATTTCGTTGGCGCCCGAGGTGCTGTAGGCGAGGCACCGGACACAGGGATAGATGATGATACGTATGACGCTGAATACGGTTGACGCGAAGCCCACGAAGGCCCGGATCAAGAAAGGCGATACCGTGGTGATCCTGGCGGGCAAGGAGCGCGGCAAGCAGGGGAAGGTGCTGAACGTCATGCCGGCCCAATCCAAGGTCGTGGTCGAGAAGTTAAACCTGATCAAGCGCCACACCAAGCCCGGGCGATCCAACAAGGGCGGCATCATTGAGAAGGAAGGGGCGCTGGCGCTGTCCAAGGTGATGGTGGTCTGTCCACACTGCGCCAAGCCCGCCCGGCTGGGAATCGCCCTGCTCGAAGGGGCGCGCCGACTTCGTCGTTGCAAACGGTGCGGCGAGATTGTGGATAAGGGATAGGCCATGACCAAGACGACAATCACCGAGGTGCCTCCACTTCGCGCGCGCTATCGAGAAGAGATCGTGCCGCTGTTGATGAAGGAATTTGCGTACCAGAACCCGATGCAGGTGCCTCGGGTCGAGAAGGTCGTGCTCAACGTCGGAATGGGCGAGGCCACGGCCAACGGCAAGTTGCTGGAGGCGGCGATGGGCGAGGTCGGCCTGATCACGGGCCAGCGTCCCATGGTCACCAAGGCGCGCAAGTCCATCGCCGGATTCAAGCTGCGGGAGGGCATGTCGATCGGGTGCAAGGCCACCATGCGCGGCCAACGGATGTGGGAGTTCCTTGAACGGCTCCTCCATGTGGCGCTCCCGCGGATCCGGGATTTTCGCGGGGTGCTCGGTCGGTCGTTCGACGGGAGGGGAAACTACACCTTGGGGCTCAAAGAACAACTGATCTTCCCCGAAATCAAGTACGACGAGATCAGCGCGATTCACGGAATGGATATCACGATCGTGACCACCGCACGGACCGACGCAGAGGCCCAGGCGCTGCTCAAGCACCTCGGCATGCCGTTCCGGAATTGATCGAAGGAGACGCATGGCGCGCAAGGCACTCGTGTTCAAATCTCAACAGCCGCAAAAATTTGCGGTTCGCCAGTACCACCGGTGCAAGTCCTGTGGGCGCGTGCGAGGCTATATTCGGAAGTTCGCCCTCTGCCGGATCTGCTTCCGCAACTTCAGTCTGCGCGGGGACATCCCGGGTGTCGTGAAGGCGAGCTGGTGAGCGGCCAGAGCTGGAAGCAAGGAGTGACCAAACGATGAGCATGACCGATCCCATTGCCGACATGTTGACGCGCATTCGTAACGCGACGATGCGACGGCACGAGTCCGTCCTGATGCCCTCGTCGCGGATCAAAGTCGACATCGCCCGCCTGCTCAAGGAAGAGGGGTTTGTCCGCGATGCCCGCGTCGTGACGCAGGGAGAACGCAAGGCGCTGAAGATCGAGTTGAAATACCTCAACGAAGAAGAGTCGGTGATCGCGGGTATCGAGCGAGTCAGCACCCCGGGTCGTCGCGTCTACGTCGGCCATCAGCGCATCCCGAAGGTCAGAGGCGGATACGGGGTCGCGATCCTCTCCACCAACCGCGGAGTCCTGACTGACAAGCAGTCACGGCAGGCCAAGGTCGGCGGTGAGGTCCTCTGTTACGTGTGGTGAGTCATGTCTAGGGTCGGACGGAAAGAAATCACGGTTCCCAAGGGGGTCGACGTCAAGGTCGCGGGCGGCCTGGTCCGGGTCAAAGGGCCCAAGGGCGAACTGTCGAAGGCGTTTCACCCTCGGGTGTCGGTCCTGGTGGAAAACGGGCAAGTCAAGGTCAGCCGCTCGTCGGACGAAAAGACCGACCGATCCCTGCATGGGACGGTCAGGAACGAGATCAAGAACATGGTGGAGGGCGTATCCCAGGGGTACGAACGAGTGCTGGAGATCATCGGGGTGGGCTTCCGCGCGCAACTGCAAGGGAAAAAATTGCTGTTGAATCTGGGATACACCCATCAGATCGAGTTCCCGTTGCCAGCGGGGATCGACGCGGCGGTTGAGAAGCAGACCGTGGTGACCCTGAAAGGGATCGACAAATACCTGGTCGGCCAGACGGCGGCGAAGATTCGAGCGATGCGCAAGCCTGAGCCCTATAAGGGGAAGGGCGTCAAATACGCAGGTGAACACATCATTCGAAAAGAAGGGAAGACCGGCAAATAAGCGCCCTCGGCGCGCCGGGATGCGGACTGGGATGAGCGGACGATGAGCATGAATGCCAAAGAGAAGGTGGAAGCTCGCCAGCGTAGGCACCGGCGGGTGCGCAAACGCGTCGTCGGAACCAAGAGTCGTCTGCGGTTGTCGGTGTTTCGAAGTAATCGGTACCTGTATTGCCAAATCATCGACGACTTGGATGGCCGCACGGTGGTCGCGGCCTCGACCTTGGAGCCTGCGATTCGCGAGCGCGTGAAAAGTAACTCGATCGAGGCGGCGAAAACGTTGGGTGTGACGCTCGCGGAACGCGCCAAAGCTGCCAACGTGGCGGCGGTGGTGTTCGACCGAGGGGGCTACCTGTATCACGGCCGGCTGAAGGCGCTTGCCGACGCTGCGCGCGAAGCGGGCCTGAACTTCTAGGGAGGACCGACGGTTGGAGCGAATCAATCCAGATGAACTGACCTTAAAGGATAAGGTCGTCTATATCAACCGCGTGGCCAAAGTCGTCAAGGGCGGCAAGCGGTTCAGCTTCTCGGCGGTCGTGGTGGTCGGCGACGGGCAGGGCTGTGTCGGCGTGGGCAAAGGCAAGGCCGCCGAAGTTCCCGAAGCGATCCGCAAGGCCGTCGAACGCGCGAAGAAGAGCTTGATGCGAGTGCCGATCATTGACGACACGATCCCGTACGAGATCGTCGGGCGGTGCGGGGCGGAGTGGATCATGATGAAGCCTGCCGCTGAGGGGACCGGCATCATTGCCGGCGGTGCCGTACGGTCGGTGATGGAGATTTCCGGTATTCGGAATATCCTCTGCAAGTCGTTGGGAAGCGGGAATCCGTACAACGTAGTCAAGGCGACGCTCAGCGGCTTAATGGCGCTGCGCGACCCGGAGAAGATGGCCAGGATGCGGGGCGTGCAGGTGGTCGAAACGGCGGAGGTGGGAGGGTGACGAATTCTCGGGCCTCGAGCGCAAAGGCTGCCACGCCGCCCGCGGGTTCGCGTCTGGCGATCACGCTGGTGCGAAGCCCCATCGGCCGCCCGGCGAAGCATAAAGCCATCGTCAAAGGCCTGGGCTTCAGGAAACTCCAGCAGACCGTGATCCGGCCGGATACCCCGGCGATTCGCGGCATGGTGGATGCGATCTCGCATATGGTGCGGGTCGAACCTCACACCGGGGAGCGGGCATGATTCGCTTGGACCAACTGGCGCCCGCGCGCGGCGCTAAGAAAAAAGAAAAGCGGCTCGGCCGAGGGATCGGCTCCGGTCATGGGAAAACCTCGACCAAGGGACACAAAGGGCAAGGCGCGCGCTCCGGCGGCACCAAAGGTCCGGGATTCGAGGGCGGACAGAACCCGATCATCCGCCGTGCCCCCAAGCGAGGGTTCGTGAATATTTTCCGCGATGAGCCGGCGGTCGTGAATCTGGATCGCCTGGCGCGGTTCGACGCAACCAGCCCGGTGACCCCCGAGCGTCTGAAGGCTGCGGGTGTGATCAAGACTTCAGTCGCTACGGTCAAGATCCTCGGGGAAGGGACGTTGGCCGCGCCGCTGACGGTTCAGGCGCACGCGTTTAGCCGGGGCGCCAAAGAGAAGATCGAAGCGGCCGGCGGAACAGTGGTCCTTATCGAAGTCTCGACACGGCGCTGAGAGGGGACGACCCCGTGTTCGACCGGCTCGTCACGAACCTCCAGAACGTCTTCAAGATCCCGGAACTGCGCCAGCGTATCTTGTTTACGTTGGCCATGCTGGCGGTGTATCGCATCGCCGCGCACGTCCCGACTCCGGGCATCGACGGCGAAGAGCTGAGTAAGTTTCTCCATCAGGAGGGCGGCGCCCTGATGGGGTTTTTGGACATGTTTTCCGGCGGCGCCCTGGCCAGGGTCACGATCGTGGCCTTGGGCATCATGCCCTACATTTCGGCGTCTATTATTTTGCAGTTGTTGACGGTGGTGGTCCCCACGTTGACCAAATTGGCCAAGGAAGGGGAGCGAGGTCGAAAGAAGATCATTCAATACACCCGGTACGGCACGATTTTCATCGGGCTCATCCAGTCCTTTGGAATCGCCGTCGGCCTGGAAAAGATGAACGGCGGGGTGTTCGTGCAGCAACCCGGTTGGGCGTTCCGTCTGATGACCATGATCACGATCACGGCGGGCACGGCGTTCCTGATGTGGCTCGGCGAGCAGATCACCGAACGGGGCATCGGGAACGGCATCTCGCTGATCATCTTTGCGGGCATCGTGGCCAACATCCCCAGCGCGCTCATCAATACCTATAGTCTGTGGGACACGGGGCAGTTGAGCAGCGTATTTCTGCTTGCGCTCGCCCTCATGATGGTGGGTGTGACCGCGGCGATCGTGTTTTTGGAAAGCGGCCGGCGGAAGATTCCGGTCCAATACGCCAAACGGGTGGTGGGGCGTCGGGTGTACGGGGGGCAGAACACGCATATTCCGCTGAAGATCAACACCGCGGGCGTGATTCCTCCGATCTTCGCCTCCAGCTTGATCGCGTTTCCGGCCACGATCGCGGGGTTCATCCAGATCGCGTGGGTACAGAGTCTTTCGCAGCAGTTGGCCCCTGGCTCGGTGCTCTACACCCTCTTGTATGTGTCGCTGATCATCTTTTTTGCATTCTTCTACACCGCTGTTGTGCTGAATCCGGTGGACATGGCGGACAATATGAAGAAGTACGGGGGATTCATCCCCGGCATTCGGCCCGGACAGAAAACGTCGGACTACATCTATCGGGTCCTGACTCGGGTGACCTTTGCCGGGTCGGTGTACCTAGCGGTGGTGTGCGTGATCCCGGAGTTGTTGATCTATCAAGCCGGGCTGCCGTTCTTTTTCGGCGGCACGTCGTTGCTGATCGTGGTGGGCGTGGGCCTCGACACCGCGCAGCAGATCGAGACCCACATGATCACGCGCAACTACGAAGGCTTTATGCGCAAGGGGCGGCTCAAGGGCCGCAGCATGTGACGTGCGCGTGGTGTTCATCGGTCCTCCGGGTGTGGGCAAAGGCACCCAGGCGCAGCGCCTGGCAGCGTCCAGAGGCATCGCCAAGATTTCGACCGGCGACGTGCTGCGGGAAGCGGTGCGTACCAACACGCCGTTGGGCCGACAGGCCAAAACGTTTATGGACTCGGGCGCGCTGGTTCCGGATGGTCTCGTGATCGATATGCTGGCCGAGCGACTGAAAGCCGACGACACCAAGCCGGGCTACCTGCTCGACGGATTCCCGCGGACGATTCCTCAGGCGGAGGCGCTGGAAAAGATGGTGTCCTCCCGGGGGGAGCGTTTGGATCGGGCGGTGGCGTTTCAAGCGGCTGCGGATCTGATCGTGGATCGCCTGTCCGGTCGACGCGGCTGTCCCGCGTGCGGGAGGGTGTATCACGTGACGCACGACCCCTCTCCCAAGGGAGATCGGTGCGGCGCGTGCGGTGCGGATCTCTTCCAGCGTGAGGATGATCGGGCGGAAACGATCCGAAAGCGTTTGGCGGTGTACGAACGTGAAACCACGCCGCTTTTGGCGTATTATCGGTCGCGCGGTCTGTTGGCGACCATTGATGGTTCGGCGCCGATCGATCAGGTTGCCGCCCGGGTCGAGGCGGCCTTGGTCGCGGACCAGCCGGTATGATTATTTTGAAGACGCCGCAGGAAATCGAACTGATTGCTCAGGCCAGTCGGATCGTGGCGCTGACCATCGCGTTTCTTCGCGAGCGGGTCAAACCTGGCATCACCACGGCGGACTTGGATCGCTGGGCCGAGGAGTTCATCGTCCGCGAAGGGGGGCGGCCCGCATTCAAGGGTTACCGCGGCTATCCCGCGACGCTGTGTACCTCGGTCAATGAAGAAGTGGTCCACGGGATCCCATCGGCCAGAAAGCGTCTGGAGGAGGGCGATATCATCGGGATCGACGTGGGAGCGATCGTGGAGGGCTACCACGGCGATGCGGCGGTGACCGTGCCCGTGGGGCAAATCTCCGAGGCGGCCGCTCGCCTCATTCGGGTGACCGAAGAGGCCTTGACTGCGGGGTTGGAGCAGGTGAAAGTGGGCAACCGGTTGTCCGATGTCTCGCACGCGATCCAGACCGTGGCCGAGCGAGAGGGGTATTCCGTGGTCACGGATTTCGTGGGCCACGGCATCGGGCGGAACTTGCACGAGGATCCTCAGGTGCCAAATTTTGGAAAGCCCGGCGAGGGCCCTCGCCTCAAGGAGGGGTTGGTGTTGGCGATCGAGCCGATGGTGAACATCGGGAGGAGTGACGTGGAGGTGCTGGACGATCGATGGACCGTGGTGACCAGAGATCGGAAGCTCTCCGCGCATTTCGAACACACGATCGCGTTGACGGTCGAGGGACCGAAAGTGCTCACCCGCGCGGCGTAACGGAGGACGATGCCGAAGGAAGATACCATTGAAGTGCAGGGAACTATTGTGGAGCCCCTCCCCAACGCCATGTTCCGCGTGGCGTTGGAGAACGGCCATAAGGTATTGGCGCATATCTCCGGGAAAATGCGGATGCACTATATTAAAATCCTCCCGGGAGACAAGGTCACCGTGGAGCTGTCGCAGTACGATCTGACTCGCGGTCGGATTACGTATCGGTTCAGCAAGTAGGAAGGAATCGCCATGAAAGTTCGGTCGTCGGTCAAAGCGATCTGTGCCAAATGTAAGATCATCAAGCGCCGCGGCGTGGTTCGGGTGATCTGCGAAAATCCTCGGCATAAGCAGCGACAAGGATAAGGAGTCGGAAGGTGGCGCGTATATCAGGAATAGATCTTCCACGAGACAAACGGGTCGAGATCGGCCTCACCGCGATCTACGGCATTGGACGGCCATCGGCGCTGAAGATTTTGCGCGAGGCGAAGGTGGATCCGGCCACACGGGTCAAGACGCTTCAGGAGGCCGAAGTGGTGCGCCTTCGGGAGATTATCGACCGAGAGTTCAAGGTGGAGGGCGACCTGCGCCGCGAGATCGCGATGAACATCAAACGGTTGATGGACATCGGGTGTTACCGGGGGCTCCGGCACCGCCGGGGATTGCCGGTTCGGGGACAACGGACCCACACCAACGCGAAGACCCGCAAGGGGCCGAACCGACGGGGCATCGGCGCGAAGAAAAAAGACAAGTAGGCCGTGGGGTGACCCAAGCGAGGATGTATGGTCAATAAGAAAGTTGGAAAAAAGAAGGAACGCAAGCACGTCCAGACGGGCGTGGCGCATGTCCAGGCGTCGTTCAACAACACCATCGTGACGGTGACGGACTTGGCGGGCAACGTCGTGGTCTGGGCCAGCGCGGGAAACCAGGGCTTCAAGGGTTCTCGTAAGAGCACCCCGTTCGCAGCGCAGCGAGCCGCGGATACCGCCGCCAAAAAAGCGATGGAGCACGGGATGCGGCAGGTGGACGTGTACGTCAAGGGTCCTGGGTCCGGCCGCGAGTCGGCGATTCGTGCGTTACAGGTCGCCGGTCTCAAGATCAACTTGATTCGAGACGTGACGCCGATTCCGCACAACGGGTGTAGGCCGCCCAAACGACGGCGGGTCTAGCGTGAAGGCGAACCGGGGAACATTGTAGGACAGGAGACGAGTGTGGGACGATATCTAGGGCCGGTCTGTCGGCTGTGCCGCCGCGAGGGCACGAAACTGTTTCTCAAAGGGACGCGCTGTTACTCGGACAAGTGCGCCGTGGATCGCCGCAGCTACCCCCCGGGCCAGCACGGACAGGGCCGGATGCGAACCTCGGAGTACAGCCTCCAGCTCCGCGAGAAACAAAAGCTCAAGCGCATCTACGGGCTGTTAGAGCGCCAGTTCCGCGGCTACTTCCACCGGGCTGAGCGGATCAAGGGGATTACCGGAGAAAATCTGCTGGTGCTGTTGGAGCGGCGGCTGGATAACGTGGTCTATCGGTTGGGATTCGCATCCTCGCGCCGCGAAGCCCGACAGCTGGTTCGCCACGGCCACTTTCAGGTCAACGGGAAGAAGGTGGACATTCCCTCGTTCCTGGTCGTACCGGGGGCGACGGTGTCCGTCCGCGAATCGTCGCGGTCGATATTGCCGGTCCAAAAGGCGCTGGAAGGTGTTGGTGGGCGCGGTGTGCCGGGCTGGTTGGAAGTAGACAAGACCCATTGCACGGGCCGCGTCAAGGAGCTTCCGACGAAAGAAGAGATCGCCCTGCCGGTCAACGAGCAGCTCGTGGTCGAGCTGTACTCGCGATAGATCGAGCCGCAGGACGCGGTGGCGAACGCAGGCTAGGGTGGAGAGACATCGATGACGACATTGATCAGAACGAGTGATTTTCAGGCGCCGCGGAAACTGGAGTGCGACAAGGAGACCTTGACCGACACGTACGGCAAGTTCACCGCGGAGCCGTTCGAACGCGGGTTCGGCACCACGATAGGCAACTCGCTGCGGCGTGTCCTGCTGTCGTCCATCGTCGGGGCCGCCGTCACGTCCATCAAGATCGAAGGCGTCTTGCACGAGTTCGCCACGGTCCCGGGTGTGACGGAGGACGTGACCGATATCGTGCTCAATCTGAAACGGCTGCGCGTGAAGCTTCACGGCGACAAACCGAAAGTCGTGACGATCGACAAGCGCGGCCCGGGCGAACTGACGGGCGAGGACATTGTCCACGACGCGGATGTGGAGATCTTGACGCCGGATATCCACATCGCCACGTTGGACAAGGATGCGCACGTGAGAGCCGAGTTGACGGTGAAGCTCGGCCGCGGGTACGTCCCGGCCGAGCGTAACAAGGAAGAGGGTATGCCCATCGGGACCATTCCGATCGACGCGATTTTTCCGCCGGTGAAACGCGTCAACTTCGCGGTCGAACCCGCACGTGTTGGTCGGATCACGGACTACGACCGCCTGGTGATGGAGGTCTGGACCGACGGCAGCATCACGCCGGAGGACGCGCTTGCGCACGCCTCCAAGATCGTCAAAGATCAGATGCAAATTTTCATCAACTTTGACGAAGGCGACGCGGTGGCCGTTCCGGTGACCGAGGAGACGCGCAAGGACCTGAACCGGAACCTGTTCCGAGGCGTCAATGAACTGGAGCTGTCGGTGCGAGCGGCCAACTGTCTGAAGAACGCCAACATCAAGACCATCGCGGACTTGGTTCAGAAGACCGAGCATGAGATGCTCAAGACTAAGAACTTCGGCCGAAAGTCGCTGAATGAAATCAAAGAGCTCCTTCACGAGATGGGGCTGTCATTCGGGATGAACATCAAGGACCTACTCCCACAGGAAGGGGCTGAAGGCGACGCGCGATCCGAGATGGACGCCAAGTCCGAGGGGGTAGCCTGAGATGCGACACCGCAAAGCCGGCCGCGCGTTGGGCCGTAACAGCAGCCACCGCCGTGCGTTGTACCGTTCGCTGGTCACGTCCCTTTTGGAGCACGAACGTATTGAAACCACGGTGCCCAAGGCCAAGGAGCTTCGGTCGTTTGTCGAGAAGATGATTACCCTCGGCAAGCGCGGCGACTTGGCCTCTCGCCGGCGTGCGCTGGCGTTTATCCAGAAGGAATCCGTGGTGCGGACGTTGTTCTCCGACATCGGCCCGCGCTTCGCCAACCGCGCCGGCGGCTACACCCGAGTCATGCAGTCCCGTCGCCGACTCGGTGACGGTGCCCCCATGGCCGTGATCGAACTGACCGAACTCAAGCCCAAGGTGACGACCGCTGGACCGGACAAGAAGACCAAGGGCGCGAAGAAGGAAAAGCCTGAAGCGGAGAAGGCCAAGGCGGGGTAAGGGACCGACCGACGAGAGATGGAACACGAACGGCGCAACCAACAGGTTGCGCCGTTTTCGTTATCAGCGAGAGATGAGCGGAGAGTTACGGCTATGGGAGGGGGGCACAGAGTCGCTGTGTCTCCCTCCCCCGTGCAGCTTGACGTGGTCGGATGCGCCTGCTAAGAGTCAGGGTGCCATGCGGCTACTCCTACCCAACCCCCTGCTCTGCACCGCGTTTTCCCTGCTGCTCACAGCCTGTCCCAGCGATTCGGAAAAGGGGACGGGCACGCCACCGACTCCGGTTGCGCTGCGGGTCGAGCCCGTTGCTTCGGGCCTGTCGAACCCGTTGTTCCTGACGGCTCCAGAAGCCGATTCCAGGCTTTTCATTGTCGAGAAGCCCGGTCGTGTTCGCGTCGTCGAGAACGGTGGCCTGCTCTCGGCTCCGTTTCTCAATCTGGATGGTCGAATCAGCACCGTGGGAGAGCGCGGTTTGTTGGGTTTGGCGTTTCATCCGTCCTACGCAACGAACGGTTTCTTGTATGTCTATTACACGGCTCTGAACGGTGATATCACGGTCGAGCGGTACACGCGGAGCGCGAATCCCAATGTGGCTGATGCGGGATCGGCCCACGTGATCCTGACCGTTGCTCATTCCTCCGAGGACAATCACAACGGCGGCATGCTCGCGTTCGGGACCGATGGGAAAGTCTATATCGGGACCGGAGATGGTGGCGGTGGGGGGGACCCGGACGAGAATGGCCAGGACCCGAGCACGTTGTTGGGCAAGCTGCTGCGCATCGACGTAGATGCCGGAGATCCCTACGTGATTCCGCCGGACAATCCGTTCGTGGGGACGACCGGTGCACGGGGAGAGATCTGGGCGGTCGGGTTGCGCAACCCGTGGCGCTGGACGTTTGATCGGACCGAGGGGCGTCTGTACGTTGCGGATGTCGGGCAGAACGCGTGGGAAGAGGTCAACGTGGTGTCGAGCACCGCAGCGGGCGTGAACTACGGATGGGACACTATGGAGGGCCGACACTGCTACGAGCCTTCGAGCGGCTGCAACCAAAGCGGTCTCATGGTGCCGGTCTTGGAGTACAGCCACGCCGAGGGTTGTTCGGTCACTGGAGGCTTTGTGTACCGAGGCGACGAGATTCCGGCGTTGCATGGAACGTATTTTTACGCGGATTACTGCGACGGGTGGGTGCGCAGCTTCCGCTACGCGAACGGCGTGGCCACCGAACAACAAGACTGGAACTTCGGAAACCTCGGCAGCATTCTCTCGTTCGGCGAAGACGCGGCGGGCGAATTGTACATTTTGTCCGCAAACGGCACAGCGTACCGCGTCGTCGAGGGGCCCTGATCTCCCCACAGACCTCTCGTCACACCGTCGTAGTCCCAAAGGGGGCCACGCCGAGGGCCCCCTTTTCATGAACCCTCAAAACAGAGATAATAAAAGGTCTGTACGCACCTGAGGAGCGGCTATGGGAACGATCGCGGACTACGATCACGGTCGAGACAACAACTATCATTTGCTGCGGTTCATCGCGGCCTCGCTTGTCATCGTTGGGCACAGCTACTATTTGTCCACTGCCGGCGGCAAAGAACCGTTGAAAATTTTGACGGGCTACAAACACTTCGGCGAGGCGGGCGTGCTGATGTTTTTCGTCATCAGCGGATTCCTGGTCACCAAGAGTTTCTTATCGCGGCGGGATCTGCTGAGTTATCTAGAGGCCCGGATCTTACGGATCTTCCCCGCGTTGGCGGTCGCGGTCATGTTTGGTGTGTTTGTCATTGGGCCCGTGGCAACCACCTTGCCGTTGACAGACTATTTCAGCGATAAGCAGACCGTTCGTCACGTGGTCAACAATATTACCCTTACCACGCCGGAATGGGGACTTCCCGGCGTCTTTGCGACCAATCCATGGCGAAACGCCGTCAACGGTTCGTTGTGGTCGCTTTTTACGGAGGTGCGACTGTATCTGTTGGTGGGCCTGCTCGGAGTGATCGGGCTACTGGCTCCGCGAAGGCTATTTAATACGGCACTGATTCTCGTCGTACTGCTGTGTGTCTATTTCCCGGGGTTGGCGCGAGTGCTCGGACTGGCGTTTAACAGTATCGACTTGGGTGTATCGAGCTCCTTCGCATTCGGGGCGTGGTGTTATATCAATCGTGACATCGTGCCGATTCACTGGGTGTTCGTGGCGGTCCTGAGCGCCGCGGCCGTGCTTCTGCATGGCACCTCGTCTTTCCCTCTCGTGTTCGACCTTGCCCTATCGTATGGCACCCTGTTTTTCGCGTACACGCCGTCACCGAATTGGATTCGCCGACTGAACGGAACCGGTGACTATTCCTACGGGATCTATCTCTACGCGTTTCCTGTCCAGCAGATGATTGCGTTTCTCATCCCCACGGTGACCGCGCTGCCGATGATGGTGCTGACGTTCGGGGGGACGTTGCCGCTGGCGATGCTGTCTTGGCATGTGATTGAAAAACCGTCTCTCGATGCCAAGGGGAGGCTGATGGACGGGCTGACACGGGCAGGCCGTCGGGTGCGGAATGCGGCGACTGCGTGGAGGGCTCCCGTCACGAACCAACCGGCGGTCGAACGTGGAGAGCGGGAGATAGAAAAACCATAGGTCGAGGCGAAGGTGGGTTTTCCGCCGACGAGACGGTCTGCCGTTATGACCGCTGGCTGCCGTGCCTGGTCAGCAGCATCACGGGCAGTAAACCGGCGAGGACCAGGGCCAGAGCAGGAAGCGCTGCCTGTTCCCACTGACCCTCTGAAGTCAGCTCAAAGATCCGGACCGAGAGGGTGTCCCAGCCGAATGGGCGGGTCATCAGCGTCGCGGGCATTTCCTTCATCACATCGACGAACACGAGCGTGGCGGCGGTGAGCACGCCGCTGCGAATGATGGGGAGGTGAACCCGTTGGAGCAATCGCCGGCCGCTGACACCCAGTCCGCGAGCCGCTTCCTCCAGGCTGGGCGTCACGCGGTGCATGGCACTGTCGATGGGGCCGAAGCCAGCGGCCAGAAATCGGGCCAAGTACGCGAGGATCATGGCGAGCGGCGTGCCGAGAATAACCAAGCCCACCTCCTGGGAGACGGCCTGAAATCCCACCGCGACTTGCCGATCCAACCAGGCTAGCGGGATGAAAATTCCCACCGCCAGCACTGAGCCGGGTAACGCGTAACCCAACGTGGCGACGCGGGTGGCCACGGCCACGGCCCCGTTGCCCCGTCGTTGGGCGAAGGTCAACACCAGCGCGCAGGCGCACGTGAGAACTGCGGCCCCGGCTCCCAGGAACATCGAGTGCCACAGAAAGCCGATGGCCCGCCTGTCGAGATCGGTGGCGATCCTCGTCGCGCCCCAGATGGCGAGTCGAGAGACGGGGACGACGAACGCCACCGAGAGGACCCCGGCGCAGGCACCGAACGCGAGCCACGCGGCGAGGCCGGAGAGCGGAATCCGTTCTGCGATCTGATCATGTTTGGCTCCGGTCGCGTACCGAGCGTCGCCACGCCAGGCGTGTTCGGCGATCAACAGCCCGAACACGATCACGATCAACACCGAGGCGAGTTGCGCTGCGGCCGTGAGTGAGAACAGACCGAACCACGCTTTGTAGATGGCGGTAGTGAACGTGTCGTAGTTGAACACGGTAACGGTTCCGAAGTCCGCGAGCGTTTCCATCACCACCAGCGCGAGGCCACCCACGATCCAGGGTCTGGCCATGGGCACCGCAAGGCGGAAAAATCCCGCCCAGCGGCCGTGTCCCAGGGCCTGAGCCGCTTCCATCGCTCGTTTGCCCTGAGTGAGAAAAGCTTGGCGGGCGAGCAGATAGACGTAAGGATATAGCGCGAGACTCATCACCACGATCACTCCGCCACGTGATCTGATGGGCGGCAACACCGCCCACGCCTCTGGCAGCATCGCGCGCATCGCGGTTTGCAGCGGGCCGGTATAGTCCAGCAGCGCCACGGCAACAAACGCCGTCACGTACGCGGGAATCGCCAGCGGCAGCATGAGAGCCCAATCAAAGATCCGGCGGCCGGGGAATTCGCAGACTGCGGTCAGCCAGGCGAGGCCGACACCGAGTATGGCGGTGCCCGTCGCGACGCCCACGACCAACCAGAGCGTGTTGATGAGCAGATCGCCCAGCACGGTTTGCGCCAGGTGACGCCACACCTCATCCGCCGGCGCGAAGACGGACGACAACACCACCACCAGCGGGAACGTGACCAGCGCGGCGATCGCAAACGCCGCCAGCCGCCACTTGTCGAGAGGACGCTTCTGGCTTAACGCGGGCGCGCTGTTTGCTAGGGAATTGGTCACATGTCAGCCTGGCCAGCAACGGGCCAGATGTCCGCCTTCGGGGATTTCCGGCATTCGATTGTTGAAGGTGGGTCGCAAGGCGCCGTGAGAACCGGAGCGCAGCGTACTAAGTCGTACGTGAGCACCGGAAGCGCAACGGCGACGCCGCAGATGGCCCTTGATGGTCAGGCTCATCCAGGGGTTACCGGTAGCCCGCGCGATCCATCAACATCACCGCTGCTCGTTGGAGCTCGCCGGCCTTGGAGACGTTGATCGGGTCGGATCGAAAAGTCCCCCACGCGGCAACGGCCGGCGAGGCAGGAACGGCTGGATTGACGGGATACTCGTAGTCGAGGTCGGTGAAGATTTTCTGCGCGGGTGGTGACGAAAGCCATTCCAGTAAACGGACGGCAGGTGCGACATGTTTGCTGTGACGCGTCACGCCGACGCCCGACACGTTCACGTGTACGCCGCGATCTCCTTGATTCGGCCAGAACAGCGCGATGGGTGCGCCGGGCTGCTTGTTCTTGAGTCGGCCGAAGTAGTACGTATTGGCGATGCCCACGTCGCACTGGCCTGCGGCGATCGCCTCGATCATGGCGGTGTCGTCGGCGAACACGTCCGTCGCCAGGTTGGCCACCCACGAGCGCACGATGGCCTCGGTTTTGGCCTCGCCGAGTTCCGCAATCATCATGGCGACCAACGACTGATTATAGACTTTCTTCGACGACCGCAGGCACAGGCGCTTCTTCCATTTCGGGCTCCCGAGATCTTCGTAGGTGGACAGATCCGCCGGTTTGACGCGCTGCGTGTTGTACACGATCGTCCGCGCGCGCACCGTCAGTGCGAACCACCGGCTGTCGGGGTCGCGCAACGAGGCGGGGGTGTTGGTTTTGAGCGTGGCGGAATCGATCGGCTGCAGCAGCCCCTCGTGAGCCGCGAACCACAGATTGCCCGCGTCGACCGTGATCAAGACGTCCGCCGGGGTGTTGGCGCCCTCAGCCTTCAGGCGTTCAACCAGGGGCCCTTCCTTGTCGGTGATGAACCGGATGCCGACACCGGTTTCTTTGGTGTAGGCGTCAAAGAGCGGCTTGATGAGTTGTTCGTTCCTTGCACTGTAGACCACCACCTCGTCGGCCGCCCGTGCGGTCACGGCGGGGGCGAGGAGGAGGATGATGACGGTCATCACAAAGTGAGCGAGTCGAATCGGCGGAGTCATAGACCTCCTTATGGGGGTGAGACGAAGAAACTGTATACTAACTGAAAACGATTTGCAATATCACAGCTAGGTTTCGGGGAGACAGGAGGACCTCTGCCATCCCGTGCCAGTCGCCGTTGACTTCATCCAATTGGCGGCCGTACAATTTACCTCGTTCACGCTGGGGGAGCCCGAAACGGGCTGAGAGTCCGTCCATGACGGACAACCCTTTGAACCTGATCTGGATCATACCAGCGAAGGGAAGCGGGCTGCAGATCTCTTGAAGCCGCACCAGCGCTGGTGCGGCTTTTGTGTTTTTGATGAGGCGTTCGGAGAACGAAGGTTCCTGCGTTTCCGTGCGGGCGATTTGACCCGGCTGATTTTCCAGGGATGAGGGTGACAATGAACAGACTTGAGAACGAATCAGGCAACGGTCACGCCGCGGCGGTCACCGAGCGCGTGACGACCAACGGACTGACGCTCACGCCGTTTCCCGCGTCGACCAAGGTCTATGTCGAAGGATCCCAGGCTGGCGTGCGCGTGGCGATGCGCGAGATTCAGGTGTCTCCGACTCGGCATTCCAGGGACGGCGCTCTCGAGCCCAACGAGCCGGTGGTGGTGTATGACCCGTCGGGTCCCTATAGCGATCCGAACGCGACCATCGACATCCGCCGAGGGCTGGAGCCGTTACGCCGGACATGGATCGTAGGACGCGGCGACGTCGAAGAACTGGGGACGGTCTCTTCCGAGTACGGCCGTCGGCGCGAGGAGGATCCACGTCTGGACAACGTCCGCTTCCCGCACCTCCGCAAGCCCCTGCGCGCCAAACCAGGCATGAACGTGACGCAGATGCACTACGCGCGCAAAAGGATCGTGACGCCCGAGATGGAGTACATCGCGATCCGAGAAAACCAACGCCGTGAGCGCCTGATGGAGGTCATGGGGGGGGAGGGCCCGTCCGATCGGAGCGGACTCGGACACCAACACCCAGGGCAGAGTTGGGGCGCTAGTATCCCCGCGATCATCACGCCCGAGTTCGTCCGCGACGAGGTGGCTCGCGGACGCGCGATCATCCCCGCCAATATCAACCATCCCGAGTCCGAGCCGATGATCATCGGCCGTAATTTCTTGGTGAAGATCAACGCCAACATCGGCAACTCGGCGGTGGCGTCGTCGATCGAAGAAGAAGTCGAAAAGATGATTTGGTCGATCCGGTGGGGCTCGGATACCGTGATGGACCTCTCGACGGGAAAAAATATCCACGAGACGCGCGAGTGGATCATCCGCAACGCGCCGGTGCCGATCGGGACCGTGCCGATCTACCAAGCCTTGGAAAAGGTCGAGGGCCAGGTGGAAGCGCTCACGTGGGAGATGTTCCGCGACACGCTGATCGAGCAGGCTGAGCAAGGCGTGGACTACTTCACCATCCACGCGGGTGTGCTGCTGCGTTATGTGCCGCTCACGGCCTCGCGCGCCGCGGGCATTGTCTCGCGCGGCGGGGCGATCCTGGCCAAGTGGTGTTTGGCGCACCACAAGGAGAACTTCCTCTACACGCACTTCGAAGACATCTGCGAGATTATGAAAGCCTACGACGTGTCGTTCTCGCTCGGGGACGGTCTGCGGCCTGGAGCGGTGGCCGACGCCAACGACGAGGCTCAGTTCGGCGAGCTGGAGACGTTGGGCGAGTTGACGACGATCGCCTGGAAGCACGACGTCCAAGTGATGATCGAGGGCCCGGGCCACGTGCCGATGCACCTGATCCATGAAAACATGACCAAGCAGCTTGCGGTCTGCCACGAAGCGCCCTTTTACACCCTGGGTCCGCTGACCACCGACATTGCGCCGGGATACGACCACATCACGTCCGGCATCGGCGCAGCCATGATCGGCTGGTACGGTTGCGCCATGTTGTGTTACGTGACGCCCAAGGAACACCTGGGGTTGCCGACCAAAGAGGACGTGAAGCAAGGGGTCATCGCGTATAAGATCGCGGCACACGCCGCGGACCTGGCCAAAGGCCACCCTGGCGCTCAACGCCGCGACAACGCGTTGTCCAAGGCGCGGTTCGAGTTTCGGTGGGAGGATCAGTTCAATCTGTCGCTCGATCCCGAAACCGCCAAGGCCTACCACGACGAGACGCTGCCCACCGAGGGCGCCAAGGTCGCGCATTTTTGCTCGATGTGTGGGCCGAAGTTCTGTTCGATGAAGATCACGCAGGACGTGCGCGACTACGCCGCGAAGAAAGCGTTGGATGACGCCAAGGCCCTGGAGGCTGGGCTTGAGGAGAAAGCTCAGGAGTTCAAAAAGACGGGGCTGGAAATCTACCGGTAGGTGACGACATGAACGAACCACGCGCCATCGCATCCACCCGCGAGCGGGACATCACCCGCGCCATCGCGCGTGAGCATTTTCGGCAATTCGACGCCCTGATTGAGTCCGACGCGCTGATCATCGGCTCGGGACCATCGGGCCTCGTGTGCGGACGCGATCTGGCCCTTGCGGGCTTCAAGGTGGTCATCGTCGAGCAGATGAATCACCTCGGTGGAGGGTTCTGGAACGGCGGGTATCTGATGAACAAGGCCACCATCGCCGCGCCCGCCCAGACGATCCTCGAAGAGGTCGGGGTGCCGTGCCAGGAAGCCGGTCCCGACATGTACCTGGTCGACCCCCCGCACGCCGTGGCCAAACTGATCGGCGCGGCGTACGACGCTGGGGTGAAGGTCTTGAACTTCACCAAGGTGGTGGACCTGGTCTATCGCGCGGATCGTCTCGAAGGCGTGGTGGTGAACTGGACGCCGCTGGAGATGCTGGGCCATGACATCGCGCACGTGGACCCCATTGCGCTGGAGTCGCGCGTGGTCGTGGACGCCACCGGCCACGACGCGGTCGCGGTACAGTTGCTCGCCAAGCGCGGCCTGCACCAGCCTGTCCCCGGCAACGGCGCGATGTGGGTGGACCGGTCGGAAGAGATTGTGATCGAAAAAACTGGAGAGGTGTATCCGAGTCTGTTTCTCGTGGGCCTGTCAGTCGCCGCGGTCTACGGGACTCCCCGCATGGGTCCAGCGTTCGGTGCGATGCTGCTCTCGGGCCGTAAAGGAGCAGGCCAAGTCGCAGCGAAACTCACAGTCGCCCGCCCGATGGCCAATAGGGCCTAGCGGTCGTACGACCAGAATTCCTCGCGGCTCGCCACGCCTGCCCCAGAATATCCCCCGCCTTTCACCGACGCGGCGATCTGTTGCACTCAACGAACGGCGACTAGGCGAGCCCGGTTGGCGAGGCGTTCAGCCGATCGGGCGTGTCTCTGCGTTGTGTCAAGTGTGCTGGCAGAGGACGTTGGTTGAATTCATCGTGACGATAGCTGGCAGCGACCGGAGGCCCGCGGCGTCGATCGCTACGAACTCAAATGTGTCTTGAGCAAATTCGTCCAGGTGGCAGAAGTTGGGAAGGTAGACAAACCGGAATAGGGAGCCCTCCGGACTCACCGTCATCGTCCCGGTGGTCGTATTGACGGTGCTGGTGCTGATGCCGTTAGCGGTGGTCACTTGTACCGGCAATGAGGCGGGGGCACCGGTGACCGGATTGACAAACCCTCCGGTGGCCGGATCAACGAACCAATAAGACTGACCTCGGACCACTCCCGCTCCCACTCCGTGAGCGGGAAATCTCGTGATTCGAAATGTCAGGGGTCCTGACTCCGGATCTGTTCCGGTCAGCGTGACGGCATAGAGGGTCATGTTGATCGTCGTCAGTATCTGCCGTTTAAAGAAGGTAAACGTCTGGGGATTCGCAGTCGGGGGCTGGTTTCCGGCCGGCACCACCGTAATGGTCACGATGGCGTCTGATGTAGCGCCGGGGGAGTCCCTGACCGTGAAGGTGAACTGATCTGGTCCGATATAGCCGGCGGTTGGGGTGTATGTCGCCACGGTTCCGGAGAGCGTCAGTCCACCACGCGTGGGGAGGGCCTTAATCTCAAACGTGATTGGATTGAGGTCAGGGTCTGATCCGATCAGGGGGATCGCCGTAGCTGTGTCCTGTGGAACGCCGATCATATCAGCATATGCGCTCGGGGGTTGGTTGGCGGCCACGATGGAAATCGTAATGGCGGCCGGAGCGGACGTGTCTCCGAGAGGATCCCTGACCGTGAACGTGAAGCTGTCGGCGCCTAAAGACGTCGGGAGTGCCGTATAGGTCAAAACGGGTGCCGTTCCGCTCAACGTCCCCTGGGTCGGGAGGCTTCCCCCCAATTGGTAGGTCAGTAGCCCGCCTTCGGGATCTGAGCCCGTCAGTGTGATCGGCACCATGGTGCCTTGCACCACAGTGTAGTTCTGTGGAATCGCGGACGGCGGTTGATTCACGCTGGATATCGCGGTCGAAAACGTGATCGTGGTCGAGGGCAACGAGTTGCCGGCAAGATCGATGAGCCCGGGTTGCCCCGTGGGATTGATCCGCAGCGTATAGGTCGTGCCCACCCGTAGGCCCGCGACTTGGATTCGTAACGTGCGACCATCGACGTCATCTGAAGCGCCGACAAAGCTCGTACCCGTTACCAGCGGTGTACCACTTCCGGTTCCGGTCAGACTCAGCGAAGCGGTCGGCGCGCTGGCGATCAACTCGTTAAACGTCACCAGGACCTCTTGGGGAACCAAGCTCACGGTAGCGCTGTTCGCAGGCACGCTGCTGCTTACCGCGGGAGGTTGGGGGTCCTGGCTTGCTGGATTGATCTTTTTGAGCAGCACAGTGCCGTTTTTAGAAGTATCCGCGCTGGTATGGTGTCCGATACAGTCGAGATCTCCGGCCGTGGTCGGCGGGCACACCAGATGCCACGAGAGTGGTGGAATGCTGGTATCGAATCCGCTCGTGCTGACGTTGAATGTAATCGGGGCGCTTGCGGTTGCCAGAATGGTCGAGCCCGCTGTCGCCTGCCGTGCAATCCCCGCGTTATCGATGAGGAAGCTCAATCGCCTTCCGGTCTCCGGCCCGGTCTGGATGACACCTGTCCACGTGCCTTGAAGCTGGGTAAGGCTCAACCCTGGTGGGACGACCGGAGGACCGCCAGAACCACCGGCGATAGTGATGGTGAACGGCACGGGGGGAATCAGTGCGACGTGATCGGATGTGTGTACCGCAATTTGCGCCGTGTACGTGTTGGCAATAAGCGGCGTCCCGTCCATGATCAATGTGTTGGACAAGATGCCGTTGGTGGCCGGCGCGATGACCAGCCCGGGAGGAATCGAGCCGCTGACGGTCCAGTAATACAGCGTCCCGGGGTCGCTGTTGGGCACCGAAAAAGTGACCCCCGCGCCATTCCCGTAGGAGACGCCGACCGTACCTTCCAGCGAAGCCGCGCTGGTCGTGATCAGTCCGCTGGCCGCAAGATCGACCGCAGTATCCGAGGCACAGCCCGCGAGAAGGACCCCCAGCGCTACGCCCATCCCGTTCCTCAACCGCTGGCGCCAATTTGGCATGACGACTTTATCGCGCGAGTACACATCCACCTCACACCACAAAACCAACAATCGTGCCAGGACGCTACTCCATTGATATTTCGAAGTTCCCGAGCAGTATCTGATGAAAATATTTTCTCTTTTCATGGCGCGTTCCCGCCATAAAGCCAACTGCCGAGACAGGCGGATGGTACCAAGGAGACAGGGCTCCGCGCTGAATGGAAAAGCGGAAGCCTAAGGTCTTACTCATCCGTGGCTACAGCCGGGCGTGGTCGAATTCATGGTGACGGTCGCTGGCAACGATTCGTTGCCGTCGGAATCAATGACGATGAACTCGAACGTATCTTGAACGAAAATATCGTGGCAGATATTGGGAACGTAGACGTAGATCGGAGCTCCCGTGATGACACCCGTCGTCTGGTTGACCACCGACTGCTCAGAGGCAGTGGCGACGTAGAGAGCTGTCAAGGCCCCGGTCACGGGATCGACGCGGGTATACGTCGCACCGGGGAGCGCGCCATCCCACTGGGTCACGTCGCGATGGCCGGGAAAGCGCGTAATACGGAAGGTCAGCGGACCGGGGACTGGAGATGAGCCGGTGAGCGTGACCAGATACCGGAATTGTGTGATCGGCGTAAAGGGTTGTCTCCTGGAGAACCGGAAGGTCAGCGGATTGGCGACAGGGATATTCGACGCGGTAAACGTCGCGGTTACGGTCAGCGCAGCGGTCATGGTTACGTTGCAGGCGCCGGTTCCCGAACAGCCGGCACCGGTCCACCCGTCGAAAGTCGATCCTCCCGCGGGGGTGGTCACGACTGCCACGGCGGTGCCGTTGACGAACGAAACGGTGCACGTCGAACCGCTGCAGGACAAGGGCACCGACGACCCACCGACGGTCGCCGTAAAGGAACCGGTGCCGGTTCCCGCCCGATTGATCGTCAGGAGGTGGCTGGCCAACGCGTTGAACGTGGCCGTCACCGTCCGCGCCGCGGTCATGCTGACCGTGCAAGAGCTGCCCGCACAGTCGCCGGTCCAACCGACAAAGGAGGACGTTCCATTGGAGGTGGCGGTCAATGTCACGGCGGTACCGCTCACGAACGAGCCGGTGCAGGTCGAACCGCTACAGGGCAAAGACACCGCCGAACCGCTGACCGTCGCGCTCACCGTGCCGCCGCCGCTGCCGGCCAAGTTGACGGTCAGCACGTAGGTGGGCAGGGCCGTGAACGTGGCCGTGACGGAGCGCGCCGCGGTCATCGAGACCGAGCAGGTGGCGCCGGAGCAGTCACCGCTCCAGCCGCCGAACGACGCCGTGCCGTTGGGCGACGCCGTAAGCGTCACCGAAGTCCCGCTGATCAATGAAGTCGAGCACGTGGACCCGCTGCAATTCAGAGAGACGGGACTGCCGCCGACCGTGGCGTTCACTGTGCCAGTTCCGGTGCCGGCCGACGTGACGGTCAGGGTGTACGACGGCAACGTGCTGAAGGTTGCGGTGACGTTTCGCGCCGCGGTCATCGAGACGGAGCAGATGGAGATGCCCGTGCAGTCGCCGGACCAACCAGCGAAGGACGACGTGCCGTTGGGCGAGGCCGTGAGCGACACGGACGTCCCGCTAATCAACGAGGCGGTGCAGGTGGAACCGCTGCAGTTCAGCGGGAGAGCGCTGCCAGCGACCGTGGCGCTGACCGTGCCGATTCCCGAGCCGTCGAGGATGACCGTAAGCGTATAGCTGGGCAGGGTCGTGAACGTAGCGATTACCGTCCGGTTCGCGGTCATCGTGACGGAGCAGGTGTCGTTGCTGGTGCAGTCGCCGGTCCACCCGCCGAACGAGGAGGCTCCATTGGGTGCGCCGGTCAATGACACCGACGTCCCGCTCGCTAGCGAGGCGGTGCAGGTGGAGCCGCTGCAGTTCAGCGGAATGGGACTCCCCGCGACCTCTGCGCTGACCGTGCCGCCGCCGGATCCGGCCGAGTTGACGGTCAGGGTGAAATTCGGAAACGCATTGAACGTCGCGGTCACGGTCTTGGCCGCGTCCATGGTCACGTTACAGGAGGAGGACACGGTCACTCCGGCGCACGCTCCACTCCAGCCCTGGAACGTGCTCGTCGAGTCCGGGACGACTTGCAACGTGACGGTTGTCCCTCGCATATAGGAGTGCTCGCAGTCGGAACCGCAGTCGATCCCGCCGTCGTTGCTGGCAACTGATCCGCCACCGGTCCCATTGGGGTTGACGGTCAACGCATAGGTGGGAATGGGTTCGAACCGCGCGCCCACCGTGAGGGACGCGTTCATCGTGAACACGCAAGACCCGACTCCCGGGCAGGAGGCCCCGGTCCAGCCGACGAACTCGGACCCGAAGGCGGGGATCGCGGTCAGGGTGACGACTCTGCCGACGGAAAAATCAGCCGAACAATCGTCGTTGCTGAGACCACATTGGATCCCAGGAGGGCCACTCGCGACTGTCCCGTTCCCGGCTCCCTCTGCAAAGACGGAGAGGGTGACCGGGGTCAAGATGCCTGTCCTGAAGTTGATCGACGTCGTCGCGAGAGCGTTTCCCGCCACATCTTTGAACCCGTTCTGGCCCGAGGGGTTCAACGTCAGGGTGTAAGGAGTGTCATCCTGTACGTTGACGAGGGGAATTTTGACGGTCGTGGGATCGTTGGGCACAAACGCCGGAGGTCCCACGTTCCCTGTTCCGCCGCTAAGCAAGACGGATGCGCTGCCGGACATCGCTTCGTCAAATGTCACGCTCACTTCGAACGATTGTACGTTCTGCTGTCCATCCGAAGGCGAACTCGTTTGGATCTGTGGCGCAGTGGTGTCTTCGGTGTCGGCATCGATTTTCGTCAGCACCACTTCGGCGTTGTACTGGGGCCCATTAAACGAATGCCCGATACACTGTAGCTGACCAGTCGGCAAGGGATCGCACCCCAAGTGCCATCCAAGGGTAGATATCGCCCCATTCCACAAACCGGGGAACGGGCCGGGTTCCAGGCTGAATTCCATGCCGGTCAACACCGTGGCCCCAAGCGTGCCCTGATCTATCGACGACACCTGCGTGGTGCCGTTGGAAACCGGGTCCTGGAACAACAGACTGAGCCGCTGTCCGGTGACGTTGGTAAACGTGGGGCCGCTCTGCCCCGCAGCGACCAGGAACCCTTTGGTCAACACGCCTGACCAGGTCCCGGTGAAATCTGCGGCCGTGACCACCTTGATTTCGAGAGAGAGCGGCTTGTCATGAGTCCGGAACTCGCTGTCGGTTACCCGCACCGTGATCTGGAACGTACCCGACGAGGTGGGCCGGCCGGACAACACTCCGGTCTGGCTGTTGAGGCTGATCTGATTAGGGAGCGGCGAAAGAGCCTGCCAGGTGAAGGGCGGAGTCCCTCCGGACACGCCGAGGCGTCGATCGTTCTGAAAATCCTGGAAGAACACCAACGAGGAGTTCGTGATGACCGGGGGCGGACACGTTGGACCGCCGACCTCGATCGCGATCGTGCGCAATAAGATCTGTTCGTGTTGGGGGTAGTTGTGAACCACGAGAGTGATGGGGTAGCTTCCACAGGCTGTTGGAATGCCCCTGATGGCCAAGGTGTTCGAAGCGACGGCGGTAGGAACTATAGGATCGTTCGGCACCCTCAGTAGCCCGGGAGGCATGGTCAGCTCGTTCGGGTCGCCGTCCTCGGCGTCGTTGTCCATGACGGTCCAGTAATACAGATCGGCGGCCGAACTCCCTTTGACTCTGAAGACGACCCCGCCCGACGCCCCCCCGTACTCGACATCCAACGTGCCTTCCAGCGACGACGGCGTGATCTCGATCTCCACTCCCGCCTGTTCCAAGGGGGTCGAACTATCGGTCGCGCAACTTCCCAACCCTATCGCCAGCGCGATGCCGGGAAGAAGTGTTGCCAACGCTCTACCGATCTGAATCCTCATGGAGTGTTCCCTTGGTTGCTCGTCAGGTTCTTCGAAGTCACGTCATCACCTGGCGTTAGAACGACCAATCCAAGCCCACGAACAGCGTGTTGGAGGTCTGGTCGGTGCTCGCGACCGGCGAGGTGGCTTTGGTGGTGGTGGTGTTCGCCTCGGCGTGAAACTGCAGGTTCACGCGGCTGGTCAGCACCAGATCGCGCCGGATCGCGAGGGTGAACGCATCGGCATCGTCTTTCTCCTCCGGATCGGTGGAGAGTCCCTGGTCCAGATTGCGGATCAGGTCGTATCGTCCGATGATCATTGTCCGTATCGGCTCGATCATGTAGTCACCCTCGACAAACCCGGCGTAATAGGTCGCGGTCTGGGCGTTGAGGGACGGGCCGAAGAACTCCTTATCAACCTGCCCATACAGACCGAACAGCATCAAATTGAATGGCCCGAAGTTTAGATCGGCGTCGGCGCCATAGCGGTAAAACGAGTGGTTGTCTTTCCCGGTGCCGGCAATCGGGGTCGGGGGCGGTCCCGGCGTGTCCACAAAACTGGTCGGGGCCGTGCCGCGTACGCCGAAGACGCCGAAACGATGGTCGCCGACCTCCTGGTTGACGGTGGCGAACAGGTCCAGCGCGGTGTTGTCATCCGGAGAGCTGCTGGTTCCGTTGTACACCGAGACGGCATACCCGAACCAGGGAGTCGCGCCGTCGATCGACGCGCCCAGTTGAGGGGCATCGAGATTGAACGTTTGGGAAAGGGCTGTGACTGGTAGCGGACGCGGGTCGTACCGGTAGGCCAGGTAAGGTGCAGTTGTCAGCCGATGATGCCCCGAGAGGGTCAGATGCAACTCGTGGCTCCCGACAATCAGGTCTTGACCATGCGCGTGTTTGGGTTCGTCATGGCCATGGGCCTCGCCCTCGTCTTGATGCGCGTCTTCGTCGTCTGTCTTCATCTGTCCCAACACATCGGCGAACCGCACCCACGCGAACCCCAGTGCGCCGAGCTGCGCAGACCCTGACGTGGCGCCCGGGTGTGCGTGCACCGGCGGTTGTCCGGGGAGGCCGACATTGAGGGCTTCGGGGTAATACGTCAGGTAGTAGGAAATGCCGGGGGTGAACAGACCACCGGCCAGGAGTTCGAACCGTTCGAGCGCGAACGTGCTCGTGGTAACTGACTCAAGAGCGTCCGGGTTGCTGTCGACCAATTGGTTGTCTTTTTTATTGTACTGATAGCCGCCGGCGATTCGGATCGACACCGGCCAAAACGCCGGGTGGACGTCTTCGGGGTCTTCCGCCTTGATGCGGTCTCGCATCTCTTCCGAGAGGTCTCCGACGGCCTCTTTGAGCGTAAAGTTGTCGTGGAACTTTTCGCCCACCTTGTTGAGCTTCGGCGCCATCACGTGGCAGTGACTACAGTCCATGTCGTATTTGCGAGCAAAGGCTGGAATGGCCTGGGCGTCTGTCCATGCAAACACCACGAAGACCGCCGCCAGCATTCCACCACAGACCACCTTCTGAGTATCCATCAACCGTATGTGATCTCCGAGTCCTCCAACTACCCCCATGCAGTCTCCTGTCGATCGGCGAGTCTGACGACGTTCGGCACCCCCTGTGCCGGACGATTTCTATGTAGTTGTATACGGGTTCGTTGTATACCAGCGGAAAGACCGATGGGTGGAAGCCTTCATTCCCTGCGTCCCGCCGCCGTCGTTACGCGAGTGTCCATAAAATTGTTTATTTTACAATGGCTTAGTGTGTCCCATCTTTACAGACGCCAGGGTAAACCGTGATGCTGATCGTCGCCGGGGCGGACGTGAGTCCGTTCTTGTCAGTCACCGTGAAGGTGAATTCGTCGGTGCGAGGATTCCCCGCCCACACCGCACATTTTTGTGGTGCGTAGACCACGGTTGCGGGGGATCCTGGGCTCACGATCACTTCGAGTGTCGTCAGATCGACGTGCGACGACGTGGCTGCTCGACAACTCTGGTCCCTGACCGGGGGAGTTCGGCATTCCGGCCGCCACCCGGCCCCGACGGGATCCCACCACTGATAGTAGCTACCGATGAGCAGATCCATCGGTGCAAGAGGATTGTTTTCCCGGTGGGTGGGGAACGAGACAATGTGAAACCGCAGGGGTGGAACGCCGGAACCGCTCAACGTCATCGCGTACAACCACGTATACCCAAAGTCGGTGCTCTGCCGTAAATAAATCGGGTAGGTCTGCGAAAACGCGACGGGGAGAGCCGGGGTTGTGATGGTCACGGTTCCTGATGCGGACGCCTGCCCTCCGTGCCCATCGTTCACCGTCAACGCGACCGTGAACGTGCCGGCCGCGCTGTACGCGTGTGTGGCGGAGGTGAAGGGGTCGGCCGGAGTGCTCGTTTGATCCCCGAAACTCCAAGTGTAGGTCAGCGCATTTCCGTCCACATCCGTCGCCACGGCGTTAAATGCGAGGACCTGGTTTGTGAGACCTGTCGTCGGAATCGTCGTGCTGGTGATGACCGGCGGGTGATTGGTTGTGGGTATTGGGCTAATGGTGGCGGTCGTGACATCCTCGTCGGACGCGCCGGCCGAGTCGGAGACCGTCACTTTGACCGGCCAGGTCTGATCAGAGGTATAGGCATACATGGGGGTCATTCCATTGGCGGTTCCGCCGTTCCCGAAATCCCAGACGTAGGTCAGCGAGTGGCCCTCTAAGTCGCTGGAATCGGCCGCGCTGAACGGGATCGATTGGCCCACTATACCGACATAGGGCCCACCCGCGTCTGCGATTGGGGGAGTATTGGGTGGGGGGAGGTCGGTGATCTCGGCGGTGGTTTGTTTCGAGTCCGACCCGCCACGACCGTCCGAGACAGTCAGCGTCACCGTGAAGTCTCCCGGTGAGGCGTAGGCGTGTGTCGTGGTCAGCGTGGTAACGCTCACAGAACCGGGGTTATCGCCAAAATTCCACGTATAAGTCAACAGGACGTCATCCGGATCAACCGTTCCGACCGCGGTGAACGTGATAACCTGGCTAACTTGGGCTAAGTACGGCCCTCCTGCGCTGGCGATCGGGTTTTGGTTAGGCTCCTCACCAGGCTGTAGCACGGCGTACGGGCTGAGGTGCTCCAGGGGAGCCGTGACTGTCCGATCCGTCAGATTGCCCGCTGAACCTGGCACATTGGTCCATAGCCCGTTCTGAAGCGTACCGAGGGTGAGAGTGGCAGGAGCCACTCCAACTGGGAGCGTGCCGTAGGTGATGGTCAGTTGGGGACGTGCGCCGATGGGAAACGACGTTCCTGTGGGCTCGATGTCGTACACCGTGCCGACAATGCGGCTGGACGGCGGAAAGCCATTCGCAGGATCGATTGTAAACTGGGTATCGCCGTTCACCGCGTTTTGCGGGACCACCAGCGTGACCTTCCCGTCCGCGCTCGTCACGGTGCCCCCGGCTACACCGATTAACCCAGGGGTGGGATTCTGTTGCCCACCGTCTCCCGACCCACCTCCGCCACAACCAGGTAACAACATGAACGCCACCAAACACGACACAAACGGGACAAATTGGCGGAAGAATGTGACGTTAAGACGCCGGTAGTCAGCCATAAAACCGTAGCCTTTCTTGGAGAGGTGGTGGACAGGGATCACTGTTCTTACTTGACCGAAAGGGCGCTGATTTCATTCCCCTTCTTGGAAGGGGTGAGGGGGGCTGTGGATAACCCTGGACGAGGTCCAGGGTGCTCTTACAGCGGAATTACTGCTGATGTGCCAGTGCTCTGATTAGTTCAGGGCATAGAATCGGCCCTTGCGATCCACACCCAGAGACGGCCCTCGGTGGGGGCACGCCGGAAAGACCCACTAGTCTTTCCGGGACCAGGGACGGGGGCGAGAAGGTCTCGCCCCCGTCGGTTGATCGAGCGACCGCCACGTCACGCGCGCCGCCGTCTCATTCATGGACAGGCGCCGCTAGAAGCCGACCGTCACGCCTCCATACACCGACCGACTATTCCCGGCGAAGAAGGACTGTTTCGCCGAATCCGGCACCCCCGGGGTGTCCCCGACCACGGCGGCGGATGACACGTACTGTCGATCGAAAAGATTGTCCACTTGCGCATACGCCTTGACGAACCGAATCGGACCCGAGGTGAAAGTGAAGTCGTGGTGCACATTGGCACGCATCACCACGTACCCCGGAGCCTCCAGGGTGTTGGCGTTGTTGACGTAGAATTCACCGGCCCAATAGCCTTCGATCCACCCACCGAAACCGGACGGATGATCGTAGGCAACCTTCGCATCGAGGACGTTCTTTTCCACGCTGGGGATCTCCTTGCCGTCCCGGCTGACGACGGTCGGAACGCCGGCAACGACGTACTGATCGTCGAACCGTTGGTAGGTCGCCTCGATGTAGGTGTAGGCGCCGATGATCTGGAATCCCTTTGCAGGTGTGACCGAGGTGGAGACCTCGATGCCGCGATAATCGGATTTGTCCGCGTTCACCGAGATCGTTCCTGTGCCGCCGCCGGAGAGCAGCACATTCTGCGAGATGATCTCATCCCTAAAGAGCGTCCAGAAGCCCACCAGCTGCAGAGTTGACCGGGGCCCGATGGCGGTGTCGCTGCCGAGTTCGAAACCGAGATTCTTTTGGGCATTCAGATCAAAATTTGTGCCGGGATTGCCATCGGGCCCGGTGGTGAGGTTCCCGATGCCCGGGATGGCATAACCCGTGGAGGCTCGGATCCATTGACGCGTGTCCTGGCTGGATTTGTGGGTCAGAGAAAGTTCCGGTGCGATGTTCCTGAACGTCCGATCCAGATTGACGACCGGATCCGTGGCCTGCGGAGCGCCGGCGTTCGTATAACGATTGACCGTGGCGCGGATCAAGGAGTTCTCGTAGCCGACACCGGCGGCTGCCGTCCACTGTGGAGTGAAATCCCAATCTCCACGGGCTCGGGCTCCGATATTGGTGATGGAGGCGCGGTTCTTTTGGGTGAGAGCGCCGCGGGTCCCTGTGAAATCGTTCTTGTTCACGAACGTCTGGCCTTCTTGCTCCATGTAGTTGGCGAAGAAACCGACGTAGCTGCGCAGCGGAGTGCCCATCAGACTCCCGTTGTGGCGAAGGTCGGTGTAGTGCTTGAAGTTCGGGTTGATGTTGTCGGTGATCGTGCTGAAGATCTGGTTGATGTCCTTGACGTCGAAATCATTCCCCATCGTCAGGACAGTGGCGTCATCGATCTGTCGTTCATAGAACCCACCGAGAATCGTCCGACGGTCGTGTCGGCCCTGCGCAAGCGACTCCGGCGTTTGCGTGCCGGAGACTCCGGCTTGGCGGGGGTCGGTGAGGAACTGGTCCAGGGTGAGCCACCCTCGGGGCGTCTGCGCCACCACATGATGACGGAACTGACGCTCAAAAGGATCAACCCGATCGCGGTCAATACGCCCAGAAGCTGATTGGGCCACCCGAAAAGCTGCCCTTCGTGGGCCGCGATCCCGATGCCCACGACTCGATCAATGATATGACGGTCCTCGAAGTTCTCTCGTTTCAGGGTCGCGCCGGTCGATCCATCGAGGACCAGATTGACGCGCAACGTCCGGTTTTGCGCGTCGGACTTCGCGGTCCAATCGGAGCTATCCTTCTTGGGTGGGGAAATCAGCACGGGCGGGGCCAGATTGAGCGGACGAACAGTCGCCACCATCCTGTCGATTGCGGCATAGCTGAGGGAGGGCTCGGCGACAGCTTGTCCCCCTGATTGGGCCATGTGCTCCGCGTGCTCCGACGACACCACCAGGCTCGACGCCGGACCGGCTGCAGGCTGTGCGGTTTGTCCCGAAGCACTCCCGGTGGGCCAATCCTGTTTGATCACGGCTGTCCCGGTGAGCCGACGGACTTCCTTGAAATAGTCGCCCCAGACCTTGGCCCACGGCAGGCCCGTCAGTAACAGGAAGAGCGCGAGGCTGGAAACCCAGACACCGGTGACCGCATGGATGTCGCGCCAGAATAGGCGTGTGCCGCCGTTGAGACGTGGATAGGCGATGCCGGCCAGACTCCGCGCCTGCCGCGGCCACCAGAGATATAAACCGGTGATGATCATGACGATCGCCCACGAGGCCGCCAGCTCCACGATTCCCGATCCCCAATCTCCCAGGAGCAGCTTGCCGTGGAGCGCGGAAATCACTTCCATGAATCGATCCTGCTCGGGGATGACCGTGAGCACTTGGAGCGTTTCAGGGTGGAGGAACACCCGGATCTGATCTTCTTCGCGATTGACGATGACCCGAGCAGCCGCGTCCGGCGCCTGAGGCAATTCGTACGCTTTCAGCGTCGTTCCGGGCACAGCGGCGAGTGCAGCCGTGACCTGAGCTGCTGCGCTGGCGGGGGACCCTGTGAGCGCCAGATGGTCGTAGGAGCGTTCGAGCCACGGCTCTGCTTGCGGTCTGAACAGATAGATCGCGCCGGTGATCGACAGCACGACCACGAATGGAATCGAAAACAACCCCGCGTAGAAGTGCCATCGCCAAATCGCGCGATAGTCAGGCCAGGGCTTGCGGGACGAGGATCGCTCGGCCGTCGTCATGATCTATTCTCCGGGTCGGACACGAACCCGATTCGCCCCAGTCCGGCCTTGGCGGCCGCCGCCATGACTTTGGCCACGTGATCGTAGTGGGTCAGCCGGTCGGCGCGGATATGCACCTCCGGTTGGGGCTGACGCAGGGCTGCCTCGGCAAACCGCGGTCCGAGTTCCTCCATGGTGACGGGCACTCCATTCCAGAACAGGCTGCCGTCTTCTCCGATGGCGAATTGGATGTGGTCGGGCTGGGTTAAGTTGGGACTGCTCGAGGCCTTGGGCAGATCGACCTTCACCGCGTGAGTCAGGAGCGGCGCCGTAATGATGAAGATCACCAGCAACACCAGCATCACGTCGACCAGGGGGACGACGTTGATATCCGCCATGGGACCGTGCTGGCGGCGTCCTTCGAAGCTTCCCATCGCCATCATGATCTCCTTCAGCGAGACGCGGCCGCGCGCAACGGACGACCTTCACCGGCCGAACTGTTCGCCTTGGCGCCGACCGTGATGAGCACGTACAGATCGTGCGCGAAAGCATCCAGTTTCGCCAGCCACATGCGATTGCGCCGGTTGAACGAGTTGTAGGCCAGGACCGCGGGGATCGCCACCGCGAGACCGAGCGCGGTCATGATCAACGCCTCGCCCACCGGGCCCGCCACCTTGTCCAACGTGCCTTGGCCGGAGAGCCCGATGTTGACCAGCGCGCGGTAGATCCCCCACACTGTGCCGAAGAGCCCGATGAACGGCGCGGCCGATCCGGCGGACGCCAGGACAGTCAACCCGTGTTCGACGCGCGCGGATTCTTGGTCGAGCCCGTTGCGCAGGACCCGAGTGACCAGCTCACCTGAGCCACCGGTGGCTGCGAGTTTCTGGAGGCCATGCCGCTCGCTGTCGTTCACCGCATTGAGCGCCTGGGCGGCCACTTCAGCGAAGGCGTTGTCCGGCGTCTGATTTTCGAGCGCGACGCGGACGTCTTTGAGCGAGTCGGCTTCCCAGAAGCGGGCCAGAAACGCATCGGCTCGTCGGCGCGCCATCACGTTGGCGATGGCTTTGGTGAGCATCAAGTACCAGCTGGCCACGGACAGCACGAGCAATATAAGGAGCACGCCCTTGCCGATGGCATCCGTTTGCGTGAGAAAGTGCGCGAACCCGATACTTTGTTCCATGTCACTGTCCTTCCAGGCTGAAGACAAATGGTTGGAGCGCGACCGCCGCCACAGTCACGCCGTTGCGCGTGGCCGGGGTGCAGCGCCAGGTTTTGACCGCGGCCGTTGCCGCGCCATCAAGCCGTTGAGATCCGCTGCTGGTCTCCACGCGAACCGTGCCCATCCGGCCGTGTTGGTCTAATTCCACCCACAGCACCACCCGGCCTTCTTCACCGCTCTTGCGAGATGCCATGGGATACACCGGCGGCGAACGCTTGGGACAGGTCACCGCGAGTTCCGACGCCAGCATCACCGGGACTTGCGGCTCGGGTGGCACATCGATCACCGGTTCCGGAGGTGGGGGCGGAGCCACCGGTTCTTCGGCCATGACCACCGGTGCTTCGACCACGATCTGCTGTGGCTCCGGTGGCAGCGGTTCCGGTTCGACCGGCTTGGGTTTTGGTTGGGGTTTGGGCGGCTCCTCTTGTTGCACCGGAGGCGGGGGGTTGATGAAGTTCACAAAGAGCGTCACGGCCTCTTGTGGCGTCAGGCGAATCTGGTAATGCCATAAGGCGTAGAGCCCCGCGGCGTGTAACGCCAGGACAATTGCAAGGCCGGCCAGCCTATCCCACGACGGCTCGCGAAGCCCACGCGCCGACGTCTGTCTCGAATCGCCCATTCCCAACCCCTAGACTCGCATCTGAGGCGAGTCACGCGGCGCGAACGCGTGACATTACTCGCGTCCGGCCTCCAATACTCGTTCGTTGTGACGATGACTGGTGAAACGAACAGGGACTGCAACTACGCGGTGGGCGGGCCTCTGGCGGCTTCCGACAGGACTATCCCGGACTGATGGCTGTCGTCGCCCGGGGTGAGAATGAACGCAATTCGTTGAGCAGGGGGCTCATCGGAGACCTCAGCCGAGTGAATCGTGGCCGAGGTTCCGTGATTCGCGACCAAACAGTGCGTCGCATGGCTGATCGGTTTGGACGACGACGTATCGTGTTCTTGGTGCGCCGAATCGGCAAAATACTGGCAGTGAATGGCTTCGCCGACAAAGGCGAAGTAAGCGAGGACCAACCCGGCGCAGACCAATGCGCGTCCCGTGATGGCCCACTTCCGCTGAATGGTAGGGGGCTGCATGACCTTATGCCACTAAACCGTCAGGACTCACGATTCATTCTCTCGGACACCATCCTCTAAGGAAATCCCTGGCCTCATGCAGGCTTTCGTCTGCCACGGACGACATGGACAGTATAGGCGAAAATGATGAGCCATACGCCGAGCAGGAATGCCCCGCCGAATGGCATAAAAAACGCCCGCTCCGCGAGTTGGAAGGCTTGAGTCTTACCCACCACCGGCACCGCCAGTGCCATCGTCAGCCATCCGAACGGGTAGAGTAATCCCAGGCACGTCAGCGTCGTCAGCAACGTGCTCACCCAAGGGCTGAAGCCTGCGTTCGTCACGATAAAGGTCAACAGGAACACCACAATGGCCAATCCGTGTCCGTGGAGATGAAACGTGTGGACCCGGGCCAGCACTTCGGTCTCCACGCCTTCGATAATCGCTCGGTCGATGTCCGGCACGCCGGACAAGCCGTGAACGTCCGGTCGACTCACGGTCAGCGCGCCGGCGATCTCCATGATGGGCTGGGGCAGCCCGCCCAGCGCTGCGCCGGCTGTTTCGCCCAACCCGAACAGAACCAGACAGGCCAGAATCACCCACGGTGAAGGAAGCCTGAGCCCTTCGGACCGGTCAACGCGGCTCACGGGGTCGTTCGGCGCGGCGCTCATCCGCGAGGTATCCCCGCCGAGGCTTGGTGTGGAAGCGTTAAGTGAAACGCCGTGGTGATCCCACCCAGCAAGTTTCGTCTCACATCGAGGAAGCTTTGGTGTTCTCCGTCTTCGAGCCGATACAACATGGCGTCCAGCATACGGTCGAGGCGTTGCTCTTCGATCGGATCCTTGGCGGCGAGCGTGGGTTCAAGAAGATAGGAAAAGTAGTTTCGCCCGAGCCAGAACATGGTCCGCTGGGTGTCGAGCGCGCCCTTGCCGAAGCCAGCTTGGAGCGCGTCGAATTTCTCGATCATCAACAGCAACGCGAGTTCTTGGATGGCCCTTTTCAAGGTCTCAGGGTTGCTCTGTTGGATAGACTGCTCCAACGACTGGCCCAACTGCGTGCCAAAGGTTCGATCGATCTGCGCGGCGGTGCTTTTTAAGCCTGCGCCCTCCATCGTCATCCCCATTCCCATTTCGTGGGAAAAATCATCGTACACGGCGCGGGCCTCGGCCACTGCGTCTTGCCCCTTGCCGTTTTCAGCGAGGAGCAGCGCTCGCTTCATGTGGATCATCAGCGGGGTGACCTGTCCGACGATCTCGTGCGCAGCGATCGGTGACCACGCGATGAGCACGGCCAACAGAGCCGATCCTACAGCGATCAATCCGTTTTTGGTCGGTATCTGCATCACTGTTCTCCGGAGTGGGGGTGGGCGCGTTCGCACCCACCCCCACTCGAGCGCTAGAACAACTTCGAGATTCCGAATTGGAGTCCGAAGTCCGGCGACTCATCGGTCAATCCGAACGGGACGCCGAACTTGAACGAGACGTTTTGGAGCATGAAATTGGTGTCGCTTTGAAATACCGCGATGACTTCCGGCACGACGATCATCACGGTGTCGCCGGAAGCCTGGGTGCGCCCGTTGAACTCCGCCAGCACCATCAGTTTGTCCGGAATGACTTTGATCATCGGCGCGACGTTGTAGAACCAGGTCGCTTCGTTGTGAGCTTCCTCTTCGATTCCGATGACCACATCCGCTCCGCCGCTACCAACAGGCGCGGTTTCGACCTCGGTCTCCCGCTCGGTTTCCAGTTCGTACCCGCCGTTCACGTGCAGGACGAACCGCGGTGTGACGTTCTTGGACAGGATCAGCGTAGCCGCGACGGCCTTGTGATTACCGGTTAACCCTGCCGACGGGACATACTCGGCCTCGAACGCCATATCCGGTGCGACACGTCCCTCGTCCAAAAAGCGCTGTTTGACCCCGAAGGCGAGTTCATCGACCCCGCTTTCATTGACCCCTGCAGTGTCCTCGCGGAGGACGACTACGCCTTCAAGGTTAAGCTGTGTACGTTCGCCAATGCCCAATTCGAACTCCACCGGGAGCAGGTGAGTCTTGACGGTCGTCCCATTTTCGAACTTGGCGTAATCGTACACGATCTGCCCGAACATGCGGCCGCGCGGCGTCGTCGCGGCGATTTCGGTGTTTAGGGGCTCGAGAATATGTGCGCCGAATGCGTCATGTGTGAACACGGATAGGATGATTGTGAGTGCGGCAGCGCCGATCACCTTTCCCTGCATGGTCTTCTCCTTTACTGAGAGAGTATAAGTGCAACGGACTACCGCTGGCGCCAACGTCTACGCAAGCCACGCAGTCCTACAGCAACGAGGACGAAAACGCGTTGGAGGGGTTAGCTCAGGGGCGGTGCGCGGGCTGGCGTCAGCCGGAGGAGATTGGAGAGGAGAAAAATCCCCTCATCGGGGAGCATGGAGAGGGTCGGTGCCAGCGCCTCGAGCGGCGCCGCGCCATTGGTATCAACGGTGACTGACCCTGCGTGATTCGCCACGAGACAGTGCGTCGCATGATCCGTCGTTGGAACCGGGGCAGTCGAATGCTCGGAGTGCTCGTTGTACGCGGCGGGGAAGTACTGGCAATGGATCGCCTCGCCAGCGAGACCGACGTACGCGAGGAGGAGGACCGCGGCGGTGACACGAAGGCTCCTACCAGCGGCGAACCAGCGAGCGATGCGGCGGATAGAGGATGCCACGACTCGTAAGACCGTGGTGTGTCGCCGAATATTCCTCGACGTGAGTCCGTGGCCGCGCATCGCTCGTCGCCGTCAGTCCGCTCGGAAATATTTAGCTTCGGGATGGTGGAACACCAGGGCCGATACCGAAGCCTCAGGGTCCATCATATCACCGTCCGTGAGTTCGATGCCAATGTCTTTCGGCTGCAGCAGTGCAAACAGCTTACGCTGGTCGGCTAGGTTGGGGCAGGCGGGGTAGCCGAAGCTCACGCGGACGCCCTGGTACTTGTTCTTGAGGACGTCGCGGATCGTGGTGGTGGGTGGATCGGGGAATCCCCATGACGTCCGCAGCCGACGGTGTAACCACTCGGCGAGCCCTTCCGCCCCTTCCACCGCGATGGCCTGCAGGGCGTGGGAGCGTAGGTACTCGCCCGCGTCTTTCCATCGTTGCGAGAGGTCTCGAATGCCGACGCCGCAGGTGACGACAAAGATGGCGATGGCGTCGCGCTCGCGGGACTGCGCGTCGCGGCAGTAGTCGGCCAGACAGAGTCGTTCCCCCCCTGGTTGGCGGGGGAAGGTGAATGTCTCCAGCACACGGTCGGGCTGAGCGGGATCGTACAGGATCAGATCATCTCCGTTCGCCTGGCAGGGAAAGAACCGCCACACCGCGTGGGCGGACATCAACTTCTTTTCCGCGATTTCGGTTTTCAGCGCTTCGACCGTTTCATGGAGTTTGGTCGCTTTCTCGTCCTTGTCGGCGAGTAGCTTGTCGATCTGTCCGCGCAGGCCCAAGTGTTTGCCGTACAACATGATCGGGTTGATATACGCGAACACTTCGCCGAGCGGCACGTTTCGCAGCAGGTGGCGGTCGTAATCCGGTGGCGCGGGGATCGCCACGTCCCGTCGCACCGTGGAACGTGCGAGGGGAGGCGCGGAAGCCGGTGCGACCGGCTTGGGCGCGGCGGCTCCGCGGACCATCGACTGCTGTTCTTCACGGATGCGCGCGATCAAGGCCTGTCGTTCTTGCTCGTCGGTGAGCTGGTTGGCCAGTTCCAAGCCGCTCATGGCGTCTTTGGCATAGAGCACGATGCCAGGATATTCCGGCGCGATCTTCGTGGCGGTGAACTTGTTCGACAGCGCCGCGCCGCCCACCAGGATCGGCACGTCGATGCCCGCGGCGCGAAGGTCCTGGGCGGTGATGACCATTTGCTGGGCCGACTTGACCAGAAGCCCGGAGAGCCCGATTGCGTCCGGCTTCTCGCGCCGGTACGCTTCGATGAGCACTTCCGGTGCCACTTTGATTCCGAGGTTCACGATGTGATAGCCGTTGTTGCCCAGGATGATTTCCACCAGATTCTTGCCGATGTCGTGGACGTCGCCTTTGACCGTGGCGAGCAGGATCTTGGCCTTGGCCGCGGTCTCGGATTTTTCCATGAATTGCTCGAGGTGCCGCACCGAGGCCTTCATCGCCTCGGCACTCTGCAGCACTTCGGCGACGATCAGTTCGTTGTTGTTGAAGAGGCGCCCGACCTCGTCCATGCCGGTCATCAGCGGGCCGTTGATGATCGCCAGAGGCGCGCGGGCTTTCAGCGCTTCGTCGAGATCCGCGACCAACCCGTCGCGCGAGCCTTCGACGATGTAGCGCGCCAAGCGGTCGTCCAATGGGAGATCGGCGGCGGCCGCCCTGACTTTCGTCTGCCTGCCCTTGAAGTGCGCGGCGAACGCCGCGACCGGATCATTGCCGCGCCAGAAAATCAGGTCCTCCGCCAGCTTGCGCTCTTCCTCCGGAATCGACGGATATCGCTCCAAACGTTCGGCGTTCACGATCGCCAGATCGAGCCCGGCCTTCACGTTGTGGTACAGGTAGACCGCATTCAGAACCTCCCGGCCCGCGGGCGGGAGGCCGAACGAGACGTTGCTGATGCCCAGAATGGTTTTGGTGTCGGGGAGCGCGGCCTTGATCAGCTTGATGCCCTCGATCGTCTCGACGGCCGAGCCGATGTAGTTCGCGTCGCCGGTGCCGACCGGAAAGACCAATGCGTCGAAAATGATGTCGCGCGCGGGCAAGCCGTATTTGTTTACCAGCAGATCGTACGAGCGCTGGGCGATCTCCAGTTTGCGCTGGCGCGTTACCCCCATGCCCTGCTGCGGGTCTTCGTCAATGCAACCCACCACGACCGCGCCGCCGTAGCGCTTGATCAGCGGCACGACGAGTTCGAACCGTTCCTCGCCGTCCTCGAGGTTGATCGAGTTGATGATGCACTTGCCCTGGCATCGCTTAAGCGCGGCCTCAATCACGATGTGATCGGTCGAGTCGATCATCAGCGGCAGTTTGACCTTTTTGGTCAGGACGCTGATGAAGGTCTCCATATCGGCCAGCTCGTTGCGGTCGGGGTTGGCCATACACACGTCCAAGATCTGTGCGCCGTTTTTGGCCTGCGCGCGCCCGATCTCCCCGGCTTCTTCGATCTTGCCGTCGATGATCATGTCCTTGAACTTGCGGCTGCCGATGACGTTGGTGCGTTCGCCCACGATGAGCGGCCGGTTGTCGTCCTCGATCAGCACGAAATCGATCCCCGACACAGCAGGCTTCAGCGCACGCTGAGGCGTCCGCGGGCGTTTGCCTTGGACCATTGCGACGATCGCGGCGATGTGCGCGGGGGTCGTTCCGCAACAGCCGCCGACCATGTTCACCCAGCCCTCGTCCACGAAGCGGGCGAGTTTGGCGGCCAAACTCTGCGGCGTCTCCGCGTAACGGCCTTCCTCGTCGGGCAACCCCGCGTTGGGGTAAACCGAGACGAAGCACGTGGCGAGGCCAGCGAGTGATCGGACGTGATCGGTCATGAATTCCGGTCCGGTCGCGCAATTGAGGCCGATTGAAAAGACGTCGACGTGTTCGAGCGAGGTATACAGCGCGTCGACGCCCTGGCCCGCCAGCATGGTACCCATCGGTTCGATGGTGCCCGAGACCATGAGTGGAACCCGCGACCCGAACGCCGCTTGCGCGCGGGCGATGCCGATGGCCGCGGCCTTCAGATTGAGCGTGTCCTGCGCGGTTTCGAGCAGCAGCAGATCGACGCCGCCTTCGATCAACCCCTCGGCCTGCACCGCAAAGGAGTCCACCAGCTGATCGAACGTGACGCCGCCGGTGACGGTGATGGTTTTGGTCGTGGGGCCCATCGAGCCCGCCACGAACCGTGGCTTGTCCGGGGTCGAACGTGAATCAGCGGCGCGGCGGGCGATCTGCGCGCTGACGCGGTTGATCTCGCGCGCTTTCTCGGTCAAGGCATATTCGGCCAGCACGATCGGCGTGGCGCCGAACGTGTTGGTCTCCACGATGTCCGCGCCCGCGTCGAAGTAGGCCTCGAACACGCTGGCCACCACGTCGGGCTTGGTCAGGTTGAGATACTCGTTGCACCCCTCGTACTCCGGCCCGCCGAAATCAGCGGCCGTGAGATTCTTGCCTTGCAGCACCGTGCCCATCGCCCCATCCAACACCAGGATGCGGCGGGTCAGCAGGTCGCGAAGTTGGTCAGCGGAGTTGCGGATCGTCATGTCGGCATCATAGCAAAGGGTTGGGTGTGCGTCTATGCATTGGAGCCTGTTCATCAAGGGCCATCTGCGGCGTTGCCGCTGCGCGTCCGGTGCTCACGTACGCAGTTAGTACGCTCCGCTCCGTGTGCTCGCGGCGCCTAGCGACCCACCTCCAAAAATCCAAACGTCGGAAGTCCCCGAAGGGGGCATCTGGCCCGTTGCTGAACAGGCTGATGTAATTCAAGAGCGAGCGCCCCAGGTCAGTCGCTCGGCGGTTCGAAGTGACCGGGCGGGCGGGACTCCCACGGGACCGTTGTCCGTGGAATCTGTTTGACGAGGCTCAGCAGGCTCACTTCAGCGGCGCGGACCAGGCGAGGTTCAGCCGAACAGACCAGTTGGGCAACCAGGGCGAAGAGCGTTCGTTCAGCTCCCACCGCGGCCAGCATCCGTGTGGTCACGGGATCGGGCTCGGTCGTTTCCTCGTCATCGTCCGCAATGAGCGCGAGCAATCGCTTGGGCTCGTCGTGCAACCACCCTGCAGGGATACCCAGGGCGGAAGCGAGAGACGCGAGGGTCGAGGCGGTGGGGTCTTCGTCCCCGCGTTCAATGCGGTCCAGGCGCGCTGGTTCGATCCCGGCGCGGCGCGCCAGCTCATCCGGCGCCACCCGGCGCGCCACGCGCCAAGACACGATGCGTTCTGCCAACCGCATGTCGGGGATTGTAGCGGAACCAGCGTCTCGACGGAAGGGCTGAACCGCGCCTACGGACTGTCGGCCGCGTCACCGGTCGCGTCGAGCGGTCCGGAAAGCGGCGACTCGCTGGTGTTGTCCAGCGAGTCGGGATGAACCGGACGGTACTCACCGTCCGGAACCAGGACGATTTCGACCATCAGAGCGGCCTGATCCACGGACAACACCGGAGCCGTCACCGAGTCCACCACCAAACGCTTGGGAGCGAGCGGAGCAGGATCAGCGGCAGCACCGACGGCCGAAGGGAGAGCCACGAAGAGGGTGGCGAGGCCGCCCAGCACAGCGGAAAGCAATGCACGAGACATCAGCAAACTCCTGTGACGAACGTCACGAGTGAGAGGGTGGAAATGTGTTGAGTTAAATCATTGCAAGCGACACGCCTAAGTTTTATCCACAGTAAATACCTATAAAATCCATATAGTTTTGACGGATCGATCGTCTCGCGGGACGCGCTTGGGGAAAAAGTCCTCAATCGAGGGGCAAATGGGAACTGCGGGGCACTCTGGTGCTGGCAGCGTTGTGTCAATGGTTGCATCGCCCATGGAAATTGACTATAAATAACCGCACGCGATCGACGGTCTTACTATTCAGCGTTTCTCCGAATCGGGGGTGGGGCGATGAAAGAGGTGGAACAGAAAGTGGCGGTTGCCGCTAACGATGACTGTACCGTGTCCGATTCCGCCGACGCGCCGCCGCTGGTGGTGGTCTACGACATGCGGGGCAGCGAGGTGGTGTTTCGTACGATCCGCTACTACGACAAGACGCTGCTGGAAGCCGTCGCTGACTGCAAGATGGTCATCGGCAAGTCGTTCGGCGATGCGTTGAAAGCGGACCTGTCATCTCGCGGCATTGAGCCGCGCCTCACCACCGTGGATTCGGCCGACGAAGCCGTGGGACAGGTGTTCGGGATCAAGCGGGGCGATGGCAAGGTCGAGATGAAGATCCAGCACTAGTAGGCTGCTGAGAACGTCCTCCTGCGGCGTTGCTTCGCGATCCGCAGGGAAAATGAAATTGGGTTCTATCCGCTCCCTCGGAGCGGTTCGGATTCTCGGTCGTCGGAAATCCTCACGTACGACCCAGTACGCTCCGGTTTCCTCCTCCCTGCGGCC
This sequence comes from uncultured Nitrospirota bacterium, assembly GCA_964570625.1. Lineage (GTDB taxonomy): Bacteria > Nitrospirota > Nitrospiria > 2-01-FULL-66-17 > 2-01-FULL-66-17 > JBFLXB01. The sequence continues at coordinate 48,407 of CAZMYW010000028.1, read as the reverse complement.
TAGCAGTTGGAGCTTTCTGAGCAGCCTCAGTGGTCTTCAACGGTGACGTGTGATTCCCTCATTCTCGGCCTCCGATCCTCTGACCGTTAAATAGATTCCCCCCGATACAACCAGCACGGCCCCGGCGACGAAATGCGGTGTCGCGGGTTCGGCGAACAAGCTGATTCCCAACACACTGCCTACCACGGCCCCGAACATGGACAGGACCCCGCCTTCCACCGCGGTGGTGTAGCGGTAGGCGTACGTCGTTCCAAGCTGGCCCAAGATCGAAAACACCAGCATGGCGAGCAGAACCGGGAGATTCTGAAGGCTCGGAGTGGTCCAGTGCCAGAACAGGAAGGGCGCGGTCACCAGCATCCCCGCAATGTTGTAGTAGTGAAACACGGTCCATGCGGTTTCGGTGGATCGCGAGACCTTGAGCGACACGATCGCCCCGCCCGCGGTCAGCGCGGCGAGCAGCCCCCACACGTCCCCGCTGACCACGGTGTCGAACGACGGCTGGACGATCAGATACACGCCGACGAACGACGCCACAAACGCACCGACCACGACTGCCGACAAATCGGTTCCTTGGATCACGCGGGTCATCAACGCCGAGAACACGGGGTAGGTGTAAAACAAGACCATTGCGTTGGAGAGGCGCGTGTGCGTGACCGCCAGAAAGAGCAGGAGACTGCCGAAACCGCCCAACACGCCGCGGATCCAGAGGATGCGGAGATTCACGGGCCGGATCTCCACCCAGCCCGCGGTCATGGCGGCCCGCATGAGGGCATAACTGGCGGCGAAGCGCAGAAACGCCAGCGTGACCGGGTCGATCTCCCGGCCCGCCAGTTTGACGAAAAACCCCTGGATGCCGATGCACGCTGCGGCGGCGAGCATCAACGCCATCCCGAATCGGTGTGTGGCGCGGCGGTCGACCATCGAAGCCGGGATCGTAGTACGCAGGCCTGACAAAGTCAAAGCGAGTGGTCAACGTGAATATTCCCGCGCACGGGCCGTCTGGTTGACCGACAAGATGTTGCGTCATCCGGAGGCCGGCGATGAACGTCCTGTGGCGTATTTCCCTGACCGTCGGGTCGGTTGCCCTGGTCGCGTGCGGGCCGATCGTGGAACCCGTGCTGGTTGTTCCGTGCCCTTCCGGCGAGTGTTGGGATCTGTCGGCGGGAACCGAGGTCTTGGTCAACGACGCGCCCAGCCCCGCGGACTTGGGCCGGTACGGGGCGCACGCGTGGCGGTTTGAGACCGTGCCGGGGCATCAGTACTTCGTGCTCACTCGCGTCTTTTCAGGCGACGCCGACACGTACGTCGCGTTTTCACCGATCATCGATCCCGTGACGCACGCCATGGTGGATCTGGGTTCGGCCATGGGCCTGGCATTCACCGCCACCGACAGGGTGGCGTACGTGGCGGTGGCCGACCGCGGTACCCACGCGGGCACCGAATACACAGTCCGCGTGGTCTCGTACGACGAACACCTCGATCCCCTGCCCGGCACGACGCGTCTCCTCGTGAACGATTTCGCAGCCCCCCGCGCCCTGGCTCTCGGAGAGGTCGCCCGCTTCGTGTTCGACGCGACTCGTGGCATGGACTACACCATTCACGTCACGACGATGCGCGGTGCCACCGAGATATTCGCCTCGCTCATCCCCTCCGTTGACGGCGACTTCTTCGACGTGGCTGATCCGTCCGGCACGATCGCCTTTCGCGCGACCGAAACCGGGCGTTACTACGTGGCCGTGGTCGACCGGACCGAGGCTGCAGGATCCGAGGTAACGGTACGGGTGACGAGTCCTTAGGTGTCAGAGGTGTCATAAAATTTAACATAATGTCTTCTGTGGTCTAGTTGATTGATTTTTATATATAAGTTATGGTTTATCGCGTTGAGTTCCTTTCGTGAGTGTTGAAATTCTTTACACGGTTTCGTCTCAGCGGGGAGTTCAAGTCAAATAGGCATTCATGTTGTTGACAGATAAATGCTTGTTAAATCATTGAGATATGTAAAGTATCGCGTTACCTGATCCTCTATGGGTCGTTAGGCATATAACTTGAATATCGGAATGGTTGTAAAATGGAGAGCACACCATGTTGCCAAGAAACCTAGTCTTTGGTGCAATTTTTTTGGGGGCCGTGGCCTTTGGGAGCCGCGAGGCGTCAGCCTACCCGCTGCTACAGTTGGATATCGGTGGCGGCGTGTACGACCTTGAAACCGAGACCATTGTCGGGAGCTCGGATCCGTTTACGTTGTATGCCCTCCTGACGCCTTGGCACAACGCCACGACGAGCCAAATTAACGCCTTCTTGGCCGAGACCTACTACATCTCGGTCGCACTCACCCCGAAGACCGCCCCTCCGGGAGGCTCGTTCGGAAGCTTTGTGTTTGACGGTACCACGGTCGACGCCACGAGCGACATGTCCTACGGCGTTCCGCCGCTGGAGGCGAACTTGGCATTCGACGCGAACGACCTGTCGAAGCACGGGATTTTCGAAACCTACTTCGTGGAATTTGATTTTGCGTTCAGCGCGCTCAATACCGCGCTCGCCTACAACACGGCAGATGACCCAGGCGGTCCAGCGGCCGGCTCCGGCGCCTATTTTGCCGCGTTTAACGTGGACAGTACGGGCCTTGCGGCAGGCTATAACCTACACTTTGATCTGTATAACACCGCCGTGAGACAAAACGGAGATGTCGATCGGGATGATTTCGCGCCGTTTTCGCACGACGCGGAATGTTGCGTGCAGAAGGTGCCTGAGCCTGGGACATTGCTCTTGCTCGGTTCCGGGGTTGTGGGATGGGGCGCGTGGAGGCGCTGGATCGCGTAGTTCGAACCACTGTGAGTCGATCAAATCCGGAAGCATAGCCGGATCAATCTGTCAGAGTCAGGGGACTTCGGTCCCCTGACTCATTTTTTTTTGCGCGACAATGCGGTGTCCCCCGCGATCGATTTGATGGATCCCTTTCTCCGGCGCGTTGCACGGTCTGAAAATCGCGTGTTAGAGTACATTCCTCACGGGCACGGTGCATGCGCGATCGTTCTCTCGGCACAACAGGTCTGACTGTCTCCGAAGTCGGCTTCGGCGGCTGGTCGATCGGGGGGCGGGACTATGGACCCACGTACGACCGCGAGTCGGTGGCCGCGATCCGGCGGGCGCTCGAGTTGGGCGTCACGTTCTTTGATACTGCCGACATGTACGGCGACGGCCGCAGCGAGCGACTGTTCGGCGAGGCGCTGTCCGGCCTGGCGGGCAAGGTCGTGGTGGCGACCAAGGGCGGATATGATATGGCGCGCGGGATGGTCAAGGATTTCTCTCGCAAGCATCTTGAGGCCGCGGTGGCTGCCAGTCTTAAGCGCCTCAAGGTCGAGGTCATCGACCTCTATCAGCTTCACAATCCGTCGGTCGACTTGTTGAAAGGAGCTGATCTGTTCGAGATCGTGGAGGACTTCCAGCGGCGTGGGCTGATTCGTTACTACGGTGTGTCGGTCGGTGACGCAGACTCCGCGCGGCTAGTGATCGCGCGTGGGACCGCGGCCACGCTGCAGGTGGTCCACAATCTCTTGCGGCCGCATATCCTCGCCGAAATCGGGCCAATGGTTGGGCGCACGGGAATCGGGGTGATCGTGCGGACGCCGATCGAATACGGCATCCTGTCCGGCAAATACAAGGTCGGGGCGCATTTTCACGCCACGGACCATCGCGCCACGCGCTGGACGCCGGAGCAGTTCGCTTCGTTGCTCCAACGGGTTGAGTCGTTTCGATTTGTGGTGCGCCGGAAGGTTACGAGTCTGTCGGAAGCGGCGGTGCGCTACGTGCTCACGTCGCCACTGGTGTCCACGGTGATTCCCGGGATCAAAACACCCGAACAGATCGAGGAATTCGTGCGGGCGAGCGATCCCCCGTACCTTTCAAACGAGGATTTGGCACAGATTTCGGACCTTCAACGACCTGACGGATAGAACAAAATGGGACATCGCGCGGTCCGTCATATGGAGTGAAGTGACCGTGCCGATCCGCCACCTCGAGCCTGGGAAGACCCATATGAAGACATCGACCGGAAGATTTTTGCTACTGGCGGCAGGCCTCATCCTGGCTGCCGGATGTGCGACTCAACCCGAGACGGCTTTGGTTGAAGATGATGGCGTTGATGTCGCGCTGGCCTCGCTGCAACTCAAGCCGTCGTTGGGCTGTAGTGACCTCAAGGCCTATCTTGAGGCGTCGTGGCTCGAACGCCTGATCTCGCCGCCCATCATCTATGCTCGCGACGGCGGCGGTGGCCCGGTTGCGCTGGCTGGGGGCGTTCCGGCGAGTGCGGAGTCGGCCGCGCCGGATGACGTCTCGCAGACCAACACCCAGGAGCCAGGAGTGGACGAGGCCGATCTCGTGAAGGTTGATCGCAACGGGTATCTCTACGCGGTCAGCCATGGTTTTCTGGTGGTGGAGCAGGGCTTTCCCCCGCGGGACCTGCACGAGGTCGCCCGCCTGGAGCTTGGCGCAATGGGACACGCCTTGTATCTGGATGAGGACAACCATCGCTTGGTGGTGATCGCGTCCAGTCTCATGGTTGTTCCGCTCCCGTTGGGGCCTTCTCCTGCCGCGCTCATCCTCCCCGAACCGGTGGCTCCCAAAGTCGTGCTCATCTTCGTCAACGTGGCTGACCCCACCGCACCCGTGATTGCCGACCGACTTTCGATCGACGGGTACACGGTGGGAAGTCGGCGCGTGGACGATCGGATTCATCTGGTCTCGCGGTTTTGGATTCCGTTACCCCAAGCCCTGGAAGGAAACCCGTTGCTCCAAGATCTTGCAGCGAAATATTGGGCAGCGGTCAATGACAATCGGCCCGATGACGCGGACCGGCTCAGACAGGAGATTCGCGACGCCATTCACACTGCGGTCGAGGCGCTGGACCTCGCGTCGCTCTTGCCGCGAGCCGAGCGCGTGGACGGTGAGGTCCAGCTCCTATCGTGTGCGGACGTGTATCGTCCGGACGTCCAGCTCGATCCGGGGCTCCTGATGGTAACCAGCGTGGACACTGACGGCACGAATCCGTCAGCGGTGGGTATCATGAACAACGCCTGGCTCACGTATGCCAGCCGCGAGCATCTGTACGTGTCGCAGTCGAGCGGCGGATGGTGGTGGAGTGGGTCTCAGGATCAGCACACCGCGATCTACAAGTTTGCGTTATCCAGCGGTCGTCCCGCGTATCTCGCCGCCGGAAAGATCGACGGCTGGGTGAAGGATCAGTTCAGTTTCAGCGAATACCAGGGATTTTTGCGGGTAGCGGGCACCGAGGATCGGATCAATCCAGATACCAAGCAGTGGCAGCCGGCCAACCATCTGTTCGTGCTCGACGACGAGGGAAACGGCGCGCTTGATGTGGTGGGATCGGTGCGCGGTCTGGCGCCGGGCGAGCGGATTTTTGCCGTGCGCTTCCTGGAGGATCGCGGGTTCGTGGTGACGTTCCGGCTCGTGGATCCGCTGTTTGCGTTTGATCTCTCCGATCCAACCCATCCGGTCTTGAAAGGTGAAACCGAAATCCCGGGCGTGAGCACATACTTGCACCCCATCGATCGCGACCATCTGTTGACCGTGGGGCGTGTGGGAAGCAACGTTCAACTCCAGATCTTTGACGTGAGCGACCTGGGTCACCCCACGCTCCAACACAAGTACGTTCCGCCAGGGGCGGCGTTCAGTTACAGCGGGGCGGAGCACGACCATTTGGCGTTTACGTACTATGCGCCGCGCAACGTGCTGGTGATTCCGCTCGTGACCGCGGATACATCCTTCGGGAACTACTTCAGTGGGATGGCTGCCTATCGCGTGAGCCTGACCGACGGGTTTACCGAACTGGGGCGGGTCGACCATGCCGACCTAGCCAAGGAGGCCTACTGCCGGAACGTGTTACCCGAGGAACTTTGGCGTGAGGATGCGTGCGCGCGCGGGTGGTATCTCTGGGGAGCGGTGCCGCGGCGGTCGATCATCATGACCGGCGGCGACGCGACCTATCTGTACAGTGTGTCGGATATCGGCATCAAGGCTACGGAGGTCGAAGTACCGAACGTGACCCTTGGCCGTGTGCTGTTTCCGAATCTTGGTATCGGCTGGTGGCACGAGATGGGAGTGATCTAAACCCTGTGGGGTGGGACGAGATCCAGCAAGGGGTGACGTTTTGCGCGGCGTGCGGCGGCAAATTAGCCGTGCAGCCTCCCAGGCCTGGTGAACGGCCGCGTCCGGTCTGTACCGCGTGCGGGCGCATCGTGTATCTGGATCCAAAAGTCGCGGTAGGGACGATCGTTTCCCACGCCGGCGGCTTGGTGTTGCTGAAACGCCGTATCGAACCCGGCTATGGCAAGTGGGTGTTCCCCGGCGGGTTCGTGGATCGCGGGGAGACGTTGGAAGAAGCGGCCGCGCGGGAGACAGTGGAGGAAGTCGGGTTGGAAGTCGCCATCGACCGCCTGCTCGGCGTCTACTCGTATCGCGAATACCCGGTGGTTGTGGTAGTCTACGCCGCGCGTGTCACCGGGGGGCAGCTGATGGCGGGTGAGGAAGCGTTAGAGGCTGGAACTTTTCCCGTGGATCGTTTGCCGTGGGACGACTTGGCCTTCGCGAGCACCAAGCAGGCGCTCGCGGACTACCTGAATCGCCGGACACTGTAAAGGAGTTTTCTGCTGATGGTCACCAACTATGAAGTGGACGCATTTTTGACGTCGCTGCGAGATGAAAGCGCTGAGATCCAAGCGTTCATCAAGCACTTTCTCCTGCTCCTCGATGACTCCCACAATCCCGGTATGGCATCGGCTCGCGCTCGGCTCAGGATGTTGATGCAGCGCGACGCGGAAATCGGCAAGCACCGCGCTATCTGGGGTCAGCTCAGCCCGTGGCTCTCCGAGCCGTCGGAATCCGCCAAGCCCGTGAAGACAACGGGCAAGGTGATCGAAAGTCTGGGCGTCACCCCTCCGTAGACAGGTTGCTGAAAACGTCCATCTGCGGCGTGCTCGGTCGTCGGAAATCATCACGTACGACCCAGTACGCTCCGGTTTCCTCCTTCCTGCGGCCTGGCGACCCACCTTCAAAATAGAAATGCCGGAAGTCCCCGAAGGGGGCAGCTGGAGCTTTTGAGCAACCTACTCGCTCTGCCGAGTTCCTTCGGTGGCCTGCTAGGCGGTTATTTCTTCGGTTGAACCGCCGGGGTTTCCGCCGGCAGCCATCGGGTGTCGACCAGGCCTGAGATATCAGGTTCCTGACGACCCAGATGTCCTTGTTCGAACGCCCATCGCGCTGATTGAACGATCGAGTCTTTGATAGGGTCTGATGTAAACCGCACGCGTCCCCAGGCTGACTCCAGTACCGCGGGGGCCAGCGGCTTGCCCACGATGCGCTTGAGTTCCGAGTTGACCAGTGTTTTGGCTTCGTCAGAATGCGCCGTGATCCAGTTGGTGAGTTCTCCGTGTGCCGCGACCCATCTTCTCGCCAACTCCGGGTGTGTGTGGAGAAACTTCGGGTTGGCGATCAAGAGGGTGGTCGAAAACTTGCCGCCCGTCAGGTCTTTCCACAACTCGCGCTCGTCGAGAAAGATGACTCCACCACCCTCGTGGACGAGACGAGACGCCCACGGCTCAGGCGCCCAAGCGCCGTCGATCTGGCCTTGCCGGAAGAGCGTGAGCTGATCAGGATTGGCGAACGGCATCACCCTCACGTCGCCGCCTTTTTCGGTCGGGGCGAGCCCGTGTTTCTTGAGCCACCCCCGCAGCGCAATGTCCTGTGTGTTGCCGATCTGGGGGGTGGCGATCCGCTTGCCGCGAAAATCAGCCGGAGACCGGATGCCAGCCTCCGGCCGCACCACCAGCGCAGCGCCCCCGTCCGCCGCGCCTGCGATCACGATGGGGAGCTTGCCCTTGGATTTCACGTAGCCGTTGATGGCAGGTCCCGGGCCGATGTAACCGAGATCCAATTCGCCTGCAAATAGGGCCTGTATTTCAGCGGGACCGGCATTGAATCCCTTCCACTCCACCACCGCGTCGGACCCGAACGCATTGCTGAACCAGCCGTTGGCCTGACCGATCAACGGTTGGGCGTGCGTCACGTTGGGGAAATAGCCCACGCGGATCTTGACGGGGGGTGCGGCAAGGACTGGGCTGAGGAGGGCCGAAGAGACCATAGCTGCCGCAACGATCACAGTCAGAGAAGCAGTCCGGACGAGGAGTCGAGCGATCATTTGGGTCTCCCGATCAAAGAAAATAGCGACATCAAATCTTGTCTATGATAGTCTATTCTCCAGAAAAATTCGGAGATTTTTGAGTGTGTGATTTCAACCGTTCCGTAACGGATCTCGTGGATCGCCCGCAGAATTTCTTGATCCGTGTGGTGGGGCTGCGCGTTAGAACGACTCATCGGTGTCCCCTCAATCGCTAAATGACAAACGCCATCGCCGCGTTGTCCACCCGCCGACACATGTCGGCTAGGCTGGTGTTGTCCAAGATCTTGGCCGTGGCTTCGGCCACTTCTTTCATCACCATCCGCACGCCGCAGGTGGCCTCGTCCGGACACTCGTCGCACCGTTTGTAGGCTGTTTGGCTGACGCAGGGGAGGGGAGCGAGCGGCCCTTCCATCGTGCGGATGACCGAGCCCAACATGATCGTTTCGGCCGGCTTGGCCAGGGTATAGCCGCCGCCCTTGCCCTTCTTGCTGTGCAGCACCCCTTGGTTCTTGAGCTCCAGCAAGATCGCCTCCAGAAACTTCTTGGGAATCCCCTCGCTCTGAGCCAGCTCAGCGATCAGCACAGGCCCTTTGCCTTCGTCGAGGGCCAAACGCGTGAGAGCTTTGAGCGCGTATTTTGTCTTCTTTGATATCACTCTACTAAGTACATAGACTTTATAGTTTATTAAGATATTCCAAATGACGGACGGCTGTCAAGCTCTTGTTGTGGGAAATCGAATTCGAGAACAATGAACAATAAAAATATTCGTGTTTTTAATGAACTAGAGAGGAATGAGGTACAGCCGAAAAGGCAGGAAGTGTGACGAGCTAGCTCGCCAAGAGCGCGAGGAACTCGTTTTCGTCCAAGATAGTGATGCCCAACTTCTTGGCCTTATCCAATTTGGACCCTGGATCGTCGCCTGCCACTAGGTAATCCACCTTCCGGCTGACCGCGTCGGAGACGCTGCCGCCAGCGGCGCGGATCTTTTCCTGCGCTTGGCCGCGCGTTAGAGACGTGAGCGAGCCTGTCAACACAAAGGTCTTGGCCAGCAGCGGACCAGCAGCGGCCTCATAGGCCATCTGGAGGCCGGCGCGGCGCAGCCGGTTGATGAGCGTTCGATTGGTCGGTTCGCCGAAAAATGCGCGTACGATACCGGCGGTGACAGGACCAACGTCCCGCACGCGGGAGATCGCCTCCTCGTCTGCGTCCATGAGGCTGTCCATGGTGCGGAACGCTTCGGCAAGCTTCTCGGCCGTGATCTCTCCCACCTGTTGGATGCCCAAGGCATAGACCACGCGAGGAAAGGGACGGCTGCGGCTCGCGGTGATCGCGGCTAGTAAGTTCGTCGCTGTTTTGTCTTTGACCCGGTCGAGTTTCAGGAGTCGGGCCTCAGTCAACTCGTAAATATCCGCGACGTCCTTGATAAACCCTGCGTCGAGCAGGCGGGTAGCCCACTGTTCCCCCAGGCCGCGGATATCCATGGCGCCTTTGGACACGAAGTGTTTGACGCGTTGTTCGATCTGCGCACGACAGGCCGCGTTGACGCAGCGGGATGAAACTTCGCCGGGCGGCCGGATGACGGTCCCTCCGCACACCGGACACGCGGCGGGCGCGACGAAGGGGCGCTCCTGGCCGGTGCGCCGTTCAGGGATGGATTTCACGATCTCGGGAATGACTTCTCCGGCACGCCGGATCACCACCCAGTCACCGATCCGGACGTCTTTTTGGGCGATGATGTCTTCATTGTGCAGCGTGGCTTTGCGAACGGTCACGCCGCCGACCTGAACCTGGTCCAGCATCGCGACCGGGTTCAGGCTCCCGAAGCGACCCACGTTGATCGCGATGTCGAGTACGCGCGTCGTCGCTTCCTCCGCCGGGAATTTGTACGCGATCGCCCAACGCGGCCGGCGGGAGACGTCGCCCAATTCGCGCTGCAGCTCCACGTCGTCTACCTTGATGACCGCGCCGTCGGTCTCGTAGTCCAAGTCGTCGCGTCGGGCCTCCCATTTCTGGCAAAACGCCCACGCGGCATCCAGGTCGGGCAGCCGCTCGTTGTGCGGACTGACGGGGAATCGAAACGACTTCAGCAGATCCAGGGCCTCCCAGTGCGTGCGCACCGTATGCCCCTCGATCGCCCCGATGCCATAGGGTAAGAACTTCAGCCGCCGCTCCGCGGTAACACTCGGATCGAGCTGCCGGACCGCGCCGGCTGCCGCGTTGCGCGGATTCGCCAGCGGAGTGTCTCCCGTCGTGAGGCGTTGTTCATTGAGTTCGGCGAAGACCCGGCGCGACAGGTACACCTCCCCGCGGACCTCCAGCGCCGGCGGCGCGTCATCGCCCAATCGAAGGGGGATCTGCTTAATGGTCCGGAGATTGGCCGTGACGTCCTCACCCACGTGCCCGTCACCGCGCGTGGCGCCGCGGACGAACACTCCGTGTTCGTACCAGAGCGAAATGGCCAGGCCGTCCATTTTCAATTCGCCCACGTAGCTGAACGGGCGGTCACCGAGGCGGTCCTTGATACGGCGCTGAAAGGCGATCAGTTCGTCCTGGGTGAACGCGTTATCCAGCGACAACATGGGCAAACGGTGCCGCACGTGTTCGAACTTTTCCATCGGCGGGGCGCCCACACGCTGAGTGGGCGAGTCGGGCGTCAGCAGCTCGGGGTGGCGCCGCTCGATGTCCCGCAGCTCTTGGACGAGGCCGTCGAATTCCGCGTCGCTGGTGGTCGGCGCGTCCAGCACGTGATAGCGATAGATGTGTTCTTCGATGGTACGGTGCAGGGCGAACGCCCGACGGCGGACCGCCTCGGTGGGCTTCATGGGCGCCATTCTACTGATCCGGGTCGTTGGTCACAAGAACCGGGACGGATGCAATCCCGTGCCGCGAGCCTACTCGTCTTCGGAGCCCGACTGTCTGCGGATACCGAGTTTCTTGATCAGATCGTGGAGCGTCGGCCGGCTGATGCCGAGCTCGATCGCGGCCTGGCTGACGTTCCCCTCGCAACGACGGAGGACCGTGTGGATGTGCTGCCGTTCAGCCTCGTCGCGAACGTCGCGCAGCGAACGCGTTGGCCCGGCGCCGGCGGTGGGCTCCAGTTCCAAGTCCTGCGCGGTGACGATGTGTCCATCCGCCATGATCACGGCTCGTTTCACTCGGTGTTCGAGTTCCCGGACGTTGCCAGGCCACGGACACCGCGTGATGGCTTCGGACGCGCCGGCGGCAAATCCCGTGATTTCCTTTTGGTGCTGGCGCGCAAATTGTTGAAGGAACGTCCGGGCCAGGAGCAAGGCGTCGTCGCCGCGCTCGCGTAACGGCGGGAGGGTGAGGGTGACCACGCCCAACCGGTAGTACAGGTCGTCGCGAAACCGCTTCTCGGCTACCTCGCGCTTCAGATCACGATTCGTGGCGGCAATCACGCGCACGTTCACGGAGATCAGCTCGCGACCCCCGACGCGTTCGATGCGATGCTCCTGGAGGAAACGAAGGAGCTTGACCTGCAGGGAGAGGGGCAGTTCACCGATCTCGTCCAGGAACAGCGTCCCGCCGTCCGCGTATTCGAATTTGCCCTTGCGCCGCGCGTCCGCGTTGGTGAACGCACCCTTTTCGTGTCCGAACAACTCGCTCTCGAGCAAGTTCTCCGGAATCGCGCCGCAGTTGATCACCACAAAGGCCGCCTCTCGTCGATCGCTGGCCCGATGGATGGCCTTGGCCACGAGTTCCTTGCCGGTCCCGCTCTCACCCACCACCAGGACCGAGGCATCGGTGGTGGCCACTTTGCGAATGGTGGCGAACACCTTTTGCATCGGGGCACTTTCGCCCATGATGTCGTCCGGCCCGTGCTCGGCGAGCTGTTGGCGGAGCGCGATATTTTCCCGCTCGACTTGTGCGAGGCGCAACGCCCGCCTGAGCACGACCCGAACCTCCTGCAGGTCGGCGGGTTTGGCGAACAGGTCGAAGGCCCCTTGTTCGATCGCGCGCAAGGCGTTCGCCCGGTCCTGGTTGCCTGTGATCACAATCACCTTGGCGTGGGGGTCCAAGGCCAACAGGTCGTCTAACGTTCGAAGGCCCTCCTCTGCGTCCCGCGGTGCGGGCGGAAGCCCTAGGTCCAAGGCGATGAGTTCCGGGCGCTCCTGTTTCATCTGGAGCACGGCGGACGGGCGATCTTCAGCCAGCAACACCTCGTATTCGTCGGCGAGCGCCCAGCGCATCTGGCTGCGGATGGCCTCTTCGTCGTCGACGACCAGCAGTTTCGGTTTGCTCATGGGGCGTTCCGGATCGTGGGGAGGGAGAACGACAGGGTGCTACCCTCCCCCAGTCGGCTGTCTGCAGACACCTGCCCACCGTGCGCTTCGATGATCATCTTACACTGGTACAGCCCCACGCCGAATCCCCCGCTTTTGGTCGTGGCAAAGGGTTTGAACAATCGGGTGTGGAGAAACTCTGGCGTGATGCCGCGCCCCGTGTCCGCCACCCGGCAGGTCACTTGGCCGTCATCCACGTGCGTCGAGACCCGGATTTCTCCGGAGCCGCTCACCGCCTCCTCCGCGTTGAGGACGAGATTCATGAAGACCTGTCGCAGTTGCGAGGGGTCGGCGCGGACCGGTGGAACCTCTTGCCAGTCCTCCACGACGGTGGCTTTCAAGGACGATCCGATCTCCGCCAACACGGAGCGGCCGAGCTGACTCAAGTCGACGAGTTCGAACGCCGGCTGCGGCTGCTGGGCGAGGGCGCGCAGGCGCTCCATCAGTCGTTTCATCTTGTCCACGGTCTGGGAGAGGTTTTTCAGCGCGTCCTGCCGAAACGCAGGGTTGTCGAAGTTCCGACCCATGTTGTCCACGAGCAAGGAGAGCATCGACACGAAGTTTTTCAGATCGTGCAGCAAGAAGGTCGAAAATGCATGAAAGCTTTCCATTTCCTTGGACGCGACCAATCGTCGCAGCAGTTGAGCATTGAGCAGGCTCTTCGCCACCTGTTTGCCGATAGTCTTCAAGAGATCCAGATCTTCGTCGTCCAGCGGGGGGGCGGTCTGGGGAACCGCCAGGCCGAGGAGCCCGACCAGCCGATCCTGCACCACCAGCGGGACGAGAATGCTGACCCGGAGCGTTCGAAGCCCGTCCACCGGCGCTCCCTCGGGAAGGGGCGTCGTGACGCCGGAGCGCGTGCTCAGTGTCAACGGCGTGTCACGGGTCTTGAGCGCGGCGAGCGCGGAGGGATTCCACCGCAGAGCGGCCGCTCCCGGGTGTGGCGCGGCCGGGACGAGATCGCGCTCCTGTTCGTCGGCGAGCCACAGGTAGGAGTCTCGAATCCAAAACGTCTCGAACAACATGGCTGCCAGCGCGGGGGCGATGGATTCCACGGTGGGACTGGAACTCAATCGCTCCGTGAGATTGAGCCATTCCTTGCGGTAGTCGTACTTGTCTTTGAAGAAATGGCGATTGATCGCGAGTTTGACGCGGTGGCGGACATCGTAGGACAGCAGCACGATCGCCAGCGCCATCAGGCTGACCACAATGAGCAGCGCGTCCCCGTAGCCGCTGGACTGGCCGCCGAACGCATTGACGACCTGCGCGATCAAGCCGACGCCGAGGAGATACGCGCCGACGAAGATCATGGTCACCGAGTTGTACACCACCGAACGAGACAGTCCGACGTCGATGTCGAACAACCGTTGTCGGATCAGGGCAAAGGTCATCAACCCGCAACCCATGACCGTCACGGTTGAAAACAGCGGCGCGATCCACAGATCGCGCGAGGAGTAGAGGATCATTTCGCTCAGGCCGTAGATGCTGGCCACCATGATCGAGAGAATCCCGAGCAAGAAGTACTTCATCCTCGAGCGCTGGTCGCGATCGGCGGAGCGAACGGTGCGTTCCAGATTGGCGAGCACCGCGGTAAACGAGAGCAGCAGGAAGACGCTGAACCAAAAGCCGCTGCGTCGCAGGGTCAGGTCGTCCGCCACGAATCCGTCGAACGCGAGCAAACCGAGAAACGCCACGGACGCGACGGCCACGCCGCCGAGCGCGACCCGCCAGCGTCGCAGGTAGTCGGCCGGCTCCGAACGACCGAAGGTGACGCTGAAGACCAGCCAGGGGAGCGGCTGAAGCGCTTGACCCGCGAATGCCACTTGAGTCCACACCATGCTGGCTTGCGGTCGGAGACCGGCCATGAAGTGCCCGAACTCCATGACGGCCAACGTCACCATGCCCAGCGCGAAACTTCGATGAACCGCGCTGCGTACGTTTCGCGAGGCGACCACGGCCGCGAGGGCGAGAGCCCAGACGGCACTGGTTGCGGGAAGGACCAACCACCACGGACCCATGGTGCTCATTCTAAGGGTTTTGCCGCGACGCGGCAATCGACCGCTCACCCCGCGCCGATTTTTTGCGTTGGACTAGTCGATCCCGTACAATGGCGCGGTGCGCAAATATCTGACGGTTTTCCGCGTCAACTGGCTCAATTCGCTCCAGTACCGGGCCCCCACCGTCATCTACATCCTCGGGTACACGCTCTACATCTCGGTCCTGCTGTTCCTGTGGACGGCCATTTACCGAGAGGGCGGACGAGTGGGGAACTACGCGTTGTCCGAAATGATCACGTATTACCTGCTCACGTTCGTGATCAACACCGTCGTGATCTCCTACGTGAGTTGGGAGATCATCGACCATATCCGGGAAGGGTTTTTTTCCCACTTCCTGGTCAAACCGGTAGACTACTTCACCTATTGGTTGACCGTTAACGCGTCCGGCAAACTGTTTGAAGCCGTGGTGATCGGCTTTGTGGTCGGCGGGTTCTGGCTGGTAATGGGGCCGATCGTCCAACTCCCGGTGGATTTGGCAACCTACGCCCAGTTCGCGGTTGCGCTGGCATTGGCCGTGGTCCTCGCGTTCGAACTCGAATTCTGTATCGGGCTGATCGCGTTTTGGCTCGTCCAGGTGCGTGTCTTCAAATATATGCTGCAGTATGCGGTGTTTTTCTTCGCCGGCACGCTGTTGCCACTCGACGTGTTTCCCAACGCGTTGTCTTCGATCGCGGCAGTGTTACCCTTCCAGTACCTCGTGTTCGTCCCGATCCAGATGTTCCTGGGGAAACGCGTGGATCCCTTGTCGGACTTCACGGCCGCCGCGGTGTGGATCGTCGGGTTTTACGCGTTGTCCCGCTGGGGGTTATCCCGAGGCATTGCGCGATATGAAGCGGTCGGTAACTGATCGTTTCACCCGCGGTCTGGCGAGATATCTTCGCCTCTATGCGTCGTTTCTGGTGCATAACCTGAAAAACGAGATGGTCTACCGTGCGAATTTCGTGCTGCTGGTGGGTATGGATCTGTTTTTCATGGGAATCAACGTGGTGTTCTTCGCGATACTCTACGCCAACGTCGAAACGATCGGCGGGTGGACGTTTCACCAGACGCTGATCCTGGTCGGCAGCGTCGGATTGGTCCGCGAGGCGGCGTATCTCCTGTTCCGGCAGGGGTTCCTGGAGCTGGGAGACTATGTGCGAACCGGGCAGTTCGACGTGTTGTTGGTCAAACCCCTGCGTCCCAACGTCCATCTGGGTTTTCGCCATGTCTCGTTGACCGAAAGTTTGGGTGAAGGTCTGATGGGTATTGGGGTGGTGGCCTATGGGTTCGCGCATCTCGATGCGCCGTGGACCGGGTTGCCGCTGTATGTCGTGATGTTGGGTGTGTCGTTGGTGATCTACTACGCGTTCTGCTTGGCGATCAACAGCGCCGTGTTCTGGATCGTGAAGTCGCAGGAACTCAACGCGATCGTCTACAACTTCATGGAAGCCGCGCGTTACCCGCGGGATATTTACCGTGGCATCGGCAAGGCCATCTTCACGTTTGTGATTCCGATCAGTCTGATCGCGACCGCGCCGGCGTCGGTATTGGCGGGACGAACGGACTGGGGGCTTATTGCGCTTGCCGTTGCGGTGGCCGCCGGAATGATGACGTTCGCGACGGCAATTTGGAATATCAGCCTGCGGCATTATTCGTCAGCGAGTTCCTGACATGACGGCGATCCAAGTCAAAGGCCTCAACAAAACCTTCGATTACTTTAAGAAAGAACCGGGATTCGTCGGTTCGCTCAAGAGCGTGTTGTGGCGCAAGACGTTGTACCACCGCGCGGTGAAGGATGTCTCGTTCTCGATCGGCGAAGGAGAACTCGTGGGGTTTTTGGGCCCCAACGGCGCGGGCAAGACCACGACGCTCAAGATCCTGTCGGGCATTTTATATCCGACGTCCGGTGAGGTGTCGGTGTTGGGGCACGTGCCCTGGAAGCGCGAGCCTCGGTACCAACGCCTGTTCTCCATCGTGATGGGTCAGAAGAACCAACTGTGGTGGGACTTGCCGGCCCGCGAATCGTTCGAGTTAAACCGGGATATCTATGAGATCGACCGAGCGGCGTACCGGAAGACGCTGGATGAGTTGGTCGATATTCTGAACGTCGGTCCTCTGCTGGACGTGCAGGTCCGTAAGCTGTCGATGGGAGAGCGGATGAAGTGCGAGTTGATCGCGGCCTTGCTCCACCAGCCGCGGGTGTTGTTTCTGGACGAGCCCACCATCGGCCTCGACGTCGTCTCTCAGGAAAACATCCGCGTGTTTATCGACCAGTACAACCGGACCAAGCAGACCACCGTGATCCTGACCAGTCACTACATGCGCGACGTGGAACGGTTGTGCCGGCGCGTGTTGGTGATCAACGATGGAGGGATCATTTATGACGGCGCGTTGGCCGACTTGGCCGATCGGTACGTGGACCACAAGATCGTCACGCTCCGTCTCGCGCAGCTCGTGACCCCCCAGGCGCTCGCGCGGTTCGGCGAGGTCACCGAGCACAACGGGCTGAGCGTGACGATGAAGGTCTCCAAGAAAGATTTGGCACAGACCGCGCAGGGATTGCTCTCGGTGCTGCCGGTCGACGACCTGTCCATCGAAGAGGTGGCGATCGAGACGGTGATCGCGACCATGTTTGCGGAACAATCAGGAGGTCGAGGTGAAGAAGATCGACGCGCCAGCATGGACGCTGGCTGAACTCTTTTCAGGACCCGCTGACCCCGCGCTGACGCGTGACGTCGGCGACACGCTCGCGCAGGCAGAAGCCTTCGAGCGCCGGTACCGCGGCCGTGTGTCGGCCGGCGCGCTCCCGCCTGCAGAGTTGGCGAACGCGTTGGCTGAGCTCGAGGCCATGACCGAACGCATCCGAAAGATCGGAACGTACGCGTCGCTGCTCTTTAGCGCAGATATGAGCGATCCGCGCCACGGGGCCTTGTATCAAGCCTCCCAGGAACACGCCACCGCGCTCCGCCAGCGCCTCACGTTTTTTGATTTGGAATGGAGCGCGGTCTCCCCAGCCGCCGCGGCCGCGTATTTGGCCGCTCCCGAGCTGGCCCGCTACCGGCACTACCTGGAAGTCGAACGGGCGTTCTCGCCGTACCGTCTCTCGGAGCCGGAGGAACTGGTGCTGGAGACCAAGGCGAATACGGGCGCACGCGCGTTTCAGCGGCTGTTTGACGAAGCGCTGGGGCACGCGCGATTCGAGGTGGTGGTCGGGCGGAAGCGCCAACGACTGACCGAACAGGAGACATTGGCGCGGCTGCACGCTCCCGATCGGGCCGAGCGCAAAGCCGCGGCACGGGCGATGACCGATGGGTTGGACGCGCATGCCCACGTTCTGACCTACGTCTTCAACGTGATCGCGGCGGATCAGTCGAGTACAGATCGACTGCGTCGATTCCCCACCGCCATGGCGTCGCGCAATCTGTCGAATGAAATCGACCAACCCGCGGTGGACGCGTTGTTGGCCGCGGTGGAGCGGGGATACCCGGTGGTACGGCGCTACTACGACCTCAAACGACGGTTGCTCGGTTTGGGTCGGCTCTACGACTACGATCGATATGCGCCGATGCCGGGCGGGAGCCGGACGATCCGATGGGAAGAGGCCCGGAAGACGGTCCTGGAGGCGTTCGACGCGTTTTCCCCCGACATGGCGGGCGTGGCGGCGCAGTTCTTCAGCGGGCGGTGGATCGACGCGGCGGTCCGGTCGGGGAAGCGAGGCGGGGCGTTCTCACACAGCGCCGTTCCGTCGGGACACCCGTATGTGTTGCTCAACTACACGGGCACCCCGAGGGACGTCATGACCCTTGCCCATGAACTGGGACACGGGGTCCATCAATTCCTGTCGCGCGGCCGAGGCTGTTTGCAGGCCGATACGCCGCTCACGATGGCTGAAACCGCCTCGGTGTTCGGTGAGATGTTGGTGTTCCGCGCGATCAAGGAGGCGGAACGAGATCCGCAGCGGGCGCTCGCGCTGGTGTGCGGGATGATCGAAGATTCCTGCTCGACCATCTTCCGTCAGGTCGTGCTGACGCGTTTCGAACAAGCGCTGCATGACGCGCGTCGCCGCGAGGGGGAACTCTCCACCGATCGAATCAGCGCCTTGTGGCTGGCGGCGAACCGAGCGATGTTCGGCGACAGCGTCACGTTGACCGATGACTACGGGCGGTGGTGGAGTTACATCCCCCACTTCATTCACTCGCCATTCTACTGCTACGCGTACGCGTTCGGGGCGCTGCTGGTGTTTGCGCTCTACCGGCGATACCTCGAAGAGGGCAAGGCGTTTGTGCCCAAGTACCTAAGCCTCTTGGCGGCCGGAGGCTCGGACGCGCCGGAGCGCCTGCTGGCCACCGTGGGGGTGGATCTCTCGGCTCCCGGGTTCTGGGACGGCGGGATCGAGGTCCTCGACGAGTGGGTCAACGAGGCCGAAACGCTCGCGGGCCGGTTGCCGGGACCGGGACGCCGCGCCCCCGTGCGCCGTCGGTCGCGCAGCTCCTGACGGGTGTGACCCGGTTACGCGCTCGCGACGTGTCGATCGCCGTCGGCCTCGTGGCGGCCGTTCTGGCGATCTACGCGCAAACCGCGCACCACGCCTTCGTCAGTTACGACGACCCCGGGTATGTGACCGGTAACGTGTCGATCCGCGACGGGATCACGTGGCAGAGCCTGCGGTGGGCCGTCACCACGACGGACTTTTACAACTGGCATCCGCTGACCTGGCTCTCGTATCTCGTTGACTACCACCTCTACGGACTGAATCCCCGTGGGTATCACCTGACCAATGTCGCGCTCCACGCGGCCAACACGCTGCTGGTGTTCGCCGTGTTCCGACGTATGACGGGCGACGTGTGGCCCAGCGCGCTGGTCGCCGCGTTGTTCGGCGTGCACCCCCTACACGTGGAGTCCGTGGCGTGGGTGTCCGAGCGCAAAGACGTGCTCAGCACGTTCCTGGCGCTGTTGACGATGGGAGCCTACGTCCGTTACGCGGAACGCCGTGCAGCTGGGTGGTATGTGACCGCCCTCGGTTTTTTCGCGCTGGGGTTGGCGGCCAAGCCCATGCTCGTCACGTTGCCGTTCGTGCTGGTGTTGCTCGACTATTGGCCTCTCCGGCGCTTGGAACGACGAGGCGAGGCGGTATGGAGAAGCCTTGGTCGGCTGATGACCGAGAAACTGCCATTCGTGGTGTTGTCCGCGGCGTGCAGCGTGATGACGGTCTATGCTCAGTCAGCCGGGAGCGCGGTGGCGGCGCTCGACCGGTTTTCTCTCGGCGTCCGGGCAATGAACGCGCTGGTATCGTACGTGGCCTACTTGGAGAAGATGGTGTGGCCGGTGGGGTTGTCGGTTCGGTATCCGCACCCCGGCGCTGCGCTCCCGGTCTGGAAGGCCGTCGTTGCCGCGGGTATCTTGCTGGCCGTGACCGCGGCGGTGATCCGTTGGCTACGATCGCGGCCGTACGTGGCGGTCGGCTGGTGGTGGTATCTGGGCACGCTGATTCCCGTGATCGGTCTGGTGCAGGCCGGAGATCAAGCCATGGCCGACCGCTACTCCTACATCCCGTCGGTGGGGATCTTCATCGCGGTCGCTTGGGGCCTGCGGGACGCCTCCGCGGTATGGCCGCGCGCGCGCCCCGCCATCGTGTGTCTGGCTGCGGCGGTCGTGGTGATGCTGACCGCAACGGCGTGGAACCAAACGCGGTACTGGCGCGACAGCATCACCCTGTATGAACATTCCTTGTCCGTGATCGGGGGTGATCCATTGCTTCACTACAACTTGGCGAACGAATTGCGGGAGCAGGGCCGATTGGACGATGCGGTGCGTCACTACCAGGACGCCATTCGCTTCGATCCCACCTATGTCGCCGCGCACACCAACTTGGGGCCGATTCTCGCGCAGCAAGGTCGCACCGATGAGGCGATCGCGCACTACGCCACCGCCCTGAGCCTCACACCCGATCTGGCCGAGGCGCACAACAACTTGGGTATGTTGCTGGGAGAGCAAGGCAGGATCGCGGACGCGATCCCGCACTTTGAGGAAGCCGTGCGGCTCAAGCCGGAATTGGAAGGCGCGCGGCAGAACCTGGAAGTCGCTCGCAAGATCGCGGACGCTCACTGACCGTCGCTGGCTCGTGCCAATAGGTTGAGCCACCGTCCCTTGCGCTCGCGGTTCACGACGGTCGTGAGTGTATCGATCTCCCACCCGGTTCGTTCGACGGCTGTTGCGAGCTCGGCCTTCGTCCATCGCGACACGTAACGCCCGGGTAGCCACCCTCTCGTCAACACGCCGGAGGTGGTTCCATGGACCAACGTAGCGGCGAGGACGCCTCCCGGGTGAACGACCTTCCTGAGCGCGCGTAAGACACCACGCACGTCACGTTTGGGCAGGTGAATCAGCGATGCTGCAGCCCATGCGGCGTCGAACGAGTGCAATCGAAACGGAGGCTCGAGGATGTCGCCCTGAACGAGGCGCGTCGTCCGGTTTTGGGCTCGAGCCCACACGAGGAACGGGCCGACGGCATCGAATCCCACGGCTTGAAAACCTCGCGCCTGCAGATGCCTGGTGTCTTGGCCCGGCCCGCAGCCGATATCCAGGACTCGCGCTCCGTGGAGAATCGCCCGCGTCAGCTCACGTAACAGCGGGGGCACGCGGTAGCGACGCCGTCCCCAGTGCGCGAGGTAGACGCCCACGCCGTGCCGATAGACATCCAGTGTGCGGGTGATCGAAGGACTCGACATGGACTCCTGATCCGGGAGGACTTTCCGGTCAAAAGAAAAGCCGGTGGAGCGCGCTCCACCGGCTTTCATCATCGGCGTAAACCTAAAACATCATGCTGCCGTTCACACTCAGAGCGGTTTGATCAACCAACCGCAGCTCCGCGCCGAACTGAAAGTTTCCCTGCGCTTTGGCCCCCAAGCCGAGGAACACGCCGAACGCACTGTCCTCCCTTGCGGTTCCGTTGGTGTCGAGACCGGACCATGCGAGCCCGCCGTACGGCATCAACCCGAACTGGGTAGCCCGTTGTTTTGGATCGGTCGGCCCTGCCAGGTCAGCGGTGATACCCAGCGCGGCGTCGTACTCGGCCCACCCGACGCGGGTCCCAGTGGCATCGTCTTCGGCTCGGATTCGCAAGGTTTGAAACACGCTCCCAATCTTGATGTTCGCGTCGGGAATGCTCGCCCAGGTGATTCGCATGCCCACTCCGAAAGCCGGGCCAAGGTCCGTGTCGAGGCTTTGGGCATCGATCTTGAAATCACCGAAGCCAAGGCGGAAATCGAGGTCCAGACGGTCATCCACCCCGATGGTCCCTTTGGCCAGAAACTGAGAGCTTTCCGCCTCTGGGTTGCCGGTGCCCGCGAGATCCCGATCCATCACCACGTTCATTTCGCCGCCGAGCGCGGTTTTTCCCGCTCCAGTGGTCGCGGCCGGCACCCCGATGGGCGCGGCGTGGACGACGACGGAAAGGCTGCCGACGAGGGCGATCGTGACTGCGGTGAGGCGCATCCAATGCGGCCATGTCTGGTCTCTGTTGCTCATGACTCCTCCTGTGTGAAAAGAGTGGTTCTCCACAGCGGTCGTCTTGACCGCTGATGCTTATAGCAGAATCACGATCTGGAACACAATCTGTCGGGAGGGGAGGATCAGCGTACGGCCGCCATTCTACGCGAGACGACGGGGAATTTTCCAGCGGCCTGTCCTGTTCCTGTTTCGAGCTCCCTTGTCTCCTTTCCTGACGGATTTCTGCATGCCTCATCGCCGTGACGTCCGATCCGCGGCCGCCGTTCTGCTTGCGTTCGTTCTGGGTGCGTGCGGTGGGACGAGCGAAACCGAGCCCGCGGCGTCGGTCCCCACGATGGATATCAGCCCGACGTCGGTGACGTTGCCGGCAGGCGGCGGGCAAACGTTTGCCGCGACCGTGACCGGGGCGTCCGCTCCGACTCTCGCGTGGTCCGCCACCGGCGGAACCATCACCGCCTCCGGACAATACACGGCTCCGTCGGTGCAGGGCGACTACGAAGTGACCGTGATCCTGACGGCCGATCCCGCCGTCCGTGCGACGGCCGCGGTGACGGTCAACCCCGCACCGGTCAAGTCGGTCTCCCTCAGCCCGTCGCAACCCACCGTGACCGTGGGTGCCACACAGGTGTTCACCGCACGTGTGATCGGCGGCTCGACGTCGGCCGTGGATTGGCGGGTGGAGCCGAACGATGGAAGCGGCGGCCGCATCACGGCGGATGGAGTGTACACCGCGCCGGATCACGCCGGGACCGTCACCGTCGTCGCCACCACGCGAGCGACTCCGATCACCACCGCAACCGCCACGGTTACGGTGACCGACACGCCGGTCCCGACCGTCCGTATCGTCGACACGTCTCTGGCCGGTGACCAACAACACCAGCCGAGTCAACTCATCAATGGAGAGAGTCGAGTTTTCCAGGCCGTGATCAGCGGGACTGCCCTGGTCGACGTGACCTGGAGCGTCGTTGCGGTGAGTTCGACGTCGGCCGACTCCACATTGCCGGCGGCCACACCGGGCGGATTGTTCACGGTGTTGACTGCGTCGGATCGTCCGGGGTCCTATCTGCTCCGAGCGGAGGTCAGGGAGCGAGTCACCGCCCGAGTGATTCTGATGGAGCGCGCGATCGACGTGCTCCTGGTGACCCTGTCAGTCAACCCGGAGACGCCGACCCTCCCGGCCGGCGGGACCACGGAGTTCGAAACGGCGGTCCATACGGACGATGGTCTGGGACATGTGACGGACGACGAGGACAGCGCCGAGATCCGTTGGACCGTTCAAGAAGCCAACGGCGGGACGGTAGTCGATTCCACGGGTGTCTATACCGCGCCGCTGATCGGAGGACTATATCACGTCGTTGCCTCCCATACCCGTTACACCGCAAAATCTGCGTCCGCAACGGTCAACGTCCAAACCGTGTCCATGACGCTGTCACCGCCGACGCCGTCGGTTGAAGCGGGCGCATTGCTCCCATTTACGGCGAGCGTGACAAACGTCGTCGAGGCGCATTCGCAGGTCACCTGGTCCATTCAAGAGGGAGCCGTCGGCGGGTCCGTGACGCAGAACTCGTTCGATTCCACATCGGGGCAATCGCTCGCGACCTACCGAGCGCCGACGCGCGTCGGGTCGCGCGCTTTTCACGTGGTGGCAACCAGCGTGGCGGACCCCTCCAGGCGCGCTGTCGCGACCGTGACGATTCTCGGGGTGTGGAAATCCATTGCCGCCGGTGGTCACCACACCGTCGCGATCCAGAGCAATGGGACGTTGTGGGCGTGGGGGCGCAACCTGGATGGACAGCTCGGGGACGGGACCAACGTGAATCGGTTGACCCCGGTCCCGATCGGCAACGACAACACCTGGGTGATGGTGGTTGCCGGTGCCAAGCACACGATGGCGCTCAAGACCGACGGAACCCTGCACGCGTGGGGTGGCAATGACCACGGGCAGCTCGGAGACGGGAGCCCCTCGAGTCGCACCGTGCCGACTCTGATCGATCAGGGACCCTGGAAGCTGGTGTCGACCCGAGGCCACCACGTCGTGGGGGTCAAGACCGACGGCACGTTGTGGGCGTGGGGGGATAATGTCTACGGTCAGGTCGGGAACGGCCAGAGCGGCGCCGGTCAGTTCCGCACAACGCCCACGTCGGTGGTCGTGACCCGACCGGACGGGAGTCCGCTGGGGTGGTCAATCGCTGCGGCGGGCACCAACCATACGCTGGCCATCGCGACCGACGGGACGCTCTGGGCGTGGGGATTCAACGAGTCAGGACAACTCGGCGACGGAAGCGCGGTCGATCGAAACGTGCCGACCCGCATCGGGGCCGACAGCGACTGGATCGCGATCGATGCCGGGGTCTCACACAGCGCCGGAGTGAGAGGCGACCCGGAGAATCCTGCGACCGGCGGTACGCTCTGGGCCTGGGGCGACAACGGCGCGAACCAACTCGGCGAGCCGACCGTTGCGTCGAGTGCCAGCCCGATCCAGGTGAGCGCGGACACGGATTGGGTCTCGGTGTATCTGGGCGAACACCACACGATGGCGTCCAAGACCAATCAGCGCCTATGGGGGTGGGGCCACAACGTCCATGGAGAACTCGGGCTGGGTCCGTCAGGTGCTCCTCAGCAGACCGAGCCCGTTGCGCTCGGTGGAGTCGCCAGTCAGCAGTGGTTCATGGCGGACAGCGGTCTTCACCACACCGTGATGTTGACGGCCGACGGTCATCTGTGGATAACGGGCGCTAGTCCGTATGGGCAAATCGGCGATGGAACCAGCGCCTCAACCACCGTCCCGGTCCGTGCCGGCGGAGCAAGCAGCGACTGGCGTGGAGCTCAACTGGCTGCCGGCGCGGTTCACACTGCCGCGATCAAAGTGGTGGGCCTTGCCGCTCAGGGTACTCCCCAAGGCACGTTCTGGGCCTGGGGCAACAACGAGCGAGGTCAGCTCGGAGACGGCACGGGGACGGATCGCGACGCGCCCATTCAAATCGGCGACGGATCGACCTGGACGCAGGTCGGGGCCGGCCGGCTCCACACCGCCGGGGTCAAGGCCGACGGCTCCTTGTGGACGTGGGGCGACAACACGGTGGGCCAACTGGGCGTTGGCGACCAAACCGACCGGTCCGTGACGCCGACCGAGGTGCCGAAACGTGCAGCCGCCGATCCCTGGGTCGGGGTGGCTGCCGGGGCGTATCATACCGTCGCCATCACACGGAACGGCCAACTGTGGGCCTGGGGCGCGAACGGGTCCGGGCAGGTTGGGAAGGCTCCGGATCTCTCCCGGCCCGCTCCATACGCTGAATTTTTACCGGTGCTGATCGACGATCCCCGCCAAAACGACGCGTGGATCACGCTTGCCGCGGGAGAGGATCACACCCTGGCCATTAAGAGAGAAGTCGAGGCGGGTATCGGCACTTGGACGCTCTGGGCCTGGGGCCGCAATGACTCGGGGCAGGTTGGTGACGGAACGACGATCCAACGATCCACCCCGACCGAGATCACCGTCGACGCCGTGAACGCCTCGTTAGTTCCCGATTGGTTCGGTATTGCCGCCGGCGGTCGCCATACCATGGGGTTGAAAGGTGCCGGGACGCTCTGGGCGTGGGGAGACAACGAGGTCGGTCAGGCCGGGGTGCCGACGGCTTCGGCGTTCCGTGCTCCCACCCCGGTTGATCAGGCCAGCAACTGGCAGGCGGTCTCAGCCGGGAGTATCCATACTGCGGTCATTGCGGGAGTCGGGGTAACGACCGACAACATCCGCTATGGATCGCTGTGGACATGGGGTGGGAATACGTTCGGTCAACTCGGAAACGGCGCAACAACTCCCCGGACCGTTCCCGGTCGGGTCGGCCTTGACGCCACGTGGTCCGCGGTGTCCGCCGGGGATCGCCACACCGTGGCCGTAAAAGTGGACGGCACGCTCTGGGCCTGGGGCGTCAACGACTCGGGACAGCTCGGCGACGACTCGGCGTGGCGGAGCACGTTGATCGAGGTTCAGTAACTCACCGGACCTTCTCCTGACCGGTCGCTCGGCCGTATAATGTCGGCGTGCGCGTCCTCCTGCTCACGCCGCCGCTCACCCAACTCAACACGCCGTATCCCGCAACCGGGTATCTGACCGGGTTCCTGCGCTCACGCGGCGTCGACGCCGTGCAGGTTGACCTGAGCCTGGACACCGCTTTGGCCGTGTTCTCGCGGCCCGGATTGGCGCGGTTGTTCGACACGATCCGCCAGCGGGGACGGGCATGGCCCGAACACGTGGAGCGGGCGCTTGATCTGGCCGAGGCGTACCTGGACACGATCGAGCCGGTCGTCGCGTTTCTCCAAGGGCGTGATCCTACGCTCGCCGCGCGGATCGCGTTGGGCGGGTTCCTTCCGGAAGGCCCGCGCCTTGCCGCGCGCGACGACGACGGGTGGGCATTCGGATCGCTCGGCACCACGGACCGCGCCAAGTACCTGGCCAGCCTGTACCTGGACGATCTGAGCGATCTGGTTTCGGCGACCGTGGATCCCTTGTGGGGATTGAGCCGGTACGCGGATCGGCTCGCCGCTTCCGCCGTGTCGTTCGATCCCCTTGCACAGGCGCTTGCCGAGCCTCCCGGGTATACGGCGGCGCTGCTGGAGGCGCGGGTGCAGGCGTTGGCTAGCGGCCCGCGGCCGGATCTGGTGGGGATCACGGTGCCCTTTCCCGGCAACGTGTACGGCGCGTTGCGTGCCGCGTCCGTCTTGCGTAGGGTCTGGTCCGGGGTCCCGGTCGTGCTGGGCGGGGGGTACGTCAACACCGAGTTGCGCACCCTCGATGAGCCGCGGTTGTTCGAGTACGTCGACTATGTGACGCTGGATGCCGGAGAACGTCCGTTGCTGTGCCTGCTGGACTTGCTCGCAGGCGCACGCAAGGTTGAAGACCTGTGCCGGACGTTCACGCGCATCGACGGCCGGGTGGTGTATTGCGACGGGTCGGGTGAGCCGGATATCCCGTTCGAGGACACCGGCACGCCCACCTCCGCCGGCCTCGATCGCTCCCGGTATCTGTCGATCGTGGAGGTCCCGAACCCGATGCATCGGTTGTGGTCGGACGGGCGCTGGAACAAGGTGACCGTGGCGCACGGGTGTTACTGGAAGCGGTGCGCGTTCTGCGACGTGGGCCTCGACTACATCAAACGGTACGAACCCTCGTCGACCACCGTGCTGCTCGATCGCATCGAGACGCTGATCGCGGAAACCGGCGAGACCGGGTTTCACTTCGTGGACGAGGCCGCGCCGCCCGCGCGCTTGGTGGATCTCGCGCTCGCCCTGTTGGAGCGCGGGCGCGTCATTTCGTGGTGGGGCAATATTCGATTCGAGGCCTCGTTCACGCCCGACGTGTGCCGGTTGCTCGCGGCGTCGGGGTGTATCGCGGTGAGCGGCGGACTGGAGACGGCCTCCGATCGTCTGTTGGCGTTGATGGATAAAGGCATCACCGTCGCCCAGGCCGCGCGCGCCACCCACAACCTGACCCGCGCCGGCATCATGGTCCACGCGTATCTGATGTATGGTTTTCCGACCGAGACCACGCAAGAAACGATCGATGCGTTGGAGCGAGTGCGGCAGTTTTTCGAGGCGGATCTTCTCCAGTCCGCGTACTGGCACCGGTTCACCGCCACGGTCCACAGCCCCGTGGGCCGCAGCCCGTCCACGTATGGGATCGCGATCGATCCCCCGGTTGCGCGCACGTTCGCGCGCAACGATCTGGCTCATCGGGACCCCCGGGCGGGTGATCTCGACGCGCTGGGCCACGGCTTGGCCCGCGCGGTGTATCATTACATGCACGGGATGGGGGTGGATGACGACGTACCAGGGTGGTTCGACGCACGTATGCCGCGGCCCAAGGTGAAAGCGACTGCGGTGCGGAACGCTCTGGACGTGGCTGAGGCGACTGAAACGGACGCCGCGTCTCGCCTGGTGTGGATCGGGGAGCGGGTCCAGGTTGAATCAGTTGGAACCAAGAGGCGTGCCGCACTGGTGCTCTACGGCCGAGCGGCTTCGACGCGCGTGCCGCTCCGCGGGTCGCTCGCCGGGTGGCTGGAGGCGTGGGTCGGCGCCGCGTCGCTCCGAGGCCGCGGTGGGCGGCCGTATCCCACCCTGGGCGAGATGGCCGCGACCTATCCCGGTCCCGGGTCATTCGCCGCGTGGTCGCAAGGACGGGCGTGGCGGGCGGTCCGCCGCGCGGGACTGTTGATCGTGTGAGGAGGGTGTGAGCGTACCGGTACTGGATCAGGCGGAACTGGCTGTGTTGGGCCGCTGCGTGGAAGACTACTGCGGAGCCGCCGAGCTCCTATGGACGCTCCAGCGGCTGGCGCCGACACTCGCGAACCGCGCGGTCCTCGTGCGCCGCGAGATGACGATCCTGGAACGCCTCTTGACCGAACAACTGATCACGGCCTATGAGAAATCGGCGTCGGACCCCGCGGTTCCGTTCGTGCCCGCGGACCGGGAGTTGGACGCGCTACTGGCCGCGGTCGAACGCGAACATTTGGTGAACCCCGAAGCCCCGCCAGAACGTACCTACTGGTTTGCCGCGACGCCGGCGGGCGTGGCGTGTTATTTCGACGAACAACGCCGCACCCGCGCGGGATAACGGCTGCTGAAAAAGTCCATCTGCGGCGTGCTCGGTCGTCGGAAATCCTCACGTACGACCCAGTACGCTCCGGTTTCTTCCTCCCTGCGGCCTGGCAGCTGGAGCTTTTTGAGCAGCCCAGGCTTCGCCGATCCTGGTTACTAGGGGCTCTCTGTCGGGCTGGTAGGTCGCACCGCGAATCCAACACTTCGAAGGACTTCAGCCACCTTCTGGATCGGTAAGCCGATCACGGTGGATCGATCCCCGTCGATGTTTTCGATGAACTGCGCGCCTCGGCCCTGGGCCGCATAAGCCCCAGCTTTATCCATCGGCTCGCCGGTTTCCACGTAGGCATGGATCTCTTCGGGGCTTGCGGGACGCATGTGGACCGACGCGGCGTCGATAAAGACGTCGTCGGGAACTCCGGGGGCCAGTATCGCGACCGCGGTGACCACGCGGTGGGCGCGGCCCTGCAACAGACCCAACATGCGCCGCGCGTCGGCGCGGTCTGTCGGTTTGCCCAGGATCGTGTGATCGACGACCACCAACGTATCGCTGCCGATCACGACAGCCTCCAGTTTGGCTACGGATCTGGCCTTTCCAAGAGCAAACCGCGCAGCCTGCTCATCGGCCGACTCGTTCGCGCTGATCACCTCAACGTAGCTCGGAGGGACGACTTTGAAGGGGATCCCGAGGCGAGCGAGCAGTTCCCGACGCCTAGGTGAGGTTGATGCGAGAACCAGGAGCCTGTCCACGTATTCGGCCAGTTGAGCCCGTTCAGGAACGCGCCAGATGCAAGACGGAGCGAGCACTGGAGCGCAGCGTACTGGGTCGTACGTGAGCACCGGATGCGCAGCGACAACGCCGCAGATGGCCGTTCATGGACGGGCGCCCTAGACGCACATCGGCGACGCCTCCGCGAGCACGGCGTCCAGTTCGGCCATGTCGCGGACCTGCATCAGGCGGGCGCGAAGCCCGGGACGGTCTTCCGGCCCGCGTACGTACCAGCCCAGATGTTTGCGCATCACGGTGAACGGCACGTGGCCGCGAAGGCGGTCGAAGAGCGCGGCGTGTTCGCGCGCCACGCGCCAACGTTCCGCGGCGTCAATGTACGGGGGGGCGGGTGCCGGTGCGGTCGCATCCGCGCACGCCGCGCGGATCGCGTCCGCGGAGCGGAAGATCCACGGGGCTCCCAAGGCCCCGCGGCCGATCAACACGCCGTTCACGCCGGTTTCCCGTACGCGGCGAACCGCGTCCGCGGGAGTCAGCAGATCACCGTTACCGAGCAGCAACGTCGGCGTATCGCGCGTCAGGGCAGCGGCGCGCGCGATCGCGTCCCAATCCGCCGCACCTTGATATCGCTGCGCGAGCGTGCGTCCGTGAATGGAGATCGCCGCGGGCGCGGTTTCGAGCAGCGCCGCGATCCACGAGTCGACTACCACGCGGTCGTATCCCAATCTCGTTTTGACGGACACGGGAATCAGACGCCGTGCACGTTCGTGCGCGCCAACGTGCTTCGCCATGCCCTCGACCCGGGACACGGTTTCGGTCGGCAGCCTCAGCGAATGGAGCTCGCGGCCGTCGGCCCAATCCCGGACACCGGTCTGGGCCGCACGAATGATGGCCTGTGCCCGCTCCGGCGTGCGGATCAGCGCCGCGCCGCACCCGTGCGCGGCCACGGCCTTGTCGGGGCATCCCATATTGATGTCGAGCCCGTCGAAGCCCAGCGCCGCGACCAGGTGGGCGGCCTGGTAAAACGCGTCGGGTTCCGAGCCGAACACTTGCGCCACCACCGGCCGTTCGGCCGCGTCATAGTCCAGGTGACGCAGCACGGCGGGGATGCCTCGGCAAATGCCCTCCACGTGCGTAAATTCGGTCACGATGAGATCGGGCCGACCGTGGCGGGCGGCGATGAGGCGGAACGCGGCGTCCGTCACCCCGTCCATCGGCGACAAGCCGACAATCGGGCGGGGGAGTGCGGCCCAGAAAGGTTCTCCATCGTTCGGCGTACGCGTCGTCATCGTCGTTCAGCCTTCGTACGGTACGCGAGCGCGCGAGGCGGTGTCAATCGCACACCGCTTGAAGAAGGCCCTGGAAGGCCCTATACTCGCGGTCACCGATCCCCGGGACGACGAGCATGTTGAGGACGATCCAGGAGTTTTTCGACAAACGAATCGGAACCGCGTCCACCGCACCCGAGTCCACGGAACGCGCATTGCAACTCGCGACCGCGGCCTTGCTCGTCGAGGTGTCTCGGGCCGACCATGAAATCAAGCCGGAGGAGCGTCGCGTGATCAACGACGCGGTCGGTAAGACGTTTCACCTGTCCGAGCAAGACACCGAGCTGATCGTCACTCTCGCGGAGGAAGAAGCGCAGACGGCGACGTCCACGCACCAATTCACCCGTTTGATCGACCAGCATTTCCCGGTGGAGCAGAAAATTCACATCGTGGAACTCTTGTGGCGGGTCGCGTTCGCCGACGCAGACAAGGACCGGCACGAGGAGCATCTGATCCGTCGCATCAGCGACCTACTCCATGTCCCCCACCGTGAGTTTATCGACGCCAAGATGCGAGCGCGCGGCGGGGCCTAAGCCCCGCGCTTCGACGCGCACAACGCGAACAGGGGACGTTCCTCGCCGAATGCTGGTCGGATCGTTCGTCCAGTGTGTCGAAGGATCCCGACGGGCCTAGAACCGGTTCCTCGCGTTTGAGTCGTCCGGCCCCGCGTGATATCGTGAAGGCGCTATGGATCCACACGGCCCTCAAGCCGGGGCGGACCACCTCCCCGGCGATGCCCTGCCGCAGATTGTGCCGAGCGACCTCTGCCTGCGCTGCGACGTCTGCTGCCGCTTCCCGGAGCGCGAAAGTTTCTTGCGACCGTACTTCACGGCGCAGGAGCGAGAACGCGCGATCGCGGCGGGGCTCGCTCCCGATCTCCTCCCCGAACCCGCCGGCGGCAAGATTCGCCTGATCCCGCACCCGACCGGCGAGGGGTATATCTGTCCGGCGTTCGATCCCGGAACCCAATATTGCCGCATTTACTCGGTGCGGCCGCTCGACTGCCGCCTCTATCCGCTGGCGTTGATGCGCGACGAGGAGGGGCGGGGTAGGGTGCTCGGTCTCGACACCAAGTGTCCTTACGTGCAAGACCCGGAACATGAGCCGCACTTGGTGAGGT
Source organism: uncultured Nitrospirota bacterium (assembly GCA_964570625.1). Lineage (GTDB taxonomy): Bacteria > Nitrospirota > Nitrospiria > 2-01-FULL-66-17 > 2-01-FULL-66-17 > JBFLXB01. Next base: position 16,595 of record CAZMYW010000028.1, on the reverse strand, counting down.
ATGCGCGAGAGGTCGGGGACCTTCTGCGTGAACCCGCGTTGTCCGCGGTGCTCTCTGCCAATACGGACCTGTTCAATTCGTATCAGGAAGACGTGCGGACCATCGGCCCGATCGCCGCCGCGTCGCGCGAGCCGCTTCGGCTCGCGGACCGGCCGTGGGTCGAGTCGTTGCTGCATGCAACCCCCAGCGAATTGGGCTCGCGGACCTTCACCGGCGTGTACCTCTGGCGCGACCACTTCGACTACGTGTGGACGCGGCTCCACGGGTACTTCTGCCTGTTTGCCACCTACGGGCCCCACATGTACATGCCGTGGCCGCCATTGGCAGGCCCGACGAGCGATCCTACGCAGTGGCGGCCGGCGGTGACTGCGGCGTTCGAGGTTATGGCGTCGGCGGAGGATCGCGGGGCTTCGGCCCGAATCGAAGGTGTGGATGAGCGGGAAGTCGGATTATTCGTCAACGCGGGGTATGAGGTCCTCCCGCACGCCGTGGAGTACGTCTACCGGCGCGAGGACCTCGTCGCCTTGCGTGGAAATTCATATAAATCAAAGCGTTGGGCTTGGAATGATTTCACAAAGCAGAGGGTCTTTACTATGGACCCTTTGAGGGACGAACACGTCGAGGGGTGCCTGTCGCTCTATCGAGAATGGAGGAACCACAAGGCCCAACGCAGTACCGATTCGTTCGCCGGCGCCATGGCGGAAGACGCGGAGTCAGCCCACCGCGTGGCGTTGACCGAGCGCACGGCGCTGGGGCTGTCGGGCCTGGTCGTCACCATCGACGGCCGCGTAGCCGGGTACACGTTGGGCGGGACGGTGGGGCCCACACTCTTCGGGGTGTGGCTCGAAATTGCGGATCCGGCGCAACGGGGGTTGTCGGTATACTTGTTCCGGGAATTCTGCCGCGCGCAGACGGGAGTCGAGTGGATCACAGCGTTCGACGATTCAGGGATAGAGTCGCTAGCCAGGGCGAAACAGGCGTATCGCCCCGCGCGACTCGTCACGTCGCATTTGGTCCGACGCCCGGCCGCATCAGCCTAGCGGCCATCATCTTCGCGCTCGTAACCGGCTGCGGCAACATCCAATCGGTCGGACCCGAACCGCCCCAACCCCCGGCGCCCCCCCCGCTCGAATTCGTGGGCGGCGAGGCCGGGATCACCCGCACCACGGATGAGGCGGGTAACGCCCGGTACTTGGGTGAGATCGTCAATAACAGCGACGAAATTGCATGCAGCATCGGCGTGACGGTCAATTCGTTTGACTCCTTCGACAACCTCCTCTCCAACCCGGGCAACCAGCAATCCGGCTTCGCGAACCTCCTGGGCGAGAGCTTCCGGTTTTCCGCGTTCTCGCCGGGGACATTGGAGAATTGTGTGAGTCCGGGGAAGCGGGCGAGTTTCGACATTCGGAATGATTTCCCGCCCAGTCGCGTGGCGAGGATCGAGCTCGCGACCAGTTGCGACGGTACGCTGTTCGGGGGATGTATAGCTCAGGGACAGCCGTTCGCCGCTCCGGTGGCGACGCTGGCCCTTGAAGGCGCGGTCAGCGAAGGGGTTACGAACGAAGGACGCGTGGTCTATACCGGAAGGATCCGGAATCAGAGTCCCGCCGGGTTCGCACCGACCTATCACATCAAAATCGTTTTTACGGCGCGCAACGCCGCGGGGCTGGTGGTGGATGTCGCCTGTGCCACCATCGACGGCCCGGATTGCCCGGTGCCCCAAGGTTCCACACCCGCCAATACCGGGCTCGGTCCGGACGGCACCTGGTCGTTCACCGTCCCGATGGCCATCGTGCCAGGCACCGCTTGCCAGGACCCGGACTTGAACTGTTTCTCGTATCTCATCAATCAGAAACCGAGCCTGTAACGATCCCGTCGCGTCACTGCCTGGGCGTTCCTTGACCCGGCAACCCGAACCGGTCTAGTCTCGACACTCACAGGGCGAAGACCCTTGCTGCACGACGGCCTGGAGGACGTGTATGGCGGATCGGGTGGCGTTGATCACGGGTGGGGCGAAGGGAATTGGGCGGTCCGTCGCGCTGGATCTGGCGGGCCGAGGATGGTCGGTGGCGATTTGTTATCGTGCGAGCGAGGCTGAGGCCGAAGAGACGCGAGCCGCACTCGCAGCGAAGGGCGTGCGGGCGTTGGCGGTTCGCTGTGACGTGTCGGACCCGGTGGCGGGTGATGCGCTGGTCCGACGGGTGGAACACGAGTGGGGGCGGATCGACGCGCTGATCAACGCCGCCGGACCCTATCACCGGATCAATCTGCTGGAAGAAACCCCCGAAGGCTGGCGGTCGATGTTCGCCAACAACCTCGACCCCGTGTTTTTCCTCGCGCGGGCCGCGGCGCCGGGCATGAAGGCTCGGAAGTGGGGACGAATCGTGAGCTTCGCGATGGCGAACGCGGACCAGCAGATCGCCCAACCCATGGTCACCGCCCATTACATCGCGAAGGCCGGGATTCTCATCCTCACCCGCTCGCTGGCCAAACTTCTTGCACCGCACGGCATCACCGTCAACGCGATCTCCCCCGGATTCATCGCCTCGGGGAGCGCACCGGACGCCGAGCTGCAATCGGTGCTCAAGAACATTCCGGCCGGATACGTTGGAGCGCTTGACGACGCGGTGAGCGCCGTACGCTTTCTGCTGTCCGATGAGGCGCGTTACATCAACGGCGGAAACATCCATCTCAGCGGGGGCTGGGGGATCTAGTCCCGCACCATTCATTCAGGTACCACGAACGGCCGGTCATATCTCAGGCCCTGACGTTCGCCTCTACACCTCTTTTTCCGCGTCCCCTTCAGTGGCATACCCTCTGCAATAGTCCCTCCGTGAGTGCGGGGGCGATGGGCGCTTCCGCGATAAACAAGGAGGAGAGTCATGAAACAGCTCGCGTGGGGAGTGATGGGATTGGTGTTGTCGCTGGCGACGATCAATCTCGGAACAGCCGTTGCGGCGCCGACCGTGGAGTCGGAAGTCGGGGCGGAGACGGAAGAGACGATGCAGTCTCGTCAGGCCACCGGAACGATTCTGAGCGTGGATTCAGAAGCCAAAACCGTGACGATCAAAGCGCGCGGCGGCGAACGCACATTCGCGTTGTCGCCCCGCGTCCGGATCAAACTGGGTAATCTGAAGGCGACGCTCGACGACGTACAACCCGGCAAGCGGGTGTTCATCCGGTACCGGGACCTGGAAGGCCAAGCTACCGCCACCACGATCAAAGTGCTGTAGATCTGTACGATTGATCTTGTCCGGGAGGGGCGCTGGTTAAGCGCCCCTCCCGCGGCTGCTCAAAAAGCGCCAGATGCCAGGCGCCGCGAGCACCGGAGCGCAGCGTACTGAGTCGTACGTGAGCACCGGAAGCGAAGCGGCAACGCCGCAGCTGGGCTTTTTCAGCAGCCGACTACGGTTTGATGTCGATGTGGGCTCGGCTGCGCAGCTGACGCAACCAGCGACGATAGTGGTCGGTGGCCTGTTCCTGATACACGAATTCTTCGGCCTGGCGTTGGACCTCTTCAAGCGGCCGCACCGCACCAGATTCGATCTCGACCACGTTGATGATATGGAAGCCGGCGGGGGAGGTGATCACGGGACTGATATCCCCGGGCTTCATGCCGTCCAGTGCCGCGTCGATCTCCGGCAGGAGTTCGCCGCGACGGACGAATCCCAGGTCTCCGCCGCGCGCGGCCTCTGCGCCCTGCGATCGGCGGCGCGCGAGTTCCGCGAAATCCTCCCCGCGAGCGGCTTCCGCGCGGATCGTGTCGGCCTCGCTCTTGGCCGCATCCGAGGTCTTGAGGAAAATCTGTCGGAGGCGGTATCGGGTCGGGCGCGTGAAACGGTCCGGGTGTGCGCGGTAATAGGCCTCTACATCTGAGGAGTTGATCAGCAGGCGTGATCGCACCTCGCGGTTCACCAACTTGACGATGGTGAGCTCATCTTGGACCCGTCGCCGGATCGCCTCGGCCGAGGCGCCGGTGAGACCGTCCAAGCGACGTTCCTCGGTGAGGGCCTGCACGGCCACCCGCGCCTCGTCATCCGTGGCGGTAAGGCCCAGCGCCCGGGCTTCCTGCAGGAGCAACCGCTGGTCAACCAGCGATTCGAGCGCGTCGTGGAACGTGAGATTGTCCTTCGGGTCTTCCACCCCGGGCAGGACTTCGGCCAGCAGATTCAACCCCGCCAACGACCGGGCCGCGTCGACCTCGCTGGAGGTGATCAACTCGTCGTTGACCACGGCCACCAGCCGATCCGTGGACGCGCGCGCTGGCGGTGGGATCATCGCCGGGATGGAGGAGGTGAGCGCGAGGCCGACCGCCGCGATGCAGGCCATTCGATGTATCCCACAGACCATTGGTGCGCGACTCATGCCCGCGGCGCGGTCTCGCGCGGGGAGGACGCGCCGAGACGATTGAGCAGTTCAACCAGGCGTCCGAACAAGGCGCTCCAGCCTCCTCCAGTGTGGGTGATCATGAACGCGTAATCGGACAAGAACCTGACCGTCCGGGGGTAGGCGCGCAGCAGCGCGTCCACCGCCTCTTTGGGCAATGGCGCGCGCGGCGTTGCCGCCACCACGATGCGGTGGTCGTCAGCCTCGACCTTGGCGATCCGCAAGTTCCTGGCCAGGCGTTTGATCTCCATGGCCTCGAACAGCCGGACCACGGGTTCGGGGATCGGCCCGAACCGGTCCTCGATCTCGGCGCGCAGCGACGCCAGAGCCTCGCCCGTCTCGACGGAAGCCACGCGTTTGTAGAGGGCTAGCCGGTGGTACGCGTCGCTTACGTAATCATCCGGAATAAACGCGGACACCGGGAGCGTCAGTGTCGGATCGATCTCCGGCTGCTGGTCGGTGCCGCGCAGCGCGTCGACGGCTTCTCGAATCATCTTGAGATACAGGTCGAGTCCCACCGCGGCGATGTGTCCGGACTGCTCCGCGCCCAGGAGGTTCCCCGCGCCGCGGATCTCAAGATCCCGCGCCGCAATCTTGAATCCGGATCCGAGTTCGGTGAACTCTTGCAACGCCTCGAGGCGTCGATGCGCCTCTTCGGATAGGGCGGTTTCGGGTGGCACCAAGAGGATCGCATAGGCCTGCCGGCCCGATCGGCCGACCCGGCCGCGAAGCTGGTACAGCTCGGACAAGCCGAAGCGGTCGGCGCGGTTGATCAAGATCGTGTTGGCTGAAGGGATATCCAATCCCGACTCGATGATCGTCGTGGAGAGCAGGATGTCCGCGTCTTTGGCTAGAAACTTCGTCATCGTCCGTTCGAGTTGCCGTTCGCTGAGCTGACCGTGCCCGACCACCATACGCGCTTCCGGCACCAGGCGGCCGATTTCTTCGGCGACGCGTTCAATGTCGGCCACGCGATTGTGAACCACGAAGACTTGGCCGTCACGGGCCAACTCGCGACGGATGGCCTGCTGGAGGAGGTTCGGATTCCACGGGGTCAAGGTCGTGCGGATCGCGAGCCGGTCCGCGGGCGCGGTTTCGATCAACGACAGGTCGCGAATCGATCCGAACGCCATCTGGAGCGTCCGGGGAATCGGCGTGGCGGTGAGGGTGAGCACGTGGACATTTTTGCGAAGTTCCTTGAACCGTTCTTTGTGGCGCACCCCAAACCGCTGCTCTTCATCGACGATGACGAGACCGAGGTCGTGAAACACCACGTCTTTCTGTAAGAGACGGTGGGTGCCGATGACGATATCGACGCGGCCGTCGGCGAGGCCGGCCAGCACCTTGCGCTGCTCGGTCAGGGACCGAAACCGGCTCAACACCTCCACCCGCACCGGGAACGGGGCGCAACGCGCGGCAAACCGCTGTCCGTGTTGTTCGGCTAGCAGCGTGGTCGGCACCAACACCGCCACCTGCTTGTGATCCATCACCGCTTTGAACGCGGCCCGCAGCGCGACCTCGGTCTTGCCGTATCCCACGTCGCCGCACACGAGCCGGTCCATCGGACGCGGTTTCTCCATGTCCAGGGTGACCTCGGTGATCGTGCGGGCCTGATCCGGCGTTTCCTCGTACTCGAATCCCGCGGCAAAGTCTCGGGCCTCGATCCCATCCGGCGGAAACGCGTGGCCTTTGGCGACTTCCCGCTCGGCATAGAGCGTGAGCAAATCAGCGGCCATGCGCTGGATCGCGCGCTGCACGCGCTGCTTGGTCTTGACCCACCCGGTCCCGCCCAGCGCTTCCAAGCGCGGTGTCTTATCTTCCGCGCCCCCATATTTCTGTACCAGGTCGAGCCGATCGATCGGGACGTAGACCTTGTCCCCGCCCAAGTACCGCAGCACCAGGAACTCGCTCTCAGTGCCGCCCATCGTCATGCGGTTGAGGCCTTCGTAGCGGCCGATCCCATACTCGTTGTGCACCGCCAGGTCGCCGGGGCGCAGCTCGTCGATCGACGACAGAAACGGCGTCAAGCGCGCGCGACGCGTAGACCGCGCAAGGCGTTCCTTGCCGAGCAGTTCTTCTTCGGTGATCAACAGCAGGTGCGAGACGGGATCGACCAAGCCCCCGGAGAGCTCGCCGGCAATGACAAAAACCGGACCCACGATGGGAACTTCGGGCAAACCCTCGGTCGGGAATTGACTCGCCGGCACGCCGTGATCCGCGGCTAGGGCTTTGAATCGGCTGGCTTGCTCGGCGCTGCGACACACCACCACCACGAGAAACTCGCGGCGCCACGTGTCCACCCGCTGAAACGCCTCGGCAATGGAGGGTCTCGCTGCACCGGATCCAAACCGCTCCGGCGCGCCGTGCTCGACAGCCAGCGTCTGCCAACCTGTCGGTGCTGCAATGGCGAGCGAGTGCAGGGTCACGACGCGTCCCAGATGCAGCTCGCCCTCCGGCGTCGGCAGGCAGCCGTTCAGCGGCGCGTCCGTCAGCAGCTCGGGTTCATCCAGCACCAGCACCGTGTCGAGAGGCAGGTACGAGGCCAGGGTCGAGTCGGCGTCCGTGTGTACGAACGAGGGAGCCGGGCCCACCATCACGCGCTCCACGTAACGTTGCGAGCGCTGCGTCAGCGGGTCGATCAACCGTAACGACGCGACCTCATCACCGTCGAGTTCGATACGAACCGGCACCTCTTCAAGCGGAGAAAAGCAGTCGATGATTCCCCCGCGAATCGCGGCCTCCCCAGGCAAGGTGACGGTGGAGGCCATCTCATAACCGGCCGCAACCAGAAAACGCGACAGTTCCTCCCGCGACAGGGTCTGGCCGCGTTCGATCGTCCGTGTGTGGGCCCGAAACACGGCAGGCGAGATCAGCGGAGCCCGGAGCGCATCGATCGGCGCGACCGTGATGGCGGCGGACCCGTCCAGCAGGGTGGACAATGCCGCGACCCGCCGCGCTTCCAGATCGATCGGCGGCGGTAGCGAAGGATTCCAGTCAGGGATGACTTGCACCGCCGCGTGTTCGCCGGTCAGCGCGGCCACGAATCGGACATCGCCGGCCAGCGCATCAGCAGCATCCAATGACGTAGTGATCACCAACACCAGCCCCGCGCCTGCTGTCTCCCGTACCACCGCGGCTTTCGCCGGAGGGCGAAGGCCTGAGACGTGTATGCGCGCCTCTCCACGGCGAAGCGCGTCGCGCAGTTCGCTCGACGGTACGCTGATGACGGGACCGGTCACGGACGGGGTACTAGGGGACACTCGGTTGTCAGGTCCTGGTAGGCTTGGCAATCGCGCGGTCGAGGATACGGCGGACGATGCCGGTGGTGGACGCGCCGGGCACGAGCGGAATCGAGACCACCCGCCCGCCGCGGGCCTGCACCACCTCGTGGCCTACGATCTTTTCAACGGGCCAATCGCCGCCTTTGACCAGTACGTCCGGCTGGATCGCCGCGATCACCTCGCCCGGGTCAGGTGCGTCAAAGATCGTCACGTAGTCCACGCACGCCAACGCCGCCAGCACTTCAGCCCGCTCCCGCTCCGGCACCAGTGGCCGCTCCGGCCCCTTGAGCGCGGACACCGACGCGTCGCTATTGATCGCCACGATCAACAGGTCGCCGAGAGCACGCCCTTCCTGGAGGTACCGCGTGTGGCCGATGTGGAGGAGGTCAAAACACCCGTTGGTGAACACAACGCGGCGGCCATCCCGGCGGGCGGTTGCCGCGAGTTGGGTGAGTTCAGAAACCGTCTTGAGTTTGGACACCATCAATAAGAGTCGCTAATCAAAAATATAACCGTTTCCCCGCCAGGGTTGCAAGAACCGCGGATCGGGCGGGACACCGGGCGAGGCATTGCCCTGGACTTGATCGAACCTTCCGAGGCTCGTATAATCTGGTCTGAATTCTGGTCAACACTTCCTGGGAGTGGATTATATGAAAACGCTGCCGCTGTCGGAGGTTAAATCGCGCTTGAGCGAGCTGGTCGATCGGGTGCACTCGCTGGATGAAGAGATCACGATTACCAAAAACGGTCGCGCGGCGGCGGTGCTCGTCAGTTCGGACGAATTTGAGAGTTGGAAAGAGACCCTGGCCATTCAGTCTGACCGTGAGTTGATGCTGGAGATTCGGAAGGGGCTGCGGGCGCTGCGGTCGAAAAAAGTGAAGCCACTGACGCTCGACGCACTTTTGAAATAACGGGCGGCCAGCCCCCATGCCATCACCCAGACTTCTACGGGTGCCCGAAGACGTGAGGGCCCTAGTCCGTGGGCTTCACCCCGATATCAAGCGAAAAGTTCGAGCCGGTTTGCTTGAGATTACTAAACATCCCGAGGTGGGGAAGCCTTTACGGGACGACCTCGATGGGCTCTGGAGCCTTCGCGTGAGCCGATTCCGCATCATCTATCGGATTGCCTCGCCTCAGATCATCGACATTGTTGCGATTGGTCCACGCCGCACGACTTACGAAGACACCGTCAAGCGGTTTCGCAGATAATCATCCACCGGAAATCTCGCGTTGGAGCTATTGGGGCAATGTGCCGCCCCAGGGTCAAGAGCCTCCCGCACCACTGGTGACAATCTTTCGGCTGCGGTAGCCTTCGTAGTCTGGGACCAGTCGATCGTATTCGCCGTCCATGAGGGGGGAGGAGATCATGAAGTCGGCGGAGGCGCGGTTACAGGCGATGGGGATATTCCACACCACGGCCATGCGCAGAAGCGCCTTAACGTCGGGGTCATGCGGCATGGGTTCGAGTGGGTCCCAGAAAAAGACCAGAAAGTCGATCTCGCCGTCCACGATCTTCGCCCCGATCTGTTGATCGCCGCCCAACGGTCCGCTTTGAAGCCGCTCAATCTTGAAGCCCAGCTCCTGTTCCAGAATTTTTCCGGTCGTCCCGGTGGCATACACGATGTGGTGAGCCAGCAGCGTGCGGTTGTACTTGGTCCATTCCACCAAATCCTGCTTCTTATTGTCGTGCGCGACTAGGGCAATCTTCTTGTCGTGTTCCATCGCGATTTTTTTGTGCGTCATGGGAGTCCCCAGGGGTCGGCCATCACCATACCCTAAAGCCCTTCCAGGTTGCCATGGCTTCCCACGGAAGCCTGTTGACATCGCGGGCAGAGCTGTGTTGTGATAATTTCTGTAGCTCCTACCTTGGTCTCCGACACGCTCTGAGACGAAGACGGCGCAAGGATCGCGACCGGTCGGCTTCCAACACGGACGTCATGTGGAGAATTCTCGGCTTGCGGCTCAGGTCGGGAGATGGTGCTTTGTGAAGAAACGAGGAATCGGTATGCGTCCCTTAGTGGTCGGTCTCGTGATTGCGGTCCACCTGGTCGCACACACGCCAGGGGCCCTGGTGCGGGCTCAGAGTGCCGACTCGACCCCTCCGTCCATTCTGCACACTCCACCGGACGGCCCGATGGTGCTGGACGAGGCGTTTCTGGTACAGGCCGTCGTCACCGACGATGTGGCGGTTGCCAGAGTCCGGTTGTACTTCCGTGCGGAAGGAGTCGAAGCGTACCGCACCATCGAGATGGCACCGGCAAGGCAGGGGATCTACACCGCGACCATTCCGGCACACCAACGCGCTGATCGATCCATCGAGTACTTCATCCAGGCTGAGGACACCACCGGCAACGTGTCACTTCGCGGTGCGGCGTTCGATGCCAAACCGCATTATCCGTGAATCCTGCCGCATGAGCCCGACGCTCGCCAAACTTTCATCAGATGCCGAACGCCTTTTTTGGCGACTCACGACGTATGCCGATGACTTTGGACGTTTCCCGGCCGAAGCCAGCGTGATCCGTGGCGCGTGCTTCCCTCTCCAAGAATCAACTTTTTCAACAGTACGTACTACGACTTTCAAACGATTCAAGGATATTCCCCACAAAGATATACCCGTAATCCTGCAGCACATCGTGCTTGGTCGAGAGTAGCAAGCCTCGGACTAACGCCTATCTGCGTAGAGCCTCGATCACCCCCGCCGCCAGTAGAGGAAACATGATCTCGTGGTGCCCTGTCAGGGTATACCCGCGTCCGCCGGCTTGGGTGGGGCGGCGGACCACGTTGGTCACGGCGCGGTAGTGTTGGGTGAAGTCCATATTCACGGTGGTGAAGTTTACGACGCGGTGCCCGAGGTTGCGGGCGATGGTCACGGCCTTCAAGAAGACCTCAGGCATGAGCACGGCTGATCCCAGGTTGAGATAGACGCCGCCCTCCAGATGCGCCACCACCGCGGTGAGGCGTTTGAAGTCCTCCAGCGAGGTGGCGCCGATTGCGGCGCCGTCCGCGCTGGGGTGCATATGGATGATGTCGGTGCCGATCGCCACATGGACTGTGGCGGGGATGCCAAGACGGCTGCACGTGGCCAGCAGGCTCATATTCTTGTAGGGGAACTTGCCGCGGGAGATGACGTCGCCCACGGCTTGGCCCATGCCGATTCCCTGTGTGGCGCCAAGGGCGATCGCGCTGTTGAGCAGTTCAGCGGTGTCCCGCGCCATACCGAAGCTGCCGTCGTCGATGCCGGCTTCGACCTCCTCGGATGTCTTGCCAACCAGCGCGAGTTCTAAATCGTGGATGATTCCCGCCCCGTTCATCGCGAGGCACGAGATGACGCCGCGCTTCATGAGGTCGATCAAGATCGGATTCAGCCCGACTTTGATCGGATGGGCGCCCATGCCCACGATCACGGGGCGATTGGTGCGGCTCGCGCGCGCGATGTCGGTAATGACGGCTTTCAGCGTGCGCGCGGCAAGGATGTCGGGCAAGGTGCTGAGGAAACTGGCTAGGCTTGCGCCCTTGCGGTGCGGTCGGCCGATGTCTTCGACCCGGACCTTGCTCGGCCGAGACTGCGTCGAGTAGGTTTTCACCCGCGAGAAGTCGAGCGGCGGAAACCGGGGAGTACGGCGACGGGGCTTCACGGCAGGGTGATCGACCTCGTGTCGGGTCCCGACGAGGCGGGCGTCACCGACCCGGGGGAAACAGGGCGTCTTCCACCAGCTCGCACAACACGTGAGCCAGTGTGATGTGTGTCTCTTGGATGCGCGGCGTGCTGTTGGAGGGGACGATGAAGGCGTGATCAACCATGGACGCGAGTTTGCCGCCGTCCTTGCCGGTGAAGGCGATCGTCAGCATTCCCAAGGGTTTCGCCGCGTCGACGCCGCGCAACACGTTCGGCGAATTGCCGCTGGTGCTGAGTGCGATCGCCACGTCGCCCTTGCGCCCAAATGCTCGGACCTGGCGGGAGAAGAGTTCCTGAAAGTCGTAGTCGTTGCTGATGCTCGTCACGACCGAGGGGTCGGACGCCAACGCGATAGCCGGCAGCCCGTCGCGGTCGCGGTTGAAGCGGTTCACCAACTCGCCGGCGATGTGCGACGCGTCGGTGGCGCTGCCGCCGTTTCCGAACAGCAGCACCTTGTGGTCTTTCTTATACGCCGTCACGATTTTCTTGGCGACCTCGGCGATCTGGTCCTCGTACCGCGCCAAGAAGGCCTCTTTGACCGAGATGCTGTCTTTGAACGAGCGGCGGATCTGATCGATCATAGGGAGTGGTGGTCGTTTTCCGAGCGGTCGAAACCCGGCGACATCTTATGCGCGGGTGTTTGAGGTTGTCAAGGCGAGGCGGGAGGGGTATCATCTGCTACGCGTCGTGCGCAGGGACCGCGCGCGACGCACCCGATGGTCTCCCTAATCGATCCTTCCACGTGGTGGTCGACGGCGGTCTGGGCGCCGGCTGCAGCAGCCGCGCTTGCGGCCGCGGGCGCGGGGTTTGCGTTGACCCGACGGTACGTGCGCCGCGCGACGTTGAGGCGGCGCGATGCCAAACGCGCCGGGTACCAAGCGATTGTCGACCGTCTCTCCGCCGCGGGACCCGGCGCGCGCGCCGCCCCGCCTGATCTGCCCCCGGCAGTCCTGACCGACCCGGTATTTCTCTTCTGCCTGGCCGAGGCGTTCGACGACGCGCCTCCGGACACACGCACACGCCTCATCACTCACTGTGAACGATTCGGTCTGGGAGAGCGGTTCCGCGTCCTGACGCGAAGCGCCTGGGCCTGGCGCCGCATGGACGCGGCGCGTTGGCTGGGACGACTGCGCCACCGCGAAGAGACGGCGGACCTGATCCGTCTGACCAGCGATCGATCGGTCCGCGTTCGGTCTGCAGCCGTGGCCGCCCTCGGGTCGGCGCGAGGTCCAGACGCCCTCGCTGCGCTGCTGACCTGTCTCGACGGGATCGGGTCGTCCGCTGATCGGCGCGGTCTGCCATCCGACATCGTGACGCGCGCCTTCGTCGGCCAGGGTGCCGATGTGGTCCAGAGCCTGATCCCCCGCATGCAGAATCGGTCGGGCGCGGTCAGGAGAATCGTGGTTGACGTGTTGGCGTGCGCGCCCGAGTCCGACCCCCGGGTCCGAAGTGTGTTGGTGGCCGCGCTGCAGGACCGCGACGCGGAGGTCCGTGCCGCCGCCGCGAAAGCGATCGGCCACGTCGGCGACGCGGGCGCGGTCGCGTTGTTGGCCAAGACGTTGTCGGACCCGGTCTGGTTCGTGCGGTTGCAGGCCGCGCGGGCGCTCGGCGCCCTGGCGCACCACCGGGCGGTTCGCCCGCTGGTGTCGGCGTTGACCGACGAGTCGTGGCAAGTCCGCGCCGTCGTCGCGGATGCGTTGCGCCGCCTGGGAGCGCCGGCGGTGCCGGCGCTCACCGAGTGTCTGTTCGCCAGCCGCGATCGGTACGCCAAGGAACAGGTGGTCGAGGAACTCCAGCGCACCCCGTTTCTCCACGAGCAAGTCGAGGCGCTGGACAGTCAGGCTCCCGGCGCGGTGTTTGCGGCGCAGCGCTTCCTGCGGGAGGTGGCGCGGCACGGGGCCACCACCGTCTTGCTTGACGCGCTTCGTGCGCACCCGCGCGTGACCGTGCGGCGGCGTCTGGCCCTGGCCCTCGGCACGGTGGATGTGCCGCGCGTTATCGCCGTCCTGCACGACCTGGCCGAACACGATCGCGACTCGGGCGTGCGTGAGGCGGCTCGACGCGCGCTCACCGGCCGTTCGGACCTTGCGGCCGGCGGATCCGCCATCCGAGAGCAGGCCGCGTGATCGACGCGGCGCTCGCGGGCGTTATACATACCCTGGCCTGGTACACCATTGCGGCTGCGATCGGCACGCTCGCGCTCACCGCGTCGGCGACGTGGATCGTGTTGCGCCACCGGCGTGAACATGAGTTGAATCCCGGCGGCGCGTCCGATGGGCGCACCATGCCGCCGGTGTCGGTGGTGATGGTCACGGCCGAAGACGATACGATGATTGGGGAGCGCCTCGAGGCCTTGGCTGCGCTCGACTACCCCGCGTTCGAAGTCGTGACGGTGTCGAACGGTCCGATCAGTCCCGCCCTGGCCCGGGCCATGCCCCGACTGCAGACGCAGCCGGTTGATCTGATCTACCGACCCCTCATCAAAACCGGGCGCGTCACCGCGTGTTACCACAGCGCTGCCCCGCTCAACCTCACGGTGCTGGAAAAAGAGCGAGGAACCGTGGCTGACGCCCTGAACGCGGGGCTCAATGCGGCGCGCAGCCCCTATGTGTGTCTGGTCGAACCCGGAGCGTGGCTTGACCGCGCGGCGCTGGCCCGCCTGATGGCGCCGGTGATGGACGATCCGGAGCGCGTGGTGTCGACGGCCGGCATCGAGCGCGTCATGAACGGGTGCGAGGTTCGCGACGGCGACGTCGCGGTGGGTGCGTGTCCCGCCCGACCCGCGGTGGCGTGGCAGGTCCTGGACGGGCTTCGGCGCGCGCTCCTGGCGATCGGGGCCGGCCCGTTGCTGGGCGCGGGCGTCGCGACCCGGTCGTGCGTGCTGGTGTTGAAACGGGAAGTGATGCGGGCGGAAGGCGTCCCACCGGACGGCCGCGTCGGGGATCTGGTCGCGTTGCCGTGGACGCGCCCGGGTCTTCGTTCCGCAATGGTGTCGCTTCCGGTGGTATGGACACCGGTGCCGCGCACGTTTTCGGGTGTGGCTGAACGATACCGAACCGATGTGTCCGCGGGGCTGGAGGCCTTCCGCGGCCTGTGGAGCCCCGAGCAGCGTCTGACGCACACCGGGGTGGTCTGGCGGGTGGTTCGATTCGTGCGCGGCGTGCGAACGGCGACGCCGGTGCTCGACGTGGCCGCACTGGCGGTCGTCACCATGGGGTTCGGCGGAGGCCTGGTGGACTTTTCGCTGTTGCTTGCGGTCTGGTTCAGCGTGCTGGTGGGCCGCACCGCCGTTTCATCGGCCGCGATCTTGCTTCACGACCTGACTCCCAAACGGTATCCCTCGCCGGCGGACGTGTGCCGCCTGTTCGTCGCCGCGTTGCTCGATCCGTTCCTGGGACGACTGCTGGGCGCGTGGTGGACCCTCACCGCGGTGAAGCGTCGGGTCCCGATCCCGCTGGTTGTTCCTCCGGAGCCTGCGTCCGAACCGATCGGACAGCGGAGTTAGGCCGGTTCCCGTCGCACACCGCGCAGAAACCGCACGGCGAAGATCAGGCCGCCCGTTGCGGCCAGTGCGCTGAGGCCGAACAGCGCAGCGGCGCCCCACGCGGCGTAGAGCGCGCCGTTGAGCAACGAGCCGCCGGCCGACCCCACACCGTACGCCAGGCTGCTGTAGAGCGTTTGACCGGTGGTCCGCAGCGACGGCGGCGCGGTGCGGTGCACCAACGTGACCGCGGCCACGTGAAACGCGCCGAAGCTCAGCGCGTGGAACCCCTGAGCCACCAGGAGACCGCCGAACCCGGGCGCGGTGCTCATCAACGCCCACCGGACCACCGCGGCCGCAAACGAGACCACGAACAACCGATCGGCTCCGATCCACTCGATGACGCGGGCGGACCAGTACATGAACGCCACCTCGACGACCACGCTGGCCGTCCACAGCGCGCCCAAGGACCACGGCGTCCACCCCTGGCTTTCCAGCCAGATGGAGAAAAATCCGTAGTAGGTGCCGTGACTGAGCTGCATGAGCAGGCACGCGAAGTAGAATCCGGACAACGCACGCAGCCCGCGCGCGGACTGCGTGGACAATGGGGCGGCCAACGCCGGGAGGCGCGTCGCCGGGATCGCGCACGCGGCGGCGGTGGCTGCGGCGAACGCACCCAGGATGCCGTAGAGGATCACCCGGTCCGACGACGCGGTCTTGAGCCACGCCCCCATCAGGAGCGTCGCGGCGATGAACCCCACCGATCCCCACAGCCTGATCCGCCCGTAGTCGAAGCGTTTGAGTCGATCCAGCGTCTCCAGCGTGGTGGCTTCCACCAACGGCAGCACCGGCGCCCACGCGATCGCGAAGACCACCATCACGACGAGCACGCTGAAGAAGTCGGTGGCCAGCAACAACCCCGCGAATGAGAGCGTCGTGGCCGCAGAGGTGGCGATGATGAGGAGGCGGCCCTGCCCCGTCCGGTCGGCCATGAGACCAAAGGCCGCGGGGATGAGGATCTTGAGCAGGGGCGGCATAGCCGCCACGACGCCGATTTGCCACGGGGTCAATCCGAGGTGCAGGAGATACAGGTTGAAGTAGGGGAGAAAGACCCCCAGGGCCGCGAACGACGCGAAGTAGAACGCGGTCAGCGCCAGTGCGGCCCGCATGGCGTCTCCTGTCTGCGTGCCGTCACGTGGGGAACTGGGGGCCCGTGCGGCTTAGGTCCGGCTGGGTGTTGCGTTGAATGGGGTCAGCAGGCGAGTGACGACTTCGCCGCGTCCGATGTGCCGATCCATCACTTCCAGCACGTCGGCCTCGGTCTTGACCTGGTACCACACCCCATCGGGATAGATCACCACCGTGGGCCCGTGTTCGCAGGCGTCCAGACACCCCGCCTTGTTGGCGCGTACCTCGGCCTGGAGGCCCCGGCGCTTTACTTCGGATTTGAATAGCTCCTGCAGCTTTGCCGATCCTTTGGCGGTACAACTTCCACGCGGATCATCGGCCGACCGCTCGTTGATGCACATGAAGATGTGATACCGGTATCGAGACATCGTCACCCCCCGCCTCGCAGCGGCGCGGATTATAGCATGGTGCGTTGGAGGTGTGTGGAAGTTCGGTTGGCGGTTGTCGGTAGCATGTGAACTGTCCGCCTCGTCTAGCAAGTGACCTGTCCGCTTTGCGGGGCAACGGGGTAGTGGGCTTGGTCTCAGTGGCAGGAGGAGCTGCCGATGACCGAGCGGAGTTACCCCGCCTCCGTGGTGGAGCG
>CAZMYW010000027.1:0-423320 GCA_964570625.1 uncultured Nitrospirota bacterium | reverse complement strand
GCTGCCCGTCGAATCCGAATTGCGCGGCCTCTATATCGAAAAAGCCGAAAAGACCGCCCCCGACGAAAAACTCAAGCGACGCGCACGCCGGATTGCCGACGCATCGCCACCGCGCCTCGAACCAGTTTCGATCAAAATTCCCTGGAGTGTCTACGAGCAAGGACGTGACGCAGCAGCGGGTGTACCGGAGCCTGACGACCGGCGGCCCGTACACGTTGGTGACGACCATCACCAACAACACGACCGCCGCATTTACCGACACGGGCTTGGCGAACTTCACCGCGTATTACTACATCGTGCGGTCGTACGACGCGACGCAAGAGAGCGCGAACAGTAATCAGGCGAACGCGACGCCGATCGACAACATCGCGCCCGCGGCACCGACGACACTGGCAGCCGTGGATCATCCGGCTGATCAGGGTTTTTCCATCGACCTGACGTGGGCGGTGTCCCTAAGCACGGACGTGACACAACAGCGGATTTACCGCAGCACGACCTCGGGCGGGCCGTATACGCTCGTCACCACGATCGCGAATAACACGACCGCCGTGTACACCGATACCGGCCTGGCGAACTTCACCGCGTATTACTACATCGTGCGCGCGTTCGACGCCACGCAAGAGAGCGCGAACAGCAACCAGGCTGTCGCGACGCCGGTGGACAACCTGCCCGCGGCGGCGCCGACGGCGCTCTCTGCGGTCGATCATCCGGCCGACGAAGGGTTTGCGATTGACCTCGCGTGGACCGTGTCGACCAGCACCGACGTGACGCAGCAGCGGATCTACCGCAGCACCACGTCGGGCGGGCCGTATACGCTGGTTACCACGATCGCGAACAACACCAGTGCGGCCTTTACGGACACGGGCCTGGTCAACGGAACGACGTATTTCTATGTGGTCCGGGCGTATGACGCGACCCAAGAGAGCGCCAACAGCAACCAGGCGTCCGCCGTCCCGATCGATAACATCGCCGCGCCGCCTCCGACCGGGGTGACGGCCGTTGACCATCCCGCGGACCAGGGGTTCGCGTTGGATTTGACGTGGACGCCGTCGGTGTCAATCGACGTGACGCAGCAGCGGATATACCGGAGCACGACGTCGGGTGGCCCGTACATCCTGGTCACGACGGTCGGGAACAACACGACGACGGCGTACACCGATACGGGGCTGGCGAACTTCACGACCTATTACTACATGATCCGGGCGTTCGACGCGACGCAGGAGAGCGCGGACAGCAATCAGGCGAGCGCGACGCCGGTGGATAACATTCCGCCGAACGCGCCGACGACGTTGAGCGCGGTTGATCATCCTCTGGATCAGGGTTTTGCGCTGGATCTCTCATGGGCCGTGTCGACCAGCATCGACGTCACGCAGCAACGGATCTATCGCAGCACGACCGCGGGCGGCCCGTATGCCTTGGTCACAACGATTGGGAACAACACGACGACGACTTACACGGACGGAGGCTTGGCGAACTTCACGACCTACTACTACGTGATCCGCGCGTTCGACGCCACCCAGGAGAGCGCCAACAGCAATCAGGCGAGCGCCACGCCGGTGGACAACATTCCGCCGAACGCGCCCACGGCGTTGAGCGCGGTCGATCATCCCCTGGATCAGGGTTTTGCGTTGGATCTCTCATGGGCCGTGTCCACCAGCATCGACGTCACGCAGCAGCGGATCTACCGGAGCACGACCGCGGGCGGCCCGTACACCCTGGTGACGACATTCACCAACAACACCGCGACCGCGTATACCGATTCCGGGTTACTCAACGGGACCACGTACTACTACGTCATCCGCGCGTTCGATGCGACCCAAGAGAGCGCGAACAGCAATCAAGCCAGCGCCGTGCCGATCGACAACCTCGGCCCCGAGGCCCCCACCGGGTTGACCGCGGTCGATCATCCGGCCGACCAGGGTTTCGCGCTTGACTTGAGCTGGACCGCGTCGATCTCGATCGACGCGGTCCAACAGCGTCTGTACCGCAGTACGACCACGGGCGGGCCGTACACGTTGGTCACGACGTTCACCAACAACACCACCGCCACCTATACGGACACGGGGCTGGCGAACTTCACCGCGTATTTCTATGTCATTCGCGCTTACGACGGCACGCAAGAGAGCGTGAACAGCAATCAGGCGAGCGCCACGCCGATTGACAATATCCCGCCGAATGCCCCGACCGCCGTGACGGCCGTTGATCGGCCTAACGATCAGGGCTTCGTGATCAACCTGACGTGGACGCCTTCGACGAGCACCGACGTGACCCAGCAACGCCTTTACCGGTCCACGGTCAGCGGTGGGCCGTACACGCTGATCCAGACGTTTGCGGGCAACACGACCTCGTCGTACTCGGATCCGGGCCTGACGAACGGAACCACGTACTACTACATCGTGCGCGCGTTCGACGCCACGCAGGAAAGCGCCAACAGCAACCAGGCGTCGGCCGTACCGCTGGATAACCTCGCGCCGGCCGGGCCCACGGGTCTGGTCGCCGCGGATCGTCCGGCCGACCAGGGCGGCAGCCTCGACCTCTCGTGGAACGCCAACCCCGAGGCGGACGTGGCCGGATATCGTCTCTTCCGCTCGACCACGAACGGCGGGCCGTACGCCCTGGTCACGAGCGCGTTGATCACGGGCACCAGTTACACCAACTCGGGATTAACCAATGGCACGGCGTATTACTATGTGCTGCGAGCGGTGGACACATCGAACAACGAAGGCCCGGCCTCCAACCAGGCGCAGGCGACTCCGCTCGACAACACCGCGCCCGCGGCGCCCACCGCGCTCCTCGCGACCGATCGTCCGGCTGACGAAGGCGATGGGCTGAACCTCGCGTGGACGGCCTCGTCTTCCAACGACGTCACCGCGCAGCGCGTTTATCGTGCCTTGACCACGGGTGGACCGTATACCTTGGTTACCGCACTCGCGCCCGGGGCCACGACCTATACCGACACGGGCCTGGTGAAGGGCACGACCTACTTCTACGTGGTCCGCGCCTTCGACGGCGCCCAGGAGTCGCCCAACTCGAACCAGGCGTCCGCGGCGCCTATCGATAATCTGGCGCCGACTGCGCCGACCACACTGACGGTCGTGGATCATCCCAACGACCAGGGCACTGCGTTGGATCTGGCCTGGACGCCGTCAACTTCGACCGACGTGGCGGCGCAGCGCGTGTACCGAAGCCTGTCGGCGGGCGGGCCGTACGTACTGGTGACGACCCTGGCCGGGAACACGGCCGTGACGTACACCGACCCCGGGCTGGTGTGGGGAACGACGTACCACTACGTCGTGAGGGCGTGGGACGGCGCCAACGAAAGCGGGGATTCCAACCACGCGAACGGCATTCCGCTCGACAATGTGGCGCCGGACCCCCCGAGCAATCTCACGGCGGTTGATCAACCCGGCGATCAGGGCGGCGCGATCGCCCTGACGTGGACTCCGAACACCGAGTTGGATTTGGCCGGTTACCTGGTCTTCCGGTCCACGGTGTCGGGCTCCGGCTACGTGCAGCTCACCCCGCTGCCGGTCACCTTGTCGACCTATACCGACAACACGGCCTCCACCGGGACCCAGTACTACTACGTCGTCCGTGCGGCGGACACGCGAAATAATGTCAGCGGGCCTTCCAACGAAGCGTCGGTGATCGCGCTCGATAACCTGGCGCCTGCGGCGCCGACCGGTCTGGTGGTCGCCGACCGGCCCGCTGATCAGGGCGATGCCTTAGTGCTGACGTGGGCGGCCAACTCCGACGCTGATCTGGCCGGCTACATCGTGTACCGATCCACGGCGGCCGGCGGACCGTACCTGCGCGTGACCGCGAACCCGATTGCGTCTCCGACGTACACCGACGCGGCGCTGTCAGCCGGGGTGACGTACTTCTATGTGATCCGCGCCGAAGATACCCACGGCAACGAAGGCACGGCGTCGGCCGAAGCCAGCGGGACTCCGGTTGACAACCTGGCGCCGGTGGCGCCGACCGGGCTCGTGGTCACCGACCATCCCGGGGACGAAGGGTTTGCGCTGGATTTGGCGTGGAACGCGAATGCGGAGATTGATCTCGCGGGTTACCGCGTCTATCGCTCCACGACCTCGGGTGGGCCGTACACGCTTCTGACCACGAGCGGACTGCTGACGGTCCCTGCGTTCACCGACTCCACGGTCACCAAGAACGTCCAGTACTACTACGTGACCCGGGCAGTGGATATCCACGGTAACGAAGGAGCCTCCTCCGCGCAGGCCTCCGGTATCCCGCTCGACAACTCGGCGCCTGATCCGCCCACGAATCTGGTCGTGACCGACGTGCCGGCTGATCAAGGCCAGGCGCTTAATCTTGCCTGGACGCCATCGGTGAGCGGCGATGTGGTCGCGCAGCGGATCTACCGGTCGACGATTGCGGGAGGACCGTACGCGCTCCTGACCGTGCTGCTCAACAACGCGGCGACCGCACATACCGACACCGGCCTCACGCCGGGCGTGACCTACTACTATGTCGTCCGAGCCTTCGACGGCACCAATGAAAGCGGCAATTCCAACCAGGGACAGGCGGTTCCGCTGGATAACCTGCCACCTGCTACGCCCACGGGTCTGGCGGTCGTTGACCGGCCGGCGGACCAGGGCGACGCGCTCGTGATCTCCTGGAACGCGAACGGGGAGTCGGACCTCGCGGGTTACGACTTGTACCGAGCCACGACCGCATCCGGACTCTGGACGCGAATCAACCCGACGCCGATCACGGCCGCGACGTACACCGACCTCGGCCTGACCCGCGGCACGACCTATTACTACTACCTGTTAGCCGTGGACGTGAACGGCAACGAAAGCGCACCGTCGGTCACGGTGTCCGGCGTGCCGCTCGACAATATCGCCCCCGCCACGCCGACCGGTTTGACCGTGACGGATCATCCGTATGACGCGGGCACCGCGCTGGACCTCGAATGGAACGCGAACAGCGAGGCTGATTTGGCCGGGTATCACGTTTACCGGGCGTTGGCCGTCGGCGGGCCGTATACACGTGTGACGCCCTCGCCAATCACGGGCACGCGGTACACCGACACCGGGCTCACGGCGAACGTCACGTACTACTACCGGATGACCGCGGTCGACACCAGCGCCAACGAGAGCGTCCAGTCTGCTCCGCCGGTCTCGGGCGTGCCGGTCCCCGACGTGACGCCGCCGGCGCAGGTCACGAATTTCGTCGCGACCGACGGAGAGGCCGCCCAGGTCACGTTGTCGTGGACGCACCCGGCGGACGCGGATCTGGCCCAGGTGGTGGTGAAGCGCAAATTGGGCTCGTACCCCACGTCGCATCTGGATGGCATCACGATTTACGACAACCAGGGGGCGGTACCGGGGCGCAACGCGAGCTTCGTGGACGGCGGCCTCCGAGCGGAGACCTACTACTACGCCGTGTACTCGCGCGACGCGATCGGTAACTGGAACGACGTGACCACACCGGGCGCGAACGCGGATACCGGGACGCCGGTGGCGCTGCCGTTCAGTCCGATCGTGATCGAGTTGGCGAGCCAGGCGGACCTGACCGCGAACGGTGTCGCGGCGAACGATCAGAGCGGCTTCGCGGTCGCCAACGACGGGGACATCAACACGGACAACGTCTTCGACGTGGCGATCGGCGCCGAAAACGCTGGTGACGCGTGTGCACCCAACCCCGCGTGTCCACGCGGCGAGGTTCGCGTCGTGATGGGCGGCCCGACCTTGGGCGGCATCCTGGAATTGACCGCGGCCGACTTGGTGGTGACCGGCACCAACCCCGGCGATCACTTCGGGACCGCCGTGGCCAATGCCGGTGATCTGGACAGCGACGGGTTCGCCGACCTGGTGGTGGGGGCGCGCCAAGGGGATCGCGTGTATCCGCCTCCGTTCAACACGGGCAATGAAGGCACGGTGCACGTGTTCTTCAGCCGGCCGACGTTTACGTCGCCGCTGACGGCAGACGATGCGGATCTGATCATCAGCGGGACGGCGCTGTCGGGTGAGGCGGGATCGTATCTGGCGACCGACGCCGATCTCAACGGCGACGGGATCAAGGACCTGGTGATCGGGGCGCCCAAGGTGAGCGGTGGAAACGGCGCCGCGTACATCGTGTTCGGGCGCGCGTCGTGGGCAAGCTGTCGCACCTCGCCTTGCGCGATCGACCTCGGCACTCAGGCCGACGTCACGATCACGGGGTACCGATTCGGCCAGTTCGACTCGGCCCCGGGCGCGGGTCGGGTCGCGACGGGCGGGGACGTCAACGGGGATAGCCGTTCTGATCTGATCATCGGCGCGTCGGGATTCGCGCCGGTCACCACGCGCGGCACCGCGGGCGCCGCCTACGTGGTCTTTGGCCGGCCGACGTTCCCCTTGACCATCGACCTGCGGACCGCCGCGGACATCACCTTTTACGGCGCCGCAATCGGCGATCAACTCGGTTCGTCGGTGGCCATCGCCGGTGACTTGGACGGGGACGGATTCGCGGACATGGCCATCGGCGCACAACAGGCCGACCCCGCGGGACGGACCAACGCGGGTCGCGTGTACGTGATCAAGGGCGCGCCGTCGTTTGCGGCCTGTTCGGTCACGCCGTGTGTCATCGACCTGGCCACCGCGTCCGCCGACACGGTGATCAACGGGATCGCGGCCGGCGATCAGTTGGCCAAGGCCCACGCCCTCGACACCGCGGGCGACGTGAACGGCGACGGCGTGGGTGACGTGGTGATCGGCGCGTTGTTTGCGGATCCTGGCGGCCGGACCAACGCGGGTCAAGCGTATGCGGTCTTCGGCCGCAACCCGCTGCCGGCGGTGATCGAACTGTCCACTCAGGCCGACGTGACCATGAACGGCGCACTTCCCGGTGATGCCGCCGGGTACTCCGTGTCCAGCGGCGGCAGCATCAAGGGCCGGGCTTGCCCCAGCGGAGCGGACATCGTCATCGGCGCGGACGCGGCTGATCCGGGCGGGCGCATCGATGCGGGCCAAACCTACGCCGTGTTCGGCCCGTTCGTCGATCTGCCCCCGATCCTGGCTGTGATCGGGGACATTACGGTCAGCGAGGGCACCAGCACGGCGATTACGATTTCGGCGTGTGATCCGAACGGCGACCCGATCACCTTCACGATTGCACCGTCACTCGCGTTCGCCTCGTTCGTCGACAACGGCGACGGCACCGCTACGCTGACGCTCAACCCTGGATTCGCGGACGCGGGCTTCTACACCCTCACCGTGACCGCCTCCGACAACGGCGTGCCGCCGCTTTCGGACAGCGAGACGTTCACGGTCCAGGTGCTCGATGTCAATCGTCCGCCGGTCCTGGGCTCGATCGGCGACCTGACCGTCACCGAGGGCACGGTGACCGATGTCATCATTACCGCGTCCGATCCTGACGGGGGCGCGCTTGTCATCGCCGCGCAGAACCTTCCGGCGTTCGCCGCGTTCACAGACAACGGCAACGGCACGGCGCTGTTACGGCTGACGCCCGGGTACGCGGATGCCGGCGTCTACCCGGGGGCGACGGTGTCGGTGAGCGATTCCGGCGACCCGCCGCTGCTCGACAGCGAAGTCTTTTTGATTACGGTGGTCAACGCCAACCGTGAGCCGGTGCTGGCGCTCATTCCATCGCCCGTTCTGGACGAAGGCGGGTTGCTCGACGTGGCGATTTCCGCGACCGACGCGGACGGCGACGCCATCGCGTTTACCGCGATCAACCTGCCGGCTTTTGCCACGTTGACCGATCACGGCAACGGCACCGCCACGCTGCACCTGGCGCCGAACTACACGCAGGCGGGGACCTATCCCGGTGTGACGATTACCGCCACCGACTCGGGCAATCCGATCTTGTCGGATAGCCAGTCGATTACGATTATCGTCAACAACGTGAACCGAGCGCCGGTTCTGACGCCGATCGGAGACCTCACGGTCAGCGAGGGATCAACGCTGGTCGTGCCCATCACGGCGACTGATCCTGACGGCGACATCGTCACCCTCTCGGCTGCGAACCTTCCGCCGTTTGCGAGTTTCACGCCCACCGGTAATGGGACCGGGACGCTGACCCTGTCGCCGGGCTATCTGATCGCGGGCGTGTACAACGGGGCCACCATCGCGGCTACCGACAACGGCGTGCCGATCCGGTCAACGAACGAGACGTTCCGGATCATCGTCACCAATACCTTGCCGGCGGCGCCGACCGGATTGACTGCAGCGGATCGACCCGCGGATGAAGGCGGCGCGATCCTGCTCGCGTGGTCGGCCAATGCCGAAGGCGACATCGCGGGTTACCACGTCTATCGGCAGGACGCCACGACGGAGTCGTTCGTACGCATCACCGTCTCTCCCGTGGTCGGGACCGCGTACATCGACGGCGGCTTGACCAACGGCGTCGCGTACGACTACGTGATCCGCGCGGTCGACAGCGCGAACCAAGAGGGGCCTGCGTCGGCAGTGGCCACCGCCACGCCGGTGGACAACACCGCGCCGGCGGCGCCGGCGGCGCTCACGGCGGCCCCCGGGTCCGACGCGGCGGGCGGAACCATCGTCTTGGCGTGGGCCGCCAACGCGGAACCGGACGTGGTCGGCTATCGCATTTACCGCGCGCTGCAAACGATCGGGCCGTTTGCGGTCGTGAACCCGGGACCGATCGTGCCGACCACGTACATCGACACCGGGTTGATCAACGGCACGACGTATTACTACCGCGTGACCGCGCTGGACGGGACCAACGAAAGCACTCCGTCCAATACGGCGTCGGCCGCGCCGGTGGATCGCATCCCGCCCGCCGCGCCGACGGGCGTTTCCGCAGCCGATCGTCCAAGCGACGAGGGTGGGGCGGTGGTGGTGTCTTGGGCGGCGTCGCCCGACGTGGACGTGGCCGGGTATCACCTGTATCGGTCGGCGATCAGCGGAGGCGTGCTGACGCGGGTCAACGTCGCGTTGATCACGGCCACGACCTTCACCGACACGGGACTGCCCAACGGCGTGGCGGTCTATTACGTCGTGCGAGCGATGGATACCAGCGGCAACGAAAGTGCGGATTCGACCGAGGTTTCGGCCGTGCCGCTGGACAACCTCGCGCCGGCGCCTCCCACCGGGGTCAGCGTCGCGGATCATCCCGCGGATCAAGGTGGCGCGCTTGACCTGTCGTGGACCAGCTCGATTTCCACGGACGTCACGGGATATCACGTGTATCGGGCCACGGTCTCCGGGGGCCCGTACACACGGGTAACGGTGACGCCGGTCACTGGGGTGATCTACACCGACACGGGGCTCACCAACGGCACCACCTATTACTACGTGGTCCGGGCGTTGGACAGTGCGAACGAGAGCGCGGACTCCAACCAGGCGAGCGGCGCGCCGCTCGACAACGTGCCTCCAGCCGCGCCGACCGGCGTCACGGCCGTGGATCGTCCCGCGGATCAAGGCGGAGTCATCATCGTGTCCTGGTCGCCGAACGGGGAACTAGATCTCGCGGGCTACCACGTGTACCGCGCGACGGCGAGCGGCGGACCCTACACCCGGATCAACGGCCCGTTGGTTGTGACCACCCAATACACCGATACCGGGCTCACCAACGGCGTGACCTACTATTACCTCATTCGGGCGGTAGACACCTCGAACAACGAAGGCGCGGGCTCGGCCCCGGCCTCCGCTGCGCCGGTGGACAACGGATTCCCGATCGCCCCGACCGGCCTCACCGCGTCCGATCGACCAGGAGACGAGGGCGGGGCGATCAATCTCAGTTGGTCGGCGAACACCGAGCCGGATCTCGCCGGGTATAACCTCTATCGCTCGACGATAGCCGGTGGTCCGTATACCCAGCTCAACGGCGCGCTGTTGACGGGGACCACCGCACTCGACACGGCGGGCCTGTCCAACGGCACGCGGTACTACTACGTGGTGCGCGCGGTCGACACAACCAACAACGAAAGCGCGGCGTCACTCGAGGCGTCCGCGATCCCGGTCGATAACGTGGCGCCGGCGCCGCCGTCCGGCCTGACTGCAACGGATCGGCCCGCGGACGCGGGCGGTGCGATCGTGTTGTCGTGGTCCGCGTCGCCCTCACCGGACGTGATCGGTTACGTGGTGTTGCGCGGCACATCGGCCGGCGGTCCGTTTACCGCGCTCACACCCGCTGTCAGCGCCACCACGTTGACCGACACGGGATTGACCGACGGGACCACGTACTACTACCGCGTGCGGGCGATCGACGGGGCCAACCAAAGCGTGGATTCGAACGAGGCCTCGGCCGCTCCAGTCAATGATATCGGTGCACCGGCGAGGCCCACGGGGTTGGCGGCCGCGGATGTCCCCGCTGACAACGGCGGCGCGGTCCTCGTCACGTGGCAGGCCAACACCGAGCTGGATCTGGCGGGGTACAACTTGTACCGCGGAACGACGAGCGGCGGACCGTATCCGACCCTGGTCAATCCAACGCTGTTGACCGGCACCTCCTTTACCGACACGGGATTGGCCAATGGGGTCGCGGTTTACTACGTCCTGACCGCGGTCGACACGCTCAGCAACGAGAGCGTGCCGTCCTTGCAGGCGTCGGCCACTCCGCTCGACAACCTCGCGCCCGCGCCGCCGACCGGATTGACGGCGGTGGATGTCCCGGGCGATCAGGGCACCGCGCTCGCGTTGTCCTGGACCGCATCGACGTCTCCTGACGTGACGGGGTATCACGTGTACCGCGCCACGATCAGCGGCGGCCCGTACACGCGGATCAACCCCGCGTTAGTTTCGGCCACCACCTACACCGACCAAGGATTGACCCGAGGGACCACCTACTACTACGTGGTGCGAGCGGTTGACGCGACGCAAGAAGGCGCCAACTCGACGCAGGCGTCAGGCGTGCCGGTGGATAACCTCGCGCCTGCAGCGCCGACGAGTCTGTCCGCGACGGATCGCCCCTTTGACGAGGGCGGCGCGGTGTCGCTCGCATGGACTCCGTCCATTGCCGCGGACGTGTCCGAGCAGCGGGTCTATCGCGCCACCGTCTCCGGCGGCCCGTACACGTTGGTCACGACGTTGGCCAACAATACGACGAACACGCACATCGACGTGGGACTCACGAACGGCACCACATACTACTACGTGGTCCGCGCGTTCGACGGGGTACAGGAGGGCGCCAACTCGACGCAGGCGTCGGCCGTGCCGTTGGATAACACCGCGCCGCCGCAGATCGTCGACCTCTCGGCGTCCGACGGCGGCGTCGCACAATCAACGCTCCGCTGGACCAACCCCACGGTCCCCGATCTGGCGCAGGTTCGCGTGATGCGCAAACTCGGTGCGTACCCCGCGAACCACACCGACCCAACCGCGGTTGTGGTGTACGACAATTCCGCGCCAGTTCCAGGTGCCCTGTTGTTGATCGTGGATTCGGGTCTGTCCCCGGCCACCACGTACTTCTACGCGGTCTACAGCCGCGATCAGGCCAGCAATTGGAACGATGCGACTACGGCGGGCGTCAACGCGGACACCGGCACGCCGGCCGCCGCGCCGGATACCACGCCGCCCACCGCGCCCACCGGGTTGACCGCGATCGATCGGCCGAGCGACCAGGGCGGCATCATCGATTTGGTGTGGACCGCGAATACCGCGCCCGATCTGGCCGGGTATCACGTGTATCGCGCGTTGGCCGCTGCCGGACCGTACTCCCGCGTCAACGGGCCGTTGGTGATCGGTGCCGCGTTCGCGGACACCGGGTTGACCAACGGTACGACGTATTTCTACCAGGTGTCCGCGGTGGATGGGTCGGGGAACGAGAGTGCGCGCTCGGCCACCGCGTCGGCCACGCCGGCCGATAACCTCGTTCCGGTTGCGCCGACCGCGGTGTCCGCGGTGGATCGCCCGGCCGACGAAGGGGGCGCGGTGGACCTGTCGTGGACCGTGTCCTCGTCCGCGGACGTTGCCATTCAACGCGTGTATCGGAGCGCCACCAGTGGCGGGCCGTACACACTTATCCGGACGATCACCAACAACACGACCGGCTCCATCACCGACACGGGCTTGACCAACGGGACCACCTACTACTACGTGGTGCGAGCCTTTGACGGAACCTTCGAAAGCGTCAATTCGAACCAGGCGAGCGCGGCCCCGATCGACAACCTCGCTCCCGCGCAGATCATCAACTTCCTGGCATCCGACGGGGACAACGCCAGCTCCACACTGACATGGACCAACTCCAACGCGACGGATCTGGCCGAGGTCCTCGTGAAACGCAATACCGGCGTGTTCCCGACGGGCCACTTGGATGTAGCCGCCGTGACTGTCTACGATTCCACCGCGCCGGTGCCCGGTGCGCTGGTGACGTTCGTGAATAGCGGGTTGATCAACGGAACGCTTTACAACTACGCGGTGTACACGCGGGATCAATCCGGGAACTGGAACGACCTGACCACCGTGGGACTGAATGCTGATCCCGGGTTCCCGCAGAATCCTCCGACCGGGGATACCACGCCGCCCGCCGCGCCGACCGGCGTGACCGCGGCGGATCGGCCCGTCGATCAAGGCGGTGTGGTGGACCTCTCGTGGTCTGCGAACGCGGAACCGGACCTCGCGGGCTACAACGTGTATCGGGCCACCTCCTCCGGAGGGTTCTTCACGCGCATCAACGGTGCGTTGGTGACCGGAACGACGTTTGCGAGCACGGGACTCACCAACGGGGTGACGTATTACTACGTAGTCCGCGCGGTGGATACGAGCGGCAATGAAAGCACCGCGTCGGCCGAGGTCTCCGCGATTCCGTTGGACAATCTGCCCCCTGCGGCGCCCACCGCGCTGAGCGCCGCGGACCGGCCTGCGGATTTGGGCGGGGCCGTGACGCTGAACTGGACGCTCTCGACGGCACCGGACGTGATCCAGCATCGGGTCTATCGCGCGACGACCTCTGGCGGTCCCTATAGCTTGGCCGGGACAGCGGTTGGTACGGCAACGGCGTTCGTGGACAGCGGTTTAACGGATGGCACCACGTACTACTACGTCGTGCGCGTGTTCGACGGCACGTTCGAAAGCGGGAACTCCAATCAATCGTCGGCTGTGCCGCGCCCCAACGCCGTGGAATATCTACACCAAGAATCGTCGGCGTTCGGCGCGGGGTACCAGCAATTGCGCCTCGACGTGCCGGGGACCAACGGCGACCCGTTGTTCGGGCCCACGTCCTATCAGACGATCAATCTGTCAAATGAAGTTCCGGGCGCGTTTTTCATCGAGGCGTTCGAAACGCAGGCGAACGACCCCGGAGCGGCGGTGATTCCCGCCGGGTCGGTGTTCCGGATTGTCTTACAGATGGACAAGACGACAGCCGTGGCGGGATCTGGCGTGATGTACCCGCGGGCTGTTCTGGCGCGGGTAGACAGCGGCGGCGGAAGCACGACGTTCTGCGTGGCCGACGATGCCACCAACCCCGGGCTCGCGGCATTGTCCGCGGCGACCACGGAGTACACGCTGAACTGTCTCAACGCGTCCGACGTGACGTTCGCTCAGTCGGACCGGCTGTGGTTGTGGACCGGAGTGCGCCTCGCCACGTCGCCGACCCTCAACGTCAGCGCGCGGTTGTGGATCGAAGGCACGGCAGGCTCTCCGCCGGTGTACCAATCACACGTGATCATCCCCTGGCACGAAACGGTCGCGCCCAGCGGGGTGGCAGCTCTCACGGCGCTGGACCACCCGGCAGACGGCGGAACCGCGATCGATCTCACCTGGACCGCCAATACCTCGGACCCGGACTTGGCGGGGTATACGGTCTATCGCGCGACCGTGTCCGGCGGGCCGTATACGAGGGTCACCCCGTACCCCGTGTTCGTGACGTCGTATACGGACAACGGGTTGACCCCGGGGACGACCTATTACTACGTCGTCCGCTCGTACGATACCAGCGGGAACGAAAGCGCCAATTCGCCCCAAGCGTCTTCGATCGCGGCCGACAACCTGCCCCCGGCGGCGGTCACCAATTTTGTGGCCCAGGGAGGAAACGGTCAGGCCACACTCACCTGGACCAACCCGACCGACCCTGCATTGGGCGAAGTGATGGTGCGGCGAAGGACGGGAGTGTATCCGACGAGCCATTTGGACGGGACGGCGGTCGTGGTCTATGACTCCACGAGCCCGGTGTCTGGCGCGCCGGTTTCGACCGTGGATTCGGGGCTCATCAACGGCATCACATACTACTATGCGGTCTATACGCGCGACGCGTTCGGGAACTGGAACGACGCCACCACCCCCAGCGGCAACGCGGATACCGCGTTGCCGTCGAACACGGCGCCCGCGTCGCCCACAGGGCTGTCGGCGATCGACCAGCCTGGCGACGATGGCGGTGCCGTGGCGCTGAGCTGGACCCCGTCGGCCACCCTCGATGTCACCGAGCAGCGGGTCTATCGGAGCACTGCGTCGGGCGGGGGCTACTCGTTGGTGACCACGCTTGCGGGAAACGCGACCTCGTCGTACATCAACTCGGGATTGACGAACGGGGTGACCTACTACTTCGTGGTGCGGGCGTTCAACGGATTGTTCGAGTCGGCCAACTCGAATGAGGCCTCTGCCACGCCGGTGGACAATCTGGCGCCCCAGGCCCCCACGAGCCTTACGGCGACCGATCGTCCCGCGGACAGCGGTGGTGCCATCACGCTTGGGTGGCTACCCTCCGTGAGTTCAGGTGTGATCGACCAACGGCTCTATCGCGGCACGGCGTCCGGCGGACCCTATACGCTGGTCACGGTGATGCCGGGGAATGCCACCAGCGTGTACACGGATACCGGCCTGATCGACGGGACGGCATATTACTACGTGATCCGAGCCTTTGACGGCGTCCAGGAGAGCGGGGCCTCCAACGAGGCCAGCGCAACGCCGCTGAACAATACCGCCGTGGTCCCGCCGACCGGAGTCGCGGTGGTCGACACGCCCAACGATACGGGCGGATCCTTGACCCTGACGTGGACGCCCTCGACCTCCGCGGGTGTGACCGAACAGCGTATGTATCGGTCGACCACCACGGGCGGCCCGTACTCACTGATCACCAGTTTTGGCGATAACACCACGGCAACCTATGCGGATACGGGCCTTACCGACGGCACCACCTACTACTACGTGTTACGAGCGTGGAACGGAAGCGCAGAATCGGCGAATTCGACCGAAGTGTCCGCGGCTCCGGCCGACAACACGCCGCCCTCGAACCTGACCGCGGTGGATCAACCGGGAGATTCCGGGGGAGCGATTACGTTGACGTGGACGCCGTCACCCGCGTCCGGCATGACGCAGCAACGGGTCTATCGCAGCACGACCAGCGGCGGGCCGTACACGCTCGTCACCACGATCCCGAATAACACAACGACCACGTTTACCAACACCGGGTTGACCAACGGCACGACGTACTTCTACGTGGTGCGGGCGTTCAACGGCACGACCGAGTCGTCCAACAGCAACCAGGCATCGGCGGTCCCGGTGGACAATTCGGCGCTCGCGCCGCCCACGGGCGTGAGTGCGGCCGATGTGGCGGGGGATCAGGGCGGCGCGCTGACCCTGACGTGGACGCCCTCGACGTCAGGCGGCATCACCCAGCAGCGGATCTACCGCAGCCTGACTACGGGCGGCCCGTACACGCTGATCACGACGATCCCGAACAACACGACCACGACGTTCACCAATACCGGGCTGACCAACGGCACGACGTATTTCTACGTGGTGCGGGCGTTCAACGGGACGACCGAGTCCCCGAACAGTAATCAGGCGAGCGCGATCCCGGTGGACAACTTGGCGCCCACCGCACCCACAGGCGTCGTCGCCGTAGACACCCCGGCGGATCAGGGTGGGGCGCTGACTCTGACGTGGACACCGTCGAGCGCAACCGATGTCACCCAACAGCGGGTGTACAGGAGCTTGACCACGGGCGGGCCGTACACCCTGATCACGACCTTCACCAACAACACGACCACCACGTTCACCAACACTGGACTGACCAACGGCACGACGTACTTCTTCGTGCTCCGGGCCTTCGACGGCACGCAGGAGTCCACTAACAGCTTACAGGTTACCGCTACCCCGATCGACAATTTGGCGCCCGCCGCACCGACGAGCCCGACCGCGGCGGATGTCGCCGGCGATCAAGGTGGGGCGCTGGTGCTGACGTGGACGCCGTCGACGGCTGCCGACGTGACGCAGCAGCGGGTCTATCGCAGTCTGACCACGGGTGGCCCGTACACCCTGATCACGACGTTCACGAACAACACGACGGCCACGGTCACGAACACCGGGCTGGCGAACGGGACGACGTACTTCTATGTGATACGGGCGTTCGACGGGACGCAAGAATCTGCCAATTCGACGCAGGTCTCGGCGGTGCCGGTGGACAACGTAGTGCCAGCCACGCCCACCGGACTCACCGCCGCCGACGTAGCCGGGGACAACGGCGGGGCGCTCAACCTGGCCTGGACCGTGTCGACCGCCACGGACGTAACCCAGCAACGGGTGTACCGGAGCACCACCAGCGGCGGCCCGTACACGCTGGTCACGACGGTCGCGAACAACACGACGAACACCGTGACGGATACCGGCCTGACGAGTGGCACCACCTATTACTACGTGCTGCGGGCGTTCGACGGGACGCAGGAGTCCGCCAACAGCGCCCAGGCGAGCGCGGTGCCGCTCGCGTCGACGCTGGTGCGGCAGATCATCAAAGGCACGGGGACCACGGGCACGGGCGCGACGACGGTCATCGACTTCACCGCGGGCACCGGTGGCTTGCCGCTGCTGGATCTGACGCGGACCTTCCACGTGATCACGTATCGGCACACGGCCACCAACCTGCACGCGGCGACGTTCAAGTCCTCGGCCATCACCTCGGCCACGCAACTGACGATCTACGGCTCCTCGGCAGTGACGAACAACGTCGTGACTTTTGAGTACACCATCATCGAACTGACGCCGACCAGTCCGAGCGTGGTGCAACGGCGCACGTTGGCCATTGCTGCGGGCCAGGGCGGGGCGGGCACCCCGGCCACCGACACGCTGCCCACGGCGGTGGTGCCCGGCCAGACCATGGTGCTCAACCAAGGGCATCAGCACAACGCGGCCGAGACCACGATCGGGTCGGAAGAGCTGGACCGGGTGCGGTTGGTCAGCGGCACGAGCTGGGAAGTGGAGATTGGCGCCGCCCCCAACACCGGGCCGCAGAACAACCGTGTGGAGCTGGTGCAGTGGGATCCGGCCTTTGTGGCGAACGTGCAGCGCGGGATCGTTCCGATGGCGGCGGCCGCGACCAGCGTGACGGTCACGCCACCGGTGGCGGTCGATCGTACGCGCACCCTGCTGTTCGTCTCCTTCCGCACGGGCACCGGCGGGGCGACCAGCGAGCCGCCGGCCGAGACGGGTGTATTTGCGACGATCAACGCAGCGGGCAACATTGTGATCGAGCGCCAGGTGACAACCGGGCCGCAGCTGCAGATTGCGTGGGAGGTAGTGCAGTTCCAGCCGGGGGCGGCGAGCGTGCAGCACCTGGATGTGCCCGTGGCGACTGGGCTGACGACGACCACGGCGACGATCGCGGCAGTGCCGACGGCGCAGACCGTGGTGCTGGGGACCGTGTCCACGCCGTTCGGGCACAGCGGGGCGCAAGCGTCGTCGACGACCGTGGGCGCCGTCAACCTGGCGCAGTTCACGGTGAGTTTGGACAATGCGACCACCGTGCGGGTGACCCGCGGAACCGGGACCGGCACCGCGCGCATGGGCGTGCAGATCTGGAACCTCGCACCTGGCGTCACGCCTCCGGCAGCGCCGACAGCCCCGGCCGCGGTCGACGTCACCGGGGATCAGGGCGGCGCGCTCACCCTGACCTGGGTCCCCTCCACCGCGCCCGGCATCACCCAGCAGCGGATTTACCGCAGCCTGACGAGCGGCGGACCGTACACGCTGGTGAATACGATCACGAACAACACCACGTCGAGCTACACCGACACCGGGCTGACGAACGGCACCACCTACTTCTACGTGGTGCGGGCGTTCAACGGGACGACCGAGTCGGCGGACAGTTCCCAGGTGTCGGCCACGCCCCTCGACAACGTCGCACCCTCAGTGCCGACCGGGCTGAGCGCGGCGGATGTGCCGGCAGATGGCGGCGGCGCGCTGGCCCTGACGTGGACGCCGTCGACCGCGACCGATGTGACGCAGCAACGCGTGTATCGGTCCACCACCTCGGGCGGGCCGTATACCTTGATCACGACGGTCACCAACAACACGACCGCGGCCTACACCGACACCGGCCTGACGAACGGCACCACGTACTACTACGTGCTGCGCGCCTTCGACGGCACACAAGAATCCGCCAACTCCGCGCAGGCGTCGGCGGTGCCGATCAACAATACCCCGCCCGCAGCGCCCACGGGGCTGAGCGCCGCGGATGTCGCGGGCGATCAGGGTGGGGCAGTGGCCCTGACGTGGACGCCCTCGACCTCCGGCGGTGTGACGCAGCAGCGCGTGTATCGGAGCACGACGTCGGGCGGCCCGTACACCTTGGTCACGACGATTCCGAACAACACCACCACGACGGCCACCGACCTTGGCCTGACCAACGGGACGAGCTACTTCTACGTCGTGCGGGCGTTCAACGGGACCCTGGAGTCGGCGAACAGCACTGAAGCCAGCGCCACGCCGGTGGATAACCTGGCGCCGGCGGCGCCCACGAGCCCCACGGCCACGGACGTGGCGGCGGATCAGGGTGGGGCGCTGGTCCTCACCTGGACGCCGTCGACGGCGACGGATGTCGCGCAGCAGCGGGTCTACCGCAGCCTGACTACGGGTGGGCCGTACACCCTGATCACCACGATCGCGAACAACACGACCACGACGTTCACGAACACCGGGCTCACGAACGGGACCGCCTACTTCTTCGTCCTGCGCGCCTTCGACGGGACGCAAGAGTCGGCCAACTCCACGCAGGTGTCCGCCACGCCGGTCGACAACACGGCGCCGGTCGCGCCAACGGGCGTGAGCGCCGCGGATGTGGCGGGGGATCAGGGTGGAGCGCTGACGGTCACCTGGACGGTGTCCACGGCGCCGGATGTCACGCAGCAGCGGGTGTACCGCAGCCTGACCACGGGCGGGCCGTACACCCTGATCACGACGTTCACCAACAACACCACGACGACGTTTACCAACACGGGCCTGCTCAACGGGACGCCGTACTTCTTCGTGGTGCGGGCCTTTGACGGGACGCAGGAATCCGCCAATTCGACGCAGGTGTCGGCGGTCCCGGTGGACAACCTGGCGCCCGCGGCGCCGACGGCGCTGAGTGCGGCGGATGTGCCGGCGGATAGCGGCGGGGCACTGGCCCTGACATGGACCGTCTCGAGCGCGACGGACGTCACGCAACAGCGGATCTACCGGGGCACGACGAGTGGCGGTCCGTACACCTTGGTCACCACGGTCACGAACAATACGACGACCACGTTCACCGACACCGGGTTAACGAACGGCACCACCTATTACTACGTGCTCCGCGCCTTCGATGGCACGCAAGAATCCGCCAACTCCGCGCAGGCGTCGGCGGTGCCGATCAACAATACCCCGCCCGCCGCGCCCACGGGCCTGAGTGCTACAGATGTCGCGGGCGATCAGGGCGGGGCGCTGGCCCTGAGCTGGACGCCCTCGACCTCCGGCGGCATCACGCAGCAGCGGATCTACCGGAGCCTGACCACGGGTGGGCCGTATACGCTGGTGAGCACGATCCCGAACAACACCACGACGACATTTACCAATACCGGGCTGACCAACGGCACCACCTACTACTACGTGGTGCGGGCGTTCAACGGGACGACCGAGTCGGCGAACAGCAACCAGGCGTCGGCCATCCCGGTCGATAACCTGGCGCCGGCCACGCCAACGGGCGTGAGCGCGGCGGATGTGGCGGGCGATCAGGGTGGGGCTCTGGTCCTGACCTGGACGCCGTCGAGCGCGACGGATGTCACGCAGCAGCGGGTCTACCGGTCCACCACGTCGGGCGGGCCGTATACGTTGATCACCACATTCGCCAACAACACGACCGCCACGTTTACCAACACCGGGCTCACGAACGGGACGACCTACTTCTTCGTGCTCCGGGCCTTTGACGGCACGCAAGAGTCGGCGAACTCCGCGCAAGTCTCCGCCGTGCCGGTGGACAACCTTGCGCCGGCGGCGCCGACAGGCCCGACCGCGGCGGATGTCGCCGGCGATCAGGGTGGGGCGTTGGTCCTGAGCTGGACCCCGTCGAGCGCGACGGATGTCACCCAACAACGGATCTATCGGAGCCTGACCACGGGTGGGCCGTACACCCTGATCACGACGTTCACGAACAACACGACCGCGACGTTTACTAACACCGGGCTGACGAACGGGACGACGTACTTCTATGTGATACGGGCCTTCGACGGCACGCAAGAGTCGGCCAATTCCACGCAGGTGTCGGCGATCCCGGTGGATAACTTGGCGCCTGCCGCGCCCACGGGCCTGAGCGCGGCGGACGTGCCCGCGGATAGCGGCGGTGCCCTCGCCCTGACATGGACCGTCTCGAGCGCGACGGACGTCACGCAACAGCGGATCTACCGGAGCACGACAAGCGGCGGCCCGTACACCTTGGTCACCACGGTCACGAACAATACGACGACCACGTTCACCGACACCGGGTTAACGAACGGCACCACCTATTACTACGTGCTCCGAGCCTTCGACGGGACGCAGGAGTCAGTGAACTCCGCACAGGCGTCGGCCGTACCGGTGGACAACGTGGTCCCGGTGGCGCCCACGGGCCTGAGCGCAGCGGATGTGGCGGGCGATCAGGGCGGGGCAGTGGCGCTGAGCTGGACGCCTTCGACCTCCGGCGGCGTGACGCAGCAGCGCGTGTATCGGAGCACGACGTCGGGCGGCCCGTACACCTTGGTCACGACGATCCCGAACAACACGACGACCACATTTACCAACCCCGGGCTGACCAACGGCACGACCTACTTCTACGTGGTGCGGGCGTTCAACGGGACGACGGAGTCCGCGAATAGCAACCAGGCGTCGGCCTCCCCGGTCGACAACCTGACGCCGGCCACGCCCACGGGGGTGACCGCGGCGGATGTAGCGGGCGATCAGGGTGGGGCGCTGGTATTGACCTGGACGCCGTCGAGCGCGACGGATGTGACGCAGCAGCGGGTCTACCGGAGCCTGACCACGGGCGGGCCGTACACCTTGATCACGACGATCGCGAACAACACGACGGCCACGTTCACGAATACCGGGCTGGCGAACGGGACGGCCTACTTCTTCGTGCTGCGCGCCTTCGACGGGACGCAGGAGTCGGCCAATTCCACGCAGGTGTCCGCCACACCGGTCGACAACACCGCGCCGGCCACGCCCACGGGGGTGACCGCGGCGGATGTGGCGGCGGATCAGGGTGGGGCGCTGGTCCTGACGTGGACGCCGTCGACGGCGACGGATGTCACGCAGCAGCGGGTGTACCGCAGCCTGACCACAGGCGGGCCGTACACCTTGATCACGACGATCGCGAACAACACGACCACCACGTTTACGAACACGGGGTTAACGAACGGGACGCCGTACTTCTTCGTGGTCCGGGCCTTCGACGGGACGCAGGAGTCGGCGAACTCCGCGCAAGTCTCCGCGACGGCGGTGGACAACCTGACGCCGGCGGCGCCGACGGGCCTGAGCGCATCTGACGTGCCCGCGGACAGCGGCGGCGCCCTCGCCCTGACGTGGACCGTCTCGAGCGCGACCGACGTGACGCAGCAGCGGGTCTATCGGTCCACCACCTCAGGTGGCCCCTATACGCTGATCACGACGGTCACCAACAACACGACGACCACGTACACCGACACCGGGTTGACCAACGGGACCACCTACTACTACGTGGTGCGGGCGTTCGACGGGACCCAGGAGTCAGCCAACAGCACCCAGGCCTCCGCGGTGCCGATCGCGATCACGGCGGTGCGGCAGATCATCAAAGGCACGGGGACCACCGGGACCGGGGCGACCACGGTCATCGACTTCACCGCGGGGACGGGCGGGCTGCCGCTGCTGGATCTGACGCGGGCCTTCCACGTGATCACGTATCGGCACACGGCGGCCAACACCCACGCGGCGACGTTCAAGTCCTCGGCCATCACCTCGGCCACGCAACTGACCATCTTCGGCTCGACCGCGGTCACCAACACTGCGGTGCCGTTCGAATACACGATCATCGAACTGACGCCCACCAGTCCGACCGTGGTGCAACGGCGGACCTTGGCCATTGCCGCGGGCCAAGGCGGCCCCGGCACCCCGGCCACCGACACCCTGCCCACCGCCGTGGTGCCCGGGCAGACCATGCTGCTCAACCAAGGCCATCAGCACAACGCGGCCGAAACGACGATCGGGTCGGAAGAGTTCGATCGGGTGCGGCTAGTCAGCGGGACGAGTTGGGAAGTGGAGATCGGGGCGGCGCCGAACACCGGGCCGCAGAACAACCGGGTGGAGCTGGTGCAGTGGGATCCGGCCTTTGTGGCGAACGTGCAGCGCGGGCTGGCGACGCTGGGGGCGGCCGCAACCAGCGTGACGGTCACGCCGCCGGTGGCGGTGGATCGCACGCGGACCTTGCTGTTCGTTTCCTTCCGCACCGGCACGGGCGGGGCGACGAGCGAGCCGCCGGCCGAGACCGGCCTGTTCGCCACGCTCAACGCGGCCAATAACATCCAGATCGAGCGGCAGGTCACGACCGGACCGGCGCTGGAGATCGCCTGGGAGCTGGTGCAGTTCCAGCCGGGAGTGGCGAGTGTGCAGCACGTGGACATCCCGGTGGCGACGGGGCTGACCACGACCACGGCGGCGATCGGGGCGGTGACGCCGGCGCAGACCGTGGCGCTGGGGACCGTGTCCACGCCGTTCGGGCACAGCGGGGCGCAAGCCTCGTCCACGACCGTGGGCGCGATCAACGTGGCGCAATTCACGGTGAGCTTGGACAACGCGACCACGGTGCGCGTGACCCGCGGGACCGGCACCGGCACCGCGCGCATCGGCGTCCAAGTGTGGAACCTTGCACCGGGCGTCACGCCGCCGGCGGCTCCGACCGCCCCGGCCGCGGTCGACGTCACAGGGGATCAGGGCGGCGCGCTGACGCTGACGTGGACCCCCTCCACGGCGCCCGGAATCACCCAGCAACGGGTCTACCGCAGCACGACCAGTGGCGGGCCCTACACGTTGGTGAACACGATCACGAACAACACGACGTCGAGCTACACCGACACGGGGCTGACCAACGGGACGACCTATTACTACGTGATTCGGGCGTTCAATGGGACGACGGAATCGGCCGACAGTCCGCAGGTATCGGCGACGCCGGTGGACAATGTCGTGCCTTCGGTGCCGACTGGGCTCAGTGCGGCGGATGTGGCGGGGGACGGTGGCGGGGCGTTGATC
The DNA here is from genome assembly GCA_964570625.1 of uncultured Nitrospirota bacterium. Taxonomy (GTDB): domain Bacteria; phylum Nitrospirota; class Nitrospiria; order 2-01-FULL-66-17; family 2-01-FULL-66-17; genus JBFLXB01. The sequence goes on along the minus strand of CAZMYW010000027.1, from coordinate 399,903 downwards.
CTGAACTGGATCCCCTCGGCGTCGACCGACGTCACGCAGCAGCGCGTGTATCGGTCCACCACCTCGGGCGGCCCCTACGCGTTGGTGACAACGTTCGCGAATAACACGACCACGAGCTACACCAACACCGGACTGACGAACGGCACCACCTACTACTACGTGTTGCGTGCCTTCGACGGGACCCAGGAGTCAACGAATTCCACACAGGCGTCAGCCGTGCCGATCGACAATACGCCGCCCGCAGCGCCCACCGGCCTGAGCGCAGTGGATGTGGCGGGCGACCAGGGTGGGGCACTCAATCTGACGTGGATCCCCTCGACATCGGGTGGCATCACGCAGCAGCGGGTGTATCGGAGCCTGACCAGCGGCGGTCCGTACACCCTGATCACGACGTTCACCAACAACACGACCAGCACGTTGACCGACCCCGGGTTGACCAACGGCACCACGTACTTCTACGTGGTGCGGGCGTTCAACGGGACCACGGAGTCCGCGAACAGTAACCAGGCGAGCGCCACCCCGGTGGACAACCTGGTCCCGGCGGCACCGACGGGCGTCACTGCGGTCGATACCCCGAGCGATAACGGGGGGGCGATAACCCTGGCGTGGACCGTCTCCACGGCGCCCGACGTGACGCAGCAACGCGTGTACCGCAGTACCACCAGCGGCGGCCCGTACACCCTGATTACCACGTTCACCAACAACACGACCACCACGTTTACGAACACCGGGCTGACCAATGGGACGACGTACTTCTTCGTGGTGCGGGCCTTCGACGGGACGCAAGAGTCGGCCAACTCCACGCAAGTCTCCGCGACGCCGGTGGATAACCTCACGCCCGCCGCGCCAACCGGCGTGAGCGCCGCGGATGTGGCGGGAGATCAGGGCGGGGCGTTGGTGTTGACCTGGACACCGTCGACGGCGACGGACGTGACCCAGCAACGGGTCTACCGGTCCAACACGTCAGGCGGCCCGTACACCCTGATCACGACGATCGCGAACAACACGACGACGACCTTCACCAACACGGGGCTGACGAACGGGACGACGTACTTCTTCGTGCTGCGGGCCTTCGACGGCACGCAAGAGTCGGCCAACTCCACGCAGGTGTCGGCGGCGCCGGTGGATAACACCGCGCCGGCGGCGCCCACGGGCGTGACCGCGGTGGATACACCGGCGGACAGTGGCGGGGCGATCAACCTAACGTGGACGGTTTCGACGTCGCCTGACGTCACGCAGCAGCGGGTCTACCGGAGCACGACGTCGGGTGGGCCGTACACGCTAATCACGACCATTGCGAACAACACGACCACGACGTTCACCAACAGCGGGTTAACGAACGGGACCACCTACTTCTACGTCATCCGTGCCTTTGATGGCACGCAAGAGTCGGTGAACTCCGCGCAAGCGTCGGCGGTGCCGATCGACAATACGTCGCCCGCAGCGCCCACAGGGCTGAGCACCACGGATGTGGCGGGCGACCAGGGCGGCGCGCTCAGCCTGACGTGGACGCCCTCGACCTCGGGCGGCGTGACGCAGCAGCGCGTGTATCGGAGCACGACGTCTGGCGGGCCGTACACGTTGATCACGACGATTGCGAACAACACGACGACCACGTTCACCAACACGGGGCTGACGAACGGGACGGCGTACTTCTTCGTGGTGCGAGCATTCAACGGGACCACGGAGTCCGCGAACAGTAACCAGGCGAGCGCCACCCCGGTGGACAACCTGCTCCCGGCGGCACCGACGGGTGTCACTGCGGTCGATACCCCGAGCGATAACGGGGGGGCGATCAACCTGGCCTGGACCGTCTCCACGGCGCCCGACGTGACGCAGCAGCGGATCTACCGCAGCACGACGAGCGGCGGGCCGTACACTCTGATCACGACGATCGCGAACAACACGACCACCACGTTCATCAACACCGGCCTGGCCAACGGGACCGCCTACTTCTACGTGGTGCGGGCGTTCGATGGCACGCAGGAGTCGGCCAATAGCAATCAAGCTACTGCCACGCCGGTGGACAATGTGGCGCCTGCCGCGCCGACCGGTTTAACCGCTTCCGACGTTCCCGCGGACAGTGGCGGGGCATTGACGTTGAGCTGGGCGGTGTCGACGGCGACGGACGTCACGCAGCAACGGGTCTACCGCAGCACGACCAGCGGTGGCCCCTACACGCTGGTGACCACGTTTGTGAACAACACGACGAACACGATGACGGATACCGGCCTGACGAACGGGACGACCTATTACTATGTGATCCGGGCCTTTGATGGGACGCAAGAGTCGGCGAACAGTACTCAAGCGTCGGCGATCCCAGCGGCCTCGACGCAAGTACGACAGATCATCAAAGGCACGGGGACCACCGGGACCGGGGCGACCACGGTCATCGACTTCACCGCGGGGACGGGCGGCCTGCCGCTCTTGGATCTGACGCGGGCGTTCCACGTGATCACCTATCGGCACACGGCGAGCAACCTGCACGCGGCGACGTTCCGCTCGTCCGCCATCACCTCGGCGACGCAACTGACGCTCTTTGCCTCTACGGCGGTGACCAACAACGCCGTGACCTTCGAGTACACGATCATCGAACTGACGCCGACCAGCCCGAGCGTGGTGCAACGGCGGACCTTGGCCATTGCGACGGGCCAGGGCGGCCCCGGCACGCCGGTGACGGACACCCTGCCCACGGCGGTGGTACCCGGGCAGACCATGCTGCTCAACCAAGGGCATAGCCACAACGCGGCCGAGACCACGATCGGGTCCGAAGAGCTCGATCGGGTGCGGCTAGTCAGCGGCACGAGTTGGGAAGTGGAGATCGGGGCGGCGCCCAACACCGGGCCGCAGAACAACCGGGTGGAACTGGTGCAGTGGGATCCGGCTTTTGTGGCCAATGTGCAGCGCGGCATCATCCCGATGTTGGCGGCGCAGACGAGCATCACCGTGACCCCGCCGGTGGCGGTGGATCGCACGCGGACGCTGCTCTTTGTCTCCTTCCGCACGGGCACCGGTGGGGCGCTCAGCGAGCCGCCAGCCGAGACGGGCCTGTACGCCACGCTCACCGCGGCGAACACCATCCTGATCGAGCGTCAGGTCACGACGGGCCCGCAGTTGGAGATTGCCTGGGAGGTGGTGCAGTTCCAGCCGGGGGTGGCGAGCGTGCAGCACGTGGAGGTGCCCGTGGCGACCGGGCTGACGACGGCCACGGCCGTGATCGGGGCCGTGACGCCCGCGCAGACCGTGGTGCTGGGGACTGTGTCCACGCCGTTCGGGCACAGCGGGGCGCAAGCGTCGTCGACGACCGTGGGCGCCATCAACCTGGCGCAGTTCACCGTGAGCTTGGACAACGCGACTACCGTGCGCGTGACCCGCGGGACCGGGACCGGCACCGCGCGGATGGGCGTGCAAGTGTGGAGCTTCGCGCCCGCGGCCACGCCGCCGGCCGCGCCGACGGCTCCAGCCGCGATTGATGTCACCGGGGATCAGGGCGGCGCGCTGACGCTGACGTGGACCCCCTCCACGGCGCCCGGCATCACGCAACAGCGCGTCTACCGCAGCACGACCAGCGGCGGGCCGTACACGTTGGTGACCACGATCCCGAACAACACCACGTCGAGCTACACCGATACCGGGCTGACCAACGGCACGACGTACTTCTACGTGGTGCGGGCGTTCAACGGGACGACCGAGTCGGCCAACAGTCCGCAGGTATCGGCCACGCCGGCGGACAATGTGGCGCCGACGGTCCCGACGAGCCTCAGCGCGGCCGATGTGCCCGCAGACAGCGGCGGCGCGCTGGCGTTGACCTGGACGCCCTCCGCGGCGACGGACGTCACGCAGCAACGCGTCTACCGCAGCACGACGAGCGGCGGGCCATACACGCTGATCACCACCTTCACCAACAACACGACCGCGGCGTACACCGATACGGGCCTGACGAACGGCACCACCTATTACTACGTGCTGCGCGCCTTCGACGGGACGCAAGAGTCGGCAAACAGCGCACAAGCCGCCGCGGTCCCGGTGAACAATCTGGCGCCCGCGGCGCCCACGGGCGTCACGGCGGCCGATGTGGCGGGCGATCAGGGCGGCGCGCTCAGCCTGAACTGGACGCCCTCCGTGTCCGGCGGCATCACCCAGCAACGCGTCTACCGGAGTCTGACCACGGGTGGGCCGTACACCCTAATCACGACGATCCCGAACAATACGACCGCGACATTTACGAATAGCGGGTTGACCAACGGGACGAGCTACTTCTACGTCGTGCGCGCGTTCAACGGGACGACGGAGTCCGCGAATAGCAACCAGGCGTCGGCGACGCCGGTCGACAACCTGGCGCCGGCCACGCCCACGAGTCCTACGGCCGCAGACGTGGCGGCGGATCAGGGTGGGGCGCTGGTCCTGACGTGGACGCCGTCGACGGCGACGGATGTCACGCAGCAGCGGGTCTACCGCAGCCTGACCACGGGTGGTCCGTACACGTTGATCACCACGATCGCGAACAACACGACGACCACGTTCACGAATACCGGGCTGGCGAACGGGACCGCCTACTTCTTCGTGCTGCGCGCCTTCGACGGGACGCAGGAGTCGGCCAACAGCCTCCAGGTGAACGCCACCCCGGTCGATAACTTGGCGCCCGCGGCGCCGACGGGGGTGACGGCAGCGGATGTGGCGGGTGACAGTGGCGGGGCACTGGTCCTGACCTGGACGCCGTCGAGCGCGACGGATGTGACGCAGCAACGGGTGTACCGGAGCACGACCAGTGGCGGGCCGTACACGCTGATCACGACGTTCACCAACAACACGACGACCACGTTCACGAATACGGGACTGACGAATGGCACCACGTACTTCTTTGTCGTGAGAGCCTTCGATGGGACGCAAGAGTCGGCCAACTCCACGCAGGTCTCGGCGGTGCCGGTGGACAACACGGCGCCCGCGGCGCCGACGGGGGTGACGGTAGCGGATGTGGCGGCGGATCAGGGTGGAGCGCTCGCCCTGACGTGGACTCCGTCCATAGCTGGCGGTATCACACAACAACGGGTCTACCGCAGTACGACCAGTGGCGGCCCGTACACGTTGATCACCACCTTCAACAACAACACGACGGCCACGTTCACGAATACCGGCCTGACGAATGGCACCACGTACTTCTTCGTGGTCCGGGCCTTTGACGGGACCCAAGAATCCGCTAATTCGACGCAGGTGTCGGCGGTTCCGGTGGACAACGTCGTTCCGGCTGCGCCGACCGGGCTGACCGCAGCGGACGTGACCGGGGACAGTGGTGGCGCGCTGGCCCTCACGTGGACCCCGTCCACGGCGACGGATGTGACGCAGCAGCGGGTCTACCGCAGCACGACCAGTGGCGGGCCGTACACCCTAGTCACGACGATTCCGAACAATACGACCACCACGTTTACCGACACTGGTCTGACCAACGGCACCACCTATTACTATGTGCTCCGAGCGTTCGACGGCACGCAGGAATCGGCGAACAGTGCTCAGGCGAGCGCAGTGCCGTTCGCGGCCGTGCGGCAGATCATTAAAGGGACGGGCACTACCGGGACCGGGGCGAGTACGGTGATCGACTTCACCTCTGGCACGGGGGGCCTGCCGCTGCTGGATCTGACCCGGACCTTCCACGTGATCACGCATCGGCACACGGCCACCAACCTGCATGCGGCGACGTTCAAGTCCTCCGCCATCACTTCGGCGACGCAGCTGACGATCTTCGGCTCCTCGGCGGTGACCAACAACGTGGTGACCTTCGAGTACACGATCGTGGAGTTGCAGCCCACGAGCCCGAGCGTGGTGCAACGACGCACGTTGGCTATCGCCTCCGGTCAAGGCGGAGCGGGCACCCCGGCCACGGATACGCTGCCGGTGGCGGTGGTGCCCAGCCAGACCATGGTGCTCAACCAAGGGCATCAGCACAACGCGGCCGAGACCACGATCGGGTCCGAAGAACTCGATCGGGTGCGGTTGGTCAGCGGCACGAGCTGGGAAGTGGAGATCGGCGCGGCGCCGAATTCTGGACCGCAGAACAACCGCGTAGAACTGGTGAACTGGGATACCGGCGTTGTGGCCGGGGTACAGCGGGGGATCGTCGCGATGGCCGCGGCGGCAACCAGCGTCACGGTTACCCCGCCGGTGGCGGTGGATCGCACACGAACCCTGCTCTTCGTCTCCTTCCGCACCGGCACGGGCGGGGCGACCGGCGAGCCGCCCTCGCAGATCGGCGTGTACGCCACGCTCAACGCGGCCAATAACATCCTGATCGAGCGCCAGGCCGCGGGGCCCGAACTGCAAATCGCCTGGGAGTTGGTGCAATTCCGACCCGGAGCCGTGAGCGTGCAGCACGTGGAGGTGCTCGTGGCGACGGGGCTGACGACGACCACCGCGACGATCGGGACGGTAACCCCGGCGCGGACCGTGGTGTTGGGGACGGTCTCGACACCGTTTGGGCACAGCGGGGCGCAAGCGTCGTCGGCGACCGACGGGGCGATCAACCTGTCACAGTTCACCGTGGGATTGGACAACGCGACCACCGTGCGCGTGACTCGGGGGACCGGGACCGGCACCGCGCGTATGGGCGTCCAGACCTGGATGTTTGCGCCGTGATGACCGTGAATCCCGAGCCTGATGATCACGAGTCTGCGATGAACGCGCAGGGTCGACCGGCATCCAATTTGACGATCTCAACCCCCCGCAGTAGCCTTTGTCCCAGCTCCACATCCCACAGGGATGTGGGACCTTGGCGCGGGCTCGGACTGGGTATGGCGTTCGTTTGTGTCATCCAAGGGATGGCCGCGTGCAGCTCGGGCGGCGGAGGCGGGAGTGACGGCCCACCGCCCGCAGTGATCATCGCGACCTCCCCCGCGGTCATGAAAAACGCCTCGATTCCTCTATCCGCTACCGTGGTGGATGCCGCCCCAGGGGTCACGTGGGCGGTGGAGGGTGGCGATGCGTATGGAACCATTACTCAGGACGGCATTTACACGGCGCCGGCAACAGTTCCCGACGGTCCGGCGATCATCCGGGCGACGAGCACGGACGATGCCCGTGGCACCGCCACCAGCTCGATCCGAGTGATTGTGGGCGACGACTTGGAGCGACGTCCGAATACGCCGGTGCCTGCAGGGGGCGTGCTGGCCAGCACGTTTTCCGGAGGCCAGCGTAGTGTGGCGGTGAGCGGGTCGGTTGTGTACTTTGCGTGGGGAGAAGATCAGTCGGGACTGGAGCGGGTGTACCTCAGCGTGAGTCGGGACCGGGGGCAGACTCTTGGCGCCCCGGTGTTAATCAGTCCGTTGGATATGGGCGACTATCGGCATCCCGCGGTGGCGACCGATCGGTCCGGTGGGGCGGTGGTCGTGTGGGTAGGGACTGCGGATGGGGTCGAGTTCAACGCTTACGCCAGGACGGTCGCACTCGATACCGCGGGGTTGGTGACACTCGGCCCGATTCAGATTCTCGCCGATATGGGGCCGGTGGGCGATCCGGTCGTGACCGTGGACGTGGATCGACAGGGGATCGCGTACGTCGCCTGGACCGCGGAGCAAGGGACGGCGTTGGTCTCCGATACCAACGTTCTCGTGGCTCGCGGGACACTGGCAACCAACGGGACGTTGACGTGGTCGACTCCGGTACCAGCGAGTGCGAATTCCGGATTTCATCAGATCCGACCGGCGATCGCCGTCAACGACGCGGGAGACCTAGTGGTCGCATGGAACGACACCCGGGATGACCTGTTGGAGGGGTCGAACGACGTGTGGTGGCGGCGGGCCAGCATCGTGAACGGGGCTATCCAGTTTCTCGCGCTCGAAACTCGCGCCAACGAGGATGTGACCGGGGAGCAAGTGTCCGCGAGTGTTGCGATCGATGGAACCGGTCAGGCGGCCATTACGTGGAGCGACGGACGCACCACGGAGCGGCGCCACGTGTACGTCGCGCAAAGCGCGGCGCTGGATCTCCAGGTCAGCGCCAATGTCCTGGTCGTTGACGCTGACGGGATCGACGCAGATCAAAATTTTCCGAGTGTGGCTGTCGACTCGGACGGCGGGATCACCGTGGCGTTCGCCGACAACCGGAAGTGCCTTCAGAACAACCCCACCGGGTGTGTCATCTCCGACGACGGGACGGGTCAGACCGACATTTACGTGGTTCGCAGCGTCGATGGTGGGCAGACGTTCCAGCCGGTTCCGAATCTCAAAGTGAATGACGACCCCGACACCCAGATCCAGCAACACGGACGTCCGTCGGTGGCGGTTGACGACGTCGGCCGGGCGTTCCTGGTGTGGACGGACGACCGGCAAGGGATCTCCTTGCCCTATATGGCGCGGGTGGAGTGACGAGAGTGGGGAAGGTGGTGAACCGGCTGCGCGAAATGACGCTGCGGAGCAAGCTGGTCGCAGCGTTTGCGACCTGGACCATCTTCGTGCTGCTGTTGACCTCGGGGTACGTGGTGATGCGATTCGGGACGCTCACCGAAGGGTTGTCTCCCGCGCGACTCATGCAGAGCCAGGATGTGCTGGGGGCGATGTTGTGGCTGGCCGGCGCGCTGTCGGTCGCCACCCTCATCTTTTCGGTGGTGGTGGCCCGCTCGATCCTGCATCCGGTGTCCGCGTTGGCGCGAGCGGTTCGGGACGCCAAACCCGGGGCGGCGCACATTCCGTTGCCTCCGGTGGTGACCCGCGACCGTGACCTGTGGGAACTCACTCAGGCGTTCGATCAAATGGCGTACGCGCTGAACGAACGCGACGCCGCGTTGCAGCAGACGCTCCGGGACCGTGAACGCCAACTCAACGAACTTGCCATGATCTCCCGATTCGTGGAAGGTTGCGCGCAGTTCCAGGACGGCGCCGAACTCTACCGGCACCTCACCACCCACATCGCGCAAGCGGCCGACGCCGAAATCTGTTTTATCCTGCGGTATGAGAAGGTGTCGAACGAGATGGTCGCGCAGACGCCCGGCCACGGCATCCGCGATGCGCAACTCACCACCATCACGTATCAAGTCACCCCGGAGATCCGTTCCGCTTGGGACTTTAAGACGCAGGGCGCGCTGTTGTGCAACGATCCGCAGTCGGACCAACGGATCGTCCGTGAACTCATCCGACCATTGGGATTCTACAATCTGATCGTGGTGCCCTTTTACTTTCAGGGCCGGGTCACCGGGCTCATCGTGGTGGCGAACAAACCACGGTGGCTCACCCACGAAGACGCGCGACTGCTCTCGGTGTTCGCCAATCACACGTCGATCGCGGTGGCCAATCTGAGCTTCTATCAAGAGATCCAACAGCTGGCGGTGCGCGACGGGTTGACCGGTCTGCACAACTACCGCTACTTCCGCCAGCAGATCGAGCGGATCGTCCAGCAGTCGCGCCGGTATGGATCGCCGCTGTCGATGTTGATGATCGACCTCGACAATTTCAAGACGTATAACGACTCCTACGGGCACCTCAAAGGCGACATGATCCTCAAGGAGGTGGCGGTGTTGTTGTTGACTCACACACGCGCGTCCGATCTGGTCACCCGGTACGGCGGTGAGGAGTTCGCGGTGTTGCTGCCTGAAACCGGTGAAGAACACGCGCACAGCGTCGGGGACAAGATTCGCCAAGTCATTGAAGAGCACCCCTTTGCGCTGGCCGTGGGTGAGCTGCCCAAATCGCTGACCATCAGCGTGGGAGTGGCGTCTTCCAGCGGCGCGCCGTCCGCGGACGCTCTGATCCAGCGGGCTGACGAAGCGTTGTACCGCGCCAAGGAAACCGGCAAGAATCGCGTGGTCATCTCCAAAGCCGCGTAACCGCATCGAGTCCGTTCCTCCCCCCTGCAGGTTCCTTCGCGACCCGAGAGGAAGCTTGCGCAATGTGGGATTCTGGGTCACGGACGTCGTCCGTGACCCAGTGCGGGTTGCTGCGCCACCTGAGAGGAACCTTCGCAATGTGAGATTCTAAGCCACGGGCTTCGCCCGTGGCTTAGTGCAGGTTCCTTGATGCGTGTGAAGCGGCGGTGATATACTACGAGTCCTTTTCCGAAGGGGACGATGCCGACGCTGTCGCACACCGTGTTGTTGTTGAGTGGCGGGCTGGACTCCGCCGTGGTGTTGGCCATGCTTCGCGCCGAGGGGCGACCCGTCCACGCTCTCACGGTGGACTACGGCCAGCGACACGCCGTGGAGGTCGCCTGCGCCCGCGCGGTGGCCAGCCATTACGGAGTGCCCCACCGTCTCGTCACCGTGGACTTGAGAGCGTTGGGAGGATCCGCGTTGACCGACGAGATCGACGTGCCCAAAGATCGCGGGTCAGAGGCCCAAGACATTCCAGTGACCTATGTGCCGGCTCGCAACACCGTCTTCTTGTCGTTGGCGTTAGCCTGGGCCGAGGTGTTGGAGGCCGGCGCGATCGCGATCGGAGCCAATGCCGTGGACTATTCGGGGTACCCCGACTGCCGGCCGGAATACCTGGCGGCGTTCCAGCAGCTCACCCGACTGGCCACCCGGACAGGGGTCGAGACCGGTTCAAGCGTGGAGGTGATCGCGCCGTTGAGCGGGCTCAGCAAAGCCGATATCGTCAGGCGCGGCGCCGCATTGGGCGTGCCGTTTGCGCTCACGCACAGTTGTTACGATCCTCTTGGGGAATTCGCCTGCGGCCGGTGCGACAGTTGCCGAATCCGGCGCAGCGGGTTCGAGTCCGCCGGCGTTCCGGACCCCACGCGGTACGCGGCCTCCGAAGCCGCAGTTGGGCCGTGAGGGACACCAAACGCCCCATCGTCAGGAAGCGAAGGCCGGCCGGGTCCGTGGCCGCGTCCAACGGTTCGCACTTGCCCGTCGACAACGGTGTTCCGCGGGAGAATGCGCTCCAGATTGAGCAGTTGGTCACCCGGTTGTTGGCGTTGCTGGGCGAGGACCCGGGTCGCTCGGGGCTCGTGGACACGCCGGCTCGGGTGGAACGTGCATTCAGATATTTCACATCGGGGTACCATCAGGACGTGGACGATGTGCTCAATGGCGCGTTGTTCCCCATCGAGTACAACGAGATGGTGATCGTGCGGGACATCGATTTCTACTCATTGTGCGAGCACCATCTCTTGCCGTTCTTCGGCAAGTGTCATGTGGCGTATCTCCCCAACAAGAAGATCATCGGCCTGTCCAAGTTGCCCCGACTGGTCGAGATGTTCAGTCGTCGTCTTCAGGTGCAGGAGCGGTTGACCCAACAGATCGCCGATACCATCCAGAATCGCATCGATCCGCTCGGAGTCGCAGTTGTCATCGAAGGGCAGCACCTGTGTACGATGATGCGGGGGGTGGAGAAACAGAATGCCCTGGCGGTGACGAGCGCGATGCTCGGCACATTCAAGACCGATTACAAGGCGCGGGCCGAGTTTCTCAACCTGATCCACCGACGTTCGTCATGACGGACCGGCTGATCGTATCGGGGCTCGCGCTGCTGACACACTGTGGCGTCACGCCCGAAGAGCGTGCGGTCGGACAGCGAATCGTCATCGACCTCGACATGGCGGTTGAACTCGGAGAAGGCGCTCGTCGAGGAGGACTCGAATCGACCGTAGACTACGCCGACGTGTGTCGTCAGGTGATCGAGGTCGGGGAAAAAGCCAAGCACACCTTGCTGGAATCGCTGGCCATGGACCTTGCCGAGGCCGTCCTCTCCAAACCTCGCGTTCGCGAGGTTCGTGTGCGGATCACCAAACCGAACCCGCCCATTATCCCGGCGGTGGAAGCGTTCAGTGTCGACCTGGTGCGAAGCCGGACGCGAGGGGCGGCGTAGAGGCGTGTAATGGCGTTCTGGGGATTGGAACGAAAAATCCGGATGCCGAAACCCGACGAGATGTTGCCGGGGCGGCAAGAAGTCATGCGGGTGCCGTCGAAACACTTCGGGCATGGAAGACCGCTCCAACCGCCGTTTCCCGATGGTCTCGAGATGGCCATGGTCGGGATGGGCTGTTTTTGGGGCGCGGAACGAAAATTCTGGGAGCCTAAAGGGGTTTACACCACCGCGGTCGGTTACGCAGGGGGGGTGACGCCCAACCCGACCTACGAGGAAGTGTGTACGGGGTTCACCGGACACAACGAGGTCGTCCGCGTGGTGTTTGATCCGACCCTGGTGAGTTACGGGCAATTGCTCAAGGTGTTTTGGGAATCCCACGATCCCACGCAAAGGATGCGCCAAGGTAACGACGTCGGCACTCAGTACCGCTCGGGGATTTACTGCTACGGCGCCTCGCAGCGAGCCGAGGCGCTCGCGTCACGAGACGCATACCAGGAGGCACTTCGCTCGGCGAATCACGGACGCATCACGACCGAGATCGTGGATGCCCCACCGTTTTACTACGCCGAGGCGTATCACCAACAGTACTTGGCCAAAAACCCTGGCGGGTACTGCGGTCTGGGCGGGACGGGAGTGACGTGCCCGGTCGGCCTGGTGGCGGGCTGACGGGGTTGTCCTGGACCACACGCGGCGAGAACGCGAACGATCCCTGCGCGGTGTTCCCCCGACCGGCGTTCTTGACGGTTTTTCCAACCATCCTTTATTCTGACTACGATGCGTAGCTCGGTGCTCGATCAGGGAAAGAGTCCGTTCGCCTGTGGACGAAGTAGGGAGCGGGTCTGATGAGTCCGTCCACCCCTCATGCCGTCGTGGATGTCAGGCGCCAGCAGTGCCCGTACCCCCTGCTGATGATCAAGAAAGCCCTCGACGGTCTGCATGAAGGCGACGTGTTGGAAGCGCAGACCGACCATTTGCCCACCGCCCGAGAGACCACTCCGCGCTTCTGCCGAGACATGGGTTATGGCCTGCAGGTGCTGGAAGAGCCCGGTTTGTGGCGGCTCATTATCACCAAGGGCAACGAAGCCCCCAAGCCGGCGAGCGTCACGTTGGAGGGGGTCGGAAAGTCTTATCGGTCGAGCGGGGGACAAGTCATTGCGCTCGAAGACATCGACTTACAGATCCGCGAGGGCGAGTTCGTGTGCATCGTCGGGCCCTCGGGATGCGGCAAGTCAACGCTCCTGAACCTCATTGCGGGTTTGGAGTTTCCCGACACCGGTTCCGTCAAGATCAAAGGACGTCCGGTCACGGGCGCTGGAGCAGACCGCGTGGTGATCTTCCAGGAGGGTGCGCTGTTCCCGTGGCTCACGGTGCGGCAAAACGTCGAGTTCGGCCTCAAAGTCAACGGCGTGGAGCGCCAGGTCCGCAGTGATCTGGCGATGGACTATCTCAAGATGGTCCATCTCACGCGGTTTGCGGACTCGCTGGTCCATGAGCTCTCCGGCGGGATGAGGCAGCGTGTGGCGATCGCGCGCGGGCTTGCGATGGACCCGGACATCCTGTTGATGGACGAGCCGTTTGCCGCGCTCGATGCGCAGACGCGTGATCTCCTGCACGTCGAGCTTCAGGAGATCTGGACCGCGACCAACAAGACGATCCTCTTTATCACTCACAACGTGCGCGAGGCGGTCTGCCTGGCCGGCCGTATCGCGGTGATGACCTACCGCCCGGGCCGCATCAAAGAGACCTTCACGATCACCCACCACCGTCCCCGGCATCTGGAAGACCCCGGACTGATCGACACCTCGGCGCTTATCCTCAAAGCGCTTCGCTCCGAGGTGGACAAGGCGGTGAAAGCCGAACTCGGCGATGCGTGATACCGCGCTTCGGGTGGGATTTTTCGTCGCACTGCTGGTGGTGTGGGAAGCGGTGGTCCGTCTGGAGATCTGGCCCGATTACCTGTTCCCCGGTCCCCTACAAGTGTTCGAGGCGCTTCGGCTGGGGGTCGAAGATCGCACGTTTCTCTATGGCGTCGCCACTAGCCTCCGTCGGTTCGCCATCGGCTTCAGCGTGGCGTTGACGATCGGGATCGGCCTGGGGCTCGCGATCGGGAGCCTCCGCGTCGTGCGCGAAACAGTGGGCCCCCTCCTGATCGGCCTGCAAAGCCTGCCCAATATCGCCTGGATGCCCATGGGCCTGCTGTGGTTCGGATTGAACGACGGGGCGATCCTGTTCGTGATCGTGATGGGTGTGATCAACTCGGTGGCGATGTCCACAGCCGACGGGATCCGCAACGTCCCGCCGATTTACCGCCGCGCCGCACGGACCATGGGTGCGCAGGGTGTGACCATGTATCTCAACGTCGTGCTGCCTGCCGCACTGCCGTCGGTTATGACCGGGATCAAACTCGGCTGGACGTTCGGCTGGCACGCGTTGATCGCCGGCGAGATGTTGTTCGTGAGCCTCGGGCTCGGCCATCTGCTGGTCATGGGCCGCGAGTTATCCGACATGGCGCAGGTGATGGCCGTCATGCTGGTCATCATTGCGATCGGTCTCGTGATGGAGCGGCTGGTCTTCGCCCCCATGGAACACCGCGTTCGCCGGCGCTGGGGACTGGAGAGGGCGTAGGTCCCGCTTCACTCCACTCTTCCCTTCGTTTTTGTCATCATGTCGAGCTGGGAACACTTCCCTCACCAATCCGATATCGGTGTGCGCGGTATCGGCGAGTCGACGGACGAGGCGTTTGAACAGGCAGCCCTCGCCCTGATCGCGGTCATGAGCGATCCCGCAACGGTGGATCTCCGTGAGGCGGTGACGCTCGCGTGCGAGGCGCCCGACATCGAATTGTTGTTCGTTGAGTGGCTAGACCACGTGATATACGAAGTCGCGACCAGACACATGTTGTTCGGCCGATTCGAAGTCCACATCGAGGGGCTGCGCCTGAAAGGTCTGGCTTGGGGGGAAGGGATCGATCCTTCCCGGCACCCTCGAGTGGTCGAAGTCAAAGGCGCTACGTTGACCAACCTGCGCGTCGCACAGGACGCGGACGGCATCTGGATCGCGGAGTGCGTGGTGGACGTGTGAGGGGGCGATGGATCCAGAACGGCTGACACAGGTCTCCGACACGCAGTGGCGGATCGAACCCCGCGGAGGGATGCGGGTGCCGGGGATGATCTTCGCGAGCGAGGCCTTGATCCGTGACATGGACGACAAGGTGTACGAGCAGGTGGTCAATGTCGCCACCTTGCCCGGGATTGAAGTGGCGTCGTTCGCCATGCCGGACGCGCACTGGGGGTACGGGTTTCCCATCGGCGGCGTCGCCGCGTTCGATCCCAAACAGGGCGGCGTGATTTCGGCCGGCGGCGTGGGATTCGACATTTCCTGCGGGGTGCGCACACTGCTGACCGGGCTTCGGCGCGAGCAGGTGGACCCGGTCAAGACCGCGTTGGCCGATAGCCTGTTCCGGGCGGTCCCCGCCGGAGTCGGGAGCACGGGACGTCTCAGACTCTCACCACCCGAAATGGACGCCATGCTCAGGGATGGCGCGCGGTGGGCCGTGGGGCGAGGATATGGAGGGCCCGCTGATCTTGATCGCATCGAAAACGGGGGCCGCATCGAAGACGCCGATTCCGGGGAGGTGTCGGAGTACGCCAAGCGGCGCCAGCGCGACGAAATGGGCACCCTGGGGTCCGGAAACCACTACCTCGAAGTTCAGCATGTGGCGCGAGTGCACGACGCGACGTTGGCCGCCGCGTTCGGCATCCGTGAGGGTGACGTGGTGATCAGCATTCACTGCGGGTCTCGCGGGCTCGGGCATCAGATCGGCACCGAGTTTTTGAAGCGAATGGCGATCGAAGCGCCTCGACACGGGATCACCCTGCCGGATCGAGAACTGGCCTGTGCACCGATCGAGTCCACGCTCGGCCGTGCCTACCTCGGTGCGATGCGTGCGGCGATGAACTGCGCGCTTGCCAATCGGCAGATCATCACCCACCTGGTGCGTCAGGCGTTCGCGGAAGTACTGCCGGAGGCCAAGTTGTCCCTGTTATACGACGTGTCCCATAACACCTGTAAGGTGGAAGAGCATGCGATCAACGGCCGAGTCAAGCGAGTCTTTGTCCACCGGAAGGGGGCCACGCGCGCGTTCGGTCCGGGGCACCCCGACGTTCCGGCCGTGTTGCGAGCCGTCGGCCAGCCCGTGCTGATCGGGGGGACGATGGGGACGGCGTCGTATATCCTGTGCGGCACCCGCGAAGGGATGGCGCGTTCATTCGGCTCGGCCTGTCACGGCGCGGGCCGGAGGATGAGCCGTTACCAGGCGACCCGTCAATGGAAGGGACGCGCGGTGGTCGACGATCTGGCCCGTCGCGGCATCATCATCCGCAGCCCCTCGTTGCGCGGCATCGCCGAAGAGGCACCCGGCGCGTACAAAGACGTGGCCGCGGTGGTCGAGGCCACCAACCGGTCCGACCTCGCGCGAACCGTGGCTCGATTGGAACCCATCGCGTGTATCAAGGGGTGACGGTCGACCGTCGCGTTGACCGTTGGTCGCCATCCTGCTATATACCAGGTTGGAAGGTCCCACGGAGGAGGACCGATGGCCCGTCCGCGGCGTTTCTGGCTGATGAAATCCGAACCCGATGCGTTTTCGATCGACGATTTGCGTCGCGCCGACGGGCAAACCACGTGTTGGGACGGCGTGCGCAACTACCAGGCCCGTAATCTCCTGCGGGACGACTTTGCTGTCGGCGACGGTGTGTTGTTTTACCACAGCAGTACGAATCCGCCCGGCATCGCGGGCGAGGCGGTGGTGGTTCGCGGCGGCTACCCTGACTTTACCGCCTTCGACTCGAACGATCATCACTACGATCCCAAGAGCGACCCCAAGGATCCGACCTGGTACATGGTCGATGTGCGGTTCGTGCGCGCGTGCCGGTCGCTGATCACCCTAGATCGGCTCAAGACGAATCCCGCGTTGCGCTCGATGATGGTGGTGCGCCGGGGGATGCGCCTTTCGGTACAACCCGTGACGGCCGGCGAGTGGAAAGTGGTCATGGCGCTTCCGGAGTGGAGGGCAGGTGGCTGAACGAAAAACATCGTGGTTCGCCAAATGGGGGTTCGTCGTCGTGGTGACCGGCGCCGCGGCCGCCGTGCTGGCGGGGTGGGGCACCCGGGCCGATCTATGGGCGTTCGGCGTCGGGTTCCGTGTGCTGACGTGGGCGGCGGTCGCGACGCTGATCGGAGCGGTCCTCGCTCTGATCGGCCTCTTCGCGACGCGAAGCGGAAAAAAGCGCGGAAGACTCCGGGCCGTGCTGGGTGTGGTCATCGGGGCCGCTGTCGCGGTGGTCCCCGCGATGTATATGGTCAAGGCCGGCAAGATGCCTCCGATTCACGACATCACCACCGACCTGGAAAATCCCCCGACGTTCTCCGTGATCGCGCCGCTGCGGCGGGGCGCTCCCAACCCGGTCGAGTACGGCGGGCCCGAGATCGCGCAGCAGCAACGCACGGCCTACCCCGACGTCCAGCCGATCGTGCTCGATGCGCCCGCTGACCGGGCCTTTGGGCGCGCGCTGGACGCGGCGCGTGAGATGGGGTGGGAGATCGTGGACGCCAATCCCGCGCAGGGCCGAATCGAAGCCACGGCCACCACGTTTTGGTTCGGGTTCAAGGACGACGTGGTCGTGCGCGTGTCGGCCACCGAAGCCGGCAGCCGGATCGACGTCCGCTCGCTCTCCCGCGTGGGGCGAAGCGACGTGGGCGCCAACGCCGCGAGGATCCGAACCTACCTCACAAAGCTCTCCTCCGCCCGGTAACCCGAGCGGACGATCAGCCCGTTGATTCTGAGGCCCGCTTCTTCAAACGATCCAGTACGTTCAGCGCTTCGAGCGGCGTGAGATTGAGCACGTCGAGTTCCACGATCTCTTCGATTACCGGATGTGTCGGCGGGGTGAAGAGGTCGGGTTGAGGATCTGTTTCGCGCGCGGGCTTTGGCGGACGGGCCCCGCGTTGTTCGAGATCGGCTAACAGTTCGCGAGCCCGGCGGACCACGCCGTCGGGAAGGCCGGCCAGGCGCGCCACCTGGATGCCGTAACTGCGGTCGGCCCCCCCCTCCACGATTTTCCGCATGAACACGATCTCGTCGTTCCACTCCCGGACCGCGGCTTTGTAGTTCTTGAGTCCCGGCAGCGAATCCGCGAGCGCGGTCAACTCGTGGTAGTGCGTGGCGAACAGGGTCCGCGCGCCGATCCGTGTGTGGACGTCTTCCGCCACCGCCCACGCGATGCTGATGCCGTCGAACGTGCTGGTCCCGCGGCCGATCTCGTCGAGCAGGATCAGGCTGCGCGGCGTGGCCCGCGCGAGGATCGACGCGGTTTCGCTCATTTCCACCATGAAGGTGCTGCGTCCGCCGGCGATGTCGTCGTGTGCGCCCACGCGCGCGAACAACCGGTCCACCAGTCCGACCGTGGCGGCTTCCGCGGGCACGTATGACCCCATCTGCGCCATGATCACGATCAACGCCACCTGCCGCATGTAGGTGGATTTCCCCGCCATGTTCGGGCCGGTGAGCAGCACCAGTCGCGTGGCGGAGCCGTCCATCTCCGTGTCGTTCGGCACGAAGCGTTGCGCCGGTAGGAGACGTTCCACCACCGGGTGGCGTCCCGCGCGGATGTTCAGCACGGGTTCGTCCACCAGTACGGGTCTGACCCAGCGGTGGCGATGCGCGCCTTCCGCGAGGGCGGCGCTCAGGTCGAGTTCCGCGATCCGAACCGCGTGACGCTGGATCCGAGCCGTTTCCGCGACCACGGTTTGTCGTAGGTCTTCGACGAGTTGCGTCTCGAGCGCCCGAATCTTTTCTTCCGCGGTCAGGACTTTGGATTCGAGGTCCGCCAGTTCGGGGGTAACGTATCGTTCCGCGTTGACCAATGTTTGGCGCCGCTGGTAGTCCGCCGGGACCCGCGTGGCATTGGCCTTGGTGACCTCGATGTAGTACCCGAACACCTGATTGTGACGGATCTTCAACGAATCGATCCCGGTGCGGGTGCGTTCGCGCGCTTCGAGTTCGGCAAGCCATCCGGCGCCGTGTCGCCGGAGCGTCCGCAGGGAATCGAGCTCCGCGTGGTACCCGTCGCGAATCACCCCGCCGTCGCGCACGGTTGGAGGCGGGGACGGCGTGATCGCGGCGGTAAGGCGATCGATCAGGAGGCCAAAATCATCCCATCCGTCGGCGAGGGCCGACAGGCTAGGATCGGAACTGATCGCCAGCGACTTGGCGACTTGTGAACCGGCTTCGAGCGACCGGGTGAGCATGGCCAGATCTCGCGGGGAGCAGGAGCCGATCGCGGCGCGCGAGAGCGCCCGCTCCATGTCTCCGATGTGACCGAGGTCGGTGCGAATGGCGGAACGAGTGTGGAGATCGGCCAGGAACGCCTGAACCGCGTTCAGACGGGCGTCGATCGCGGAACGAGAGAACAGTGGGCGCACGAGTCGCTCGCGAAGCAGCCGCGAGCCCATCGGGGTCAGGGTCTCGTCGAGCGCCTGCAGCAGAGAACCGTTTTTGGACCCGTCGGAACCACGGGTCAGTTCGAGGGTGCGCTGGGCCGCCTCGTCAATGTCCAGGAAGTCGCCGAACGCGGCGCGCGCGGGAATCGACAACGCGGCGGCGCGGCCTTTGAGCGCGTGCCGCACGTACCGGAGCAGCGAACCCGCGGCGCGGCGTTCGATGGGGCGAAGCGTCTCCCACGCACCGGCTGCCGGAAATTGTTCGCGGAGCGCCTGGTCCGCGTGTTGGGCGTCGAACGCTTCGGCGCCGCAGGTCTGGTAGACCGCACCGTTTCGGGGCGTGTACGTCCATCCCGGGGCCACCAGCACCTCTCGAGGCTCGGTTCGCGCCAGTTCATCGGCGAGCAATGCCGCGCCGTCGTGTCCGCGCGCTGAGATCACGCAAAAATCTCCGGTCGAGAGATCGGCGCGCGCCAGAGCGGCCTCGTCCCCGTCCCGGATCACGGCGGCCAAGTAGGCGTGGTCCGTGCCAGACAACAACGCGTCGTCGAGCACCGTACCGGGTGTGATGACGCGGACCACGTCCCGGCGCACCAGCGCGCCGGGCTGCGGGTCCTCCATCTGCTCGGCCAACGCGACGGTTTTCCCCGCGGCGAGCAGTTTGGCGATATAACCGGGTGCGGCGTGATACGGCACTCCGCACAACGGAACCGCGTTGTCTTTGTGTTTGTCGCGCGTGGTCAGCGCGATTTGCAGGATCGGCGCACCGACGATCGCGTCATCGCCGAACAACTCGTAAAAATCTCCCACGCGGAAGAGCAGCAGGGCACCGGGATGGTCGGCTTTGAGCGCCTCGTACTGGCGCATAAGGGGTGTTGTTTCAGCCACGACTATGAGCCCGTCCATGAAAGGCCATCTGCTGCGTTGCCGCTGTGCATCCGCTGCTCACGTACGCATGTAGTACGCTCCGCTGCGGTGCTCGCGGCGCCTGGCATCTGACCTTTCCTGAACGGGCTCCATGTTGTGGACATGATTCGGATCAACTTTAGGCGGCGTCGTGAGGCGGCTTGGTCTCCGGGGCACGCTCGGACGGAGTGCTCCCTGCGGCGACTTGTCCTTCCAGCGACTCGATTTCCCGGCGCTGGCGGCGGACGCGCAGCGCCGCGCGGAGCCACGCCGGTACGACCGACAGCGCGACCACCGCCGCGCCGGCCCCAAAGCTCAGGAGGATCAGGCCTGCGAGCGACAGCGGAGGCGCTCGGAAGCCGAAGAGCAACTGGACCATCACCGGATCGGCGCGATTTTCGCTGGCCACGAACAGGACCCCGCCGGTGAGGACCACGATGAGCGCCCAACGGATCACGGCTGTTTTGCCTGGAAATAGGGGAGCAGCCGGTCGTACGTGGCGTCCAAGTGCTCCGGGATCACGCGCACTTCCGCAAACAGCGTCATGTAGTTGGTATCGCCGTTCCAGCGGGGCACGATGTGGAAGTGCAGGTGCGTATCGATACCCGCGCCCGCCGCCTTGCCGAGGTTCAATCCGACGTTAAAACCCTCGGGCGAGAGGGCGGCGCGCAACCGTTCCAGCGCTCGGCCGAGCGTGGCGGTGAGGTCGAGCGCGACCGCGTCGTCCAGCGCGGCCAGTCGATCCACGTGCGCGTACGGCGACACCATCAAATGCCCGTTCGAGTACGGGTAAATGTTCATCATCACGAAGCTGTGGGTGGACCGTTCGAGGATGTAGTTCTGCCGGTCTTGCGAGGCCGACGGCTTGGTGCAGAGGATACACGGGCCGGATTTTTCGCTGGAGATGTATTCCATTCGCCACGGAGCCCACAGCTGCTTCATCGGCGTAGGCTCCTGAAAAAGTCCGTCTGCGGCGTTCTCGGTCGTCGGAAATCCTCACGTACGACCCAGTACGCTCCGGTTTCCTCCTTCCCTGCGGCCTTGCGACCAACCTTCAACAATAGAAATGCCGGAAGTCCCCGAAGGGGGCAGCCGGATCTTTTTGAGTAGCCTACGGACTTCAACGAGGTTCTCATGATCGCACTGAATCGAGCCGAGCCATCACTAGTTGGATATCCGCCCACACCACCTTCTTCTCCCCCGGGTTGCGCAGCAGGTAGGCGGGATGGAAGGTCGGCATCAGGGGGATGTCCTGGTACGCGTGCCACTGGCCGCGAAGACGTGAAATCGGGTTCTTGGTCTTCAACAGGGTCTGTGCGGCGAAGGTCCCGAGGGCGCAGATCACCTTGGGTTTGATGATGTCGAGTTGCGCGATCAGAAACGGCTCGCAGGACGCGATTTCGTCGGGCTGCGGGTTGCGGTTCCCCGGCGGCCGGCACTTGATGATGTTGGCGATGTAGACGTCGTCTCGTCGCAGCCCCATGGCTTCGATGATCCGCGTCAACAGTTGCCCGGCTGCGCCGACGAACGGCACCCCCTGCGTGTCTTCCTCCGCGCCCGGGGCTTCGCCCACGAACACCAACTCGGCTCGCGGATTGCCGACTCCGAACACCAGGGTCGTCCGGCCCGACGCCAGTTTGCACCGCTGGCAATCGCCGATGGTCTCCTGTCTCAGGCGCTCTAGGTCAGCCGCGGGATCGGTGCTTCGGCCGGGTGTGATCCGAGACCGCGTGCCGGACTCGCGCGGCGTGGATCGCGGGACGTCTCGCACACCCAACTCCCGCGCGTACCGCAGGTGCGCGGTGGCTTGGAGAATGACCTCGCCGAGGTCAGCCGAGTGCGAAACGTCGGGTCTAACCGCCATGAGCGGCACGAAGTGATGCGAGCGCGCGGTCCGCGCGGGGTCCATGCGCGGTCCATGAAATAGTTCGGTCCTCCGGCCCATCCGCCGGCTCGAATGTGATGTCCAGCCGGTCGACGGGCAAGACATCCGGCAGGCGATCGGCCCACTCGACCGCAATCACGGCGTCGACCGGCGCATCCAACACGCCCAGCCAGTCGATTTCGTCGGGGTCACGCAGCCGGTAAAAATCCAGATGGAGCAGCGTCAGGCGACCCACGTGATCATGCCGGATGGCAAACGTGGGGCTGGACACGGTGCCCGACGCGACGTCCAACCCCTCCGCCAGACCTTGGACGAAACGGGTCTTGCCCGCGCCGAGTTCGCCGATCAGCGCCAGGACGTCGCCCCCGGTGAGATGCGTCCCCAGCATCCGACCCAGCGCGCGCGTCTGCGCCTCCGAGGTCGACGCGCAGCGCCACACCGTGTCAGAGGGAACGGCGGGAGGCATCAGGCCGGTAGTTCCATCGCGGTTGCGATCTTGCCGAGTGCGTGCAGGTGTTTAAGGGTCGCATCGGGATTGGTGTCCGTGAGATTTTCGAACGGCTTTCCGGCGACGAGCAGGTCCGGTCCCAGCACCAGGCTGGGGAATGTCTCCAGCGCGTCCAGATGCCCGTTCAAATTACCCCGTGCGAAGAGACGGGTGGCGGCCGCGGGGTCCGTGGCGCGTACTTCGAACTGGCCGCCGAGTCCGGGGACCACATCGCCAGCCTCGCGCGAGAGTTTGGTCGGATCATTCACCGCCTTGTAGTACTTGTCTTTCGATACGAACAAGGCGGTGGCGGCTTGCACCGACAAGGTGTGGACGAGGTAGATGATGCTGGCTTTTTCGCCTTTGGCGAGATGGAAGAACACCGCCGCGTCCCGTCCGTCGTAGCGTCCGTCCACTCGCGGGAATGAAAACAGTGTGGGCTGCGACACTCGGCCGTTGATCCGCTCCGACAGCCGACGAAAATCCGCGACGATCCGGCGTTTGCCGACGATGGAATGGATGATCATGGCCGAGCCGAGCGCGGCGAGCAAGATGGCGAAGGCGAGTGAAATACCGAAAAGAGTCATGCGTCACTCCTGGTGGTGGATTCCGAACGTTTGAACAACCGCTGCGTTGAGGGTGGGGGCGACGGAACCAACTGGTGCAGGACGGAGGGGATCCGGTCGATCAAATCCCCCGCCATCATGCCGCGCTCGCCGCGTTCCCCGGCGACCAGATCGCCGGCCGCTCCGTGGAT
Source organism: uncultured Nitrospirota bacterium (assembly GCA_964570625.1). Classification (GTDB taxonomy): domain Bacteria; phylum Nitrospirota; class Nitrospiria; order 2-01-FULL-66-17; family 2-01-FULL-66-17; genus JBFLXB01. The sequence goes on along the minus strand of CAZMYW010000027.1, from coordinate 376,579 downwards.
ATACACGCCGAGCCTTGCGGCGTCAGCCGGTGCAAGCCCCTGGGCCATCAACGCGGCGATCACTCCGGTCAGCACGTCGCCGGTTCCCGCCGTGGCCATCCCGGAATTCCCGGTGGGGTTGAGCGTGGCCCTCCCGTCCGGACTCGCCACCACGGTTCGCGCGCCCTTGAGCACCAACACCACCTGATGCGTCTTGGCGAACTCCATGGCGAGGTCGATCCGCCGCCGCTGCACCTCGCGCGATCCCAGTCGCGTGAGCCGGCCCATTTCACCGGGGTGCGGGGTGAGGATCATGGGCGCGTGCTGGCGTTTCAAGGGTTCCAGGTGGTCGGCGAGGGCGTTCAACCCGTCCGCGTCGATCACCATCGGCATCGACAAGCGGGCGACCAACTCGCGGATCACCGATTGCGTTTCAGGATGTGTGGACAGCCCCGGCCCGAGCGCCACCACGGTGGTTTGTTTAGACGCGGCGAGCAGCAGATCGAGGCTGCGCGCTGCGATGGTATGTTCCGGCGTCTCAGGTAGGGGAAGGGTCATGATTTCCGCAGGCTTGTCCTCGCCGGAACGCAGGACACCTTCCGGGCACGCCAGCGTGGTCAACCCCGCGCCGGTGCGGAGCGCGGCTCGGGAGGTGAGCATGGCCGCGCCGCTTTTGCCGACCGACCCCGCCACCACGAGGACGTGACCGAACGTGCCCTTGTGTCCCTCGCGCGGGCGCGTCGGGAGCGCGGCCGCCGCGGCCTCGGCGGTGAAGATCGACAGCGGAAGCGCGGCCCGCTCGATGGCGCGGCGCGGGATGCCGATGTCCACCACCCGTAGTTCGCCGGTGTGCTCCGACCCCGGCGGCAAAAAGTGGCCGCGTTTGGGCAGCGCGAACGTCACGGTCAGAGCGGCGCGCACGGCAGTTCCCAGCGCTTCGCCGGTGTCGGCGCTGATACCGGAGGGAATGTCCACCGCAATGACGGGTTTCCCCGACGCGTTGAGATCGGTGATCAGCTCAGCGGCAAGACCGGCGATGGGGGCGGACAGACCTGTCCCGACCAGGGCGTCGATGATCAGGTCAGCCTCTTGCAGCATGGACCGGAACCGGGCGCGATCGTACGCCGACGGATCGAGTATTCGTCCGCCGATATTGCGCACGATCTGGGTCTGGGTTCGGGCTTCCCCGCGGCTCGCGTCGGCCGGAAAGGTCAAGAAGACGTGAACGAACGCCCCGCGTTGGAGAAGGTGTCTGGCCGCGACCAGCCCGTCGCCCCCGTTGTGGCCCTTGCCTGCGAGCACCACGATGGACCGGCCCTTCAGGTCCCCGAAGCGGCGTTCCATCTCGCGCACCACCCCCATGCCCGCTTGCTCCATGAGGATCGCGACCGGGATTCCGTATGTGGCGAGCGCGTCGGCGTCGAGCCGGCGCATTTCCTCTGCGGTGACGACGTTCATGTCGAGGGATGCTCCGCCGGCGCGTTGCGGCTCAAAATTACGTGCGCCGCGGCATAGTCGCCATCGTGGGCCAGACTGACCAATGCGGACGTGGCGCCGAGGGAGGCCATCCGTGCGGCGGCGCGGCCCGACACGCGGAGCTGGGGCTGGCCCGAGGGCGCGTTCACGACCTCCACCTCGCGCCACGACGCGCCCACCCATCCGACACCCAGGGCTTTCATCGCGGCTTCTTTGGCCGCGAACCGCGCGGCCACATGGGGCGCGGGGTCTCGGCGCGCGCAGCAGTAGGCGGTTTCTTGTGGACTCAGCACGCGTTTGAAGAAACGATCAGCCCACCGGCCGAGGATACTCCGCACTCGAGAAATTCTGACTAGATCGATTCCTACACCGACTATCGCGTTGTTCATCGGGGCGGATTATGGCAGCCTCATTAGGACCAAATCAAGCGATCAGGAGAACGGAACTTAGAAGCTGACTTGAAGCTGCGCGACCGCCAGATTACCAACGCCGGGGTGGGCGTCGTCGGTGCGGAATTCGTAGTTTACGGACAGGGTCGTGGTGTCCACAATGCGATAGGAAAGGCCGAGGGTGGTGCGGGTGATGGCGTCCGACGCAGCGGATCGGTCCGGGCCCCAGCGCTCGATGCGGGCGGCGGGGGTCCAACGGTCGGCGATGGTATACGACGCGAGGAGGTACCAGCCGCGGCGGCTGGTCGAGCCGTCGTCGCCGTCGATCAATTCGCCGCGGATGAGCAGGGCTTTGAGCGGGTTGGGGTTGAACTCGATGTCCCACCCGGTTCGATTTCGAGTGCGATCCACCAGCGACACATCCTGTTGCTTGCCGCGGTACCACGACGCGCCGATCTGAAACCCCGCCAGGCGTAGCCCGAGGCGGCCCACCACATCCTTCGCATTGTTCGTGTCGTCCGTGTTGAGGCCGTTGCCGTTGACCACGGCCAGGGCATACGCCACGTTGAGCGGTCCGCTGATGGGTTCGCCGTGCACCTCCACGCCCTGATCCCACTCCTGGAGAAACCCGGGGACTTCGTCGGGTTGCTCGCTCAGGAACGTCATGAGCATCCGATTGATGAATGGGAGCGCGTAGGACGGGATCTGCGTCTCGATCCCGAACGGGATGCGAAACTGCCCGACGCGCAGGGTGAATTGGGTAACGGTGCCGAGGTCAACCAGCGCGTCACGAATCACGGGCGACGATTCAGCCGCCAGATCCGCGACCACGAGATAACGGACCATCGGCGCGACGCGGCCTGAAGCAGACACCTCGGCGCGGCGCAGCAACGTCCCGCTGGAGCCGGTGGGTGTCCCGGAGCCGATCGGTGTGCCATCCATGAGTTGAGTCCCTTGGTCCCGAAAGAATTGGATCTGCAGCGTACGCAGGTGAATGTCGATCATCGCATCGGTCACGACGGATGTTGAATCAGGATAGGGGGAAAACGAGGTGGCGAACAGTGATCCGGGATTGCCCAGGATCAGCACCCCGAGCAGTACGGCGGCTCTCAGGTTGCTGAAAAAGCTCATCCGCTGCGTTCTCGCTCGTCGGAAATCCTCACGTACGATCCAGTACGCTCCGGTCTCCTCCTCACTGCGGCCTTGCGGCTGGAGCTTTTTGAGCAACCTGCGGGTCTTACAAGTTTTTGAGCGCCCTGCTAAGGGGTGGTTTTCTTGGTCTGGAGCTTGCGGAGACGTTTGCGCGATTCCTTTTCCTTGCGTTTGCGTTTCACGCTCGGCTTCTCGTAATACTCGCGCTTCTTCATTTCCTTCAGCAGGCCCTCTTTGATCATTTTCTTCTTGAGGACCCGAAGGGCCTTGTCGACCTGATTATCGCTGACAACGATTTTCATGACGTTGAATCACATCTCCGACGTGAGGTTACTCGAACGCCGTCAAGATAACGGCGCAGCATACTGGAACCCCTAGCGGGATGTCAAGGATTTTTTAAACGCGTGTCAACCCACTTTAGAAATGTCCGCTTTCTGCCAACATAGAAATGTCCGGTTACGGTTGGAGCCGCATCATCTGAAAAGGCCGCCCCTTCCACGGATGATCCGCGGACGGGGGCGAGGGCGCCCGGGGACGTTTGGGCGGCTGGCGGGGCGCGGCGGCGCGAGCGGGCCGGGCGGGCAAGGGGTGATACCGCAGGCGGCGGCTGTCCACGGTGAGGTGGCGGCTGCCATCCAGGTGCTCTTCCAGCACGCGACGGTTCGGATACCGCGGTTCATCCAACTGGAACCACTGGCGTTCATGGACCACGGTGCCATCGGGCTGCACGGTGTACGGCGTTTTCAAGCAGAGCGCCTGGTCCAACTAGCAGGAGTGTGTTACCTAGGCCCCAGGGTGGGACTTGCTCGCACTCGATTGACTGGGTTAAAAAATCAGACTATATCTGACCCCGCTTCCCTAGGAGGACTTGTGAAAATCAGGGGCAGGATAAAGAAGGGGGTGGGGGACTTTCGCTCACGGATGGAGAAGTACCCTCGTGTGTTCGAGCGCGCGACGGGGGAACATCTCTACCCCGGCACGCTGAATGTTGACATTGGCTCGCCCCTAGAGTGTCGGGAAGACTTTCGTATTCGCGGTGAGGAAATCGGTGAGCCCGGCCAAGACTTGCTGTTCGAACGCTGTCTTGTCGTGGGGCGCAAGGCATACCGTATCCGGCCGTACCGACTAGCCGATGGCGGTGGCGGCCATGGGGATCACATACTCGAGATCGTGAGCGCCGAGGAACTACGACCCATGCTAGTTGGGAGCGAAAACGAGGTCGAGATTGAATTCATGCGATAAGTTTACGTATGACGTTGTCCCCCCTGGAAGCGGGTTCATTCGGGCCATGCGCTTACCTGGCGTCAGGAGAGACATCGTCTTGTTGTTAGCCATGACTCTGCTTGGCGGGTGCACTCTACTACCTTATTCAATGCCAACCCAGGAAGACGTTGATCGTTGGTTAGAGCAGATGCCTTTGGGGGGAACCAAACGCGATACCGATCAGCACTTTGCATCGCGTGACAACCAGACAGGAAGATGGGAATCGTCTCTACTAAACACCGAACTCACGGAGCACGGCAAACGGGCCACATACCGCTATCACTGGGTCACAGCCTCTTCTTTCTACTTATCATCGGACGTTTACAGGTATGATTTGATCTTCCTAGAGGATAGGCTGATTCGGTTCGAAAGGGCTGGTGTCACCTCATCCGGTGGCTTGCAGGTAGAGTCTGCGCCCAGCACAGGCAAAGTGAACTATCTATGCAAAGACGCCGTCGCACGGGGCGATGAAGGGGCGATTCGAACCTACTGTTAATCTTTTCGCCCGAACAATAATTCCCTGAACGGCGACGCTTACCGCCGAACGCTCATTCTTCCCTTCGTAGCCCCGCCCATCTGATCCGCGACGGGGAATAATCAGGGGAAGATCACAGAGTGCAATTTCAGGGAGCTTGAGCCCAGTTGGACTAGGGTGTCTCAGAGTGTGTGCCTACCGGGCGCGAAGCGCAGCTACAAATAAGATCGAGGCCATGAGCGCGAGTCCGGCGCCGAGCGTGAACGCGGCGGGCGGTCCCCAGTGGTCCCACACTACCCCCATGATCAGGCTGGCGGGCAGGGCGGCCAGGCCCACGGCGGCGTGGTACAGACCGAAGGCGGTTCCCCGGTGTTCGGCGGGCGCAAGGTCCGCGACGTAGGCTTTCTCCACGCCCTCGGTCAGGCCGAAGAAGATTCCATAGATCGCGAACAGCACCCAGATCTGCCACGCTGAATCCGCCAGCGCAAAACCCACATAGACTGCCGCGAACAGCAGCCATCCCGCGATGATGAGCGGCGGCCGGCCGATCCGATCGGACAACGCGCCGGCGGGGGTTGAACTGGCGGCTTTGCCCAGGTGGAGAACGATCCAGAGCAAGGGGATCGAGGCGGTGGTGATGCCGGTTGCGCTGGCCTTGAGCAGCAGGAAGGCATCGGTGGAGTTGCCCAGAGTGAACAGCGTCACCACGCCCAGCACTGCCTTGAATCTTGGCGAGAACGGGGCGAGGCTGAGTCGAATCGGTGAGGCGTCGGGTCGGGCGGCTGGCGGCGGTTCTTTCACGGCCGTCACTAAGACCACGACCGCGAGAATGCCGGGAATCGCGGCCAATGCGAAGAGGACCCGCAAATCCGTCAGCACCCAGGCCAGCAACGCCGAGGCGATGAGCGCACCGATGATCGCGCCGGTGTGGTCCATGGCGCGGTGGAATCCGAAGGCTTTGCCCCATGAGTCAGCCGGCGTAGAGGCCGCCAGCAACGCGTCGCGCGGTGCCGTGCGCACGCCTTTGCCTACGCGGTCGGTGAAGCGGATCATCAAGACGTGCCAGCCCGCGCCGGCGACAGCGACCAACGGTCTCGCGCAGGCCGACAAGGTATAACCCGCCACTACGATCGCCTTGCGGCGGCCCAAGCGGTCCGACCACCAGCCCGAGGCGAACTTGAGCAGACTCGCTGTGCTTTCGGCCACCCCCTCGATCAATCCGATGAACGTGGCGCTGGTGCCGAGCGTGGTCACCAGGAACAGGGGCAGCAACGGGTAGATCATTTCGCTGCTCACGTCGGTCAACAAACTGACGACGCCGAGCATCACCACGGTTCGCGGTAATGAGAATAGAGAGCGGCGGGTTTCGCTCATGAGGAGGCGAGTATACGAATGCGGAGTAGGGGCGTCAAACGTCTGAAATACCGTCGATTTCTTGACTTTGCCCAGGTGGCTGTCTAGAATGCCGTGTTCTACGAAGCCGGTTGCGATGAACGTGGAGATGAATACCGTGCGGGTGGACGAGCAGTGGATGGGGCTCGCACTGGAAGAAGCTGCGGCCGCGGCGCGGGAGGACGAAGCGCCGGTCGGCGCCGTGGTGGTGGTCGGCGGGGAGGTCGTGGCCCGCGCCGGTAACCGGCGCGAGCATGATGACGATCCCACCGCCCATGCGGAGTTGATCGCGATCCGCGATGCGGCAACCACCCTCGGCCGGTGGCGACTGTCCGGTGCCACGATCTATGTGACTTTGGAACCGTGCCCGATGTGCGCGGGGGCGATGATCCTGGCGCGAATCGATCGAGTCGTGTACGGTGCGGCTGATCCTAAGGCCGGCGCGTGCGGGTCGGTCGTGAATTTGTTCGAACCAGGACGGTTCAACCACCGCCCCGACATCGTCGGCGGCGTGATGGCGGGGCCGTGTGGGCGGGTCCTCAGCGAGTTTTTTGCGGGAAAGCGGGCCGCTTCGCGGGGTTCGGAGAGATGGCCGAGTCCGGTTGAAGGCGTCTGACTCGAAATCAGATGTGGGGGTAACTCCACCGGGGGTTCAAATCCCTCTCTCTCCGCCCAACCGCGCTTGCGGAGGGCAACGTAGGCCCGCAGTCCAGGACCGAGGCTGCCAGATCAGTTGACGTTTTGTGCAGGGAAGCTGTTGCGGATAGCAGTGAGCACGCTCGGTAGGGAGAGATGTCCGAGTCCGGCTGAAGGAGCACGATTGGAAATCGTGTAGGGGGCGAAAGTCTCCTCGGGGGTTCAAATCCCCCTCTCTCCGCTGAGTGTTGCATGTTCTGTACAACGGCGTGATGTCGCTTCGATTACTCTCGGCAAAAGAAGACCGGGCCCTGTGCGACAGGAGACTTCGAACCCCGCCAGGTCCGGAAGGAAGCAACGGTAAGGAGATCCTCCTGGGTGCCGCAGACCAGCCTGGTCTTCTTTCTCTGACCGCGACGGCGGCCGGACGCGGTTCAGCCCGTCCGGCCCTGTCGCGCTGTGCTAGCAAGGTGCGGAAAAACTCCCAAAAGACTTGCAGGTTGCTCAAAAAGCTCCAGCCGCCCCCTTCGGGGACTTCCAGCATTTCTATTGTTGGAGGTTGGTCGCAAGGCCGCAGCGGATGGACTTTTTCAGCAACCTGTTAGACCCATGACCTACCAAATTCTCTCGCGCAAGTGGCGGCCGCAAGGCTTCGACGAAGTCGTGGGGCAGGAACACGTCACCCGCACGCTGATGAACGCCATTACGTCGAACCGCTTGGCGCAAGCCTATCTGTTCTCGGGGCCGCGCGGCGTGGGCAAGACCACCACGGCCAGAATCCTCGCCAAAGCGATCAACTGTTCCGCCGCTGAGCAGCCCACGCCCACTCCGTGCGGGCAATGTCCGTCGTGCCGGGACATCGCGGGCGGTACATCGGTGGACGTGCTCGAGATCGACGGCGCGTCCAATACCGGCGTGGACGACGTGCGCGAGTTGCGAGAGCAGGTCAAATACGTTCCGTTCCAGGGACGGTATAAGGTCTACATCATCGACGAAGTGCATATGTTGTCCAACGCCGCGTTCAACGCGTTGCTCAAGACGTTGGAGGAGCCGCCGCCGCATTTGCTCTTCATCTTCGCCACGACCGAGTCTCATAAGATTTTGCCCACGATCCTGTCGCGCTGCCAGCATTTCCATTTCAAACGGGTGGGGCGGTTGGACATGATGGCGCAACTCGCCAAGATCGGGGCCGCGGAGGGGCTGGATTTGGAAAGTCGCGCGCTCTCGTTAATTGCCAAGGTCTCCGAGGGCAGCGTGCGCGACGCGCTGAGCGTGGTGGACCAGGTGGTGGCGGCGAGCGGCGCCACGGTGCGCGAAGCCGACGTAGTGGCGGTGCTCGGCGTGGTGGACCGCCAGGGGTTTTCGGCGTTGACGCGCGCGATCTGCGACAAGGACGCGGCCGGGGCGTTGACCGCCGCGCGCGCGTTGTTCGACCACGGCCACGATGTGAAGTTGCTCTGCGCGGAGCTGGTGGAATACGTTCGCCATTTGACTGTCCTGACGCTGGGGGGCAAGGCGGCCGAGACGCTGGATCTGCCGCAAGAAGAAGTTGAGGAGGTGCGCGTTGCCGCGGCGGCGTTCGCGTTGGATGATCTGGTCAGGCTGTTCAGTGTCTTTTCGCAGGCCCAAGAGGACATTCGCTTTGCGATGTATCCACCCTTCACCCTGGAGATGGCGTTGGTGAAGGCCACTCGAGTGGTGGCGCTGGAACCCATCGAACGGCTCATCGCGCGCGTCGAGACGCTTGGCTCGGGGATCAGTTCGTCCCCCCCGTTGCCCCGGGCGCCCCAGCCGACTAAGGTGGAACCAGCGGCCGCCGCGCCGTTGCCGAAACAGAAGATGACTGAGCCCGCACCGAAGGTCGTCGAACAGGCGGTGGTTGAACCGATCAGCGGACCGGTGCCGGACTCGGAGCATCTCTGGCGCCTGATCATGCAGCGGGTTGCCGATGAAAAACCCAATCTGGAATCGTACCTTCGCAGTGGTCGTCCGGTCGCCGGAGAGCGGGACGAATTCACGGTGGAATACACGCAACAAGACGCTTGGGCTGCTGACCTGGCGTCGCGGGCTGACAACCAGGCCTACGTCGCGCGAGTGCTGCGGGAAGTAGCGGGCCGCGACGTGACGTTCCGGATCCGGCGGACCGCAAGCGCGCCGGCGGAGCGAGGGGCCGGTCGTCGCGCGGCCGCTGAACCGGGCACCGGTCCGTCCTCCTCGAGCGCAGCGCCGAGTGGTCAGGGTCCCACGGCGCGCCAATCCGCGGTCGCCGAGGCCATGACTAACCCGGTGGTGAAAGATGCGTTGACGATTTTCGGCGGCGAGGTGATGGAAGTGCGTGATCTTGGAACGGGTGGAGATCGAGGGAATGATGGTGGATGACGTGGAGGCGGTGCGATGCTGGGGGATAAGCGGATGATGGGCGATCTGCTGCGCCAGGCTCAGGCGCTGCAAGAGCGCATGGCGAAATTACAGGAAGAGGTCGGGCGCAAGACGGTTGAGGGGTCGGCCGGCGGGGGGATGGTGACGGTGGTGGCCAACGGTCGGCAAGAGGTTCTTTCGATCAAGCTGGATCCCGAAATCGTGAAGGCGCAGGACCAGGAGATGTTGCAAGACTTGATCGTGGCAGGAGTGAATGACGCGTTGAAAAAAGCGCAGGCTATGATGGCCGAAGAAGTGAAAGGTGTGACTGGGGGCCTGGGCCTCAACATCCCGGGTCTGATGTAGGCGCCTGTCCATGAAGGACCATCTGCTGCGTTGCCACTGTGCATCCGGGTCCTCACGTACGCACCCAGTACGCTCCGGTCCGGTGTTCGCGTCGCCTTGCGACCCACCTTCAAAAATCCGAACGTGGGAAGTCCCCGAAGGGGGCATCTGGCCCTTCCTGAACAGGCTGCAATCCCGAACTCCTTCCCATATGCTCCCGAAGAATTTAGGACCGTGGTGATGATTGATGATTAATGGCGTATTTCAGCGAGTCGTGGATTCGTTCAAACGATTGCCAGGCATTGGGCAAAAGACTGCGCAGCGCCTTGGTTTTTACCTACTGAAAATGCCGGAGGGTGAAGCCACGGCGATCGCCCAGGCGATCATGGACCTCAAGGCGCAGATGCGGTTTTGCCCGGTGTGTCAAAACATGACCGAGGCCGATCTGTGTGAAATCTGCTCGGACTCAGGACGCGACCGCACCCGGATTGTGGTGGTGGAAGAACCTAGCACCGTGTACGCGATTGAACGAACGGGTGAATATCACGGGCTCTACCACGTGTTGCTGGGCGCGATTTCACCGCTGGACGGGGTGAAACCGGAAGACATCCGGGCCAAAGAACTCATGGACCGCCTCAACGGAAACGAGGTGCAAGAGGTGATCATGGCGACGGATCCGAACATCGAGGGCGAGGCCACGGCGCTCTATTTGAGCCGCCTGATCAAGCCGTTGGGTATCAAAGTCACCAGGCTGGCGTACGGGATTCCAGTTGGGATAGATCTTGAGTTCGCCGACGACGTCACGCTGATCAAATCGCTGGAAGGTCGGCGAGACTTTTAGTCAGGACCAGGCCAAGCCGTCGACCTGCGGCCCTCACGTGTTGCGGTGGGTCCAGAGCCCTAGAATCGCCGGGTGGTGGTGGGGCTTTTTCTCGTCCCGCGGGGTCTTTTGCAGTGTTGACTTGATTTGACCATCCGCGGTAAGGTGATCGCGCGGTTGGAGGGCTCGTTACCGACACCCCAACTCCTGGAATTCGATTGACAATCTCTTCGCTGCTGCACTATGATTAATGCAATTTCCTGCACGCTTGTGAAATAGGTACTCGCATCTCACACTGCTGAACTCACAGGGCCTGGACACGTTGTCCATCACCGAGGGAGGGGGCCATGGAATCACCGACGCTCATCGGAACCGCCAACAAAAAAGGGCAGATTTACACGGAGCCCCGTCACCTCTTTTTTGAAGCGCAGCGAACCCCGTCGTTTCTCACCGGAAGCGAAGTCATCAAGGAGGCGATCCGACGCGCGAGCGTGGACGTCATGGTGGCCTATCCCATCACGCCGCAGAGCGAAGCCGCCGCGTTGATCGGCGAGTTGTTCGCCGAGGGCTACGTCGGTGATTATATGCGCGGCGAGAGCGAGTTCGCCGTGATGTCGCAGTGCGCGGGCGCGGCGTTCGGCGGCGCACGCGTGTTTACGACCACCGCCGGACCCGGGACGCTGCGTGCGTACGAGAATTTTCCGATGTGGGTGGGCGCGCGTCTCCCCATTCAAGTGATTGTGACCTGCCGTGGGGTGAACTCTCCTCTGAGCATTCAGCCTGATACGCTGGAGATCGGGCTGATTATCGATACCGGAATGATGATCTGGCACGCGGAGTCGGCACAGGATTTCTTCGATTGGATTCTGATGGGGTATATCGTGGCCGAGCAGCCGGATGTGCACATTCCCCTTGCCCTGTGCTGCGACGGGTTTTTCGTGACCCATACCAAAGATACGGTCAATTTGACGCCGGCAGACATGACGCTTCCTCCCTACGATCCGTACCGATCTCCGGTGCCGTGTATGGACATGGAGTGCCCGCCCGTGCGGATGATGCGTGATCCGTTTGTGATGAAGTCCAACTACATCAGCTACGCGACGCACGCGTCCTGGCAGCAGGAGGTGCGGGCGGCCTGCGAACGCTCTCGCAAACACGCCAGTGCCTTATTGGGCGGCTTGATCGATACCGAGAACGTCGACGCGGAGGTCCTGATTGTCGCGTCGGGCACGGCAGTGTCGCAGGGCCGGGAAGCGATCCGGATGCTGGAGGCCGAGGGGATCAAGGTGGGCTTGGTGAAGGTCAAAACCATCCGACCGTTTCCGACCGAGGAAATCCGACAGGCCACCAAAAACGCGAAGTGGATTATCGTGCCGGAGTTCAATGTCGTCGGGTGGCTGGCCCGCGAAGTTTCGGCGGTGATCGACCACAACAGTCGCGTCGTGGCGGGACCGCACGTGGCGGGTGGGATGACGATGCCGCCCGAGGTGATCGTCGAGCAGATCCACAACGTGATAAAACTTGGGAAGGGGGTTCTCGTCCATGGGTAAAGATAAGATCCGAATCAATGAAGAGTTCTATGACATCATGCCGTCCGAGTATCGGGACATGGTGGAAAACGCCACCTACGGCAAAGAGAATCGCGGGTGGAAGGACATCGGCGTTCACAAGGAGTTGATCGAAGAGCACTCGTTGTGCGCGGGATGCCCAGAGTCGATGGCGTTTCGATACATCCTCGCGTCGCTACCAGCTCCCGAGGATACGGTGATGGTCGGCTCGACCGGCTGCACGAGCCTCGTGTTCCCGATGGTCGCGGTCCACAATATCCACTCGCTGTTCGGCAACCAGAACGCGATCGCCACGGGTCTCAAGCGCGCGCTGACGGTGCGCTTTCCGAATAAGGTGAAGGACGTCGTGGTGCTGGCTGGCGACGGCGCAACCGTGGACATCGGGCTCGACATGACGTTGCAGGCGTGGTTCCGACAGGAGAAGTTTACGACCATCTGTTTTGATAACGAACTGTATGCCAACACCGGCGGTCAGGAGTCGGGGCTGATGCAAAAGGGATTCGTGGCCAAGATGGCGCCGATGGGGAAGAAGTTCGACAAAGTTCGACTGCCGGAGATCGCCCGCGAATCAGGATGTCACTATGTCGTCAACATGACGGTCAGCCAGCCGGGTAAGGTGGAGAAAGTCATCAAAAACGCCGTGTACATCGCGCGCGAGATCGGTCCCACCTACCTCCAGCTGTATACGCCGTGCATCCTTGAGATCGGCAAGCAGAGCATGGAGGGTCTCCAGGAAATGCGCGACTCGGAGAAACCGACCGAACGCTTTGCCTATAAAGAGTACATCAGCGATGAAGCGAAGGCGTATCTGGCTGATCTCGACGCCAAGCGAAAAGCCGCGGCCGCTGCGCAAGTGGCCGTCAAGAGTTAAGGAGCGATCATGGTCAAGCGGCTGAATATCCGGATCTCCGGGCTAGGGGGGCAAGGTGCGGTCACCTCCGCGCATCTCCTGGCCATGGCTGCGAACAAAGACGGGAAGTTTGCGATCTCGAATCCCTTTTTCGGCGCGGAGAAGCGAATGGCGCCGGCCGAGAGCTATGCGCGGATCGGGGATGAACGGATCTACGACCGTGGCGAGATCGTGTATCCCGAAGCGATCATGATCTACCATCCCCAGGTGATCACGATGGGGAAGAGCTACACCATGCCGTTTTACTCCGGGATTCGTCGCAACGGCTTGGTCATCATCAACTCGAGCGAGCCCCTGCTGTCCGATGACGATGTCAAGACGCTCAACGATTTGGACGTCAAGGTGTTCTACCTCGACGCGACGCACTTGGCGCTTGAAGTTGCCGGGACCGAGTTATCCACCAACATGGCGATGATCGGCGGGTTGGCCGGGATCACCAAAGTGGTGACGATGGAGGCGCTCGACCAAGCGCTCCAGGATCGTTTCGGAAAGAAGTACGTGGCCTCCGGCGGCACCGCGACACTCGATGAAGCGATCAAGAAGAAGTTCGCCAAGAAAGAACATCTGCTCGCGAAGAATCTGGCCACCATGGTCAAGGCGTACGAACTCGGCGAGGCCTGGGCAGAGTCACACAGCGTGGTCGCGGCGTAGGGCCGGCCAGCGCTCCCGATAGGGGAAACGGAGAACGGGTGAATGTATAACGTCGCGTATGTGGAAGACGAGAAGTGCGTGGCTCAGAAGGGATGCCGGCTGTGCATCATGTACTGCCCTGAAGCCGACTGCATCATGCTCGACCAAAAGAAGATGAAAGCCTACGTGGTGGTGGCCCGGTGCAAGGGCTGCGAGTTATGCAAGGTCGTGTGCGACGCGGCGAAGCATAACGCCATTTTGATGGCGCCGGTGAACGGCGCGACCGGCGAGATCATCCTGGGCAAACAAGCCGGGGAATCGGCCGGACTCGGCCAGGCCTACCAGTAACCGATCAGGAGTGCTCACGACCCCCATGGCGGTTCGCCATGGGGGTTTCTGCTTTCAGGGCGGAGGAATCGATGACCGAGGATTTTCAACAGGCGCTGTTGCAGGTCGCGCGCGCGATGGATGCCCTGGCCCGAGTGTTCGAGCACCGTATTGCCGAACTGCGGGCCCTGGGCGAATCCGACGAGCAGGTCCGTGAGGCCGTCAACGGGCTTCAAGCCGTCAAGGACAGCGGCGCCATCTATCTCACCTGGGCGAACCACTACGCCAAACGAGTGACCGGGGGAGAGTCGGAGCTCGCGGACGAGATCCCCGACGATGAGGCGCTCGACGCCTGACGTGATCCCACGACAGAGTATCTCCGCGTCCACCCATCCGTTTTCTTGATCAATCATGGATCGTGTGCTATACCTAGCACCGATTTTGGAGGTTTGGCATGCCCGATTCCGGCTTGGTGATGTATGAAGAGGAGTTCAAACTCATCGATGCCGAACTGGCGAAACTCCACGAGCAAGCCAACGCCAAACTCACCTTCCTCGTCGACAAGAACGGCCAGCTGATCACGAACGTGGGCGAGACCAAAGGGGTCGATACGACCTCGCTGGCCTCGCTGACCGCCGGCAACATCGCCGCCACCGGAGGCATGGCGAAGCTCTTGGGTCAGAAGGAGTTCTCCATCCTGTTCCACGAAGGCGATCGAGACAACATTCACATTTCGGTCATCGGGCAGCGGATCATTCTGGTCGTGATCTTCGACCAACGGTCCTCGTTAGGACTGGTTCGTCTTCGGGCCAAAAAGGCGACCGACGTGTTGGTGAAGCTCTTCGAGGAGATCTTCGCGAAGGTCGAGAAGGAGCGCGGCGTGAAGCACGTGGTGAAGTCGCCGTTCGCGGAGATCACCGAAGAGGATATCGAGAAGCTGTTCGGCTGAGGAGCGCAATCGGCGATGTCTTTTATTAATTATTCGGCTCGCGAGATCAATTGCAAGATCGTGTATTACGGTCCGGGCCTCTGTGGGAAAACCACCAACCTGCTCTACATCTACAAGAAAACCAATCCCGACAGTAAAGGCAAGATGATTTCGCTCGCGACCGAAACCGAGCGTACGTTGTTCTTCGACTTTCTCCCGTTGTCCCTCGGCAGCATCCGCGGGTTCAAAGTCCGGTTCCACTTGTACACGGTCCCGGGCCAGGTGTTTTACGATGCCAGCCGCAAGTTGATTCTGCGCGGAGTGGACGGCGTGGTCTTTGTCGGCGATTCCCAAGTGGAGCGGATGGAAGCGAACGTCGAGAGCTTCGAGAATCTGCGGAAGAATCTGCAGGAACAGGGATTCAATCCGGAGACGATTCCGTTCGTCGTCCAGTACAACAAGCGGGATCTCCCCAACGTGGTTCCCGCGGGGGAACTGGAAAAGGCGCTGAATCCCAGGAAAGTCCCCTCGTTCGAGGCCGTTGCCATGAGCGGAACGGGCGTGTTCGAGACCCTCAAAGAAATTTCCAAGCAAGTCATTTTAGAACTGAAAAAGCAAGGCTGATTGAACTCCCTGCAACACGCTGCAGGGGATGCACTTGTCATGCACTTTCGGATATAATTCCCGCCACGATTCCTTTTCCCCGGTAGCTCAGCTGGCAGAGCGGTCGGCTGTTAACCGATTGGTCGCTGGTTCGAATCCGGCCCGGGGAGCCATCTGACGCCGGCGTGTCCGGCTCGTGCCCGAGGTCGCTCCGGCAGCACACGCCGGAGGGACCTCGCTTTTTCCGGAATGAGCATCCTTGAGATGCGCCGTTGCTCTTTGTCCGTTTGGTGTGGTAGCGTGACCGCGTTGTCGATCCTTCTCCCGATGGTCAGAGTCATGATGACTGCCTCACCTCGGAAAGGAGCCCGCCCATGTTCGATGTCCGATCCGTCCTGGTCCCGATCGATTTCAGTGCCTGTTCGCTTGCCGCGCTCCAACACGCGCTCGCCTTGGCGGGTCCGCGTCGGGGCACCGTGCACCTGCTGCACGTCGTCGACCCCATCGCCAGCGGTCTTGGCGACGGTGCGCCCATCGCGTCAGACGTGTTGACGCGCTTTGAGGATCGCCTGAACCGTTTGACGGACGGGGTCCAGGCGCGTGACTCGACGACCGAGATGCACGTGGCGGTCGGATCAATTGAACACGAGATCCTGGACATGGTGGATCGGTATGCGGTTGATCTGATCGTGATGGGCACGCACGGAGCGTCCGGATGGGGTCATCTCTTGCTCGGAGGAACCACCGAGCGGGTCGTGCGCCGAGCGCCCTGCCCGGTGCTCACCGTCAAGGAGCGGCGTTCGGCAAGCCGGATGGATGAGGCTGCCGCGAACGTGGAGCACGCGGCCACGTGATGAGTAGCCCATTCCCGGCATCGTGACGTTGCCGCACGCCGGGTCGAAGTGAAGCCGCCCTGTTAGCGTGGTGATTGGTCTCGCCCTCCCGCGCATCGCCTTCGCGCATCCCATCGTCTTGGCAACGGTCGCCGCGACGGCCACGCTGTTCGTTACACATCCGGTCTTTGCGTGGGGGGAAAAGGGGCACAGGGTTGTCGCGATGGTCGCCGAGGCCCGCTTGACCCCTGCCGCGAGCACGGCCGTCCGATCGCTCATCGGTCCGTCCAGTCTGCGTGACGTCGCGACGTGGGCGGACCAGATCAAAGGTGCCCGCCCGGAGACCAAGCCGTGGCACTACGTCAACATTCCGCTCGATCGCACCGACTATGACCCCACCCGCGATTGTGCGCGTCCTCCCGGCCGTTGTGTCGTTGCCGTGGTCGAGACGTTTCAACGCGCGTTGGCGGATCCCGACCGGCCTCGCGCGGAACGGGCCGAGGCCCTCAAGTTTGTGACGCATTTCGTAGCCGATCTGCATCAACCGCTCCACTGCGCCGACAACCGAGACGGGGGTGGTAACGATGTTCCGGTCGTGTTCTTCGGTCAGGTGCTCAATGCTTCCGGTCGGAAGCCCTGGAACCTGCACGCGGTCTGGGACGCGGGCCTGATCGAACGCCGAGGTCTCAAGCCGTCCGAGTACGCGAGGCGGCTGACCCGTCAGATCGATCGCGGGTCGGTTTCCCGGATGGAGCGCGGCACGGTGGTGGACTGGGTGTTAGAGTCGCATCGCGCGGCGGTGGAGACGAGTTACCAGCTCCCGCCGGACCGAGTGCTCGGTGATGATTACGCCGACAAGGCGCTTCCGGTGGTGGACGAGATGCTGGCCAAGGCCGGGGTCCGTCTCGCCAAGATCTTAAACGACGCGCTGGAGCCCTGACGCCGGCCACTTGACTAGCGAACATCTGTTCGCTATATTGTCGCCGTGGAGCGCGTGCGACGGGAACTGCTCACCAAACGGCAGGAAGCGATCCTGCGATTTATCCAAGAACACCGTCAGACCCACCAAGTGCCGCCGACGATTCGGGAAATCGGAGCGCATTTCGGAATCGGACCGGCCGGCGTGTTCGGGCATCTCAAAGCGTTGGAGCGCAAGGGACAGGTTCGCCGGGCGGATCGCGGATCGCGGGCGATCGAGGTCATGCCGGGTGGTGGACGGAGCGCGGGGGAGAGGCGGGGCGGCGTGTCCGTTCCTGTCATAGGACGCGTGGCGGCGGGACAGCCGATCTTGGCCGAGGAGCGAATCGAGGATCACCTGTGGGTGGATGAGCGCCTGGCTCGTGGCGCGCGGGTCTTCGCCCTTCAGGTGAAAGGGCACAGCATGATCGGAGCCGGCATCCTGGACGGGGACTATGTGATCGCGCGTCAGCAGCCGGCAGCGGACGACGGCGATATCGTCGTCGCCCTCCTCGACGACGAGGCGACCGTGAAGCGGTTGCGACGCCGTAAAAGTGGGTGGCGGTTAGATCCCGAGAACCCTGAATTCCCATCCATGCCCGTGACGGCGCCGACGATGATTCAGGGGAAAGTTGTTGGCATCTATCGACGGCTTTCCTAAGCGCCTGTCCATGACCGGCCATCTGCGGCGTTGTCAGTCGGCCTTGCGTGCTCACGTACGACCCAGTACGCTCCGCGCGCAAGGCCTCCCTCCGCCTTGCGACCCACCTTCAAAAATCGAAATGCCGGAAGTCCCCGAAGGGGGCATCTGGCCAGTCCTGAACAGGCGCCACTCCGAACAGATCAAATAGAACTATGGCCGCACTGTCCGTCCGAACCGAACTGGAGTCACTGTTGCGCGCGCAGGGATTCGCCCACGCGCTGCCGTTGCGGACCCTCCTGGAATCTCCGGGCACCGAACGGCTATTGTTCGGCCTGTCGAGTGTGGATGATCGGTTGGGCGGAGGAATACCGGTGGGGGCTGTGACCGAAGTGGCGGGCGTGCCGTCATCGGGTCGGACCAGCGCGGTCACGGCGTTGTTGGCGCAGGTGACGGACCGCCAGGGCACCGCGGCGTATGTCGACGCGATGGATGCGTTCGATCCCTGGTCAGCGGCGCGAAGAGGCGTCGAGCTGTCGCGCCTGTTATGGGTACGATGCCGGGGTCGAATCGACATCGCGTTCAAAGCCGCGGACGCGGTAGTCCGTGGAGGCGGGGCGCGCGTGGTGGTGCTCGATCTTGGGGGGGCGCCGGTTTCCGGACTGCGGCGCATACCCGCCGCGGCGTATGTTCGCCTGCGACGCGCGGTCGAGCGCACGCCCACCGCGCTGCTCGTGTTGGCCGATCACGCGCTCGTCGGGACCTCTGCGAGCGCCATGATCCGCCTGGCTCGCGCGTCCGCGGTCTGGTCGGGACGCCACTCGATGTGTCGAGTGTTGAGCGATTTTCGTGCTGCGCCTCCGGTGGTCGATGGACGAGGCGCGGCGTCGCGGCGAGCGGGATGACGGGACGCCATGCCCCATCGGTATGCCTGCCTGGTGGTTCCAGCGTTTCCCGTTGCCGCGATTCTTCGCAGCCATCCTGATCTCCGTCACCGTCCGGTCGCGGTGGTCGCCGGACGTGCGCCCGCGCTGACCATCGTTGACACGGACGTCTCGACCCGGCGAGCCGGAGTCATGCCCGCGATGCCGGCCGCTGAGGCCAAGGCGCGGGTGTCCGGACTCACGTTCGTCCCGCGAAGTCCCGCGTGTGAAGCCTCGGCGCAAGCCGCGCTCCTCGACGTGGCGGTGGGCGTTTCGCCGCGGGTGGAAGACGTCGGCGCCGGCGTCGTGTGTCTCGATCTGGCGGGCCTGGCCAGGCTGCATCCGGATCAACGCCGTGTAGCTGAGGATCTTGCGGCCCGCGCCGAGGGTGCGGGCCTGCCGGCGTCGGTGGCGATTGCGTCCACGCGAACCGCCGCCCGGTTGGCGGCGGCCGTGCACTCCCTGATCGTGATTCCGCCCGGTCGTGAGGCGGACGTCCTGTCCGCTCTCCCGCTCGCCCTCCTCGCCGCATCGGATGACCTGTTCGCGGTGTTGACCCGGTGGGGCATTCGCACGTTGGGTGAATTGGCGGCGCTTCCCCACGCCGCGCTCACGGAGCGGCTGGGCGTGGAAGGGCGACGCCTGCAGCAACGTGCTTGGGGCGAAGACCTCGACCCGTTTATCCCGTATCAACCCCCCACGGTCCTGGAAGAAACCATGGACCTCGAGTGGCCGATCGACAACCTGGAGGCGCTTGCGTTCGTATTGAGCGGGATGCTCGATCGGCTGATCGCGCGGCTCACTGCCCGTGGATGGGTGCTCGGCGCGGTCCATCTGAGATTGGGGTTGACCGATCGATCGTGCCGGGATATCCCCTTGTCGTTGGCTTCACCTCTTGCGGACAGCCGAGCCGTGTTGGCGCTGCTGGTACAAGCCGTGCGCTCAGGGTCTCTCTCCGCAGCGATCGAGCGGGTCGCGGTCCAGGCCGAACCGGCGGCCTCGCGGGTGGCGCAGGCCACCCTGTTTTCAGCGTCCTGGGTCAGTCCCGATCAACTGGCCGCCACGCTGGCGCGCCTGGAGGCGCTGGTCGGGCGCGAACACGTGGGAAGTCCCGCGCTGCTGGACAGCCACCGACCGGACGCGTTCGTGATGAAACCCTTTGAAGGAGTGTCCCCCCAGCCGGCCTCGCGCGCGCAAGCAGAGCGGGAGACCCCATCGGGCTTGCGGATGCCGATTCTGCGCCGGCTCCGTCCGCCGGTGGTGCTCGACGTCGAGACGGCAACGGACGGCTCGCCGCGTGGAATTCTCGGCGGGCCGTGGAAGAGCGTGGTCCGTGTCGCTTCCGGGCCTTGGCGGTCGTGTGGGCAGTGGTGGGGCGAGACCTCATGGCGGCGCGAGGAGTGGGACGCGGAGTTGGCCAACGGGCCGGTGATCCGACTGGCGTGGGATCTCGCACGGAGCAAGTGGTTTCTCGATGGAATCTACGATTAGCAAGGTGCTGAAAGATTTACAGAGACTCGCAGGTTGCTCAAAAAGCTCCAGCCGCCAGGCCGCAGCGAGGAGGAAACCGGAGCGTACTGGGTCGTACGTGAGGATTTCCGACGAGCGAGAACGCAGCGGATGGACTTTTTCAGCAACCTATTAGGGCCGACATGACGTACGTGGAACTGCACGCCAAGACCGCGTTCAGCTTTTTAGAAAGCAGCGCGTTGCCCGAGACTCTCGCTGAACGCGCAGCACAATTGGAGTATCCGGCATTGGCGGTGGTGGATCGCGACGGTGTGTACGGGGCGCCCAGATTCTACCGGGCGGCCAAGTCCCGCGGGGTTCGCGCGATCGTGGGAGCGGAGGTGACGTTGGAAGGCGGCGGCCGTCTGCCGCTCTTGGTGGAAAATCGGGCCGGGTATCAAAACCTTTGCCGCGTGATCACGGCCGCGAAGCTTCGCGCGCCCAAGGGCCAAGCCGCGGTGACGCTGGCCGACCTGGAAGCGCACGCCGCGGGCCTGGTGTGTTTGACCGGTGGGGATGAAGGCGTGTTCGCACACCGGCGTCCAGAGACCTGGCCCGGCTTGCTCGACCAACTGGTCGGAATTTTCGGCCGCGCCAATGTGTACGTCGAGTTGCAGCGCCATCATGATCGAGATCAAGAGGCCCGCAATCTCTCGCTGATAGACTCGGCCGCGCGCGCGCGGTTGTCGCTCCTGGCGACCAACGGCGTGACGCACGAGGACGTGGACAGTAAACCGCTGCTGGATGTGCTCACGAGTATCCGCCACGGAGTCCCGCTCGATCGCGCGGGGCGGTTGTTGGCGGCCAACGACGAACGCAGGCTGAAGCCGCCGACCGACATGGCGCGCTTGTTCGCCGATTATCCCGAGGCCGTGGCCAATACCGTGACGCTGGCCGATCGCCTTCACTTCACGTTGGAGGACCTGGGGTATCGCTTTCCAGATTATCCGGTCCCGCCGGGCGAAACCATGGATTCGCACCTGCATCAGCTCACGTGGGCCGGAGCGAACACCCGCTACCGTCCGCTGCACGAGAAGGCCCGTCGCCAGATCGAGCGTGAGTTGGCCTTGATCATCAAGCTCGGCTTGGCCGGCTACTTTCTCATCGTGTGGGACGTGGTGGACTATTGCCGGCAAGAACACATTCTGGTTCAAGGCCGCGGGTCGGCCGCCAACAGCGCGGTGTGTTACAGCCTCGGCATCACCGCGGTCGATCCGGTAGGGATGGAGTTGCTGTTCGAACGGTTTTTGTCCGAGGAGCGAGGGGAGTGGCCGGATATCGACCTGGATTTGCCCAGCGGCGACCAGCGCGAGCGCGTGATCCAGTACGTGTATCGCCGGTACGGCGAGCGCGGCGCGGCCATGACCGCCAACGTCATCACCTACCGCGGCCGCAGCGCGGCGCGCGAGGTGGGCAAGGCCCTCGGGTTTCCGCCCGACGCGCTGGACCGGCTCTCCAAGTTGGTGAGCCAGTGGGGGGATTTCCACGCGCCGATCGAAATCACAAAACAGTTGTCGCAG
Source organism: uncultured Nitrospirota bacterium (assembly GCA_964570625.1). Taxonomy (GTDB): domain Bacteria; phylum Nitrospirota; class Nitrospiria; order 2-01-FULL-66-17; family 2-01-FULL-66-17; genus JBFLXB01. The sequence continues at coordinate 354,946 of CAZMYW010000027.1, read as the reverse complement.
GCCGGGGTGGACCCCGCGCATCCGAGGGTCCGTCACTTCGTGGCGCTGTGGCGAAAGATCCAGAACCTGCCGCGTCACATCGGCCAACACTCGGGGGGGATGGTGCTCTGCCACGGCCGACTGGACGCGATCGTGCCGCTGGAACCCGCCGCCATGACGGGCCGGGTGGTGGTCCAGTGGGACAAGGAGGATTGCGCGGACCTTGGCATCCTGAAGGTCGATCTGTTGGGGTTGGGCATGATGGCGGTGCTGGAAGAGAGCCTCGCGTTGATTCGAGAGCAGGGCGGCGACGTGGACCTGGCGCACCTGCCGCCGGACGACCCCAAAGTGTATGCCGCGCTCCAGAAGGCCGACACCATTGGATTGTTTCAAGTCGAAAGCCGGGCGCAAATGGCGTCGCTGTCGCGCATGAAGCCCGAGCGCTTCTATGATCTGGTGGTCCAGGTGGCCATCATCCGGCCCGGCCCCATCGTGGGGCAGATGGCGCATCCCTATTTCAATCGCCGAGCCGGACGCGAGCCCGTAGTTTATGCGCACCCGTCGTTGGAGCCGATTCTCAAACGCACGCTGGGCGTCCCGCTCTTTCAAGAACAACTGTTGCGGATCGCCATGGTGGCGGCGGGTTTCAGCGGCGGTCAGGCCGAGGAACTGCGCCGAGCCATGGGGTTCAAGCGCTCCGAGGTCAGGATGCGGGAGCTCGAGACCTCGCTGCGCAGCGGGATGAGCCGGAACGGGATCATCGGGAAGGCCCAGGACGAGATCGTGCGCGCGATCACGGCGTTCGCGCTGTACGGTTTTCCCGAATCCCACGCCGCGAGCTTCGCGTTGCTGGCCTATGCGAGCGCGTACCTCCGGACGCATCATGCCCCGGCCTTCTACGCCGCGCTGATCAACAACCAGCCGATGGGGTTCTACCACGTGTCCACGGTGGTCAAGGACGCGCAGCGTCGCGGCGTGCGGATCCTGCCCGTGAACGTGCAATCGTCCGGGTGGCGTTCAACGGTGGAAGACGGGAGCGTGCGGCTCGGGTTGTTGTGCGTGAAAGGCCTGCGGGCGGAGGTGGGGGCAAAGATCGAGACAGAGCGCGAGCGACGCGCTTTCGCATCGATCGAAGATCTCGCGCGACGGACGAACGCGAGCCGCGAAGAACTTCGCGTGTTGGCCGAGATCGGCGCGCTCAACGGCCTGGCGCCCGAGCGACGTGCCGCCTTGTGGGAGGCCGAACGCGCCGCGCGAGCCACAGGGCCGCTGCTGGAGGGAATCGCACCGCCATTCGACGTATCACCGTTGGCTCCGATGACCACCGGCGAACGATTAACCGCCGATTATCGCGGCACCGGCCTCACCATCGGTCCTCACCCCATGCGCCTGTGCCGCGAGACGCTGGCTGCAGAAGGCGTGGTGGCGGCCAAGAATCTTGCCGCGATTCCTGACGGCCGCTGGGTCCGAACCGCCGGCATGGTGATCGCCCGCCAACGTCCGGGTACAGCCAAGGGGTTTTTCTTCGTGAGCCTGGAGGATGAGACCGGCATCGCCAATCTTATCTTCACGCCGCGTCTGTTCGAGCGCGACCGCGTGGTGCTCGTGACCGAACCCTTCCTATGGGTGGAGGGCATCCTCCAGAACCAGGATGGCGTGGTGGCGATCAAGGCGCGCCGCGTGAAGTCGTTGGCGGCGGGCCACGAAGTGGTCCCCTCGCACGACTTCCACTGACAGGCTGCTGAAAAGTTCATCTGCTGCGTGTTCGATTGAAGTCATCGGAACCCTTCGAGTATCCTGCGAGGGCCTTCCCACGAGGAGAGTCGCCATGAAAATCTTCGTCACCGGCGGTACAGGGTACATCGGCAATGCCGTGGTCGCGGCGTTGTGCCGGGCAGGGCATGACGTGAGGGCGCTGGTTAGAAGTCGAGACAAGGGCAAACTCGTCGAGCGCTTCGGCGCCAAGGCAGTCGATGGCGACATCGCGCGCCCCGACACGCTGGCCGCGGTGGTCAAGGCAACCGACGCAATCATCCACACCGCAGCCCAGTCATCGACCGACGCCGGGTGGGTGGACCGGCGACTCGTCGAGTACTTGCTCGACGCGGTGGCGCAGTCTGACGGCCTGCGGCGGTTCGTCTACACCAGCGGCGTGTGGGTGATGGGCGATACCGGGGGCAAGTTCGTGGACGAGTCCGCGTCCACCAAGCACCCGGCCGAGCTGGTGTCCTGGCGGCCCGGGGTGGAAGCCCTGATCGACAACGGGATGGCTCGTGGGATTACGGCGTGGACTATCCGGCCCGGCGTGGTGTATGGCGGATCGGGTGGGATCACGAGCATGATGTTCACGTCGGCTGAAAAGGAAGGCGCGGTGCGCATCGTTGGCGAAGGTCGCAATCACTGGGCCGTGGTGCACCGCGACGACCTCGCCGATCTCTACGTCAGGGTCGTCGAGCAGGCGCCCGCTGGTCACATCTTCAACGCCACCGATGGGTCGCGCCTCACGGTGAAGACCATCGCCGAAGTCTTGAGCCGAGCCGCAGGCTGTGGGGGCAAGGTGGTGACGACGCCGTTGGCCGCGGCCGTACAGACTATGGGGCCGTTCGCGGATGCGCTCGCGGTGGATCAGCAGGTCTCCGGCGTGCTGGCCGAGCGTTTACTCGACTGGGAACCCAGACATCGGTCGGTCGTTGCCGAATCAGATGCGCTCTTTCGTTCCTTCCGGGCGGGCGTGTAGCGCCCGGAGCCTGTCCATGAGCGGCCATCTGCGGCGTTGTCGCTGCGCATCCGCTCCTCACGTACGACCCAGTACGCTGCGGTGCGGTGCTCGCTCCGCCTTGCGACCCACCTTCAAAAATCGAAATGCTGGAAGTCCCCGAAGGGGGCGGCTAGCGCGCTCCTGAACAGGCTCAAATCGTGCTTCCAACTCCTCTCATCCTTTTTGACGGTGTGTGCCGGTTGTGTACGGGTACGGTGTTGTTCGTTATTAGGCGGGACCGGAGCAAGCGCTTTCGGTTTGCGTCCATGCAATCGTCATTGGGGCAGGAGCTGTTGCGGCGATTCGGGCTGTCTCCGGATGATTTGAAAACCTTTGTGTTGGTGGAGGAGGACGGTCATTTCACGAAATCGACGGCAGCGCTCCGCGTGGCGGCAGGGCTGGGCGGCCTGTGGCCGGTGGTGTCGCTGTTGACGGTTGTTCCCAGGCCGATCAGAGACGGGGTGTACGACTGGGTCGCACGGAACCGTTATCGATGGTTCGGCAGGTTAGAGCAGTGTCTGGTTCCGGTTCCGGATGTGCAGGATCGGTTTGTTGATCAGGGTTGATTCGGTGAGGGCACTCGGGGTATCACGCACCCGCAGGGACCTGTGACATGACCAATACCGAGATCGCGCGCATCATGCGGGAAATCTCCCTGTTCTTGGACATGGAGGACGACAGGTTTCGTCCGCGCGCGTATGAGAAGATCGCGCATGCGATCGAGACGTTGGACGCGCCACTCGCCGTCGTTTACCAGCAAGGGGGCATCAAAGCCCTTGCCAAGATTCCCGGCGTGGGCAAGAGCTCCGCGGAAAAGATCGCGACCCTGCTCGACACGGGGTGCCTTCCGTACTACGACGAGCTTCGCGAGAAGACTCCGGTCGACATCACCGCGCTGACCGCCATCGAAGGGCTTGGCCCGAAGATGATCAAGGCTCTGTACGATCAGCTCGGCGTCAAAACCGTGGACGACCTGGAAATCGCGGCTCAAGCCGGTAAGGTTCGGCACCTCCCGCACTTCGGGGAGAAGAGTGAGCAGAAAATCCTCAAAGGCATCGCGTTTCTGAAACAAAGCGGCGGGCGCGTGCCGTTGGGCGAGGCGTTGCCCCTGATAAATGAGCTTGCGGAGCGGCTTCGTGCGGTGCCCGGAGTCGAACGGCTGGAGGTCGCGGGATCGATTCGCCGGCGCAAAGAAACGATCGGGGACGGCGACCTGCTGGTGGTGTCCAGAGAACCCCAGCGGGTAATGGATGCGTTGGCAGGCCTGCCCGAGGTGGCGGACGTGCTCGCACACGGCCCGACCAAAACCAGCGTGAAGCTGCGCTCGGGGATGGACGTGGACATGCGAGTGGTCCCGGCGGAGAGTTTTGGCGCGGCGCTGGTCTACTTCACCGGCAGCAAGGCCCACAACATTGTGCTGCGCAAGATGGCGATCGGCAAAGGTCTCAAACTGTCGGAGTATGGCGTGTTCCAGGGCGATCAGTCCATCGCGGGCCGGACCGAAAAAGACGTCTACGCGGCACTCGGGCTGCCCTACATCCTGCCGGAGTTGCGGGAGGACACGGGCGAAATCGATGCGGCATTGGCCGGCACGCTGCCGGAGGTGATCGACTATCAGGATTTGCGCGGGGACCTACAGACGCAGACGAACTGGACCGACGGCGCGCACTCGATCGAGGAGATGGCGCTGGAAGCCAAGCGAGTCGGTTTGGAGTACATCGCCATCACCGACCACACCAAGAGCCTGGCTATGATGGGTGGGTCCGACGAGAAAAAACTCCGCCAGCAGATGGCTGCGATCGACGAGTTGAACACCAAAGGGCTCGGCATCACTATCCTCAAAGGCGCGGAGGTCAACATCAACAAAGACGGCACGCTCGACATCGACGACGAAACGCTGGCGATGCTCGACGTGGTGGGCGTGGCCGTACACACCCACTTCAACCTCTCCCGCGAAGAACAAACCCGCCGCGTGATCCGTGCCATGGAAAACCCGAACGCCGACATCCTGTTCCACCCCACCGGCCGCCTGGTGGGCAAACGCTCGGCCTACGACGTTGATATCGACGAAGTCATCAAAGCGGCCAAGCGTACCGGCACCGTGCTGGAGATCGACGCGTTTCCGGAACGGATGGATCTCAAAGACGACCACGCGCGCAAAGCGGTGGAAGCCGGCGTGAAACTTGTCATCGACTCCGACGCCCACCACACTAGCCACTTCGGCGTGCTGCACTACGGCATCGCGGTGGCGAGGCGGGGATGGGTGAAGAAAAGCGATGTGATCAATACGCGACCGCTGTGGGAGTTTCTCGGGGCGTTGAAGGGTGCGAAGAAAGGCGTGGGAACGGCAACGTGACAGACGGCTTGAAAGGGGACCCATGAAGCCACATTATCGGCTCGGCGGTTCGTTGCTCCTCACCCTCCTGCCGTTTCTCGAAATGAACGACGCGCAGGCCCGTGGGTTCAAGGTCTACGGATATGCGACGCCTTCTCAGAGTGAGGTCGAGTTGGTCTACTGGTTCGACCACGTGCTCCAATCCGACGCCACGTACGACTTTGCGGGTCGCCCCACGATCCTGGTGGGCAAGGAGGGCCTGTCGCGGCACTCGCTCGAGCTGGAGTACGGCGTCACCGATCGCTGGACGATCGCGGGCTACCTGGACTTCGAGGATCACCCCGCCGCGAGTTTCGAGTACGTGCAGTTTCGGGCCGTGGTGTCGCGCTACCGGTTTTTTGAAGCGGGCGAGCGGCTCTTCGACACCGCGCTGTACTTCGAATACTACATTCCCAACACCGCCTACGGCCGCTCCGAGAAACTCGAAACCCGTCTGATCTTCGAGAAAACCTTCGCGCCCGTAATTGTGCGGCTCAACCCGATCTTCGAAAAAGCGCTCGATGCTCCTGATGTGGACGAGGGCGTGGAGTTCGAATACGCGGTGGGGGTATACGCGCCGATGGGCAAGGTCCGCCTGGGCCTCGAAGGCTACGGAGCGCTAGGCGAGTTCAGCGACTGGAAGCCGTGGGACGCGCAGATCCACTACCTCGTCCCAGCCGTCAAATTCCCGATCGGCCCAGTGGACGTGGATTTCGGCATAGGCGTGGGCCTCACCCAAGCCAGCGACGACCTGCTGGTGAAAACGATCGCCGCGTACGAGTTCTAGCCCAAGCAACTACGCACCCGCTTCGGGAAGTTTCTGAGTGCGTTATTGCGTTAAAAGAGTGGGTTCTTCGCGAGAGATCCGTTCCAAAACTTGAAGACCTCTCAAGAAGTCAACAAGTCAAGTCTGACCCCGAGTCGGCTGTATTGGACTTGTTGGATTTCAAAAGTCGCTCGCCTTTCTGTTGCTCGATATGGAATCTAGGATGGCAGGGCCGAATGCCAACAGCTTGGGTCTTACCGCTTCCAACTGGCCGCGCTGAACCATCGGACCGTCAGCGGCCGGATAGTTGGACGAGGGCGGCCACGTGAGCCGCAGATTTGAGAACGTTAGACGAAACTTTTGATCCTTCATGTCGACCCGCATCGTGAATGGTACTTTCCAATTCCCCTTCGCGATGCAGTCAATGCCGTTACAAGGGTATGAAATGACTCCGTTTCCGATTAGCGTACCCTCCTCTTTATTCTCGTATTCGACTACTGCCTTTGCTGATCTGAAATTCTCTGCGATCCAGATTCGTGTCGCCGTGAATATCTGATCCTTAGTGAATCCTGGAGCTTCAAAGACACCCTCGAACGTGCGCTCTGAGTCCGGCACCGGCTCAAGCCCGGCACAGCTCGTTAGCAGTAGCAGCAAAGCGAAAGAAGCCATTGCCTTCATAGTTCCCCCTGTGAAGGGACGACGCGGCCCTCAATGCGGGTCTCGCTGGATTCAGCTTGAGGGGTCAGAATCAACTGGTTCTGGATATCCCTCCGATCACAGCGATAAGCCATCGATCACTTTGCGAAGCGTCACGCGGGGCTTCCGGACTCCGGAACTACAGCTGCTGGCCCGCCTTCGCCCAACGTAGCCAGTGGCGCTAAGCGCCCTCTTCTCGACCTTATCCTAATAGCGTCTGGGGGAATAGAAATTGAGGTGTTTGCAGGAACTGGGTACAGGAGTTGAGGCGAGTCTCCTTCAGGCGGGAGAAACAGCACAGCAACATTTGGATTTCCGCCAACCCGCAGCGCATCAGGGGCCAAGGCAAGGCAATCCCCAAACAGTATTCCCAATGGGCCATCGAAGGAGTGATTTTTATAAAAACTAAATGTCCGGAGGTTACTCAACTTGATGTTTTCTGTGTCGATTCGAGAGATTCGATGATAGAAATCAACTCTGTCCGCTGGAGGCAAAAGGACAACATGATTCGCGAGACCAGCCGCGAGAGCCACTTCGCCGCCTAGAAAGGCGATTCCAATCCACGGACTGTCAAACACGCTATTCGTAGTAGCCAAAAACTTTGCAGGCAAAATTGATTCTGTCGGTTTATGGATCTGCTGCCTTATTGGTTCGAGGTGTTTTTGCAGAGCCCATGAGTATCCAAATTCTTTAAACCACAGTAAGTAAGCCGCGGTAAGAAAACCGATCCCCGAAAGCCTCTGGTTTTCCTCCTCTAGAAGTGGAATCGGGATGCTGACGTTGTATGTGCTTAGACCTCCATTGTTTCGAAGCTCTTGTAGTTTCTTCAGCGCCGCAGGAGATGTCTTATCCTGCCAGATAAACAACTGGAATCCATCTTGGAGCGTAAACTCGAATTTACCACCTACACGAATACCCTCAATTTCAAAGTAACCTTTTTTTGTTTCGCATCCAAAAATAGAGCGATCCTTGTCCTTTATCACCCCGAGGTATTCTCCAAACCATTTGTCCTGCCGACTCCCAAACGTACTGTTACACTTTACACAGAGATAGGTCTTCAACGTGCCGCCAGAGGCTTTGGGCAAAATATGCGCCTCACTAATCTCATCCTGTTTTATGATCGGATAGGATTTCAAGCAGGTCGGACAAATGAAACAATCTTGGAGGTCTGACTGAAAGAGCGCTAGACTTCGCGAAAGGTCCTGAATTTCTCTCTCTTTTTGTTTAATTTTCTTTTGTTTTTGACCCCGCTCTTCTCACCCTTCCAGCATGCTCTAAAACCGCACGCGTGGACGCAGGAGATGACAAGGTTTTTGACCCTGCGGTTGAGGACGAGGCCCTAGTGGACGGGGCTGTTCTATCCCGGATTGGTGCTACGTGTCAATTTCCCGATTCTTAAGGGGAGTGGGTTAGGAGCCATCGGCCGTGAGCACGGCGAAGGGGAGGGAGTCGACTGGTGTGTCGCGGCAGGCCACCAGGACGTAGGTGTGGCGGTGGTCCGACCACTGCAGCACGTGGAGGCCATCGAGGAAGGCGGAGTGAAAGAGCGTGTTTTTGAAGGTCCGGGTCGCGGCGTTGGAGAACGAGATATTTCGCGGGGTGGTGACGAGCAGCGAGACGGGTGAGTCGTTCACCTGGTACGCAAGCACCGCGGAGGGGATCGGGTGGGGCATCACGTCGGCGCCGACCAGTCGGACGTCGGCCGTGGTTTTTGGCGGGACGTGGAGAGGGAAGGGTAGTCGCTGTTGGAGCGCGTGCGTCACGGTTCGCACGTCGTCGTTCTTGATTTGCAGGAGCGCAGGGTCTTTCATGTAGAGCCGATGTTCGGCCAGGGCGATCTTCACCAATGTCGGGATCTGCGGGTGGGGGATGACGTAGAACAGGGCCAGAAGCACCGTAACCGCCGCGAGCATGCTGGGTGAGGCGAGCGCGCGCCACCGGAGCCTGCTCTGGTCGAGCCGATGAGCCTCACGCGATAGCGCATCGGTGACGGCTTGACGCACGGTGTCCGGCGCGGGGTTCGGCGTCAGGAGCGACGGGAGGTATGCCAGGAATTCTTGATCGTCCAGGAGCCGTTCGCGACACGAGGCGCAGTCTTTGAGGTGGGTCTGGACGCGGAGGGACTCTTTGATGTCCAGCTCCCGATCCAGGGAGGGATGCAGGAGTTTGTTGATCTCCGAGCAGTCGTACATCGCGAGACTGTTCCCCGTGACGCCAACCGCGGGAGCCGGAATAGAAAAGCCGGGCTCCCGACATGCCAATAATCACTGGTTTGATTATTGCCACCTCGGCGGCCCGGCTGTCTTCAGCGTCTCGGAAGATCCGGTGCTTTGCGTCCTGCCGTCGCCGGCAGTTTGCCATGATGGAAGGTGTTTACAACTGTGTGTCTGAGATCGTGTCCTTTCGAAAACGTGAAGTCCGTCCCGCGATCGTTTCGCGTCCGCGTCTCACCAGTAAGGTGATAGCACGCGAGAAACCGCGAGGTCAAGGCATCTCTTGCTCACTGTTTCATCATGTTTCGAACTCGTTGAACGCGGCATCGATTTTACAGAAGGTCCGCCCTCGGCTATCCTTCATCGCTGTTTTTGTCGAATTGATCTTTTCTGTTTTCCATCCAACAACGGGAGGCATGATGAAGGACGCGGGAGGAGCCATGGTGCGCTGCGGTATCGTGTTGGCGGGGGGAGACGGGCGTCGGTTGGAGGCGTTCGTGCGCCGGCTGCGCGGTGACGCGTTGCCCAAGCAGTATGTCGATTTTACGGGGGCCGGTTCGCTGCTGGAGCAGACCTTCCGCCGTGCCGAACGCTTGATCACGCCACGCCGGTTGTTCACCGTGGTCAGCCGCGATCACTTTGCGTTTCCCGATGTGTGGCGACAACTTGCGAATCGTCCGGGCGGTCGCGTGGTGGTGCAGCCCGAGAACAAAGACACGGCGCCCGGACTCTTGCTGCCCCTGGTGAGCATCGGCCGGGAGTACGGCGACGCCACGGTGGCGGTGTTTCCCTCGGACCATATGGTCACGAATGACGAGGCGTTTATGACGCAGGTCGCGCGCGCCTGCGAAGCTGTGGAGCGTCAACCGTCCCGGGTCGTCCTGCTCGCCGTGGCGCCGACCGGCCCCGAGGCGGACTATGGATACGTGGTGCCGGGAGCGCCGGACTCGAACGGTCTGTGTGCGGTGACGCGATTCGTGGAAAAACCCGGCGCCACTCGGGCGGCTGAGTTGATCGAGCGGGGGGCGCTGTGGAACACGTTCGTGATGGTGTTTCGCGCCAGCACGTTGTGGGCGTATGTCCAGGAGGCGGCGCCGGTGCTCGCGGGCGCGTTTCGCCGTCTGGCGGTGAGCGCAGGCACACGCGAAGAGATCGATGAGGTGTACCGGACGTTTCACCCCTTGAACTTCTCGTCGGCCTTTCTGCGCCGGCTCCCTGGGCTGACGCGCCCTACCCTGACAGTTCTTCCGGTCAAAGACGCGGGATGGACGGATTGCGGGGTGGAAGCGCGGTTGCAAGAGGTTCTGGGAGAGGTCTCGGCAGACGCCCTTCCCCTCTGCGCGTAGGGAGGCTGCTCAAAAAGGCCCAGCTGCAAGGCCGCAGGAAGGAGGAAAACCGGAGCGTACTGGGTCGTACGTGAGGATTTCCGACGACCGAGAACGCAGCAGATGGGCCTTTTTCAGCAGCCTGCAGGGATATTCCATCTCGAAATAACTTGCTTGACTTCGCGGCGGCTGTTTGCTAATGCTCTTGCCGTTACCTTCCTTGAGTTGTGCGACTGATCGTCGGCTCGTTCCATCTGGGAAAGGAGTCTCATGGTCGCCAAACACCGCTCCGCGTCGGCTCGATCGCGTACCCGTCCGCCTCGACCGGCTGCGCGTCAACCGGCCTCTCGGCCGGAGGGTGCGACCTCTGCGGGGCAGCGCATGGGGCGGTTCCTCGACGCATTTCCGGATCGCATCGACGTTCGTGACTGGTTTTATCAGCCCCGGCTGATCCCGCTTCCCGATCAATTGATCAACTGCGACGCGGTGCCCGAGATTCTGGATCAGGGTGCCGAGGGCGCCTGCACCGGCTACGCGCTGGCCGCGGCGATCAACTTTCTGCTGAACCAGCGCAAGGTGGTGAGGCGGGTCAGCGCTCGGATGCTCTACGAACTGGCGCGCCGGTACGACGAATGGCCGGGCGAGCAGTACGAAGGCTCGTCGGCGCGCGGCACGATCAAGGGCTGGGTGCGCCACGGCGTGTGCGGCGAACGCTCGTGGCCCAAAGACCGGCGCGGTGTGCACCATTTTACGCCGGCGATCGCGGACGAGGCGCTCGCGACGCCGGGTGGCGCGTATTATCGCGTCATGCACCGCCAGGTGCGCGACATGCACGCGGCACTCAACGAGGTCGGCGTCTTGTACGCCACACTCATGGTGCACGCGGGGTGGGACACCCCCGGGCCCCGCAAGGTCAAGCTCTCCTACCGATCGGGCGGGATGGTGCGGCAGCGCGAGTTGCCCGTGATCGCGCGCAAAGGACGGGCCGACAGCGGGCACGCGGTGGCCATCGTGGGGTATACCTCGCAGGGGTTCATCGTCCAGAACTCCTGGGGCCGCCGGTGGGGCGCCGAGGGTTTTGCGCTGCTGCCGTATGAAGACTATCTGTTGCACACCACCGACGTCTGGGTGGCGCAACTCGGCGTGCCGGTGGCGGTGGATCTCTGGGCCGCGGGGGCGACCGACACCACTGAAGGCCTGCAGCGGGCCAGCCAAGCGATTCCGCTGGCGGCGATCCGTCCCTATGTGATCGATGTGGGCAACAACGGGGAGTTGTCCATGTCCGGCGAGTACTGGACCACCGAACAAGACCTCGCACGGCTGTTCGACGACGTCATTCCCGCGGCCGCGAAGACCTGGTCCAAACGTCGGGTGTTGCTGTATCTGCACGGCGGGCTCAACGACGAGCAGGCGGTGGCGCGACGGGTCGTGGCGTTTCGCGACGTGTTGCTGGCCAACGAGATCTACCCGCTCCACGTGATGTGGGAGTCGGGGGTGGTGGAGTCGCTCAACGGGATGATCCGCGACCTGTTCACCGACGTCGACCAACGAGCCGGGGCCGCGGAGTGGATGCATCGCTTGCGCGAGGGCCTGCTCGAGGCCAAAGACCGGTCGATCGAGCTGACCGCGGCGGTTCCCGGAACCGCGTTGTGGAACGAGATGAAAGAAAACGCGCGGCTGGCCTCGGAGCATCCGGCCAGGCGGGGCGGGATGGCCATGCTGGCGCGGCACGGCCAGGCCGCGCTCAAACGCGCGGGCGAGTCCGAGCGACGACGCTGGGAACTCCACGTGGTGGGCCACAGCGCCGGGTGCATCTTCGCCGCGCACGCCCTGCCGCACCTCACCGCCTTGGGGATACCGATCAAGAGCCTGCACTTCATGGCGCCCGCGATCACGGTCGCGTTATTCAAGCGACTGGTGCTGCCCGTTATCCGGGAGGGCCGGTGCCCGATCCCGAGCCTCTTCTTGCTCGGGGATGAAGCCGAGCGGGCCGATTCCGTGGGGCCGTACGGGAAGTCATTGCTCTATCTGGTCAGCAACGCCTTTGAGGGGCGCCGCGGCGTGCCGATTCTCGGGATGGAGAAATTTCTCGGGGCCGACGACGAGGTCTACAAGGTGGTACAGCGTATGGTCGGAGGACTCCCGGCGCTGGTGATCGCCGGGCGTGGTCACGGTGCGGCCAGCACCTCGCGCAGTACGACGCACGGCGGGTTCGACAACGACCCGGTGACGCTGAATTCGATTCTGCGACGGATTCTGGGGGCGGAACCGGCGCGGCCCTTCACCACCCGCGACATCCAGGACTAACAGGCTGCTGAAAAAGTCCATCTGCTGCGTGCAGTACTGCGATGTGCCGGCCGCCTTACCGTCTCGGCGCTCGTGGCTTGGCGCCACTTCTTCGTGGCGCCACTCGCCCTCGCGTACGACCCAGTACGCTCCGGTTTCCTCCTCCCTGCGGCCTGGCAGCTGGAGCTTTTTGAGCAGCCTGCGTGTCGCCCGAGGGTACTGCTAGCGGTGTTCTAACCGGGGGCGGATCCCGCGTTCCTGGTGGGAAGGGTTCGGATGTAGTGGATGACCTTCCAGGCTTCGTCTTCGGTGATCACCGACGGGGAGTAGGAAAACATCCGTGAACCGGGGCTCCCGTTGCGGATCACCCAGAACATTTCGCCGTCGGTCCGGAGTTCGTGGAACTGGGGATTGATGAAGTTGCGGGGTCTTGGGTTGAGTTCCAGGCCGGCCGGGCCGTCGCCCCTTCCGGAGGTTCCGTGGCAGGTAAAACACGTGCCTTTGGTCTGGTAAATTTGTTCGCCTTCGAGCAGCACCTCGTTGCTCAAGGGGAACGGGTTCGCGATCTGTTTGGCCTCACCCGGCGCACGTGGGATGGTGATGTCGCGTTCGCCGGCTCGTGACGCCGGCTGATCCGGGCTGATCATCAACAACAGGTAGATGACCCCGGAAAAGAGCACGAAAACCACGAACAATTGATACACGGCCTTGGACACGGGTTACTCCTCCGGAGTCCGGATCATCGTCTTCCACAGCGGAGGGCCTTCGGTCTCCCAGTTCTTGGTCGAAAGAAAGTTGATGCCGTGGTACAGGTTCAACTTGAATTTTCCCCCGCCGTACCGCTGGCTCAGGAAGCCTTTGACGTCGGTGACCTCACAGACGTCGAACGCCGGAAACGTGTCGAGCCAGTGGAACGTGACCACCATCCCGACCTTCTCCTGGGTCAGCACCTTGACGGTGGACGTGTCCACGAGCGACGCCAAGGTCTCCTTCATTTCGTTTTCTGTGGGCAGCCCCTTGACCGCGGCATGCGAAAACTTTTTGATGTGCTCCTTGTAGAGGTCCCAGGTAAGACCGGCGTACAGCTTGTCGGCGCGGATCACGGAGGCGGTCACTCCGGCTGGACACCGAGGCGGGGATCGACCGGCATGGGGGTCTGACACTGCGGGCACTTCACATAGACGATATTGTCGAACAATCCGATGCTATAATGATGGCGAAATATGTCGTAGGTCGCGCCGCACTTCTTGCAGGTCGCGACGCTTTGCGCCACCAGATGCTCGACGGTCGCGCGAAGCGCTTCCAGTTCTTGGCGGGTTTGTTGCAACTCGGTCCGCAGGTGTTGGAGCAGGGATTCTTGTTCCACGCTGAGGTCCTCCGACGTCCGGTGATCCTCACGGGACGAGGGGTGTTGCGTCGGGGTCAGATGATTGGTCGTTGACATGGTGCTCCGTCGGTATCAGTCGGGGTTGTCGTTGATGGAACCGAGCGATCATACACGGTTTCCCGAGTCGGAACAAGCCTTCTCGTCGCCGCGAGGTTGTGGTATGCTCGCGGCGCTTGGTCGGATCGGGGACACACCGCGTCAGGGTAGACGATCGATTGAAGGGTTTCAGTGGTGGGCCGGGCAGTGTCCGTTGGCGGAACGGACGGGTCCCCTCGCGCTCAGCCGAGCGCCGGGACCGGCGATTCTCTCAATGAGGGGGTTGGTATGATTACGGAAAAACGAACGGCACGTCGCGTCACGCTTACGGGCACGACGCTGGTCATTCCGGGGTCCGGTGGACGGGCCTTAACGGCGGTGGTGACCAACGTGAGTGCGACCGGAGCCGGTCTGCGGGTTCCAGAGGCCATCCCGCCGAACGAAGCGGTCACCGTGACCATGGCCTTTCTCGATCAGGCCGGAGCTCCCACCCAAGAAAAACTGTCGGGGGTGGTCGCGTGGCTCGCACCCTCGCCGCGAGGGTTCCTGGTGGGGTTGACGTGGACACACTCCATTGATCCCGAGACACACCCTGCGTTGGCGGCGTATGTGGCGCCTCCGCCTCCGACCAAGCCGGCACGTCCGGCCGCTCGGCCTGCCAAGCGACGACCGGCCCGGACAACACGGGCGCGGCGCTGACCGTCTCGATCCGTCCCGCGGCGTTGTTGCAGCGCCTGCGTCGTCAAGCGAGAGGAACGATCATTTGATCGGGTTATCAAGCGGCGCGGAACGCGTTTCCGTGTGCGATCCGGCTCGCATCCGGCCCGGGCCTGGACAGGCGACGATCCGGATGCGTGTCTAGCGGCGGCAGACGAGCAGTTTGTCCCCGTTCTTGAACACGACTTGAATCTTGTCTCCGGCGAGCAGATGCGTAACCACTCCCAGCCCAAACGTCGAATGTTCAATCACATCGTGAGCGCGAAAGGCACCGGACACCGAGTAGGGGCGGCTCTTGCGACCCGAGGTCACCGCGAGCAGGCGCTCATACGCGACTTCGTGGGCAATCGCCGCCGCGGCTTTCGAACTTCGGCGGGTTTTGATCGGAGGCGCGGGCGGCGGGGAGGGATGACGGTGGACGGATCCGCAACGGCGGCATTTGATCGCCACGCGCAACGGCCGGATGCCGGCTCCGGCAAAACGCGCGACGATCTGGTCACACGTGGAACAGGCCCCGGTGGCCGGCGCAGCGGTTATCGGGGGGGTGATCCGCGAAGCCGTCATAGTCGTCCTTTCCTGCAGGGGTTGATGAAACTATAATGCTGTAGACTGCCGTATTACTCGGTCAAAAGTCAATGATCAATCGAGTGGATCGAGACGCGGTGATTGCCGCGAGTCATGACGCGGGACGTTTGCGCGAGGTCGTCGCGGAGCAGCGTGAACGGCTTCGTCGCGACCACCATGAGCGCCGGTGCGGGGCGGACACGGTCGCCGGCCTTTCCGCGCTCATGGACGCGGTAGTGGCCGCGCTGTACCGTGGGACGGTTGCGCCCGAGGACGTGGATCGCCACGGGTCGGGGTGCGCCGTGGTGGCGGTCGGGGGATACGGGCGTGGCGAGCTGTTTCCCGCGTCGGACGTGGACGTCATGTTCCTCTTCGACCCCCCGGCTCGCGGCGAGGGGTTGGCGGTCAGCAAAGGCGTGCTCCACGCGCTGTGGGATCTCGGGTACACCGTGGGGCACAGCGTTCGTCGGATCCGTGATTGCCTGGAGTTGGGCCGGCGCGATGTCTCGATCCGGACCGCGCTGCTCGAAGCCCGATGGCTGGCGGGGGACCGAGGACTCTTCGAGGAGTTCGAACACTCGGTCGCCGCTCAACTGCGGAAGGACGGCCGCACGTATATCGCGCAGAAACTCGCCGAGCGAGACGCGGGGTACCAGCGCTACGGGTCCACCGTGTACTTGTTGGAGCCGGATCTCAAAAAGAGTAAGGGCGGCCTGCGCGACCTACACTATATTGGATGGCTGGCGCGAGCCGGCTATGGCACGACGTCGTGGGCCGAGCTGGTGGGACGCGGGTTGCTGACCGATATCGAGCATCGCGACTTGATCGAGGCCCGGGACTTTTTCTGGGCGGTCCGCAACGAGATGCATTTTCACGCGGGCAAAGCGGGCGACGTGTTGACGTTCGACGAACAGGTCCGGCTGGCCGGGTTCTTCGGGTTCGAAGACGGCCCACAGATGCTCGGCGTGGAGCGGTTCATGCAGCAGTATTACCGCGTTTCCACCGCGCTGCACCAGACCGGCAACCGGTTTCTCCGTCACTTGCAGCGCCCGACCCGCTGGCGTCGGTTCGTCACCGCGGTGACCGCGCGCGAGATCCAGGGACGGTACGTGGTCACGCGCAACGCCGTGTTGTTGCCGGAACGCCGCCGAGAGGCCCTGGCCGCGGATCCGGACACGGTGATCGGGTTGTTCGCCGTGGCGCAAGAACAGGGGCGGCCGATCGCCGAGTCCACCCTCGACGCCATCCATCGCGCCGTGCCGAATCAGCCTGAGAACGCTTATGCGAATTTCGCGATCCAGCGACGGGTGTTCGCCTTGTTCGCCGGGTCCGGCGCGGGGCGCACCCTGGAGGCCATGCACCGGGTGGGAATCCTGGAGCGGGTGTTGCCGGAGTTCGCGTCCGCGCGGGGACTCATGCAGTTCAACCAGTATCATAAGTTCACGGTCGACGTGCACAGCCTCCGCGCGGTCCAAGCCGCCTGCGCGCTGGCCGACGCCGATGGGCCGATCGCCGCGGTCTACCGAGAGGTCCACCGCAAAGATCTCTTGCATCTGGCGCTTTTGCTGCACGACATCGGGAAAGGTAAGGGCGGGGATCACAGTCTGATCGGCGAAGAAATCGCCTCGCGGGTGGCTGACCGACTGGAGTTCGACGCGCACGAGCGGGGGGTGCTGACGTTTT
Organism: uncultured Nitrospirota bacterium; assembly: GCA_964570625.1. GTDB lineage: Bacteria > Nitrospirota > Nitrospiria > 2-01-FULL-66-17 > 2-01-FULL-66-17 > JBFLXB01. The sequence continues at coordinate 338,162 of CAZMYW010000027.1, read as the reverse complement.
TAGTGCGGCATCATTTGCTGATGTCGCAGATCGCGTTTCGGCGCGACCTGAGCGACGAGAAGGTCCTGGTTCGATTCGCCCGTCAGGCCGGCCAGCCGGAATTGTTACAGATGTTTCTCGCGTTTACCTACGCCGACATCACCGCGGTGGGTCCCGGCACCTGGACCGCGTGGAAACAGGATTTGCTCCACGACCTGTACACCCGGGCGATGGACGCGTTGGCGGGCGGGCGGGTCGCGGGCGACGCCTCGGCTCGACGACGCGTCGAGGCGGGGGTGCGTGACCTGCTCGGAGACCGGTTGCCTTCGTTGTGGCTCGAGGGGCAGTTCGAGGCCATGCCGGATCGTTATTTCTTGGTCACGCCGTCCGAGCAAATCGTCGGGCACCTGGAACTGGTGTATCGGCTGCCGCCGGACGGCGTCCTCGTGGACACCCGCTGGGAAGCGGACCAGCAGGCCACCGACTTGACCGTGGCCACCTTCGATTCGATCATCCCCGGACTGTTCTCCAAACTGGCGGGGAGTCTGGCTGCGCTCGGCTTCCAGATTCTCGGCGCCCACGTGTTCACGCGACTCGACGGTGTGGTGGTGGACACATTTCGGTTTCAGGACCCGGATTACACGAGTGAACCGCCTGCCAGCCGCATCGGCGAGCTGAAGCGCACGCTCAGCGCCGTGGTGATGGGGTGGCAGCGGGTGGAGGATCTATTCAAGCGCGGGACGCGTTTGCCGCGCGTCCGGCCGCTTCCGCACGGCACCGAACCGACGCAGGTGGAGGTCGACAACGAGACCTCTGACGGGTTTACGATCATCGACGTGTTTGCCACCGACGTTCAAGGGTTGCTCTACGTCATCACCCGCACGCTGTTCGACCTGGGACTGTCGATCCACTCGTCGAAGATCGCGACCCGCGTCGATCAGATCGTGGACGTGTTTTATGTTCAGGACACCGGCGGCGGCAAAGTCCTTGACGGTGAACGACTGGCCCGCATCAAACGAACCCTGACCGACGCGGTCGATGCGTATGTGGCGGCCGCCGTCGTGGGTCCCCGCGGCGCGACCGCGGAACAGGCCGCGACGTGATCGGATGTTGACCACCGTCGTCATACGGGACGGGGCGGTGGGCCCGGGGCCGGCCGATGCCGAGGGCCTCGCTGCGGTGCTTGCCGACCCGGCGGCCCGGGTGTGGGTCGATATCGAGTCGCCCACCGACGCGGAGTTCGGCCTGTTGGCCACGGTCTTCCACTTTCATCCGCTGGCGATCGAAGACTGCCGGATTCAGAACGAACTGCCAAAACTGGATGACTACGGCGATGTGTTGTTTTTGATCGTCCATAGCCCCCATCAGGACGCCGTCGCGGAGATGTTGCAGACCACCGAATTGCACTGTTTCCTGAGTACCAAGTTCCTGGTCACGGTCCATGACCGCGAATGTTCCGTCATCGCCGACCTGCGGTTGCAGGCCCAGCGAGATACCGCGGTATTCAAGCGAGGGACGGACTTCCTCCTCCACGCCGCCCTCGACCTGGTCGCGGATCAGTACGTGATGCTGTTGGATACCTTGGACGCGGTGACCGATGATCTCGAGGAGCGGGTCATGGGTCAGCCCGACCACAGTCTCTTAGGGCGGGTGTTTACGGTCAAGCGGCAGCTGCTCCATCTGGTCCGGCTGTCCCACTTGCAGCGGGAAGTCGTCCACCGGCTCAGTCGTGAGCCATTCCCGCAGATTGGAGAGACCACCCGGTGGTATTTTCGCGACGTGTACGATCATCTCTTTCAGGTCTCGTCGATGGCCGAGTTTTACCGGGACACGGTGACGGGTGTTCGGGATGCGTACCTCTCGGTGGTATCCAATCGGCTGAATGAGACCATGAAAGTGCTCACCGCGTTCGCCAGCGTGGTGCTGCCGTTGACGGTGGTGACGGGAATCTACGGCATGAACTTCGATGACATGCCGGAACTGCACTGGCGTTGGGGCTATCCGGCGGTGTTGCTGGCGATGGGAGTGATGGGGGTGGGTTTGGCGGCATATTTTCGGCGACGTGGATGGTGGTGACCGCGATCGTCACCGGTTCAAAACACGCGGGCTCCAGTCCGGACGTCCGGACTGGAGCCCGCGTGGAACACTCGGCCGGTTGTTACGCGGCGTGCCGGTGTTCGCGGCCTTGGTCCTTCTTGGGCGTACTCACCGGCGGCGTGTGTGCGCCGGGTGGGACGCTGGTGTACAAATCCCACCCAAAGTACACGACCCAGGACAATCCTCCGCTGATCGCCGCGAAGGACAACGCCACCAGACCCCAATCCCTCATGTCGTACTCCCCTTCTCCGTCTGCGCACAGACGGGGTGAACGATGACTGCCAACTGTGCTGAGAGGAACCTCATCTCCGGAAGCAAGAAGAAGGCCGTGGCGCCCGCGACGCGCGCGTGGCCTGTAATCAACGGGATCGGTGACCACCGGGGAAGCGATGGCGCCGTCCGATTGGCCGAAATTATCCAGAGTGGGTAACCGGAGGCCGAGAACTCGATCCTCCGTCTGGTGGACGGAACGGTAAGCGGGAGGGAGCACACAGTGCGTACGCGATTCTGGGGGGCGGTGCTGGCTGTCGGAGTGGCGATGGGCGGGCAGCCGCAGGGGTGTGAACAGACCGGCGACGGCAAGATGCTGGAGCCGTTCGAATATCTTACCCGTGAGGAGGGCTACCAGCCGCCTGCGACCGGTGACGTGACCTTGTACCAAACGAACGGTCCCGTCACCGCGGGGAGCGTTCAAGCGTTGGCTGAAGGGGCTGACGGGACCATCTACGCCGGGACGTTCGGGGACGGCGTGTATACCAAACTCCCGGGCGCGGAGCGGTGGATTCCGGCCGAGCAGGGCCCATCGGATCGGTTTCTGATGACCCTGACGGTGACGCCGGAGGGGACGGTGTTTGCCGGAACCATTCAGGGCGGAATGTTCCGGAGCGAAGACGGGGGGCGCCGCTGGGTGGCGAGCGGGGAAGGCATCGGGCTTGAACAGGTGACCTCGATCCTCCACGATCCCCGGGCCGGACTGCTGTACGCCGGCACGGGTTCCGGTGTGTTCAAGAGCACAGACCGCGGACGTCGCTGGACGCCGATCAACCGTGGATTGGAGACGATGCTCGCGCGATCGCTCGCCCTCGGGCTCGATGGGACGCTCTACACCGGAACCGGCGGCAATGGCCTGTTCGCCAGCGTCGATCAAGGCACCAAATGGCGAGCGATCAACGAAGGGATGTCCGATGAGCGCGGCCTGCGGGAGAACTTCATCCGCGTGCTCGCCGTCGATCGAGCGGGGGTGGTGTATGCCGGGAGCTTCGGAGGGGGCGTGTTCAGAACCACCGACCAGGGCCGTCACTGGATCGCGGCCAACGAAGGGCTGACCAATCTCTCGATCCGGGGTCTGGTCGTGGGGTCTGACGCAGTCTATGTGGGCACCGGGGAGGGCGTATTTCAGAGCGTGAACGGCGGCCGGCGCTGGGACTCGATCAGTCAGGGCATGCCGAACACGAACGTGCAGAGCCTGTTGTTGGCCCGAGACGGGATCTTGTATGCCGGAACGTCGGGGGGCGTGGCGGTGCGCGATCTGCGAGACTCCAAAGGGGCGTGGCTGACGATTGAACACGGGCTGTTGTTTCCCGGAGTGAGCGCACTGGCCGCTGATCCCCGGCGAGGGTTGTTCGCCGGGACTCGTACCAACGGTCTGTATCGCAGTAAAGACGGGGGCCGAAGTTGGGGACCGTTCAACGACGGCATCGACTTGCGGACCATCCGCGCCCTGGCCGTCGATTCCACCGGCGTGCCATACGCCGCGACCCCCGAGGTCATCTATCGAGCCGACTGGGAGAAAAGCCGCTGGGTTCCCGACGTCGACGGGTTGTCGGGCTCTCCGATCTCATTTGCGGAGAGCGCCGATCGATTGTACGGGCTGACCTCGTCCGGTCTGTTTGCGCGGGGTCCCGGAGCCGTGGAGTGGACGGCGATCCCGCTGGAGCCGTCAGCGGGCCAGGTGCGACACGTGGCGCTGACCCCGGAAGGGCGGGTCATTGCGCTGACCGAGCGCGGCGAGGTCTTCAAGCGAGACGACGCCAATCGGTGGGTCTCCCTCGGCGTCCCTGCGGCGTCGGAGGCGTTTCTCGGGGTGGCGGTCGGCCGCTCGGTGTACGCGTGGACCGACCGAACCGTGTATCAGCAACAGGGGGCTTCGACGCGGTGGGCGCCGGTCGGGTCCGGTCTTCCCAGCGGAGTCGCGATACGGGCGCTGGCGCTCGACGCGGGCGGCCGCGATGACGTGGTGGTCGTCGCAACCAGCGGCGGTGTGTGGTGGAGCGACGGCGGCCGCGAATGGAAACCGACGCAGGGGGCGTTTCCGGCCGCGGCGTTCGAAACCGTGTCGATGACGGATCGCGGCTTGATCATGGCGGGGTCGCTTGAGCACGGGGTTTTCGTGGGCATCAGCTTGGTGCCGAAACGGGGGTTCTTCAGCCTGCGCTGATGACGGTGATCCCGATTTCACCGAACGTTCGGTGTGGTCTCATCACGGCGATCGCGGCGTGGCTGTCCGTCGTCGGCTGGGCGTGGGCGGGCGACCCCGATGGAGTTCGCCGCGCCATCAGCGAGATGATGTCCGCCGCCCAGGCCATGGTCGACAGCGGCGATCGCCGCGATCTCGACCGCATGGTCATGGATGCTCAGCGAGTGATGGAATCTGGTGAACGGGCTCTTGCGAGTTTGCCTCAGCCGGGTAACCGCCATGCGCGAGACGCGGCCGACCACGTGCGGCAAGCGATCGAGGATGCCGAGAAGGTGGTCGACGCCGGGGGACAGGGGCGGGGAGAAGACGCGCTAACTCACGCGCGGAGGGCCCTGAGTCAGGTCCGTCGCGGCGCCGGTCATGCCGAGGCGCTGTAGTCGAACCGATCGGACAACGGGTTAGAAGTGGATTCGGACGCCGACCAGCACGTTGAAGCCCCCGAGGTCGATTTCCAGGTCCCCGAGCTCGGATCCGAATCGTACTCGCGCGCGCGAAAACTTTTGTTCCAACAGAAACCCGGTCTGCTCGTTGTATCGATACTCCGCGCCGAGCAGCGCTTGGTATCCCAACGTGTAGGTATTGTACTCGTTGCTTCCACCGCCGGAATCGAAGCGGATGGTCGATCCATATCGGCCTAGTCCCACGCCGCTGTAGATCTGCCATGCGCCGATCCGGTCTGATCCGGCGAGTCGATACACCGGCGTCACGGTGATGGTATGGACAAAGATCGAATGTTGCCCGGTCAGGTTGGGAACGTACTCCTGGTAGTACCCGCCCACCAGGGAGGCGTTCAGACTCCACCGGGAAGGCCACTGGTAGGTGTAGTCGAACAGCTCGAGGCTCTGCCCGGACAAATCCGCGGAGCCTCCGAGGCCAGCTCCAGCCACCTCGGTGGCGTCGAAGTAGGTGCTGTCCGGATACACGTGATAGCCGACTTTGAACGCGAGGGAGTGGGGGCGTTCGATCTCGCCGTGTGCCGGCTTGCCCGCGGCGAGCAAGAGCGCGGTGACGGTGAGGACCGAAACTACCGCAAGCCTTCGATTTGGACCCACGTCCCTCCGCTGTCGGTGCTCTTGAGCAACCCGCGTTGTGTGCCCGCGTACACGACACCCGGGGTGGTTGGATCAACGGCCAGCGCGCGCACCACGCCGGGCCGTGGTTCGGTGCTCACCGGCCCCCAGGTGTTGCCGCCATCGGTGCTGATGAACACCCCGCTGTCTCCGCCGGCGTACAGGCGCGCGCCATCGGCTGGGTCCCGCTGAAGCGAGGTCGTAAAGGGCACCGACGAGCCCGTGGTGCGTGACTCCCAGGAGCCTCCGCCGTTGTGGCTGAGGTAGATCCCCTTGCCGGTGGCGATCACCAGATTGTCGGGCTGGTCCGGGTTCACGGAAATGGCGTTCACTCCCAACTTCATGGCAGAGCCCACCGCTCTCTCGATCAGGCCTTGGTTGACAATCTCCCAGCGCGACCCCCGGTCGCGGCTCTTATACATCCCACCGCTCGTGCCTGCGTACAGGATATCAGGCGTTTGGGGGTCGAACGCGATCGCGACCACGTACACGCTCTCCATGCCATGGACCGTTTCCACCCAGAGGTTTCCGCCGTCCGTGCTCCGGAATACCCCCACGGTGGTGGCCGCATAGATCTCCTGGGAGTTTCGCGGGTAGATCGCAAAGGCATTAACCACTGAAACGTGCTCTTTCATCCCTACATTGGCCGGCCGCCACTGTTGGCCGCCGTCGTTGCTCTTATAGATGGCGTTGGCAAAGGTGCCGGCGTAGATCGTGGATGTGGCGGTACGATCAATCGCAAATGCGAGGACTTGGGAATGTTCGAGCCCTTCATTGAGGGGAGCCCACGTCGCGGTCCCGTCTCGGGTCTTGAACACGCCTTTGCTGGAGGACGCGTAGACGATTTGGGGGTTCGTGGGGTGAACCGCCACGGCGATGACCGTGGGTTCGCCGCGCGTACAGGCCGGGAGGATGGTGACCCACGCGGCAAGCGCGACGAGGAATCGCCACATAAGTGTGAAGGGTAACACACGGCCTGGAACCGACGCAAGCGATGGGCCCTCCGTGATCGGTGGCGGGTTTTTGCAGGCCCTTTGGATGTTTCCCTTGTAAACGACGGGCCAACACGGTATAATACCCCGGCTAATTTAGGGGAAACTTGCTGAGATTCGTTTGTAATTTCAAAAAGATCGGAGCGTGATCCGGTGAAAACTGATATCCATCCTACTTATCAAGAGGCCAGTATCTCCTGCGCCTGCGGAAGTGTGCTGCGGACGCGATCGACCGTCAAGGACATTCGCGTGGAGATTTGCGCGTTATGCCATCCGTTCTTCACCGGGACGCAGAAGATCATCGACACCGAAGGCCGCGTCGAGCGGTTCCGGAAAAAGTACGGCACCGGCAAAAAATAACGGCCAACGGCCTCCGTGGTTGGGGCACGCCTCCGTCAGGTCGTCCCCACCCCCCGTGGCATTTCGACGTCCGTGTTTTCCGTGACTCAACAGGCCGACCCACTCATCGGCAGGCTCGAAGCCCTCGCCGCGCGATTCGCCGAGATCGAGCGAAGCCTCGGGGACCCGTCCGTGGTCGGCGACCATCAGGCGGTGCAGCGGCTGTCGAAGGAGCGGGCCGATCTGGCCGATATCGTCGGCCAGTACGAGGACTATCGCGCGCTCCTCAACGAGTTGGAGCAGGCCGGGCGTATGGCCGCTGATTCCCGCACCGAACCGACGTTTCGCGAGTTGGCTCTTGAAGAGGTCCGGACGCTGGAACCCAAGAGGCTCGCGGTGCAGGAATCCCTGCGTCTGGCGTTGCTGCCGAAAGATCCGCGCGACGACAAGAATATTTTTCTGGAAATTCGCGCCGGAACCGGGGGCAGCGAGGCGGCGCTGTTTGCCGCCGAACTGTTTCGCATGTACGGGAAGTATGCGGAAGCGCACCGGTGGCGGATGGAGATGGTCTCGACCAATGAAACGGGTATCGGCGGCATGAAGGAGGCCATCATGCTGATCGAGGGCAAAGGGGCGTATAGCCGCCTGAAGTTCGAGAGCGGAGTCCACCGGGTGCAGCGTGTGCCGGTCACCGAGGCGGGCGGGCGCATTCACACCTCTACGGTGACGGTAGCCGTGATCCCCGAGGTGGAGGAAGTCGAGTATCACATCGAACCCAAGGACCTGCGTGTCGACACGTTCTGTTCCTCGGGACCGGGTGGTCAAAGCGTGAACACGACGTATTCAGCGGTCCGGATCACTCATATTCCGACCGGCACCGTGGTCAGTTGTCAGGACGAACGGTCGCAGCTGAAGAACCGCGTGAAAGCGATGCGCATCCTGCGATCGCGTTTGGTGGAAGTCGAGCGGGAACGCCAGGAGGCGCAAATCGCCAGAGACCGCAAGGCGCAGGTGGGGAGCGGGGAGCGCAGTGAAAAGATCCGAACTTACAACTTCCCGCAGAATCGGGTCACCGACCACCGGATCGGCCTGACGTTGCACCGGTTGGACCAAGTGCTCGGCGGGGATCTCGACGAGTGTATCGAGGCGCTCCAGGTATGGACACAGACCGCGCAACTCCAGCGACTGTAAGGCCTCTCTCCCGATCGGGCGCTGTCCGGTGGGCGAGCGGTCTGTTGGCGCGTGCGGAGCTGGACGCGCCGCGGCTGGAGGCCGAAGCGCTGCTGGCGGAGGTGTTGGGCGCCCCGCGTCACGCCGCGTACCTCGAACCTCGGCTGCCGCTAACCCACGAGGAGCGCGACCGTTTCGTCGCGGTGGTGCGGCGCCGGGCGCGTCGTGAACCGCTTCAGTATGTGATCGGCCGGGAAACCTTTTACGGCCTGGATCTGACGGTCACGCCCGACGTATTGATCCCGCGGCCTGAAACGGAAGGGGCGGTGGCGGCGGTCCTGGACGCGGTGGCGAGTGTGCCGCACCCGGTGGTGGCGGATCTGGGCACGGGCAGCGGGTGCCTCGCGCTGGCCGTGGCTGCGACGCGGCACGATGCCGCGGTGTACGCGGTGGATCACTCACCTGCCGCGCTCCGCGTGGCGCGGGATAATGCAGAACGGCTGGGATTGGCGACGCGCGTGCGATTTCTCGAAGGCGACCTGTTCGCCCCGCTTGCGCAACAGGAGATCCGGGTGGATGTGGCGGTGTCGAACCCGCCGTACGTCGCGGATCACGACTACGAGCGTGTGCAGCCCGAGGTCCGCTTCGAGCCGGAAGGCGCGTTGCGCGGCGGTCCCGATGGGTTGCGGTATTACCGTCGCATCGTCGCCGAGGTGACCGCCGTGCTCGCGCCGCGGGGGCGGGTCGTGCTGGAGCTGGGGTTCGGTCAGGCGGAAGCGGTGCGGGCGCTCGCGGAGCGCGGGGGATTCGTGATCGAACGACTCGACGCAGACTTTAACGGGATCCCACGGATCATGACCTTGGCTCGGCCGATCTGATGGACGTCATCGTGGTGCAGGGCGGCCGTCCCCTGGCCGGCGAGATTCCCATCAGCGGAGCCAAAAACGCGGCGCTGCCGTTGCTCGCTTCGGCGTTGCTCAGCGAGGAGGAGTGCGTGTTTTCGAACGTCCCCCGACTCCGGGACGTGACGACGATTCTTTCGCTGCTTCGCCATCTGGGTGCGCGGACGTACGACGACGGCGCGGGAACGGTGGGGGTGACGACGCCCTCGCTGTCCGCGACTGACGCGCCGTACGAGCTGGTGAAGACCATGCGCGCGTCGATTCTGGTGTTGGGTCCGCTCGTGGCGCGGGGCGGCGAAGCCAGCGTGTCGTTGCCCGGCGGCTGCGCGATCGGCGCGCGTCCGGTCAACCTGCATCTCGAAGGGCTGGAACGAATGGGCGCGCAAGTGTCGATCCAACACGGGTATATCCGTGTCAAGGCCGGCAAGCTCCGCGGTGCGCGTGTCGCGTTGGATCTCCCGAGCGTCACGGGTACGGAAAATCTGCTCATGGCCGCCACGCTGGCGGAGGGCAAGACCACGATCGAACACGCGGCGCGCGAGCCCGAAGTGATCGACTTGGCCGACGCGTTGATCGCCCGCGGCGCCAAGATCAGCGGAGCGGGGACGGACGTGATTACGGTTGAAGGCGTAACCGCGCTCCGCGGGGGCCGGTACCGGGTGATGGCGGACCGGATCGAGACCGGCACGTATTTGACGGCGGCGGCGATCACGGGCGGGGACGTCTTGTTGCGGGGCGCGGTGGCCGGGCATCTCGATGCCGCGCTGGCCAAGCTTCGCGAGGCGGGCGCCGACGTGACGGCCGATGCGAGCGGACTGCGTGTAGTGCGCTCGCGACCGCTGCGCGGGGTGGATTTCACCACCGCCCCGTATCCCGGATTTCCCACCGACATGCAGGCGCAGATGATGGCGGTGTTGACCCTGGCCAACGGCGCGAGCGTGGTGACCGAGACGGTGTTTGAAAACCGGATGACGCACGTCGCGGAGTTGAAACGCATGGGCGCCTCGATCCGGGTGGAGGGCAACCACGCGGTGGTGCGCGGCGTGCCGCGGCTGAGCGGCGCGCCCGTCATGGCGTCCGATCTGCGCGCGAGCGCGTGTTTGGTGGTCGCGGGCCTTGCGGCGGAGGGCGAGACCACCATCTCCCGCGTGTACCACCTCGACCGGGGGTACGAACAGATGGAGGAAAAGTTGACCCGCGTGGGAGCCGTGATTCGACGCGTTCGTGAGGCGGCGTGACCCGCGCGCCCCTGGTCATCGCGTTTCCCAAGGGACGGTTGTTGGAGCCGACCGTCGAGCGGTTCGCCCGCCTCGGCATCCGTCCCAAGGGGCTCACGCGCGACACGCGACAGTTGTTGTTTCGAACCGACGACGCGGGCGTGTCGGTGATGATCGTGCGCGCCGTCGACGTGCCCACCTACGTGGAGTACGGCGCGGCCGACGTGGGAATCGCGGGGAAAGACGTGTTGCTCGAGCATCCCAAGGAAGTGTACGAGCCCGTGGATCTGGGGTACGGCGTGTGTCGCGTGGTGTGGGCCGAGCCGAAAAAACCCGTCGGCCCCCGGGGCGTCCCGCGGACCGGAACGTGCCGCGTGGCCACCAAATATCCGGCTATTGCGGAACGCTATTTTTCGCAGCGCGGGTTGGCGGTCGAACTCGTCAAGCTGTCCGGCGCGGTGGAACTCGCTCCACGGATCGGGCTCGCCGAAAGCATCGTGGACCTCGTGTCGACGGGCAAGACCCTGGAAGAAAACGAATTGACGGTCGTCGCGGAGATCCTGCGATCGACCGCGCGGCTGATCGTGAATCGCGCCAGCATGAAGGTCAAGTACCCCGGGATTAACGAACTCATCGAGCGGGTCTCGGCGGCCGGGCCACCGAACGCGTGAGGGACCGGAGCCACCGAAGCGGAAAGGACGCCATATGGGGATGAAGGTTATCAAAGTGAAGACCGGAGCGGGCCGGCGCGAGTTGGCGAATCTCATCAACCGCGGCGAACCCGAGGACCGGCGGATTGAGCACAAGGTGCGTGCGATGCTGGATGACGTCCGCGCCAAGGGTGATGTCGCCGTGTCGCGGTACACCAAGCAATTCGACCGTATCGCGATGTCGCCGAAACGATTTTTGGTCACGATGGAAGAGCGAGCCGCCGCGTTGACCAAGACCGACCCTAAGGTCGTGGACGCGTTCAAGATGGCGGCCGACCGTATCTACTCGTTCCACTCCAAACAGCAGTCCCATTCCTGGAGTTTCGAAGAGGCGGGGGTGACCCTGGGCCAGCAACAACGTCCGCTCGCTTCGGCCGGCCTGTATGTGCCGGGCGGGAAGGCGGCGTATCCGTCGTCGGTGCTGATGAACGGCATTCCGGCCAAGGTGGCGGGCGTCGAGCGGATCGTGATGTGTACCCCCACGCCGCGTGGCGAGATGAATCCCTACGTCCTGGTGGCCGCGGATCTGGTCGGTATCCATGAGGTGTATCGAATCGGCGGGGTGCAGGCGATCGGCGCGATGGCCTACGGCACCAAAACGATCCGTCGGGTGGACAAGATCGTGGGGCCCGGCAACGCGTTCGTCGCCACGGCGAAGCGGTTGGTGTACGGCACGGTGGACATCGATATGGTGGCGGGGCCGAGCGAGATTTTCATCATCGCGGACGAGACGGCGCATCCCGCCCATATCGCGGCGGATATCCTCTCCCAGGCCGAACACGACGAAGACGCGTGGACGATCCTGGTGGCGCTGTCGGACGCCTTCGTGAAAAAAGTGCAAAAAGAACTCGCGCTTCAACTTCCGAAGCTGGAGCGGCGCAAGATCGCCGAGGCCTCGCTGAAACACCGGGGGTACGCCATGGTGGTGCCGGAGGTCCTGGATGCGATCGGCATCGCCAACGACGTGGCGCCGGAGCACCTCGAGTTGTCGATCGAACGGCCGTACAAGGTGCTCAAATTTGTGAAGAACGCGGGATCGGTGTTTCTGGGTCACCACACCCCGCAGGCGTTGGGCGATTACTTCGCCGGCCCCAACCACGTGTTGCCCACGGGCGGCACCGCGCGGTTCTTTTCTCCGCTGTCGGTGGATGACTTCACCAAGAAGAGCGGCCTGATCGCGTTTTCCCAGGATGCGCTGCGTCGATTCGCGGAGAAGGTCGTTCAGATCGCCCGCGTGGAGGGGTTGGAGGCGCACGCCCAGGCCATCGACATCCGCATGCGCCCGGAGGACTGAGCCGGTGGCGACACGCAGCGACACGCGACGCTCGGGACCGGTGAAGCGCCGTGCGTCCTCGCGACGGGCGGCGGTGTCGCGCAAGACCGCCGAAACAGCGGTGGAGATCACGCTTGATCTGGACGGGACCGGTCGTACCCGCGTGTCCACCTCCATCCCGTTCCTGGACCACATGCTCACGGTGATGGGGAAACACGGGCTGTTGGACCTCGACGTCAAGGCGTCCGGTGATCGAGAAGTGGACGATCACCACACGGTGGAAGATCTGGGGATCGTGTTGGGACAGGCGATCAAACAGGCATTGGGGGACAAGATTGGGATCCGACGCTTCGGGTCCGGCGCGGTGCCGATGGATGAGACGCTGGCGCGCGTCACGGTGGACCTCTCCGGGCGTCCGTATCTGGTGTACCGCGTGCCGCTGGTCACGCGTAAAGTCCAGTCGTTCGACACCCAGTTGGTTGAGCACTTCTTGGAGGCGCTTTCGGTCCACGCGGGGCTGACGCTGCACGTGGAGGTGCCGTACGGAAAAAACGCGCACCATATGCTGGAGGCGACTTTCAAGGCGTTCGGCCGGGCGCTGGAACAGGCGACCCGGATCGATCCTCGCGTGGCGGGCGTGCCGTCGAGCAAGGGACGGATCGAGTCGTGATCGCGATCATCGACTATCAAGTGGTCAACCTGCGCAGCATCCAGAAGGCTTTCGAGCAACTGGGCGCGCGCGTCGAGGTGACCAGCGATCCCGCCCGCATTCGACAGGCGGACCGTGTGGTGTTGCCCGGCGTCGGGGCGTTCCAGGCCGGGATGCAACAGCTCGATCGCCTGGGGCTCGAACCCGTGATCCGCGAGGTGATCGAGGCCGGGACGCCGTTCCTGGGAATCTGTCTCGGGATGCAACTCCTCATGACCGAAAGCGAAGAGTTCGGCCGGCATCGGGGGCTGAACGTCATTCCCGGACGCGTCGTGCGGTTCCCCTCCGACGCCCCCGCCATGGGTGGCTTGAAAGTGCCGCACATGGGGTGGAATACGGTCTCGATTCGACGGCCGCCCCCCGAGGTCCTGGCGGGGATTCCCGACCAGGGGTATTTCTATTTCGTCCACTCCTACTACGTGGCCCCCGATGACCAGCAGATCGTCGCGGCCGAGACGGTGTACGGCGTGCGATTCGCGTCCGTACTCGCCTGGAAAAACGTCGTGGCCTGCCAGTTCCATCCCGAAAAAAGCCAGGCGTTGGGGCTCTCGCTCCTCCGGAAATTTTCGGCGTTCCGCGCCGAAACCGCCAGGCCCGTGTCGTGACGATCATTCCGGCCGTCGATATCCGAGGCGGACGGTGCGTCCGGCTCTGGCAGGGACGATTCGACGCGGAGACCGTGTACGGCGACGATCCCGCCGCCATGGCGGAACGCTGGGCGTCCGAGGGCGCCGAGCGGCTGCACGTCGTGGATTTGGACGGCGCCGTGGAGGGTGAGCCGAGAAACCACGCCGCGGTGGAGGCCATTCTGAAGGCGGTCAAGGTTCCGGTGCAGGTGGGGGGCGGTGTGCGCGAGGTGGCGACGATCGAGCGGTACGTGACCGCCGGCGCCGACCGGGTCGTGTTGGGCACGCGCGCCGCGCTCGATTCCGCGTTCGTGCGGGAGGCCTGCGCGCGGTTTCCGGGACGGATCGTGGTGGCGGTCGACGCGCGGGACGGCCGAGTCGCCATCCGCGGGTGGGTCGAGGCGACGAACCGTTCGGCGTTGGACGTGGTCCGGGAGGCGTCCCAGTCTGGCGTTGCGGCGGTGTTGTACACCGACATCAGCCGGGACGGCACACAAGAGGGGCCCAATATCGAGGCGCTCGCCGCAGTGGCCGGCGCGTCGCCGACCCCGGTGATCGCGTCCGGCGGAGTTGCGACGACCGAACACGTTCGGGCGCTGGCCGCGATTCGCGGCGTCGAGGCCGCGATCGTGGGGCAGGCGCTCTACCGCGGCGTGTTGTCGCTGCGCGACGCCATGGCGGCGGGGAAGACGTGACCACGCAGCAGGCGCCCGTTTTCAGCGGATCAGGCACGTTCGCCAAACGGATTATTCCTTGTTTGGATGTGAAAGACGGCCGTGTGGTGAAGGGCGTGCGGTTCGTGGACCTGCGCGACACCGGCGATCCGGTGGAGGCCGCGGCCGGGTACGACGCCGAGGGTGCGGATGAACTGTGTTTTCTGGACATCACCGCGTCGTCGGACGAGCGACCCATCTTGCTCGACGTGGTCAGCCGAACCGCCGAGCGCGCGTTCATGCCGCTGACGGTGGGGGGAGGCGTTCGCGGGACCGACGACATCCGGGCGTTGCTGTTGGCCGGCGCCGATAAGGTGTCGATCAATACCGCCGCGGTGGCGCGGCCCGACTTGATCCGTGAAGCGGCGGAACGGTTCGGGAGTCAGTGCATCGTGGTGGCGATCGACGCGCGCGCGGGGACGGACGGGTGGGAGGTGCTGACGCACGGCGGCCGTCGTCCCGCCGGGTTGGATGCGGTGGCCTGGGCGCGACAAGCGGTGGACCTGGGGGCGGGTGAGGTGCTGCTGACGAGCATCGACCGGGACGGGACGCAGCAGGGGTACGACGTCGCGTTATTGCGCGCCGTGACGTCCGCGGTGACTGTGCCCGTCGTGGCATCCGGCGGCGCGGGAACGCTTCAGCACTTTTACGAGGCCTTGGCGTTGGGTGGAGCGGACGCGGTCCTGGCGGCGTCGCTGTTTCACGATCGTCGGCTGAGCATCAAGCAGGTCAAGGAGTATTTGGCCGAACGGGGCATCGTGGTGAGGCCGGGTTAGGAGCGTCGGTGCCGAAGGCGAAGACGAAAAAACCGATCGATCTCGGGAAGGCGGTGCGGTTCGATGCGGCCGGGTTGGTGCCCGCCATCGTGCAGGAGCGAGCCTCCGGGCGGGTGCTCATGCTGGCGTACATGAACCGCGAGGCGCTCGCATTGACGCTCAGGACGGGCTCCACGCACTTTTACAGTCGCTCGCGCCGCATGCTCTGGAAGAAGGGAGAGACGTCCGGTCACACGCAGGCCGTGGTCTCGATCCGGCTCGACTGCGACGGCGACGCGCTGGTGGTGGAAGTGGATCAGACGGGACCGGCGTGTCATACCGGAGAACCCACCTGTTTTTTCCGCCGCGTCGAAGGCAACCGGCTGGTTCGCGTCACGGACGGACCCACGGGGGCGGTGCTCGATCGGGTCTATCGCGTGATCCTCGATCGCAAGGCCCATCCCGTCGATGGATCGTACGTTGCGTCGTTGTTTGCCGAGGGGCTCGACCGAATCCTCAAGAAGGTCGCCGAAGAGGCGGGCGAAATGCTGCTCGCTTCCAAGAACGGAGCGCGTGATCAGATCGTGTGGGAGACGGCGGATCTCTGGTTCCACTCATTGATCGCGCTGGGGCACCACGAGATTGCTCCCGCGGCGATTTATGAAGAGCTGGAACGACGGTTTGGGGCACGTCCGCGACCGACGTCCACGCGACGACCCGCCGCGAGGCGTGCGACACCAGGAACCCGCCGCCGTACACGCTGAGCCGGACTCGCGGCATCACCGGCACTACGAACAGGGAGAGAGGATGAGCGCGTCGACGTGCCTGTTCTGTCGGATCGTCCGCCGGGAACTCCCGGCCGCGATCGTCCACGAAACCGACGAGGTGTTGGCGTTCCAGGATACCGCCCCCAAGGCGCCGGTGCATCTGCTGGTGATTCCCAAACGTCACATCGACGGTCTGCAGGCGCTCGCGGTCGAAGACACCCCCGTGATCGCGTCGCTGATGGCGAGCGTGAACCTCCTGGCCGCCAAAACCGGAGTCGCGGCATCCGGATACCGAACCGTGATTAACGTGGGGTCGAATGGCGGCCAAACCGTGTTCCATCTCCACGTCCATCTACTCGGAGGGCGTCAGATGACGTGGCCGCCAGGCTGAGCGCGCCGAATCATTCGCACACGCCCATGACGCGATGTGGGTTGACCCTCCGGAAACGCATTCCGTATAATAAGAACCTTTTTACATCCAACGTGAGCGGGGAATAATGGCTCTTCAGGAACGGTTGGTCGAAGAGATGAAGGAAGCGATGCGGAGCGGACGCACCGCCAGACTGTCGACCATCCGGATGATCCGCGCCGCCCTGAAGAACCGGGAAATCGATCGAGGGAAAGACCGCCCGCTTACCGACCACGACGTCCTGGAAGTCATCCACAGCGGCATCAAACAGCGGCGGGACTCGATCGAGCAGTTCCGAAAAGCCGGTCGAGAGGATCTCGTTGTCAAAGAGGAGGAAGAGGTCACCATCCTCCAGTCGTTTCTTCCGACGCCGTTTTCGGAGCAAGAACTCGATGACCTGGTGCGCGCGGTGGGTACTGAGATCGGCGCCTCCAGCATGAAAGACATGGGCAACGTGATGAAGGCGACCATGTCCCGCGTGGCGGGCCGCGCGGAGGGTGGGACCGTCAACGCGGCGGTCAAACGATATTTGGAGCGCCTCCCATCATCGTCGTAAATGACGTCAACGGCTCACGATCCCCCCTCCGCTGAGCGGGCGGTTCCCGGGTCGGGCCGACACGATCGGCCCGGACGCGGGTTTTCCGACGCGGTGCTTCACGCGATCCGCGAACGGGTGGACCTCGCCGAGTTCATCGGCGCCTACGTCTCCCTCAAACGAACCGGTCAGAACGCGGTCGGCCTCTGTCCGTTCCACGGAGAGAAACGTCCGTCGTTCACGGTCAGCGCGTCCAAGCAGTTGTATCATTGCTTTGGTTGCGGGGCCGGCGGCGATCTCTTCGCGTTCGTGATGCAGCGCGAGTCGGTCAGTTTCCCCGAGGCCGTGCAGTGGCTGGCTCGCAAAGCCAACGTGCCGTTGCCTTCCCGAGAATCGTCGGTCGTCGACCGGCACCGCCAATCGTTGTACGACATCCACATCGCGGCCGCCGAGCACTTCCGCCGACGGCTGACCGGCCGGGAAGGCGATGCGGCCCGGCGCTATCTCCAGTCGCGTCGCGTGACCGCGGACACCATCGAGGCGTTCGGACTGGGGTACGCGACGGCGTCGTGGGACGACCTCTTCACCGCGTTGACCGCGAAAGGCTGGACGCCGGCGCAACTCCAGGACGCGGGGCTGGCGGTTCCGCGGACCCAGGGCGGCGGATGGTACGACCGTTTTCGACACCGGGTGATCTGTCCGATCCGCGACGTGCATGGGCAGGTCGTGGCGTTCGGGGGACGGGTGCTGGACGATACGCTCCCCAAGTACTTGAATTCACCGGATACGCCGCTGTTCACCAAAGGGCGGCAGTTGTTCGCGCTCGACCGGGCGCGCCAGGCCGTGTCGTCGAGCGGGGTGTTGGTCGTGGTCGAAGGGTATTTCGACGTGATCGCCGCGCACCAAGCCGGCGTCACCAACGTCGTGGCGACTCTCGGCACCGCGCTCACCCCAGCGCACCTGGAGGCGGTCCGCAGACTGGTCACCCGTGTCTGTCTGGTGTTCGATCCGGACGACGCCGGCGTGCGCGCGGCGCTGCGGACGGTGGATCTCTTCGTGCCCCTTGATCTGCGGGTGGACGTCGCCTCCTTGCCTCCGGGTAAGGATCCTGATCGGGTCATCCACGACGACGGTCCCGACGCGTTTCGCGCCGCATTGGACCGGGCGGTGAGTCTGACCGAATTCGTGCTGAACCATCTGGTCCCGCCCGGGGACTATCGCGCGACGGACGCCAAAAAATCCGCGGCGGCGCGCGCTTTGCCGGTGGTGGCGAAGCTCTCGAACGCGATCGACCGCGACCACTATGTGCGGTGGCTGGCCGACCGCATTCGCGTGGCCGAGTCCTCGTTGCGCGATGAACTGCACCGCGGCCGAAAGTCGGGTTCGGCCGGGACCCCACCAGGTGTACCCGGCGGACCGCGCAGTCACACGCCGCCTGTCACTTGCGCGTGGCCACCGGCGGAGGAGGGAGTCGTGGCGGCCTTGATCCAGGGGCGGTTGGCCGCGGGCCTTCTCGCGGCGGTGTCCGACGACGCCTTGACGGATGACACGTTGCGGTCCGTGTTGCAGGCGGCGCGGGGAGAGCTGGGAGCACGTGGCAGCGATCTGCCAGTCATCCTTCGAGATCGGGCGTTGTCCGAGGGACGAGAGGACGTCGCGGCCGCGCTCACCAAGCTGGCCACGTATCCGTTCGATGGGGACGATCCCGAGCAGCAGATTCGCGATTGTGTGGTCACACTTCGCCGTCATCAACATGAACGCCGAGTGGCGGAAATCCCTCGATCGATCGATCAATGTCAGGATCAGGGGGAGAGAGAACGGTTACAGCGTGAACTCGGCCGGCTCAAAAAGGAAATCGTAGAGATCGAACAACATCGGGGCTCGTAGGCTGGAGCCTCCCAGACAGTGCGTGGATAAGGCGGCGGGAGCATAACGTTCATGTCCAAAGACGAGAAACTCGACGAAGTCAAAAACCTCATCTCCTTGGGGAAGGAAAAGGGGTTCCTCACATACGACGAATTGAACAACGCCCTTCCCGCCGATGTGCTCTCCTCCGAGCAGATCGACAATCTTATGGTGATGTTCGGCGAGATGGACATCGAAGTGGTCGACTCGGGGGAGGAAGGCCGCTTTCCTCCGCTCGGAGAAGCGGAAGAAGAACTGGAGGAACCGGAGGACAACGAAGAAACCGGCGAGGAGTTCCTGGAAGAGAGCGAGGAAAAAGAACAAGAGATCGACCTCACGCCGGGAATTCTGAACCGAACCGACGATCCGGTCCGGCTGTATCTGAAGGAGATCGGCAGCGTCCATCTGCTGAGCCGGGAAGGCGAAATCGAAATCGCCAAGCGCATCGAAGAGGGAAAACGCGAGGTGAGTTCGATCGTGTTCGGGATGCCGATGACCGTGAGGGAAATCCTGGCGAGCGGCGAGTTGCTCAAACAGGACACGATTCGGGTCGAGGATCTGGTGGTCGCCTTCGACGAGGATATCGCCGACCAGGAGGCGGGTGAGCGGGACACGTCCGAATTGAAGAACAAGGTGTTGCATCTATTGGGCGGCATTCGGACCCTGCTTCGGGAATTGAATCACGTGGCGATCCGCTGGAAGCGGGCCGGGAGCGACGCCGCCAAACGCCGCAAGATGAAGCAGGAGGTGAAGGAAGCCCAGGACCGTTTGGTGGTGAAAGTCGAGGGGTTGAAGCTCCAGTCCAGGTTCCTCGACGAAGTGCTCAAACGTCTGAAGGCTCTGGCGGACGACGTCGCCCGTTCCGAATGCGAGATGGCCGACATCCGGCGCCGCATGGGCGGTCCGGAGGAAGAGCCGCTGGTGATTTTCCGCCGGATGAAACACAATCCCCGCGCGCTCAAGGTGCTGCTCAAGAAAATCGAGATGAGCGAGGACGAGTTTTCACAGGTGGAAAAACGGTACCGGAACGCGTTGCGGCTGATCCGGACCACCGAAATGGAGGCGGCGGTCTCCGCGGCGGAACTCAAAGGCGCGATCCGGCAGCTGCACCTGGGCGACCAGAAGATCAAACGCGCGAAGGGCGAACTGGTCGAAGCGAACCTCCGGCTGGTGGTCAGCATCGCGAAGAAGTACACGAACCGCGGGCTGCAGTTTCTCGACCTGATCCAAGAAGGCAACATCGGTTTGATGAAAGCCGTTGACAAGTTCGAATACCGCCGCGGCTACAAGTTTTCCACTTACGCCACGTGGTGGATCCGGCAGGCGATCACCCGGGCGATCGCGGATCAGGCGCGAACGATCCGCATTCCGGTTCACATGATCGAGACGATCAACAAACTGATCCGCACGTCGCGGCTGCTGGTGCAGGAACTCGGACGAGAACCCCTACCCGAAGAGATCGCGGAGAAGATGGATCTGTCGCTGGACAAGGTCCGCAAGATCCTCAAGATCGCGAAGGAGCCGATTTCGCTCGAAACGCCCATCGGGGAAGAGGAGGACAGCCACCTCGGGGACTTTATCGAAGACAAACGGGTCGCGTCGCCGCTCGAAGCGACGATTCGGTATGATCTGCAGCGACAGATCGGCAACGTGCTGAGCACGTTGACCAGCCGCGAGGCGAAGGTGCTACGGAAACGATTTGGCATCGGGGAGACCACCGACCACACCCTCGAGGAAGTGGGCCAAGATTTCGAAGTCACGCGCGAACGCATTCGCCAAATCGAAGCGAAAGCGCTCCGTAAGCTCAGACATCCGAGCCGGAGTCGGCGGCTCAAGAGTTTTGTGGAGGGATGATGAGGGCCCATAGCTCAGTTGGTCAGAGCTGCCGGCTCATAACCGGTTGGTCCCAGGTTCGAGTCCTGGTGGGCCCATCCTCGTTTGGGGAGAACCGTACGGGCCTGATCGCCGGTCGCCGAACAACGAGATCCGTCGGAATGGGAGCGTTTGGAATTGTCGAGGAACCCGCGTGAACGAACAGCTTGCCGTACTGATCCGCCTTCAGGAGTTGGACCTCCAACTCGACGCACACACGGAGAAGCGCCGCCAGGTTCCGCTCCTGATCGAAGCAGCAGCGAAACCCGTCGAGGACGCAACCGCGGAGATCGTCAAGGCGAAGAGCGATCTCGACGTGGTCAACCGAGACCGACGTGAGAAAGAGCAGGACCTGAAGGAGCGTGAAGAACGGATCGAGAAACTCAAGGGCCGATCGGGGGACATCAAGTCCAACAAGGAGTATCAGGCCCACCTGTTCGAGATCGAGCTGGCTCAGCAAGAAAAAGGGACGGTCGAGGAACGGCTCCTCGAAATGATGGATCGCGGCGAAGTGCTGCAGCGGACCATCAAGGAGCGCGAGGACGCGCTGGCGGCTCGCAAGGGGGAATTCGAGCAGGAACGCGCTCGGATCGAGGCCGAGCAGCGAGCGATGGAAGCCGAGACTGAGCGCCTTGGATTCGACGCACGCGCGCTGGCAGCCCAACTGGCTCCCTCCAACAGCCAGACGTATGATTATTTGAAGACGACGCGCAAAGGACTTGCCGTCGTGGCCCTGAGGAACGGCGCCTGCCAAGGGTGCCGATTGGCGCTGCCTCCGCAACTGGTGGCGGATCTCCGCAAAAACGAGAAGCTGTTGACCTGCACGTATTGCCACCGCATCCTGTTCTGGCCGGCCCCCGACCTGGCGTCACAAAAAGCCTGACATCCGTGTCCGTGATTCGCGTGGGAGCCGCCCTCTTGGCCGCAGCCGTGTTGAGCTGCCACGAGGGATCGCCGCGGACCTTTTCGTCGTGCGCGCCGTTCGAGGGGCGTATTGACGTCGGCGGCGACGGTTCGGCCTCCGGCCAGGCGCTGTACGACAAGCGGGTCATCACGACGCAGGGGCCGACCGGCGCGGTCTCCGCAACCCCCATTCGATATGCCGCGTTCGAACTCATCAGCTGCCAGAGTGGCGCCGTGCTGGCTTCGGGGGAGACGGACGGCGAGGGGCGATTCCAGGTGACCTTCAACAATCCCGGCCGAGTCGGCGTGTACGTCCGCGTGCTCTCGTCGTCCAGCCGATACGCGGTCAGCGTGAGGCGGTCTGCCGCCGAACCGTTTCTGTACGGGTTGGCCGCATTGGCGTACGACGACGCCGGCGACGGAGAAACCGTCGAGGTGGCGGGGTTGAGAACCGGAGGAACGCTCGGCGCCGGTGCGTTTAATATCTTGGATCAAGGCATCCGCGGCGGGGAGTTGGTCGAGGGCCTCTCGGGCGCCGTGCCCGTCTCGCCGCTGGTGTGGTACTGGTTTCCCGGCAATCCGAACGGCACCAGCTACAATCCCGCGACGGAGGCCATCACCGTGCTGGGCACGGCGGAGGACCCTGACGAGTTCGACGACGCGGTGTTGCTCCACGAGTACGGTCATTTCGTCCTCGACGTCTACTCACGAGACGATTCGCCGGGTGGGCCGCACCGCTTGACCGATTCGACGATGGATCTGCGCCTGGCGTGGTCCGAGGGGTGGGCAACCTTCTTTTCCAGCGCAGTGCGAAACGACCCCACGCATATCGACACGAGCGGCGACAGCGTCCGGTTGGTTTTCGACATCGAAGGGCCGTCGTTCGGCGCCGCCACCCGGTACGACACCAACGAATTGGCGGTCGCCGCTGTCTTGTGGGATGTCTACGACGCGGAGGACGGCGATGAGGGGACCGGCCCGCTCAGCGGGTTGCTCTCCTCGGTCTGGTCCGTGGTCCAGGGGCTGGCGGTGTCGCCGGTGAGTTTCGAAAGTTTCTGGGTCGCGTGGCAGGCGGCCAACCCGGGCGATCTGCGACCGATTCTGGAAGCCCGGAGCATCGACTTGTGGGGCGATGATCACGAAGCCGGCGGAAACGACGACGATCCGTCGCGAGCCGCGCCGATCGACCTATTCATCGCCGACCCGGCGGCCGTTCAGCACCACTCGCTGTATCCGGCCGGCGACGTGGACCACGTGCGGTTCACAGCGCCGGCTGACGGGACCTATGCGATCGCCACGTCCCATTGCGCCGGGAGCCCGGTTGCGTGCGACGCAGGTGTATCCAACGCCGCGGATACGATCCTGGACGTACTGGGGCTATCCGACGGCACGGCCTCAGACAACCTCAGCGGGCTGACGTACCCGACATCGTGTGCGTCGAGTTGTCCGCCCAACGACGCTTCGACGTTGTCCTCCCGGGTGACATTTGCGGCGACGGCCGGCGCGGAGTACGTCATCCAGATCGCGCGGTCGCCGGTGGCCCCGCCATCGGCCGGGCGGTTGGGGACGTACGACGTATTGGTCACGGCGGAGTGAGCGCAAGCGATCGCGGCGCTATTTGAGACTTTCCGTGCGGATTGCTAGAATGCCCGCACGATGGCTGCGATAACCACGCGGTCCCGCCGACCCCGCCCCGCCGTCAACGCGGTGCGCCAGACCAACCGCGAATTGGACGTCTTGCGACGGATCAGCGAAACCATCAGTGGGACGCTCGATCAGGAAGCCGTGCTCCGACAGATCATCGACTTGGTCGTCGAGGTGACCGCTGGCGATGCCGTGTTTCTGTACCTCGTCGATGACAACCATCAGGAACTGGTGCTGAGGGCCTCCAAACAGCCGCATCCGCGACTGATCGGTCGAATCAAATTAGAGATAGGGGAGGGGATCACCGGATGGGTCGCGCGTGAGCGTACGCCCGTGGCGATCGACCAGCACGCCAGCGAGGACCCGCGGTTCAAGTGTTTTCATAACTTGCCCGAGGACCGCTATCAGGCATTCTTGTCCGTGCCGGTGATCGCCAAAGACCAGGTCATCGGCGTGATCAACGTGCAGCACCGGGATCCCCATCGCCATTCCGTCTCGCAGATCGCGCTCCTTGCCGCGATCGGCCATCAGGTGGGCGGGGCGATCGAAAACGCCAGTTTGTACGAAGGCATGCGCCGTAAGACGCTCCAGCTCGAGACGCTCCTGCAGGTAAGCACCACGATCACATCGACGCGGTATCTCGAAGAGATGCTGCACCTCATCGTGACGATCACGGCTCGAACCATGGGGTCCGCGATCTGCTCGATCATGCTCGCGGACGACGAGCGAGGGGAACTGCGTATCGCCGCCACGCAGAGCCTGTCCGACGCGTACCGGAGCAAGCCGCCGCTCAAGATCGGTCAGGCGGTGAGCGGGCGGGCGGTGCTGGAGAAACGCCCGATCGCTGTCTGCGACGTGACGGCCGATCCGGGGTACGTGTATCCCGATCTGGCGCGTCGAGAAGGACTCCGTTCTCTCCTGTCAGTGCCGATGTTGTACAAAGACCGAGCCGTCGGCGTGATCAACAGCTACACTGCCGAGCCGCACGTGTTTTTGACGGACGAAATCGAGTTGCTGCAGGCGATCGCCAATCAGGCGGCGGTGGCGATCGAGAACACGCGTTTGATGCAGGAGACCGCGCAAATGCACGACGCGTTGGAGCTGCGGAAACTGGTGGAGAAAGCCAAAGGCATCTTGATGCGGGAGCGCCGGCTGACCGAGGAAGAGGCCTTTCGCGTGCTGCAGCGTCAGAGTATGAACAACCGCCGGCCGATGCGGCAAGTCGCGGAAGCCGTGATCGGCACGACGCGCAGTCAGCGGTAAGCGAGGTCTTGCCGGACCCGTGGGGGAAAGGGGTGGGTGCTCGGTCGGTTAAGCGGACTCGGCTGGAGCGGCGGCGGGGCCTGGTTTTTCGCGTTTCGGTTTGGCTTTGACGGGTTTCTTAGCCGCGTGGACCTGGGCTTTGGCTTTCAGGGATTTGATTTTTTCCCGAAGGCGCTCGCGTCGCCGCTTCTGACGCCGTCTCAATTCTTTCGCTCGTTCCCGTCCGGATGCCATACAGTCTCCTCAAGTAGGGGCCATTGTATGGAAACCCGGATGAAAGTCAAGGTGCGGGTCCGGGTCCGCGCAGTCGTTCCAGACGGGGATACCTTGACAGGCTCTTTCAGACCAGCGTATCGTTCCAACAAGTCGTACGACGTGATGTGATGGTGAAAGCCGCCCCCAAATCTCGATCTCGAGACCTACTCCACGCGCGACTGCGCGAACACGGCCTGAAGTTGACGCATCAGCGTGAGTTGATCGCGCAGCTCTTTCTGAACCAGGACCACATTACGGTCGAAGATCTCTACAACCAGGTCGCCAAGAAAGATCCCTCGATCGGGATTATTACCGTGTATCGGACCCTCAAGCTGCTGTGCCAGTGGGAACTCGCCCAAGAGCGGCACTTCGGCAAGGGGAAAACCATCTACGACAACGTGGCCTGGAAATCGCACCACGATCATCTGATCTGCACCCACTGCGGACGGATCATCGAGTTCGAGAACTTTCAAATCGAGGAGTTTCAGGAAAACGTGGCCCGTCAGCACGATTTTCGGATCACGTTCCACAAGCTCGAGTTGTATGGGTTCTGCAAGGCCTGCGAGACCGTCCGAGCGGACAAAAGCCAGCAGCAGGCTCGCCCCCCGCAACCGCCGCAACCCCACAGCCACTAGTCCAGTTTCCCCTTGACAAGTCATTTCCCGTTCGGCTACGATGCGCGCATTGTAAATGAAAATGAAATCTAATTCCAATTTCATTGTCCGAGTATGTGGCGACTGAGAGCGTGACGATCGCCTAACGCGGATACGGCTCCGCGACGAACGACAGCACTGCAGAGGCTCGAGGCTTACTTGCCCAACGCCCGGAATGCATTCATTCCGGGCGTTTCTTTTTTTTCGCTCTCCTCGGGGAGGCCCTGCGGGGTCGATACCCCATCCGAAACTCGCTGCTTGACACGTGCCCGTCCGATCAGCTAGAATTTTGAAAAAGCAATTCAATATCGAACAATATTGAACGGTGAGGGCGGTCGCATATGTATATCTGTTTATGTAAAGGCATCACCGATTCCCATGTCCGCAGCTTGGGTCGCGCAGGGATCGTCAGCCCCAAAGCGTTGGCCGAGGAACTGGGCATCGACCGGGACGACTGTTGTGGACGTTGCGTGACGCGGATTGCGGATCTCGCCGCGCTTGCCCGAACCGAACAGTTCAAAACCAAGCGAATGGCTCCAGCCGGCACCTCCAGCCGCTCGTAACCCCTGCGTTCCTCGCACCTTGTTGACATCCCCCGGTCCGGTGAGATACGGTGCCACTCGTTCACGTTCTAGAGCCCCGTCACCACATCGTCCGGGAGGTACCATGAAAGCCAAAAAGGGCGTCGTTGATTCGCTGAACCGCGTGTTGACCAACGAGCTCACTGCGATCAATCAATATTTCGTGCACGCGGAAATGTGTCGTCACTGGGGATTCGAGCGCTTGTACGAAAAGATCAAGAAACACAGCTTCGACGAGATGAAAGACGCCCACGAACTCATCGAGCATATTCTCTTCCTCGACGGGATTCCCAACCTCCAGAGACTGGGCCAAGTGCAGATCGGCGAAACCGTCCTGGAACAGTTGAACTTGGATCTGCGGCTCGAACAGGAGGCGGTGGGTGTCCTGACCGACGCGATCACCCATTGCGTGAAAGTGGGGGACTACAACACCCGCGGAAAATTGGAGCGGATGGTCCAGGGTGAAGAGGAGCACATCGAGTGGATCGAAACCCAACTCGACGCGATCAAGCGGGTCGGGGTTGAAAACTACCTCAGTCAACAGATCAAGAAAGAGTAGTCCTACCGGGCAACGCCGCCGTCCGCGGCGTTCCTGAACTCCCACGTCCGAACGTTCCCGCTTGACAAGCTGTTCCGATCCTACTACTATGACGCCCATTTAATGAAATTGAAATCTAATTCCATTATCAATTGGGTGAGCGTGAACAGACACCGAAATCGAGCCTCGTGACTCCCCGCCGAGCGGAAGAAAAAGTGGCGTCCGAAGTCCGCTGCTTGTGCGGTGGCCTCATGGCCCGGTGGAGAGGCGATGTCCTGGAGCTGAAGTGCCGTCGCTGCAAGCGCACCGTCCTCATTCCCCAGAATCGCATCGCCGGAACCGTTCCGCCTCCGCGCGATCCCAACGTTTCCTCGCGTTAGACGACCGGTAGAATCCACAGAGGCCAGCGGTCTTGGAGCACCCAGCGCCCAGTCAGTCGAATCACCATTCACCCACGAAGGAGGAGCAATGAAGAGAACTATGGCCACGCTGGGGGTTTGTTTATGGCTTGTCGGGCCGGCGGCAATGAGCGTGCTGGCGGATGAGTCGGTGACCGAGCGGCTCGACCACATCGAGTCGCGCCTGGATCAACTAGGGGGCGGCGGGGCCGACTCGCACGGGGGATCCGGAACGGGGAAGGTGAGTTTCCACGGGTATGGCGAGCTGCATTTCAATAGCCCTGAGGGATCGGGCGTTCCCGATGACGACGCCCCGGCGATCATGGATTTGCACCGGATGGTGTGGGGGGTGAGTTATCAGTTTAACGACCGCATCAGCGTCCACACCGAGGTCGATTTCGAGCACGCGGCCACCGAGATCGAGCTCGAGTTTGCGTACCTGGATTTCCTCATCACGCCGGCTTTCAACGTGCGGACCGGCAGTATGCTGATGCCGGTGGGACCGCTGAACGAATTCCATGAGCCCCCGCTCTTTTACAGCGTGGAGCGACCGTACGTGCAGCGCACCATCATTCCGACTACGTGGCAAGAGGGCGGCGTTGGGTTCTTCGGCTCGGTTCCGGCCGGCCTCAAGTACCGCGTGTACCTCGTGTCCGGGTTGAATGCCGAAGGCTTTACCGCGTCGAACGGGATTCGCGGCGGGCGGGGACACGTGGCGGAGCAGCCCTCGGACGAGCTGGCGATCGTGGGCCGATTGGAGTACGTCGGCTTGCCGGGTGTGGACCTCGGGCTCTCGGTCTACCAGGGCGGCGCCAATACCACGAAGAACTCGGCGCTGGGCGATGCAGGGGTGGGGATTCTGGAGGCGGACGCGAGGCTGCGTCTTGCCGGCCTGGATTTGCGCGGTGTGGTGGCGTCGATCAGCGTGGATAGTGCGGCTGAGATTAGCACGGCTACAGGGGAGGACGTCGGCGAGGAGATGATGGGGTGGTACCTGGAAGCCGCTTATGATTTCCTCAAACTACTGGCTCCCGATACGAACCAGTCCGTGGTCGCGTTCATCCGGTATGAAGATTTCGACACGCAGAAGTCGATGCCGACCGGCTTCACCGCCAATCCGGCCAACGAACGGCAGGTGATGACCGCAGGTTTGGCCTATTACCCGATTCCGGATGTTGCGGTGAAGGCCGATCTGGAGAGCTGGGAAGACGGGGCCGACAACGACGGCACCCGGTTCAATCTAGGCGTAGGGTATCAATTCCATTGACCGATTGATGGCCCGGCCAATCACCAGAGGGAGCCAGCCGTGTATGGGGAGCGTGCTCGATATCACGCTTCCTGGCACTGACCCTGAACCGGGGAACGAATTGCTCCGCGCTGCGTTTGCCGAGGCCGTGCGGATCGAACGCCTGCTGAGCGTGTTTGATCCGACCAGCGAGATGTCGCGGGTCAATCGCGAGGCCTGGCGCGGACCGGTCGTGGTCGGTGCCGAGCTGCTCGGGTTGATTGAAGCGGCGCGTCGGTTTTCGGTCATCAGCGGCGGGACCGTGGATGCCACGGTCTCGCCGCTCACGCGCTCGTGGCGGATTCGTGACGACCGATACGGCGGCGTGCCGTTGCGGCCGCTTGCCGGGGACGAGTTGGAAGGACTGTTGGCTGGAGTGGGATTTTCCATGATTGCCGTGGATCCGCACGCCGGGACGGTGGCCTACCGAGATTCCTGTGTGGAACTCGAGTTCGGCGCGATGGGCAAGGGCTATACCATCGACCGAGTCGTCCGGTTGTTGATCGCAGCGGGCGTGTCGTCGGCGCTCGTGGATTTCGGCAGCGTGGCGTACGCGATCGGGAAGCCGCCTGGTGAGGACGGGTGGCGTGTGGGCATCAGGCACCCGCGGGATCCGAATCGCGTCTTGGGCGTGGTGTGCTTGAGCGATGCCGCATTGGCCACATCGGGAGACGACCAACAGGCCGTGATCATCCGTGGGATCCGATACGGCCACATTCTGGATCCCAGAACAGGGCGTCCGGCCCACCGCGCGGCGAGTGCGTCGGTGGTGGCGAGGACCGCGCTCGATGCCGATGCGTTGTCCACGGCGGCCTTTGTGTTGGGTCCGCGCGCTGGGGTGGATCTGTTGGGCCAACAGGGACTCGACGGGGTGATTGCGAGCGCGGACGATACGGGACGGGTGGTCACCAGCCAGACGTCCGGATGGAGCGAGTTGGTGGTGGAGCCTTGTCCCCCGCATATGCTCGCTAGGCGCCGGATACTGGTCGGAATGGTCGCTGCGGTGATGGCGATGATGGTGCGTCCACCGTTGGGCCAGGCCGTGGTGTACATGAGCCGTGAAGAAGCGCTCAAGGCTTTGATCCCCGAGGCCGAGCAATTTACGCAGGAAACCGTGTCACTCACGGAAGGCCACCGGGCGCGGATCGAATCCCTGATCGGGAGGCGAGTTCGCGAGTCGGAGGTCACCTTTTGGGTCGGTACCGGCGCCGAAGGAGCGTTGGGTTATGCGACGGTGGTGGACGTTATCGGGAAGGAGCAGCCGATCACGTTTATGGTCGCGGTCGCTCCCGAGGGTGTGGTGCGGGGCGTGCAGGTGTTGATCTATCGCGAGTCGCAGGGTTCGGAGATCCGTTCCAAGCGATTTCTCGCCCAGTTTACCGGCAAGACACTGGCGGCGCCGTTACGCCTCGGCCGCGACATCCACGGGATTAGCGGCGCGACGTTGTCCTCCCGCTCCACCGCGCAGGCGGTGAAGACGGCGTTGGCCCTGACGGCGACGGTGTACGGGGCCGGCGGAGACGGGTCATGAAAGATTTTTCTCGTCAGGGGTTCCAGATCCGGTTCAGCCCGCCGGAGCTCAAGGCGATTTACACGGCTTTCTTGGTGTTCGCCGCGGTGGGCTACGTGAGTTTGGTGGCGATCGCCTTCACCAGGGTGGGGCCGCAGTATCAACAGGTCGTCGAGCATTATCGTGGATCGGGGGATGAAGACCTGTTGCCGAGGCCGGTGGGCCAGATGCTGGAGGAACTACACTTCCATGCGTTTATCGAAGGGATCGTCCTGTTGGTGTTGACGCACCTGTTCGTCGCGACATCGATCGGTCTTCCGTTGAAACGAACCGTGATCGTGCTGGCGTTTGCGGCGACGTTCAGTGACTTGGCGTCTCCGTGGCTGATTCGGTTCGTGGCCCCCGGGTTTGCCATGCTCCAAATCGCGAGCTGGGTGGTGATGACCGGGACTGCCGTGGTGTTGATCGGGGTGCCGTTGTACGACATGTGGTGGAAGGGGAGGAAACAATGAGAGCAGTGATATTGGCCGGTATGCTGACGATGGGATTGTTGACGGTCCACGCCGTGGCGGATGAACGGACTATTCCGCCGGCGCCGCAAACCGTGACGATTCGAATGACCGAATACAAGTTCGAACCCGCTCAGATCGAGATTCAAAGCGGAAAACCGGTTGAGCTGAAGTTGGTGAATTCTGGCAAGGTGTTGCACGAATTCGTGTCCGACGTGCTGGCGGACATCAAGGTGGATTTGGAGACCAAGGGCGCGATTGCGCTGGTTCATGGTGTCGAGGAATTGGAAGTCTTGCCGGGCGCCACGGTGATCATCAGGTTTACGCCGAAGAAGGCCGGGGAGTTTTCGTTTCGCTGCGACGCGGAAGCCCCAGTCTCTCATCATGACAACGGCATGAAGGGCACGCTGATCGTCCGGTAGCGGGAGCCCGTTCATGAATGGCCGTCTGCGGCGTTGTCGCTCCGCGTCCGCTCCTCACGTACGACACAGTACGCTGCGGTGCGGGCGCTCGCTCCGCCTGGCATCCGACGCATTCCTGAACGGGCTCCTGTCTCATAGTGCATGAATACGCTTCTCGGTCCACAACCCGGTCACGTTGGAAGCGCGGATCAGTGTTCTTGACACCTCATCCCCGCCGTGAGTACAGTTTTTGCGGAGGTGGGCATGCGTCGACTGCGGCTTGCGCTCGCGCAAATAAACAGTACGGTCGGAGATCTGACGGGCAACGCCGCCAAGATTCGCCGGCTGATCGGGGAAGCGCGCAAAGCGGGCGCGGATCTCGTGGCGTTTCCCGAAATGTCGCTGCCCGGATATCCGCCAGAAGACCTCCTCCTCAAGCCTCGTTTTATTCAGGATAACCTCAAGGCGCTGGATTCCATCACGTCGGCCACGCGCGGAATCGTCGCGGTGGTGGGTGTGGTGGACCGCGACGGTGATATCTTCAATGCCGCGGCTGTCCTGGCCAACGGCCGCCGGGTCGGCATGCACCGCAAGATGTACCTCCCCAACTACGGCGTGTTCGACGAAGACCGGTACTTTCAAACGGGGAGAGACTGCTCGGTGTTCGATGTCAATGGCGTGACCATCGGCGTGAACATTTGCGAAGACATTTGGTTTCCAGAGGGGCCGACGCAGCTACAGTCCCTGGTCGGTGAGGCTGAAGTCATCGTCAATATCGGCGCGTCGCCCTACTCCCAAGGCAAGGGCGCGTTCCGCGAGCGGATGTTCGCGACGCGCGCGGTGGATAACCAGGTGATGGTCGCATCGGTGAATGCCGTGGGGGGGCAGGACGAACTCGTGTTCGACGGCCACAGTGTGATCGTAGATCAACAGGGCACGATTGTGGCGCGGGGACGGCAGTTCGCCGAGGAGCTACTGGTCGTCGATTTGGACGTTGACGCGGTGTTTCAGGCGCGTCTGCACGATACGCGACGTCGAAAAAAGAAGTTGGCGATGCTGAAGCAGTTCGGGGCCGTGCAACGGGTGAAGGTCCCGACGATCAAATCCTCCAAGCCGAAACGGACCTGGGTCAATCGCCCGGTGGCTCCTGCGCTTGCGCCGGAGGAGGAGGTTTTTCGCGCGCTGGTGACCGGAGTCAAAGATTACGTCGCCAAGAACGGGTTCGAGACTGTGGTGATCGGGCTCAGCGGAGGCATCGATTCCTCGCTCACCGCCACGATTGCCACGGATGCGCTAGGTGCTTCGGGGGTCGTGGGCGTGTTCATGCCGTCGCCGTACACCTCCACCCAGAGCCGCGAAGATACCGAGCATCTCGTCCACAACCTTGGGATTCGCCTGGTCACCCTGCCGATCCACGGCCTGATGGCCGGCTACGAGAAGGCACTGGCCGAGGCATTTTCCGGTCGCCGTCCGGACACGACGGAAGAAAACGTTCAGGCGAGGATTCGCGGTAACTTCCTCATGGCGCTCTCAAACAAGTTCGGCTGGCTCGTGCTGACGACTGGCAACAAAAGCGAGATGAGCGTGGGATACGCCACGCTCTACGGAGACATGGCCGGCGGATTCGCCGTCATCAAAGACGTGTATAAGACGTGCGTCTACGATCTCGCGCGCCACCGCAACGCGGCCGGGAAGGTGATCCCGCAGCGGATCATTGATCGCGCACCGACCGCAGAGCTCAAGCACAATCAGCGTGATCAAGACACGCTGCCGCCGTACGACGTGTTGGACGCTATCCTCAAGGCGTACGTCGAAGAGGATAAAGCGCTGGAATCAATCGTAGCGATGGGTTATCCAAAAAAGATGGTCGAAACCGTGGCCCGCATGGTCGACCACAGCGAATACAAGCGCCGCCAAGCCCCCATCGGCATCAAACTCACCCCCCGCGCCCTGGGCAAAGACCGCCGGATGCCCGTGACGAATCGGTACCGAGAGCGATAAAAAGAAACACGACGCCTGAGACGGTCCTAATCTCCGCCTACTTTCTCTCGCTGAACTCCACCGGCACGACAATGGTCGCAGGAACGTTGACGCCGTCCCGTCGTGCGGGTTCGAAGGACCACTGCCGGGCGGCTTGTCGCGCTTGCGATTCGAAGATCAATGCAGTGGACTCGATCACTTCCACCGCGGTGACGTGTCCCTTCGCGTCGACGTCGATCTTGAGCAGCACCATCCCGGGTCGTTTGTCCGGGATGACCTCCTTGGGATAATACGGATGTGCGACCGGATCTTTTAGCATGGGCGGCTGATCGACCGGTGTTGAGAGCGATTGGATAAGGCGGTCCACTCGTTCCGGTGGAATCGTGACGTGCCGCGCTTCCGGGGTCCCCGCACACCCTGCGGCGGTGATAACGAGCACAGTGATCGCGCCGAACGTTCTGCGCGATCTGGAAGGCGCTTGCGGCATTTTGTCGAAACCCACCCGATGTCCGACCAGAGTCGAGTTTTTTTTACGGCATGGGCGCTTGCAGAGTCAACCTGCAATAGACGCGATGGCGAACGATCGTTCAGCGGATACGCGGGTCGCTTGACACTCATGTTCGGCGCGTGCTATAAGCGGCTCAATTGCTGGCCCTGACACGGGCTGGGCACCCGGAGGACAAAGACGTCCTTCAGGCGCTGGTGTGCGCCTGGGACGTCTTTTTATTTTTGTCGGTGGATCGGAGTCGGAGAGCAATGGAAGGCACGGTGCGGACCGAAAGGAGAGGGAGATGACGGCGAAGGAAGTGTTGGAGCTGGCGAAGAAGAGCAAGGCGATGATGGTCGATATGAAGTTTGTCGACTTCCCCGGGGTGTGGCAGCATTTTTCGATTCCGGTTGAGGAGCTTTCGGAAGGTATTTTTAAGGATGGATTGGGGTTCGACGGGTCGTCGATCCGGGGGTGGAAGGCGATCAACGCCAGCGACATGCTGGTGATGCCCGATCCCAAGACTGCGGTGATGGACCCGTTCATGAAAACCCCGACGCTCAGCCTGATCTGTAACATCGTTGACCCGATTACCCGCGAATCTTACGATCGGGACCCGCGATTCATTGCCCAGAAGGCCGAGCAATACCTCAAATCGACCAAGATCGGCGACACCGCGTTCTTCGGACCGGAATACGAGTTCTTCATCTTGGATACCGCCCGCTTCGATCAGACGAGCCACAGCGGCTACTACTTCCTCGATTCGGAGGAAGGAATCTGGAATTCGGGGGCGGAGGGCGCCAACCGCGGGTACAAACCGCGGCATAAGGAAGGATACTTTCCTGTCTCCCCGGTCGATTCCCAGGAGGATATCCGCACCGAAATGGTGCTGGAAATGCAGAAGGTGGGGATCTCGGTCGAACGTCAGCACCATGAAGTGGCTACGGCGGGCCAGGCTGAGATCGACATCCGATTCGATTCGTTGGTGAACATGGGCGACAAGATGATGATGTTCAAGTACATCGTCAAGAACGTCGCCAAACGCCACAACAAGACGGCGACGTTCATGCCCAAACCAATCTTCGGCGATAACGGCTCCGGTATGCACACCCACCAGTCGATCTGGAAGGAGGGCAAGCCGCTCTTCGCCGGTAAGGAATACGCGGGCGTCTCGCAACTCTGCCTGTACTACATCGGCGGGATCCTCAAACACGCGGGCGCGCTGGCGGCGTTGACCAACCCGACGACCAATTCGTACAAGCGGCTCACGCCGGGATTCGAAGCGCCGGTGAACCTCGCGTATTCTAGCCGCAACCGTTCAGCTTCGATCCGCATTCCGATGTACTCGCCGAGCCCCAAGGCCAAGCGGATCGAAGTGCGCTTCCCCGATCCATCGTGTAATCCGTACCTGTCGTTCGCGGCGATGTTGATGGCGGGCCTCGACGGGATCGAGAACAAGATTGATCCGGGACTGCCGATTGAAAAAGACCTCTATGAGATGGAAAGCAAAGAATTGGCGAGGGTCAAGACGATGCCGGGCAGCCTGGACGAGGCGCTGGAGAATCTTGAGGCCGACCACGCGTTTTTGACCAAGAACGACGTGTTCACCAAGGACGCGCTCCAGACCTGGATCACCTACAAGCGCGAGAAAGAAATCGATCCAATGCGGTTGCGTCCGCACCCGTATGAGTTTTTCCTCTACTTTGACATTTAGTGACGCGGCCCGGACGCACGGTGGTGCGTCCCGGGTGCCGTAGCGATGATCCAACCCGTCGGGGCGTCCACATGAACGCCCCGACGCGCCTGAGGACGACCGCGTACGTCTCCGATGACCCCGCTCGAACGTAAAGTCCAGGAACTCACGTGCCTGTACGAGGTGGCGCGAGGCCTCGCCACGTCACTCGATATCCGAGAGACGAGCCACGAGGTCCTCCGCATTCTCGGCACGGTGCTCGGCACGACGCGAGGCACTCTCGCCCTGCATGACCCGGGGACCGACGACCTGGTGATCACCGCGGCGTACGGACTCACGGAGGAGGAAATGGCGCGCGGACGATTCAAGACCGCCGAGGGGGTGACGGGTGCCGTGTTCACGAACGGCGAACCCATGATCGTGCCTGATTTGGGGAAAGAGCCGTTGTTCCTCAACCGCACGCAGTCGCGGGCGGATCTGTCCAGACTCGCACTGGTCGCGGTGCCGGTTCAAGCGCAGGGCGAAACCCTCGGGGTGCTCAGCGTCGATCGGCCGGCTCCTGACCCGGCCGTCAGTCTCGACGAGGATGTGCGGGTCCTCGCGGTGGTGGCGTCGCTGATCGGGCAGGCCGTTAAGCTGCAGCGGTTGGTGGATGAAGAGCGCCGCAAGCTTGAGGCGATGAACTTGTCTCTCCAACACCAGTTACAGGCCAAATATCGTGCGTCGCCGATCGTGGGGCGGAGCGGGGCGATGGTCGAAGTGTTCGAATCCATCGAGAAGGTCGGTGGAAGCCGCGCCACGGTGTTGTTGCTGGGGGAGAGCGGGACGGGGAAGGAACTGATCGCACGCGCGGTGCACTACAACAGTCCGCAGGCCGAGGGACCGTTCATCACGCTCAACTGCGCGGCATTGCCCGAGAACCTCATCGAGAGTGAACTGTTCGGGCACGAGAAGGGGGCGTTTACCGGCGCCACTGCGCTCCGCAAGGGGCGGTTCGAGTTGGCTGACGGCGGCACCCTGTTTTTGGATGAGATCGGTGAACTGCCGTTGGGGATGCAATCCAAATTACTCCGTGTGTTGCAGGAGCGGACGTTCGAGCGGGTCGGGGGGACTCGGCCCATTACCGTCCAGGTTCGTTTGATCGCCGCCACGAATCGGGACCTTGAACGGGCCGTGGCCGAGGGCCTGTTCCGCGAGGACCTGTACTACCGGCTCAAGGTGGTTCCGATTCGGGTGCCGCCGCTGCGTGAACGCAAGGAGGATATCCCGTTGCTGGTCGATCATTTTCTGAAGCGGCTTCGCCTGGAGCATCAGAGACCAACCACCATCATGCCGGACGCGCTGGCTCGCCTCGTGGAACACCAATGGCCGGGCAACGTCCGTGAATTGGAGAACACGCTGGAGCGGATGGTGATCATGGGCCGGCAACCGCAAATCACGCTTCAAGATGTCATTGGGGTGGTCGGGGAGCGTTCGCGCTCGTTTTCCGTTGTCCCGGAATCAGACACGTCGTTGACCTCGACGGTGGAAGAACTGGAACGGCAGCAGATCCTCAAGGCGATGGAAGAGGCGCATAGCGTGCAGGCTAGAGCCGCCAAGTTGCTGGGGATCACGCCCCGGCAATTGGGGTATCGACTCAGAAAGTACGGACTGTCGTCGGTCTAAGGCGCCATGACGACGTTTCTCAGTTCCGCGTTTTTGCAACAGTGTTTCGCGATGCACCGCAATGACCTGGCGGTCAAGCGGTTGAATCAGTCCGGAATGGTCGTCGCGTGTCGGGCGTGCCGGATTCGGCACGCCGTTCGCCTGGCGAGTTGGGATTCGACGGAGTCTGGCCCCGCCGATCCTCCGGAGGTCTTAGTGGCGGAACCCCTCGCGACGTGTGCGGCGGATCACTTGGCATCCGTATACGTGCGCGCGGTCGATGTGCAGCGCGATTTTTCGGAACTCTCCTGTCGGCAGTGCCGAGCCGCGCAGCCGTTCCGGATCATCGAGTGCGTCACCCGCGCGCTGGCCAGTTCGAGCGGCCTGTGAGCGA
Source organism: uncultured Nitrospirota bacterium (assembly GCA_964570625.1). Lineage (GTDB taxonomy): Bacteria > Nitrospirota > Nitrospiria > 2-01-FULL-66-17 > 2-01-FULL-66-17 > JBFLXB01. Next base: position 301,508 of record CAZMYW010000027.1, on the reverse strand, counting down.
CCGATCGACCGATCCGGAGTTCAACGCGGTGGTGGCGTTTCACGGTCACCTCTGTCTGGATATCGCCATGGGGTACCGCGTCGCCAAGGCGGCGATGCGCGAACTGTCCTGCGAGCGCCCGCGCGACGAGGAACTGGTGGCGATCGTAGAAAATGATTCCTGTTCCGTGGACGCGGTGCAGGCCGTGACGGGCTGCACATTCGGCAAAGGGAACCTCGTCTATCGCCCGTACGGAAAGGCCGCGTATACGTTTGTGGATCGTCGAACCGGTCGAGCGGTTCGAGTCTACTGCCACTTCTGGGAATCCTTCGACCGCGGAGAAGGCGTGGCCTTCACCGCGTTGATGAACCGTGTGTTGGGAGGCGACGCGTCTCCCTCGGAACAGCAGCGGTTTGGCCGTGAAATGACCAGTCTCTCCCATCGCGTCCTCGATCTTCCTGAACGGGATTTGTTTTCCGTGTCTCCCATCGATGTCCCTCCTCCACCCACAGCCCGGATCTTTGCTTCCGCTGCATGTGAGCGTTGCGGGGAATGGACGATGGAAACCCGTTTGGTTGCGGCGGTCGGGGGAGCTAGATGCTGCCCGCCATGCCGCGGAGAAGGCGTCTGACGGACGCAGCCGGTCGGCCGGCTTCCGATCCTGTTCAATTCTGAACGACCCTGCCCCCAAGGCCCGAGGAACCCCTCGGACACTCGCGATATCGGCGCCCCGACCCTCATAGCCGCGAGTCAGTGAAAGAGGATCGCGGAAAGTTTTTAGCTATTCATTCGAATTGCTTCGGAGGAAAGCAGGCCCTTTATCGGTCTTTCCCGTAACGCGTGAGCCGTGACCGGCGTTCACTTGCCGGCTGACGGTGTGGTAAAACGGCACGCGATCGAGGACCGTGGTGAGCGAGGGGAGTATCCAACATAACCGACCGTACGGCGTGTTCGGTTGGTCCCTGGAGTCTAGCCTGGGTCGGGTTCTCTTAGCCGGGACCCTGATCCTGGCGGCGCTGTGTTTCGCTTCCGGGATCGGCCGGACCCAGGAACCCGTTGCCACCTCCCCTTCACCGGAGGGCGGTCCTGCGCCCGAGACTGTGAGCCTGTGGCCGGGAGCAGCGAGCAGCACCGACGGGGTGATTTCGGTGGTCCTGCTGGCGGTCATCGTGGTGGTCGCAACTCGGCGTCCGCGTAGCCGCAAACTCCAGTGGTTCGTGGTCGGGCTCAGCGTGATCCTGACCGCCCGTTACCTGTTGTGGCGCGGCTTGTACACGCTCAATACCGCTGATCCGCTCAGTCTCGGGCTGAGTCTGACCGTGTTGGCCGCTGAACTGTATGGGCTGGGCGGGGTGTTGTTCTTTTATTTCCAAATCGTCAACCCGATCCAGCGTCCGCCCAAAACCGCTGATCGGGAGCAGTTGCCGACGGTCGACGTGTTCGTGACGATTTACAACGAGCCGATCGACATTCTCCGGCGAACCCTGGTGGCCTGTCAGGCGATGGAGTACCGGACCGAGCGAAAACGCGTCTATGTCTTGGACGACGGCGGCCGGGCCGAGGTCCGGGCATTGGCCGCGCAGTTGAACTGCATTTACGTGAGTCGTCCGACCCGCGAGCACGGCAAAGCCGGCAACCTGAACTACACGCTGCCGCAATCGTCCGGTGAACTGGTCCTCTTGTTCGATACCGATCACGTGCCGGTGCGCACCTTCTTGATGGAAACGGTCGGCCACTTCGACGACTCCAAGGTCGCGCTCGTGCAGACACCGCATCACTTCTACAACCCGGATATCTTCCAACGTAATTTTCGGCTCGAAGATCACGTGATCAACGAGCAGGACTTATTTTTCCAGGTCGTGCAGCCCGGTCGGGACGGACACAATTCGGTATTTTTCTGCGGCAGCGGCGGGATTTTTCGTCGGCGGGCGCTCGAAGAGGTTGGCGGGTTCGTGACCGCCTCGGTCACGGAAGATATCCACACGACCCTGCTGGTGCACGCCAAGGGGTACCGATCGATTTACGTCAATAAGCGGTTGGCCGCGGGTTTGGCGCCGGAAAGCTGCGCCAGTTATATCCGGCAGCGACAGCGTTGGACGCGAGGCCATATTCAAATGTTCCTGTCCCGGGATAATCCGTTGTTCCTCCCGGGACTCAGCGTGGCGCAGCGAATCGACTATCTCGCGTCGATTTACTACTTTCTGCTTGGTCCTTCCCGAGTGATCTACCTGGTCGCTCCGTTGGCCTACCTGCTGTTCGGGACATACGTGGTGGTGGCCGACACACTCTCGCTGCTGACGTTCTATGTCGCCCACTATGTCGGGGCGGTGGTGGCGACGGGTGTGGTCACGCGAGGGTTCCGCAACCCGTTCTGGGCCGACCTGTACGAGACGGTCATGTCGGTCCCGTTGGCGATCACAACCTTTACCACGATTTTCGTCCGCCGGTCGTGGGCGTTTTTGGTGACACCCAAAGGGATTCAATCGCCCAAGTCTCGGTTGGACGTCATTCCCAGCGCGCCCTACGCGGTGATCACGGCGCTGTTGTTGGTCGGAATCGCGCTGGGTGTTGCGGAACTCATTCGGGAGGGGCGGTCCAACCCCGCGTTGGCGGTGAGTATGGTGTGGAGCCTGTACAATGTCGTGTTGTGCGCCACCGCGGCGATGGTGGCGCGCGAACGTCCGCAGCGTCGGACCGCGACCCGGCTCGCGGCGGAGCTGCCGTGTGAATTGGGCGTGGACGGCGCGGTCCTGCTTGCACGGACGTTCGACGTGAGCGAATCGGGGGTGAGGCTGTTTCTCGATCCACCGCGATTGCTGCCCCGCCAGGTGGATGTGCGCATCCTGGGCGACGGGGAGACCACGGAACTTCGCGGAACCGTGGTTCGCAACGACCGTGTGGCCGACCGCAGCTCGTTCGTGGGGATCGAGTTCGGCGAACTGGACGAAGGCAAACGAGCGAGCATCATCCGACACATGTACTGTTCCCCGTCGACCTGGGAGCGGGTTCAACTGATTGACACCGGAATGTGGCGTTCACTCGGGTGGTTGGCGACGGCGGTGGTTCGATCCTTCGGGAAGGACCGTTCGGTGCGCCGACTGGCGCCACGGTTCGACCTTGCGGTTCCCTGCGAGTTGGTGTCGCGCGACGACGTGATCAGCGGCCTGACCGAGGACATGAGCGAGACCGGACTGTTGATTCGGTTCCCCAACGCGGTGGGCCCGGTTGCGGAGCGGTGCGTGGTCCGATTGATCCCCGGCATGGATGTGTATACCATCAGGGGGCGCGTCGTGTGGCAACAGTCTAGGGCCGGCGGCTTGTATGTGGGGCTTCGGTGTGAGGAACCGCTGAGCCGATTCTTGATCACGTGGATCGAGTTCGCCCAGCACACGGCGAGGCAGCAGCGCGCCGTACCAACCACGGCGGGATGAGGCGGCGCGTGGGGCACCGTACGCACCGGGTCTGAGGGGCGACACGCCATGAGTGGGTGGGCGTACTACTTTCTCGCCAAAGTGTTCCTGCACCTCCGGGGACATATCCCGTTCGATGTGGTGGCGAATCTGGGGTTCGCCGCCTGGATCCTGCTGCCCACCCCGCCATCTTGGATCCGTTATCGCGCGGTGGTGTGGGGCCGTCGGATCGTCACGGTTGCGTCGGGGGTGCTGCTGGCCTGGCATGATTCGTGGTTGCCGCCCCTTCCGTCCGCCTTGACCTTTATTCGGGACACCCCGTTACCGTCGGATGAGTTTCTCGCTCAGCTGGTGTGGCGAAGTCTGGCGACGGTGGAAGTCGCGGCGCTGGTGACGATGATCGCGGTGGCCGTGCTGATCCGTCGCCGGATTCGCCTGACGCCGGTGGTGCTCGTCTTGTTGGCGGTCGTCGCCATCCGGGTCTACGGAAAAGGTCCGGAGGGCGTGGATGGCGCCCTGGCCTCGTTTTATGCCGCTCAAGCCGAACAGACGGTGACGTTTTCAGGTCGACCGGGTCCGGATTTCGACGTCGTGTTGCTACACGTGTGTTCGTTGTCGTGGGACGATCTGGCCGCGGCGAGCCTGGATCGAGATCCCTTTTTTGATCAGTTCGATGTCTTGTTCACTCGATTCAACTCCGTGACCTCGCACAGCAACCCGTCGGCCATCCGGTTGTTGCGGTCCGGCTGCGGCCAGAGTCCTCACGACGCATTGTATCGGCCTGCGGGGGAGGACTGTTATCTGCCCGATCGATTGAGTGCGAGCGGTTACCGACTGTATTCCACATTGAATCATGAGGGGACCTACGGCGGAATGGTCGAGGAGATTACCCGGTTGGGACACGCGTCTCCGCCGATCGGTCGAGGGGATGCCCCGATTCGGGCGCGCGACTTCACCGGGGAGCCGGTGTACGACGATTACGCGGTGTTGGCCAACTGGTGGCGTCTCAGGAGAGCGGAGTCTTCTCCGCGCGCCATGCTCTACTACAACACGATTACGCTGCATGACGGTGGGCGCCATGCCGACGACCGTAAGTGGCCGACGCACGATCGGTCGACTCACTACGCCGAGTTCGTCCGCGCGTTATTCCAAGATTTCGATCGGTTCTTTTCCTTGATGGAGGCCGACGGACGGCGTGTCGCGGTGGTCATGGTCGCTGAACACGGTCTGGCGCTTCGGGGATCGCGGGTGCAGCCGGCTGGATTGCGAGAGGTTCCTCTTCCGTCCATCACCACCGTGCCGGTTGGGGTCAAGTTGATCGGGCCGGGGTGGTTCCGTGGTGATCATCCCGCTCAACAGGTGGTGGATCAGCCGACCAGTTATCTAGCCGTCGCGTCGTTGGTGGCCCAACTCGCGTCGCGCCCGGCGTTCGATTTCACCGAGGCGGATCTTCGCGTGATAGCGGATCAGATTCCCTCGACGGCGTTCGTGGCGGAGAATCAAGGGGCGATCGTGGTGCAAGACGGGGAGAAGTATCTGGCTAAGGGGCGTTCGTTTGGGATGCACTGGGTCGAGCTGCGGCCGGACGCGGTCGGTGTGGAACCAACTCTGCAGACCGCGAGACGGTGAGGAGGAAGACACGTGGCATGGCGTGAAAGAACGAAACGAGTAGTGATAATCGCGGTGAGCACGGTCGCGATGGGGGCTGGAACGTGCGGGTGGGCGTACGCGATCGAGGCCCTGCCTGGTTCCGCGTGGGGCCACGCTGCCTACGAAAAGTCTGATATCGCCGGACCGGGTGTGTTAGGTTACGTCAACCAAGGGATCGATTGGATTACGCTGCCCGGTGAGCTGACCCTGAACACGTTTGCGGAACTGCGCTATCGGTTCCGAGAAAACAATAAGGATTTCTATAATGCCTACGGGCCCGCAATCGGGGTGGAACTCCGTCGCGCGCCGTGGCACATCGGCGTGGACTACTATTGGGAGCGATATCCCGAATTGGCCGAGACGTCCAACCGGTTGCAGTTCTATCTGAGTTGGTACCACGACTGGGATCTCAAGCGAAGGTGACCAACCCCTCACAGCCCGTCGAGCGTCCACGGATCGGGTATAAACCCCAACCGACCGGCCCGGTCAGGCGGCTGATCCGAGCCCTTGGATTTTCGCTGGATGGGTTGAAGGCGGCCTGGCGCAGCGAGTGGGCGTTTCGCGCTGACGTGGTTCTGTGTGTGGTGCTTGCGCCGCTGGCAGTATGGGTGGGCAGTAACGGCGTGGAGCGCGCTCTCCTGATCGGCAGTCTCGCCCTCGTGATCATGGCCGAGTTGATCAACTCCGGAATCGAGGCGGTCGTGGACCGCGTCGGGCCCGACCGCCATGAACTTTCCGGGAAAGCGAAGGACGTGGGCTCCGCCGTCGTGTTGGTGGCCCTGCTCAACGCAGGAGTCATCTGGTTCCTAATCCTCACCGAACGGATGTTCTGAACGCGCCGCGGCCCGACCGCCACCCCGCAACACCTGCCTGACGCCATCGCCGGTTCTCCCCCTGGTCACGCCCGAAACGTTGGAGTCGGCGCTCTTCAATGGGGGGTTGGAATGTCGATCCTTTCTTCGTACAATCCGGGTCGCTCTGGGCTATTGCCACTCCGGGATGCTCGCACAGACGGGGACCGTTCGTCTGGGAATCAACTCAACGATGAGGGAGGGACCCATGCTAAAAGAATTCAAAGAATTCGTGATGCGCGGCAATGTGCTCGACATGGCGGTGGGGATCATCATCGGCGCGGCGTTTGGGAAGATCGTGTCGTCGTTGGTGAGCGACGTGTTGATGCCGCCGATCGGGTTGGCGTTGGGTAGCGTGAATTTTTCGAACCTATTTCTGAATCTCTCCGACACCGCGTATCCATCGGTGGAGGCGGCTAAAGCGGCCGGCGCAGCCACAGTCAACTACGGGCTGTTCCTCAACACGGTGGTGGACTTCGTCATTGTCGCCGCCGTGATCTTTGTGCTGGTCAAACAGGTCAATCGGCTGAAGCGCGAACCCGTGTCGGCGCCAGCGGTTCCGACGACGAAGACCTGTCCACACTGCATCTCTACCATCCCGATCAAAGCGACGCGCTGCCCGCACTGTACGTCCGAGGTGAGGGCGGCCTGAGACGGACGCGACGGGTTGACGCCGGCCGTTTGGGGTCAGGCGATGACTCGGGCTGCCGGCCAGGCAGCGGACACAGTCATTAACGGATCAGGGAGGATGGCGATGAATGCATTTCGCGGGTTGAGCATTGCGATAGCGTCGGTGTGGTTGGCGGTGTCCCCGGCTTGGGCCGAGACGCGGGCCGGAGAATGGTCGATCAGCCCCGTGATCGGGGGCTACGTGTTCGAGTCGGATCAGGAACTCAAACATAAGCCGGTATATGGGCTGCGATTGGGCTTTAACTGGACGTCGCGATTTGCCCTGGAAGGAGCATTCGATTATCTGCGAACGGAATCGAAGGTGGCTCCGGTCGACGTGGAAGGATATCTGTACCGAATCGAAGGGCTCTGGCATCTGATGCCCGAAGCCCGAGTCGTCCCCTACCTTGCGGCCGGATTCGGTGTCATCAAGCTCGATCCCGATTCTGGTGGGGCAGCCGACGAGGACTTCCTCGTGGACTACGGGGTGGGTGCGAAATGGGCGCTGAATCGAACGATCGGATTGCGGGCGGACGTCCGCCACATCATGGACCAGCACAATTCGCCGACCTACAACAATTTGGAGTACACGCTGGGCCTCGTGTTCTCGTGGGGCGGCGCGCAACCCTCGCCGATGGCTGCCGCCGCGCCGCCTCCTCCGCCGCAAGCACCACCACCATCCTCATCTCCTCCTCCTGCGCCGGTTCCGCCGCCACCGGCGGATTCCGACGGCGATGGGGTGTTGGATATGCACGATCGGTGTCCGGGAACGCCCGAGGGAATGCCGGTCGACCCACAAGGCTGTCCGACCGACGCCGACGGGGACGGGGTGCCAGATGCAGCTGACCGTTGTCCGGACACCCCTCGCGGCGAGCGCGTGGATACGACCGGGTGTCCGCCTCCGCAACCGCCGGCGGAAGAGAAGGTGAGCATCGAGTTGGCGATCGAGTTCGACACGAACAAGGCCGTGATCAAGCCGCAGTATCAGAGCGAGATCCTGCGCGTGGCGGAGTTCATGAAAACCACGCCGAAGACTACGGGCGAGGTCGAGGGTCACACCGATAACGTTGGGTCCGTACAGAACAACGTGGGCCTGTCCCAACGGCGGGCTGATGCGGTGCGGCAAGCATTAATCGACCTCGGTGTGGACGCATCGCGGTTGACGGCCAAAGGGTATGGCCCGTCGAATCCGATTGCGGACAACAAGACGCCGGAGGGGAGGAAGAAGAATCGCCGGGTGGTCGTCACGATTTCCGGCGTCAAGTGATGGCGCAGTCAGCGGAGTGAAGGGAATATCCAGGAGACGGGGAGGTCATCGTGAATAGGACAACCGTGATGCGGTGGATCGGCGGGCTGGTCGGTGCGGCGATTTTAGTCGGTGTTCTGTACGTGTGGTTGGCGCTGACGTGGAGCTACTCCTCCGGTGAACGAGCCGGTTACGTCCAGAAACTGTCCACGAAGGGGTGGATCTGCAAAACATCGGAGGGGGAACTGTCCATGGTGTCCATGCCTGGCACGTCGCCCGAGAAATTCCTGTTTACCGTGCGAGACGACGCGGTCGTGGAACGGATCAATCAATTGATGGGGAAACGAGTCTCGCTTCACTACGAACAACACAAGGGTTTGCCGACGACCTGTTTCGGCGAAACGGAATATTTCGTCACCGACGTGAAGGCGGTGGAGTAATCGCGCTACCCCGACCGCGCGGGCGGGAGGATCGTCAGGCGGGGGTCGGGGGTTACGCGAGACGGTGTGGGGCCAACGATGCGCCGTCGCCATTGAGGCGATGGATGTCGGCCGGCCGGAAGGCGCCTTTTTCCGTGATGATGGCGGTGATGAGTTCTGCGGGCGTGACGTCGAACGCGGGGTTGTCCACCTCCACACCGTCCGGCGCGACGGTGGTCCCCCCGTGGACGTGTGTGACTTCGCGAGAATTGCGGGATTCGATGGGAATGTCGGCGCCGGAGCGTAGCGAGAGGTCGAGGGTGGAGGTCGGCGCAGCCACATAAAACGGAAGACCGTGATGGCGAGCGAGCACCGCGACGCTGTAGGTGCCGATCTTGTTCGCCACGTCGCCGTTGGCCGCGATCCGGTCCGCGCCTACGATACACGCTTGGATGCGGCCCTGCCGCATGAGAGCGCCTGCCATGTTGTCGGTGATCAGGGTGACCGGAATACTGTCTTGCATCAGTTCCCATGCCGTGAGGCGCGCACCTTGGAGCACCGGCCGCGTCTCGTCGGCGACGACCCGGATACGCTTCCCGCTTCCCCACGCGGCCCGAATCACCCCGAGGGCCGTACCGTACCCGCCGGTCGCCAACGCGCCGGCGTTGCAGTGGGTGAGGATCGTGTTCCCATCGTGAATGAACGTGGCGCCGATCGCTCCCATGGCGCGATTCATCGCCACGTCTTCTTCAAGTATCACTTGAGATTCCTGGATGAGACGCCGAACCAGGGCTCCGCGCTCAAGGTGTTGATGCTGCGCGGCGACGCGCTTCATCCGATCCAATGCCCAAAACAAATTGACCGCCGTCGGGCGGGTCGAGGCCAGGTCGTCGGCGATCTTTGAGAGCCCGCTCTGGAACTCATCGGACGATGCCGGGACCAATGTCGTGGCTCCAAGGGCAAGACCCATAGCCGCAGCGATCCCGATGGCTGGCGCCCCGCGGACCGCCAGGGTTCTGATGGCCTCCGCGACTTCGCGATAGTCGGTGCAGTCGAGGTAACGCACTTCTTCCGGCAGGCGGCGCTGGTCCAGGAGGCGCACGCAGCCGTCCTGCCATCCCACCGTGATGAAATGGGGGACGGGACTGGGTGTGTGGTTGGTCATCGGGTGTCTGAAGGCGTCTTCCAAACGCCGTATTGTAGGCTCGAGCTCGCTTTCGTGTCAAAGGAGAACTCGATGTATCGAGGCCGGGGGCTTCGATTGATTTTCCAGGAGTCGGCCGATACAGTACCGGCTGTTTCTCCGGCGGTATGCCATGCAGGGGCTTCCTCGTTGACGCGTGCGTTCGATACTGGTCCGGTGCGCGCGTATTCGCGTTCTTGATGGGACGCGGAGAAATTCGATCGGTCCGTCTCGTCGGTGCCCTTACCGCATGCCTCGGCCTGTGGCTCGGACCGGATATTCTAGCGGAGGCCCAAACGGAACATGAGCCAGGCCCGATACGAGTGACGCTGGAGCCCGTCCTGGTGACCGGAACGGTGCTCCCTTCGACGATCGAGGACAGCGGAGCCAGCGTGACCGTGATCACCAAAGAGCAGATCGCCGCGCAGCAGGCACGGAATGTCCCCGACCTGTTACGACAAGTTCCGGGGCTACACGTCGATCAGGCCGGCGGCGGAGCGGTGAGCTCCCTGTACCTTCGAGGCGCCGATCCCAACTATACCGTTGTGCTGATTGACGGGGTGAAGGTGAACGATCCCACCAATAGCCGCGGCGGATCGTTCGACCTGTCGACGCTGGATGTCGCGAACGTGGAGCGGGTCGAGATCGTGCGGGGACCGATGTCCGCGATCTACGGCTCGGATGCACTGGCGGGCGTCGTGAATATCGTGACCCCTCGCGGCGCGTCGGAGGCAGTCAGAGGCGTGGAGGTGTCCGGTGGACCCGCTGGGTACCGTCACGCGGTCTTGCGGGCCCAGGGGGTTTCTGGCGACGCGGAGTATTCGTTGAGCGGTTCCTATTTCGACAGCGGAACCGCGACGGAGGGCAGCGCGTTGGTCAACCAAACGATTCGAGGAAGTTTCGGCGGCCGGGTGACCCGGTGGATTGGACTCCGCTCCACGGTGAGCTACACGGATGGCCACCGCGAAACGTTCCCGGAGGACAGCGGTGGACCGTCTTTCGCCGTGTTGCGCGAGGTCGAGGAGGGGGGTTCCACCGAGATGATCGCGGGGATCGAGTTGTCTGCTGCGGATCCCTCCACCTGGATTCCCGATCTGACCATCCAATACTACGATCGGCAGGATCAGACTGATTCACCTGGCGTCGCGCCCGGAGTGCGTGATCCGGCCGGAATTCCGCCCAACTTTTCCGACAGTCGGTACCGCCGCCAGGTGGTGACGCTCCTTCGCCGGTCGACCCCCACCGAACGGTTGGCCGTGGGGCTGGGAATCGAAGCTCAATCTGAAAGGGGCAACAGCCGAGGCGGGCTGTCTTTTGGGGGAACGGTTGTTCCGGCGGATTTCGAGATGGACCGTCAAGCCTGGGCGCCGTTTATCGAAGGTCGATACACCGTGTCCGAAGGGTTGCGCGCCCACGCAGGCCTGCGGCTGGATATCCCGAGTGAGTTCGACGCCGAGGTCAGCGTTCGTTCGGCGTTCTCGTACAGGATCGTGTCCACTGACACGACCCTTCGGGTCAGTTGGGGCGAGGGGTTCAAATTGCCCAGTTTTTTCGCTTTGGGGCACCCGATCGTGGGCAATCCGAATCTGCTGCCGGAACGAAGCCACAGCGGAGAGGTGGCCGTGACGCAGCTCCTGTGGGGTGAGCGGGTGACGCTCCGCGCCGCATATTTTTCCACGGTGTCGTACGGCATGATCGATCTGCAAGAGGGTCCGCCACCGCAATTGGTCAATCGGTCGAAGGTCGTTGGGAACGGCGTGGAGATGGAGGTCGGTGTACAGGCGACCGGGCGCCTTCACGTGTCTTCGCATCTCACCCACCTGGGGATGGACATTGTGGGCACCGAAGAAGAGCTCCGAAACCGTCCCGAGTGGCGCGGAGGGGTCGTGGTTGGATGGCAGCCGTCTCCCTCCGTCTCCGTCAATGTAGACGTTCTGTATGTGGGACGAGTTCTGGACTCGTCGATCCCGACCGGCGACCGCTATTTAGCTCCCTACACACGGGTCAATCTGGCGATGACCTGGAAAACGGCACGGCCGTCGTGGCGATATGTCCTGGCGGTCGATAACGTGTTCGATGCCGACTATGAAGAAGCCATCGGATTTCCCAGCGCCGGATTCACACCGCGCATCGGCTTGCAAGCCAACTTCTAACGGCGCCAACGCGTCGTTCGTAACCTCGGACAACGTTTGACTTTTCGCGGGTCGAACTGCTACGTTAACCCAATTCGGACACGGACGTCCATGTGAGGGCGCGATGAAAGTCGGCGTTCCGCGCGAGATTATGGAGCACGAGTACCGGGTCGGGATGACCCCCGCAGGGGTGCGTGCGATCGCCCATCTCGGAGCGCAAGTGTTCGTGGAACGCGGCGCGGGGGAGGGCAGCGGGTTCTCCGATCGCGCCTACGAGGAGGCGGGAGCCATGCTGGTCGCCTCCACGGAAGCGGTGTACAAGATGGGCGACCTGATCGTGAAGGTCAAGGAGCCCCTTCCCAAAGAGTATCCGTGGATCCAGAAGGGCCAGACGCTTTTTACGTTCTTGCACTTGGCCGCGGATCGCGGCCTGACCGAGGCGTTGCTGGCGGCCGGAATCGTGGGCATCGCGTACGAGACGGTGACGCAGGCGGACGGCGTGCGGCCGCTGCTGCGGCCGATGAGCGATATCGCCGGTCGCCTGGCGGTGCAGATCGGGGCCTCGTATCTCCAACGGACCAACGGCGGTAGCGGCGTCTTGTTGTCCGGCATTCCTGGCGTGGAGCGGGGACGGGTCACGATCCTCGGGGGTGGCATTGTCGGAACCAGCGCGGCCAAGATGGCGGTCGGGATGGGCGCGCGGGTCACGGTGCTCGAACAGGATCCCAACCGGCTGCGGGCGGTGGACGATCTGTTCGGCGGCCGGATCACGACCTTGATCGCGAGTCCGGAGACGATTCACGGGACGGTGGTGCAAGCGGACCTGGTGGTCGGCGCGGTGTTGGTCTCCGGAGGACGCACCCCCCATCTGGTCACCGCGCAAACCGTGGCGCAGATGCGGAAAGGCTCGGTGATCGTGGACGTGTCGATCGACCAAGGCGGGTGCGTCGAGACAGCGAAGAAAACGACGCAGGCCAACCCGGTGGCTATCGTGCATGGGGTCATTCACTATGGAGTGGCGAACCTGCCGGGTACGGTCCCGAGGACGTCCACGCAGGCGTTGACCGCGGTGACTCTGCCCTACGTCATGAAGTTGGTTGAACACGGCGTCGAGCCGGCCTTGAAGGCCGATCCGGCCCTGGGTGCCGGCTTGAATCTCTACCACGGCCGGGTGGTGCATCCTGGGGTCGCCGAGGCGCACCGTTTGCGATTGGAAACATGGCACTGATAGAGGAACGGGGTGTGGCGCAGCCTGGTAGCGCACCAGCTTCGGGAGCTGGGTGTCGGAGGTTCCAACCGAGCTTGCTTGGCGCAACGCAGGGCCGAATTTTAGGCCCGAGGCTGCGAGATGAGTTGCCTTTTACAGGGGAACAACGGGGTGTGGCGCAGCCTGGTAGCGCACCAGCTTCGGGAGCTGGGTGTCGGAGGTTCAAATCCTCTCACCCCGATTTGTTCGGAACGCGATGAGCGATACCAAGGTGCACCAAGCCACGGTTCACGTCAGCGGCCAGGTCCAGGGGATCGGCTACCGGAATTTCGCCGCGGCGGAGGCGACTCGCCTGGGGCTGAGCGGCCACGCCAAAAATCTGCGCGACGGGCGAGTCGAGGTGCGACTGGAAGGCTCCCGTGAAGTGATCGAGACGGTGATCGGCCGGCTGCGGATCGGCCCTCCGGGGGCGCGGGTGGAGTCGGTTGATGTGCGATGGCAGGCGGGTTCTTCCGGAGCGAGAGGGTTCAACGTTGCCTAATCCGAAAGCGCGAAAAGCCGTTCTTTCCAAGCGACCACGCAAGGCCAAAGATGTCACGCTCGATGGCGACTCGGCCGAGCCCCAGGAGTCCGCCACCGACGAAACGTTTCCCCTCAAGGCAGACGTTGAGCCGGACGACGATGAGCGTCCCGCGGACGACGAGGTGGAGTTCGAGGCCCGGGAAACGGTCATCGAGGCCGAGCCCGAATCCGAACCCAGCGGGGGGATGGATGCGGTCAAGAGCTACCTGAAAGAGATCCGCCGGTCCACGCTCCTGACCTTTGCCGACGAACAGCGCCTCGCCAAGCTGATCGAAAAGGGCGACGCCAAAGCCCGCGAGCAGATGATCGAGTCCAATCTGCGACTCGTCGTCAGCATCGGCAAACGCTACATCAACCGAGGGCTCCCGTTTTCCGACGTGCTGGAAGAGGGGAATATCGGCTTGATCAAAGCCGTCGAGAAGTTCAACTACCGCCGTGGATTCAAGTTTTCCACCTACGCGTCGTGGTGGATCAGGCAGTCAATCGAACGCGCGATCATCAACCAGAGCAAGTTGATCCGCTTGCCGGTGCACGTGGTCGAAAAGGTCAACCACTACTTGCAGGCGGTGGACGTCCTGATGCAGGAGTACGACCGCGACCCCAATGCCAAGGAGATCTCGCGGCGGCTGCGCATCCCGGTTGAGGAAGTCGTTCACTTGCAGCAGTTGATCCGCAAGACCTATTCGCTGGAGAGTCCCATCGGAAGCGCGCAGGAAACCACGCTCAAGGACATCATCGAAGACACGTCGCAAGTGTCGCCGGCTACGAGCGCCGAAGGGATCAGGCGACGTGAAGACATCATCCAGTGGATGAAGGTCCTCAAGCCCAACGAACAAAAGGTCCTGGTCATGCGATTCGGCCTCGACGGCGACGAGCCCCATACCTTGGAAGAAATCGGCAAGGTGTTTGGTCTCACCCGAGAGCGGGTGCGACAGATCGAGGCCGGGGCGCTGACCAAACTTCGCGTCGTGATCGGGAAGAAGAACATCACGGCCGACGAAATCCTCTAACCGTCCCCTCCCCGAGCGGTGTATGGACCTCAAAGCCAAAATCAGGGAAGTCCCTAACTTTCCCAAACCCGGCGTCCTGTTTTACGACGTCACGACCTTGTTGCGGGACGCACAGGCGTTTGCCCGCGTGATCCAACGCCTGTCCGAGTTCTACCGCGGCGAGGGCATTCAGAAGGTGGTCGGGATCGAATCGAGGGGCTTCATCCTGGGTGCTCCGCTGGCCCTGGAACTGGGGGCGGGCTTCGTGCCGGTCCGCAAACCCGGCAAGTTGCCCGCCGAGGTGTACGAGAAAACCTACGACCTGGAATACGGGTCGAGCTCACTGGCCATCCACAAGGACGCGATCGACCGCGGCGAGCGCGTCCTGATCGTCGACGACCTGTTGGCCACCGGCGGCACCATGGCGGCCACGGTCCACCTCGTCGGCGCGATCGGCGGCGTGGTCGTTGGTGTGGCCGTGCTCATCGAACTGGTAGACCTTCGCGGCCGTGACCGGCTCAAGGACCAGCACGTCGTCTCCCTCCTCAGTTACTGAGCTAGCATGTTGTCCCTAGGATTGAGCCGGCGCATCCCTCGACCGGCGGCTCTCTGTCTCTTCTTCGCGTTCACGGCATTTCCGTCAGCACAGAGCTTTGGGGAGACCTTCCGGGTACCCGAAGACGCGAGAACAATTGGTCAAGCCATTGACATGTCGGTTAGGGATGGGACCACGACCACTGACGTCATCGAAGTGGCCACTGATACATACGTCGACAATTTGACGATTTCAACTTCAGTGACCATCCGCGCTAAGGATGGTGCTAAGGTCGTCCTTCGCGCAGCGTCCAACGAACCCATTATTACGATCGGGGGAACTTCCGCCGCGGTCACGATTGATGGGCTAATCCTGATCACCTCGGGAACCGGGGTGAAGATCGAAGGGTCACCTAGTGTGATTCTCAGGAACCTCGTGATCACGCTTGCGTCAATCGCCATTGATTGCAGCGGTAACACAATAACCGGAAGCACAATCGCGCAGGTGACGTTCTTCAACGTCGCTAATGGGATCAACTGCCCGACCTCGAATATCGTCATTCGCAACAACATTTTTTCTAACGTCTCAGTGATGCCCATCACACCCTTTTCAACGGTCGTTGGATTCACCCAGCCTGTGGGGAACCTGTTCTGGAACGTTCCACCTAACAGCGGCGAACGCGGGGACGAGGTGGATCCAAATCCTCCCGATGATCTCGACCCTGAGTTTGTGGAAGTCACTAAGGGCCCTGAGGAGAACGATTTTCATCTCAGAAGTGGCTCCGCTGCAAAAGGCGCGGGTGAAGGCGGTGCCGACGTAGGTGCGTATGGAGGGCTGGGGGCGTCCACCGTACCCTTTCCCCCTGAGAAGCCTACAGTAACCTGCGGCGATCCCGACGCAACCTCGTGCAAAGTCTCGTGGGCGCAAAACCTCGACTATTTGGTGACAGGGTATCTGGTACTGTCCTCGGCCCCGTCGGCTCCCAATCCGGACTACGCCCAGACAAACCCCGTGGACAACGCCCCTACACTCTGCGTCGGATCGCCGCCCGTGTGCTCATTCACGCGGAGCTCACTCGTGGATACCGGCACGACTCCCGCGCAACCGTCGGCGCCTACGGCGGGTTTTGGCGACTCAAGAGTGCAACTGACATGGCCGGCGGTAGCCGACGCGACGGCGTATGAAGTGTACGTGGGAACAGCGCCCAATTCAGGGACCTTGGCGCTGACGGTTTCGAGCAACAGCGCGCTGGTCGAAGGACTGACCAACGGCACGCTGCACTACTTTGCTATTCGCGCCGTGAATCAACCCAAGTTCTATGCAGCTGTGAAGTCGGTTGATGAGAGTCCTGTCTTAGCGACTAGCCCGGCGAGCGAGATTTCAGAGGCCGACGCAGTAACATACGGTACGGCCGGAATCGGTCCCCTGTCGGCGGAGGTAACGAGCACCCCGCAACCGCTGGTTGCCTTTCCTCCGTTGAATGACACCGGCGGGTGTTTTATTGCCACGGCGGCGTACGGGTCTCCCCTGGCCCCGCAAGTCGACGTGTTGCGAATGTTTCGAGAACACTACCTCCGTCCTCATGTGCCGGGACGGATCCTGATTCGGGTGTACGAGACCGTGAGCCCGCCGGTGGCCGAAATGATTCGATCGTCGGATCCGCTGCGATTGGTCGTCCGGGTGATGTTGTGGCCGGTAGTCGGCCTGGCCTGGATGACCGTCCATGGGTCGTGGTGGGGGCTGCTGATACTCGGTGCAGCGACCATGGGCGGGTTGGTTCTGGTGAGACGGCGCGGAGCCGTGCGTGCGTAAGGTTCTGTTGCTCGTCACCGTCGTCATCGGGGTTGGAGCCGTGAGTGGGGTACTTGGTCAGGCGGCGGCGGTGGACGATCCGTGGACGGTGGGTCTGGATGCCGGCTACTTCATGCCGGCTACGGAGGGGTGGGAGGAGAATTACGATCAACGCGGTGGATGGGTGCCCAATCTTTCAGCCCGTTATGCCCTGTCAACGGGGTTGTCCGTTGCCGCCGAGATCTCCTACTTCAGCGCCAGCAGCCTGGCCCGGGGCGCCATTACCGGTGAGTTGAGCATCGAGGACCAACAACTGACACTGGTGCCAACGACCGTTGGTCTGGAATACCGGTTGCGGATCGATTCAGACCAGTTGGTCGTGCCGTTCGTCGGAATCGGGTATCGCCACGTCTCGTACCGTCTGGAGGTCGGCGACAACGAGACCGTGAGCGGCGGCGCCAACGGCTGGGTGGGGTGGGGAGGATTCGACGTGTCGCTGAACGACCTGGATCCCTCTGCAGCGTCCGGTCTCAGCGAAGACTACGGCGTGGGTCGCACCTACTTTCGTCTCGAGGCTCAATGGGCCAAGGCCGAGGCCCCGGGAACCGACGGGGCCGACATCGATCTCGGCGGGATCACGTACCTCGCGGGACTGCGGTTCGAGTTCTAGTCGCCTGTCCATCATCATGTATCGGCTGTTAGCAACCTTACCCACGCGGGTGCAGCTTCTCGTGGAGCGCCTTGAGGCGTTCGCGCGCCACGTGCGTGTAGATCTGGGTGGTGGTGATTTGCGCGTGCCCGAGCATCGCTTGGACGGAGCGCAGGTCGGCGCCGCGCGTGAGCAGATGAGTGGCGAACGAGTGGCGCAACGTATGCGGAGAGAACTTCGCGGTCACACCCGCGGCGCGCGCGTACTCCCGTAAGATCTGCCAGAAGCGCTGACGGGTCATGGCCTTGCCGCGGTTGCTGATAAACACGTGGGATGAGTGCCGGCCGGCCAGCAAGACTCCGCGCGGGCCGTTGAGATACCGCGTGAGTTTCTCGCGGCTGGCGTCGCCGATGGGCACGATGCGGACCTTGGCCCCCTTTCCCAGCGGCATGACGTAGCCCACTTCCAGATTGACGTCGCGCAAGGACAGCGAGACCAGTTCGGAAACCCGCAGCCCCGTGGCATAGAGCAGTTCGATCATGGCCTCATCCCTGAGGTGCCGAGGGGCTGTGTCCCGTGAGTGGGTCAGCAAGCGTTCGACGTCGCCAGGTGAGAGCGACCGGGGCAATCGCAGCGCGCTTCGCGGGGACTCAAGCCAGGCGGTGGGATCAGACGAGGCCAGGCCCTCGTCCAGCAAGAACCGATAGAGCCCTCGCAGCGTGG
This sequence comes from uncultured Nitrospirota bacterium, assembly GCA_964570625.1. GTDB lineage: Bacteria > Nitrospirota > Nitrospiria > 2-01-FULL-66-17 > 2-01-FULL-66-17 > JBFLXB01. The sequence continues at coordinate 283,493 of CAZMYW010000027.1, read as the reverse complement.
TAATCGTGCGGGCGATGGTCCGGGGAGAGAGCCCGCGCCGATGAAGCGATGTCAGGCAGGCCCGAAGATGCTCTCGGTCAACCCGGCTCCACGCCGTGATCTCCTGGTCACCCAGCAGCCCGATCATCCGTCCCAGCTCGCGGCCGTAGGCCTCCAGGGTCAGCGGCGCCAGGCCTTTTTCGACCGACAGGTACTGGAGAAATCGCCGGACGGCGTCGTCCATCCTATAACTTCGGCATGTCGATCCTGATGATTCCTCGACGGATCGCCTGGATGGCCGCCTGCGTGCGATCGAAGACATCGAGTTTGTGGAAAATGTTGCGGACGTGGTTCTTGACGGTTTTTTCGCTGATGGACAACGCGTTGGCGATCTCTTTGTTCGTCTTGCCCTCGGCAATGAGCTGGAGCACTCCCTGCTCACGCTCGCTCAGGTCGTTCTTTCCCTTGGAGGTTTTACGACCGCGTCCCTCGGCAAGGTGAGAAAATTCGGTCAAGATCTTCCCGGCGATGGTGGGGTGCAGAAAAGACTCCCCTTTGGCTGCGGCACGGATCGCCTTGACGATCTGCGCGGAGTCCGAGTTCTTCAAGAGGTAGCCGGCCACGCCGGTCTTGACCAAGTCGAAGATGTATTCGTCTTCTTCGTACATCGTCAGCACCACCACCCGGACGTTGGGGCATTGTTCCTTCATGCGCCGGGTGGCTTCGACCCCATTCATGCGCGGCATGCTGATATCCATCAACACGACGTCGGGTTGAAGCTGGCGGGCTTTCTCGACGGCCTCCGCTCCGTCTTTGGCTTCTCCCACCACCACGACGTCGTCCTTGGTCTGAAGGATCGCCGACAGGCCGTCGCGCACGACCTGGTGGTCGTCCGCGATGAGCACCCGAATTTTTTTTGCCACGTCCGAAGGCCTCCTTACTCCTGATTGTTCATGGGAATCTCGACGGAGATCGTGGTCCCTTGTCCCGTTTTGGTTTCGATGCGAGCGCGCCCGCCCAAGAACCTGGCGCGCTCGGTCATGCCCTTGAGCCCCATGGAGGCCCATTTCTCCGGGTTGGCGGACACCTCCTCCAGATCGAACCCACGGCCGTTGTCCTGGACGGTGGCGGTGAGTTGGGATGGCGCGATCACGACTTCCACGTGAACCTGGGACGCGTCCGCGTGTTTCTGAACGTTGGACAGGGCTTCCTGGACGATTCGAAACAAAAAGATCTTGGTTTTGGCCGACAGGGCCCGTTCGCTCCCGCGTAGGCTGAAGGCGGTGGCGATCTGGTATTGCTTGGCGTACGTTTTGACGTAGTGTTTGAGCGCAGTGTGCAGGTCGAGTCGCTCGAAGTGCAACGGCTTCAAATTGAATACGACCTGCCGCGCTTCTTCGATCGCGCTCTTGAGCAGGTCTTGTGTTTCACGGAGCGTCTGTTCGCAGCGTGCCGGATCGAGCGAGAAGAACTCCCGACACAGATCGAGCTTATAGCTCAGTCCTGCCAGCGTCTGTACGAGTCCGTCGTGAATGTCGAGCGCGATGCGGGTGCGTTCTTCGCTGATCGCGTGACGAACTTCCTTTACGTAGAGGCGATAGAGCGACTGGTACTCGTGCAGGTGCCGCTCGAGTTCGTGTTTGCTCCGAATCCGCTCGTCGATCAACTGCCACATGAACTTGGCGCCGGGACCACCAACTACGGCCACTGCTGGCCGGTCCAGCGCCAGCAGCGCTTCCGCGACGTCCTCGTTGCCACTCACGTCGATGATGGTGTCAAGTTTTGGAATGGTGAGCAAGCGACGATAGCCGCTGGTAGTAGGAATCTTGAGCTGACGAGCCAACAGGATGCCCGGGGCGTGAGAATCCATATCAGCCACCCCGACGATGGTGACGAGCGGATCGTCGTGCAGCATGCGAATCAGGGACGTGCCGCCGCGCCCGCCCCCGATGATTGCCACGCGAATCATCTGCTGGCGAGTCTTCGGCTTCGGCGCCCGCCGGCGGGCGGGTCGGGGCGCCTGGGGCTCGACGGCCAACCGCGTGCGCATCGGTCGCGTGGGGAGCGCTCGCCGCTTCAGGAGGGCGGCCTTTCGGAGGGATGGCGTTCATGGGTGAGCAGTGTCGTCAACTCGTCCATGAATTGGGTGACGTCTTTGAACTCCCGATACACCGAGGCGAACCGCACGTAGGCCACCTGATCGACCCGATGGAGGTGCGCCATGACGTCTTCGCCGATCACGCGGCTGGAAACCTCTGGTTCCCCGATCTCTTGCATCCGTTTTTCCACTCGGTCCGCGATCTCTTCGAGGACCGAGATCGGCACCGGGCGCTTCTCACACGCTTTTTTCAACCCCTGGAGGATCTTGGCGCGGCCAAATGGCTCCCGCCGGCCGTCTTTCTTGATCACCACCGGCAAGACTTCTTCAACCCGTTCGTAGGTGGTGTACCGGCGGTGACAACCCAGGCATTCGCGACGGCGTCGAATGAGGATGCCGTCGCGGTTCACGCGGGAGTCGACGACCTTATCTTCCTGCTCGGCGCAGAACGGGCATCGCATCAGCGAGGTCCAGAAGCGAACCGGGAAAGGGGAGACGGGGCGAGCCGCAGAAAGAGACACTCAGGAGATTCGCTGTGGCTCCACGTCACCACTTCACCGGTTCGCCGGTTCGGCCCACAGTCAACGCCCGCGGTACACGGGAAAGCGGTCGCACAGGCGCCGGACAGCGGCCTTGGTTTCGGTGATCACGGTAGGATCGGACCCTTTGGTCAGCACCCGGTCGATCATTGCGGCGATTTCTCCCATTTCCGGATCACCCATACCGCGAGTGGTGACGCTGGGCGTTCCGATTCGGATGCCGCTGGTCACCGCGGGCGGTTTGTCGTCGAACGGGACGGCGTTCTTGTTGAGCGTGATGCCGGCTGCGTCCAGTGTGGCTTCCGCGTCCTTCCCGGTCAGTCCCTTGGACCGCAGGTCGACCAGGAAGAGATGGGTGTCGGTGCCGCCGGTGACGATGGCATATCCGCGGGCAATGAGCGCGGCGGATAGCGTTCTGGCATTCTCCAGCACCGTCCGCTGGTAGACCGCAAAGTCGGGCGACATGGCTTCTTTGAGCGCCACGGCTTTTGCGGCAATGACATGCATGAGCGGGCCGCCTTGGATGCCGGGGAACATCACTTTGTCGACGGCTTTTGCGTGCGTCGCTTTACACAGAATCATGCCCCCACGTGGACCACGAAGGGTCTTGTGCGTGGTGGTGGTGACGAAGTCGGCGTACGGCACGGGACTGGGGTGTAAACCCGCGGCGATGAGGCCGGCCGGATGCGCGATGTCGGCCATGAGCCACGCCCCGACCTTGTCCGCGGTGGCGCGAAACCGTTTGAAGTCGGGGATCCGCGCGTAGGCGCTGCCTCCGACGATGATCAACTTGGGCCGGTGCTCCGTCGCGAGCCGCTCGACCTCGTCGTCGTCGATCAGCCCGGTGTCCTTGTTGACGCCGTAGGAGACGATCCGGAATAAGAGGCCTGAAAAGTTGACGGGGCTGCCGTGGGTCAAGTGTCCGCCGTGCGCGAGGCTCATGCCCATCACCACGTCTCCGGGTTTGAGCATCGCGAGGTAGATGGCCATGTTGGCCTGGGAGCCCGAGTGTGGTTGGACGTTGGCGTGTTCGGCGTGGAACAGCGCCTTGGCCCGCTCGATCGCCAAGGCTTCCGCGCGGTCCACGAACTCGCATCCGCCGTAGTACCGCTTGGAGGGATATCCCTCCGCATACTTGTTGGTCAGGACTGAGCCTTGCGCTTCCAGCACCGCGCGGCTGACGTAGTTTTCTGACGCGATGAGGATGATCTTGTCTTCCTCTCGGTCGGCTTCGGATTGGATGGCGTCGTAAATGTCGGGATCAACGGTTTTCAATGCGGACATGGAAGCGCTCTCGGGAGAAGGGTGAAATCGGCGTTCGAGGTCTCGGATCTTCTGTACCCGTCTGGCGTGTCGGCCGCCGTCGAACGGCGTCTCCAGCCAGGCCTTGACGATGTCCAGGCCGCGGTCCGCGTCGAGCACGCGTTCGCCGAGGACCAGGACGTTGGCGTCGTTGTGTGCACGGCTGGTGCGAGCCAGTTGTTCGTCCGAACAGAGGGCAGCCCGCACGCCGGGGAATTTGTTCGCCACGATCGACATGCCCACGCCGGACCCGCAGACGAGAATACCTCGTTCCGCCGTTCCCGTGGACACGGCCTCGGCGACTTTGGCTCCGTAGTCGGGATAGTCCACGGGATCGCTGCCATTGGTGCCCAGGTCCTGCACGGATTGGCCGAGTTGGGCCAGCAACGAGCCAATGCGGCCCTTGAGCCCGACGCCTGCGTGGTCGCTGCCGATCGCGATCTTCATCGCGCGACCATGATAAACAATCGCCGGTGGGGAATCAATCGAAGGGCGAAGGGGAGAGGGGGGAGAGAAAGCAACGTCGACTCACTCCCTCGGATGTTCTTATTCCTCTTCCTGGCGCAGCTTGGCGAGGACGGCCAGATCCTCGAGGGTGGTCACGTCGCCGAGAGTTTCCTTGCCGGCGGCGATGTCCCGCAGCAGACGCCGCATGATCTTCCCGCTGCGAGTTTTCGGAAGGTTGTCGGTAAACCGCAGGTCGTCCGGTCGTGCAAGGGCGCCGATTTCTTTGACCACGTGAGCCCGCAAGGCGTCGCGCAGCGCATCCGAGGGTTTGTGGGTGTGTTCCAAGGTGACGAAGGCGCAGATCGCCGTGCCTTTGATGGGATCGGGGCGACCGACCACGGCGGCTTCGGCCACGGCTCCGTGACTGACCAGGGCGCTTTCGACTTCCATCGTGCCCAGCCGGTGGCCGGCCACGTTCATGACGTCGTCGACCCGCCCCATGATCCAGAAGTAGCCGTCTTTGTCGCGACGCGCGCCGTCGCCCGTGAAATACATGCCGGGAATTTCACTCCAATACTGTTTCTTATACCGCTCGGGATCACCGTAGATCGTGCGCAACATCGAAGGCCACGGTTTGGTGATGACCAAATATCCGCCCTCGTTGGGCTTGGTGGGTCGGCCGTCCTTCGTCACCACGTCCACCGAGATACCGGGAAACGGTTTGGTGGCGGACCCGGGTTTGGTCGCGGTGGCGCCTGGCAGCGGGCTAATCAGGATTGCGCCGGTTTCGGTTTGCCACCAGGTGTCCACGATCGGACAACGGCCCTTCCCGATGACTTGGTGGTACCACATCCAGGCCTCGGGGTTGATGGGTTCTCCCACCGTGCCGAGGAGTCGCAGGCTCTTGAGGTCGTGGCGCTTTGGCCACTCGTCGCCCAACTTGAGCAGCGCGCGAATGGCGGTGGGGGCGGTGTAAAACACCGTGACCCGGTACTTGTCCACGATCTCCCAGAGTCGATCGGGTTGGGGATGTGTCGGAGCGCCCTCGTACATCACCACCGTGGCGCCGTTTGAGAGCGGCCCGTACACGATGTAGGTGTGGCCGGTGACCCAGCCGATATCCGCGGTGCACCAATACGTGTCGTCGTCTTTGAGGTCGAACACCCATTTGGTGGTCACGGTCGCGCCGAGCAAATACCCTCCGGTGGTATGGACGATGCCTTTCGGTTTGCCCGTGGTCCCGCTGGTGTACAAGATGAAGAGCGGGTGTTCGGAGTCCAACGGCTCGGCTTCGCACCGCATTGGGGCGTCGCGCATCACGTCGTGCCACCAGACGTCGCGATCCGGATTCATCGTCACCGGGTTCCCGGTTCGCCGGTAGACCACGACCTTGGTCACGGAGGGGCATTGCTCGACCGCGCGGTCTACCTGCTCTTTCAGCGCCACGATCGCGCCCTTGCGATAGCCGCCGTCCGCGGTGACCACGAGTTTGGCCTGGGCGTCGTTGATGCGGTCTTTGAGCGCTTCCGCGGAAAATCCCCCGAATACCACGCTGTGGGTGGCGCCGATCCGCGCGCACGCCAACATCGCGATCGGGAGTTCGGGAACCATGGGCATGTAGATCGCGACGCGGTCGCCCTTCTGCACGCCCAGTTGTTTCAGGACGGCGGAGAACCGACAGACTTCGCGGAACAGATCCTGATAGGTGAGGGTGCGCGTGTCGCCGGGTTCACCCTCCCAGATGATCGCGGCCTTGTTCCGCCGCCAGGTGTACAGATGTCGGTCCAGGCAGTTGACCGCCACGTTGGTCTGCCCGCCAACGAACCATTTAGCGAAGGGCGGCTTCCACTCCAGGACTTTTTTCCACTTCTTGAACCAGTACAGGTCCTTGGCAAGATCGCCCCAGAATTTTTCGGGATGTTTCTCCGCCTGTTTGGCGAGTTTGTCGTATTCTTTCGGACTTTTGATGTGGGCCGCTCGGCTGAACGCCGCCTTGGGTTTGAACACGCGACGTTCGGTGAGAACGGATTCGATCTCCGGCTGTGACATAGCCAGGGTCTCCTTGAGGTCAATGATCCGGGTGTAGAACGAAGGCGGCTACCCTCGTCGGGTAGCCGTAGCGCGCCAAGGGCAGCATTGTAGGGAAGCGGTCAAGCGCTTGTCAATCGACAGAAATGACGATCTGCCACAGAGGTGCTTGCGACTAGTGCAAGTGATCGGAGCCTGTTCAGAAACGCGTCAGATGCTAGGCGCCGCGAGCACCGCAGCGCAGCGTACTGGGTCGTACGTGAGCAGCGGATGCGCAGCGGCAACGCCGCAGATGACCGTTTATGGACAGGCTCCTAGAGCGCGGTGCGGCCGGCGACCGGTCGCGGAAGCGCGCTCAGAATGTCGGCGGCGACTTCTTCGACCGCTCGTGTGGTCACGTCCAACACCCGCCAGCCGCGGTTCGCCGTGAAGAACGCGCGACAGTACTCCATTTCCTGCGCGATGCCCTCGACCGTCGCGTAGGTGAGATCCTGGTGTCCGAATTTCCTTGCGCGTGCCGCTCGGACCATCAGGAGCTTGTCGGGAGAAATCGCCAGTCCAACTACTTTGGCGGGCTCGATGGTGAACAATTCCTTGGGCGGCGGGAGGCCGAATACGATCGGGATATTGGCGACTTTCCAGCCGTACTGCGCCATGTAGATGGACAGCGGCGTCTTCCCTGTCCGGGAAACGCCCACCAGGACGATGTCGCTTTGATGGATGGTCTGGATATTCTGCCCGTCGTCGTGTTGGACCGTGAAGTGGACGGCCTCGATCCGTTTGAGATACTCCTCGTCCATCCGGTGCAACAATCCCGGGGTGGCTTTGGGTCGAGAACCGAAAAACGTTTCGAGATGCGCGAGCAGCGGGCCGATCAGGTCGATCGCCGGGACGCCGTGAAGGCGCGTGAGTTCCACCATGCGGGTGCGAGTGACCGACGACACCAGCGTATGGAGGATGGTCCCGTGGACCGACTGCGCTTCGCGGACCACCGTCGTGATGTGTTCGTCGCTGCGGACGTGGGGCCGACGAATCACGACGACGTTGCGGCTGTCGAACTGGGAGAGCGCGGCGTCCGCGACCCGTGCGGCCGTTTCTCCGGTCGCGTCGGAGATCAGGAACACGTAGAACGGGGTGCCGGCGGGCGGGTCGCGCCGCTCGTCGGGCGTGGGCCGTTCGGTTATTTTGGCCATGACACGGTGACGGTCAACGTCTCCGTTCCGCGACTGACCGTGAGGCGGGCCTGATCGCCCGGCGCGTGCGAACGGACGAGTCGCACCACGTCTACCGGGCGACGAACCAGTTCCCCGTCGAAAGAGACGATGACATCGTCTTCCTGTAGACCCGCACGCGCCGCCGCGGAATCGGGCTCCACCGACGTGATCACCACGCCGCCCTCGTCGGGCTCCACGCGCACCCCGAGTCGGATCCCGGCCGGCAGCGTTTCATACCCGACGGCCCACACGACGTCCGCGACCGGCAACGGCAGCGTGAACGACTCCACCTCCATCACGGTTCCGGGCCGGCCGGTCGGCGCCATCGCCACGTCCGTTTCGGGCAAAACCGTGACATACGGGACGGGCGCACGGCGGAACGCGCGCCTGGGGATGCCGAATCCGTAGGCCACGTGCGCCCCGCCCGCGAACACGACCAGGCGTTTGTCGAGACCTTGCGGGCTAGTCACGTACTCGGCCGCCGTCTGGGCCATCGTTTCATCCCAGAGGAGCATGGTGCGATAAAACCCGTCGAACCCGGCGCCTTGGGCGTGTGCGCCGAAGATCGCTTCCATCTGCTGCCGGTGGAACGGATCCTGGGTGTCGAACTCCGGCAGCGCGGCACGGTCTTCCGGTGGCAGCGCGTCGAGTCCCCCGGCCGACAGCGCCTGGGCCGTCTGTTGGGAGGCGTTGAGCGCGATCAACGGGATGCGGCGGTCTCGAATGAACTCCAGGATCTCGCGGTAATACCCGTAGTCTTCGGTCCAATTGTCGTACCAGAGCGACAACATGTCCCGGTCGGTGAGTTCGCCGCGGCTCCATCGGTCGAGCGCTGGTTGCGCGGGCCGCTGAAACATTTCCATGCCAACCGCGACCTGGTTTGGAAACCGGTCGGCGAGCCCGCGCAGGATGTCGAGCTGGACGCGGTGATGGCGCAGGTTGTCATGGGATTCGCCCACGTAGACCATCCGGGCGCCGCTCAGCAGACTGAAGAGTTGAGGTCGGGTCAGCTCCACACCGGTCGGCACGTGGAGAATGGTGCCCTCGGGGAGGCCTTCGATGGGACGATACGGCGATTCCGCCGAGTGGTGTGTCTGGTGGTCACGTGAATCGTCACGCGAGACATCGGGCAACGGGTCATGGCCGGGCCGGGTGGTCCCGGCACAGGCGGACGCGCCGAGCGTGGTGATGAGCGCCAACAGAGCGATCAAACGGCGGGCGAGGGGTGGTGGGGTCATTCCGAACAAGGACGCCCGCCCGGCATACGGAGCGGTCATGGGTACAACGAAGCGGGGAGCGTCAATCAGCTTCAGGCTCAGCGTTTCCGTGTTTGTGCGTGACGCGGTCCTCGTCGAAAATGTCGGCCATGTCTTCTTCCAATTCGCGTGCGGCCCGCCATTTGGCCAACGGGTCTGATTCGGTCGGCGGCTTCTGCGTGGTTTCCCCCGTCGGGGGCGGTGGCGCGAGGGGAAGCTCACCGTCGCCGTGGCCGTCGGGCTCCGGTGGTGGATTGGGTGAGGTGGACTTGGTCATGCGTCAGATCCTCATGTCACTTCAGGCAAGGCAAGCATACACCAACGGCTTACTGGATGGCCAGATGGTGATCAGATCCGAATCCGAAGCAGCCAGCGAAGCACCTGGGCCAGCATCGCCAACACCGCCCATTCCTGGCGGGTCGGAAGGCGGGCCAACCTGACCCGAAAATTCACGCGTTTGGCCCACATCCACAGCCCGATGGCGGCCAACACGAGCAGGCCGAGGACCAACGGGTGGAAGAGGACTCGAATCATGCGTCCGTCCTCCCTTAGCCGATCACGCTTTCAGGAGGTCTTCGACCGTAAACAGGCTGTCTACGGTATAGCCGGCAGCCGTCAACCGGTCGCGGCCGCCCTCTTTGCGATCCACCAAGGCAAGTACCTTCACGATTTTGCACCCGGCGTCTTTGAGGATGCCGATGGTGCGTTCGGTGGACGACCCGCTCGTGAGCACATCGTCCACCACCACGATCCGCGCCCCGCGCGGCACATGGCCTTCGATGAACGCGGTGGTTCCGTGGGTCTTGGGCTCCTTGCGGACCACGAACGCGGAGATCGGCCGGTCGTATTGATAACTGACCACCGCGGTGGCGACGGCGATGGGGTCGGCCCCCAACGTCATGCCGCCAATGGCGTCCACCTGGTCCTCGCTGATGGCGTCGAGCACCAGACGGGCGATGAGGAACGCGCCTTCGGGGTCGAGCGTCACCTTCTTGCAGTCGATGTAGTAGCGGCTCTTTCTCCCTGACGACAGGGTAAAGGCCTGGTCGCTGCTGTACAGGAACGAGTCGCGAAGTTTTTTCAGCAATTGATGCCGGACGCCGATGCGTTCGTGTCGCTCCACGTCAGCCTCCCAATTGACCCAACGAACGGGGGTCGATGCCCTGTGACCGCAACAGGAGGAGGAACACGATGGCTTGCACGAGCCAGGCCAACACGCAAACCCCGACCGCGCGCGAGGTGCTTCGGTAGTCCAAGGCTTGGCGGACCGCCACCACCATGGCGACGAGCATCCACACCGCCGCGACCATGAACACGCCGTCGGTGATGCCGGGAATGATTCCTACGGCGCGCACCACCCCCGGCGAGGCGGCGAATCCAATCGTTCGAAGCATCTCCCCGAGATCAGCCTTGGTCTCCTGGTCGGGAAACACTTTGGCGCCGATGACATACGCCAACACCGCCCAGACGAGCCAGCCCGAAATCGCGCCGCCGGTTCCGATCACCAAAGACATGGGGCCGGCTTTGGCCAATCCGCCGATCCCGGCCGCGAGTCCCGAGAGCAGCACCGCGGCGGTCGCCTGCGGCATCGCGCGGCGGTCCGCCTCCACTTCTTCGTACAACGCGGCGTCGAGGCGCGCCGCGCGCACCATGCGATTAATCAGTGTGGGTCCCATGACATCCCGGAGTGGTCGGGCCATGATAACAAAGCGTTGTCCGGAGCACAATTGGCCCCGGACGGGCCTGCGGGTCCGGTCATCGGATCATGAGTCCAGGGATCATCGGTCCTGCGATAAAAACGTGCGGTACCACAACGCGGCGAGCAACGTTTTGCTGTCGACGATGTCGCCGCGGCGAACCATCTCCAGTAATTCGTTGAACGGGACGGTGACGACTTCCAGAAACTCCGTGCTGTCGGGCCGCGCGTGGGGCGCGGGCTGCAGGTCGCGTCCCAGGAACAGCTCGATGCGTCCGGTGGAGAATCCCACGGAATGATAGTAGCCGCAGAGTGGATCGAGCCGACCGGGCGCCAGACCGATCTCTTCAGCGCACTCCCGCCGCGCGGTCTGGGAGGGATCTTCTCCCGGTTCCAGGATTCCGGCGGGAATTTCCAGGATCGCGCGCTGGATCGAGGTGCGGTACTGCCGGACCAGATAGACCATGCCCGTTTCGGTGACGGGCAGTACCCCGACGGCATCCGGCGGGGTCACCACTTCGCGCCGTCCTTCGCGTCCATCCGGGAGTCGGACGGTGCGTTCTTCGGTGCGAAGGTACCGGCCTTGGTACACGACACGGGTCGCGATGAGGGTTTCATCTAGGTTCATGAGGATCCTCGTTCCGCCGGGACACCCGAGGATGGGACGTCGATCTTCGGGGTTGCGGGGCGGGTTCGGTCGGCGGTGAACAGGTGGAGCGCCAGGCCCAGGCCGATGATCGGCAGGGCGATCCAGACCTGGGGGCTGATCGTTTCGTGGCCGAGCCACGCGCCCAGGGCCACCGCCACGACGGGGTTGACGAGGGCATAACTCGCGACCCGATGAGCGGGCTCCACGGTCAACAACCACGCGAACGCGGTGAACGCCACGGTGGATCCGAACACGGTGAGGTACCACATCGCCCACCACGAGCGCGCTCCGACCGACGTCACGCTGGTGGGAGTGATTTCGCCCAAGACCACCCCGATTAGCAAGAACGCCGCCCCGCCGGCGAGCATCTGGATGGAGGACGTGAGCCACACGTCGCGCGGCAGGTCCACGACGTGTGACGCGCTGCTGGCCCCCGACCAGCAGCACGCTGCGGCCAGTAGGAGCGCGATGCCGCCCGCGGTCCCCGACGAGTCTCCAGCCGTGCCGGTGAGCACCGCGATCCCGACGACACCGAGCGCCATCCCTGCGAGTTGGGACGCAGATGCGGAGCGGCGGCGGACGAACCATTGGTCCCACGCCACCACCCACAACGGGGTGGAGGAAATGATCAACGCCGCCAAATGGGAATCTACCGTGCGTTCCGCCCAGCCGACAAGCCCGGTGCCTCCGACCATGAGCAGACATCCGATGAGTGCGGCGTTGCGTAATTGAACGCGAGAAGGGACGAGGGGCTTCTGCCTGCGCCAGGCGCAGAGGGCGCGGTAGAGCGCGAAGTTCAGGGCGCCGGCTAGCAGAAAACGTTCGGCGAAGAGCAGCGACGGGGGCATGGTTTCGATGCCGAAGCGGATCGCAAGGTACGTCGATCCCCAGATGATGTACACGATCAGATAGGCGACAAGGATCAGCCAGGCGGGCGGGGGCATCGCGGGTCGGGATACCATGCGGAACGGCTTTCACTGTACCACAACGTTCCGTCGGTCCGCCAATCGACAACGACGCCAGCCTTCCGTATAATGCCACGCTTGCGCGGGGGACGTCGGACGGTCCCCGACCAAGCGCCAACCGAGGAGCGGGGCGGTGGAAGAGACGCGAAGCCAGAAGACCTGGGAACGGATATTCGAGGCTGCGTTGTGGCGGAGCCGGTTCATGGTGTTGTTGGCCGTGGTGTCGAGCCTTGCGTCGGCAGTGATCCTGTTCCTGTGGGCTACCGCCGACGTCGCGAGGCTGGCGCTCAAAACCGCGAGCTACGTGACGGCGGCTCCACACTCGATCGAGGAGTACGATGAATTCCACAGCCTGGTGGTGGGGCACGTGATCAGCGCGGTGGACGACTACCTGTTGGCGACGGTGCTCCTGATCTTCTCGCTCGGCCTGTACGAATTGTTCATTAGCAAGATCGACGTGGCGCAAGAGGATGCTCGTCACAGTTCCAAAATCCTGTTGATCCAAACCCTGGATGATCTCAAAGACCGGTTGGCCAAGGTCATTCTAATGATCTTGATCGTGACATTTTTCAAGAACGTCATTCACACCACCTTCGATACCCCGTTGGGGATCTTGTATCTGGGTATCGGCATTCTGTTCGTGGCGCTGGCGCTGTACTTCACCGCCAAACCCGGGTACGGAGCCGAGAAGTGAGCTGGGAGCGTTTGCCGGATCTGGCGGTGGCCCGTTCGCATCCCGCCGTGGCGGTGCACGGCGGTCGTGTCTACGCGATCGGGGGCGGTGGGCCGGCGTTCGCGAGCCTCGATACCGTCGAAGTCTTCGACCCCGCGACCGAACGCTGGCACGCGACGCGGCCGATGCCGACGCGACGGTCGGGCGCCATGGCCGTCACCCTCGGCGATCGCATCGCGGTAATTGGCGGAGGGTTCAAGAAACCCGACGGGAAGTTTCGGTTCTTGCCCACCGTGGAGTTCTACGAGCCTGCAGCGGATCGTTGGTCCTCGGGGCCCGACATGCTGCAGCCCCACGACTATCCCGCATGTGCCCTGCTCGACGAACGCGTCTACATCGCCACCGGCCATCATCCCGACGCCACGGAAGGTGGACCGCAAACCGATCCCGGATTTTCGTTCGCCGAACGTTGGCATCCGCGCGAGGCGGTGTGGGAGAACCTGCCCGCCGTCCCCACGCCGCGGTTCGCGGCCGCGGCGGTCGTGCTGGGGGGACGCCTGGCGGTGGCCGGTGGTGTCGCGTTTACACCCACCGGCTTCATGGAATTCGATCGGGTCGAGACGTTTGATCCGGCCCGGATGGTCTGGACGCAAGACTCGTGGACGCTCCCGTGGACGGCCGCGGCCCACGGACTCGCGGTGCTGGGACGGCGACTGCTGGTGTGTGGCGGGTTTTCGGGCGACGCGGGCATCGGCTCGACGGCCGCAGTCTGCGATCTGGACGCCGAGGACCGACCGCTGGCTTGGCGGAAGCTCCCTCCGCTTCCGGAGTCGCGCGCTGCCATGGGAACAGCGGTGTTGGGGGGGCGGCTGCTCCTGGTCGGGGGGTGGGCGGGCGACCGTTCGGTCTTGGCGAGCGTGCGCGCGTGGCGCGATGACTGACCCCGTGCCCGCCACGTGTGTGGTCGGGATTGTGTTATTTCACGGCGTGGAGGAACTGGACTTCGCGGCCCCGTACGCGGTATTCGCGGCCATGCGCCGTCTACAGATCGAAACCAACGATCCGGCGCTGCCCGAGACCCACGTGCTCGCCATCACCAGAACGCCGGGGATCGTCCACGGCGCGAACGGTCTGCGGTTTCTTCCCGACTATGATCTGACCATGTGTCCGGATCTGGATGTGTTGATCGTGCCCGGTTCCGGCGAGATCGGCGAACCCACGGTGCCCGAAATGGAAGAAGGTGGGCTGTGGGAGTTCGTCCACGAACGGGCGGGACAGGTCCGTTGTTTGGCCGCGATCGGCACCGGGTCATTCGTGTTGGCCAAAGCCGGCGTGCTCTCAGGTCGCGCTGCGACCACCCACCGGAAATATCTGGATCGGCTGGCTCGGTTCGACGGTGTGACGACGCGCGAGGCGACGGTGGTCGACGACGGCGCGATCTGTACCGCGAGAAGCGGGGCCTGGGGCGTCAGATTGGGACTGACGGTGATCGGCAAGTTGTGCAGCGAGGAGGCGGCTCGTCTCGTCGCTCAGGAACTCGGCGATGAGCCCGCAGCCTCATCGCCGGCGCCGTGACAACCGCCTGGCGGCCGCCTATAATAGCTCCGCCGATGCCCTCCATGAAACACGTTCATCTCATCGCGATCTGCGGAACCGGGATGGGATCTCTTGCCGGGATGCTCAAAGCGTCCGGCTACCACGTCACGGGCTCGGATCAGAATGTCTACCCCCCGATGAGCACGTGGTTGGCGGATCAAGGGATCGTACCGTATTCGGGATTCGCGGCGGAGCACTTGAACGGCGCGGACCTCGTCATCGTCGGCAACGCCGTGTCCAAGACCAATCCGGAAGTTGCGGCGATGCTCGATCTCGGTCTCCCGTACCGTTCGTTTCCGCAAGCACTCGCCGAGTTTTTTATTCGCGACCGCCATTCGATGGTGGTGACCGGCACCCACGGGAAGACCACCACCTCGGCCCTGCTGGCCTGGGTGTTGACGTCCGCAGGGCGGGACCCCGGGGCGATGATCGGGGGCTCGGCCAAAAACTTCGACGGGAATTTCCGAGTGGGCGGCGGGCGCTTCGTGGTGGTGGAAGGGGACGAATACGACACCGCGTTTTTCGACAAAGGCCCCAAGTTCCTGCACTATCGGCCGCGCACCGCGATTCTCACCAGCATTGAATTCGATCACGCCGATATTTACCGTGATTTGCCGCACGTGATCTCGGCGTTCGATCAGTTTGTGGCCCTGATCCCTCGCGACGGGTTGTTGGTCGCCGCGGCCGACGACGACCGCGTGTCCGCAGTGGTGGGACGCGCCACGAGCCGAGTCGAACGCTACGGCTTCGACGCGGGGAGCGACTGGACGGCTGAAGCCCTGCGGCCGATCGGCGGCGGGGTGTCGTTCGACGTCCGGCGATCGGGGAATCTCTTCGGCCGGGTCGATCTCCCGTTGATCGGACGTCACAACGTCATGAATGCGCTGGCGGTGATCGCCGCGGCCCACGGCGCGGGGTTGGAGTCGCCGGAGATTGCCGAGGGGTTCAGAACCTTCCGCGGCATCAAGCGTCGGCAAGAGATCGTGGGCACGGCGCGGGACGTGATCGTGATGGACGACTTCGCCCATCACCCGACCGCGATTCGCGAGACGCTCGCCGCCGTCAAGATGGGGTATCCCGCGCGTCGAGTGTGGGCGATTTTCGAGCCTCGTTCGGCCACCAGCCGTAGCGCGGTGTTTCAGTCGGAATTTTCGGAGTCCTTCGATCTGGCTGACGAGGTGGTGATCGCTCGGCCGTTCGCGTCGGACAAACTGCCGCCCGATCAGCGATTGGACGCCCAGCGGCTGGTGTCCGACCTGGGCCGTCGGGGCGTGCACGCGGCCTACCTGCCGACGACGGACGACATCGTCCGAACCATCGCCCCGCAACTGGCGCCCGGTGACCTGATTTGCGTGATGTCGAGCGGAGGGTTCGACGGTATCCACGCCAAAATTCTCGCCGCCTTGCGCGAGACCGAGTCGCGATCCACGCCCATCGCCCAGTCGGCATGACCCCGCTGCGGAAGCCGCCGGCGCTTCGCAAAGGGGATCTCATCGGCGTCGTCGCGCCGGCCGGAGCCGTCAAAGCCGATGACCTCAACGCCGGGACCAAGCGCCTCGAAGAGTTGGGGTTTCGGATCCTGCTCGGACGCTCGGTCCACCGAAGGGTCCGGTATCTCGCGGGACAGGACCGGGATCGCGCCGCTGATCTGATCGACATGTTCGCCAACCCGGAGGTGCGGGCGGTGGTGGCGGCTCGGGGCGGCTACGGAACTTCCCGCGTCATCCCGCTGTTGGACTTCGACGCCATCGCCCGAACGCCAAAAATTCTGGTCGGGAGTAGCGATGTCACGTTGTTGTTGCACGTGATTCGTACCCACTGCGGGTTCGTGACATTCCACGGGCCGATGGTCAGCCCGAACTTCGGAAAGTATTCTTCGCCGGCCACCAGCGAATCGTTCGTGCGGATTCTGGGCGCGACCAGAACGCCGGGCCCGTTCGATGTAC
Source organism: uncultured Nitrospirota bacterium (assembly GCA_964570625.1). GTDB lineage: Bacteria > Nitrospirota > Nitrospiria > 2-01-FULL-66-17 > 2-01-FULL-66-17 > JBFLXB01. The sequence continues at coordinate 267,105 of CAZMYW010000027.1, read as the reverse complement.
ATGGCGTCAAGGCCCTCAAGTCGGGCAACGCGGAAGGCGTGCTGACGGGCGGGTGCCTGTCCCTGGTGTGCCAAACGATCGGCACCTCGTACGAAGTCCAGACCGACGGCGCGATCCTGTTCTTGGAAGATATCAACGAACCCCCGTACCGCATTGATCGCATGTTGACGTATCTCAGGCAGCTCGGAAAATTCGACCACGTGCGCGCGGTGATTTTCGGCCTGATGCCGGACTGCCACCCATCGCCCCATGAGTCGTATACGCTGGAAGACGTGGTCCGCGACGTGCTCGGCGACTTGTCGTGCCCGATCCTCCTGGACTTTCCGTCCGGGCACGGGGGCACGAACCTCACGCTGCCGTTCGGCGTCAGAGCGGCGGTGGAAGGCACGACGGTGAGCCTGCTGGAGGCGCCGGTGAGTTAGGGGCAGTCGTCGAAACCGAGCGCAACGCCCGGTTGAGAGGTATTTCCCGCCGCATCTTTTGTGATCAGCGTGATCGGAACGGTTTGATCGTCGACGTCGAGCACTCCGAACCAGTCGGTGCTGGACGTGGCGCCGACGATCTGTTGGTCGGGTGCGTCCGGCTCCAAGGCCCGGAACACGGCTACTCCCGCTCCTTTTTTGCCGGAGAGCGTCATTCGCCTGGGTGACGCGGTGGAGGGGTCGCACGCGGTGACGGTGACTTCTTCTGGCTCCGCAAGCGGGCGCAGATCCCGAGTGATCTGATACGAGGTCTCGATACTGGACCGGTCGTTTTCGTCGATCGCGAAGAGGCTGAACACGAACGTGCCATTCGATGTAAGCGGTACGGTGGCGGTCCACCCGGTTTCACGGTCGAACGGGACCGAGGACACCAGGTCGATACCCAGTTTGATGTCCACGCGTGACCCGGACGGCTTCACCCCGGTCAGGATCACAGAGTCGCCATTCGTGATCAGCGGAGGCACCGGGCGCAGGTCAACCGAGAGCGTTTGGACCACCGGAGCAACGCGGCCGGATGACGGCATGCGGACCAGATAGGTGTATGTCGGACACGCGGCGCCCAGCGTGAGACACATCTGGAGTTCTGAGTGCCTAAACCGGGGTTCATCCACGGTGTTCGTGCCGCTGGAAATTAGGCTGCCGGCGGCAATCGCGGTCCAGCTCACTTCGTAGTTCGACTCATTGTCGATCGGGTCCCAGACGAGCGTGTTCACGCCGCGTCCGGCTGTCAGCTTGACCCACTCTGGGACGTCCACGGCTACGGGCATGGGCGTCGCGTACACGGTGGTCGACGCGGGCCCTAGGCCTTCGAGGAATACGGGCAGCACGCGGAAGGCATGGCGAGTCCCGTTCTCAAGTCTGTCAACGTGGACCGGGGTAGGCGCGCCATTCCGAACCGGGAACGGTAAATAGAAGACGTCGAAGGTGCGTGACACGGACACCTCGACCGACGCGCCCGCGGAATTCGCCCAGTTCAGATCCACCTGGCTGTCTGACACCGAGATGTTCACCGCCAAAGTCTGTCCCGGTTGGGCTCCGACTTCCGCCGAAGGCGTCCCGAGAGTGCCCGATACCAACGCCGTCACGACGTAGTAATAGTGGACACCCGGATCAAGGTTGTCATGCGTGTACGCGGTCTGGCTCGCGTCGATATCGATCCGGGTGCCGGTTGCCGGCGAGACGTTCGGCGTATAGGCCCAATAGACTCGATAGGCCGTTACGCCTGGTACCGGTGACCACGAGAGCGTGTTGTCTCTTAGTCCCGGTGTAATGGAGACATTCGAGGGGGCACTCGAGTCCTCGTCCACCGGAACCCCTGACACCACGATGTGTTGCGTGCCGATGGTGACGGTATAGATGTACCGAAAACTGTTGGTGAGCGATTGATGGCTGACGGTCCCGTTTGAGGACGGGAGGACCTTCGGGTCCGAGCGCCACTCGATCCGGTAGGACTGGGCGCCGTTGACCAGATCCCACAACAAATCAGCCGACGCGTCACCGATTGACACCGAGAGATTCGAGACGACGCCGACGAGCACGGGCGGCGCAACGACCTGGACCGGGGGAGGGGCAGGCGCTTCCGGAGGTGGGGGGGGTGGTGGTAGTGGATCCGCGGGCAGTTCGACCGGGCTCCCGCATCCGGCCAGGAGCACGACCAGAAACGCGGACCGGACGAGGTGATCAGAGAGACGGGAGCTGAACCGCGAGGTACTGGAGCAACTCGCCCAGCGCCACGTCGTGTTGCTCTTTGGTGTCCATGTTGCGAACCACTGCAGAATTCTTCGCGATCTCATCGTCGCCCAGAATAACGCTAAACCGGGCGCCGAGTTTGTCCGCTTTGCGTAACTGGCTTTTGAGGCTGGCCTGATCATAGTCGGTTTCGGTGCGGATTCCCGCGTCGCGCAACGCCGTCAGCAACGGGGAAAGGCGGCGACCGGCCGCCTCGCCGAGCGTGGCGATAAAGACGCCGGGCGTACGGGTGGTGCCGCTCCCCTGTGGTAACAGCGCGACCACGCGTTCTATTCCCAGCGCAAATCCCACCCCCGGAGTGGGTGGCCCCCCCAACGCCTCGACGAGGCCGTCGTAGCGGCCGCCCGCCGCCACGGTGTTTTGGGCGCCGAGCCCTTCCGCGGTGAACTCGAACGCGGTCTTGGTGTAGTAGTCGAGCCCTCGGACCAGGCGTGGATCGAGACGGTACGCGACCCCGACGTCATCAAGAGCGGTCTTCACCGCATCGAAGTGCTGCACACACTCTGGGCCCAGGTACGCGGTGATGACCGGGGCGCTTTTGGTGGCGGCCTGGCACTCTTCGCGTTTGCAGTCCAAGATGCGCAGCGGGTTGGTCTCATACCGACGCCGGCACGCCTCGCACAACTGGTCCAGTCGGGTGGCCAAAAACGCGGTCAGCACCTCGCGGTATCGCGGCCGGCACAGCGGACAGCCCAGACTGTTGAGCAGCAAGGTGGTGGGTGTAATGTTCAGGGCCCGGAACAATCGATCCAACATCACGAGCTGCTCGGCATCGAGCAAGGGGCTCGTCGATCCCAACGCCTCCGCGCCGACCTGGTAAAACTGACGGAACCGACCGGCTTGTGGCCGCTCGTGACGGAACATCGGTCCCATGTAGTAGACCTTGGTCAGCGGCGCGTCGGCCCACAAATGATGTTCGATGTAGGCCCGCATCACCGACGCGGTGCCTTCCGGGCGCAGCGTGAGCGATTTGCCGTCGCGATCCGGGAAGGTGTACATCTCCTTTTCCACCACATCGGTCGTGGCGCCCAGGCTGCGGGCGAACAACTCGGTGGCTTCGAACACCGGGATTCTGATCTCGGAGTACCCGGACGTTTCCAGTAGACGTTTAGCGGTCGATTCCAGGAGATGCCACATCGGCATCTCGGCGGGCAGGATGTCTTTGACGCCGCGAATCGCCTGGATTTTTGGAGTGTTCACCTCGACCGTACCCGTGCGACAGAAAAACGATCGTACCGTTCGACCGCGAGCGAAGTCAATTTGACACGTTTTTCCACTGTCTGTTATAACTCGCGTCCACGGCGGCGTACCCAAGTGGTAAGGGAGCAGTCTGCAAAACTGCGATGCGGCGGTTCGAACCCGCCCGCCGCCTCCAACCTCGAGCTGTAGATCCTTCCTGTATCCAATTCCCCAAAAAACGAGGGCCACGGTCGGTTGACCATGGCCCTCGGCAGGTCTCGTGATACTCGATTTACACGGTGTTCCGCAATGCATTGATCCGGGCTTCGATCGGGGGATGGGTGGCGAACAGGTGCATCCACCCGCGGGTCGATCCGGAGATTTTCATGGTGGCGAGCGCGTCCTGCGTCGAATACTGAATGCGCGCGGCTTTTGCAAACCGGTCGATCCCTTGCAGCGCTGAGATCATGGCATCGGGTCCGAAGGCCTGTGCGGCGTAGCGATCCGCGCGGAATTCCCGCCGGCGTGAGAAATAGCAGATCGGGATCATGGCCAGGAACGACAACACGGTTTGGATGAAGAAGTACGCCACGAACCCCACCATCTGGTTGCGCTCGGCGATGTGCCGCATGATGATGTTGCTGATGAAATATACAAAGGTGTTCATCAATCCCATCAGCACGGTGGTGGCAAACATGTCGCCGTTGAACACGTGACCCATCTCGTGGCCCAGCACGGCCTTGACCGCGCGTTCGTCCAGATGCCGCAAGAGTCCGGTCGAGACCGCGACCATGGCGTTGTTTTTGCTGGGTCCGGTCGCGAACGCGTTGGGGTCCGGGGCGTCGTAGATCCAGACTTCCGGCATCCGAATTCCCAACCGCTGAGCAAGTTCCTCGACGGTTCGATAGACGAGTTGTTCCTCCGTCGTTTGCGGTTGGGTGATACGTGTCGCTCGGAGTCCTGCCCGGGCGAGGTATTTGGACATCAGCAGACTCACGAATGCCCCGCCGAAGCCTATCACGAACGACCAGAGCAGCAACGACTGGTTCACCGACCCGCGGAGGTCGATGCCGAACGCGGGCAGAACGATCTGAACCAGGATCGTAAACGTGATCGACAGGGTGACAAAGATCAGCGCATTGGCCAGAACCAGCAACACGATTCCTTTGAGGTTTTTCATCGGCGTAGAACGATCCTCCTCGATCGTGACGGGTGTGGTGCCGTCGTTGAAAACCGGCCGTATTCTACCACGACGGCGGTGCCCTCGACAAAATCCAGCTCCCCGGTATCATGATCTCACACGCCTTTTTCGGTCGCAAACGAGGGTGGTATGGATGGGGCGGAGAAAGTCGACATTCTGCTGGTCGAGGACAACCCGGACCACGCCGAACTGACGATCCGGACGTTGCGTCAGGGCCGCCTGGCCAACGCCGTGTTGTGGGTTCGCGACGGCATTGAAGCCATGGACCTGTTGTACCGCCGGAACGCCTACGCCGACCACGCCGGACGCCCCCTTCCCGGGCTGGTGTTGCTGGACGTCAACCTGCCGAAACGCAGCGGTTTGGACGTGTTGAGCGAGATTAAGGGCGATCCGGTGTTGCGGGTGGTGCCGGTCGTGATGTTGACCACGTCGGGACGGGAGGAAGAGGTCCGAAAGAGCTTCGAGCTGGGGGCCAATAGTTTCGTCACGAAGCCCGTACGGTTTGATGAATTTTCAGAGCGGATCCGACAGATCGAGCAATATTGGTTTTTGATCAACCGCTCTTCCGCAGGGATACGGGCGTAATGTTTGGGGGCGACTCGACCGCGTTGAACATCCTGGTCGTCGAAGACCATCCCGATCAGGCCGCTGTCGTCGAGCGGGTGTTACGTCGACATCGACCGGGTTGGCAGGTGACCGTGGTCGGAAGCGGACGCGCGTGTCTGGACCGACTGGCGACCGAATCGTTTCCCATCGTGATCCTGGACTACAGCCTGCCTGACACGACCGGGCTGGATGTGTTGGAGGCCATCACGACGGCGTATCCTCAATCGTCGGTGGTGATGGTGACGGGCCGAGGCGACGAGCAGATTGCCGTGCGAGCCATGAAGCAGGGCGCGGCGGACTATCTCTCCAAAGGCGGCGAGTACCTGACGACGCTGCCCACGGTGGTGGAAAAAGTCGTTGAGCAGCGCCGCCTGAAGGTGGCGCTGGCCGAATCGCAGCGACGGTTGAGCGATCTCTCCCGGATTTCGTTGGATCTCTCCGTGGCGGGTGATCTGGACCGAGCGGCGCAGATCTTGGCCGACGGCGCGCGCTTGCTCACCCGATCCGGCGTCGGATTGGCGCTGTTTCTGGACCCGATCACGGGATTGGTGGAACGCGTCAGGACCTCCGGACTGAAGCTGGTCGAGTCCCTGACCCACCTGTCGATCGAAGGGCGCGGAATCCTCGGGGTGCGGCTGACCACGGAAGGCGTCGCGATCTTCCGTCATCTGACCGATCAACCCGACCCTGACACCATGCCCGCCCACACTCCGGTGATCGAGTCCGCGATCGTGCTCCCCATCCGGAGCCAGCAGCACACGGCGGGCTTGATCCTCGTCGGCAACTCGGACCCGGAGTGGCCGTATCATCAGTCCGAGCACGCTGAAGCGCTCCTGAGTCTGGCGCTCCACGCGGCCGGCGTGATCCAGACGCTCCGATCCGTGGAGGAAGCCCGTCGGCAAGCCATCACCGACGGCCTCACCGGCCTCTACAACCACCGCGAGTGTCAGCGCAGGCTCGGAGAAGAAACGGAACGGGCTCAGCGGTACGCTCGTCCGCTGTCGGTCTTGATGATCGATGTGGATCATTTCAAAGGGGTGAACGACACCTACGGCCATCAGGTCGGAGACGTGGTGCTGCGGCTCGTGGCCAAGGGCATCCTCAAACAACTCAGGCAGGTCGATATCGTGGCTCGATACGGCGGCGAGGAGTTTTTGGTCATCCTTCCCGAAACCGACGGCGACGCGGCGAGCGCGGTGGCCGACCGGATGATTCGGGCGATCGCGTCGAACGACCTGGCACTGCCCTCGGGCCTGGCGGTGCCGCTGTCGGTCAGCGTCGGGGTGGCGAGTTTTCCCGACGACGGGGAGGATCGCGAGTCGCTGATCGCGGCGGCGGACCACGCGTTGTACCTCGCGAAGGAGTCGGGACGCAACCGGGCGTGCCGGTACCGCCGGGGAGCGCAGGCCCGGATCGGTTCCGAGGGTGATCTCGCTGAGACGGTGGTTGAGGACCCGACATTGAGCGTGTTGAAGCAATTGGCGGAGATGGTGGACGCCAAGAGCGTCTATATGCGTGGGCACTCGTCGGAGGTGGCGCAGTACGCGGTGGCGTTCGCCCGACACCTGGCCCTGACTGACGACCAACGGGAAGGGTTGCAGATCGCGGCGCTCCTGCACAACGTGGGTGCGGTCGGTGTGCCGGAGCGTATCCTGGCCAAACCGGGTCCGCTCACCGACGAGGAGCGTCGGGTCATCCAGTCCCATCCGGGGCTCGCGGAACTGCTGGGGCGGGAGGCCCCGCGGTTCAAGGGCGTGGCCCAGGCCATTCTGTATCATCACGAGCGCTGGGATGGTCACGGGTACCCGCGTGGACTGGTGGGCGAGGAAATCCCCAGGCTGGCCCGGGTGCTGGGCTTGCTGGAAGCGTATCAGGCGATGATTTCCGCGCGGCCGTACCGACGGCGCTTGACCCACCATGAGGCGATCCAGGAACTCCGCGACGGCGCGGGCACTCAGTTCGACCCCCACCTGGTCGAACGGTTCATCGAAAGTCTTCAACAGGGCACCTCTCAGTCCGGTCCCACTCCCTGCCAACAGGCGGCGTAAGCCGTGCCGGGTTGGCGTCTGATCAGCGAGTGGTTTGGGCCTCGCGCGATCCGTCGATTGCCGATTCGGCAACGCCTGATCCTTGGATTCTCGGCGATTCTGGTCTGCATGGCCGGCGCGGTGATTCTGGTCGGCGTCCAACTGGTCCGCTTTCGCGGGATGGTGGAGACGATCGACGCGGTCCAGGTGCAGGAAAAGGCGATGACCGATCGCATTGATCGCGTGTTGGTCGAGATGGACGCCGTCGCCCTCAGCCTGCTGATCGATCCCGGCGACCGGGCTCCTTTAGCGCCGGCACAAGTCATCGGCGGGGCCCTCGTGCGAGACCTGGCGGCTGTGAAGGTCCAAGTCGTCCGACTGAGGTCCCTGGCGTCGTCTTCGGTGCGGCGCCGCATGGCGGACGACCTTCAACAGTTGGACCTGTTGGGCCAACGGCTGGTCAACGCGCTCGACGGCCTGCGGCAAACTCGTTCGGTGGACTCGTTTCTGGCGTTCAACACCGTGGCCGATCAAACCGACAATCAAATGACTCGGATACGAGACAGCTTGGACGTGATGGTCTTGCAAAGTACGGCTGAACTGCGCCGTCAACTGACGATCATGATCGCCGTGGCGTGGGCGCTGTTCGGGGTCGCGCTGGCCCTTGCGATTCTGATCAGCCTGTTGATCGCGCGGTCGCTGGTGGGGCCGATTCGAGTCCTCTCCCACGCCGCCCGGCGGATGGCCGATGGAGAATGGAATGTCACGGTCCCCGCCCGCCTGGAATCGGGCGGGCGCGACGAGCTGGCGAGCCTGGGGTCGGCGTTCAACCGGATGGCGGAGGCGCTCCGGAATCAACTGGCGGAACTGAATCACATGAACGCGGCGCTGGAAGCCCGCGTCGGCGAGCGAACCGCCGAGTTGGCGCGGCGCAACGAAGAGTTGGATACCTTCACCCACACGGTCTCGCACGACCTCAAGAGCCCGGTGGTTGCGCTTCAGGGACTCGCGTCGATTCTGGCCGAAGACTACGGCGACCGGCTCGATGATCAAGGGCGACAGTATGTGCATCGGATGCAGGTCAACGTCATCCATATGGGCCACCTGATCCAGGACCTGCTGGCGCTCTCGCGCGTGGGGCGAACCGCGGTCCGTCCAGAGCGGATCGCGGTCAACACGTTGGTGGAGGACGTCTTGGCCCTTCACGCGGAGACGCTCACGGCCCGAGGCATTCGCATCGAGATCAAGGACCTGCCTGAAATAACGGCGGACCGCCTGCTGCTTCAGCAAATCTTCGGCAATCTGTTGAGCAATGCGATCAAATTTTTGGGAGATCAGCCCGCACCGAATATTTCGATCCGCGGCGCGATGGAGGGGCGATTCGCGCGGTTCGAGGTGGCCGACAACGGCATCGGCATTGACCCCAGTCATCACGACAAGGTCTTCGTGATCTTTCAGCGACTGCAGGATGTGGACGTGGAGGGCACCGGTGTAGGTCTGGCCATCGTCAAGAAAATCGTGGAGCAAGCCGGGGGCGTCCTGCAGGTGCGGTCCGCCAAGGGCGCGGGGGCGGTCTTTTCATTTACCTGGCCGGTCGACGACGCCCCGCACGCCGCGGCGGCATGAGAAGCCGCGCTGCGGAGTTGACCCGCTCGGCGCCCCTGGGGTATAACCCCCGCACGATGAGGCGTTGTTCGTGAGCGGGGTGAGGCGCCTGTTCGTCGGAATCGCCGCGGGGACTCTGCTGGTGGCGGCCCCCGTCGCCTATTCCGCCGATCCGTCGGTGCACGACGTGTCCATCGCCGCCAAGAGTTTCATGTTCGCTCCCCAAGCCTTGGCGGTCCATCAGGGCGACCGCGTGCGTTGGACCAACAATGACGACCAGTTGCACATGATCGTCACCGCGAAGCCCGACTCCAACGGCAAAGAGCTGGAGATCTATCACCGCCTGGACCCTGGAACATCGTTTGACCATCACTTTGCGACCGTCTCGGCCTACTATTATTATTACTGCGCCATTCACTTCCAGATGTGGGGGATCATTTCAGTCAACCCCTGAGCGTTTGGGACCGACCGCGATCGTCCGTTTCCTTATCGTCGTTGTCCTGAGCGCGTCGGCGACCGCGTGTGCTCCGGCGGCTCGCCTGGAGCCCGTTCCTATTGTGCCCGAGGGCATTCGTGTCGCCATTGCGGAAGGAGACGGCGCCACCTACCGTCGCGACCACGACGAGGCGCTTCGGCGTTTCACCGCATTGCTGGAGATTGAGCCTCGAAACTCCGTCCTGCTCCAACGTCGAGGCGGCGCCTACTTTCGCATGGGCCGCTACGATGAGGCGGTCCACGAGTACGCGGCGGCCCTGGAGGTCGAACCGGAAAACCACGAAGCGCGTTCCGGATGGTGGGCCGCCCGCCTGCAACAACAAGAGTATTCGGACGCGATCAAGGCCGCGGTGCACGATGACGTGACCGCGTGGCTTGCTGGCTCCCCGCGGAGCACGTCCCGTCGGATCGCGGCGTATGACGGCTATGACGCGCTTCACGACACCGCTGCGACACGGCGGGTGCTGTGGATGTTGCTCGACGAGCCGCCGTCCGGGGAGGCGCGCTCGGGAACGGCCGAAGAAGCCTTCGAGGCCGCGTTGGCGGAAGGTGATGCCACGACCAGACGACGGCTGGTTGATTCGTTCCTTCGGGTGTTTCCGGATTCGGTGTATCGGCACCTCCTGTACCAGTATCAGCTGGGCTGGACCGCTCGGCAGCAACCGGTCGACGCGTTCCAGCGCGAAGCCCGCCGGCTGCTTCGTCGCGATCCGAACAACCGCAACCTCAACTTTTCCGCGGGATACTGGTCGATCGAACTCGACGTGGACTTGGAGTGGGGCGTCGAGCGTATCCGGCAAGCCCTGGCCGCGCTCGATCACGTCCAGATCGGGGAGAAACTGCCGTATGTCCCGGTGACTCGCTGGCGCCGGATGCTGGACGACGCGCGCGGTCGGTATGAGGATCAGATCGGCTGGGGCTTGTTCAAACTGGCACGCTTCCAGGAGGCTGGAGAGGCGTTCGACCGAGCCGCACACTGGTTGCCCCGAGATCATCGCTTGGCGTATCACCGGGGACGATGGCTGGAAGCGCAAGGAAGAGACCAGGAAGCGTACGACGCGTATCGGTTGTCCTTGGAAACGGGATCGTCGGTGGTCGATGCGCCGGAGGCCTTCAAGCGGGTTGCGGTGACACTGGGCGTCACTACCGCGGATGATCCGGCTCCCTGGCGCGCGGAGGCCCGCGAGGCTGCAGTGACGACGTTTACCGACGTGACCGTGGAGGCCGGGCTGAATGCGGTGACCGGCGGCAGGGTGGCATGGGGGGACTACGACGGTGACGGTGCCGAGGACTTGATCGTGGACGGTCGTCGACTGTTTCGCAACGACGGGCACGGCGCCTTTGTCGAGACGACTGAAGCGGCGGGATTGGCATCCAACGCAGGAGGCAACGGCGCGATATGGGCCGACGTGGACAACGATGGTCGATTGGACCTGTTCACCATGGGAAACGGCAAACCGGACGTCGAAGGCTCGAACGGCCAGGTGTGGCTGAACCAGGGCGGAGGCAGGTTGCGTCCAGCGGCTCCGTTACCAACGAGTCTGCCCCCCCGTGTGCTCACCGAGGGCGCTGGGTGGGGAGACTTCGATCGCGACGGACGGGTGGACCTCTACGTGGCCAACTATGAATTGCCGCGCGATCGTGCCGTGAGTCTGGGCATCTGCGTGCCGCATCACCTCCTGCGTAACGCGGGTGACGGGCGATTCGAAGACGCGAGCGCGTCCGCCGGGATCGTGAGCGCCGAGCCGATGTGCGGTCGGGGCGTGGCATGGGGCGACTATGACAATGACGGGTGGGCCGACATCCTGGTCACCAACTACCGGCTGGATCCGAACTTTTTGTGGCGCAACCGAGGCAATGGAACATTCGAGAACGTGGCACGGGCTGCGGGGGTGGAAGGCCAGCAACAGGAGGGCGCGTTCGGGCACTCGATCGGCGCGGAGTGGGCGGACTTCGACCGCGACGGCGACCTGGACGCGTTTCTGGCCAACTTGGCGCATCCCCGCTATATCGGGTATTCGGACACCAGCCAGTTGTTGGTCAATGACGGCGGCTCGCCCCCGCGGTTCGACGACCGCTTCGGCGACGCGGGGCTGGTCTTCGACGAGACGACGAGCGAACCCGCGTGGGGCGACTATGACAACGACGGCGACCTGGATCTCTATGTCACCGCGATCTACAAGGGCCGGCGCAGCACCTTGTACCGTAATGACGGCAACGGACATTTCACCGATGCGACGTGGCTGGCCGGAGCGGGGCTGGAGAACGCGTGGGGCGCGGCGTACGCCGATATCGACCGCGATGGTGACGTCGACCTGGTGGTCGGCAGTTGGGACGGGGTGAGATTGTTTCGCAACGACGGAAACTCCAACCACTGGCTGCATATCCGCGCGGTGGGGACCGCGAGCAACCGCTCCGCGATCGGTGCGCGCGTGACCGTGACTGCGGGACCGCTCAAGCAGATCGCGGAGGTCCAAGGGGGGAAGGGCACCGGCAATCAACACTCGCTGCCGGTGGAGTTTGGTCTGGGGGCGTGGGGAAGTCCGGTGTCGGTCGAGGTCACGTTCCCCTCGGGACGCGTCTGGCGCAAGAGTCGCGTCAGCCCGGATCGCATGATCACGGTGACTGAGCCCAAGGGGTCTACACCATGAAAGTCCGCAGGTTGCTGCACACTCGGATGCGGGTCAACGATCTGGAGCAGACGTTGACGTTTTACCGCGACGTGTTGGGACTCGAGGTGGTGGAACGCCACGATTCGCCGCGCGGGTCGAGGCTGGCGTTCCTTAAAGCCGCGGGCAGCGAGGAACTGATCGAAATCTGTTCCTACCCCGCGAGCGGCCCGGTGGAGGTTCAGCCGGATCTGGTCCACCTGGCGTTCGAAGTGGAGGATTTGGACGCCACGATCGCCGAGTTGTCCACGCATGGCGTTCCGATCACGGATGGACCCACCACCAGTTCATCCGGTTCCCGCTTCGCGTTCATCGACGCGCCGGAGCGATACGAGATCGAGCTGATCGAGCGCAAGCGCCGGTAAGAACACGCCCGGCCACGGTAATACGCGGCGCGCTGCGACGTCAGGTCTTGGCGAGAGGCAGGGTCACGTGAAACGTGGTGAGCCCGTGCTCGCTCCGCGCCGTGACGCTGCCGCCGTGGGCCTCCACGATCTGCTTGACCAGCGAGAGGCCGATGCCTGCGCCCCCGTGTTCGCGGGAGCGCGATTTTTCTCCGCGATAGAATCGCTCGAAGATAAACGGCAGATCGTGCGAAGGGATGCCCTCTCCGGTATTGGACACTTCCAGAATGGCGACGGGCCCCTCTTGGCGGACGTGTACGGCGACTTCGCCGTTGGGGGGCGTGTAGTGGAGGGCGTTCTCGAACAGGTTATTCAGCACACACACGAACTGGTCGTGATCCAGGCGGACGGCGGCGCCGTCTGAACCGGGCGCGGAAAGTTGGACCCCCTTCTGGGCCAGACGGGTTCGGAAGGGGTCGAGCGTCTGGGAGGTGAGGGCACTGAAGTTCAGGGTGTCCAAGCGCAGGCGCTGGGTTCCAGCGTCGGCGACAGCCAACTGGTGAAGGCCTTCGACCAGGCGGACCAGCCGCAGCACTTCTTCGTGCAGCGAGGCGATCTGCTGGGGGGTGGACGGCAAGACGCCATCCCGTAATGCTTCAAGGTAGCCGCGCATGTTGGTGAGCGGGGTTCGGAGTTCATGGGCCACGTCCGCCACCAGGTCTTTGCGGAGCTTCTCCACGCGCTGGAGACTGCCGACCATCTGGTTGAACGCTCCAACCAGTTCGCCGACCTCGTCGCCGGGCGCAGCTTCGACCCGTTGCGAGTAGTCCCCTGATGCGATGCGGCCTGCGAGGACCCCCATCCGCCGCATCGGCCTCAGCATCCGCCGAGTTAGAACCCAACTCGCCATCAAGGCCAACGTCACCGCGCCCACACTGGTCCAGATAAGTGTGGACCGTGTTGCCTGCAAGAAAATCTCGTGCGGCATCACCGGGTCGATGTTGTATTCCTTCATGATCTGCATGAAGTATTCGCCCGCAAACCGTTCGAGCGAGATCCAAATCAGCCCGATCACGGCGGTAATGACCAGGAGATGGACGCCCATCAGTTTCCAGAGCAGGGGCACGCGGCACAGGCGGGGCGTCGGCTCGGCGGTCATGCGCCCTCGTCGTCGCGGAACTTGTACCCCAGCCCGCGTACGGTGAGGACATAGATGGGTTGCGACGGCGTGGGTTCGATTTTATCCCGCAAGCGACCGATGTGTACGTCCACAGTGCGGTCGAGGACGTGGACCGAGTCTTGCGGGTAGAGCGCATCCAAGAGCTGTGCTCGCGAGAAGACCGTGCCGGGCGAGCGCATGAGCCTGGCGAGCAGGCGTAACTCGATGGCGGTGAGTGACACGGATTTGCCGTGTCGCGTGACCTTGGCCTTGGTTTCGTCCACCACCAGGTCACCGGAGACAAGGAGCTTTGCCGTACCCGTTTCTGGCCGCCGGGCGGCGCGCCGCAAGATCACCTTCACGCGCGCCACCACCTCTCGGGGCGAAAACGGTTTGGTCACGTAGTCGTCCGCACCGATCGAGAGGCCCACCAACTTGTCGACTTCTTCCACGCGTGCGGTCAGCATCAGAATGGGAACATCAGAGGTCTGCCGGATCCGGCGACAGACTTCCAGACCGTCCAGTTTGGGGATCATCAGGTCCAGGACGATGAGGGCGGGCGAGGCGCGTTGCGCGATGTCCACGGCTTGTGCGCCGTCGGCCGCGGCGCGCGTCTGAAACCCCTCGCGTTCGAGGTACACCTTGAGCAGGTTGGAGGTCTTGGGATCGTCCTCCACGATCAGGACGAGCGGGCTCGTACTCACGGCATCATCCTAGACCGGCTGGGTGACGGTGAGGTCACGCGCGTGTAACGATTCTGCGACAAGGGCCGCCTCGTCCGCCGAGAGTTCGTCGGGGAGCAGATCGACGCCGAAGACGCGTTCCCAACTCGTCACCAACGCCTGGCACAGAGTCTCGCGCGTGAGATCGCCGCGGTATGCGCAGAGCCCGGTGATGGCGCCCGGAACACGGGCGGCGCCGCGAAACCACGGTGCGGATTCGGATGGATCGACGCTCATGAGGATCGAGCCGTGCTGCAGAAACGCGGTCGGCCACCGCCGTTGGGCGCTGCCCACCACCTTCATCCCGTCGAGCGTGAGTTCGTGACGGGATGTCGCGTCGAAACACAACGGCGACCCTGCGCCGTGGTGCAGGCGCTCCGCGTCCCGGTCGCGCCGGGTGACCGGGACCCCCAGGCTGACCAGCGCGGCCTCCAGGGCGCGGGCAATGATCTCGTACGTGCCGCGGATGGTGGACGGAAAATGGGGGTGCGGCACCGGAGCGACCACGCTATACGTCACGTCGTGATGATGGTACACCGCGCGGCCCCCGGTGGTCCGTCTGACCACGGCGATGCCGGCGTCGCGACACCGATCGAGGTCCACCACCTGGTCCGGACGTTGGAAATATCCCACCGAAATCGATCGATGTGCCCACCCGTACAGCCGAAGCGTCGGGCCGCTCGTGCCGCGACGGCAGGAGTCGGCCAATGCCTCGTCCACGGCCATGTTGTAGGAGGCGTGCGCCGGGGGCTCGACGATCAATCGCCACGAATCCACGCGCCCAGTCTGGAGGATGGGAGAATGAAGGTCAAGAGGGCCGCGTTGAAGGCGGCGGAGGGCGATGATAGAATGCCTGCACCACACCCCATGCCTGACCTCCACACGATTCCCCAGGCCCTGACCGTGGCGACCTCTGATTCCGGGGGCGGTGCCGGGATTCAGGGCGACATCAAAGCGATGGAAGCCAACGGCGTGTTCGCGCTGTCGGTCGTGGTCGCGGTGACCGCGCAAAACACCACGTCCATCACCGAGATCCATCCGTTGCCGCGGTCGGTGATCGCCGCCCAACTCGACGCGGTCTTCGACGACTTTTCGATCGGCGCGGTAAAGACGGGGATGTTGTATTCGGCCGACATCGCGCGGGTGGTCGCCGAGCGGCTGCGCAAATGGTCGGCGCCTCACCTGGTCGTCGATCCCGTCATGATCTCCAAAACCGGGACCACGCTCCTCCAGCCCGACGCCATCGACGTCATGACCAGGGAGTTGTTCCCGTTGGCGGACCTGGTGACGCCCAACGTTCATGAAGCGGAGCGCCTCATCGGGACGCGGATCGTCACGGTGGAGGACGCGCGCGCGGCGGCTGCGGCAATCCATCGCCTCGGGTGCCGCGCCGTGTTACTCAAAGGCGGGCACCTGCCGGCGTCGCCGGCCACCGACGTGTTGTATGACGGCGCGACGTGGACGATCATGCCCGGCGAGTGGATCGACACGCGGCACGCGCACGGGACGGGCTGCGCCTATTCGTCGGCGATCACCGCGTTCCTTGCCAAGGGCGCGGACGTGGTGGAGGCCGTGCGTGCGGCGAAGCAGTACGTGACGGAGACAATCCGGCACGGCTTAGCCATTGGTCGCGGCCGGGGTCCGGTTCACCATCTGTACCGATTGAAGGCCGACAAAGGGAGCGCCTAACACATGTTCACGGGCATCATCGAGGAGTTGGGTGTCGTGCAGGCGGTGGACCGCGGTCTGCAGTCCGCGGTGCTGGTGGTCCTGGCGCGGCGCGTGGTCGACGGCATGAAGGTCGGCGACAGCGTGACGGTCAACGGGGTGTGTCTGACCGTGGTGCGACTCACCGACCAGGGGTTTGCCGCGGACGTCTCACCCGAAACCCTGCGCGTGACCGCGTTGGGGGGTTTGGGGCCAGGCGACGGGGTGAACCTGGAGCGGGCGATGCGTATCGGCGATCGCTTGGGAGGCCACCTGGTCAGCGGACATGTCGAGGCGGTGGGGCGGGTGGTGTCGCGTACGCCGGATGGCAACGCGGTGAATCTGACCATCGAAGCGCCGCGGGAGATCCTGCGGTATTGCGTGGCCAAGGGATCGATCACCATGGATGGGGTCAGCCTTACGATCACGGCGCTGACCGAAAAAACATTCGGCGTGATGATCATCCCTCATACCGCGCAGGCCACCACCCTGGGCCTCAGACCTCCGGGCTCGCTGGTGAACCTGGAACCTGATCTGATCGCCAAATACGTGGAACGCCTGGTATTGGGTGGCGACGCCAAGCCCGAGAAGGTGGACGCGGAGTTTCTGCGGAAACGAGGCCTGTTGTAACGGGTCATCTGAACCTCCGCACCGCCCTCCTTACTCAATATTCTTCGCGCAACGAAACCCCACGTCGTTCAACCGACCGCTCGGATCGGCATAGAGCCGGAAGCCTCCTCGCGCGTTGTGCGCGAGGATCGTGGAGAGTACGTCGGTCGGGAAGTGGCCCACCCCTGACCACGATGAGCCGCGGAGCACGCGGCCTGGATACGGTTCCGTTGCTGCCATCGACGTGTTGCCGGGATACGGTTGATACCAATCCGCGGTCCACTCCCAGACGTTCCCGGTCAGGTCGTGCACGCCCAAAGGGGTCTGCCCCTTGGGGTAACTGCCGACCGCCGCTGGACCGTTTCTGGCTCCGCCGACATTGGCGTGGTCGAGGTGAAACTGTTCGCCCCATGGATAGTGACGGCCCTCGAACCCGCGCGCGGATTTTTCCCATTCGGCTTCGCTGGGTAGGCGTTTCCCCGTCCAACGACAGTAAACATCCGCGTCGTCCCAGGTCACCGACACCACGGGGTAACGCGCCAGCCCTGGCGGGTGGTGCGCGGTCCGCCACTCGGGCGGAGCCCGACGTTTCGTGGCCTGCACGAACACTTGGTAGTCCGCATTGGTGACCTCGTACTTGTCGAAGTAATACGAGGGGAGGTTCAGCGTATGAGCGGGGTGTTCGTCCTCAAACCACGGTTTGATGATCCCGTAGGCCGCGGCCTGGTTCTCCGCGTCCACTTGATCCGTGCCCATCACGAACGGTCCCTCCGGAATGTACACCATACCTGGAGGTATTGGAGTGCAGGCGATTGCAAGGAACACCGAGAGGGAGAGGGGGAGTCGCCCCGTCACTGCGCGCATCGGAATCCGAATCCTTTGTTCTTGATCTCCGGCGCAAACCGGCTGCGGTTGTAGGTTGGAGAACTGAGACCGCAGCCGTAGGAGAGGCAGTCGTACCACGAGCCGCCGCGAAGCACCTTGTTCTTGGTCCCGTAGTGGACGTTGGGGACCTGATTGCCGGGATACGGCTGATACCAGTCCGCCACCCATTCGTACACGTTGCCGGCCATGTCGTCCAGACCTTCGGGGGTGCGACCATCCCGAAACGACCCCACCGGCAGCGTGTTCCCCGTGGCGTGTTTGACGAGCCAATACTGCGGCGTGTTGGCCTTGAGCGGAGAGAACGCGTCGCCCCACGGGAAACGCCGACCGTCCGCGCCCCGAGCCGCGCGCTCCCACTCGGCTTCGGTGGGCAGGCGTTTGTCCGCCCACCGGCAGTACGCGTCGGCATCGTGCCAGCTCACGTAGACAACGGGGTGATCGCCTTTGCCCTCGGGATAACGCCCGTTGGTCCAGTGAAACGGCGGATCGCGACGGGTCGCGCGCACGAACGTCTCGTACATCGCGTTGGTCGTCTCGTATCGGTCGATACGAAACGATGTGACCCGTATGCGGTGCGCGGGCCGCTCGTCTTCATCGCCCGGCCCGTCGTCGCCGCGACCGTTGTTGCCCATCAGTAATTCGCCGCCGGAAATCGGGATCAATGTGGGTTGAATCAGCGGCTCGAGAGTCGAGCGGGTCGGGTGTTGGGGCGGCGTCTCGGCTGAGGCCACGAGGGTCAACCGGGGCTCAATCGTGGTACCGGAGTCGGTGAAAAGATGACACTCGGCGCACGACGGGTCGGTGAGGGGCTGCACGACCGGACGACCTGAGCCCGCGTGACAGCGACCGCACACGGTATGTGACGGGGGAGGGACCTCGGTCGCGGCGTCAGCCGGCCCGAATGAGACGAGCAGCAACAGCGTGGTTGCGATGAAACGCGGCGCGACGAACCGAATGGAGCAACACGTCATTGCAGCGTGTAGTCATAACAAACGGCGACGGGAAACTCCAGCCCGCGACCAGGGTGTTCCGATGCGAGGTCCTCGGCTACTGAGCCCGAATGATCGTGATCAACGAGGTCCAGGTGTTTCCGGTGGGCTGTCCGTCGTCGACTACGTGAGGCACTCCGTCGGGCGGCGCAGTGATCTGGATCATGGTACCGTCCGGTGAGTTGATGGTATACGTGTGTGTGGGTTCCGTGAAGGCCGCGGTCGTGTTCAGGTGTTGTTCGTAGAACCCCACGATCTGTCGGCCCGAGTCGTTCGAATGGTACTGGTATTGGTACAGACGCGTTTGGCCCCAGGCATCCGCTTGGTCGTCGAGCCGGTAAGTGGTCCACCCAGGATAAGACGGCACCCCGAGGGTGGTGCGTTGGGCCATTGGTTTCGCGTCCGTGATGGCGGCTGCGGCGTGAAGCACGATACCCACCGTCGCGAGAACGACCATCCAGTTCTTCATGCCCTCTCCTTATCGCGGGTGACTGGGTAAGCCTAGACGGAGAGCCCGAAGGTGGCAAGGCGCACGCAGGCTCCGTTGGAACGCCGGAAAATAGTTCTGGTGTTTCAACGCCTTGTCATGTATAGTACGCCCAGTCCGTGAATAGAGGCAGGCTGTTTCCCGCCGCACGAGCATCGTTGTTCCCCCACCTGCGATCTGTGCATCGGTTGTCATCGTAACGAAGCCCGTCTCAGTTCTCCGACCGGTCCAGGACCCGTCGGGCATGTTGCCGGTCTACATCGCGGAACAGGAAGCTCCGCAGAGAAAGGATCCTCATGTCGTTTTCGCAGTTGGGCCTTGCGCCCGAGTTGATGCGCGCCGTGGAGCGCGCTGGCTACACCACGCCGACTCCGATCCAAGAGCAGGCCATCCCGGTCGCGCTGAAGGGCGGCGACGTGTTGGGTTGCGCCCAGACCGGAACCGGAAAGACCGCCGGCTTCGCGCTGCCGCTCCTGCAACGCCTGGGGCGTGAACGAAAGACGTCGCCCCGCGCGTTGATCCTCGCCCCCACGCGTGAACTCGCGTTGCAGATCGGCGAGGCGGTCCGCGCGTTCGGTGCGTTTCTTCCGTTGCGCTCCTGCGTGATTTTCGGCGGAGTGGGGTACGACCCGCAGGATCAGGCGCTTCGGCGCGGTGTCGACATCGTCGTCGCCACACCGGGTCGGCTGTTGGACCACCTCCAGCGAAAGACGGTGCGATTCGACGCGCTGGAAATCGTGGTGTTCGATGAAGCCGACCGCATGTTGGACATGGGATTCATTCAGGACATCCGGCGGATTGTTGCGGTGTTGCCGCGGCAACGTCAGACCATGATGTTTTCGGCGACCATGCCGCACGCGATCCGGTCGCTGGCCGATGATCTGTTGGTCGATCCGACCACGATTACCGTGGCGCCGCCGGCCACGACCGTGGCCGAGGTGGCGCAAGTCAGCCACCCGGTGGATCACAGCCGGAAACGTGCGCTGTTAATCCACTTGCTGGGCGACTCCGTGATGCAGCGGACCATCGTCTTTACCCGTACCAAACACGGCGCCAACCATTTGGCCGAGCACCTTACGCGAGAGGGCCACACCGCGACGGCGCTGCACAGCAACAAGAGCCAGTCGGCGCGGGTTCGAGCCTTGGCCGATTTTCGCGAAGGGAAAGCCCGCGTCCTGGTCGCCACCGACCTCGCGTCGCGAGGGATCGATGTCCCCGAGGTGTCGCACGTGGTCAACTTCGACGTGCCGAATAACTACGAAGCGTATGTCCACCGGATCGGGCGAACAGCGCGAGCCGGGGCCCTGGGGTGTGCGATCTCGCTGGTGTCCGAGGTCGACCGCGATCTGTGGCGAGACCTGCAACGGGCAACCCCTGCGCCGATCGCGCTCCGCGTGGTTGAAGGGTTCGAGCCCTCGCAAGGGTCGGGGTCGTCAGGCCTCAACCGCCGTCCCGCGCAGACTCCGCGCAAGACCTGGCGTCCGGACCGAGGCCGCCCGCGTACTCGCGGCAGCCGCGAACCGTTGCGGCGTCCAGCTTAGCGATTGTGCCGTGCAGGGGGGGACCCCCCTGCACGGCAGTCGTTCCACCCCCGCCACGTTCCGGGGTCCAACCCCGTCAGTCACCTCAACAACATCTCCCGATCGGAACGAATACCCCCTCGGTTCTTGACGGAACAATTTTTGTCTCTACATTAGAGAGCGAGACGGAAGGGTTCTCCGGAGATGTCAGAGGGGGTGCACGATGACGAAACCCGTGTGGTTCTTGATCGCTAGCTTCATCGTCGTCCCGGGATCGGTCTGGGCTCAATCACTCGATCAGACACAGCAGCCGATCGACGACGCGCCCGCAACAGAGACCGATCGAGGTGATGCGCAACAGCGGAGAACTGCGGTGGCTCACGAGGAGGGACACGGATTGGAAGACGAGGGATCGATGTCCATCCAGATTCCCAAACTCAATGTGAGGGGTTTTCTGGACGTCGGGTTCAACGCCACCTCGGCCGACGATCGACGGGAATATTCGTTCGCCATGGGCCAACTCAATCTGCTGGTAACCTCGAAGCTGACCGAAAGGGCCTATTTTCTCGCGGAGACGTATTTTACGAATCCCGACAACAACACACAGGCCTATATGTTGACGCGGGCCAACATTCAGTACTCGATCTCAAACCTCGTCAACTTACGAATCGGGCAAGTGCACACGTCGGTCGGCTACTGGAATCAGATCTATCACCACGGCAGTTTCGTGCAGACCACGGTCTCGCGTCCCGAGATCTTCCGTTATGATCGGGCGTACCTCCCGATCCACTCGGTGGGTGTCGAGCTGTTCGGGGCGTTGGAGGGCGGCGCGCTTGACGTCGGGTACACGCTTGGAGTGTTCAACGGCAGAGGTATAGTTCCTCCGGCGGTTCAGCGCGTAAAAGACGACCGGGCTGGTGGTGGCGCTCAAGTACTACGCGAAAGAGGGCGTCATCGCGGAGGGGATTGAGACGGAAGAGGAGTTGAAGACGGTGGAAGAAATCGGGGTGTCGCTCGTTCAGGGGTACCTGCTCGGCAAGCCCTACGCCATCCGATCCGGCAACAACGCGGCTCCTCAAGCCGTCGCAGAGCGCAAGCGCGCCGCCAACGAGTAACCCGCGACGACCCGGACGAACGTCAGCTCGGGAACCCGTACTCCCGCCACCGACGAGTGACTCGTTCCACGATGTCGGGATCCATCACGATCGGTTTCCCCCACTCGCGCGAGGTTTCGGGCGGGATTTTGGTGGTCGCGTCGATGCCCATTTTGGCGCCGAGTTCGGGCAGCGGCGAGGCGAAGTCCAGATAGTCGATCGGCGTGTGGTCGATGATGGTGACGTCCCGCCGCGGGTCCACGTTGGTCGAGATCGCCCAGATCACGTCTTCCCATTTGCGAATGTTGATATTCGGATCGACCACGATGATGAATTTGACGTAGAGGAATTGCTTCAAGAATCCCCACAGTCCCATCATCACGCGTTTGGCGTGGCCGGGGAATTGTTTGTTCATGGAGATGACGGCCACGCGGTACGACAACGCCTCCATCGGCAGGTGAAAGTCCACCACCTCGGAAAACGTCCGTTTGATCATGGGGAGGAAGACGCGGTTGAGCGCGAGCGCCACCACGGCGTCTTCGCGAGGCGGCCGGCCGGTCACGGTGGTCATGTAGATCGGATTCCGCCGGTGCGTGATGGCGGTGACGCGAAACACGGGGAACGGTTCCACCGGGTTGTAGTAACCCGTGTGATCGCCGTGCGGACCTTCGTCCGCCATGTCTCCGGGCGAGACCTCGCCTTCGATCACGATCTCGGCCGAGGCCGGCACTTCCAGGTCGACGGTCTTGCAGCGGACCAGTTCGATGTTCTTCTTGCGCAGCAGCCCCGCGAAGTGATACTCGCCGATCTCTTCGGGCACCGGTGTGACCGCGGCGATGGTGGTGCCGGGGTCGCATCCCAGCACCGCCGCCACTGGCATGGTTTTGCCCAGCGCCATCCACTCGCGCCAGTGGTGCGCGCCGCCGTGGTGTTTGAGCCAGCGCATCGCCGTGCGGTTCTTGCCCAACACCTGTAACCGGTAGATGCCGGCGTTGTATTTTCCGCCGTGGGGCGACTTAGTGACGACCAACGGCCAATTGATCTGCGGGCCGCCGTCGTCGGGCCAGCAGAACATGATGGGCAGGATGCCGAGATCAACCTGTTCGCCGGTGAGCACCACCTCCTGGCACGGGGCCCGGCTCACGGTCTTGGGCGCCAGGTGCATGATGCGGCCGTAGAAGGGCAAGTGTTTGATCGCGTCCACGAATCCCTTGGGCGGTTCGGGGTGCTGCAGGAACGCCAGGAACTTGCCGATCTCTTCGAGCCCGGCTTCATCGGTTTCCAGCCCCATAGCCACACGTTTGACCGTGCCGAAGAGGTTGGCGAGCAACGGAATCGACGAGCCTTTGACCTTCTCGAACAGCACCGCCGGGCCGTCTTGCGCCAGCAGGCGGTTCAAGATCTCGGTTACTTCGAGGCGGGGGTCCACCTCGGCGTTCACGCGGATCAGCTCGCCGGCTTTCTCCAGCGCGTCCAGGAATTCTCGGAGGTCGGTGAACGGCACGACGGGTTACCTGAGGGAGAGGTCGAACACGATGCCCGCCATGATCGCGAGCCCGATCCATGCGTGGGATCGAAAGAGCGCAAAAGTGGCGGGACGGTCAAGCCCCTGCTTGAGGCGCCAGGTCTGGTACACAAACACCGCGGCGACGCCGGAGACGGTCGCGGCGTAGACGGGGCCCAACCCCACCAGGATCGCCAGCGCGAGCAGTCCCACCACGGCCAGACCGAGCAACACCCCCACGCCGGCCCAGGCGTGGCGACCAAACAGGATCGCGGACGAGCGGACGCCAATAGCCAGGTCGTCGTCGCGGTCCAGCAGCGCGTAGATCGTATCGTACGCCGCGGCCCAGCACACCGTGACCAGGAAGATCACCACCGCGGGGCCCCCAATCTCGTTGCGCACCGCGGCCCATGCCAGGAGCGCGCCCCACCCGAACGCCGCGCCCATCACGGCCTGGGGCATCGCGATCACGCGCTTCATGAGGGGATACACCGCGGCGAGCAGAAAACCGACCACGCTGAGTCCGATCGCCAGGGGATTCAATGTGAGCGCCAACAGCAACGCGATCAGCGACAGGCTCGCAGCCACGGCGAGCGCCTCGCCGGGCGTGAGGCGTCCCGAGGCGAGCGGGCGGTGTTTGGTTCGCTCCACCCGGCCGTCGAATCCTCGATCCGCGAGATCGTTCAACACGCAGCCCGCGCTGCGCATCACGAACGCCCCGAAGACGAACACCGCGAGCAAGCGCCACGACGGCCGGCCGTTGGAGGCGATCACCAACGACCAGAGCGCGGGCGCCATCAGCAGCAGGGTGCCGTATTGTTTGGGGAGCCGGATGAGATCCGAGACCGCGGCCAGTTTGGTCCGCCAAGGCGAGCCCGATGAGACGCCCGGCGGTTGGCCGCGCAGGTCGAGGCCGTGGGTGCGGGCGGCGCCGGTCGCCACGTCAGTCACCCACGCGGGGCGAGAACACTTCCACGATGGAGGCGGTGAGCGTGTGTTCGACCGCGAGCCGGTAGGCCCGACACCAGAGCAGGTCCGCGGGGTCGGTGCCGAACGCGTTTGCCAGGTCGGGGTTCTGGAGACGGCCGATGCGAAGGCCGTCGCGGATCACGGCGCGGCTTCCGGTGTCGAACAACCGACCCAGGGGCTCGATCCCACGGCGGATTTCAGTGGCCACGCCCGGAGCCAGCGACTCCACCGGCAACACCGACACCGCATACAACAGGCGCTCGCCCCCGTGTGTGAGCCACACGTGACGCGAGACCGCGGGTTGACGCGGGGATACCTCGAGGCGCCGCGCCGTGTCGTCGTCGATCGATTCTTCCCCCTGGCGCACCACCTCGACGCTGATCCGACCCGCGCGCAAGGCTTCGAGCGCCGTGGTCATGGAGCCGTCGGAAGTGAGCAGGAGTCGCAGGACCGAAGGGACTTCCAGGGGGTCAACCTCGGCAAGGAATTCTTCGAGTGTTTTCCACGCGATGGAAGTCGTAGCGAGGGCGATCACGCGCGGGATCATACGTGAGGGTTTTGGGGGGTGTCAAGGCAAACCCTGCAGGCGCGGGTGCCGATTCGCCTCGATTCAGGTCAACGGGTAGCCGGTTGTCCCGAGGCTGTTGTCGGATGCTCGAGTTCGAGCGCGCTTAGGCGGGTGTGGGCGTCGCGGGCCAACGCGGCGCGACCGTCGGCGAGCGCCGCCTGTTCGGCCAGACGGTAATACGCCGCCGCGTCGAGCGAACGGCCCTCCGCCTCGGCGAGGACTCCGGAGGAGTAGAGCACCTCGGGCGCATGGGGGGACACGGATCGGGCCGTGGCGAAGAGCGGCGCAGCCTCGGCGATCCGTTGTTGGGTGAGCAAGAGCACGCCCAGGTTCAGCAGGGTGTCGGCATGAAGGGGATTGATCGTCAGCACGCGGCGATACCACTGCTCCGCGTGTGCCGGGTCGTGGGCCTCCTGCGCAAGTAAGGCGAGATTGAACCACGCGGGGACGTATGCGGGCCGCAGCGCCGCAGCGCGCTCGTAGTCCGTCGCCGCCGCGGCGCGATCTCCGCGGCGATGTGCGATCACGCCCCGCGCCACCAGGGCGGGCGGGTAATCGGGGTTGAGGGTCAGCGCGGTGGTCAGTGCGGAGTCAGCCTCATCCCAGCGGCCCGCGGCGGCGAGCGCCAGTCCCGTATTGGCGTGTGATCGGAACGAGGTCGGCGCGGCGCGACGCGCGTGATCCCAGAGCTGCACTGGATCGCCCCACCGTCGGCCCTGCTCGATGATGAGCCAACCACCGACCATCAACGCCGTGGCTCCGACGACGGCGGCAGCGGTCCGTCCGATTTGCCGCGCGTCCAACAGGTGGATCATTCCCAGCGCGGTCAGCGCAGCCAGGGCCGCGTGTTGGAGATACGCGCGGTGTTCTTGGAACGGGACGTTCAGCGGCCAGAACGTGGTGGGCAGCGCGACGATGACGACCCAGAGCGCGAAGAACCCGGCACGTCTCCGTATGGAAGCCTGCGAGAAGAAGCTGGTGAAGGCGAACAGGCCCCATCCTACGACCAGCACCAACAGCAAGATGGCGCTGGATTCGGGCCATGCAGGGAGGGGATGATCTACGGTGAGCGGCCAAGGGAGCACGAACAGCCGGATCGCCATGGCGATGGCGCCGATCTGGTCGATCACGCCTCTCATATATCGCGACATGTCGCTGGGCACGGTCAGCGCCGACGCCATCGGCCGCCAGAGTCCGAGCCACAGGGCAAACGCCGAGACCGCGACGAACGCCGCGAGATGAGGGGCCCATCTCGCCCAGCCGGTGGACCGCGGGTCACCAGGCTGGGTGGTGTGATCCATGGCCAGGAAGAGCAGCGGCAACACCACGCTGGTTTCCTTGGCGAGCAACGCCGCGATCGACGCAGCGGCCCAACCCGCCCACCATCCGGCGGACGAACGTCCCGCGGTGCGCGGGTGTCGCGCCCGCTGGTAACACACGAGCGCGGCGAGCATGAACAGGGACGACAGGAGCGTCGCCCGAGCCGACGCGTACAACACGGCTTCGCTGACCGCCGGGTGCAACGCGAACAGCGCTGCAGCCAGGATGGCGACGCGGCGATCACGGACCAGGTCTCGGACCAGGAGCAGGAACAGGCCGGTGGTGAGCAGGTGCAGGACCAGGTTCACGGCGTGGAACGCGGTCGGCGACGGGCCGACGGTTCGGAGTGTGACCCAATACGTCACGTAGGTGAGCGGCCGGTAGTGCCCGCTCAGCACTTCCCCGCTCGAGCGCATGGTCCCGGCAAAGGCATTTCGCCAGGCATCCGGCTGCCAGAGCGCGGGGTTGGCGACGATGGTGTGCTGGTCGTCGTATTGAAACGGGTGATCAAGGAACGGAAGATAGAGGAGGGTCACGACGAGCCCCAATCCGATCAGGGCGGCGGTCCCGAGGCGGTTCGAACGGTTCACGCCGCCACTATACCCCAACCCACCGGGAAACCAGCCGGTCTGAATTCGCCGGGTCCAGATCGAAATAGCTCGATCGGGGTATCACATCCAATGGCTCAAGAGGGAAAGAAAATCCTTCTCTTTGGGCAAAAGTTTTCTCTTGCCGGACCTGATCTTGGGATGGCTGTGATCGTGAGTTGTTCATACGGCTTTGAAATATAAATCGATTTTTCTATAGTTGCCGCCCATGGCACCTCGGGAACGATAATTGCTTCGATAACGGCCCGTAGAGTTGGACTATTTGCGCCCGCCTCTGGGCGCCCATCAACGATCCCCTCGGCCAACACAGCCCGAGCGGTGATTAAGGATTGAACGCATGTCGCGCGTAGTCGGGTGTCGCGCTGCAGGGCTATCTTCATTCACACGACCGACGGAGGTTCGCGCTTCGTCGGTCGTGGTGTTTTTCAGGGGTGGGGACAAGCACATTTGGCCGAGAGCGTCCGCCTCGGTCCGTTTTCAAACGAGGAGCGTATCATGAAGCGTAACGTCTTATTCTTGGCAGGGATGCTCTACCTCGGTCTCGCGGGGACGGCCACCGCCGCGCTGATTGATTTTCGCATCGCTCCGTTCAACACCTGTACGCCGGCCAACTCCTGTACGCGCACGGTGGGTGGCGTTCAGGTCACGATCGAGGGTTGGACCGACGTCAACAACGACAACGCGCTGGACCCGATGGTGGATGCGCCGGCAGCCCTGTGGTGGGACAATCTCGACGGCTTCGGTGTGCAGTCGAATATTGGGTATGAGCCGGATGAGATCGACGGTCCCGAGTTCTTGATCGTCCGATTCGGCACCACGCAAAGCCTCAGCCAGTTGCTGATCACCGACTTGTTCTACGAAGGCAGTCCGCAATACCGAGAGATCGGGTACTACCGGGTGACCGTCGGGGGATCGACCGGTCCGCTGGTGCAGTTCTTGGCGGACACGAGCCAGGTCCCGGGAAGCACCAACGGGGAACTCACCATCACCTTGCCCAACAGTCCGGCGGACAACGTCACGTTCACCGCACCGGGTGTTCAGGGTGCCCAAGGCCACGAGCACTCGGTCGCGGGCGTGAATGCCACGGCGTTGAGCGCCAACCTCTCGATCACCAAGACTGATGCTCCGGATCCGGTGTTGCTCGGCCAGAATCTGACGTACACGATCACGGTCAACAACGCCGGCCCCAACAGCGCGTACGGCGTCACCGTGGCCGATACCTTGCCCGCCGGGGTGACGTTCGTGTCCTCGACTCCGAGCCAGGGAACGTGCAGCGGGACGAGTACGGTGACGTGTCCCCTCGGCACGTTGGCCAACGGCGCGAGCGCCACGGTCACGATCGTGGTCACACCGACGACGACCGGCAGCAAGAGCAACACCGCGACCGTCACCAGCACGACGGCTGATCCGAATACCGCCAACAACTCGAGCACGGCGACGACCGCCGTTGATCCGGCGGCGAACCTGTCGATCGTCAAAACCGACGCCCCGGACCCGGTGTTCGTGGGCCAGAATCTGACCTATACCATCATCGTCACGAACAATGGCCCCAGCTCCGCCGCAGCCGTGACGGTCACGGATACGCTGCCGGCCGGCGCGACCTATGTGTCGGCGACGCCGTCCACCGGGAGCTGCACCGGAACCAGTACCGTGTCGTGTAACCTCGGCACCCTGGCCAACGCCGCGAGTGCCACGGTCACGATCGTGGTCACGCCCACCACGGCGGGCACGCTGAACAACACCGCCAGCGTGTCCAGCACCACCGGTGATCCGAATATGGGGAACAACTCCAGCAGCACCTCCACCACGGTCAACCCGTCCGCGAATCTCTCGATCACCAAGACCGATGCGCCGGACCCGGTGTTCGTGGGGCAGAACCTGGTCTATACGGTTACGGTCACGAACAACGGCCCGAGTTCAGCGTCCAGCGTGTCGGTGGTAGATACCTTGCCGGGGAGCGTGACCTTTGTGTCCGCGACGTCGAGTCAAGGTTCCTGCTCGCCTTCCAGCGGGACGGTGACGTGTACGATCGGGACCATGGCCAACGCGGCAGTGGTCACCATCACCATCACGGTCACGCCGACTGCCACGGGTACGATCAGCAACTCCGCGAGCGTGTCCAGCACCACCAACGACCCCGTCCCCGGCAACAACACCGCCGGTCCGGTGAACACCATGGTGAACGGCTCGGCTGACCTGTCGATCACCAAGACCGACTCGCCCGATCCGGTGTTGGTGGGACAGAATCTGACCTACACCATTACAGTAACCAACAACGGACCGACCTCAGCGGCAGCCGTGACGGTCACGGATACGTTACCCGGCGGAGTCACGTTCGTATCAGCCACGCCGAGCCAAGGGACCTGCAGCGGAACCAGTACGGTGACCTGTAACCTGGGCAGCTTGGCGTTCCCGGGCAGCGCCACGGTTACGATCGTGGTCACGCCCACGACCGCAGGACCGTTGAGCAACACGGCCAGCGTGGCGAGCAGCACGAGCGACCCGAACAACGGCAACAATTCGAGCACGACCGGCACGACCGTGAACGCGCCGTCCGCGAACCTGTCGATCACCAAGAACGACTCGCCCGATCCGGTGACCGCGGGCAACCAACTGACGTACTCCATCTCAGTCACGAACCTTGGCCCCGACGCCGCATCCAACGTAACCGTGACAGATACGCTGCCGGGCTCGGTGACGTGGGTTTCCAGCACGCCGAGTCAGGGAAGCTGCAGCGGGACCAGCACGGTGACGTGTAACTTGGGCAGCATCCCATTCCCCGGCAGCGCGACGGTCACAATCGTGGTCACGCCAACCGTGGCCGGGCCTCTGAGCAACACCGCGACCGTGTCGAGCTCCACGAATGATCCGACCCCAGGGAACAACTCGGACACCGAAACGACGACCGTCGACCCGCCCACGCCGACCACCGCGGATCTATCGATCACCAAGTCGGACAATCCTGATCCGGTGTTGGTAGTGGGTGCCAATGTGACCTATACCATCGTTGTGACCAACAACGGTCCGGCCACGGCGACGGGACTGACGATCACCGACACGTTACCGACGGGGGTGAACTTCGTTTCCGCCGTTGGGCCCCCAGGAAGCTGCGGGACACCGTCTGGTGGGGTCTTTACGTGTACCCGGAGTAGCCTGGCTGTCAGCGCTACGTGGACGGTTACTGTGGTGGTGCAGACCATCACGGCTGGCGTTATTGCGAATACTGCGAGCGTGTCGGCCGCCGAGACTGATCCCAACCTGGCCAACAACATCGCCATCGAGACGACGAACGTCGGGGATGTATCCCGGTTGATCAATATCTCCACGCGCGGATTCGTGGGAACCGGGAGTGACGTCATGATTGGAGGCTTTATCTTGGGCGGCAATCTCCCCAAGCAGCTCCTGCTGCGTGGTTTTGGGCCTACGCTGTCGACGTTTGGGGTGCCGGGACCTCTCTTAGCCAATCCGACTATGGAACTGTACTGGGACCATGATAGCAATCCGAACACCGCGGCGATCCTGATCGCGTCGAACAACGACTGGGGAACGCCGGTAACATTGTGCAACTCTCCGGCAGTCTGTGGTACTCCGGCCGATATCTCCGCCACGGGAATGTCCGCTAATTCGTATGCCCCCAGCAACCCGAACCGCGCGCTGGACGCTGCGTTGCTCGCCACACTGCAGCCCGGGACCTATACAGTGAACCTGAGCGGTGTGAGCGGTGGGACCGGGGTCGGCCTTATGGGGGTCGATGATCCGGACGGGAGCACCTTGCCGAAACTGGTCAACATCTCGACCAGGGGGCGGGTACAGACCGGCAGCCAGATCATGATCGGCGGGTTTATCATCGGCTCCGGGACCGGGAACAAACAGGTTCTGCTGCGCGCCTTTGGACCCACGTTGGCGACGTTTGGAGTCATTGGGTCCTTGGCCAATCCAGTGTTAGAGCTCTATGCGGATCATGATAGTAACCCGTTGACGAACGCCATCCTGGTCGCCACGAATGACGACTATCAGACGCCGATCACGCAATGTAATGCTCCGGCGGTGTGCGGCACGCCGACCGAGATCGTTGCCACGGGGATGGCGGCCTGTGAAGATTATGCCGTCGGGTTTTCGAATTGCGGTCTTGACTCGGCCATTCTGGCGACTCTGCCGCCCGGCGCTTATACGGTCAACGTGCGTGGGTTCAACAACCTCACTGGCGTGGGCTTGGTGGGTATCGACGAACTCGGTCCCTAGTTCACAAGAGCGGAGCCAAGGGCTCCAGCAACAAGAGGACATCACGGCGGGCTGGCTTCGGCGGAGGCTAGCCCGCCGGTGTGCCTTACAACACGAGGGCTACGCGTCCGATGTCAGGGATCAGATATTCGGGCGCGTAGGTCGCAACTTCATCCGCCTCACGCCTACAAGCAGACCATGCGTCTCGGCCGGCGGACACAATTCCAGGTGGAATGGGACGCGGCTACCGGTTGGTCTCGCCACTTCCGCCTTCTTAAATATGGCCGAGGAGGACCCCACATGGTCCAATTCTCGAAGCAACTGAAATACGAATTTCTTGCAGTGGTTGGGTTCGTCTTGATCGCGTGGGCTTGATCGGGGTCGACCAGATCATCCCATAGGAATGAGTAGAGGTGTAGTGTGTGGGCCGGCGTACGTTGGGACGGTAACCAAAAAGTCGTGCAAACCATGAGATGGGTGAGTGGACGAGTTCTCGGGCTGACCCTGTTCGGCGGCGGCTTGGCTGTTGCCGTGTTGTTGCTCAGAGCCGATGCTTTCGCGTTCCGCATGGTGCCCATGAACCTCGCGGAGATGTCGGCCGTGGCCGAGCGTATCGTTGTAGGGGTTTGCACGGCGCGGGAAGCAGGGGAGCGGTTGGTCTCGCCGGGGGGGCCTCCCGTTCGGTTCACCGAGTACACCTTTCAAGTGTCCGACACGCTCAAAGGGACTGCTGGCCCCACGCTGACGATCAAGCAGGTTCGGCTGGGCGGGCGCGCTGCGTCGCCGGGTCTGGAACAGCCATTCGAACGGGACCCACTGCCGCTCCCTGACTATCAACCGGGCCAAGAGGTTCTGGTGTTCCTCGGCGGCGACAGTTCGTTAGGCCTCACGAGCCCGGTGGCGATGGAGCAGGCGGTGTTTGATGTGGAGAATCGAGACAGCCAGAAATTCTTAAAGCATCGCTTTAAGAACCGATCGCTGTTCCATGACATGTCGACCCGTCAGTTGGCCATCTCTCGCGGTCTGTCATCAGACGAGACCGCCCTTTTTTCTCTCGCGGAAGGCGAACCACTCCCGTACGCCCCGTTTGTGTCATTGGTCCGTAAGCTGGTAAACGGAAACTGAGCCTGTTGCCGTGAGACCAGAGACTCGACGGAACTGCACGAGATGGGGGAGCGCAGTGCTCGCTCTGTGTCTTGCGGCATCCCCGGCCCACGCCGGTGGTCCGCTCATCGTCCAGTTCAGTGGTGCGCCCTACAAGTGGAGCACGACCGGTCCAATCCCGTATTCGACCGATGGCGGAAGTTTGGGGCTGTGGAGCAATGCGACCGCGCTCGCCAACGCGGCCCAGGCCTTTAATCGTTGGGGACCGGATCTTCCAACTTCAATCTTGACGTTCTCCAGCGCGGGGAGTATTCCCGGCGACGGCGACGTCAACACCGTGGCAGAATTCGTGGCGCTGGACGGCAATTGCGCGGACGGCATCAGCCCGGTGATCTTCGACGCAAACGGCACGTTGTTCGCCGCGCTGGGGCTACCGTCCAGTGTCATCGCCATTGCGGGGCCTGACTGCGCCGTGGGGGGAACGATCGTTCAGTCGTTCGCGGCGGTCAACGGCAAGTGGTACGACGGGAACTCGGGCAATGGCGAATTGACCGAAGACGAACTCAAGGGCGTGTTGGTTCACGAATTCGGCCACTGGCTCAACTTGGACCATTCGCAGACCAATGGCCACTACTTCATGAGCGACGTGGATCCGGGCTTCACCGCGTTCGGCCCGCCCCCGCTCGCGTCGGTCGAAATCATGTTTCCATTCGCGATCGGTGGGGCCACGGTCCCGCAGAAAGACGACGTGGCCGCTGTCTCGATGATGTACCCGGCCTCGGGTTTTGCATCGACCACCGGAACCATCACCGGAACCATTCGATATCCGAATGCGATCACGCCGTTTCTGGGCGCCAATGTAATTGCCCGGAACGTGGCGGATCCGTATTACGACGCGGTGTCGAATGTCTCCGGACGCCCGTATGCGATCCCCAGTTCGCTCGGGGAATATGAGTTGCCCGGCCTCACGGCCGGTGCGTCCTATTCAGTCGAAATGGTGAACGTGCGATCGAACTTTACGGCCGGCAGCAGCGTGGGGCCGCTCGATCCGCCGGCGGTCATCCCGGCGCCCGAGGAGTTTTATAACGGCGCGAACGAAGCCTCCAGCAACCCTCCGGACAACACCGCAGTCTACACATCCGTCGCTTCCACGGCCGGCGTCGTCACGTCCGGCACCGACATCATCATGAACGGCGCACAGGCCAATCTCTCGCTGACCAAGTCGGACTCGCCCGATCCCGCGGTGGTCGGGCAGAACCTAGTGTACACGCTGACCGTAGTCAACGGCGGGCCCAGCACCGCCACAAGTGTGGTGGTGACCGACACGCTGCCGGGAGGGGTGACCTATGTCTCGGCCACGCCCTCTCTGGGAAGTTGTTCTCAGACCGGCGGGATCGTGACGTGTGGGCTGAGCAGTATGGCCAATGGTGTGACCCGCGTGGTGACGATCGTGGTGACCCCGACCGCATCCGGCATGATCACGAACAGCGCGACCGTGTTGGCGACCGAGGGCGATCCCAACACCGCGAACAACAGTGCGAGCGCGACCACCACGGTCAATCCGGCGTCAGCCGATCTCTCGGTGACGCTGAACGATTTTCCAGACCCTGTGACGGTGGGTGCGCAGGTGTCCTACACCGCGACGGTCGCCAATGCGGGGCCGAGTCCCGCCACCGCGGTGACGCTGACCGATGTGCTGCCCGCCTCACTGACGTGGGTGTCGGCGACATCATCGGTGGGCTCGTGCACTGAATCTGCGGGCACCGTCACTTGCGCGCTCGGCACGCTGGCCAGCGGGGCCGGTGCCACGGTCAGTATTACGACGACGGCGACCACAGTCACCACGGTCACGAACACGGTGAGTGTCAGCGGCAGCACCAGCGATCCCTCGCCAGGGAACAACTCCGCCTCGGCCACCACAACCGTGGTAACCGCCCTGGACAATCGGCTGATCAATATCTCGACCCGCGCGTTTGTGGGCACAGGATCGAATGTGGCGGTGGGTGGATTCATCATCAGCGGGGCCGGGACGAAGCAGGTGCTGCTCCGCGGCTTCGGGCCGACGCTCGCGGATTTTGGGGTGGTTGGCGCGTTGGCCAATCCGACCCTCGATTTGGAGTGGGACGATGACAGCAATCCCAATACGCCGGCCATTCTGATTCTCTCGAACAACGACTGGGGCACTCCGGTCGCCTCGTGTAACGCGCCGGTGGTGGCGTGTGGGACGCCGACAGACATTTTCAACACGGGAATGTCCGCAGATTCCTACGCGCCGACCAATCCCAATCGTGGGCTGGATGCCGCGCTGCTCCTGACGTTGCCGCCAGGGACGTACACCGCGAGGCTGAGCGGGGTGAGCGGTGGCACGGGTGTGGGGCTGATTGGGGTGGATGACCTCGATACCAATCAAACCGCCACGCTGGTCAACATTTCCACGCGGGCGTTTGTGGGCACGGGGTCAAATGTGGCCGTGGGTGGATTCATCATCACCGGAACCGGCCCCAAGGCGGTCCTGATTCGCGCCTTCGGTCCCACCCTGACGAGCTTCGGCGTCGCGGGCGCTCTGGGCAACCCGACCTTGGATCTGGAGTGGGATGACGACAGTAATCCAAACACACCGGCACTTCTCGTGTTAACGAACGACAACTGGGGTGTCGCCCTCGGATCATGTCCCGCCCCGGTCGTGGCCTGTGGGATGCCGACGGATATCGTCAATACCGGAATGTCCGCAGATTCCTACGCGCCGACCAACCCGAACCGGGGACTGGATGCGGCGCTACTGGTGACCTTGCCGCCGGGGACGTATACCACCACGCTGCGTGGTGTAGGGAGCGGGACGGGAGTGGGGCTGATCGGGGTGGATGAGGTCGGGCCGTAAGTGAAGGGCTGGTATCGGGGTTGTCTCGACTTGATGCACATATCCGCGAAAGTGGGTGGAGATGAATCCAGACCGTCGAGCGCACCTGGTATGGGTGGTGCCGGTGTGGGGCTGGTTGGAGTGGACCAAGTCTTGCCGGTAGTCATTCCTTAGCATCGAAGAATGGAGCGATGGTGAAAAGAGCATTAAAGGGGTGGTTGGTCGGCTCGCTTGTGCTCGGCAGTATCGCGTGGGCTGGCCCTGCAGCCGCGCAGATCGTGTGGCCGCAGCCGATTTTGACGCAGGTCGTCAGCGGGGTGAGCGATCCCGTGCACATCGCACACGCGGGGGACGGCAGCGGACGGCTGTTCATCGTGGAGCGCGCCGGACGGATCCGCATTTACCAGAACGGCAGCCTGCTGAGCACCCCGTTCTTGGACATTACAAGTCGTACCTCCGTCGGCGGGGAGCGCGGGTTGTTGAGTGTGGCGTTTCCGCCGGGGTATGAGACGAACGGGCGATTCTACGTGTTCTACACCCAGGCCGTGGGCGGGGACTTGGTCATTGCCCGGTATCACGTGACAGCGAACCCCAACGTGGCGAACGCGTCGAGTGAAGAGATCCTGCTGATCATCGAACATTCGTCCGCGACCAATCACAACGGCGGTCAACTCGCGTTCAGCCCAACGGACGGTTATCTCTATATCAGCACCGGCGATGGGGGAAACACGCCTGCTGAGGCGCAGAATCTGTCCGGCTTGCTCGGCAAACTCCTGCGTATCGATGTGGAATCCGGCGCAGTGCCGTACGCCATTCCACCGGACAACCCGTTTCTTCTGACCGGCGGCGCGCGGCAGGAACTCTGGGCCCGCGGCCTGCGGAACCCCTGGCGGTTTGCGTTCGACCAAGCCAACGGCGACCTGTACCTGGCTGATGTTGGGCAGAACTCCTGGGAAGAAGTGGACGTGCAGCGCGACACCAGTCTCGGGGGCGAGAACTACGGGTGGAACATCATGGAGGGACTGCATTGTTACCAGGTGGCCACCTGTAATCAGGCCGGGCTGACGCTGCCGGTCCTGGAGTACTCATCCACCGGATCCGATTGCGCGATTATGGGCGGTGTGGTGTACCGGGGTTCGGCGTATCCGCGCATGCAGGGCGTGTACTTCTACGCGGACTACTGTACGGGCAAGATCTGGGGTCTGCAACATGACGGCACGACCTGGCAGTCGAGTCTGCTCACGACCTTCGGAAGTTTTGCCGCACTGACGAGTTTCGGCGAAGGAGAGGACGGCTCGATCTATTTCACCGATTCCGCCGGCGGCGCGATCTATCGAATTACCGATAATGTGGCTACGACCGCCGATATGCGGGTCACCATGGCCGCGTCGCCGAGCACGGCGACCGTCGGGCAGCCAGTGACTCTGACCGCCACCGTGACCAACTTGGGCGGCGCGACAGCGACCGGGGTGACGCTGAATGAGACCTTGGCGACCGGCCCGACTATCGGGACGATCACGGCGAGCCAAGGCAACTGTTCGCGCGTCAACCAGGCGGTGACGTGTGCGCTGGGGACTCTCGCGAATGGAGCGAGCGCCACGGTGGCGGTCGTGCTGACCCCGGCCGCGGCCGGAACCCTGACCAATACCGCGACCGTGTCGGCCACTCAAAGCGATCCCAATACCGCCAACAACAACGCGAGTCTTGCAACGCCGGTGATCTCGCCGTCAGCCGATCTGGCGGTGAGCCTGACGGATTCGCCGGATCCCGTGGCGGTGAATGAAACCCTCACGTATACGGTGACTGTGACTAACAACGGGCCTTCGGCCGCAACCGGCGTAACGATGACGGACACGTTGCCGGCGGGCGTCACGTTTGTCTCGGCAACGCCGAGCCAAGGGAGTTGCAGTGGCACGAACACGGTGACCTGCAGTCTGGGGAGCCTGGGCATTGGCGTCACGGCGACAACGACCATTCGGGTGACGGCGCCTGGTGCAGTCGGGACCTTGACCGCGACCGCTTCCGTGTCGGCCGGCCAGCCCGATCCGAATAGCGGCAATAACAATACAACCGCCTCGACTTCGGTCGTGCTGCCTTCGCCGCTCACGAATATTTCCACTCGGGCATTCGTGGGAACCGGGTCGGATGCCGCGGTGGGCGGGTTCATTATCAGCGGAACCGGGACCAAGCAGGTCCTGATCCGTGGCTTCGGACCGACGCTCGCTGATTTCGGAGTGGCGGGAGCGTTAGCGAACCCGACCCTGGAGCTGTCCTGGGACGATGACAACAATCCGAACACTCCGGCGATCGTGGTGCTCACGAACGACGACTGGGGCCTCCCGCTTGCTCAGTGCTCGGCACCCGTGGTGGCCTGCGGAACCCCGCAGGCGATTGCCGACACCGGCATGTCCGCGGACTCCTACGCGCCGAGTAACCCGAATCGGGGGCTGGATGCTGCCGTGTTGTTAACCGTGCCGCCGGGCACGTATACCGCCACGTTGCGCGGCGTGAGTAACGGCACGGGCGTGGGCCTGATCGGCGTGGACGATGTGGATTCCAATCAGAGCGCCACACTGATCAACATCTCGACGCGAGCCTTTGTGGGCACGGGTGCCAATGCCGCGGTGGGCGGGTTGATCGTTGGTGGAACCGCTCCCAAACAAGTCCTGCTCCGGGGATTCGGACCCACGCTCACGAGTTTCGGCGTGGCAGGAGCGATGGCGAACCCGGTTTTGGAGTTGTACTGGGACGATGACAACAATCCGAACACGGCCGCGATGCTGATCGTGACGAACGACAACTGGGGCATTACGCTCGCGTCCTGCTCGGCGCCGGTGGTGTCTTGTGGAACGCCACAGGACATTATCAATACCGGGATGTCTGCCAATACCTACGCGCCGAGTAATCCCAATCGTGGTCTGGATGCCGCGTTGTTGGTGACGTTGCCGCCCGGAACCTACACCGCGACGTTACGTGGGGTCAGTAATGGCACCGGCGTGGGGCTGATCGGGGTGGATGAGATCGTTCCGTAGAGCAGGGGCAGATGATGGAGCGTCTATGAAAAATGGATCATCAACAAGAACACGCGGACCCGCCTTGATCGGGTCTGTGATCGCCATCAATAGGGTGACGAGCCACGGTCAACGTTTATCCCACGGCACGGTGGAAAGTCGGCGCGATTTGGCCGTAGGAGGAACGACATGATGCCTTCCGCGGCTGTGCCGGCCACGCCACGCCGCACTCCGGCCGATGTGCGGCGCTATCACGACCTGGCGAACGTGATCTGCCTTACCACGGCGGCGTCAATTTGCCCGAAGGTCCGACGCGCGGTCACCTATATTGAGTACAACTACCACAGCAGGTTGACGTTGGAGTGCGTGGGAGCGCAGATCGGATATCACCCGAACCATTTGTGCCGGATCTTTCGCGAACAGCTTGGACTGTCGTTTCATGAATACCTGTTGCGGGTGAGGCTCAAGAAGGCGATCCGTTCGCTGGTGTATACCGACGATCCGATCAAGGAGGTGGGATTTCGTGTGGGCTTTGCCCGGCCGGAGCAATTTTCACGCGTATTTACACGCTGGATCCACTGTTCGCCTCGTGCATTTCGGGAGCAATACCGGTATCAGTGAGCCGGTCGCGAACGTCCTAACGACATTGGTGTAGAACATAGGGAGAGACGCAACCGCTCGGCGGAGGGAGATCCCAATCGATGAGCAAAAATGGTCGCTATCATCTTGTACTTCTTTCGCTTGGTGTGATTCTGACCGCACCGTTCGCATCCCGAGCGGCGACCCTGGACAATATCTCCACCCGTGCGTTTGTCGGCACCGGATCCAACGTAGCCGTGGGTGGGTTCATTGTCACCGGCACCGGGACGAAGCAGGTGCTGCTTCGAGGCTTCGGTCCAACGCTGACCAGCTTCGGTGTCGCCGGCGCGATAGCCAACCCCACGCTGAATCTTGAGTGGGATGACGACAACAATCCCAACACTTCGGCGATCTTGATACTGAGCAACAACGATTGGGGTACTGCCGTGGGTTCCTGCCCGGCCCCTGTAGCGTCTTGTGGAACGCCGACGGACATCTTCAATACCGGAATGTCCGCAGATACCTACGCCCCGAGTAATCCCAACCGCGGCCTTGATGCCGCCATGCTCTTGAGCCTGCCGCCGGGGACGTACACGGCGCGGTTGAGCGGCGTGGCCGGAGGGACCGGAGTGGGACTGATTGGCGTGGACGATGTGGACACTAACCAGAGCGCGACGCTAATCAATATCTCCACCCGAGCCTTCGTAGGCACGGGATCTACCGTGGCCGTGGGTGGGTTCATCATCACGGGCACCGGAAACAAACAGGTCCTGCTGCGAAGCTTTGGCCCGACGCTCACGAGCTTTGGTGTCGCCGGCGCGCTGGGCAACCCGACGTTGGATCTCGAGTGGGACGACGACAACAACCCGAATACGCCAGCCGTCCTGGTGCTCAGCAACAACGACTGGGAGACGAGACTCGGATGGTGCGCCGCGCCCGTCGTGTCGTGCGGCACGCCGCAGGACATTGTTGACACCGGGCTGTCGGCGGATACTTACGCGCCGAGCAGTCCCGATCGAGCGCTAGATGCGGCGTTGCTGCTCACGCTGCCGTCGGGGACGTATACCGCACGCTTGAGTGGTCAGGGCGGCGGCACCGGCGTGGGACTGATCGGCGTGGACGAGGTCCCGATCAGCGCGCCAGGCTCTAACCAGCCGCCGACCGCGCAAAGCCAGTCTGTTGCGGTGGCGATCGATACGCCTAGGGTTATTACGCTTGCGGGCACAGACGCCGATGCCGATGTCCTGGCATTCGTCATTGTGAGCCCACCGGCGTATGGGACGCTGTCGGCGGTCAGCGGCCCGTCCGCGACCTATACGCCGAACGCGGGGTACACCGGCCCAGACAGTTTCACGTTCACGGTTTCGGATGGAGGCGCCACCTCTATGCCCGCAACCGTTAGCCTCAACGTGGCCGGCAGCGCCCCGGTCGCCGACTCGCAGTCCGTTGTGCACATTTCGACGAGGCAAGCAATTACTCCAGTAACGGTTGTCTTTTTCTATGCCATCACATTGACCGGTTCGGATGCGGAAGACGGGACAGCGAGTCCTCCGCTTCAGTTCAAGATCACGGACTTCCCCGACGTCTGGGATTCCACCACGCCGATGAACATGGTCGCTGGCAACCAGTACCGGCGCTGGAATGGCTCCGGCTGGGAGATCTTCACCGCAACGACCTCAACGATCGTCGATCCAGTCACGGGTGATATTACCGTCTCGCCACCCGGCGCTCCGGTGACCATTATCTACACGCCGCCAAAGTGTACCGAGGATCCACGCCTGTCGACCAGCATGGATTTCACGGTGGCGGATTCGGTTGGACTGGAGTCCCTGCCGGGGACCGCCGGGATCAATATCGACTTTAACTATTGCAATAGTCCAGGGGGTGAATAACGGCACGGGCGTGGGCCTGATCGGCGTGGACGATGTGGAGACGGAAGTCACGTCTGTTCTGGTCAACATCTCCACGCGGGCGTTCGTCGGGACGGACGCGAATGCGGAAGTCGGCGGGTTCATCATCGATGGAACCGAACCCAAGCAGGTCCTGCTCCGAGGCTTCGGCCCCACGCTCACGAGCTTTGGCGTCGCGGGCGCGCCACCCAACCCGACGTTGGCTCTGGAGTGGGATGATGACAGTAATCCCAACACCCCGGCGATAGCCGTGATCAGCAATGACAACTGGGTCACACCCCTGGGCTCGTGTCCCGCGCCGGTGGTGGCATGTGGCACGCCGCAGGACATCATCGACACCGGGATGTCGTCGGATAGTTACGCCCCGAGCAACCCCAATCGCGGGTTGGATTCCGCGTTGTTGGTCACCCTCCCGCCAGGGACGTATACGGCCACGCTGCGCGGAGTGGGCACCCTGACGGGGGTCGGCCTGTTCGGGGTGGATGAGATCGTGCCCTAGGCGGAACGAGAATAATCTTTGCGGGGGGTCTTCTCCAGCCGGAGAGACCCCCCGTTATTTCGTCGCGTCGTGGTGGTGGCGAGCAAGGTGCGTAGATCCGTCAGTCACTCCGCTCGGTTGCGAATCGCCATCTCCGAGGTCGGAGAAGAAGGTGGCCGGTTTATCGGTAGACGTCTCGTCGATGTTGGACGCGAAAGATGGTGACCTCGCGCCGTTCATCGTCGACCACGTAGAGAATCCGGTAGTCACCCTGTCGGAGTCGGTACGTCTTGGGGTGAGTGTGGAGTTGTTTGCACTGCGGAGGCCTGGGGTTTGTCGCCAGGTTCAGAATGAGTTGGTCGATTCGTACGACGTCGTTGGCTGGAATGTGTGTAAGAGACTTGGTGGCGGATTTCTTGACGAGGACAGCGTACAACTACTTTTTCCGGAGCATCCGCTTCCGCACCACGCCATAGGGGACGGTTTCCTCAGTCAGGTGTTCCTTGACGTACTTGATGTCCTCCAGGTCTTGAAGGCGTTCGAGAAGCCTCCGATAGTCCTCCAGGTCGAGGACGACCGCTTTCCGTTGCCCCTTGTGGTCAACAAGGTACGTTTCCTTTTTGGGAACCATCTGCAGCTCCGTGCTCGCCAAACGTGAGATCAGCCGGAATTGAGAGTAACACGCCGACCGGCTTGAGGTCAAAACGTACGCTTCCCGGTCATACTCTTCGACCGGTCGCCGGGAATTTTAGTCCCCGCACCGGTAGTGGCCTGCGGGACGGTGCAGGACATTATCG
This sequence comes from uncultured Nitrospirota bacterium, assembly GCA_964570625.1. Lineage (GTDB taxonomy): Bacteria > Nitrospirota > Nitrospiria > 2-01-FULL-66-17 > 2-01-FULL-66-17 > JBFLXB01. Next base: position 225,650 of record CAZMYW010000027.1, on the reverse strand, counting down.
ATACCGGGGTGTCTGCGGACTCGTATGCCCCCAGCAATCCGAATCGCGGCTTGGATTCCGCGTTGTTGGTCACCCTCCAGCCAGGGACGTATACAGCGACGCTGCGCGGGGTGGGCACCCTGACCGGCGTGGGGCTGTTTGGCGTGGATGAGATCGTGCCGTAATTCCTGAACGTGCAATTGGATACGCTCAAGGCCCCGGCGAACTCTCGCTCGCCGGGGCCTTCTCTGTCCCCAGCCTAATCTTCAACAGGCCTGGTCAAGAAGTGACAAGCCATTTTCCCTTGGAAGTCTCGGCGCAATCCGGTAGAATCGTTGCCACCTATCGATCTTCCGCATCGGCCGGGCCTGTACGTTCAAGGGCGTGCCATCGCCGCCGCGCAACCTGCGGAGTGAGGTGTTTCGACCATGAGACAAAGGCTCTCCGCAGTCCTTTTGGTCTTGGTCAGTGGATCGCCGGCATGGGCCGACAATCTCATCTTCATGGACCGCTTCAACAACGGCCTCGGAGCCTGGGCCCTGGACCAGACCGGCGGCACGGTGACCATCAGTACGGTCACGAACTCGACCAAGATGGTGCTGGACGATACCAGCGGCTCGGCCGTGGTCTCAGCCACGCGGTCCTTCGCGGCACCGAGCGAGCGATACAACCTGGAGTTCGACGCCCTCTACGCGTCCGGGGCCTCGCTCAGCGCCCAGTTGCTCGATGCGAGCGACCGCGTCATGATGTCCGTCGACATCACGGGCGGTACGATCAGCTTCGGGACCGACGCCACGACCGCCGCGACCGAGGCGTGGCCCACCTCGGTCTATAAGCAAGTGACACTCACCGTCGATCCCGCCGGGTACACGGTGCGGTGCTATATCACGCGGGCCACCTCCAAACGGCTGGCGGATGAACAAGTGCAGGTCGGGGCCACCAAACCCTACAGCGGAACCACGATTGCCAAGGTCCGCTTTATCACCGGCTCATCCGCCACGGGTGCGAGTCTCATCGACGAGGTGCGGATCTACCGGCCTCACATATTCGTCATGGGAGACAGCATCGCGGCTGGCAAACTGCTCTGGGCAAACGATCCCGGCTCGACCTATCGGCAGCAAGCGGGTAATTCAGAGACCTCGCCGCCTCACTACCAACTCGGCCTCCTGTTGAGCGACGGCAACGAGTGGGTGGCCAATCGTGGGTTCGGCGGCGCCGGGATCGGCGACGTGTGCGCCCGCCTGCAACTCATGGCCGTAGACCAGGGGGCTCAAAAAATCATCCTCCATGTGGGCCACAACGATGTCGCTGGCGGCAGGACGCTGAGTCAGATGCAGGCCAGTCTCGACGGATGTCTGTCGGCGCTCGCCCGCGGAGGGCTCACCGGCGATGAGGTCACGCTGTCGAATATCCTCCCGTCCATCTGGCTCACCGCAGATCCTCAACGGACAATCCGCGCGGAGTATAACCACTCTCTGCTCTCGATCTGCGAGAGGAATGGGTACACCTGCTCGGATTCATCATCCCTGCTCGCCGATCCGAGCAATCCGACCGTCTTGCGCGCCTCGTATGACGGCGGCGACGGTACTCATCTGAGCGCAGCGGGCAACGTGGCGCTCGCGCAGTCATGGTTAGGATCGGCCAGAGCAAGTGGTCAATACAGGCTGACCGTCACCCCGGCGGGAGCCGGGTCAGGCACGACGACGGGGGCAGGCATCTACCACTCAGGGCAGACCGCGACCGTGACGGCGACGGCGAACACCGGGTCGAGCGTCACCGGGTGGAGCGGGCCTGATGGCGCGGAGTGCGCGACGGGCTCCGTGCTGATGACGGCGGATAAGAACTGCGTCGCGACGTTCACGCTTACCCCACACACGCTGACCGTCCCCACGGCGGGCAACATCTCCACGCGCGCCTTCGTGGGTACCGACTCCAACGTCGCCGTGGGCGGGTTCATCATCGGCGGGACGGGGAGCAAAGCGGTCTTGATTCGCGGGTTCGGGCCGACATTGGCCGATTTTGGCGTGACCGGTGCTTTAGCCAACCCCGTATTGGAGCTGTTCTGGGACGACGATAACAACCCCAACACACCGGCGATTCCCGTGCTCTCGAATGATGACTGGGGCTTGCCGCTGATTCCGTTAGTATGCACCGGAATAGTGTTTTCTCCCCCCGTCATGGGTTGTGGCACCCCACAAGATATTGCGAACACCGGCCTGTCGGCGGATAGTTATGCCCCGAGCAATCCCAATCGACACCTCGATGCCGCGTTGTTGGTCGCCCTCCTGCCAGGCACGTACACCGTGAACCTCAGCGGCCTGAATGACGGTACGGGGGTAGGGCTGATCGGGGTGGATGACGTGGATGCCGCACAGACCGCGACGCTGATCAATCTTTCCACTCGTGCTTTTGTCGGCACCGACTCCAACGTGGCCGTGGGTGGGTTCATCATCAGTGGGGCGAGCACGAAGCAGGTGTTGCTCCGCGGGTTTGGTCCGACGCTGACCAGCTTCGGGGTGACGGGCGCCTTGGCCAACCCCACGCTGGCATTGGAGTGGGATGATGACAACAACCCCAACACGCCGGCAATGGCCGTGATCAGCAATGACAACTGGGTTACCCCCCTGGCCTCGTGCCCGGCGCCGGTGGTGGCCTGTGGAACCCCGCAGGACATCATCGACACCGGGATGTCCGCGGACTCGTATGCGCCGAGCAATCCGAATCGTGGGTTGGATTCCGCGCTGTTGGTGACCCTCCAGCCGGGGACGTATACGGCCACGCTGCGCGGGGTGGGTACCCTGACCGGGGTCGGCCTGTTCGGGGTGGATGAGATCGCGCCGTAGGAACGTGGAGTGTGTGAAGCGCCATCGCGACTAAACGAAACGAGGGTGACCGGTCCCGACAGACCTGCCACCCTCTCAGCATCCCCCGATCCACGACGATCGAGGACAGCCTGCCTCCAGTTTACCCGAGGCAGTGCTCGGCGATCTCGTCGCTGATCGGCGGGTAGATGGTTAGGCCACCTTCACCAGGGCTTTGACCTTCAAGCGTTTTGCCTGTTGGCGGGTCTGCCAGAGATCATAGGCGAGCTGCATCTTCAGCCAGCTCTCAGGGGTCGTGTTGGTCGCGCGACCGAGACGCACCGCCATTAGGGGGCTCACGCCCATATGGCCATTGAGCAGCTCCGAGAGCGTCTTGCGGGCCACGCCGAGCGCCGTCGCCGCGGCCGTGACCGACAGCCCCAAGGGCTCTAACACATCGGCCCCAAACACCTCGCCGGGGTGTGGCGGATTGTGCATCATGCTCGATCCTCCTGTCTGATGTGTGGTGCTAGTGGTAATCCAGATAATCCACGTCGAAGGCGTCCTGGCCGTCCATTCGAAAGGTGAAGGCGTCAAGCATAAAATACATTACGACTAGTGATCTGACTAAGCCGTGACGACCGCTGGCCCGCACGGTCGCCCTTCAGTTTCTCATCTTCAAAAATAAGAAGTCAATCGTGCCGAAGGGCCAATCCCTCGCGGGCCGGATGCGTTCCACAATACAGTCTGGGTTGCGGGCAGAGATCCCGAAGCGCCGCGTCCGGGCGCTGCCCCGTTGTCGATCCCCGTTAGCCGTCTGCGTATTGAACCTCCCGGACACCGCTCCGACGCCGCGAGGTCGGTTTTCGTCACGAGAGGTACCGGCGTGGGATTGATTGGCGTGGATGAGATCTCGCCGTAGGTAGGATGACGGAGCGGAGAGGGGGGCCTTCTCCAACCGGGGAAGGCCCCCTGTTGCTGCATGGTGCTCCATTTGTCGATGCTTGCTCTGTCGCACAGGTAAAACCAGCAGGAATGTTAACTTTTGACAACCTTTCGTAAGAAAAGACAAGCGAATGTCGTTGTGAAACCTAGCGGGCGCATGGTATGCAATCTATTCTAAGGACCGGTGCCTTGAAATGAGACGGGTCTTTGAGTAGAGTGCTTGTGCGTTTGTACTAGGTCACACACCTTCCATCAAGGCTAACCGCCGGCGACGGCGGGGCGCAAAGCCGCGGATCTTCGGTCCTCGAAGACAGCCAGGCTGCCGAGGTGACAGTCATCGGAGTGAGGATTATTGGCATGTCGGGGCCAGCTTCATTGGCGTCCGCATGACGTCGTTCACCGACCGGTCCAGGGGAGGTAAGTCATGAGTACATTTACACAAAAGCTGAGCGGGGTCCTGGTGTTCGCGGGTGTCACTGCCCTGGCCCTGAGTAGCAGTCATGTTCCCGGAGGGTCCAAGACCACATCCGGCTCACCCGCCACCGCGCAGCGGGCCGAAGACGCCAACAACGCGCGGGTGCAAGCAGCCTACGGGAACCTCCCGCTGTCTTTTATTCAGAACAACGGCCAGGTGGACCAGACGGTCATGTTTTACGAACAAGGCCCTGGCCACGCGACCTCCTTCACCGAGGGCGGGGTGTCTCTCTCCCTGAGCGGGCCCGCAGCCAAGACCGCCGAGGTCACACTCGTGCCGGTCGGCGGCAATCCGCACCCGGTGATCGTGGCAGAGGGGTTGCAGGAGGGAAAGATCAACTACTTCGTCGGCAACGATCCGACGCAGTGGAAGACCGGCGTTCCCACGTATCAGGCTGTCCGGTACCAAGAGATCTACCCCGGCATCGACATGAAGTTTTACGGCAACAACCGGCAACTGGAGTATGACGTGATCGTCAAGCCGGGAGCGGATCCCGCGATCGTCGAGTTTGCGTACGAGGGCATCGAGGGGTTGCGCGTGACGGAAGCGGGCGACCTCGAGATTCGGCTCACCGACGGCGCGATCACGCAGAAGAAGCCCATCGTCTATCAGCAGATCGACGGCAAGCGGGTGGATGTGGAAGGGGCGTTCACGGTGCACGCCGATGCGAGCGCTGCGACGCCGCGCGGTGCCTACAGTTTCCAGGTGGTGTCGTACGACCGCGCGCACGACCTGATCATCGATCCGGTGCTGATCTACTCGACGTATCTGGGCGGGATCGGCAATGATCAAGGTCGAGGCATTGCCATTGACAGTTCCGGAAACGCCTACGTGTCGGGAATCCGGGCGGGCGATGCCTTCGTGACCAAGTTGAATGGAGCGGGGACCGCCATTCTGTACCACACGGTGTTCGGAGGCACGGCGAACGACGGTGGGCACGGCATTGTCATCGATAGCGGAAACAACGCCTACGTGACCGGATTCACCCAGTCGATCAACTTCCCGTTCACCCCAGGCGTGGCGCAACCCGCCACGGGCGGGGGCGATGACGCGTTCGTGGCCAAGCTGGATTCGGCGGGAGCGGTGGCCTACGCCACCTATCTCGGGGGCAGCGGCGATGAGGCCGGCAACGGCATTGCCGTGGATAGCGCGGGGAACGCGTATGTGACCGGCCAAACCGATTCGACGGATTTTCCAACCGCCAGTCCGTTGCAAGGGGCGAACGCAGGGGGCGTGGACGGGTTCGTGACGGCGTTGGACGCGGCTGGGGCGGTCCTGACGTACTCGACGTATCTAGGCGCAACGCTCGCGGATTCCGGCCAGGGCATCGCGGCGGATAGCGCAGGCAACGCGTACGTCACGGGGTCCACTGCCGGGACCGGATTCCCCATCACGCTCGGGGTGGTGCAACCTGCCAGCGGCGGTGGGACTGATGCGTTTGTGACGGCGTTGGACGCCGCGGGCTTGGCCGTCTACTCGACCTATTTAGGGGGGAGCGGCAGCGACGAAGGACATGGCGTGGCGCTGGATAGCTCTGGCAACGCGTACGTCGCGGGCCAGACCGGTTCAGCGGATTTCCCCACCGCCAGTCCGATACAAGGCGCATCCGGGGGCGGCACCGACGCGTTTGTGAGCAAGCTGGACGCGGCTGGGACGGCATTGACCTACTCCACGTATCTCGGAGGGAGCGGCGCCGACATCGGCAACGGCATCGACGTGGACAACCCGGGCAACGCCTACGTCATCGGTCAAACCAGTTCGACGAATTTCCCCTTAGTGGGCTCATTGCAAGGCACGTACGGCGGCGGCGCCAATGACGTGTTTGTGACCATGGTGGACTTTGCGGGGGCGGCCTTGCCCTACTCCACCTATATGGGTGGGACCGGCAATGACCTGGGCCGAGGTATCGCCGCAGACACCGCGGGCGCGGCCTTTGTCACGGGCCAGACCAATTCCACCGCGTTCCCCACGCTCAACCCGGTTCAGGGGAGTCTGGCCGGCGGCACCGACGCGTTTGCGGCCAAGCTCTCAGGGTCTCTGCTGATCAACATCTCCACGCGTTCCTTTGTGGGTACTGGCTTCAACGTGTCGGTCGCCGGATTCATTATCGATGGTACGGGCGACAAACAAGTGCTCATCCGAGGCTTCGGGCCGACCCTAGCGGATTTCGGAGTCGTGGGGCCGTTGGGGAATCCTACGTTGGATCTGGAGTGGGACGATGACAACAACCCCGGCACGCCCGCGATTCTCGTCCTGACAAATGATGATTGGGGCACGGCGCTGGGTTCGTGCCCCGCGCCTGCAGTGGTCTGTGGTACCCCGGCGGACATATTGGCCACCGGCATGTCCGCGGACTCGTACGCGCCATCCAACCCGAACCGGCACTTGGACGCGGCGTTCTTGCTCACCCTGCCGCCTGGCACCTACACGGCGCGGTTGAGCGGCGTGAGTGGGGGCACGGGGGTGGGGTTGATCGGCTTGGATGATATGCAGCCCAACCATACCGTGAGGCTGGTCAACATCTCGACCCGGGCGTTCGTGGGTACCGGGGCGAATGTGGAGGTGGGCGGGTTCATCATCAGTGGCACCGGAACGAAACAGATCCTGATCCGGGGTTTTGGCCCGACGTTGGCGGACTTTGGAGTCGGCGGGCCCTTGGGCAACCCCACGATGGATCTGGAGTGGGATCATGACAACAATCCCTTGACGGCCGCGATCCTGGTCCTGACGAATGACAACTGGGGCACGGCGCTGGGCTCGTGTCCCGCGCCTGCAGTGGCCTGTGGTACGCCGGCGGATATATTGGCAACCGGCATGTCCGCAGACTCGTACGCGCCGAGCAACCCGAACCGGGGGTTGGATGCGGCGCTGTTGCTCACCATGCCGCCGGGCACCTACACGGTGCGGTTGAGCGGAGTGAGCGGCGGGACCGGCGTGGGGCTGATCGGGGTGGACGAAGTCGCGCCGTAGGTAGTGCCTGGAGCAGCGGGGGGAAGGGCCTTCTCCGGGTTGGAGAAGGCCCTTCCCTTTTCGTTTCTTCTCGGTGGTGTTTTGGGAGCCACTTCGGCATAATGCGGCCCAGAGGGAGACAACGCGTAAGGGAAGCGGCGTACCCATGCGAGGAGCATCATGATTAAGGAACATGATCGGGTCGTACTGACCCGCGATCTGCCTGACGAAGGTCTCAAGGTCGGCGACGTCGGCACTGTGGTGTATGTTCACCGCGAGGGAGAGGCCTTCGAGGTCGAATTCGTGGCATTGGATGGCCACACGGTGGCGGTGGCGACGGTCCGCGCGTCTCACGTGCGCGCCGTCACGCCACGGGACATTTCTCACGCCCGTCGGCGAGAGATCGCGGTTTAGAACCCTGCGGCGGATACCCCTTCAAGACCCGGAGTCGCCCTCGCCAGATGTCCCGGATGGCCATCCATGTTCTCGGAATTCGGAATATTGTTCATGGCCAGACTGTTCATAAATTGAACGGTCACTAAATTTGAAGGCCTGCGGTCACGTTGGCCTTTTCTTTGATCGTGCGTGTTCAGAATGTGAACACCTCGGGTCTCGACAGCATGAAAAAAAACGATAGCGTGAATCTCTTCCGCATCCTCGATGAGGTGTCGAAGAATGGGGAGGTGACCCAGCGGGGCTTGAGCCGTCGGCTCGGCGTGGCCTTGGGGCTCACCAATTTGTATCTGAAACGGCTCGGGCAAAAGGGGCTGATCAAAGTCGTCAATCTCAAAGCGAACCGGCTGCGGTACGAGCTGACGCCCAGCGGAATCGCACAGAAGACCACCATGGCGTTTCAGTACATCCAGGACTCGTATGTGTTCTACCGCGAAGCGCGGAAAAGCCTGACCAGGACGTTCGACGGCATCAAGACCGAAGGGGCGCGGTCGGTCGTGCTCTATGGCACCGGCGATCTCGCGGAGATCGCACTGCTGTCGTTGCAGGAGGCGCAAGTGGACGTGACCGGTGTCGTGAGCGCCCGTCACGTGGGGCAGTCCCTGTGCGGAAGGCCGGTGCGGCCACCGTCGGCGCTCTCTTCAATGCAATACGATCGGATCGTGGTGGTGGAGCGGGAGCGTGCAGAGGTGACGGAGGTGCTGGACAAACTGGGCGTGGACGCATCAACCATCACGTGGATCGGGGTACCCGATCGGAAAATCCCCCCATCCCCCCTTTGACAAAGGGGGGCAAGGGGGGATTTAGGCAACGCGGGACAATAAAAAATCGATGAATCGCTTAACGATCGGCAACATTAGTTTCGACGAACGCCGCCAGGCCGCTCGGTTTTTACGCGGGTCAGGGATCGAGATCGGGGGATCGTATCTGCCGATCCCGGTCGATAAGCGCTCCTGCCGCGTGCAATACGTTGACAGGATGACCGCGGCGGAGATTTTGACGCTCTTTCCAGAGGTTGAAGGGTATTCCTTTGTTGAGACAGACGTTATCTGTGATGTGGAGAAAAAGGGGCTGAGCCTGTTCGCGGACGAATCCCAAGACTTCGTGATCGCGAGCCATCTCATTGAGCATCTTCCCAATCCGCTGGGTTTTGTCAAAGACTGTTACCGCGTGCTGCGTCCGAGCGGCGTGTTCTATCTGGTAGTGCCGGACAAGAACTATACGTTCGATCGGGACCGGGAAATATCGCCGCTGGCGCACCTGGTCGAAGACATGCGGCGCAATATTCAAGAGGTCGACGAGAGCCATCTCTCCGACTGGATGTGTCACGTTCGAAAGGCCCCGCTTCCACAAGACGCTGAAGAGCGAAATCGCGTCCTGAAGTGGGAGCTCGACCGGAGCATCCACGTCCACGCTTGGACCTGGGAGGGGATGGTCGAGTTCCTGAGATACCTGATTGTCAAAGAAGGTCTGAGTTGGGAGTTGTGCGAGTTGTACCTTCCGAAGAAGGGCCAGGACGAAGTGATATTCGTGCTGCGCAAAGTTTCGGGTTCGCCGGAAGAATCATTGGTGCAGTTCGATGTGAGTATCGAGACCTTGGTGGCCCGAGAGAACGCGATGAAGGCCGTGATCCAGTCACTTGAACCACAAGAAACGGCGTCCGATACACCCGTCCGCCGGAGGAAATGGCTGCCCCCTTTGGGCCTGCAAAGAACCTGGGATCGCCTCAAACAAGAGATCGCAGCACGAAAAGCTTCGCCAACAAAGACTCGATCAGGGGATGTGGAAGGTCAACGCGCCAGAAGTGCCTATAAATCGACGTGGAACGACTTATCGACGTCGCTGGACCGAGCCAAGATGCACGTGACCGGATACGTGGAGGAAGACCGTATCCAGACCGCGGCAGAGGAAACCAAGCGCGTGTTGCTATCGACCGTAGGCATCGGATCGGACGATGTCGTGTTGGAGATCGGGTGCGGGATTGGTAGGGTTGGCGGAGTTATTGCGCCACTGTGCAAACAATGGATCGGCTGCGACGTGTCTACCAACATGCTGCAACACGCGGCGGAACGCCTCAAAGACTATGGCAACGTCCGGTTCGTTGAACTGTCAGGCTATGATTTGAAACCCGTCGCGGATCAGTCCGTGGACGTGGTGTATTGCACTGTGGTGTTTATGCATCTGGACGAATGGGACCGGTATCACTACGTCCTGGAAGCCCATCGAGTGCTTCGTCCCGGCGGTCGGATCTATATCGACAACTTCAGTCTCTGCGGAGATGAGGGCTGGGCCGTGTTTGAACGGCAGCGAGTCGGGCGCCCCGAAGAGCGGCCGGCGCACATCAGCATCTCGTCCACGCCACAGGAAATCGAAACGTATTTGAAGAGAGCCGGATTCCAGTCCGTGGCGGTTGAGAGTCACACCCTCTGGGCGCGGGGGTGGGGACGAAAGTAGCGTATGAGGGCGATCGAAGTCGACGGTCTGACCAAGATTTATCGGCTCTACAACTCCCCCCGGGATCGGCTGAGGGAGTTGTTCAGTCCCGGCGGCAAGAAATACCACCACGAATTTTATGCGCTGCGCGATCTCTCGTTGGCCGTGGAAACTGGGGAGACGATCGGCATCATCGGCGAGAACGGCAGCGGCAAGAGCACCCTGCTCAAGATTCTCACCGGCATCATCCGGCCTACGAGCGGCATCGTCCGAGTGGCCGGCCGCGTGTCGTCTCTCCTCGAACTGGGCGCCGGGTTCAACCCGGAGTTTACCGGGCGGGACAACGTCTACATGAACGGCGCCTTGATGGGGTTCTCACGGAAAGAGATGGAGCGCCGATTCCCGGAGATCGCGGCCTTCGCGGACATCGGCGAGTTTATCGATCAACCGGTCAGGACCTATTCCAGTGGCATGTATATGCGGCTGGCCTTTTCGGCCGCGATTAATGTCGATCCCGATATTCTTATCATCGACGAGATCCTGTCCGTGGGTGACGACAACTTCCAGGCCAAATGCCGTCATAAAATTCAGGACCTGCGCCAGCGCGGAAAGACGATCCTGCTGGTATCCCATGACACTGTCGTCGTAGAAAATATATGCAACAAGGTTTGTTTGCTGGATCATGGTAGGTGCATAGGGGTTGGGAAACCATCAGATATTTTGACTGTCTATCGGGATATAGTGCATCGCAAACATATCGCGAATCAGGTCACTTCCCAAAGCGACACATTCCCGAATGACCCTCTGGGAGATCGCACCGTTAGTACCAGGGATTTCAAAGAATGGGGAACAAAGGATGTCGAATTAACAGATGTATCCTTCTTGAATAGCCAAGGTGAACCGGTCAAAGACGTAATAGCGAGGCCCAACGAAAGACTTGTCGTAAGGATCAACTTCGTGGCGCACAGACGGATTGCGAGACCCGTTTTCGGAATTGCGATTCACCGAGAGGATGGAATCGATGTAAGTGGTTCTAATACCAGAATGAGAAAGCTGGATATTCCTTACCTTGAAGGGTTGGGTTCTATAAAATACTCCATAGATGCTTTGCCTCTTCTGCCAGGCAAGTTCTGGTTAACGGTAGCTGTCAGCGATTATGACGTGTTCATCCCTTATGACGTCTGGTATAAGTGTTTGCCTTTTGCCGTGACACAGATCGAATCGGTCAAGCAATGTCCAGGGATTGTGCTAATGGATGATAGATGGAGTCTGATGGATGAGGTGTAACCCAACTCTTGAAGCGGCCAATAAACGGGACAGAAGATGAACGCTGGAGCCCTATGATGTTGATGCTACACATTGGGTGCGGTGACGTCCTGTTTGAAGGGTGGATCAATATCGACATTGATTCTGCAAACGCGGACCTCCAATACGATGTAAGAAAACCGTTGCCCTATAACAAGGAATCAGTTGATTTCATTCATCATGAGCATTTTATAGAACATTTATCTCCCGATGAGGCTGAGGTCTTTTTGAAAGAGATGTATCGAATTCTCAAGCCACACGCAATCATGCGGATAGCGACCCCTGATCTAGATAGTATCGCCAAAAGCTATTTCTGGGGTTGGAGAAAACAGGAGTGGATTATCAAATATGGATATTCGCACATACAAAATAGAGCTGAGATGATGAACATCGTTTTCCGCCACTGGGGACATCAATGGATTTATAACTATGATGAGCTTAAGAGAAGATTGTCATCTGCCGGGTTCTCGGCCACTCGACGCGTAAGGTTTCGGAAAAGTAAATATCCACAACTGTGTAATCGTGAAAACAGAGAGGACTCGAAACTAATCGTTGAGGTCTCCAGATAATGGACGTGACTAAGACTGTGGACGACATCGGAAAGTACTGGAACGATCCCGGCGTCGAATCGATGTATGACAAGAATTTGCTGGAGGTCGAGATCGCCGCAATTTCGGAGTATCTGTCGGAAGCGGATGAAGTCCTCGATATTGGATGTGGAGAAGGAGAGGGAACAACGAAATATTTTGAAAAGGTAAACAAGATTGTGGGCTTGGATGTGTCGCCCGTTCGATTGCAGAAACTCAAAGATAGAAATGTTCATATAGAAACGCTTCAGATGGACATGAAGGATCTCTCATCGGCAAGGGTGAAAATGAGATTCACCAAAGTGATCACGCAGAGGTCACTTATTAATCTAAAAAGCTTTGATGAACAGAAGAAAGTTATTCTGGCCATTCACTCCTTGCTAGAGGATCGGGGAAGATATTTAATGCTCGAGGGGTTCCTGGAGGGGTCCAACGAAATCAACCGAATTCGGACCGACTTCGGTTTGCCGCCAATTGATATCAAATGGCATAACTGTTTTTTTGATAAAGAGAAGTTGATAAACGAGGCTGGATCACACTTTGAGTTGGAGGAAATGCGGGACTTCAGCGCATATTTTTTCTTGACCCGTGTCGTTAACGCCGTATTAAAGCATCCTGAAGTGCCAAGATGGGATGACCCAATGAACCAGCTGGCAAAGAGGATTGAGATAGCCTACAAGGGTAGTTTTATTAAAGGGGTTAGTAGGCTCCAGCTCTTAATATTCCGGAAGAAATAGAAGAGGTTCTTATGAAAGCAAGTAGGATTCAGCCTTTTCCGGCCCCAGTCTATATCACCCGTCCGCTTTTGCCAGATCTCAAAGCGTTTTCGGAAAGGCTTGAAGAAGTATGGGCCTCAAAATGGCTCACCAATAACGGTCCTCAGCATCAGTTACTTGAACAGAAATTGCAAGAGGTCCTAAGAGTGCCCTACCTGTCAGTATTTAATAATGGGACGATCGCGCTAATAGTTGCGTGTCAAAGTCTAAGGCTCTCGGGAGAGGTGATTACGACTCCTTTTACGTTTCCAGCCACTCCCCATGTTCTAACCTGGAATAATATCCGGCCTGTGTTTTGTGACATTGATCCGGAAACGCTAAATATCGATGCCAGCAAAATCGAGTCGATGATTACCCCTCAGACGACGGGCATTCTGGCTGTCCACGTGTTTGGTACTCCATGCGATGTCGGCAAGATCCAGGAAATCTCATCACGGTATGGTTTAAAAGTGATCTATGACGCAGCACCTGCCTTCGGTGTCGAAGTGAAGGGGGTCGGGGTCGGTAACTTCGGGGATATCTCGATGTTTAGCTTTCACTCAACTAAGTTGTTCCATACCGCTGAAGGGGGCGCCTTAACGTTTCGGGAGGAGAATCTAAAGGCGCGAATTGATCTGCTAAAGAACTTCGGGATCAAGAGCGAGGACGAGGTCGTAATGCCTGGTATCAACGGAAAGATGAACGAGATTCAGGCCGCCTTGGGCCTGGTTCTGCTCGACTACGTGGAAGAAGAGATCCAAAAAAGGCGAGAGTTGACACAGATCTATCGTTCCCGGCTGAAAGGGGTCGAGGGGATAACGCATATGCAGGACATCCCCGGGGTCAGAAGCAACTATCAGTACTTTGTGATCAGGATCGGAGAGACATTTGGGATGTCGCGAGACGCTGTCTATGAGAGGTTCAAGCATTACAACGTTTTCACAAGAAAATATTACTCTCCTCTATGCAGCGACTTCACCTGTTATAGGCAGTTACCCTCGTCCGCACGGGACAATTTGCCTGTTGCGAACCGCGTCGTAAATCAAGTGTTGTGTTTGCCCCTTTACGGAGGACTTTCATCCGGGGATGTGGAAAAAATTACTGATATTCTGATCGGGATGAGGGGTTGATCGATTATGCCGAAATGGGACGTTCTGGGCTCTCATATTGATTACGAAAGGAGAGTTTTCGGTTTAGATCTACTCCGGTCAATCGCCATCCTGGCGGTAGTTATTGAACACAGCAGCATATTGCTCAGCGCCGAGTTCCCCCTGGTCACAAGACTGTTCGCGACTCTCGGATTCTGGGGAGTAGAGCTGTTTTTTGTGTTAAGCGGGTTCCTCGTTGGCTCTATTCTGGTCAGGTTGTTTGAGCGAGAAAAGGGTGGCTTGGAAGACATACTGAGATTCTGGAAACGGCGATGGTATCGAACACTTCCCAACTACTATCTGTTTCTATCCATTAACGTAGTTATGGCTGCTGTGGTCTGGAACGAGGGTGACATCAGTTTTCTAGAATACGGCCTGTTCCTTCAGAACGTTGTGAACCCTCATCCAGACTTCTTTGGCGAAGCTTGGACCTTAGCGGTTGAGGAATGGTTTTATCTCTTAACGCCGGTGCTGTTCGCTCTTTCGGTCAAGATTGGTGGCGGAAAACAGAAGTCATTGTTGTACGTGGTAATGTTGACGATTTTCGTAAGTATCTTGATGCGATTCAATCAGCATTTGCGCTACCCAGAGACTGATCTTCATGGCTGGGACATCTTGTTCAGGAAGATTGTGGTGTTAAGACTAGACTCAATTATGTTTGGCGTTCTGGGTGCGTATGTAATGTTCTACCATCAAAGGTTCTGGAGGGCCTCCAAGAATATCATGTTCGGAATGGGGATACTTCTTCTATGTTGTAATTTCATCATAGGGAGATATTTGAGTGAGCTGGGGAATATCGGATTATTCGCAAAGACAATCTATTTTAGCTCCTGCAGTCTCAGCTTATTGATGCTGTTCCCTTTCTGCTATTACCTAAATAGGCCATGGATTGTGATCTACACAGTAGTTACGTGGATCAGTGTTTTGTCATATTCAATGTACCTGATTCACTATTCCTTACTATTAAAGGTTGTGACCGTTATTTTCCCCCAAATTGGTCTGTTGGCAGCAGTTAGAAATTACTTTATCTACTGGTTCATGTTGGTGTTAGGCGCACTGATCGCATACAGATTCGTCGAGAAGCCCATTATGGACTTACGCGAGGCGAATAGACAGATCAATTGTGCTTAACGAGAATCCTCGAAGGAGTGTCGAGGGGACGGAGTAGATTAGTGATTGTTGGTGAGAGATGAGGGGTCGATCGGTTATGCCGAAGGTCACCGTTGTGATTCCTTCTTTCAATCATGCGAAGTATATCGCAGGATCGATTCAGAGCGTTCTGTCCCAGACGTATCAGGACTTTGAGATCGTTGTTACGGATGATGGATCTAGCGATGGAACGGCTCATGTCGTAAGAACATGCAAGGATCCGAGAATTCGCCTTTTCTGTTTTGAAAGGAATCAAGGCGCAAGCGCGGCCCTAAATAACTGCGTTCGGGAGGCGAAGGGAGAGTACATTGCCGTTTTGAGTTCAGATGATCTCTTCCGGCGAGATAAATTGGAGAAGCAAGTGTTGTATTTAAGTGAGAATCCACGGATCGGGGCAGTGTTTTCGTATCCGCAATTTATAGATGAAATAGGGAACGATATTCCTGAGGGTGAGGATCCATATCATGGAGTCTTTGAGCAACCGAACCGAACACGATTTGAATGGCTCAATCAATTCTTTTTTCGTGCAAATGCCCTCTGCCATCCTACCGTTTTGATCCGCAAAGCCTGTTATGAGGAGGTTGGCTATTACGATGAAAGATTCGCTCAGTTGCCGGATTTCGACTTCTGGATCAGGCTCTGCATGAAGTATGAAGTCCACATTATTCCGGAGTACCTAACTGAGTTCAGGGTGTTTTCAGGAGAAGGCAATGCGAGTGGGAATAGGCCGGAGGCCAATAACAGACTTGTGGCGGAGCACACCTATATCATAAATAACTTCTTGAGACTCAAATCGGCTAACCAACTGTTTGGTGTTTTTCCCGAGATAAAAACGAAATATGCAGATTCGTTTGATGAGAGTCTGGTGCCCTTCTATATCTCGATGTTGGCGTTAGAAACTGAATCGACGGCTCATCGAAATTTTGCAGTCTTTACCCTCTTTAACCTACTCGACGATAGAGATATACGGCATCGTGTACTGGATAAACTCGGATTTTCGATGGTCGATTTCATTCGACTAACAGGGAAGTACGACCTGTTTAACGCAGACTTTGTCAATACCCTCTTGCAGAAGGACAGAGCAATCGTTCGGCTAGATCAACAGGTCGTTCAGCTTCAGTCCGCTGTACGTGTCAATCCAAAGGAACGGGAACAAGAGGAACATCAACCTGCACGTCGTGACAAGACGGTGAGTTGGAATTTTATCAAACACATATACCGTCGTCTTGGGAAGAGCTTTCGATCCAATCAAGATCGGAAGGAGATTTCCACCGACCCGACATATCAATCGTGGATTTCGAAAAATGAGCCGAGTCCTGATGAATTGAAAGCCATGGCCATAGAGTCCAAATCTTGGTCATACCGCCCCAAGATCAGCCTGATCACCCCTGTGTACAACACGGATCGAGATTTGCTGATCCGCTGCATCGAATCGGTGCTGCAGCAGACGTATGACCAGTGGGAGCTCTGTTTTGCCGACGGAGGATCGAGTCAGGAGTATATCGGCCAAATTATCAAGGGCTACGCTCGCCGAGACTCTCGAATCCGGAGCGTGTTCTTGTCTCAGAATCGTGGGATTGCTGGGAATTCTAATGAGGCGTTGAAACTGGCTACGGGCGAATACCTCGGTTTCCTTGACCATGACGACACCCTAGCTCCGTTTGCTCTATATGAGGTCGTGAACCTCTTGAATCGCGACCCCGCCGTCGATCTCGCGTACTCGGATGAGGACAAGGTCCCGGCGGCGGGTGAGCAGCGGTACGAACCCTATTTCAAACCCGAGTGGTCTCCGGATCTGTTTCTGTCCTATAACTACGTGTGTCACTTTGCCGTGATCCGGAAAACGCTCATTGACAAGGTCGGTGGCTTTCGAGAGGGATACGATGGGGCGCAGGACTACGACCTGTTCCTCCGCGTCATCCAGCAGACGAATCGGATCCGGCGAATTCCCAAGGTCCTATATCACTGGCGAGCTGTGCAGGGGTCCGCGGCGGCGAACAATCTGGCGAAGCCGCACGCGCTGTATGCGGCAAGGAAGGCGATTGGGGAGTATCTCAGCAGTCGTCGGCTGGATGCCGAGGTGGTGGACGGCAAATTCCCGACCTCGTATCGAGTGAAATATAGAATCCAGGGACAACCGAAGGTCAGCATCATCATCCCCACGCGCGACAAGGCGCCCTTATTGAAGCGCTGCGTCTCGTCGATTCTCTCCAGGACCGAGTATTCAGAGTTCGAAATTCTGATCGTGGACAACGGCAGCACCGAGCAGGAGACCCGCGAGTACCTCCGAGCGATTGCCGAGGACCGGAAGATCAGGGTCAGCTCGTACGATCAGCCGTTCAATTTCTCAGCGATTAACAATTTCGCCGCCCGATCCACGGAGTCGGACATCCTCGTGTTTTTGAATAACGACACGGAGGTGATCAGCCCGGAATGGCTGTCCGCCATGCTCGAATTCGCTCAGCGGGAGGACGTGGGGGCGGTCGGGGCGAAGCTCTTTCATTACGACGAAACGGTTCAGCACGGTGGGGTGGTGCTCGGGCTCGGTGGGCTGGCCGACCATGCGCATCGCGGGTTTCCTCGCCAAAGTAATGGCTATCTGGGCCGCTTGAACGTGATCCAGAATGTCAGCGCGGTGACGGCCGCTTGCATGATGATGCGTAGAACGGTGTTCGACGAAGTCGGAGGGTTTGAGGAGGCGTTGGCCTACTGTTACAACGACGTGGATCTGTGTCTGAAGGTCCGTGAGAAGGGATATCTGATCGTGTTCACGCCCTATGCCGAGCTGTATCACCACGAGTCTGCAAGCGGCGGTAGCCATGACGCCACGCCCGAGTGGAGAGAGCGGGTGACCAAGGAACAGGCGTTCATTCGAAACAAATGGCGCGACGTTCTGGCGGCCGGGGACCCGTACTACAGTCCCAACCTGACACTCGAACAATATGACTTCAGTCCCAGGCTCTAAGGACGCGATGGATCTTCGGAGGCACCGTGGCCGTTCCTAAGGTAGTCGGCATGCCCATCCAGCTCGGCCGTGTGCTCTGGCAGAGCGAGTATATGATCCGCAGCATGGTGGCGCGCGATCTGCGCGCGCGCTATGTCGGATCCCTCATGGGGTTCTTCTGGTCCGTGATTTACCCGCTGACGCAGATCGGTCTGTATTTCTTTGTGTTCGCCGTGCTCCTGAAGGTCCGTATCGGGCCCGAATACGGGGGAACGTCGTTCGCTTTATGGATGATCGCGGGGCTACTCCCCTGGATGTTTTTCGCCGAAGTCATGAATCGAGCTCCTTTTGCTGTAGTGGAACAATCGAACTTGATCAAGAAAATGGTGTTCCCCTCCGAAATCTTCCCGATCGTCGGTTTGTCGGCGGCGGTGCTGAATCACTTGATTGCGGTGACGATTTTTCTGGCGTTCATCCTGTTTTCGGGTCTGGGGATCTCGTTGAACCTGCTGTGGCTCGTTCCCTATCTGATGGTTGCCGGGCTCTTTGCGCTCGGTCTGTCGTGGCTCTTGTCCGCGTTGAATGTGTTTCTGCGGGACGTGGGGCATATGACAGGTGTGGCGATCAACATCTGGCTCTTTTTGACCCCGATCTTTTACCCGAGATCGGTCGTCCCGGAACCGTTGCAGAAGTGGTTCGATCTGAACCCGATGCTGCATGTGGTGGAAGGATATCGGATGGCGATGCTTGGGAAGACGGAGTTCGATCCCTGGGGATTTTTGTATCTGGTGATCGTGACGATGTGCGCCCTCGGGATCGGGGCGACCGTTTTCCGAAGGCTGAAACCCTCGTTTGCGGAGGTGTTGTGATCCGTTCCGTTGGATTCACCGCCCACAACATTCGCCTGGACAACGGAACGTTCACGAAACCCGATCTCGGGTATTCGATGGATGCCCATCCCTGGTTCGTTTCGGCGCGGCGACTGTTGGAGACCGTGTTCCCTGGAGATAAACGTCACCTTCGATTGGCCGACATTGGGTGTTTGGAGGGCGGGTATGCGGTCGAGTTTGCCCGGATGGGATTTCAGGTGCTCGGTATCGAGGTGCGTGAGGCCAATATCGCCGCGTGCCACTACGTGAAATCAAGAACCAGCCTGCCGAACCTGGAGTTTGTGAAGGACAACGCGTTAAACATCGCCAAACACGGTGTATTCGACGTCGTGTTCTGCTGTGGTCTGCTGTATCACCTCGATAAGCCTAGACATTTCCTTGAAACGCTGTCATCCGTGACGACGAAACTTATGATCCTGCAGACACACTTTGCGACCAATGCCGTCAACATGAGGTCGCGATTACCATGGTGGATGCGACAGGTCTTGGCCAAGATAGAGGGAGGGGATCGAACCGACAGGTTCGTTCTGTCGCAGCTCAGTGAAAACGAAGGGCTTGCCGGTAGGTGGTACACGGAATTCCCGAACGAAAAAGCATTCAACAAACGAGAGAACGTGAAATGGGCTTCTTGGGACAATCGTCGATCGTTCTGGATACAACGAGAGGACCTACTTCAGGCGATCCTTGATGTCGGTTTCGATCTGGTGATGGAACAGTATGACAACCTGGGGCCGAGTATCGCGGAAAACATGCTTCGTGGTTACTATCGGACAGACTCCAGGGGGACTTTTATCGGCATCAAGACTCAGCGGACGGCGGTCGACAAGAACTCGTACAAAAGCCCTTATGGCGAATAACGATCATCCCAGGGTCAGCGTCATCATCCCTCTTTATAACCACGAGAAATTCGTGGGGGAGGCGATTGAGTCGGTCTTGGCGCAGTCCTTCTCGGATTTCGAGTTGATTATCATCAACGATGGGTCGACCGATGGTTCGGAAGGCGTTGTCAAAGGCATTCGCGACGACCGGATCACGTATTTCGCGCACGCGAATCAGGGGGCTGCTCAGACCATCAATCGAGGTATTCAACTCGCCCGAGGAGAATACCTCAGCATCCTCAATTCCGATGATGTGTACTACCGGAATCGATTCGCAGAGGCGGTCCAACTGCTGGATGCCGACCGCGGTGTACAGGCGGTATTCAGTCATATCGAAGTGATCGACGAACAAAGCGCCTCGCTGAGGGTCGTGCGGGGAGCGGAGGAGAACTGGGCTACACACGACCCGAAAACGTCGTTCAAGGGATCGAACGACATCGTGCTGGATCTGCTGGCCGGAAACTTTCTGATGACCACCTCGAACCTCTTCTGCCGGAGAAGTGTCTTCGATGGCATCGGGGTTTTCTCGAATCTGAGATTCACCCATGACTACGAGTTTTTCCTGAGGCTCTGTCACCGCCACCCCGTGCAGGTCATTGAGATGCCGTTATTGCAGTATCGGATTCACGCGGCCAATTCCCTGAAAGGGAGTGAGGCCGAGGTGAAGTTCGAAATCGGGGTTCTGTTGACCGAATTCCTGGTGAATGGCGGCATGGACCGCGTGTATCGGCATGAACCGCGGGAAGACGTCGCCTTGGCCAAGTTGTTCAACTCCGTGGCGACGTGCGACACCGAAAAAATGATGATGACGCTCCTCTTGTCGTTCTATGGGCGACCAACCGAAACCCGGGGCCTCTTCAACGGCATGAGCGCGGAGAATGTCTTTCGGCAGACCTGTATCCTTGCGTTGAAGAAGCACATTGACGAGTGGCGGCGATCTCAGGAAGCCTGGAAGCAGATGGAGCAGGCGTTGTTCGCGGTGGCCGACTATCGGAAATCCTATCCGTACTTGTTGTGGAGAGCGTTGACGTGGCCGAGGCGGAAATGGTTGGGCCGTACCCAGGGGGGAAACACCAGATGAGCGCGCTTGGCAGGTGGTTGGAACGGATCAAGAGGATTGTGGGCGCCGCAGGCGGTGCAAAGGGCTCCCCGCGCTCCGGAAACCGCTACGCACAGGATTGGAATGAATACAGTAAATCCTGGAAGGCCCAGTTCGGTGCCGACTATTCGCATTTGGGTGATGAATGGAATGACGATGCGACCCAACAGCGTGAGCGGGATCAGTTTTATTTCCGCACGTATGCCGAGAGATTTCTCACAAAGGAGATGACCGTCCTGGAGGTCGGCCCAGGGGGCGGCAAGTGGACGGTTCGTATTGCGCCGCTGGTCAAAAAGATGATCGTGTTGGATGTGTCGGACGACATGCTGCGACGGACCAGAGAACGCTGTGAGTCGGCCGGAATTACCAACGTCGAATTTCTTCTGGGTAACGGGAGAGACTTTCAGCCCGTTGGTGACGACCACATCGATTTCTTCTTCAGCTACGACGTCTTTGTCCACATTGCGTTGGAAGACACGTGGCCGTACGCGTTGGAAATGGCCAGGGTCCTCAAACCCGGTGGGATGGGTGTGTGTCACCACGCAATCAACTCGGTGCCCGAGGCGTGGAACCGCATCGAACAAAACAACGACTGGTATCGGTTTGGGAAACACACGCTGGGTCAGTATTACTACTATAGCCCCGAGTCCTTGCGTCGAATGTATGAGCGGACCGGGATGTTGGTCATGGAACAACATCAGGAGTCGTGGCACTGCACATGTGTGTTCCACAAGCCCCACTTCAATACGGCTCCGGAACTAGAATCGCTGTTGAGGCAATTGATCACCAAAGAGGCGAACGACGATACCTTCCGGACTCGGATCTGCACCGACATGAAATCCCTCCACGATCAGATGGGGGGACGACTGGCGCGGCTTTTGACCGACGCTAAAAATGAGCCGGACCTTCTGAAGCGAATCCTTCATGCCCAAAAGATTCGGGCGATGTGGAGGGGGCTGTAGAGACCGTCAGCTACGCCGGTATGGCCACGACTCGTATCGACATCTCAGTGGTTGTCACTGCCCATCATGAAGGACGGCTGGCACATCGAACCATGCAGAGCGTGTGCCGAGCCTCCGAGTACGCGCGGCAGAAAATGGTTTCCACTGAAGTAGTCGTCATCTTGGATCTGGTCGATCACGCGACAAACGACTATTTCGCGACGTACAAAGGATCGAAAGTCGTGGTGGAATCGGTTGGCTTTGGAGACCCCGGTCTGGCAAGGAACTACGGGGTCGCGAAAGCGTCCGGAACCTACGTGGGTTTTCTCGACGCGGATGACCTCATGGGACGCGAGTGGCTGTGGAAGGCCTGGTCCTACCTCAACCGCAGCGGGAAGGACGTCATCGTACATCCGGAATACCAGGTCGCGTTCGGGGCCAAGAATCTGATCTTCCGCCAACGCTCGTCTTATGAGGACGATGTTTTTCTCGAGGATTTGATCGACTGCAACCACTGGACCAATATCTGTGTTGCCCGCCGGGAAATATTGTTGGCCCATCCGTTCGACCGGTCGGGTCTGGACTCGGGATTCGGCTTCGAGGACTGGCATTTCAACTGTGAGACGCTGGCCGACGACATTGAACACCACGTCGTGCCTGAGACAGTGCATTTCATCAGAGCGAAACAGAGCGGTTCGCGATTGGCCTTTGATATTGACTCCAACCGACTCGTGAGGCCGACGAAGCTGTTTGAGCTTAAGAGATTCTTGTCTCTTGTGGGTGATAGGAGTCGGCGACAGGGCCTCGATGGGCCTGGAGGAGGGAAGCCCGAACAAACGAGTGATTCGAACCCGGCGCTTCTCAGGAAGCTGCGTCGGGTGGTGAGAGATCTCAGTCTGCGTCTCTACAGATCATCGATGTCAGTCGTGATTCCGGTGGTTCGGTCGTCGGCGGTCCTCTATAAGACGGCCAAGTATTTGAGAAACACCGTTCAACGGGCGGCCGCGCCTGCGAGAGGTTTTCCGGCGTGGCTGATGGACGAGTGGCGTGCGATTCACGCCATCGATCCGGAGGTGTTTCCTGAGAGCAGCGTCCTGAGGAGGATCGAGACCTATCGCGTTCCGGTAGCGAGGAGCGCTGAGCACTACGTAGAACTCTGTCGCTTATACGGCGATGGCGTGAGCCACGTCGTGCTCGTCCCGTGGTTGAAGCGAGGGGGGGCCGACCTCGAGACGCTAAACTACATTGATGCGCTTCGTAGATACAGATTGGGAGACGGCGTCGTCGTGATCGCCACCGAGAACACGGATTCACCATGGGCTAATAGACTGCCGGAGAACGTTCGCTTGATCGATTTTGGAAGGATGTGTGTTCGCTTGTCGGCTAGGGAACAGGAGAGACTCCTGGCCCGGCTGCTCCTTCAGATGGCCCCGCCAGTGGTGCACAATGTAAACTCCGATCTTGGTTACAGGGTATTTGTCAAACACGGCAGTGCGCTCAAGCAGATCTCGAATCTCTACGCAAATGTCTTCTGTCAGGATGTGACCGATGAGGGCAAGTCAGTCGGGTACGCCTTTTCGTACCTCTCCGAGTGTTTTGATCATTTGAAGGCGGTGGGGAGCGATAATCAGACCTTCTTGAATGAGCTCCAGAAAATCTACGCTTTTGACCCGGAGAAGCTCTTTGTTCACTATCAGCCGATGGCAAGCGGCCGGAGGCCGGAGCCGAGCGGTATGTTGGCCCGGAAGGATGGACTCGATATTCTCTGGGCCGGGAGATTGGATAGGCAGAAGCGGCCGGACATCCTTGAACGGATTGCTGTGGCTTGCCAGGAGCTTCCGTTCACATTTCACGTGTATGGCACCTCGCTGCTTGATCGCGAGATCTCGATCGGGAGATTGAAGCGTCTCAAAAATGTGACCTATCATGGAGCCTTTGATGGTCTCTCGTCGCTTCCAACGGAGCGCTTCGATCTCTATCTCTACACCTCGCAGTGGGACGGTTTGCCGAACGTGCTGCTGGAGGCGATATCGGCCGGGCTGCCGATTGTTGCGTCACACGTCGGCGGCGTCGGCGAATTGATCGTTGATGGGAAAACGGGCTTCCTGATTGACCCGTATGACGACGTCCAGGCCTACGTCGAGTGCCTCAAGCGAATCCACAATGACAAATCCCAACTCCAGGTTGTGATCAACAATGCGTATGACGTGCTGGAATCCCGGCATTCCTGGACTCGGTTCGTCGAAGAGCTCAGGCGATTTCCCGAGTATGTGGTCAACCGGTCGTGAATAGGTGAATCGGCTCGTTCCCCGGAGCTGAACTGTCGCATGCTAATTGATCGTCCCGCTGAGAAACCCGATCACCCCAGGGTAGAGGTGGTGATCCTCAACTGGAACGGCAAGGACGATACTCTTCACTGTCTGAACAGTGTCGACAAGCTTCGATATCCAAATTTCCATGTGACCGTTGTCGACAACGGGTCCGTAGACGGCTCGGTTGAAGCGGTTCGCGCGACGGATCCGTCTGTGACGGTTCTTGCGAACAAGGAGAATCTCGGATACTCGGGCGGAAACAATGTGGGGATTCGTTACGCGCTCGAACAAGGGGCTGAGTATATTTGGCTCCTGAACAATGATGCGTTCGTCGAGCCTGATGCATTAGATGCGCTGATTCGTGCCGCAGAGGAGAATCCGTCCGCCGGGGTCCTCGGTCCCAAGGTGCTCTGTTATCCTGAGACGCATCTGTTGTTTTCCGCCGGAGAGACATTCAGCCTGTGGTTCAATCGGCGGACGATCAATGTTGGAAAGGCTGATGACGGGAAGGAATTCGCTCAGCGGGACGTGGACTACGTTGTCGGCTGTGCGATCTTGGTGTCGAATGAATTTGTGAAGAGTGTGGGAATGTTGGACGAGACATTTTTCGCATATTTCGAGGAAGTGGATTGGTGCCTCCGCGGGCGCCGGTCTGGGCACCGAATTCTCTTTGTTCCGCGCGCAGTGGTGTACCACAAGGGTGAGGCGAGCACGGGGAAAGGCCTCAACCCCATCACGGCCTACTATCGAACGAGGAACTGGATGTACTTCATGCGAAAGCACGCATCGGCATATCACTGGGTGGCGTTCGTCCCACTGTTCAGCGCGGTGTTTCTCAGCCGCCTGCTCGTGGCCCTGGTGCGGGGAGATGTTGCGGTGGCGGGTTCATTGTTCCGCGCATTATGGTGGCAGCTCCGTCCACACAGTGTGTTCGGGGCGATCAATCCTGCGGTGATGCAACGGGCGCGATCGCCGGGCGATCAAGCCGAAGTGGCTGAAAGAATACGGAGGTCGTAAATCATGCATGATCTGGTGGCCAAGCGGGTGCTGGTGACGGGAGGGGCGGGGTTTATCGGCTCGCACTTGTGCGCGCGGTTGCTGGCGGACGGCGCCGAGGTGTTGTGCGTGGACAATTTCTACACCGGTCGCCGGGCGAATGTGGCTCACCTGCTGGACAACCCGCGGTTCGAACTGGTCCGTCATGATGTGTGTTTTCCGCTGTTTGTCGTTTCACGAAACGCGAGCGCTTAGCGGGGTATGAGGGAAAGAGTTGACTGCTGGAAAAGGTTATTCGCCGAGGATGACTCGCAAGCCGTTTAGCAACGTTTGTCGGTCATCGGCGTGGAGTCGGCCGAGCTTTCTGATGATCAGCTCTCTCGCGATGGTGGCAATCACGGGTTTAATGACCGAGGGTTTGAGGAGGCCGCATCCGTCCACATGTCTGACGGAGACTTCGCCGACGGCGGCTATGGGTCTGACTTGGCTCGTGATCGCCATCAAGATCACATCGGGACGATCGGTGTGGTAGGCGGAGGAACTGATGACCACGGCTGGGCGCTTCTTGCTGGTCGATTGATCGGTGAAGGGGAAGGGAACGAGGATCACATCGCCGAACTCATAGCCGGTCATATTCGGCATCGTCGGGATTGTCCCACACGCGACGGAGCGCGTCTTCCGAAAGGCGGCCCGCCGAGGCGACGATGAGGCGGTCATCCTGTCGCGCGCGGAGGAAATCGATAAAATCCTCTACTTCCGAGACCTTTTCCGGCGGGAGCGTGAGAAGTTTTCCGAGCAAGTCCTCTTCCCGATCGCGGTGACTGCGCATGGGGGAACCTCCGAGACGAATGACAGTATATTCCAGATACGACTGTGTGGGCAAGCTGCCGATGGACGCTGTACCATTGCGAGCGGGACGAGCTGGTTTACGGGACTCTCTGGCGCGGGTAAGACCACGATCGCCCGTCGCGGGGGCGAGGTGCTCGAACAACGGCTGGGCCGGAGCATCGAGAAACGGTCGAGGAATGCAGTACTAAGGGTATCCAAATACTGGATAAGCGGGGATGCTCGTGACCGGAGCGTTGGTCAGGCGAAGGGGGTAGACGATGCATGATCTGGTGGCCAAGCGGGTGCTGGTGACGGGGGGAGCGGGGTTCATCGGGTCGCACCTCTGTGCGCGGTTGCTCGCCGACGGCGCCGAGGTGTTGTGCGTGGACAATTTCTATACCGGGCGACGGGCCAATGTCGCTCACATGCTGGACAACCCTCGGTTCGAACTGGTCCGTCATGATGTGTGTTTTCCGCTCTACGTCGAGGTGGACGAGATCTACAACCTGGCGTGTCCGGCTTCGCCGGTTCATTACCAACATGATCCCGTCCAGACCACCAAGACCTCGGTCCACGGCATGATCAACATGCTGGGTCTGGCCAAACGGGTCAAAGCCAAGATCCTCCAGGCGTCCACGTCGGAAGTGTATGGCGATCCTGAAATCCATCCCCAGACCGAGGCCTATTGGGGCCGGGTGAATCCGATCGGACTTCGCGCGTGTTATGACGAAGGCAAACGCTGCGCTGAAACGCTGTGCTTCGACTACCACCGCCAGCACCGGCTGCGGATCAAAGTCGCCCGTATCTTCAACACCTACGGTCCGAAGATGCATCCCCATGACGGACGGGTCGTGTCCAATTTCATCATGCAGGTGCTGGAAGGACGCGACGTGACGGTCTACGGGGATGGGCTGCAATCGCGGAGCTTTTGCTTTGTGGACGATCTCGTTGACGGCCTCATCCGCCTGATGGCCACCTCCGACGATGTGATTGGGCCGATCAATCTCGGGAATCCGAACGAATTCACCATGCGGCAGCTCGCCGAACGAGTCATCGCGCTCACGGGTTCGAAGGCCAAGATCGTGTTCCAGCCCCTTCCCGCCGACGATCCCAAGCAGCGGTGCCCGGACATTTCCGTGGCCAAGCGGGTGTTGGGCTGGGAGCCGACCGTGGGGCTCGACCCCGGGCTTCGACAAACCATCACCTACTTCACCGAACTGCTGAAGGCGGGTGGTCGAACCTGATTGTGACAGGAGGTCGCATGAGCAGCGCGTCGCAAGGAGGTTTTACGATCTGGTTCACGGGGCTCTCGGGCGCCGGGAAGACCACGGTGGCCCATCGCGTGGCGGCGGCGATCGAAAAGCGATTGGGCCGAAGCGTGGAGATTCTGGACGGGGACGTAGTCCGGACGCACCTCAGCAAAGGCCTGGGGTTCAGCCGCGAGGATCGCGACACCAATATCCGTCGCATCGGCTGGGTCTGCCAG
Organism: uncultured Nitrospirota bacterium; assembly: GCA_964570625.1. Lineage (GTDB taxonomy): Bacteria > Nitrospirota > Nitrospiria > 2-01-FULL-66-17 > 2-01-FULL-66-17 > JBFLXB01. The sequence goes on along the minus strand of CAZMYW010000027.1, from coordinate 198,297 downwards.
ACTCTGACCAAACACGGCGTGCCTAACATCGCGGCCGCGATTTCTCCCTATCGGGAAATTCGCAACGAGGTGCGGAAGATGGTGGGCTCGTTTGTGGAGGCCTACGTCAAATGCCCGGTCGAGATCTGCGAGCAACGCGACGTGAAAGGACTGTACCGCAAGGCCCGGGCGGGCGAGATCAAACAGTTCACGGGAGTCGACGATCCCTACGAAGAACCCCTGGATCCGGACGTGACGCTCTGCACTGATCGGGAGACCGTGGAAGAGAGCGCGCAGAAGGTGATTCGTAAGCTTGAGACACTGGGATGGCTACCCTGAAGGGACTGGGACCCAGATCTTGTTGATGAAGGTGTCAGCTTTTTAAGAAGTCGATGCTGTAGGGGGTGAGGCCGTGCGCGTGGAGGGACGCGTGTTGGGCGATCGCCCGGGCCACGGTCTGAAAACGGTCGCCAGGCAGCGAGTAGGGGATGATGAGCACGCCGGCATGCGGGTGATGGTCGTTGAAGAACTGAAGCGTCAACGTGATGAAGTCGTTCCGGTTTCTCGTGACGAGACATCGCCCGGCGGCGGCCGCGAATTCCAAGTGGTCCTGATCGGAGATCTGGAGTCTTCCGGCATCATGCGCGCTCACCGCGTCCACGCCGCCTTTCCGAAGGATTGCGGCGATTTTGGGGCTGATGTCTTCATCGAGGTAATACTTCATCCTCCGCCGTCAGGCAGGACCGGATGGCTCTTGTGAACCTGCTTCGGAGTCCAGTGTTCATTGGCGCTGATCAGCCCGTCGATCCCCTCGGGGTACGCCCGGTAATACCCGAGCGCCGATCGAAGCTGTTGGTCGGTCAACCAGTGATAGGCCCGTCGAAGACGGGTCTCGTTCTTCCCGACACTGAGATAGGCGGCGATGACTTCCCACACTTCGATACCCGTGCCAGCCACTTTGGCTCTCCGGCCTTTGACGCCTTCCGTAAAAACGATCCCGGGGCAGCGGTGGGTCTTTACGGCTTCTTCGAGCAGCTCGTTGGCGACGCGCGAGAAGTCCTGGTTCGTTTCCTTCGCGATGCGTTCGATTTCTTTCAGGGTGTTTTGCTGAATTCGCAGACTTTTCTGGATGACGGCCATGGTCGTCTCTCTCTGTATGCTCATGTATGACATGGGAATACATTGTGTGTCAAGTGGCCGTCTGGTGAGCGCCCGAGTCCTCATGAACGGGATCACCGAGTTGAGGATCCGGGACCGCAGTCGCGATCGGCCGTTCGGTTGGCGAGCGACGTAGCGATGCGCGTTCTAATCGTTTCCATGTCCTTTCCCCTGCCCCTAAAGTCCGGGGGGCGGCTGCGCGTGTTCAACCTGCTCAAACACCTTGCGTCGCACCATCGCGTCACGCTGGTTACCCTGGCGGACTCGGCCGAAGAGGTAGTCCGACATCTCCCAGAGCTGAAGCGACTGTGCGACCGCGTGATCGTGGTCCCATGGCAACCCGGTCCGGCGGCCTTAGCTTCGCGCGTGCTCCAGGGTGTGCGTTGGGTGTGGAGCCTGCCGCTCAGTGTGCTCAACAAGCGCAGTCCGGCGCTCGCGAGCGCGCTGCACGAGCTGCTGCAGCGCGAGACGTTCAACGCAGTGCAGATCGAGTGGATCCAGATGGTCCAACACGTCCACGATCTCGACTGGCCGCTGCTTGCGCGTCGCGGGGTGTTGGTCGAACACGACGTGGCCTGGCTGCCCCTCAGTCGCCGGGTTGGGGTTGCGTGGGGTATCGGGCGCTGGTTCTGGGCTCGCGAAGCGCGATTGATGCGCGCCTATGAAGAGGCGGTCTGGCGGCGGTTCGGGGCGGTGGTGACCATGTCGGAGGACGACGCGCGGCAGGTGCGGCCGATCAGCGATCGAGTGACCGTGGTGCCCAACGGCGTAGACGTGGCGCACTACGCCGAGTGTCTGGAGGCGAAAAAGGACGCCCGGACCTTGCTGTTCGTGGGCTGGTTTCGTCACGATCCGAATGTGGATGCGTTGCGGTATTTCCTGGAATCGATCTACGGTCGCATCGTGGAACGTTTCCCGGACGTGAGATTGCGCATCGTGGGGGCGCACGTCCCCCCGAGCGTTCAGCAGCAGTCCGCGCGGTGGCCGTCGGTCGATCTCGTGGGCTACGTGGAAGACGTGCGCCCGGAACTGGCGCGGGCCACCGTCAGCGTGGTGCCGTTGCGCGTGGGCGGGGGAACCCGGCTGAAGATCCTGGAGTCCATGGCCGCGGGCACGCCGGTAGTCACGACATCGATCGGATGCGAGGGGTTGGAGGTCGAGCCGGACCACCATCTCCTGGTGGGTGATACGCCGGAGGCGTTCGCCCAATGCGTGTCGGACCTGTTGAACGACGCAGAACTCCGGCGCCGGCTGGCGCGGGAGGCGCGCTCACTGGTCGAGTCACAATACGACTGGTCGCGTTCGGTCAACGCGCTGGAGGCCGTGTATGCCTCGTTGGATTGATTTTTCCCGGACGATGATTTAGTCTTCGCCCACCATGCACGAGCGGGATACACGTCCCGGGGTGACGCTGGTCATTCCGGTGTACAACGAGGCGATGAACATCGCGGACCTGGTCAAGCGGGCGCGCGCTGTGCTCGCGCCTGACGACGAGGTCCTGGTGGTGGACGACGGCTCGGACGACGGCAGCGCGCAGCAGGCCCGAGACGCCGGCGCGCGGGTGGTCAGCCACCCGTACCGGATGGGCAACGGGGCCGCGATCAAGACCGGCATCCGGCAGGGGCGCGGCGCGGTGCTGGTGATGATGGACGGAGACGGCCAGCACACCCCCGCCGACATCCCGCGGTTGGTCGCGCAGATCGGGCCCTACGACATGGTGGTGGGCGCGCGCACCGCAGGATCCCAGAGCGACGTGCACCGCAAATGGGCCAATCGCTTCTACAACCTGTTTGCGTCGTTCCTGACCGGTCGGCAGATTCTGGACACGACGTCCGGATTCCGGGCGATCAAGACGTCGCTCGCCAGGCGGTTCGTGTATCTGTTGCCGAACGCCTTCTCGTATCCCACTACGCTGACCATGGCCACCATCCGGTCCGGGCATAGCGTCACGTTCGTCCCCATCGTCACCGCCAAGCGTAAGGGCGAGAGCAAACTGCGTCCGATCCGGGACGGGATTCGTTTTCTGGTCATCATATTCAAGATCGCCACGCTCTATTCCCCGATCAAAGTGTTCTTGCCGGTGAGCGCCGTGTTTTTCGTGACCGGTTTGAGTTACTACCTCTACACTTTCATCGAGTTTCGCCGGTTCACCAACATGTCGGCCCTGCTGTTCATCAACGCGGTGATTATCTTCCTGATGGGGCTGGTGTCGGAGCAGATTGCACAGATGCGGTTTGAGCATAGCGAGCGTATCGACCCCGGCCAGGAGTGATGAGGCGCCGGGGTCGATCGGCTGCGGATAAGGGGGTATCCGCGGCGTTGTCGCTTCGGAAGGTCATCCTCACGTACGCAACAGTACGCTGCGGTGACCTTCCTTGCTCCGCCTTGTGTCTGCCCCCTTCTACGCGGCCGGTTTGAAAGTCTGCTATTTCGGCACCTACTCGGCTGGTGAGGGCTACCCCGTCAATCGGGTGTTGATCGAGAGTCTTCGGCGGGGCGGGGCCACGGTTTGGGAGTGCCGAGCCGGCGTTTCCGACGAACAGGGTCTCGCGTCCGAGCGGTGGAAGTCGGGGCGCGGACCACTCGCGATCTTGGTGCTTGCGGCGCGGTGGGCGTGGGCGTGGTGTTGTCTGACCGTCCGATGGATCACGGGTCCGCCGACCGACGTGGTGATCGTCGGATATCTCGGCCACGTCGACGTGTTGTTGGCCAGGGTGCTGACGCGCCGGCCGGTGGTGCTCAATGCGCTGCTGTCGCTGCACGATACCGTGGTCAACGACCGGGGACTGATGTCCGAGCGGTCGCTCGGCGCTAAAGCCCTTCGCGTCTTGGATCGACTCGCGTGCAGGACCGCAGACCTGGTGTTTCTCGACACGCAGGCGCACATCGAGTACTTCCATTCAGAGTACGGCCTGCCGGTCGATCGATTCCATCGCGTTCCGGTGGGATCGGACCACGCGACGAACCCGCCGAGTGCCCAGCCGTCCGGATCGCGCTGTCGCGTGTTGTTCGTCGGCACGTTTATCCCGTTACACGGGGTGCGCGTGATTGTGGACGCGGCGCGGGATCTGGAGAAAAGCGCTCCGTCGGTGACCGTTCGTCTGCTGGGGCACGGTCAGGAGTTCTCCGTGGCCGGGGAGCGGGTACGGTCGGAGGGGTTGTCGTGTGTGGAATTGATCGATCGATGGATCGATCGCGATGAATACGCCCGTGAGCTGGCCGCGGCCGACGTGTGCCTGGGCATCTTCGGCTCCACGGCCAAGGCGCAACGGGTGATTCCTTCAAAGGTCTACGACGCGCTCGCCGCGGGCCGGCCGATCATCACGGCGGACACGCCGGCGGCCCGCGAGTTGCTCACCCACGGTGTGGATGCGTGGTTGTGTCCGGCGGGTGATGCGCGGGCGTTGGCCGACGCCATCCGGACGTTGGCCGCAGACCCCGCGCTACGCGCTCGGCTGGCCGAGGGCGCGAGGCGGACCTATGAAATGCGATGTTCGCCGCAGGTGATCGGGAAGGATGTGGTGGCGAGGCTGGAGACGCTCGTGCACCAGCAACGGCTTACTTCAACGCCTTCAGATCCTTGAGCACCTGGTTGTGGTGGTCTTCGACTTTGACTTTCGGATAAATCTTCGCGATCTTGCCCTGCTTGTCGATCAAAAACGTAGTGCGCTCGATGCCCCAATACTCCTTGCCATACATCTGTTTGAGTTTGTAGACGCCGTACGCTTTTGAAACGGCCTGGCTTTCGTCGCTCAGCAAGGGGAAAGACAGGGAGAACTTGTCGCTGAACTTTTGGTGTGAGTTGAGGTTGTCGAGACTCACGCCCAGAATCGCGGCCCCCGCCTTTTCATAGTCCTTGGACGTGTCCCGAAATCCGCACGCTTCAACCGTGCAGCCCGGTGTGTCGTCTTTGGGGTAGAAGTAGAGCACCACCGCCCGTTTCCCACGGAAATCCTTCAACGCAATCGTCTTGGCGGTGTTGGCCGGGAGCGAAAAGTCCGGGGCGGCATCACCTTCTTGGAGCGCTTGATCGGTCGGTGTGGGCATCGCCGTCCTCTCCTATTTGGTCACTGTGATCTTTTTGGTCGCTTCCCAGGCCGCGGAGTGATTGGGCGCTTCCAGCACGCGCAACGTGGTGGATTCATCCAGCGCGATGGTGAAGGTGACGACTGGGCGGGTGAGCACCGGCGTCAGCGTGGCCCGCGCGAGTTCCACCTCGTCGGCGTAGAGCGCGATCCATTGCACCGCGTGTTCGGGCAACGAGGGATGCGGGGTTTTCCCGATCGTGATCGTGACCTTGAACGCTTCGCCCGCTTTCACGCTGTCCGGCGCGTCGATCACCGGGGTGTGTGCGTCGTTCGCCGCGCGGCCGATCTTGCTGAACGGGCCCTCGGCGTCCGCGTGCGGGACCGCAAGCGCGAGAAGCCACGCGCAAGAGACAGCCATCAGGACGGGTAACGGTCGAATCATCATGAGACTCCTTTCTCGGATGGGGGAACTCTCGAATCTTACCAGCCGACGTTTTTGGTCGACGCGGCGCTCCGGGCCAGATCGTCGATATTGAATCGGAGGACGTCGACGAGGCGCTTGGCTTGTTGGACCGGGGTGGAGGCTTCCAGGAAGAGTTGTTTTTCGACGGGGGTGAAGGGGAGCTCGGAGCAACAGATATTGAGGAAGGATGGCTCGTGGACGACGCGTTTAAGGAACACCTCGATTTGTGAGGCGCGGCCGATCAGCTTGCCGAACTCCTTTACCAGGCCGTGGAGTTGCCCTCTGAGTTCCGCGGGCAGCGGACACGGCTCGTCGCCTTCGTGGAACGGCTCCACCCAGGCCTGGCGGTAGGGCGCGTCGCTGAACTGATCGCGCAGGGTAAATCGCGTGAGGCCGAAGAGCGTGATGTTGAATCGGCCGCCCTCCATCTGCTGCACCGCCGTGATTTTTGCCGCGCATCCCACCGAGTGAATCGGCGCGTCATTCCCGTAATACAACTCCTCCCACCCGTCCTGCAACAGGACCATGCCAATGATCCGATCGCCGTCCAGCGCCTCGCGAACCATGGCGCGGTATCGGGGCTCGAAGATGTGCAGGGGCAACGCGACGTGCGGGAAGAAGACGAGATCGGGAAGAGGAAACAGCGGGATGACTTTGGGGAGGCCAAGTACCATCGCGTGTCCGGTGGCTGGTGGTGCGGTACTCTACAAATCGCGCTCAAACAATGTCAAGCTCACGAGCCTATCCATGAAGGGCCATCGGCGGCGTTTTGCGGCGCCTTGCGACCCACCTTCAGAAATCGAAATCTCGGAAGTCCCCGAAGGGGGCATCTGGCCCGTTCCTGGACAGCCTCTGCTGTCGCAGTGTGTCCGAGACACCTGCACCTGAGTTGAATTTTAGCACCTCTTTTTCTATACTCGCTCCGCCGACGCCTTGATTTTCACGATGTGCCAGAGGATGTGATGGACTCGACGCTGTCTTGGTCTGCCATGAAACGAAAAGTTACCGTCAAGACCGTGCCGGTGTACGCGTTGGCGATCGCGTTGGTGTGGCTCGCTCGACCGGTGGCGCGGTGGTTCGCGGTCGGCGTGGTGATCGTGGTGCTCGGCGAGTTGATCCGGGTGTGGGCGGCGGGACATCTCTATAAGAACGAACGCGTGGTGACGAGCGGTCCGTATGCCTACGTGAAAAATCCGCTTTATCTGGGGACCTTTCTCATTATGGTGGGTTTGTGTGTGATGGCTTCGAACTACGTGTTGTTGGCCGTGGGGGTGGGGGTGTTCGTGGCCTACTACGCGCCGTTCAAGCAGCGGCGGGAATCCGACCGGCTGCGGGAGCGGTTCGGCGACGCGTGGGTCCGATACGACCGCGAAGTTCCCGCGTACCTCCCTCGCCTGACGCCCTACCCCGCGCGAGAGGACAAGCCCTGGCAGTGGGCGGCTTTTATTCGAAACGACGAACACGGCACGGTGGCGGCCGTGATCTTGGGCATCGCGATACTGGCTTGGAAGTTGTGGAGCGTTTCGGCTTCGTAAAAGGATAACGGATGTCGGCCGCTCTGACGCGCGAGGCGATCGCCGGATCGCAGGCTCACTACGTGCGGCGCGGCCGGCCGTGGCAGCCCGATATTATGCTGGTCCAGCACCAGGGGCGCAGCGTGATCGTGAAGGACTACGCGCCCCGTCGGTGGATCTACCGCGTGGGGGTGGGGTTGTATTCGGTCTGGCGCGAGGCCACGGTTTACGAGGTGTTGGAGGGTATTCCCGGGGTTCCGGGCTTCGTGGGCCGCATCGATCGTTATGCCTTGGCGACCGAATACATTCCGGGAAAAGGGGCCGGCGAGGCGCAGCCCGGCGAGGTGGGCGAGGTGTTTTTCGAACGGCTGCACGACACCGTGGAGGCCGTACACGCGCGAGGGGTCGCGTTGTGCGACCTGCGCAACATGAACAACGTGTTGATCAGCGAACGCGGCGACCCGTACGTCATCGACTTTGCGGCGGCGGTCCGTCGGGGCGCCCGCTGGAACGTGTTGCTCAATGGGGTGTTTCGATTGTTCGTCCAGGACGACCGCCTGGGCGTGATCAAACTCAAGCGGCGCCTGGCGCCGGACCTGGTGACATCCGAAGAGTCCAAACGATACCGGAAAGGTGTGTTCATGCAGTCTCAAGCCATCGCGGTGCGGAACTGGGGCCGCCGGTGGCTGAAACGGCTGGTGGGGGCGAAAACGTAGCGTGAGGAGCGTATGCGGCGGGCATTGATCAGTGTATCGAACAAAGACGGCGTGGTGGACGCGGCCAAGGGCCTGGTCGGGTTGGGATTCGAGATCGTGTCCACCGGCGGGACCGCCAAACTGCTGCGCGAGCAGGGACTCGCGGTGCGCGACATTTCCGAGATCACGGGGTTCCCCGAAATGCTCGACGGTCGCGTCAAGACCTTGCACCCCAAGGTTCACGGGGGGATGCTGGGGCGCCGGCGCCTGCCCGACCACGTCGAGCAGATGAAGCGGCACGGGATCGACCCGATCGACGTGGTGATCGTGAATCTCTACCCCTTCGAGGCCACGGTCAACAAGCCCGGGTGTACGTTCGACGAGGCGATCGAGAACATCGACATCGGCGGGCCGTCCATGTTGCGGTCGGCGGCCAAGAACTTCGAAGAGGTCGCGGTGGTGGTGGACCCCGCGGACTACCCGCGGTTGTTGGATGAACTCACACGTCCGGAGGGCCTCAGCCGCGATACCCGTCTGTCGTTCGCGCGGAAAGTCTTCACCCACACCTCCCGATACGACGGGTTGATCGCGGCGTACCTTGATCGCGCGGAGCCGTCAGCCGAACCCCCGTCGCGGTTCCCTCAGACGCTGGTGCTGCGATACGAGAAACTGCAGAGTCTGCGGTACGGGGAAAATCCGCACCAGCACGCTGCGATGTATGGCGATCCCACCGTGACCGAGGCCTCCACCGCACGGGCGCGCCAGCTCCACGGCAAAGAGATGTCGTACAACAATTTCTTGGACGCACACGCGGCGCTCGAACTGGTCAAAGAGTTCGACACCTGTGCGGTGGTGATCGTCAAACATAACAACCCGTGCGGCGTGGCCCTGGGGGCGACGCCGGCCGAGGCCTATCGCAAAGCCCGCGAGGGTGATCCGGTATCCGCGTTCGGCGGGGTGGCGGCGTTTAATCGCCCGGTGGACGGCGAGACCGCCAAGGAAATCGGCTCCACCTTCATGGAAGTGATCGTGGCTCCCGCGTTCGAGGCCGCTGCGGTCGAGGAGCTGGGGCGGAAAAAAGCGCTCCGGTTACTCGACGTCGGACCGCTCACCGCGGGCTCGATCGAGCCCATGGAAGTCCGGAAGATCGTGGGCGGCCTGCTGTACCAGGAACGCGATCTGGGTCGCATCGCGGATGTTCGCAAACTGCGGGTCGCGACCACGCGCACACCGTCCGACGCGGAGTTCGATGCGCTGGGGTTTGCCTGGACAGTGGCCAAACACACCAAGTCCAACGCCATCGTGTACGCGCGTGCTGACCGGACGATCGGCGTGGGAGCGGGGCAGATGAGTCGGGTGGATTCGGTCAAGATCGGCGCGATGAAAGCCGTGTTGCCGCTCGCGGGCACGGTGATCGCCTCCGACGCGTTTTTCCCATTTCCCGACGGGATCGACGAGGCGGCCAAGGTCGGCGTGACCGCGGTCATCCAGCCCGGCGGCTCGGTGAAGGACGATGAGATCGTGGCGGCGGCGAATCGGCATGGGATGGCGATGGTCCTCACCGGCATGCGCCACTTCCGGCACTAAGCCCGTCCATGCACGGCCATCTGCGGCGTTGTCGCTGCGCTTCCGGTGCTCACGTACGACCCAGTACGCTGCGCTCCGGTGCTCGCTCCGCCTTGCATGTGGCCATACCTGAACGGGCTTCACGCGGCGGTTCGTTCCGAATCACCGCGTGAAAAGAATCCACCAAAATATGACGCGCGATCATCATGCCGGATACATTTGCGGCCAGGGACGGCCGCTCCTTTCATTCGTCCACCTCGTCCAATTATGAAGGTCCTTGTCATCGGGGGAGGGGGGCGGGAGCATGCGCTGGTTTGGACGTTGGCGCAGAACCCGCGCGTGGACAAAATTTATTGCGCCCCGGGGAACGGCGGGATCGCGGAGCAGGCCACGTGTCTGCCGATTGAGGTGGATGATGTGGAGGGGTTGCTTCGCGCGGCGGAGCGCGAGGGGATCGATCTGACGATCGTGGGTCCGGAGGCGGCGCTGGCGGCGGGGGTGGTGGATCGGTTCGCGGCCGCGGGACGGCGCATCGTGGGCCCGACGCGCGAGGCCGCGCAGTTGGAGACCAGCAAGGCGTTTTCTAAAGCGTTTCTGCAGCGGCACGCCATTCCCACGGCCCAGGCGGTCGTGGTCCGGTCGTTGGACGAGGCCCTTGCCGTGCTGGACCTGCATCCGCTTCCGGTGGTGATCAAAGCCGATGGCCTTGCCGCGGGAAAGGGTGTGGTGGTGACGGCTGATCGCGAAGAGGCGCGCGGAGCGGTGCGCGAGATGATGGAGCGCCGGGTGTTCGGTTCCGCCGGCGAGACGGTGTTGATCGAAGAGTGTCTCCAAGGAATGGAAGCGACGTGTATGGCGTTCTGCGACGGACGGTCCTTCGTCATGATGCCCGCGGCGCAGGATCACAAACGCGCCGAGGACGGCGATCGGGGGCCGAACACCGGCGGCATGGGCGCATACGCTCCCAGCCCGTCCGTGACGCCCGAGGTGTTGGCGATCGTGCGCGAGCACGTGTTGACGCCGGCGCTGGCCGGTATGGCGGCTGAAGGCCGGCCCTATCGCGGGATCCTCTACGCGGGGCTGATGCTGACCGCGTCCGGACCCAAAGTGCTGGAATTCAATTGCCGGTTCGGAGACCCCGAGACCCAGGTGGTGCTGCCTTTGTTGGACAGCGACCTGGTCGATGTGTGCGACGCGATCATCGACGGCCGGCTGGACCGGTTGACGGTGCGTTGGCGGAATCAGACCGCGGTGTGCGTCGTGATAACCGCCAAGGGATATCCCGGCGACTATCACCGGGGAGACGAGATTTTCGGCCTGGATGTGGGACCGGACGACAGTCTGGTGTTCCACGCCGGCACGTCGCGCGACGGCTCCCGGGTGGTCACGTCGGGAGGACGGGTGTTGGGTGTGACGGGTGTGGCCGGGACATTGGCGCGGGCACGGGATCACGCGTACGCCAGGGTGCGCGCCATCACGTTCGCCGGCGCCTCGTACCGGTCGGATATCGCCGCGCGCGCGTTGTCCGCGGCAGGGTCTTCTTCCGGCGGATGACGGCTCCCCACGCGGGCCTGGGTTACGGCCGACTGCTTCGCCATCCTGAGCTCCCGTTCCTGATCGTCACCCTGTCCGCGGGCATCGCGGCGTTCTGGGTTTTGACCAAGCTCGATCCGTTGTTCCGGGAGGCGATTGCGTCTTGGCGGACCCCGGCGGTTCGCGCAGTGATGGAATGGGTCACCCTGTTCGGGCAAGGGTGGGTGCTGGGCGTGGTTGCACTCGGCGTCGCGCTGGTCGCCTCTCGTTTTGGGCGTCCGGAACTCGTGCGCGCCGGCCTCGTGGCGGTTCCCGCGTTGATCGTTTCCGGACTGGTCTCCCGCGTCATCAAGATCCTTGTCGCCAGGCCGCGGCCGAGCGCGGCCGCGGGGGCGCTCGACTCGTGGTGGCCGTCGCTGGCCGCGGCGTACCACTCGTTTCCCTCCGGGCACGCGACGTCGGCGTTTACGGTGGCCGCGGTGTTCGCGCTGGTCGTTCCCTCCAGGCGCTGGTGGCTCTATCTGGCGGCCGGGGTGATCGCGTTTTCCCGCGTGGCGGTGGACGCTCACTACGTTTCGGACGTGGTGGGGGGCGGGCTCCTGGGGTGGGCGACCGGGCGGCTGGCGATGGTGATGGCGGACCGACGGTGGCCCCGACGCGAGGGGGCGAGCGCCGCGTGACCAGCGAGCGCACGGGCGCTGCCGCGTTGTTGATCGGGTGTGCGGCGCTGTTTTTTTGGGGATTGGGCAGCGTCCCGTTGTTCGACGTGGATGAGGCGGTGTTCGCCGAGGCCACGCGCGAGATGCTGGAGACCGGCGACTGGATCACGCCGCAGTACAACGGGGCGGATCGTTTCGACAAACCGGTCCTGTTTTATTGGCTCATGGCGTCCGCGTTCACCGTGTTCGGCGTGGGTGAGTTCGGCGCGCGGTTCTGGTCGGCCGCGTTCGGCGTCGGCCTGGTGGCGTTGATCATGGTGTTTGCGTGGCGCCGAATGGGGCCGCGGGTCGGCTTGTTGTCCGGGTTGGTCGCCGCGACGTCGCTGGAAGTCGTGGTGCTCGCCCACTCGGCGATCACCGACATGGTACTGATCTTTTTCATCACGGCCGGCCTGCTCGCGTGGTTCGCCGCGGTGCAGGCGACCGACTCGCGGGCGCGCGTCGACGCCGCGCTGATCGGATCCGCGGCGTTGGGGTTCGCGGTGTTGACCAAGGGCCCGGTGGGCATCGTGTTGCCGGGTCTCATCCTGACGGTGTTTCTCGCGCTCCGCGGCGGGATGCGCGAGTCGTTGTCGAATCTGCCCTGGGCCCGGATGGCGCTGGTGTTCGTGTTGGTGGCGGCGCCGTGGTACGCGTTGGAGTTGTACGAGCGAGGCTGGGCTTTCATCGAGGGGTTCGTGTTGAAACACAACGTGCGGCGTTTCACCGGCGTCATCTCGGGGCACTCGGGCCCGATGTATTATTATGTGCCGGTGGTGGCGGTGGGGTTGTTCCCCTGGACCGTGTTCGCGTTGCCCGCGCTTCGCTGGGCGTGGCCCTCCGGATGGCGGGGGCTGCGCCGTCCCACCGACCGCGAGGCGCTGGGACTCTTGCTGCTGGTGTGGGTCGGCGTGGTGTTCGTGTTTTTCTCGGCGGCGGGCACGAAACTGCCGAACTATGTAGCGTCGTTGTATCCACCGTTCGCGTTGTTGGTGGGAATGTGGGCGGAGCGTTTCGTGGCGCGAGCGCCGGGCGCTGACCGCTGGGTGAACGGAGGGATTCTGGTGCTGGTGGCCGTGGCGTTGCTCATGGCCGTTGCGTTCGGCGGTCTGCCGTGGTGGTTGGAGTGGGCGCGCGAGCGGTTTCCCAAGGCCGCGTATCTGCACCAGCCGATCGACGTGGGATGGGGACCCGCTGCGCTCGCCGCGATCGGCGTGACCGGTGCGCTGGTGATCGGCTGGCTGGCGTGGCGGCGCCGTCCGGTGGCGACGATCGGCGCCATCGCCGCGACCACGGTCCTGGCAGTCGGCGTCCTGTTGACGGCGATTGCGCCGGTTGCCGCGGCGGTGATCCAGGTTCCACTGCGGGACTTGTCCGTCCGCGCGAGCCGGGAAGCCGGTCCGGACGGCGGCATCGCGGTGTACGGGTTGAACAAGCCGAGTGTGGTATTTTACGCGAGGCGACTGGTGACCGTGGTGGGGGAGAGCCGGCCGGAAGACCTGGCGGCGTTGTTGGCTCAAGACCGCACCTGGATGGTGATCACGAAGGCTGCGTGGATGGAACGGCTGAACGGCGCGGCGACGGTGTACGCGCGGGAGGCTCGCGGCGGCTACGTCCTGGCGTCCAACCGTCCCGGCGCGGGCGAAACCGAGGCTGTACCGGATGAGACACCACCATGACGAGTCTCGATAGGCAGGCGCCCGCATTGTCGATCGTGATTCCGCTGTTCAACGAAGCGGAAAACCTGGATGCGCTGGTGGATCGCGTCTTCGGCGCCGTCGACCGGTTCGCGCTCGATGCGGAAGTGCTGTTCGTGGATGACGGCAGCACGGACGGCAGCGATGTGATCTTTCGGCGTCTGTGCGCTGCGCACCCACGCCTGCGGGTGATCCGGCTGCGACGGAACTTCGGCCAAACCGCGGCGATGGCCGCGGGGTTCGACCACGCGCGAGGTGCGGTGATCGTGGTGCTGGACGGGGATCTGCAGAACGATCCCGACGATATTCCGTTGTTGCTCGGGAAACTCCAGGAGGGGTACGACGTGGTCAGCGGCTGGCGGCGCGACCGCAAAGACCATTGGATGCGCGTGCTCCCGTCGCGGTTCGCCAATTGGCTGATCGGTCGCGTGACGGGCGTGCGCCTGCACGACTACGGCTGCTCGCTCAAGGCGTACCGCGCCGAGGTGATTCAAAATATTCCGTTGTACGGCGACCTGCACCGCTTCATCCCGGCGCTGGCGACGATCTACGGCGCGAAGATCGCGGAGCTGCCGGTCCGGCACCACGAACGGACCCGGGGGACCAGCAAATACACGTTGGCGCGGACGTTCCGCGTCATCATGGATCTGATTATCGTGAGTTTTCTCAAGAGCTACGCCCAGCGGCCGATGCACGCCTTCGGGTGGGCCGGCATCATCATGATGCTGGTGGGTTTCGGCATCGACGCCTACCTGGCGTTCCAGAAGTTGGCGTTTGGCGCGCAGTTGGCCAACCGGCCGCTCTTGCTCTTCGGCGCGTTGTTGATGCTGGCGGGTCTGCAGATTGCGAGTCTGGGCATCCTGGCCGAATTGCAGATCCGGACCTACCACGAGTCGCAGGGCAAGCCGATCTATACCGTCCGGGAGATCCTCGGCGAGACCGATTCGAACGCCCGTTCATGAAGAAATCCTGGTGGATCGCTCTCAAACTCACGGTCACCGTGGGGTTGCTCTGGTATCTGCTGTCGCGTATCGACGTCGCGTCGGTGATTGGTTTGGTCGCGGGCGCCTCGTGGGGATGGGTCGCGTGTGCGCTCGTGTTGTACCTGGCGCTGCAAGGATTGTGTGCGTGGCGGTGGTTGCTGCTGGCGCGCGTAGTCAACCTGGACGGCACGTGGCCTCAGTTCGTCCGGTATTACTATGTCGGGATGTTCTTCAATCTCTTTCTGCCCACCGGCGTGGGCGGGGACGTCTACCGTTGCTACTACGTGGCCCGATCATCGGCCGACTGGAAACGCGCGATCATTTCGGTGCTGGCCGACCGCGGCGTCGGCTTCGTGACGTTAAGCGTGATCGCCGTAGTGGCCGCGCTGGCATTCGGCCGCGTGTCGTTTCCGCCGTGGATCGGGTGGGCCCTGGGAGCTGGTGCGCTGGGCCTGGTGGCGCTCGTCGCCGTGGGGTTGGCGGCGCGTGGACCGTTGGCGTCGTTCCGGGCCTCGCTGCCGATTGTCGCCGAGTTCTTCAAACGCCCGGGGCGCCTCGCGTTTGTCACGGGATTGTCCTTCGTCCTGCAGACGTTGGTGGTGGTCGTGAACATCTTCAACGCGATGGCGCTCAAGCTCGATGTCCCGGTGGTGTTCTACTTCGTCTTGATTCCATTGATCGCGGTGGCCACGATGATCCCTGTCAGCCTCAACGGTCTGGGGGTGCGCGAGGGCGCGTTCGTTTTTTTTCTCTCCCAGGTCGGGGTGTCCCAGGAACATGCGCTGTCGCTCGCGCTGCTGTGGCTCTGCGTGCTCATCGCGTCGGGGTTGATCGGCGGCCTGGTGTGGATGACCACTCCGGCGCCGCCCAAACCCGCCGCAGCCGGGTAGCCTATTCGGCTTGACCCCGAATCCGCGCGGTGATAGGGTAGCCGCCTTGATGGGAGCGAAAATGGATTCAGCGGAACGGCCGTTGGTGGGTGTGGTGATGGGCAGCGACTCGGACCTGCCGGTAATGGAAGAGGCGGGGAAGGCGTTGCGCGAGTTGGGGGTGCCCTACACCATGACGATCGCGTCGGCGCATCGCGCGCCGGATCTGCTGCGTTCGTGGATTCGCAACGTCGAGGCCCAAGGGGTTCGGGTGATCATCGCGGGTGCCGGCGGGGCGGCGCACCTGGCTGGTGTGGTTGCGTCTGAGACCGTGCTTCCCGTGATTGGTGTGCCGCTGGATTCTTCTCCACTCAACGGGCTGGATGCGCTGCTGTCTACGGTGCAGATGCCCGGAGGTGTGCCGGTGGCCACGGTGGCGATTGGAAAATCCGGGGCCAAGAACGCCGGGATCCTAGCCGCGCGTATTCTGGCGCTGCAGGACGAGAGCTTGGCAAAACGTCTGCTCGATTATCGACAGAAAATGGCAAAAGACGTTGAAAATAAAGCAAAAGACCTGTTCAGTGGCAAGCTGCCTGGGTAGCCTCAGTTTTAGACCCACTCCGTTGTTTTCCATTCGATTTCTGTCGTGACATTCTTCTTGACTTGGATTCATTCTCCGGGCTATATTGATCCCGACTAGTTTAGTCGCCGATTGAATAGGTCGGGGATGAAAGCAGTCGCATTCACCACGGGGGTTCCGGCGTGTTAAAGCTGTCGAAGAAAATCGACTATGGGTTGCTCGCGATGAACTATATCGCGCTCAGCCACGACAACACGTCGGTGAACACCAAGCGGATCGCCGACGAGTACCACATCCCGGTCGAGTTGCTGGCCAAAGTTCTCCAGCGGCTGGCCAAACGAGGGCTCATCGTGTCTCAGAACGGGCCCAAGGGTGGATACGCGCTGGCACGAGCGGCAACCGAGATCACGGTCTCCGAGATAATCGAGGCGATCGAGGGGCCGAT
Source organism: uncultured Nitrospirota bacterium (assembly GCA_964570625.1). Lineage (GTDB taxonomy): Bacteria > Nitrospirota > Nitrospiria > 2-01-FULL-66-17 > 2-01-FULL-66-17 > JBFLXB01. The sequence continues at coordinate 182,089 of CAZMYW010000027.1, read as the reverse complement.
CATGCTCACGACCTGTTCGTTCTCCGGCAAAGGGGAGAACGCGTGTGATCAGTGGTCGTGGTGCAATCTGCGGTCGCCCCTGCACAAGATTCAAGACGGCATCCGCAAGTTGCTCCACGGGATGACATTGGCTGAAATGTCGCAGATCAGTCGGCAAGAGGAGAATTCGCATGGCCTTGAAATTTCCCATTTATCTCGATAACCACTCCACGACGCCGGTTGACCCGCGCATCTTGCAGGTGATGCTGCCGTACTTCACCGAGAAGTTCGGCAACGCGGCGAGTCGGAACCATGCCTTCGGCTGGGAAGCCGAGGCGGCGGTCGAAGCCGCGCGCGCGCAGATCGCGGAACTGATCCACGCGGACCCGAAGGAAATCATCTTCACCAGCGGAGCGACCGAGTCGAACAACCTGGCGCTGAAGGGCGTGGCGGCGATGTACCGCGAGAAGGGCGACCACGTTATTACCGTCGCCACCGAACATCGCGCGATTCTGGATACCGCCAAGCGCCTCGAAAAGGACGGCTTGAAGGTCACCTATCTGCCGGTGCCGTCGAACGGCATCGTGAATCCCGACGACGTGAAGAACGCGATCACGGATCGGACGATTCTCATTTCGGTCATGATGGCGAACAACGAGATCGGGACGATCAACCCGGTCGCCGAGATCGGCAAAATAGCCAAAGAGCGGTGGTTGGTCTTTCACAGCGAGGCCACGCTGGGAGTGGGCAAGATTCCGGTGGATGTGCAGGCGATGGGGATCGACGTGATGTCGTTCTCCTCGCACAAGCTGTACGGCCCCAAAGGCGTGGGCGCGCTCTATGTGCGACGCCGCAACCCGCGGGTGCGGTTGGCGGCCCAAATGGACGGCGGCGGGCACGAGCGCGGGATGCGGTCGGGCACGCTTCCGGTGCCGTTGATCGTGGGGTTCGGCGAGGCGTGTCGGATCGCGGGTGAGATCATGCCGGCGGAGTCCGCGCGGCTGACCGCCATGCGCGAGCGTCTGTACGCCGCCATCACCAAGGGGTTGGACGAGGTGTATTTGAACGGCCATCCCACGCAGCGCCTGCCCCACAACCTCAACATCAGTTTCGCGTATGTCGAGGGGGAGGCCATGTTGATGGGCCTCAAAGACATTGCGTTGTCTTCCGGCTCCGCGTGTACGTCGGCTACGTTGGAACCGTCGTATGTCCTGCGTTCGTTGGGCGTGGGGTCGGATTTAGCGCATTCGTCGATCCGATTCGGGCTGGGACGGTTCAACACCGATGAGGAAATCGATTTCGTCGCCGAGCGCGTCATCCAGGCGGTGACCAAACTGCGGGAGATGTCGCCGTTGTACGAGATGGCGAAAGAGGGGATTGATCTGAAAGCGGTGAACTGGTCGGCTCATTAAACACGCAGCAGCGCGTGAGGGGGACACGTCATGGCATATAGCGATAAGGTGGTTGATCACTACAACAACCCGCGGAACGTGGGGAGCATGGACAAGAGCGACCCCAGCGTAGGGACAGGGGTCGTGGGCGCGCCGGAGTGCGGCGACGTGATGAAGCTGCAGATCAAGGTCAACCAGCAAGGCGTGATCGAGGACGCCAAATTCAAGACCTTCGGCTGCGGCAGCGCGATCGCGAGCTCCAGTCTGGCCACCGAATGGTTGAAGGGCAAGACCATCGATGAGGCGTCGCAGATCAAGAACACGGATATCGTGGAGGAGTTGGCGCTGCCCCCGGTGAAGATCCACTGCTCGGTGCTGGCCGAAGACGCGATCAAGGCGGCGCTGGCCGACGTGAAGAAAAAACAAGAGAGCGTGACGACTCAAACCACTGCAGCGTCGTAAGCGGGCTGCGCACGATTCACGGAACCTGTGAACTGAATAGGAGGAAGGAGACACATGGAACTCTCGCTAGATATGGTGGGTGAACCCAAAGCCGAAGGTGCGACGCTCAAGGTGACGCCGGAGGCTGCCAAGGAAGCCAAACGATTGATCGAGCTCCAGGGGGGCACGTCGGACATGGTCGTGCGCGTCGCAGTGCAGGGCGGTGGGTGCTCGGGGTTCACGTACAAGATGAATTTCGACACCAAGGTCTCGGAGTTCGACGAGGTGATCCAGGCCGACGGCGTGCGGGTGGTCGTGGACGCCAAGAGCGCCCTGTTCCTCAAGGGGACGAGCCTGGATTACGTCAACGCCTTGATGGGGGGCGGGTTCAAGTTCATCAATCCCAACGCGACCGGGTCGTGCGGATGCGGCGAGTCGTTCTCCGCGTGACGATGGACACGCGGTGCGCCTGATCGGACCGACGGAGCGGATCAGCGATGGAGTCGGCGGTCACGAATGCGCCCGGCGCCCAACCGGATTTTTTCGCGGCCTTGGGCCTCCCGCGCCGCCTCAGCGTCGACGCGGCCTCGCTTGAGGCGACCTACCACCGCTTAAGCCGAGAAGTTCATCCCGATTTTCACCTCCACAAACCGGCGGATGAGCGCGACAGGTTGCTGGCGCGTTCCGCGCTCGTCAACCAGGCGTATCGTGCGCTCAAAGATTTCTACGAGCGCGTCGAACACCTGGTTACGCTCGAAGGCGGGGAAGCGCTCAAGCCGAAGGCGCCTCCTGCGCTGCTGGAGGATGTCTTGGCCGTGCAGGAACTGCTGGAAGAGTGCCGGGCTGCGGGACGGTTCGATGCCGGCGGGCCATTGGGGACCCGCTTGAAAGAGGAAGATGACCGGCTGCGGGCGAGCCTTGCCGCACTGGAAGCGGAATTGGTCGACCGGTCTCGGGAATGGGATGCCGCCTCCGAGGGCAACGGCGTTGGAAACGACGCCCGGCGCGCTACACTCGTGCGGCTTCAGGACCTGTTGGGGCAGCGCGTGTATGTCGTGAATCTGATTCGGGACATTCACGAGGTGTCGGGACGGGTGGCTTGATGGGGCGGATCGTCGGCATCGACCTCGGAACGACCAACAGCCTGGTGGCCTACATGGATCACGGCCGGCCCCGGATCATCGCGGACGGGTCGGACGCGCGGCTGGTCCCTTCGGTGGTATCGATCTACGACGACGGGCGCGTGGAGGTGGGGGTGGCCGCCAAGCGCCGGCTCCTCACCCGGTCGCAAGATACCATTTACTCCATCAAACGTTTTATGGGCAAGGGGTGGGACGACGTCCGCGACGAAGCCGCCTTGTTCCCGTATCGGATTTCTTCCGAGCACCAAGAGGTGGTGCACGTCCTGGCCGGCGGGCGCGCGTGGACGCCGCCGGAAATCTCGGCCTTCATTCTGAAAGATCTTAAGACGCGCGCCGACGCGTTCCTCGGTGAACCGGTCACACAGGCAGTGATTACCGTGCCGGCCTACTTCAACGACACTCAGCGCCAGGCCACCAAGGACGCCGGGCGGTTGGCGGGTCTGGACGTGCTCCGCATCGTCAACGAGCCGACCGCGGCGTCGCTCGCCTACGGACTCCAGCAGCGCAAGCAGGGGATCATCGCGGTGTACGACTTGGGCGGCGGCACCTTCGACGTCTCGATCTTGAAGCTCAAAGACGGGATCTTCGAGGTGTTGGCGACGAACGGCAACACCCACTTGGGCGGGGACGACTTCGACCAGCGGCTTGCGGCCGTGGTGGCCGATGACATCAAACGCCGTCACGGGATCGAGGTCGCCGGTTCTCCCGATTTGATGCAGGAGGTTCGCGTAGCGGTGGAAGCCGCCAAGTGCCGGTTGTCCGAGCTCGACCGGACCGCAGTGGAGATGCCGCTGCCGGGCGAGATCTGTTACAGCCGAGAGATCACGCGGAACGAGTTCGAATCGGCCATAGGGGCGTTGGTTGAGGCGACGCTGGGCCCGTGCCGCAACGCGCTGTCCGATTCCAAGCTGTCTCCCGAACAGATTGACGAGGTGGTGTTGGTCGGCGGCTCGACGCGCGTACCGCTCGTGCGCCGTCGCGTGCAGGAGTTTTTCGGTAAAGTCCCGCATTCCGAGTTGAACCCGGACGAAGTGGTTGCCCTGGGTGCGGCGATCCAAGCGGACATCTTGGCCGGCGGAATCCGCGATATGTTGCTGTTGGACGTGACGCCGCTGTCGCTCGGCATCGAAACGGTGGGCGGCATCATGAGTGTGGTGATCCCGCGCAACACCACGATCCCCACGAGCGCCAAAGAGACCTTTACCACGTCGGTCGAGGGGCAGCGCGCGGTCGCGATCCACGTCTTACAAGGCGAGCGCGAATTGGTCAAAGACAACCGCAGCCTCGCGCGCTTCGACCTCCGCGGCGTCGCCCCCATGCCCGCCGGCCTGCCGCGGGTCGAAGTGACATTCCTGATCGACGCCAACGGGATTCTCCAGGTCAGCGCGACCGAGCAGCGAAGCGGTCGGTCGGCGGCCATCGAGGTCAAACCGTCATACGGCCTGACCGAGGCGCAGATCGAGCAGATGCTGGCCGATTCCTTCCGGCACGCGAAGAGCGACTTGGAGCAACGCGCGCTGATCGAAGCGAAAAACGAAGCGAATGAGATTCTCCACGCCACGGATCGCGCGCTGAAGCGAGGGCGAACCCTTGTCGCGGCCGACGAAGTGACGCGCATCGAAACCGCTCTCAGCGAGCTGAAAACCGCGATGGATGGCACCGACCGACCGCGTATCAAGCAGAAGAAGGACCAGTTGGATCAGGCGACCCGCCACCTCGCGGAGGTGTTGATGAACTCTACGCTCGATGAGGCACTCCGAGAGCGGAACGTGGCCGAGTTTCTCCCCAAATCTTGACGTGAACAGTCCCCAGTCGGTTGCCCGCTCCGTGACGACCCAGCCGGCCGAAAAACATCGCATAACGTTCCTGCCCGCGAACCTTACCGTGGAGGTCGAGGAGGGGACCTCGATCCTCGACGCCGCTTTGAAACATGGCGTCGATCTGGAGCACAACTGCGGGGGCAACTGTGCCTGTTCGACCTGCCATGTCGTGGTGCAGTCGGGCATGGAGCACCTGTCCGATCGGTCCGAAGAAGAGGAAGACCAACTCGAAGACGCGGATGGTTTGACCAATGAATCACGACTGGGATGCCAGGCCAAAATCTCGGGGCCGGTGGTCGTCCTGATCCCGTCGTAACCGACCATGAGGAGCGACTCGTGAAACTGACTTGGGACGACACGGAAGACCTCGCGATCCAACTCGCCGACAAATTCCCCGGACTTGATCCGCTCACGGTCCGCTTCACCGATCTCCATAAATGGGTGATCGGCCTGTCCGACTTCGCCGACGACCCGGCAAAATCCAACGAAGGCAAGCTCGAAGCCATTCAAATGGCGTGGGTTGAAGAAGCTAAGAACGCGTGAAAATAGCGGGTTCCTCGCCGGGACTCCGTCACCCAAGTCCCGCAAATGGCTCAACCCCTCGTCTCGTTGACAGTTCCGGTAAGCCTATGACACAATCCGCGCACGTCGTGGCCACGCCTCTGCGCTTCGGCGCCTGACGTCACCCATTCCCATGCCTGAAGAACGCCTGCAGAAACTGATTGCGCGCGCCGGGATTGCCTCCCGCCGCGCTGCGGAGCAACTGATCCTCGACGGCGAGGTGACGGTGAACGGCCGTGTGGTCACCGAGTTGGGCAGCAAGGCTGATCCAGCCGAGGACCACATTAAGGTCCGAGGGAAGTTGCTCCTGTTCAAAGATGATCCGGTGTACGCGATGCTGCACAAGCCCAAGAGTTACGTGACGACGCTGAGCGACCCCGAGGGCCGTCCCACGATTGTGGATCTCATCAAGGGGATTCGGGGCAGAGTATTTCCGGTGGGGCGGTTGGATTTCGACACCGAGGGATTGCTCTTGCTGACCAATGACGGGGAATTGGCCAATGGCTTGATGCATCCCAGCCGCGAGGTGGCCAAGGTCTATGCGGTCAAGATCAAGGGCAAGGCGACCGATGAAGAGATAGCCCGACTGGCAGCCGGAGGGATTTATATCGGGCCCGGTCGGTCAGCGCCTTGTCGCGTGCGGCGGATGCGGTCGGCCCAGCAGAACGAGTGGCTGGAGATCACATTGCATGAGGGTAAGAAGAGGCAGATTCGCGTGATGTTACAGCGACTTGGGCATTCTGTGTCAAAGTTGATTCGAACATCCTATGCCGGAATTCCTCTCGGGAACCTGCCGCGCGGTGAATGCCGCCTGCTCACATCCGGTGAAGTGAGTCGCCTGAAGGCCGTTGCATCGGCGAAACCACCGGCTCGGGTGAGTAAACCCGCGAAACGGGTCGTAGCGGCGAGCCGATGAACCGGACACACTACTGCGGCGCGCTGCGGGCGGAGCACGTCGGTCACGACGTGGCGCTGGCGGGATGGGTGCATCGTCGGCGCGACCATGGCGGCCTCGCGTTCATCGATTTACGTGATCGCACCGGTCTGATCCAGATCGTGGTCACGCCGGAGACCGAAGGGGGCACGGCGGTCGCTCACGAGGTTCGCAGCGAGTATGTCCTGGAAGTGACCGGCAAGGTCACCGCGCGTCCGGCTGGAACGGAGAACCAGACCCTGCCTACCGGCACAGTCGAAGTGAGCGTCAAGCGGCTCGTGATTCTGAATACCGCGAAAACCCCGCCGTTCCAGATCGATGAATCTGCGCCGCGCCAAGGGCGAGGAATTGAAACCGGGCCGGAGGCCACCGCGCAGATGGCGAAGCATCCAGGCGATGTGGCGGAGACTGTTCGGCTCAAGTACCGGTATCTGGATTTGCGGCGCCCCGAGATCCAGCAGCATTTTCTGCTCCGGCATCGCGTGACCATGCGGGTTCGGGAATTCCTCAACGCGAAGGGCTTTCTGGACATCGAGACTCCGGTGCTGACCAAAAGCACGCCGGAGGGCGCGCGCGACTACCTTGTGCCCAGCCGCGTCAATCCGGGTCAGTTTTTCGCGCTCCCGCAGTCTCCACAGTTGTTCAAGCAGTTGTTGATGGTTGCAGGTTTCGACCGGTACTACCAGATCGTGAAGTGTTTTCGCGACGAGGACCTGCGTGCGGACCGCCAGCCCGAGTTCACCCAGATCGACTTGGAAATGTCGTTCATCGACCGCGAGGACATCCTCTCGCTCATGGAAGAGATGATCGCGGACCTGTTCAAGGACATCAAGGGTGTGACCCTCCCGCGGCCATTTCCTCGCGTGTCGTATGCCGAGGCGATGATGCGGTACGGGGTCGATAAGCCGGATACTCGATTCGCCTTGGAGCTACGCGACGTGTCCGATCTGGTTCGTAATGCGTCGTTCCAGGTATTCAAACAGACGCTCGATAAGGGCGGCATCGTCAAGGGCATCAACGCCAAAGGCCAAGCCGGTTGGTCGCGCAAGGAGTTGGATGACATCACCAACGACGCGAAAACTCTGGGTGCAAAGGGCCTGGCCTGGTTGAAGGTGACTGAAACCGGTGTCGATTCGCCCATCGCCAAGTTTTTCGACGAGGCCACGCTCAAGGCCGTGGTCCAGGCGCTCGACGGTCGGGCCGGTGACTTGCTGTTTTTTGTCGCAGATTCGCTGTCCACGACCAATGCTGTGTTAGGCGCGCTGCGCCTCGCTCTTGGCAAGCGCCTCAAGCTGATTGACGAGACGAAATACGACGTGCTGTGGGTGCTCGACTTCCCGCTGTTGGAGTACGACGCGGAAGAAAAACGCTGGGTGGCGATGCACCATCCGTTTACCTCGCCCATGGACGGGGATCTGGACAAACTGGATAGCGATCCGGGGAAGGTCCGCGCCAAGGCCTACGATATGGTGCTCAACGGGTCGGAGATCGGCGGCGGCAGCATCCGGATTCACCGGCAGGACGTGCAATCGCGGATGTTCTCGCTCCTGGGCATCGGCAAGGAAGAAGCCGAGGCCAAGTTCGGTTTTCTGCTGGAAGCGCTCCAGTACGGCGCGCCGCCGCACGGCGGGATTGCGTTCGGCTTGGATCGCCTCGTGATGGTGCTCGTCGGTGCGGAGTCGATTCGCGACGTAATTGCGTTTCCGAAAACGCAACGGGCGATTTGTCCCATGACCAACGCGCCGAGTTCGGTGGACGACAAACAACTGCGGGACCTGTCGATCCGCGTGGTACTCCCCCCCAAACAGAATCCGGAGAAGACCCATGGCTGACGAGGGAAAAGCGTTGCTGGTCAAGACCGCGGCCGACGTGGGCAAGTATTACGCCTTCATCGGCCAGGCCCTGCGCACCATTCATGATCCGGCCTCCGCAACGCAGTTGCCGACTGAAGTGCTCGACACGCAACTCAACAATCTCCGCGAGGCGCTGGCACCCGCCCTGGACACCAATCCCGTCGTCAAACAGAACTTCGCGGAGATCGACGCCCAGCTCGAGCGTATCCGACTCGAAGCGTCAGCCGGCGAGAAGCAAAAAGCTATGGACGAGGCGCGTGACTTCGCCGCGAAGATTCAAGAGCGCGCGAAGGTGGTGAGCGACTTGGTCGCGCTCTTCCGTCGCCTGTAGGAGCCTGTCCATGGATAGCCGTCTGCGGCGTTGTCGGTCGGTCTTGCGTGCTCACGTACGACCCAGTACGCTCCGCGCGCAAGGCCTCCTTCCGCCGTGCGACCTACCTTTAGAAATCGAAACGTTGGAAGTCCCCGAAGGGGGCATCTGGCCCTTCCTGAACAGGCTCCAGAACCGACGTATCCGAATAGGTTCGTAGGACATGTCGTGGACGCCGAGGCGGCTCGAGACCCCTCGGCTCATCCTCCAGGCGACGGGAGACGGGGATATAGATGCCGGATCTCCAGCCGACCCGATTCTTCGGGTCGGCCTTCCCAATCAGTGGCGGATCGTTCCGAAGGATCTTGAACAGGTCGTGGGGCTCGCGGGGTTCATCAAGTGGGAGCCGGAGCGAGCGTGCGCTGAGATCGGGTTCGGCATCGTGCAGGCGATGTGGGGTCAGGGGTACATGACCGAGGCCTGCGGAGCCGTGGTGGAATACGGATTCTCCGACATGGGACTTCGACGCGTCGAAGCGCGCTGCCAGATCACCAACCCGGCCTCGGCCCGGGTATTGGAGAAGATCGGCATGAAGCGCGAAGGTATGGTGCGTGGTCGCGTACACTCCAAAGCGCCGGAAGAAGATTTCTGGTTGTACGCGATCGAGCAGGGAGGCGCCGATGCGGCCGATCGCTGAACAGCGCCACCTTACGGACGTTCTGTCCGCACACACGGGCCATCCCGGTGCGCTCTGCCATGCAGCCTATTGCAGCATCGGCATGTGGCGGACCGCCGACCACCCGGGCGGGGATGTGCCCGTCATCCTTGGTTCGGCCGCGAATCCTCCCGGTCACCGTGTCCACTTCTTCGCACGATCCTACGCAGCCACGCCGCTCGACCCATCACGTCATGCGACCGTTGTCGCGGAATTTGGCATTGAGCGTTTCGCCAAGGCGTACGGCCTGGAACCCACCGGGACGGGGATCGGCCTCGGAATGGTCACGCGATACGATGCCTATCTCTGCGTGTACGAAGCCGACGATCTGTCGCAAATCGGCCTGACCGAACAAACCACCTCGGACCCCGAGGCCGCGGACGTGGATGAAGCTCCCGCCGTGCTCAGCGGCGCCGAGGGCGCGCGCGTCTGCCTGATGATCCCGTACGGTTATATCCTCGGCATCCTTCGCTTCGACCCCACTCGCCGCCGCCTTGTCCTGACCGACGGCAACCTCGACTCCGCCTCCTACACCGTCCTCCGCTCCGGCCTCTCCATCAAACCCACCACGTCGCGGGTTTTGCCGAAGGCGATTCAGGACGAACTGGGCGCTCCGCCGTCCGCGGTGTATGATCTGCACCGGCATTGTGGGTGGAAGGAGCGCATTGAGGAGGTGGGGAGGATGTATGTCTTCGAGTAGATGAGAGACTGGGAACACCTGTGTTGTATATTAGCAGAATGCTAATATACCGAAGTGTTTCGGTCGTTCTGATCTTGCGCATTGGGCCGAGAGGGGGAGTCTACCGGTGAGTGCACAGATTCTCAAAAAAGACGGCAAGCCCGAGTGGGCGGTCCTTCCTTACGATGAGTACCGGAAGTTGCTGGACGCTGCGGAGGTCGCCGAGGACGTGGCGGTCTATCGCGCAGCCAAATCTACGCCAGAAGAAGAACTGGTTCCGGCTGATGTGGTCAATCGGATATTAGACGGCGAGTCGGCGGTCACGGTCTGGCGGGAACATCGTGGGATGACGCAGGCGGCGCTGGCAAGAGCGGCCGGTCTCAGCACCGCGTACGTGTCGCAGATTGAAGCAGGAAAGCGGGTCGGAACCGTCACCGCGCTCCGCGGGATTGCCAAAGCCCTCAAGGTTGGGCTCGATGAGTTGACATCCTCTTCAGGCCGTCGTCCTCGGCGGCGGAACCCGAAGGGCCGGGCCGCGTGACGCGAGTGCTGGGACCTACTTCTTAGCGGACGCCAGAATCCGTCGGTGGGCTTCTCCAGCGTCGATGGCCTTGCGTGCACGAACAGCCGCATCAGCGAGCGTCTCTGCGTGTCCCACCTGACGTAGGATCGTCGCCGTAGCAAGCACCAGGCTGTCCCGCGTAGATCCTGTTTTCCCCTTCAACGCGTGCATGCCGGTTTCAGCCGCCGGTATGGCTAGGCGCGAGAAGTCGTGCTCCTGAGCCTCGTCTTCCGTCCCGTGATCGCCCTTGAGGGAGACCGCAACCGATCGCACCGTGGACTCGATGCCTGCTTCCTTGGGGTTGAGTTTCCACTCCTCGTCGGGTTTGCCGCTCTGGTAGGAAACCACGCGGGTTTGGGCATTGAGCGATGGGATGACGCCGCCTTCCATGCCGCGGACCACGAGCGTGGAGGCGTAGCCGGTGTCGCGGCCGGCCAGAGTGATTGGGTGTTCGTAGCCGGGGTGGACGAAGCCCACGATCAGGTGATTCCTGCCGCGCGCCCGCACCGGGCCGCAGAGTTTTTCCCAGGTGGAGATGCAGGGGCGTTTGATGATCAGGCGGCGCAGTTCGGTGAGGGCGTACAGTTCGGGATGGAATTGAGCCTGATCGACGTAGGCCCAGCCGATGTTGGGGTCGGCGATGCGCGCGGCGCCTTCTTCCGAGGTCAGATCGACTCGCAGGCCCGCGGCCTGGAGAATTTGGTGGTGCGTGACGCCATATTTGGGGCCGAGCGATTCGCAGCCGTGCGAGACGGTCGGGACGCCGCACGCGGCCAGCACGGCTGGTAGGAACGGCGAAGCGGGGAGATGCCGCGCGAAGCCGTCGTAGGGGTCGCCGAGATCCACGAGGTCGTCCACGTCTGCGATCGCGGCATGGGTGGTTTCTCGCAGCGCGGCGAGCACACCCAGATTCTCCTCGTCGGTTTCGCGTTTCATCCGCAGCGCGACCAGGAACACGCCGGCGCGCACGGGATCAACCGCGCGTCGCAAGACGAGCAACATGCCGTCACGCGCTTCTTCGCGCGACAGGTTCTTGCTCATCTCCGGTCCGGTGGCGATCCGTTTGACGTACGACGCCATCCGGTCGTCCGGCGAGAGGGACGCGATGTCGGGGATCATTGCGTTGTTACGCTCTGTTGGTGGTTGCTCATTCGTTTGCCTTTTAAATCGCCCCTTGCCCCCCTTTGTCAAAGGGGGGATGGGGGGATTTAGCCGTTGGCTCAGCCAATGCCTCTCCACGGTGTGCGGTGCGGCGGTCGTTCTTGCCGTTCAGTTCGTAATCTCACGATCCTGCGCCGTGTGTTGAGTTCTTCGCGCCATGATGTGCCGCGAGTTTGATCGTCAGAAGAGGTCGGCGTCGGTCCCTTCAACAAGGCGTGCTCGACCTCTCTTGCCAGTGTGGTGTCCAGATAAGACGCGAGCTCGACCCCGGCACCTTGCCTCCAACCAGCGAACCGTCCGTTCAGATAGGCCACGCAAGATCCGGCTTGAGCCGGCACCAAGGAACCCGGGGTGATGATGCCGATCAGATTGCACGGGTCGGTCGCTGAGACCACGACGGGCTGCGGTTCAGTCGGCGCCTCGCGCAGTCTCCGTAGCGGTTCAACGGCTTCCGGTAACGCGTATTGCTCGCCGCCCACGCCCGACACGAAGCGACCGCCGCGGATCTCTCCGCGGGACTCGAGGCGGCGGAACATGAAGACAAGTCGAGACCACGGCGGGGCCGCATCCTCGCGGGTGATCAACTCGCGAAACACCACGCCGTACCGCCTCAGGAGTTGTCGCGCCCACGGTTCGAGGATCTCGTCGGAGAGGTGATCCTCGGGCGGCGCGGATCGCGATAACAGCGTCCAACGGCCCAGCCCCCTTGTCACGGTCCGCGGTTGGCGGTGGCGACCGCGGTGCTGGCGACGCGAGTCCACCAGGGATCGCACTCCGGAAAAACCGTCCTGCGTCGCCAACCCGACCGCCGCCAACTCCCACAACGCAACCGTCACTTCGGATGGGAGCAGGCGTGTGGCTGAGGACAGATCGGAGAGAAACGAGGCGCCCTGGCGGCTCAACGCATCCTGCACGGTTCGGGCGCGTAGGCTGATCTCGGGGGACGCTTCTTTCGACGCGGCGCGCCATCCGACCCACGGCAGCGCCTCGCGCGCCAGTAACGACAGCGGCATACTTCGATTTGGAGTCCTGCGGGGGGTACGGCCCCCGGCATCGCCGCCCGGACCGGTAGGGGGCGTGACGCGCGCCCACATCAGTTCACCGGACATGCAGAGGTCGTCCAACCAGTGGGGGTCGTAGTCCGAAACGCGGACAGGTAAGATGTCGCGTTCCCACGCGACTGCGGGCATGTCGAATCCTTGGAGTTGATCCAAGACCTCGCGTAAACCGTGTCGTCCGGTGACGTGTGTGCCGGGAGTCAGGTGCATCCACTGCAACAGGAATCGAAGAAACGTTTCCGGGGTCGCGGGTTCGATCTGGCGCCGCAAGCCGTCGAGGGTGAGGCGGTGGATGCGAGCCAACAGCCGCCGGCTGCACCACTCGGTATCGCTGGCCTCGGGCGTGAACCGGCCGCGCAGCACGAAGCCCTCGTGTTCCAATTGCAGGAGCGCACGGTCGATACGGGAGACGGGAATTCCGACGACGCGTGATAGATCTGTGGGGGCAATGGGCCCAGATACCTCGAGGCGGCCGCGGACAAGGGTGAGATCGGCGTCCTCTTCGGTACCGGCGCCGGGTGTGACGCCGTTGTGGAAGGGGGGGGACTCCAGACGCAGGTCTGGCCGCGCAACCTGGACCAGCGGCCAGCGTTCGATGGCCACCCAGCGTCGATGCCCGTTCTGATTCGCGGCTTCGATCCCTCGCCCGGCTCGAACCAGTTCCTCAAACTGAGAAACCCATGCCTGTCCTTCGTCAGTCGATAAGACGCCGATCAGCATCAGCGCGTCGTACAATTCGTCGGCGTCGCGAACCAGGGGCCAGGCTTCGCGCCGGACGCGTTCGATGGCCTCGGGGTCCAAGGTGCCGAGGTCACGAACCGACTCGATCGTCAATGTTCTGCGTGTGGCCACCGCCCGGGCGCGGCGTTCTTCCAGCGGCGCATCGTCCAGAAACGCGTAGGGGTTGGCGTTGAGGATCTCGTAGGCGAACGGCGAGGGCTCCCGGGTGTCGATGGCCGTGGTCTGAATCTGGCCCGACTCGATCCCGCGTAATAGTTCAACAAACCCTTGAAGGTCGCAGGCCTCGTGCAGGCAGTCGTGCATGGTCTGATTGACGAGTGGGTGATCGGGAATGGGGATGTCGGGGGTGGTGAGGTTTTCGCGGCAGGCCATCTGCTGGGGAAACACCGCGACCATGAGATCGTCCGAGCGCATCCGCTGCAGCGGGGGCGGCACCCGACGCCCGTGTTGCTGGCGCGGCACCGCCAATGCGCGGTTCGCGTTCCATCGCCAGCGCGTGGCAAAGATCGGCGAACCCAACACGGCCTGGGTCAGTACGGGTTCAGCTTGGGATGACGCCACCATCGCCGGAATGTCGGTCAAGGGAAAGCTCTGTTGCGGGCCGAGCGACAGCACGATGCCGTCGTCATCCGCGCTGGCCTGCAGCTCGAAATCGAACGTGCGGCAGAACCGCTTGCGCAGCGCCAGGCCCCACGCGCGGTTGATCCGGCCTCCGTATGGCGAGTGAATGACGAGTTGCATGCCGCCGGACTCGTCGAAAAACCGCTCGATCAAGAGGTGGTCCTGCGTAGGCAAGAGGCCGACGGCGCCATGTTGGGCCTGGATGTACGCCATGATTTGGCGGGCGGCTGAGTCATCCACCAGACATTCCGATGTCAGCCAGGCGACTGCCGCGTCGGTGTCGGTCGCCCGTGCCGCCAGCTCGCGCCGCAGATCGGACAGCGCCGCGGAGAGCTCGCGCGTGCGTGAAGGGGCTTCCCCGCGCCAGAACGGAATCGTGGGCGGCGCGCCGTGCGCGTCTTCGACCACCACATCGCCGGCGCGGACATACCGAATACGCCACGACGTGTTGCCGAGGAGGAAAATATCTCCGGACATGCTCTCCACCGCGAAGTCTTCATCGACCGATCCCACCACGGTGTGTTCGGGTTCGGCCACCACGCGATAGTCGGCGAGTTCGGGAATCGCGCCGCCCGAGGTGAGCGCGGTGAGCCGCGCGGCACGGCGGGCTTTGAGGCGCTTGCCGATCCGGTCGTGATGCAGATAGGCGCCGGCTCGCCCGATGCGCGTGGCATACCCGTTGGCCAACATCGTGACCACCTGATCGAAGCGGTCCCGCGCAAGATGTCGATACGGCCATGCCGCCAGAAACCGCTGATAGAGATCGTCTTCGGCCCATTCTCCGCAGGCGGTTTCCGCCACGATCTGTTGCGCAAGGATATCCAGCGGTGCTTCGGGGATGTGGACGCAATCCAGCTCTCCGCGACGCACCGACCGGATGAGCGCCGCGCACTCCAACAACTCGTCGCGCGTGAGGGGAAAGAGGCGTCCTTTCGGAACGTGACCCAGCGCGTGTCCGGATCGCCCCACGCGCTGGAGGAAGACCGCGATCGAACGCGGCGAGCCGATTTGGACTACGAGATCGATGAACCCCACGTCGATGCCCAGTTCCAGCGACGCGGTGGCGACGACCGCTTTGAGGTCGCCGGCCTTCAGACGCAACTCGGTGTTGCGTCTGATTTTCTTGGAGAGGCTCCCGTGGTGTGAGAGCACGGCGTGTTCACCCAGGCGTTCGGTGAGCCTCAGGGTCACGCGTTCGGCCAGTCGTCGCGTGTTGACGAACACGATCGTGCTGCGATGCGTCGCGATCAAGTCCGCCACCCGGGTGTAGACTTCCTCCCATTGTTCGTTGGAACAGACCGCGGACAATTCGCTCGGCGGAACCTCGACGGCGAGATCCAGCTCGCGTCGATGACCGATGTCCACGATCGCGCAACGGGGTCGGCCGTCGGCCGCCACACAATCGGTGCCGACCAGAAAACGCGCGATTTCGTCGATCGGCGCCTGGGTGGCGGAGAGGCCGATGCGCACGGGCCGTCGCTCGCACAACGCGTCGAGCCGGGCTAACGACAGAGCTAGATGAGAACCCCGTTTGTCGCGCGCGACCGCGTGAATTTCGTCCACGATCACGGTCTCCACGGTCCGCAGCATGGCTCGGCCCTTGGTAGACGTGAGCAGCAGATAGAGCGACTCCGGCGTGGTCACCACGATGTGCGGAGGCCGCCGGGTCATCCGTTGGCGTTCAGCGGCCGGTGTGTCGCCCGTGCGCACGGCCACGCGGATCGGAGAGAGCGTGCGCGCGGAGTGGGTCGACGCGAGGTCGTTGATCTCCTGAAGCGGGCCGGTCAGGTTCCGCTCCACGTCGTGGCTCAAGGCCTTGAGCGGCGAGACGTACAACACGCGGGTCTCGTCCGGCAGGGGGCCATCGAGCGCTAGCCGCAGCAGGCGGTCGATCGACGCGAGGAACGCGGCCAGGGTTTTACCCGACCCCGTGGGCGCGGCGATGAGGGTATCGGTGCCCGCGACGATCGGCGGCCAGCCTAGGCGCTGAGCGTCCGTGGGTTCAGTGAACCGATCGCGAAACCAGCGGGTCACGATCGGATGAAAGATGGAGAGAGGCATCAGAACCCTATGTTACCGAGTTTTTGGTCGGAAAGACACCGATGCGCGGGTCGTGAGTGCCTCGACGTGCGGGGGGAAATCTGTTGACAGCTTCTTTCCAATGCCACTAGGCTGAACCTCAATGGCGTTCAAGATTGGATCGCAACCGGTATCGAGAAACCCATCACGCGGCGAGCGGGTCGACGCCGCGAATACACGACGACCGATATGGTTTGAGTTCTCGGTTGTGGGGATGATTGTCGTCGCGGTGGCGCTCGCCCATGGCGGCGCGGTGAAGGGTGTGTTTCACTACGACGATTTTCACTCGGTGGTCGAGAATCCCGCGGTGCGGACCTGGAGCCCGGTCAGCTACTTTGTTTCATCCCACACGTTGAGCGGTTGGGTTGAAGGTGCGAGTTACCGTCCGGTCACAGTGACGAGCCTTGCGCTGAACGTCCTCGTGGGCGGGATGACTGCCGGTCATTTTCTGTTGGTCAATCTGATCCTCCATGCGGGAAACGCGTGGTTGGTCTACCTGATTGGTCGGCGACTGCTCACGGACCGTCGATGGGCCGCAGTCGCGGCCATGGTCTTTGCAATCCATCCAATCAATGCAGAGGCTGTGAACTACGTCACCGCACGCTCATCCCTCCTCTCGCTGTCGCTGGTGCTGGTGGCCTTCTGGGCGCTGCTGAGGAGGGATGAAGGGATGCGGGGAGGCCTGGGCATCGCGGTCGTAGCGTATGGTCTCGCGATCCTGAGTAAAGAATCGGCGATCGCGCTGCTCCCCCCGGTTCTCTGTATGGGGTGGCTCAGCCTGCGGGATCGCGTCAGGCCGGCCAGGGCCTCATTGTTCATGGGACGCGTGTTCCTCGGACGACGGGACGTGTGGGTCGATGGTGCGTTGTTGGTCGTGACTGCGGGTGTTATCGCCTTGTGGCGGGTGATGAGTTCGGAGACACTCCAGGCGCCGGGTGACGTCGGCGCTGCGTATCCGCTGTGGGCATTTCTGGAGATCGTGGCGAGGGGACTCGGGCTTTGGGTGTGGCCCTTGCCGTTGGGGCTCGATCATCCGATTGTATTCGCCCGAGGGTTCGACGCGAGCCTGGCGGCAATCTGCGTTGGCATGGTCGGCTTGCTCGCCGGTCTTATGACGTGGTCGTTCAAGCGAGCACCGTTCGTCGAGTGGAGTGTGGTGTGGATCGTGTCCGGATTCCTCCCCCTGCTTCCGCTCCCGTGGTTGACGATCCAAGGCCTCTTCCAGGAGAACCGGCTTGCCTTTACGGTGGTCGGGCTGGCGTGGTTGACGGCCTGGCTCGGCCAAACCGTCTCCCACTGGCTCATGGGTCGCGCCCGCCGCACCCGAATGGTTCAGGGCATCGGGATCGGCGTGGCCGGGATGCTTGTTCTGGGCGCGGTGATGGTCGATCGTTCCCGTTCATGGGTGTGGAACGACGACGCACGCCTCTGGGAGGAAGTCGTGCTCCGCCGCGCGGATGACCCGGTTGCGTTGGCTCATTTAGGGAGCGTGTATTATGTCCGCGGAGCGTTCGACCAGGCGGAGCGGGCCTTTCAACGCGCCCTGGCGATCGACCCGGACTCGGTCTCGGCCTCGCTCAGTCTTGGACTCATCGCCATGCAGCGCGGAAAGTTGGACGAGGCTGAGGTTGTTTTGACGGCCGCCCTCGATCGATGGAATCGCGGAGCGGCCGAGTCGCCGGAAAACCCTCACCACGCGGGGCGGGGAAATCCGCACGATGTACAGAAGATTCGCCTGGCGCTCGCCGCAATCTATCTCAACCGACACGATCTCCAACAGGCACAGGACCTCTATCAAGAAGCGACCCACGCCGACGTGACCGATTTCCGCGCGTGGTATAACCTGGGAGTGGTCGCGGAACAACGAGGGTTGACCGAGACCGCGAGGGATGCGTACCGGCGTGCACTCGCCCTCTCGCCGAACGAAACCCAGATTGCGGCCGCCCTGCGCCGGCTGGACGGTCAGCCGTGATCCGGTTGCTCGTGAACGACTGGTGATGGGAGAGAATACGGGATGAGCGATTTGTTGACGACGTTGTGCCCGATGTTCAAGGAAGAGGTGTATCGGCGTACCGCCCGGATCGGCAACATCACGGTGTTCGGTTCCGCGGCGTTGGTCGGCGGGATGTTGTGGTTCGCGACGTGGGCTGAAGATTTCGGCGAGGTGGAGCGCCTGTTGTGCGCGGCGGCCGTCTCGGTTTTCGTCGCGGCATTGCTGTATCAAGTCTCGCGCGAAGGCGCCCGTCACGCCGGAGCGAAAGATGCCCTGATCCGGGTCGAACGTGCGCTGGGCCTGTTCGAGTCCGGACGGCATATGCCGGGGGCGTCGCTGTACCCCGAGGGTTGGATGGTTCCGCCGCCCAGATCCCGAGCGACCCGTGCGGCGAACGTGATGTTGACGTTGCTCGGTCTTCTGTTCGTGTTCCAGATTCTGATCACATAACCGACCCCGCGACGTACTGAACGCCGGTTGTGGTGCGGACGAAGCGGCCCAACACACCGACCCGTTGTCCCACCAGTCCAGGCCCGAACTGCAGTCCTGAGGCGAACAACGTGTCGGCGGTCACCTGAACGCGGATCGTGGCCTGGACCAACACGCCCCGCGAATCGCTGACCATCCCGGCGTCCGCGCCCACTTGCAGGAGGAACGACCCCACGGTCGGGTCGCCGGAGTCGGGCGCGACCTCGGTGACGTTTCCGACAAAGACGTGCCCTGGCAGAACCACAACCCTCGCCGCCACGAACTTGATCCCGCCGGGTTCCGCGGCGTCCGGAGCCAGACGACCCCACACCCGCACCAACGACCCTTCGTGGATCAGCAGGGGACACGGGAGGTTATGCTGCGCTTCGACCGTGATCGTGTCGTTGGGCAGCGTCACTCCGGCCAGGGCCAGCCGTGCCAGCAAGCGTCGCGGGCCGATCTTGACCGAGAGGGTATCGTCCGTCAGACACTCCGCAATACTCGTGACCACACCGGCAAAACGATCGCCTCGCACCCGAATGACCTTGGCCTGCAGGACGCCCGCATCGTCGGTCCGTCCTCCCACTCGAACGATCTGCCCGTTGGCGAGATCGGCGACGGTCAATCGGTGCGTGCGGAACAGCACGAGGGTGTCTGCTTCGTAGTGGACGGGGATCGGATCGCGCTCCACGTGGACAAGGTCGAAGGTTCCGGCCGTGGCGTCCAGGTTGGCGACGATCCCGAAATCCGCATACCGTCCGGGCGCGAGGTGAACGATCGTGGCGACGAGACTGCCGTTCGCTTGCAGGGATCCTTCGACGTGTACGGGCAGTCCTGGTTGGAGGTCCTCGAACGTCGCTTCCTGTTCGTGCGACACGATCACGGTGTCGTCGGTGACCACGATCACGATGCGCGAGTCCGACAATGTTCGCAACTCGAACGTCCGGGCGTCGGCATCGACCGAGGCGATGATGCCTCGCAGGTCATCCAGCGGCGGGTTGTCCGGATCCGCCGCATCCATTCCGGCGCTGACGAAGATCTGAGGCCGGAGGATCAGTCGGCCGTTGCCGGTTTCGGTCAGCTTCAGGGAATCCTCGGCGGAGAAGTCCAGCTGGATCGTGAGCGACCCGCCGTCAACGACCTCCACGCTGCCTTGGAGGTTGAGATCGACTTTCCCGTTCGCCACGATGGTCACGGGTTCGACCGTGCCGTCGGGCCAGGTGACCGACGCGGCGCTGATCTCCAATCGGACCTTCGAGTACCGACCAGCCGGCACGGACGCGGTCGCCAGGATCTGATTGATCCCGTCCAGGTCCAGGAGGTTCAACGTGATCGGGTCTCCGTTCGGCAGCGGGAGGTCCACATGACCTTCTGAGCCGATCAGGGTGGCCGACTCGATGGTCACGGTCAGCGCCTCGAGTTCGTCAGCCGGGGCATCGGTGATGGCGAGGGTGACGGTACCGGCGGCCGGCGCGTCGCCGCTCCCGCCCCCAGCACAGGCCGAGAGCCCGACAAGGGCCAGGAGTCCAAGAACCGCGCCCAGCAGTTGGGCGCCAGCGGTGTGTGGCATCTGTTTCATCGGTGTCACCTCCAGTGAAAAGGGCATCTGCCCGTTTCAACACCCCGCACGGGAAAAAGTTTCAGCGTTTGGTGGGACGGTTCAGACGATTGAGGAGGCGCTGTCGTTCCGCGGGGGAGAGGTTGTTAAAACGGGGCGATCGCTCCAGCAACTCGCGGCGCTGTTCCGGGGGAAGGCGTTTGAGGCGTTCGAAGCGCTGCTGAATCCGCTGGCGCTGTTCGGGCGGCATGTCCCGCCAGGTTTGAAAGTTTCGGCGGATCCGCGCCTGTTCATCGGTCGGCAGTGCGCGGAAGCGGCGGAATCGATCGGCCAGGTCCTCCTTCTCAGCGGGCGAGAGACGCTGAAGTTTCTGCCAGCGCTCGCGCAAGACATCGCGCTCGGCGGGGGACAGCTGCTCCCAGCGTGCGCGGTTACGGTCCAGAATCGACGCGTCGTCGCCGGCCGTGGACTCGCCGGCTGCCTGGGAGGAGATCACACCGGAGGGGATCATCGGTCCCAGCATCAGCGTCCCGATCATGAGGAACGGTATGAACCTGCGGGTCATGTTAGAACTCCTCTTCAGGCGTGTCCGCCGCGTTCACTGCACCGAGCGCCTCCACGGCGTCCAGCAGATCGAGATGTTCGATCAGATCCAAGTTCTTGATCACGTCGTCGTCTTCCCCTGACGGCTGCTTATCTGCGGTGTCCCTCGCCATCGCACCCGGTTGGTCAGGTTTCGGGCCGGGTGGGGACAGTGACCCAGATGTCGGCTTGGGCTCCGCGGCCACCGTCGTTGCCGC
This sequence comes from uncultured Nitrospirota bacterium, assembly GCA_964570625.1. GTDB lineage: Bacteria > Nitrospirota > Nitrospiria > 2-01-FULL-66-17 > 2-01-FULL-66-17 > JBFLXB01. Next base: position 161,223 of record CAZMYW010000027.1, on the reverse strand, counting down.
GGTCCATGCGATCAGCAACGCGAAGAGCACGCGGGTCACCATGCGACGTCCGCTCCGATGGCCAGCTTGTAGACCGGCTCGGGGTCCGGGTCAAGATCGGTGCGGTAGAACGACCCGGGAACCAACACATCACCCTCGATCCGGGCCGTGAGCCAGTCCGTGACCGAATACGCCCACTCCGTGTCGATCTCCACGCCGTAGTGGCGGCCCAGGCCGTCGGCGGCGGGAAATTCCGACCACAGGTCCGCGGCCACGACGCGCAGCGCGGTGCGGTGCATCGTGACTTCAGCCGTGAGCGCGCCGGCCAGCACCCCTCGGCCCAACACCCCCGACGCCGTGGGGCTGCCTGATGTGAACGCCGAGTCGATCCCCCCGTTGAAAAACACGTTGGTCGCATCGACCAGCGGATAGACACCCACGAATGCTTCATACCGTTGATCGCGCACCGTGTCGATCGGGCCCCGAGAGTCTCCGCTGGTATAGAGTCCCAGGGCGCTGACCGTGAGCTGATCGGTCACGGTGTATGCCACCGTCACCTCTCCGGCCTTCCCCAACAGCGTCATCGAGAGGGGGCGGCTCAACAGCGGGATGGAAGGGATCACGACTCCATCCAGGGTGCCGGTTTGCAGGACGGCCACCGCATCGACGCTCCAGCGGCCGCGCTCGACGGCACCGTCCACGATCCAATACGTCAGCGAACCGTCGTCCGCGCGAAACGACGTGTCGTCTAGGACCAGGCGAATGTTGGTCGGCAGGAGTGTGGGAATCAGGGCGTCACGATCCCAGAGGCGGGAGACCGACACGGACAGGCGTCCCGCGAGCGGAGCCGACGCGTCGACGCGGCCTCCGGCATAGACGCTCTGGCCGCTACGCAGCACGCCGTCCACATCCAGTCCCGAGAAAAAACTTTTCAGCGCGATGCCGGGATTCGTCGTGCGGGTCGCCATGCTTCCGGAGACTGCGGGCTGATACGAATCCAACACCAGACCACGACCGACCAGCACGCGTTGTTTGCCGGCTTTGAGCCACGACGCGCCGTGCGAGGCCCTGAGCCAGGCCTCCTCGATGAAGCGGGTGGTTTCCCATCGGTGTTCGACCGTGCCGTCATCCAGGGTTTCGCGAGAGACCTCCCGCGACGCCAGGGTGATCACGCCCTGGAGCGCGGCCACGGGCCGGACCGAGAGCGTGGCCGTCAGATAACCCAGCAATGTCGATTCGTTGTGATCCAGCGAATGATCGAGCGCGGGGTTGACGTTCCACATCGCCTCGTAGCGACCGGCCAGCAGGCCGCTGACCGACAGCCGTGATGGCGTCGAATCATCGGCCGACGCCCCGGTTCCCGTACTGAACACGATGCACAACGCGCCCATGGTCACAATCCGGCTACGGATCATCAAGCAGCAACAACACGTCGAGATCTTCGACCACCTCAAGATTCGTCAACAGGTCGCGCGATTCCATGAGGTCCAGCTGTGCAACCACGTCGGGCCCATCGTGTTGGCCTTGATACCACACCGCGACCGGGACGACGGCCAGGAGGACAACCCCCGCGGTGGCCGCGACTCCGCGCAGCGACCACACCGGGAGCCCGCCCCGTCGCGCGCCGAGTGCCGGGGATTCCTCCGCCGAGATCTTGGCCCAGACGCGATGCGCGAACTGCGTGGATGGTTTCCGCGGTTCGAGCACGTTCAACAGCGCCCACGCGGTATCAAGCCGGCCGGCTTCAGCCCGACAGGCCGAACACTGTTCCAGGTGCGCGGTGACCTGTGCCGGCGGCAGGTTCAATTCCGGACCGAGCTGCCGCTGGATCGTTCGGCACTCCGGCGTGGGAGAGGTCTGGTGCTGGTCAGCAGTCATGTGTCGGCGTCCCTTCAGTGATCACAACCCGCCAGGGTCCAAAGAGTTTCATGGTTTCTCCTGCACGTATGGGGCGAGCCGGTCGGCCAGGATCGCGTTGGCGCGATGGACCCGCAGCTTGGCCGCGGTCACGGAGCAGCCCAATATGCCGGCGATTTCCTCATAGCTGAGTTCCTCATAACGCCTGAGGATGACGGCGAACCGGAGGCGCTCGGGGAGAGCGCCCACCGCCTGCGCCACAACCCGTTGCAGTTCCCGCCGTTCCAGGTCTTGCGCCGGGTCGAGCGTGCGGGGATCGGGCGGATCGGTTGGGGCGTTATCGGGATCGTCATCGTCGCCCGAGAGGCTGAACCAGCGCCGGAGCGACTGCGCGCGCACGTGGTTCAGGCACACCCGGCGGGCGATGGTATACAACCACGTCGAAAACTTCGCGGTCGGTTGATACCTGGGCGCGGCGCGGTACACCCGTACGAACACGTCCTGCGCCAGGTCTTCGGCGTCCGCGTCGCGGCCAATCGTACGGGCGATGACGTTCAGCAACGGTTTCCCGTATTTGTCGATCAGGACATCGAACGCCGCGCGGTCTCCGTCTTTCACGCGCAGCATGAGGACCACATCGGGATCGGACCGGAAATCCATGCGCCGCAAGGATAGGAGATCGGCTCTGGCATGGCAAGCGATGCGTCGGGGTCGATCCTCTGGAACAATCATCCGGGAGCATGGTAGGGTACGCGCGAGTACTCATCGGAGGCCACGCCATGGCGCAGGCATATAGCATTCGGACCACGGTTCACACCTCGTACGAAGACACGATTCCTCGCGTGACCGACGCGCTCAAGCAGGAAGGATTCGGAATCCTCACCCAGATCGACGTCAAAGATACGCTCAAAAAGAAGTTGAATATCGACTTTGCAAAATACGTGATTTTAGGGGCGTGCAACCCGCCGCTCGCGCACAAGGCGCTGTTGTCGGAAACCGAGATCGGGCTGTTGCTCCCGTGCAACGTGATCGTCTACGAGGGGGAAGACGGCCGGACGGTTGTGGCGGCGCAGGACCCGGATGCCGCGCTCGGGATCGTGGGCAACCCTGCGGTCACGCCGGTCGCCCAGGAGGCGCGCGAGCGGCTGGTGCGGGTGATCAACAGTTTGAAATAATCCCGGATCGCTGGGCACCTCGCTGAGGTTGGTGTGCAAACGATCTGACGGGAGAAAGGTGTTACTTCAAGTTACTCTTTAAGAACGTCACGGTCTTCTTCCACGCGTCCGCGGCCAGATCGGACTTGTAGGCATGGTTGCTGGGATTGGCGAACGCGTGGTCCGCGTCGTAGTGGTGGATCTCGTGTTTCACCGGCGCGGCGTTGAGTGCGCCTTCAAATTCGGTCACCATTGCCGGGGTGATCCAGCCGTCGCGGTCCGCAAAGATGCCGAGCACCGGGCCCTTGAGCTTCTTGAGTTCGACGGGATCATTCTCCAGCATCCCGTAGTAGATCACCACCGCGTCGATCGGCTTCTTCAGGCCCAGTTGTAGTGACAGGCCGCCTCCCATACACCAACCTACCGACCCGAACTTCTGTCCTCTGGTGAACGCCTTGGAACGAAGCCACTGATACGAGGCTTTCATCGTGGTCAGGGTCTTGGCGTCGTCGAGCGCGCTCATGTATCGCTCAGCGGTCTTCGAATCCGCCGCGACCTTCCCATCGTACAGGTCCGGGGCGAACACCGCGAACCCTTCGCGGGCCAACGCGTCGGCCTGTTGTTTGACCTGTATGTTGAGCCCCCACCACTCGTGCAGCATGATCACGCCGGGGAACGGGCCCGCACCTTCCGGTTTCGACAGGTACCCGGCGATCTGGACGGAGCCCAGCGTGGCGGTCACGGCTTGCCCGTTGAGCCCCGCGGGCTCCGCGACCCGGAGCGGGTGTGGTTGAGTCGCGGCATCGTGACCAGGGCCAGCGCTCGCGGTTGAGACCAACAGCGCGAACACTCCAAGCGAACTCAGCAGGTTCCACCAAGGGGAGAGGTCACGCATCTTGGTCATAGAGAACGTCCTTTGTAAGCCGCCGTCCGGTGGACGGCGACGATCCGGCGGATGAACGACTATCCTGCGAGTGCGCCAGATTCACGTGGGTTCGGAGCGAGGCTCGTGAGAGCCCGCGGGATGAGGAGTCTTGAGGTCGCAGTACAGCGGCTTGGGTTCCGCGACGGTTTCGTATTCCAACGTTGCGTGGCCGATGCCGAACCGCTCGCGGAGCGTATGACGCAGGATCTCGGTGAGTTGTTCGGTCTGGCTGATCGGCATGTCGTGTACGACCACCCGACAGCTCAAGGCGCTCAAGCCAGACCCCAGCGCCCAGATGTGAAGGTCGTTGATGTCCCGTACCCCCGGCACGGCGCGCAGGTGCGAGGCGACAGCATCGGTGTCGATATCCCGTGGCACACCTTCGAGGAGGATCGTGACCGATTCGCGCAGAATTTTCCAGGCCTCGCTCGCGATGACGACCGCGATGACCATTCCGATCGCGGGATCGAGAGCGGTCCACCCGGTCAACCAGATGACCACGCCTGACACGATCACCCCCAGCGAGATCAACGCGTCCGCGACCATGTGAATAAACGCGCTCTTGACGTTGAGGTTGCCGGCCGCCGGCCGCCGGAGCAGCAGGGCGGTCCACAGGTTGGCGCCGAACGCGACGGTGGCGATGGCGGCCACCAGCGGCCCATCCACCGGGGCCGGATCGAGGACGCGCTGGAAGGACTCCGCGATGATCCAGCCAGTTGTGGCGATGAACAAGGCCGCGTTGAACAGCGCGGTCAGGATTTCGGCGCGATGATATCCGAAGGTCCGGCGTCCGTGCGATGGACGGCTGGCCTGGTGGAAAGCCCACCAGGAGATTACCAATACGGTCACGTCGGTCGCGTTGTGCGCGGCGTCGCTGAGCAGGCCCACGCTGTTGGCGAGCCATCCGCCGATCACCTCGACCACGATGATGCCCACGTTCAAGGCGATCGAGAACAGTAACTTTCGGCTGACCGCCGCGTCGGAAAACGTGGGGGCAACGGACGAACGGTTCGAACTCGTTGCTACGGCGTTGGACGGGTGCATGGCGTCTCCGGCAGTCTCATTATAAACGAGCGCCGCCAGGATGGGGGCGGGGGTCGCGCTTGGGCTCGATCCGAAATCGAACCGAGACGTCTTGACACCCTCGCGGAACGGTCGGTACCATCGCGTCGGTTCCCGCTGTCACTGCGCCCAACCAAGGAGAATCCATGCACTGTCGTCTCGTTCTGGCAACGGCTTTTTTGGCGTCGGCCGCGTCGGTCGCCTTCGCCGACGACTACACCACCGACTATGAAAACGTGTATTCGATCGCGACGGACTTCACGTTTCCGTACACGTCACTGGCCGACTTCGGGTTTATCTCCCTTGGAACCGGGGCGACGAGCAATCGGATCTACCAGAACGAGAACTCAGGGATCGATCTTCACACGACGGTGGCCTTCCCTCGGTATCAGACCTTGGCGATCCAACGAAATGACGGTGCGTTGCGGACCAAGGCGCTGAGCGCGACTCCGATGAAGTTGAAATGGCGGTCGGCGCCGATCAATTCTTCGCTGGTTCAACGGATGGAGGTTCTCGGGTTCGGGAGCTCGGTGGTCATCGGACCCGGCTACGCTACGACCGGCGCGTTCTCGTGTGTGTGTTTTCGGGTCGATGTGACGACGACGAACGTTTCAATCTCGGCCGTAACGAAGAACGGAGTCTCGTCGGAGACAGTCACCAACACCGGGACGACAGAGGTTTTGGACCAGGACGAGTCGTTTGAAATTATTGCGACGAACTCGCGTGTGGAGTTCTACATCAACGGCTCGTTGGTCGCCACTCACACGACCAAAATTCCGACAGCAGTCGTGGCCCCGATCTGGGGCGTATCCAACCGCGAACCGGCAAACAAGGGGGTGTCGGTGGAACGGGTGCAGTTTCAATCAGCCAGGTGACCGGTGGCATTGGGTCGTCGCGCGTCTATATTAGGAGGTCAGATATGAAGCGACAAGACGAAGCCGTAAACGAGCCACCGGATATGCCCAGTCCTTCCACCGGCGTGACCCGCGAGGGATTGATCTATGACGCCGACTACGCTGTTCTGGCGAGAGGGATCACTCGGCGAGGGTTCTTAAAGATATCGGCTCTCACCGGTGCGACGTTGGTCGTGGCGCCGGCCATGGGGTCGCTCGTGCGTCCGGCGTCATTGCTGGCCGCGGCGTCAGACTTTACCTTTGCGATCATCGCCGACAGCCACACCATGGGGTCCAAGAACCCGCGAATGAGGACCCGGCTCCAGGCGGCGATCAAGGAAATCAACGCGCTCAGTCCCGCGCCGGACTTCGTCATGTATATGGGTGATGCGGTTCACGACGGCTCGCCGGAGCAGTTCAAGTATTTTCAGAACATTATCGCGGGACTCAAGCCCAAGATTTACTACATCCCGGGCGAACACGATTGGTACCTCGACATGGGGGAGTATTACCAGACGCACCTGATCAAGGGGCAGGTCCCGTATTCATTCGACCACAAGGGCGCGCACGTGGTGGCCCTCAACGGTATTCACTTCAACGATTTCTGGAGCGCGCGGAAGTTGTCTCCGGAGGAACGGATGGACATCGCCGGGACGCTGAATCACGGGATGCCCGGGCCGTTCATGTTGGGGCAGGCCCAGTTGGATTGGCTTGAAAAGGATCTGGCCAATGTGCCCAAGGACGCTCCGATCCTCGTGTTCACTCACCCGCCGTTGTATCACTACTACCGGCCATGGAATTTCTGGACCGAGGACGCGCCCGAAGCGCACGCCATCCTGAAACCGTTTCGCCATGTCCAGGTGTTCCACGGTCACGTCCATCAGATCGTGCAGCACCAGATCGCCAACATGAAGTTTCTGAGTACGGTGTCCACGTCCTGGCCCCATCCGTACCCGGAGACCTATCAGAAGTTGGGGTTAAAGGGACAGATGCCCCGCTCCAACCCCGCGTTACCGTTCGACGGCTTGGGATGGTCGAATAACAAGGTGTCGGGAAACGCGGTCGCTCATGAGGACGTGTTGTGGACGCTCAAACCGCCCAAAGTGTGAGGGCGAGGCTGGGAGGAAGCGCGATGAAACGAACAACGATGGTGACCAACGGGGTGCTGCTGGCGGTGGTGATTCTGGCGGTATCCGCGGCCAACGCAGCGGAGACGCCGCAACGCCGGACGCTCCAGAATCCTCAGCTCTCCCCGGAGTTCGTGCAAAAATCTCAAGAAGAGACCGCCAAGGCGATCGCGCGGGGACACGAACTCTGGCACGATCGCAACCTCGGGACCAACGGCATGGCGTGCAACATGTGCCACCCGGACGCGGCGGTGACGCACCCGGAGACGTATCCCAAGTACAAGCAACAGTTCGGGCGTGTGGTGTCGGTTCAGCAGTTCGTCAATTGGTGTATCCAGGTGCCGTTGCAGGGCAAGGCTCGCGAACTGGGTAGCGATGAGTTGGTGGCGTTGGAAGCGTATATGAATTCCTTGAATCGGGGGCAGGCACTGGACATCGGCGTCCCCGGTCCGTAAAGGCAGCAGCCCGTCCATGGACGGCCATCTGCGGCGTTGCCGGCTGCGCAATTCGGTCCTCACGTACGACCCAGTACGCTCCGGTCCGATGCTCGCCGGCGCCTGGCATCTGACCATCCCTGAACGGGCTCGGCCTGTGGCCGTGAAAATAGTAGAAAAATGCGACGTCTGGTGATTTTATTGATGGTCGGTTTCCTTGGTGTCGCGGAGGCGCAGGTCTGGGCGTTTCCGGGACAGACGGCTGAAGAGATGATCCAGGCCCTGGGGCCGGCTGCGAATGGGTATGTGTCGCCCCCGGTGCCGGGGATTGAAGCGGTGCGCGCGGGGCGTGCGCAGCTCGGGAGCGTCTACTGGTCGCAGGCGACTTACGACCCTCTGCGCACGGGCGCTTCGTTGCGCGGTATTTTGGTGGCGACGTTCGATTATCGGGGGACGGGTCTGGTCGAGCGGGTAGAGAAGGATCCGCCCGAGTTGGGTTGGAAGGATCTCACCAGCCAGAGTGAAGTGTTTTTGTCGTTTGTGTCTCCGCAGGCGTTCCGACAATTCCTTTCCGGCCTCGAGGGCGGTTGGAAGATTAGCTCCAAGTCCCATCAGGGCACTGGGGTGGGGTACGATCTCTATTCCCTGACGTCGACGGATGGTCGGTTTTACGGGGAGATGTCGTACTCGGCAAAAGGCGAGGTGCCGCTCCCGCCTGACCCCGGCGGACAGAAGCCACCCACCCTCAATTTCTGGACGCGGATCGCTCCGGTTCGGTGATCGGCCGACATCGCGCTACGCCGCGCGCCGGGTGGTTGGGGCGCGCGGGGTGTTGACCAGGAGATCGGGCTGATGAGCGGGACGAGCGAGGCGCTTCTCGGCTTGGCGCAGACGCACGGCGAACAAGACCGTCAAGATCGACGCGTACACCAGCGGGACCGAAATGTCGACTTTCACCAGCCACAAGAAATGCAGCACGCCCCCGGCAGCGGCGAGATACACTAGGCGGTGAAGTTTTCGCCAACGCGCTCCGCCGAGGCGCCGGATCATGGCGTCGGTGGACGTGATTGCGAGCGGGAGCAGCAACAGGAACGTGGCGAACCCCACCGTGATGTAGGGGCGTTTCGCCACATCTTTCACGATGTCTCTCAGGGCGAAGAATTGGTCGAGGCCCACGTAAGCGGATACGTGGAGACACGCCCAGAAGAACGCCAGCAACCCCAGCATTCTGCGCAGGCGGGTGACAGCGGTCCACCCGGTCAGGAGCCGGATCGGGGTGACGGTCAGGGTCACGATCAGCAAGGTGAGCGCCCACCACCCGGTAAAGTGTTCGACCGCCTCGATGGGATTGGCTCCCAGTTCATCGGTGAAGGCGTTCCAGATCAACACTGCGAGGGGCGTCAGCCCGAGAATCAGGAGGCCAGCTTTTACCACCCGCAGTCCATCCGGTCGTCGTGATCCAGGCTGGGAGGCGTATAGAGGGCTCATCGGGCTAGTAGTGTACGTCCAGATCCAGGCCTGAGTACAAAGAGGCGACCTGGTCCGCGTATCCGTTAAAAGGGAGCGTCTTGCGCTTGAAGAACTCGCCGATCCGTCGCTCGTTGGTCTGGCTCCACCGCGGATGATCCACCGCCGGATTCACATTGGCGTAGAATCCGTACTCCCTGGGTCCGAATGATGACCAGGTGGTGGCCGGCTGGTTCTCCACGAACCGGATTTTCGCGATCGCTTTGATGCTTTTGAACCCGTATTTCCACGGCACGACCAGTCGGATCGGTGCGCCGTTCTGGTTGGGCAACACCTGGCCGTACAGCCCCACCGCCAGGATCGTCAGCGGGTGCATGGCTTCGTCCAGACGCAGCCCTTCGCGGTACGGCCATTCCAGACTGAGAGTGCGGCTTCGCTGCCCTGGCATGCGTTTCGGGTCGTGCAGGCCCATGAATTCAACGAATCTAGCTTTGCCCGTGGGCTGCACCCGTTTGATGAGGTCTGCCAAGGGAAACCCGATCCAGGGCACGACCATGGACCACGCCTCCACACAGCGCAGTCGATAGATACGCTCTTCGAGGGCAAAGGGTTTGATGAAGTCGTCGATGTCATAGACGCCCGGCTTGGCGACCTCGCCTTCGATCGCGAGCGACCACGGGCGAGGCTGGAAGTCCTTGGCCAGTGCGGCCGGGCCGTCTTTTTCAGTCGAAAATTCGTAGTAGTTGTTGTACGTGGTCACGTGGCGAAACGACGTCGGCGGTTCATCGGTGCTGAGCGGACTCTTGCGGACACCCTTCAACGCGGCGGCCGCCGACGCTGGTGGCGGCGCCACCAGATCGGCTACGCTGCTCACTGAGACCACCGCGCCGACGCTGAGCACGGCTTGTAAAAACCGGCGCCGATCCATCGACGCGCGGTACAGGTGCTCCGGCGTGATTTCGGAGGAACGAATCTGATTGGGCCGTCCGATCAACATGTCTAGTCGTTGCCCTGTCCGATGATCCATTTCACGCTGGAAATAGTAATCCGTCAAGATGACGGATTGATGACGGAGAAGTCACGTTTCCGCGGCTTGACGCATCACCCACAAGTGTGAGGGAATACCGAGCCGTGGGCATTCGCGAGATACATGCGTCGGGCTTGAGATGGACGGCCGGTCTGATCGGGCTCTGGGTCATCTTGTACCCCGGGTTGTCGGCCGGGCAGCCGGTTCATCACGATCTCACGGTGGTGCTCAACCCCGAGGCTGGAGAACTGGCGGTTGAGGATACAGTGCGCCTTCCTCAGGTGCTCGCGCCGGGCGAACCGACCTATCACTTCACGCTGCACAAGGACTGGGTCCCCACCACCAACGATCGGGGAGTCGTGATCTTGCGGCAGGGGACCGCCTATGCTGTTTCGGTCCCGCCCGGTCAACGAACCGTCACCCTGTCCTATCAGGGCCGGCTGGGCGCCTTGGGCGAGTCGGTTGGAGCCGACGAGCACGGAGACGCGCTGACGTCGAACGCCGTGATGTTGAGTCACGGAAGTGGATGGTACCCGAAGTTCGGGGATGCGTTGGTGACGTTTACGCTCGCGGTTCGCGCGCCGGCGGTTTGGGAGGTGATCAGCCAAGGAACACGGACCCTCCATCAGCGCGACACGACCCACCTCGCAGTCCGTTGGGAGTCCCCGGAACCCCAGGACGAGATCTACCTGGTCGGCGGTCCACTGACCGAATACACACGCGAGGTGGACGGGATCACGGCCCAGGCGTTTCTTCGAACCCCCGACAGTGGGCTGGCTGACAGCTACCTCGACGCCACGGGTCGGTACCTGGCTCTGTATGCCGCGCTGCTGGGGCCGTATCCCTATACCAAATTCGCCATGGTGGAGAATGCTTGGGAGACGGGCTACGGCATGCCCTCGTTCACGCTTCTGGGGTCAACGGTGATTCGGTTGCCGTTTATTCTCCACTCGTCCTACCCGCACGAGATTCTGCACAACTGGTGGGGCAACGGGGTCTTCGTCAACGCCGCCCGCGGCAACTGGTCGGAAGGACTCACCGCATACCTGGCGGACCACCTGATCGCGGAGCAGCGCGGTACCGGTGCGGAGTATCGACGCGCGGCCTTGCAGCAGTATGCGGACTACGTCAGCCACGATCGGGATTTTCCACTCGCCGACTTTACGGCGCGACACAGCCCCGCGACCCAGGCGGTGGGTTACGGCAAGGCCCTGATGGTCTTCCACATGGTGCGGCGGGATCTGGGCGACACGGTGTTCATCGAGGCGCTCCGAGCGTTTTTCGAACGCTTCAAGTTTCGCCGGGCCACGTTCACGGACCTGAATCTGGCCTTCGCCGGTGCCGCGAATCGAAACGCCGGGCCGCTGGCGCAGTGGCTTGATCGAGCCGGCGCCCTATCCTTAACCGTCAGCAACGTGAAGGGAGCTCCGCAGGGCACCCGGTATCTCCTGACGGCGCTGGTCGAACAGACCCAGCCTGGGGCGCCTTACCGATTGCGCGTGCCGGTTGCGGTCACGCTTGAGGGGCACCAGGACGCCTATCAAACGTCCTTCTTGCTCGACAGAAAACGTCTGGGTTTGGAACTCATCGTGCCCGGACGTCCACTGCGTCTCGACGTGGATCCTGAATTTGATCTGTTCCGGAGGCTTGACCGTCGGGAACTTCCCCCGGCGCTCTCGCGAGTATTCGGAGCAACCAGGGTGCAGATGATCGTACCGGCTGCTGCGCCGCCCGAGTTGCAGGAGGGCTATCGTCGTCTTGCAGAGTCGTTGGGCCGGTCAGCAGGATCGTACGAGATCTCGGTCGACGACACGATGGATCGTTTGCCGCGAGATCGGGCGGTGTGGATCTTGGGGTGGGAGAACCGTTTTCGGGGTGAGATGGCCCAGGCTGTGGTCGGCTTGCCCGTCACGATCAACGATCGGGCCGTGGCCATCAACGGCACTGAACTGACGCGTCAAGGCCATGCGGTGGCTCTGGCGGGACAGCGCGCGGGTGTCGCCGGCCACGGGCTGGGGTGGGTGGCCTGCGACCGGGTCGAGGCCCTGGCTGGGTTGGCGCGCAAGCTGCCGCACTACGGTCAATACGGGTATCTGGGGTTCGAAGGTCGCGAACCGACGAACGTCGCCAAAGGCGAGTGGCCGGTGATCCATTCCCCGTTGTCGGTGCCGGTGAAACAGGTGGACGGAGGTATTCCGGAGGTACCGCGGGCGACCCTGGCTGTCAGGCGGGCGTTGACCGAGGCCGGCAATGCTTCGGGTGGTCAATAATAAACAGCAAATAGCAAAAAACCGCTTGACTCGACGTTTTTGGCTGTGCTATGAGTCTAGTCTATCCGTAAGTACGGGAGTAACGGTTGGCCTCCCTCCGGTCTGAGCACCTTGATTCCGTGCTGACCTTGGCCAACCGCCCGTAGGGCACCACACACGTTTCCTTATCTCGACCCACGTGCAGCGGAGGGTTCGATGTCTGTCATCGAACCATAAGAAGGGTTACAGTGAATCAACCGGTCCATCCAACCAAGAGGGCGACAATGAAGGCACAATGGAGCTGGCGCGTGGCGGCAATGTTCCTCGGTGTGTTCCTGGTAGCGGCGGCTGGCTGGTGGATGGTTCCGACCGATGCTGAAGCGGCGTCGTGCCAGGGAGCTCCCGCACCCTGTGCGGAAGACCCGGCGATCAACGGCTGTTTGCTGTGCCACAGTATGTCCATTGCCGGAGGCAACCGAAACGGCACCGACCGCGCGATTACAGTCAGCATAGCCTCGAACCGCCACATCCTGGGTCCGCCGATGGCGAGTTGGTTGTCCACGGTGACAGGGATGGTTGTAAAGGGCGCTGTCGTCGCGAGCGCGGCCCAAACCGCGGCGTACCTGGACACCAACTATTGTCCCACCTGTACCGGTCCCATCATGTCCGGCATTCTGATATCGGATGTGACCTCCGATGGAGCGACCCTCAGCTGGACCACCTCGGGCAACGGGTTCGGCGATCTCGCAGCCACGAGCTGCGTGTTGTATGGGACGACGCCCTCGCCAACCGGAAATACCTGTACGCCTTCCGACCCATCGTACGATCCCAATAGTGGAAACTTGGTCACGACTCATTCGGTCGCGCTGACCGGCCTGAGCCCGTTGACTCAGTACTACGTTGTGCATCGGTCCGTGGCTGGTGCCAACACCGCCACCTACACAGCCCCGGCGACCTTTACAACGTTTCCGGGTGGGTGCCCCCCGGACTGTCCTGACGTTGGTTTGGGCACCATCGTGTCCTTGGCCGTCGGAGACTACAACAACGACCTCAATCTCGATGTTGGGGTCGGCGTGAGCACCAAAAACCACGTGATTCCCTTCCTGGGCACTGGAACCGGTACGTTCACGCAGGGGACCATTTTGGCCAGTGTTGGCACCACACCGAGTGCCATCGCCTCCGGAGGGGTTGAGGGCGATTTCGACGAAGACGGCAACGATGATCTCGCCGTGGCCAATTTCGGCGAGGCTTCTAAAAACATTGCGATCTTCTTAGGCACGTCGCCTTCAGGCTGGGAGACCACTGCGGTTTCGAACATCCCTCTGGACGACCCGCCCACCGGCGTGGCGATCGGGGATTTTAACGAAAATGGCGTGCTGGATCTCGCGGTGGCAACACTGGACGACGACGAAGGCGACCAGGGCACCGGACACCTGCTGATCTTCCTCGGCGCTGGGGTGGGGTTCGGAACCGGATTCTTTACCGGACCTGTGGCCGACTACACCTTCGACGTCGCGCAGGCCGGCACCGGCCCGGTCATCAACTCGATCGTGCCGGACCCGGTGGACTGCACGGGATTGCCGAGCAATGTCACCATCAACGGGTCGCTGTTGTTGGCGAGCGCGACGGTGACGTTGGACGGATTCCTTGCGCTGACGGTCGTGTCCGGATCGCCGGATAACACGAGCCTGGTGGTGGCTATTCCGCTCGGAACTGCGGCGGGCCCACACACCATAACGGTCGCGCTCGGCCCCGCGTCGGACTCGCAGGCCTTCAACGTGGCGCCGCGGACCGTGACGATTGACACGGTGTCGCCGTCCTCCATGATCTACGGTGTCAGCGCCAGCCAACAAATCACCATTGTGGGCAGCGGGTTTGTGTTGGGCGCGACGGTGGCCGTTGGACCACTCAGCGGCGCGACGGTGTCGGGGGTGGTCGCGACCGCGGCCGTGCCGTTCGTGTGGCAGAACAGCAGCGTCATTCGGGCCTATGTTGGTAACACCTCGATGCCGGCGGGAAATTACAATGTCTCCGTCACGAATCCCGACGCCTGTAACGGAATCGGTACCGCGGTCAACGGATTTGCGATGGTGGCGCCACAGCCCACCGTGACCTCGGTGTCGCAGCCCACGGTGACCTACGGTATCACGCCGAGTCAGTCGCTGACGATTTCCGGCTCCAACTTTATTTCCGGGGCCGTGATCAGCGTGGGCGGGTTGACCGGCGCCACTGTGCCGGGGACTGTCGCCTCGGCGGGGACGCCGTTTGTGTACGTCAGCAGCTCGACGTTGCGGTTCTGGTGGAACAACATGTCCGTGCCGATCGGGCCGTATTCGGTGGATGTCACCAACCCCGCGGTGGCCGGCGGACTGACGGGGTCATTAGCGAGCGGGTTTGTGGTGACAGCCGCCCAGCCGACCGTCACTTCCGTGTCGCCGAGCCCGGTCACGTATGGGGTGAGCCCCAGCCAATCCATCACCGTGTTTGGCACCAATTTCCTGTTGGGGTCCACGATTACCGTGGGGAGCCTGAGCGGGACCACCGTGGCCGGCTCCGTGGCGAGCGCGGCCACACCGTACGTGTTGGTCAACAGTACCCAAGTCAAGTTCTGGTGGCCCAACACCGCGCTCAGCCCAGGTAGCTTCACCGCACAAGTCACCAATCCGGTGGCCGGCGGCGGGCTGGCCGGTACCCTGGCGGGCGGGTTTGTCGTCAACGCGCCCCAACCGACCGTCACGTCGGTGGCTCCGACTCCGAACACCTATGGCATCACGCCGAGTTTGTCGATCACGGTCAACGGGACCAACTTCGTGGTCGGCGCCACCATTACCGTGGGCGCGCTCTCAGGCCCCACGGTATTGGGAAGCGTTGCGAGTGCGGCGACCCCGTATGTGTTCGTGAATCAGAACACGGTCAGGTTCTGGTGGCCCAACACCACCTTGGCGCCGGGAGCCTATAGCGTAGTGGTGACTAATCCGGCAGCGGCCGGAAGCTTGTCGGCCACGCTGGTCAGTGGCTTTACCGTCAGCGCTCCGGTGCCGACCATCACCGCGGCGACGCCTCCCAGCGTGACGTACGGCATTACGCCAAGTATGTCCGTCACGATCTTGGGGTCGAACTTCGTCCTGGGCGCGACGATCACCGTCGGCTCCCTGTCTGGGCCCACCGTGAACGGTTCGAGCGCTACCGTCGGCGTGCCGTATGTCTTTACCAGTTCGGGTAACGTGAAATTCTGGTGGCCCAATACCACGTTGGCTCCTGGAGCCTATGCGGTGCAGGTCCAGAACCCTGCGGCGGCGGGTAGTCAGTCCGCGACCTTGGCCGGTGCCTTTACCGTGGTGGCGCCGCAGCCCACGGTCACGTCAGTGGCTCCCACGCCGCTGACGTACGGGGTGTCGCCGAGTATTTCGGTGACCGTGTTCGGGACGAACTTTGTGACCGGCGCCACGATTACCGTGGGGTCGTTGTCCGGAGCGACCGTGATCGGGACTACCGCAACCGTAGGGGTTCCGTACGTGATTGTGAACAGCACCCAGGTGAAGTTCTGGTGGCCGAACACGACATTAGCGCCGGGACCGTATGCAGTGACCGTGACGAACCCCGTGGCTGCGGGCGGGTTGGGTGCCACACTGGCAGGCGGGTTTGTGGTGACGGCGCCGGCGCCCACCATTTCAGCGGTGGTCCCCTCGCCGGTCGCGTTCGGGGCCGCGGGGCAAGCGATTACGATTACCGGGTCCAACTTCCTGTTGGGCTCCAATATTACCGTGGGGAGCCTGTCCGGCAATACGGTCACCGGCGCCACCGCGTCGGCCGCGGTGCCCTTTGTCATCGTCAACAGCACCACGTTGCGGTTCTGGCGGGCCAGCGGGGCGCTGCCCATCGGGACGTATAATGTCGTGGTGATGAACCCGCTGGCGGCCGGAGGACTCAGTGCCACCTCGGTCGGAGGATTTGTCGTGAATTAGGCTCGATCTGATAGAATCCAGCATGCTCCGGCTCTTCATGATTGCCGTCGCGTGCTGGCTGATCAGTCCAACAGCCCCTTCCCGCGCCGCTGAGGCGGGGAAGGGGCTGTTTATTACCCAGGTCGCGCTTCACCCTGCCAGACCCGAGCGGGTCTTTGCGCTGACCACGTACTCCATCGGGCTCCTGAAAAGCCTTGATCGCGGCGAGACGTGGGCGCTGGCGAACAACGGTATCCGTAGCTTCTCCTTGTACCGGCTCGTGATTGATCCCACTGATCCGAATCTGGTGTATGTTGGGGCTGGCGGGGGCGGATTGTACGTCAGTCACGACGGTGGAGACACGTTTGAGGAGCGAAACAACGGGTTGGGGAACACAGATATCGGGTACCTGACCCTTCATCCCACCAGGCCGCGAGAAGCCTACGTCGTGACGTCAACCGGCGTGTACCGGAGTCTGGACCGCGGCGAGAGCTGGAGCGCCTGGAACGAGGGGGACGATTTTACCGAAAGCCAGCAGTTCCAGGATCTCGTCATCGACACCACGACTACCCCGCAGACGGTCTTACTCGCCTCCAGGACCGGCCTGTGGAAACGACGCGAAGGTGATTCCTCGTGGCGGATGGCGTCGCGGCATCTGGAGGGTCGTCAGATCAGCGCGTTAGTCGTCCATCCTGACGGCAAGAGGATTCTCGCCGCGGTGTTGCGGGATAACAAGACCTTAACCGGTGGCGGGTTATACGAGAGCCGGGACGCGGGTGCCGTGTGGCGGTCGGTTGGAACAGGGCTGGAGGCGGATTGGGTGCGGGCCATTCGGTTCGACCCCGTGCAGCCGCACGTGATCTATCTCGCCACCACCACCCGAGGCGTGCTCAAAAGCGGGGATGGCGGTCGGACGTGGTTGCCGCAGAACGAAGGACTGGGTGGGCGCGACGTGCGTGCGCTGCTGGTGGATCCGACGAACTCGAATCGACTCTACGCGGGGGTACACGGGGACGGCGTGTACGTGTCCGTTGACGCCGGAGCCCGATGGCGCGCGCTCGACCGGGTCCCCCCCACATCGGCCGATGACATCATCGCCATGTTGCAGCGTCCGGATCCCTCGCGCCGCGTTCCGGACCTCAGGCCGCCGAAAGCGTTCGAGAAGTGCAATCGCTGCCACGGATGGACGGACCCGGCCCTGAATCAGGCCACCCACAGCCTGTGGCGGGTGCCGCCCAATCGCCGGGACTGGATGAAGACCGTTCGCCGCATGAGCAAACCGGCTGGTCTGAACGAAGACGAAATCCGGTCGGTAGCGGGCTTCTTGACGCGATATTCGACCGCGGTTCGGCTGCCGGAGACGCCGGAGAGCCCCGCGACGCGATGAGGCCCGTGGCTTGACTTCCATCCGGCGCTCTCCTAAGATGCACTGCGTTTTCGCGGGCGTAGCTCAGCTGGTAGAGTCCCAGCTTCCCAAGCTGGTTGTCGCGGGTTCAAATCCCGTCGCCCGCTCATTGCGTCGCCACCTGTAAGGTCACGCCATTCGAGATCAAGGCCTGCAGCCGTTGACCGCCCGGTTCACCTCAACCCCGACACGCGTGTATTTGATCCGGCACGGCGAGGTGGTCAGGGAGAAACCCAATACGTACAACGGCCACCGGGACGTGGACCTGACGCCAACCGGCATCGAACAATTGGACCGGGTGGCGGATCGCCTGGCATCGAGGCCGATTCGCGCCGTCTACTCGAGTACCCTGCGCCGCAGCCGCCAAGGTGCCGAACAGATCGCCACACGTCACGGGCTGCCGGTGGTCTCGTTCCCTGATCTACGCGAAAAACACTTCGGGGTCTGGGAGGGTATGACGTTTGGCGAGGTGGCGGAGCGGTTTCCGGAGCAGTGGACCAGGTGGCTGGCCGACCCCCCGAGCGTCCGGCCCGAGGGCGGCGAGACGTACGAAGAAATGCGCGATCGGGTGCTGAAGGCACTAGCGGGAATTCTCGCCCAGCATCCCGCGCAGCAGGTGGCGGTGGTGGCGCATGGCGGCGTCAATCGCGCCGTGTTGTGCCACGCGTTAAGACTTGACCTCAAGTACGTATTCCGGATCGAGCAGGACTACGGCGCGTTGAACATCATCGATTTTTATCCCGATGGGATGGCGGTGGTTCAGGTGATGAATGCCGCCCCGTCCCCCTGACCAGCCCATCGAGCGCAAGGAGCACCGATGCGTCTGACCACGATTGAGCAGCACATCTTGTCGCAGCAGCGAAAATTTCCCGGGGTGTCCGGAGACTTTTCCGGGTTGCTCTATGACGTGGCGCTCGCGGCGAAACTGGTGTCCAAAGAGGTCAATCGCGCGGGGCTGGGCGACTTGCTGGGGTCGATGGGCGAAGTGAATATCCAGGGAGAAATCGTGCAGAGGATGGACAAGTTCGCCAACGAGCTCTTCATCCGCATCCTGAGTAGCGGGGGCAAAGTGTGCGCGATCGCCACGGAAGAAAACGAACAGATCGTGGAAATCCGTGACGACGAATTCGAAGGAAAATACGCGATCAACATGGATCCACTCGACGGATCCTCCAACATCGACGTGAACGTGAGCGTGGGAACCATCTTTTCCATGCATCGCAAACGAAGTCCCGGGCGCCACGGTGCGGAAGAAGACTGCCTGCAACCCGGATCGCGCCAGGTCTGCGCCGGCTACGTCATCTACGGTTCGTCAACGATGTTGGTGTATACCACCGGACTCGGAGTCCATGGGTTTACTTTGGATCCGACGGTGGGGGAATTCATTCTGTCGCATCCCGATATCAAGATGCCGGCCCGCTGCGCCATCTACAGCGTCAACGAGGGCAACGCGGCATACTGGGACGCCGGAACCCGCGCGTATGTGGAGTCGCTCAAAACCGTGGATCGCGCATCGGGACGTCCATACAGCCTGCGTTATATCGGGTCGTTGGTGTCCGATTTTCACCGGAACTTGCTCAAGGGCGGTATTTTCCTCTACCCGGCCGACCACAAGGACCCCAAAAAACCGACGGGCAAACTGCGGTTGTTGTTCGAAGCCGCGCCGATCGCCTTTATCGTGGAGCAAGCCGGAGGCGCGGCCACCACCGGGACGCAGCGAGTGATGGAGATCGAACCCACCCAGTTGCACCAACGCGTCCCGTTGATCGTCGGGCCTCGAGACGAGGTGGCTCGTTACGAAGACATGGTAAAACGGGCTCAACGCTGATCGGTCACCGTTCAGGGCCCACGCGGATCGCGGCCTGGATGACGCGGTGAACCGGCTCTCGCTTCGGTCGCTGCAGGCCCTTGCCGCCAGCGTCCTGCTAGCTGCCTGCACCCATCAAGGCGGCGCTCCGTTTTCTCCACGAACCGCGCCGACGGACCTTCGGCTCAAGGACACCGGCCAGTCCGTCTTCCGGTACGAAACGTTCGGCAACGAAAAGTTCTTCTCCGAGATCCTGGGGTTGGATGAGGGGTTCGCGCGGCTGGGTGTCACGCCCAATGCCTTGCTGGCCGCCGGCGCGCAGTTGGACGCGGACAAACTCCCGTCGGAGTTCCGGCGGGTCGATGTCGGCGCCGGCCCGTACGCGGAGGCGTCCGCCACCATACAGTTGATCGAAGCCAACGCGGTGATCGGCTTGGTCGTCCGCGGCGGCCGAGTCGGCGTCACCTGCGCGTGGTGCCATTCGCGGGCAGACGACGCGATCCACTCGGGTGTGGGGCGTCGGCTCGACGGGGCGCCCAACGTCCGACTCGCCGTCGGAGAAGTGTTCGCCTGGGGCGAACGGTCGCGCGCGTATCTGCCGTTTACGAACGTTTCCGGTGCGGGCCGCGGCCCCGTTGTGAATTTGGACTCCGGGATAGATCCCGGCGCGTTGGAACGCGCGGTGGATGCGGCGCTTCGAGCGTGGCCGCCCGGGCAGGCCGATATTCTTCCCGACGGCCTGGGGAACCCGACGGACATTCCGTCGCTGTTCGCGGTGCGGCCGCACGGTCCGTACCTGTGGGACGGGGCATTTTCCGGTGTGGACGACGCCAGCCAGTATTTCGCGACCGTGGTGATGGATCCCACGGTGTTGGCCACCCCGCCCGGCCAGGCGTTCTTGTCGGACGGCGCGTTTTGGCCGGTCGGGGAGTCGCTGAGCTCTGCCTACCGACTCGTGCTGCAGGAGATCGATCCCAACGCGTTATGGCCGCGGGCCACCATCTTCCGCGCCAGCGTGTTCAACTTGTTCCACGACGCGCTCGACGCCAGATTTCGGGTCAATCGTGAGGACGTGACGGCGCTAACCGGTTATCTCGGCACCGTGTTGCCGCCGGAACCGGTCGCGCCGGACGAGCGCGTCGTCGACGCGGGGCGCCGAGTGTTCCGGCAATCCGGGTGTAACGACTGTCATTTGGAAGCGCCGGGTCCGAGCGGAGCGGTGGTGCCGCTCGCAACCCTGGTCCCGGGATACCGGCCTGCCGAGGGAACGTTGGTGAGCGAGGACGCTGCAACAGGGTATGACGACCGAATCGCGTTGACGCCCGGTGAAGACTCGATCGCCCGTCGTGGCTACAAAGTGCCGCCGTTGCTTGGTTTGTGGTTGTCCTCACCGTATCTGCACGACGGGTCGGTCGGCACACTGGAGGGGCTGTTGTCTCCGGAGCGAGGCCAAGGCGCTCCTCACCCGTACTTCGTCGAGTCAGTGCCGGAACGGAGGGAACTCGCGGCTTTTCTGAAGACTTGGGACGGGAGAACCTATCCCTAGCAGGAGCCGGACCGCCCGAACCGGTGGGCGGGGATGGTGTGTTACGGCAGCTTCCCAGAGTAGATCTTCATGATCGTGTCGAGGAACTTGAGCGCGTCCGGCTTGGCGCGCTGGAACGAGTTGCGGCCGATGATGGAGCCGAAGCCTCCGCCATCGCGGATCGCCCGCACTTCGGTGAACACGCGTTCGTCGTCTTCTTTGGCGCCGCCGGAAAAGATCACGATCCGCCGGCCGTTGAACGCGGACTGGACCACGTGACGGACGCGGTCGGCCAGGGTTTTGATCGGCACGTTGTGGGCCTCGTAGACCTTTTTCGCCGCCGGTTGTTCGAGATGTTCGCCGGGAAGCTTGACCTTGATGATATGCGCGCCGAGTTGCGCCGCGATCTGGGCCGCGTAGGCGACGACGTCGATCGCGGTTTCCCCTTCTTTGGACAGGGCGGAGCCGCGCGGGTAGGACCAGACGACGACCGCAAGGCCCACGGTTTTGGCTTCCTCCGCGATCCCACGCAGTTGTTCGTACATGGTCGGGCTGTGTGACGAGCCGGGATAGATGGTATACCCCACCGCGACGCATCCCAGTCGGAGGGCATCCCGGACCGACGCGGTTTGCGACGGCAAGGGGTCTTTCTCGTCGTACAACACGTCGTGGTTATTGAGCTTCAAGATCAGGGGGACATCACCGGCGAACTCAGCGGCTCCCGCCTCCAAAGATCCCAGCGGAGCGGCGTAGGCGTTGCAGCCTGCCTCAGCGGCGAGACGAAAATGATAGTGCGGATCGTATCCCGGGGGATTCTGGGCGAAGCTCCGGGCCGGACCGTGTTCAAACCCCTGGTCGACCGGGAGAATCACGACCTTGCCGGTGCCGCCCAATGCCCCATGGTTCAAGATGCGCGCGAGGTTGGTTTTGACCCCGGCTCCGTCGTGGCTGTACCCGTTCAGTATGGCGCGGATTCGGTCCTGCATGGTGGCATCCTTGAGGCGCTCACTCGAGAACCGGTGTGAGCAACGGCTGTGCCGGCGGCACCGATTGCGGAAAACTATAACTACACAGATAGTTCACGTCCGCCAGATCCCGTTCGTCGATCGGAAACGCCGCGCACTGGTTGGGACGTGCGCCGTTATAGATCAGGCAGCGGGGGTTTTCGTCGGTGCCTCCGAGGAACGGACACTGAAAGACCAGCTTACAGCATCGTCCACAGCCCACGCATTCTCCCTGCCGAAGAGCGGTCTGGCGACGGACGTACTCCGACGGTACCACGCAGAGAAAGAACCGACGAATCTTGTTGGCTACTTTGCTGAGGCGCGTCGACGTGCTCGGCATCAGGCGGCGTAGTCGTGTTGCTCGCATACGAGCTCCTTCTCGTGAGCCGTTAAACCGGCCACTTGTACCACACTCACCCGCCCTTTACAACCAAACGGCAACGATCAGGTCGACGCCGTGCCCGCCAGATCAGTCGCCACCGCGTTGAGCGTACGCGCGTGGTCGGCCAACCGTCCGGTCACGTCGCGGAGGCGTTGCTCCAACTCATGGGCGTGTTCCTCCATCAATCGTCGTTCGTGTTGCCACTTGCCTTCGGCCTCCTCCCAACCCCGCTGACGGTCTTCCAAGGTCCGCCGCGTATGATCGAAGGCCGAACGAATTTCGTTCAGATCTTGCCGCGCCGTGTCGGCATCGGCACGCACCGTGTGCAACTCGGTATCGCGCGTTTCCACGTTTTGGCGGAGCGCGCCGAGTTCGGTTCGCTGGGAGGCGAGGGTATCCTGGATGCGGAAATACGCCCGGATGATCTCTCCGATCGCGTGGTCGGGGATCACGCTGGTCGGTGCCAGAGGGCGGCCCTCGGCGAGGGCCTGTGAGCTGGCGTGAAGCCAGTCGAAATGCGTGCACAAATCTTTGAGCCAGTCGAACGGTGATGAGGTGGTCATGGTGAATCCTTTCTCCGCTTAAGCGGGTAGGGGTGCGCCTTCGGACGGTCGTGTTCCACCATGGGACCCGATCCACGCAGGCGCCGATCTCGGTGACCAGAATACAAAGACATTACCGCAGGTACGCATCGGTGACGTACCGGCGCATCATCCGGTGACTGTTGAAGTACGAGGCGTTTTTGCCGATGGCGTGTTTCATGACGGCAATCCATCCGTTGCGGTTCTTGGTGTAGAGCGGGAGGATCACGTGCTCCAGTTTCTCGTACAGGTCGGTGGCGTCCCGGGAGTCGTCATCTTCGCTCGATGACGACTCCCCGGGGGGCGGGCCGATCGACCAACCGGTAATTCCTTCCACGTGGCCCTCGATCCACCAGCCGTCGAGCACGCTGAAGTTGGGTACGCCGTTGTGTGTGGCCTTCATGCCACTCGTGCCCGAGGCTTCCAGCGGCCGGCGCGGGGTATTGAGCCACAGGTCGGCGCCGGGGATGATGGTGAGCGCCATATCCATATTGTAGTCGGGCAGAAATGCGACGGGTACGCGGCCACGCAGCGCATCGCCGGCCTGGAACAGACGCTCGATGATCTGTTGCCCCGGTCCGTCTTGGGGATGGGCCTTGCCGGCGATGACCACCTGCAGGCGCCCGTCGCCGATATCAGCCAGCCGTTTGAGATCCGAAAACAAGAGGTCGGCCCGTTTGTACTGCGTCATCCGCCGGGCGAATCCGACCGTGAGGACGTCCTGACGCAGTTCGACCCCGGTGGCCTGTTTGACCAGAGCCAACAGGCGGGATTTGGCCGATTGATGCGCGAGCCACAGCGCGTCGTCCGGGATGTTGTCCACGCGAACCAGCAGCTCGGGATCGTTGGCCCAGCCGGGCAGGTAGGCGTCGTACAACGCGGCCATGTCGGGCCCGGTCCAGGTAAAGCTGTGCACGCCGTTGGTGATGGCTGAAATCTCGTACCCGGGAAACAGCGCGCGCGAGACCTCACCGTGTTTTTTCGCGACGCCGTTCACGAATCGGCTCAGATTGAGGGCGAGCAGGGTCATGTTCAGCTCCTGATCCCCGGCGAATCGCTTGATCACCGGCAAGGGAATCGGGGCGCCGAGGACGCGCTCCACGAGGTCGTACGAGAACCGGTCGTGGCCCGCCCCCACCGGCGTGTGGGTCGTGAACACACACAGGTCCTTGATCCGTTCCACGTCCCAGATCAGGTCCTCATCCCAGACGCTTTCGATCGGACGGCGGAATCGTTCGAGCAACTCCAGGGTCAGCAGGGCGGAGTGCCCTTCATTGAGGTGATACTTGCGCACGGTGACGCCCAGAGCCTGGAGCACCTTGCCGCCCCCCATGCCGAGGACGATCTCCTGTCGCAGGCGGTACGCCGCGTCCCGCCCGTAGAGGAACGACGTCAGTTCGCGGTGCTCGGGGGCGTTGTCGGCGAGGTCGGTGTCCAGAAACACCACGGGAATTTGGCCCCCGGTGGGGCTTTGCACCCAATACAACCACGCCGCGATGACCACCGGCTTGCGGTCGATCATGACCCGCACCTGAGCCGGCAATCGAGTCATCAGCCGGCTCGGGTCCCACGGCGAGGGGTGCGCGGACTGCCGCCCCTGATCGTCGACCTCCTGTCGAAAATAGCCTTGGCGGGCGACCAGCGTCACGGCGACCACGGGTAGTTTCAAATCGGCGCAACTCTTGACGGTGTCGCCGGCCAAGACCCCTAGGCCACCGCTGTACGTCGGGACGTCGGTCCGCAGGCCGATCTCCATCGAGAAATAGGCGATTTTAGGTTCGGTGGTCAGGGAATCGAGAGTGGACACGGGGATTCACTATACGGCCAAGCGCGGCGTGAGCGCAAGCGGGTTTGCGCCGATTCCGCTCCGGTCGTTTTGACTTGAAAATGCCGCAGGCTTGCGCTACAACTAGCCCCATGCTGGGACCAGAGGAAAACGGGCGGCTGGTCGAGAATGAAATCTGGGCGGTCGGCGGCGGAAAGGGGGGGACGGGCAAGACCTTTCTGGCCGCGAGCCTCGCCATCGGTCTGGCCCGTCTCGGGAAGCGGGTCATTGCGATTGATGCCGATCTGGGATGTGCGAACCTGCACACCGCGCTGGGCGCCGATCCGCCGGCTGCCACGTTGTCCGACTTCGTCAAAGGTCGGGTCAAGAACCTCTCCGATGTTCTGGTCAACACGTCGCTCCCCACGCTGCGGTTCATCAGCGGCGCTCACGATTTTCTGGAGATCGCCAACCCCCGCTACACCGAAAAGATGCGGCTGATCCGCCAGATGCAGGAGTTGGACGTCGACTACATCCTCCTCGATCTGGGGGCTGGAACGTCGTTTAACTGTTTGGACTTCTTCTTGGCCGCGGACCGGGGCATCCTCACCGTCATTCCCGAGCCCACCTCGATCGAAAACGTCTATCGGTTCATCAAGAGTTCGTTCTATCGCCGGTTCAAGCGTGCCGTGCGGAACCCCGAAATCAAGGCGTTGGTCGCCAGCGCGATGGATCAAAAGAACGAGCGGGGCATTCGCACACCCCACGACTTGATCACCGGGGTCGAGGCAATCGACTCGGAAATCGGTGGGCGGCTGCGCAAGACCATGTCCGAATTCTCCCCCAAGTTGGTCGTCAATCAGGTCCGCTCGCAGGACGACGCCGTGCTGGGGTTGTCGATGCGTAGCTCGTGTTCCAAATACTTTGGTATCCAGGTCGAGTATATCGGCTACATCGAGTACGACGACGCCGTGTGGCGCGCCAACAAGCGCAAGCGGCCACCGGTCCTCGAGTTCCCGGACGCCAACTCCTCGCGGGGGATGGAGCGGGTGTTGACCAATCTTCTTAAAGGCGAACAGATCGCGTTCGATCTTTGCGTTCGGGGATGAAGCCGTTTCGGGAGCAGAACTTTTACGAGCTGTTGGAAGTGGCTCCGGACGCATCCTACGAGCAACTGGCTCGGGCGTATGCGACGATCAAACGCACGTTCAGCCATCATTCGTTGGGGACGTACTCGCTGTTCGACGCGGGGGATCGGAGCGAGTTGCTCGCGCGGCTGGACGAAGCCTGGAATACGCTCTCACATCACGAGCGCCGCGCGCGCTACGATCGGGATGTGCTGGGTTTGGCGCCCGGTTTTCTGACGTTTGGGGATGACCGACCCGGTTCAGCCTCGCCGGCCAACCTCCCGCCGGCTCAGCAGCTCGCGATCACCGATGTGACGGGTGCGGTGCTTCGCGCACGCCGCGAAGCGATCGGGGTGCCGCTGCAAGAGATCGCCCGGAACACCCGCATCAGTATCGCCTACCTCCAATTCATCGAAGAAGACCACATGAAGGGTCTGCCGCACGATGCGTACTTGCGCGGCTATCTCACCCAATACGGGAAAGCCCTCGGGTTGGATCCCCACGTCGTGGCAGAGGGCTACATCCGCCACGCGAGAGCGTTGCGAGGCCAGACGGTCTGATTCAAAAGTTCAAGGGTTCAAGGGGTTCAAATCGTTCAAGGAGACAGCGCCCGTTGAACGTCTTGAACCATTTGAACGGTTTGAACGCTATCTGATTCAAGGGGACAGTGACCCGTTGAACGTCTTGAACCATTTGAACGTTTTGAACGCTATTTAATCTGCGGAGTCCCCATGGCCAAGTACTTTGAAGATCTCGAAGTCTTCCGGGAGTCCCGTGCGCTCACGAATTCGATTTATCGGATTACCGCCGCCCCGGGGTTCTCCAAGGACTTCGGCCTTCGCGACCAAATCCGCCGCGCCGCCGTGTCCGTCATGTCCAACGTTGCGGAGGGCTTCGAGCGGGGAGGCAATCGGGAGTTCATGCAGTTCCTCTACATCGCCAAAGGCTCGTGCGGCGAGGTGCGCTCGCAGCTCTACGTGGCCACAGACCAGGGTTATCTGACCGCGTCGCAGAGCGCGGACCTGATCGTCGCTGCCAGACGTCTGTCGGTCATGATCAGCAATCTCATCGAGTACCTGAAGGGCAGCAGGATGAAGGGCGCGAAGTTCAAAAAGCCCCCGCATCGTACGATGAAGGATGAAGTGGAATCCTTGATGCGTGATTTGGACGCGCCGCCCCAGAACCGTTGAGCAATTTGAGCGGTTTGAACCCTTGCCCCTTTGAACGCTTTGAACAACTTGGACGCATTAACAGATTGAACATTCGACCCCCTTGAACGACGTAAACGTTTGAGCGAGTTAAACCATTGGACTCCTGAACATGTTTGCCTTGGCCCCCTTTGAACGAGTTGAACACTTGAACAACTTGAACTCTTGCCCCGTCACCCAGGGAGAACCTGTAGGTAGGAGGAGTGGAATGCCGTATCGCCCGCTCTACGGAGCGGGCGCGGATTGGGTCGTACGGCCGTCGAAGACACGGTGAATTGCTTTCCCTAGAATATCCACCATCTCAGCAAGCTCCTGTGTCGTGGAGACCAGCGGCGGGACCAGGACCAGGACGTCGCCGAGGGGACGGGTCAGGAGGCCCAGGTTGCGGGCTTCGCGGCTGATCTTCCACCCGATACGATCGGGAACTGGGAAACGCGCCTTCGTGCCCCGGTCTTGGACGAGCTCGATGCCCACCATCAGGCCGCATTGGCGGATCTCGCCGACGTGGGGGTGTTTCTCAAACGGCGCGAGCGCGTCCCGCAAGTGGCGGATCTTGTCGTGCAGGCCGTCGATGACGCGCTCGTGGACAAAGATATCCAAGGTGGCCAAGCCGGCGGCGCACGCCAGCGCGTTCCCGGTGTAGCTGTGGCCGTGAAAGAACGTCCGAAAGTCGGGGTACTCTCCGAGGAACGCCTCGTAGATTTTTTGTGTCGTCAGGGTTGCAGCCAACGGTAAGTAGCCGCCGGTGAGGCCCTTGGCTACCACCATCAAATCGGGCGTCACGCATTCCTTTTCACACGCAAACATGGCTCCGGTTCGTCCGAATCCGGTCGCGACCTCGTCGGCGATCAGCAAGACGTCGTAGCGTGTACACAAGTCCCTCAACTGCTGAAGGTACCGAGGCGGGGCGGTGATCATCCCGGCTGCGGCGTACACCAGGGGTTCGACGATCAATGCGGCGATTTCTTCGTGGTGTCGGGCAAGGGTTTCCTCAACCTCGCCGAGGCACGCCAGGTCGCATGACGGGTAGGTCAAGTTCAGATGACACCGGTAGCAGTATGGGGGACGCACCTTGTGCGTGGCAAACAGATAGGGGGCGAAGCGTTGATGGAAGACGTCGATCCCGCCGACGCTGACCGCTCCCACGGTGTCGCCGTGGTAGGCCATCGAGTACGCAAGGACCTTGGTCTTGTGTGGTCGAGGAGGGGAGACCTGCTGCCAATACTGGAGCGCCATCTTGAGCGCCACCTCGACCGCGGTGGAGCCGTCGTCGGAGTAGAACACTTTGGTGAGGCCGGGCGGAGCGAGTTCCACCAGCCGTTGGGCCAGAAGGATCGCAGGAGGGGATGAACAGCCGAGCAGCGTGGAGTGGGCGATGTGGCCCAGTTGTTCGATGATCGCCTGGTCGATCTCGGGCCGATGATGGCCGTGGACGTTGACCCACAAGGAAGACACCCCGTCGAGGTACCAGCGGCCTTCCTGATCGCGCAGTCGCACGCCGCGGCCTTCGGTGATGATCAGCGGGGGCTCGGTGGCCCATTCCCTCATCTGAGTGAAGGGGTGCCAGAGGTAGGCGTGATCGAGGGCAGCGAGGCGATCAGTGGGCTGAAAAAGGCCATCTGCGTCGTTCTCGGTCCCTCGGAGATCCTCACGTACGGGTTCGGTACGCTCCGGTCTCCGAGGACCCTGCGGCCTCGCATCTGGCACTTTTTGAGCCCCCTGGGGGCGCGGGGAATCCCCGCTACTTGTCATTGAGGACGATGAACAGACCTCGTTGCTCGCGGATGATGCGGACCAACACGCCGTCTTCGGCCTTCAGGCCTTCGCTGGCTTTGCGGAAATCCCCTGAGTCGGCAATCGCACGTCGGTTGAGTTCCTTGATGACGTCACCTTCTTTGAGGCCGCCACGGTCGGCCAAGCTGTCGGTCTCCACCTTGGTGATGATGACGCCCTGCGTGTCTTTCAACTTGAACCGATCCGCGGCGTCTTTGGTGATGTCTTCGATCGTCAGGCCCAGAATGGATTCGGGTGTCTTGACCGGCACGGCTTCAGGCGTCTCGGATTCATCCTTGCGCTCGCTCAAGACCACGGACAAGTCGCGGGGTTCGCCGTTTCGGAGAATCTTGAGCGTGGCGGCTTTGCCCGGTGTGAGCGCCGCGACGGCTTTCGCCAGGCTGGTCGGGGTGTCCACGAGCGCGTTGTCCACCTTCAGAATGATATCCCCAGGTTGGACGCCGGCTTTCTGAGCGGGTTCGCCGTCGAACACCTCGTTGACCAACACGCCCTCTTCTTTGTCGAGGTTGAACTGAGAGGCGAGTTCTTCGGTGACAGTCTGGATGCCGACGCCCAGCCATCCGCGGCTGACGCGACCTTTGGCGATGAGTTGCGGGTAGATGTCCTGCACCATCTTGGAGGGGATCGCGAATCCGATGCCCTGGGCGAAGTTGATGATCGCGGTGTTGATCCCGATGACTTCTCCTTTGATATTAAAAAGCGGCCCCCCGCTGTTGCCCGGATTGATGGACGCGTCGGTCTGAATAAAGTCCTCGTAGCGCGAGAGGTTGACGTTCTCTCGCTTGAGCGCACTGACGACGCCGACCGTAAGGGTATGCTCCAACCCGAACGGGTTGCCGACCGCGACCACCCACTGCCCCACCTTCACCTGGGTCGAATCACCGAGCGGCACGGTGGGCAGTGGGGTCTTGGAGTCGATCTTGACCACCGCCAGGTCGGTGTCGGGATCTCGGCCAACGACCTTTCCCGTGAACTTCCGTTTGTCGAGCAGCCGGACCTGGACCTCTTCGGCGTCACCCACCACGTGATTGTTGGTGATGATGTATCCGGCTTTGTCGATGATCACCCCTGATCCGCTGCTCGGTGAGTCGGGGCGCTGCCGGAAGCGCTCGCTGCGCGGCGGGGGCGCCGTGCCGGTGGAAATGTTGACGACCGAGGGTTTCACCTGTTCGGCGAGTTCGACGAACACGTCTTGTAACTCGGTCATCGCTTTCAAGCCGGTCGTGTCTTTGCCTGCGAGGGCCGGAGACGGTGCGCCGACGAGCACGGTCAAGACCGCGAACGCGACGATCATGCGAACGAAACCCGGAACCGGATGGTGAGCGGAACGAACGGTCATGGTGCGACTCCTTCTGTGCGTGACGGACGGGTCAGCGCTGCAACGCCTGCAGCAGCGATTCGTCGAGTCGGTGTTGGTGAAAGTATTCGCGCTCCAGTTCTTCGAGGTCGTAACGGTCCACGCCGCTCGACGAGAAAAAGGCATCCCGTCGCCCGTCCGATCCCTCGGGCGAGGCCACCAGCGTGGGAAGGACTTCGTAGAAGTAGACGGCCTCTCGGTGCAGATCGCGGATGACCTTGCGGAACGTGGCTTCGGGGATCGCGGTGGTGATGATTCCTCTACTCAGTAACTCCTGGGAGAGTTGATCCCGCAGATGGGTCATCGCTTCGGCTTGGGGTTCCTTGATAAATTGTTTGAGGAACCGTTTGAGGTGTTTGTGAACCTGACGGTACCCTTGCGCGTCCAAATTGACCTGGCGAACCTGGTTGGCCACTTCCTGCAGGGTGAGACGCCCCTCGTCGATTTCCTTGAGTCCTTGAAACACGATAAAGATCTTCCGCCGACCGAAGTCAGTGAGATACCGGTCCTTCACGATCGAGTCGATGAACAGCTCCTTGAACAGCTTTGGCGCCAGATCATCAAAAATCTTCTTGTTGGCGTGGATCGTCTTCAGCACGGAATCGGTAGTTTGATCATCGTCCATGAAGACCATCTGATTCAAGTAGGTATACGTGGCGTCGAACCGATCGAAGCACGTCACGATCAGGCTGAAACGTTCCAGGATTCTCGCATCGCCGGTCTGAGACGCGTATTCGTCACAGCTTTTGCCGATGTCCAGCAGCAACGCGTCGAATGCAAAATCGCGCCGTTCGATGGCCTGCCGTTTGGCGCGCAGGAGTGTGGCCAACTCCTCTTTGAGCACGGAGCCGTCGCTGGCTTGACGTTGGAGAAAGAGGCTGTCGAGGATGCTGCGCGCAGCCGCGAGGTGTTCGGGTTCTTCGACCTTTTCGGCGGACTTGTCCTTGAGAAAAATGCCGTCCAGCGTGTGGAAGACTTCGAGCGGAATCGCGTGGCGCACGGAGAGCGTGCGCAAGCGGTTGAGTTTGGCGAGAATCGCTTGCGTGGAGCTGGGGTCGATGAGCATTTCGGCCAAGAGATCTTTGTATTCGTCGATCAGGCGCTTGTTGTCCGGGTGCTGGTACACCACGTCGATTTGCATCCGGGTCTGTTGGTACAGGTCGATCGTGTGTTGCTGGGCGATTTCCGCGAGTCGCTTGGCGACCGATTCCTCGTTCTGCGTGTGGGCGGCGTACTCGTGCTGATAGGAATGGTAATACGAGGTGTGCCCCCGGTGCGTCAACTTGAAGAGGTACAGAATCGCCCGAGGCTCCTTGATCGCGTCGTAGAGCAGGTGGACCATCTGCACGTCGTCTTGGATCGACACCAAGGCCGAGTGTTTCACGGTCCGGCCGATGCGCCGCAGGAGGAACTCCTGCTGTTTGTGGAGCGGCTGCTGATCGGGGAGATGCACGAAGAAATAGTAGTTGCACACCGCGTTGCCGCTGCGGAAGACCTCCTCGAACGGTTCTCGTCGGTCGGTTTGATCCGTAAATCGGATCGACTGCCCGGTCGGATCCAGAACCGCGCCGTTGAGCACGAGGCGATTGACCACTTCTTTCTTGACCAGATCTTTGAGCGGCAGATTGACGCCGAACATGTAGCGACAGAAACTGCCGCCGTTGCCTTTGTATTGAATGCCGTCGTGTCCGATGAGGAATTCGTTGCCCGCGGCGAAAAATCGGATCGTGCCGACCCGTCCGTCCGGAGACGGTTCGTAGAAAAATTGGTGTCCGACCGAGCGGCCGGCGATCGTGGCGAAGTATTCGATCTCCGGATTGACTTGTCCGTGAAGGCGGATGTCTTCGATCATTCGGGCATCAACTCAACGCGAGTCTGGACGTCTGGTGGAGTGGCTGTGTGTTGCGCACGTCCCATTATAGCAAATCCGATCCGTGCGCAATGTTGAACAGCCGGTGGGGGGACCGTTGCACATGGTTCTCGCGCCGGAAGTTTCTTGACAGCATTTTCAAGCGTCTGTTACGGTAAACCGTTGCACTATGAACCGATACGTCACGCCGAGAGAGGTTGAGATGTCTCGCCGTGGGCGAGTCGTCTGCACGCCTGAACCAGGCGGGAGGGACGGAGCGTCCGTCGCCGCCCGTGCGTGACGACCGCGTCGCGTCCGCGGTGGACCGGTCGGCGCCTCCGATAATCGAACTCCGCGGCATCCGGTGCGGCTATGACGACAAACTCGTGTTCGAGGGCGTCGATCTCTCGATTCCCCCTGGCCTGTATACCGGCATCGTGGGCCCCAGCGGGTCGGGAAAGACCACATTATTAAAAGTGGTCTTGGGGGTCGTGAACGTCACGGCCGGCGACGTGCTGGTGGCGGGCGAACATATCAACGGGTCCACCAGCCGTGGTATCGGGTACGTCCCTCAGGTCGAGACCGTCAATTGGAACTTCCCGGTCACGGTCGAGCAGGTCGTGCTCATGGGCCGGTACCGTGAAATGGGGTGGTTGCCCTGGCCGACCCGCGAAGACCGGCGCGTCGCGCTCGATTTGTTGGAGCACCTGGGCATTCGCCAATACGCGGATCGGCAGATCCGGGCGTTGTCCGGGGGGGAACAGCAACGGGTCTTCCTGGCCCGCGCGCTGATCAGTCGCCCCCGAGTCCTGATCCTCGACGAGCCCACATCCGGCGTCGACCTGAAGACGCAGCACCATATTCTGCACTTGCTCTCGCAACTGAACCGCGAGGGGGTCACGATCATCCTGACGACCCACGATCTCAACAGCGTGGCCCGCCACCTGCCGTGGGTGATTTGTTTCAACCACGGGGTTGTCGCGCAGGGCGATCCGCAAGACGTGTTCACGTCGGAGATCCTCAGTCGGACCTATAACTCGGAGATGGTGGTGGTCAGGCAAAACGGATTGTTGCTGATCGCCGACAGTCCCAACGCAGGCGCGCACTACACCCCGGGCGGTGTGCGTCAGGAGGATGGTGATCGAGACCCTGTTTGAACCCCTCCAGTACGAGTTCTTCCGCAACGGCCTGCTCGCTGCGGCGATGACCGGCGCGATCTGCGGGCTGATCGGCGTGTACATCGTGCTCAGAAATATGAGTTACATCGGACATGGCCTGTCGCATTCGGTGTTCGGCGGGGCGGTGGTCAGTTACGTCATGAACTGGAACTTTTACATCGGCGCCGGTCTGTGGGGGTTTCTCTCCGCGCTCCTGATCAACGCGGTCGCCAAACGCAAGAAGATCGGCGCGGACGCCGTGATCGGGATCGTCACGACCGCGAGTTTCGCGGTGGGGGTGGTGCTCATCAGCCGGGTGCGAAAATTCACCCGGAACTTTGAGGCCGCCCTGTTCGGCAACATCCTGGGCGTCACGGGTGAAGATCTGCTGGTGATCGCCGGGGTCTCGCTGTTGTCGGCGTTGGCAATTTTCGTGTTGTACAAACAACTGCTGTTCACGACGTTCGACTCGGAGGTCGCCAGGGTGTACGGCGTTCCGGTGGAGTGGGTGGACACCGCGTTCGCCTTGATTCTGGCGGCGACGATCGTGGTGTCGATGCAGGTCCTCGGGGTCATGTTGATCGTCGCCGCGATCGTGATCCCGGCGGCCACGGCGAGGCTGCTGACTCATAGTTTTCACCGTCTGGTGTTGTCTTCGGTCGGGATTGGCGTCCTGTGCGGAGTAGGCGGTATGTATGTGAGCTTCACCTCGAACGCCTCGTCCGGAGCGACGATCGTGTTGTTCGCTGCGGTGGTGTTTGCCCTTGCGCTGGGGTACGATTCGCTCCGGCGAATCACCGCTCGGCCCGTCGCGACCCCTGCGGGGCCTTCGGCTCAGCATCAACATTCGCATCAGCACGGCGATATTCTTCACCAACACGAGCATGCGACCAAGCTCGATGTCGAGCATAGCCACCATCCGGCCGAACCGCCACTGACGGCTGCGGAGAGTGGGCCGGAGGGTGCGGCCGCATCTGGTCCGAACGGCACCGACCGACTCCACTTGACCATCGACGGGATGACGTGTGTGTACTGCGTCCGGGCCGTCGAGCGGGCGATCGGCCGGGTCAGCGGCGTCACAGCGGTACGCGTGGACCTTCCGTCGCGATCGGTGGACGTCACTCTCGATAGTCCGGTCGGCGGACCCGATCGGGTGCGCGAAGCGATCCGACTCGCCGGGTATCAACCGCTCGGGTAGGGTCCACCAGTCCGCTCCGCGGACGTTGTCTTTATCCGCAGTATCGGCTATTATCACACTCATCTCGGGTCGGCCGTCCCCGGCGCAAGGCGTCCGCAAGCCATTTGCGGCGAGTCGCGGTCGTCGGTCCATATTGCTATGAGGAATAAATAGACTACATGCCTGGTTCAATCCGAAATATCCTGGGCGAGGTATGGGTTCGTTACGAGCCCTGTCGAGCCCATCAAAGAAGGTGATTGGTCACCGGCCGAAAATGCGCAACTCCTGCTCACGGGCGATCGCCCAGTCGATCGGCTGTGTGTGGGTGCTGGCGATCCTGCTTGCGGCGTGTGCGTCTTCTCCACCTCCATCTCCCGCACCTGCGCCGCCTCCGACGCGCCCCGACCCTGTTCCGACGGTCCCCCCGATCGCGGAATATCGCATCGGGCCCGAAGACGTCATTGAAATTATCGTCTGGAAGAACGGTGACTTGTCCAAAACAGTCACGGTGCGGCCCGACGGCATCATCACGCTGCCGTTGATCGGCGAACTGCGCGCGTCGGGCCGTACGGCGGAGGAGGTCCGGCGCGATATCAAAACCCGTCTTGAACGCTACAAAGATGCCCCGGAGGTGTCGGTCACTATCACGGATGTGAGGAGCTATAACTTGTACATCCTTGGCGAGGTCCGTACTCCCGGCCGGTACCAGGTAAAGGCCGCGACCACGCTGTTGCAGGCCTTGGCTTTGGCCGGAGGTTTTACGGAGTATGCCGATACCAACGGGATCGTAGTGGTGCGGCGTGATACCAGAGACATGTCCGCGAAAGAGCAGCGGATCAAGATTCGATACAAGGATTTGATCAAACGGGGAGACGTGGCACTGTCTCCTGGCGATACGGTCATCGTTCCGTAGGTGGGAGCGAGAAGGGACCATTGTGACTCCCCAAGATCGGACGGGATGGTCTCGGGGGCGCGGCGATGGTACGCAATCGCCGGACGCGGACAGTGTCCGAGCCCGATCTATGAGCCGTACGGACCTTCCGAAGAAGAGGAATGAGCCAGCCCGTCAGTCGCGCGGAGTTCACCCGTGATGCCGGAGGGGCACGGTGCGGTCGGTGTCGCACGGCGGTGGAGGAATCGCCCGCTGACCGGACCGTGGAGTTGTGCGCGTGCCACCAACGATTCTCAGACGGACGGAGTTTCCCTTGATGGCGGAGAAACGGTGAATCGAGTTGCGGTGGGAGCGATGTCGTTCGGGTTGATCGTTGGAACCACCCAGCCGGTTGCTGCGACGGTGTCCTTCACACCCTCGTTATCGCTATCGGAACGGTATACCACGAACCTCTTTCTCACTTCCGGCGGGTATGGTGATCTCGCGACATATGTGTCACCGGGGGCGGTGGTCGGATACCACGACCGGCGGTTGGACGCGGCGGTGTCGTACCTAGGTTCGTGGGAATATTACCTTCGAACCCCTGAACAGAACCGGAATTCTCAGTCGATCTTGGCGGATGGGCAGGTGCGCTCGCTGAGCCGTCTGCTGTCAGGGTTGACCCTGCATTTCTCTCTGGGAGTGATGCGTACCGCGGGTCTGCCGGCGTATTCGTTCGATGACTTGGCAGTGGACACCGGGGAAGGGGTGGGTGTTTCGCGGCTAGACACCATTCGCACACGGGGCCGCATTGCGGTCCGCTATACTACCTCAAGGCGGTCGTCGGTGGTGTTGGCCTACGCGACCATCATGAGCCGGTATGATCGATTCGATGCCGAGAGTATTGCCGAGGATCTGGACATTCCGGGGACAGATGTTATTCAGGCGCAGGATTCGGTGGAACGGGACGTCGACCTGACGGTGGAGTACGTATGGACGCCTCGGACAACATGGTCGTTCGTGGCCGAACGGACCTTCATTCAAGTTGACCCCAACGTGCCGACGGAACCGTTCGGGGACACCTCCGTGACGACCCGAGTGACTCCGGGAGCCGAGTATCGAGTCAATGCGGCGGTCAACCTCACCGCCCATGCCGGAGTGATGATATTTAATGTTGAAGACGCTGTAGGTGCTGAACAGACCATCACTGAGAGCGCCGGCGACTTTAATGTGACGTGGGAGGAGGGCGGTACACGCGCCGGGCTGGACTATGTCCGGGAGGCGGGAACGGGCGGCGGGCTCGCTGGCGCCACCACGATCTCGGATCGAGCCAGGCTTCGGGTGGCTCGGACCTTGAAAGTGTCTTCCGCGATTTTTTCCCACGTCGGGTATTCGCGGACTATTCCCGCGACTGCCGAAGGGGAGGAAGATTTCCAGATTGTGTCGTACGAATTCCGGGTGGGGTATGAGGCCCTAATTCGGAAATGGCTGAGCGCTTCCCTTGCCTATCAGTATTTTCGGCAACGTTCCGAGGGCATTGACGCGGACTTGAGTGAACAATTGGTGCAGTTGACCCTGACCGCAACGGGCTCGACCTGGAGAGGCCTCCGATGACGTGGGGTCGGGTGAACGGTTTCTCAGGGCCATCCAGTGCCCTGCGATCGGAGCAATGATGGCGCCGCCCGTAGCCAAACACGATCTCGTTCACTACCTGGAGGTGTTACGCCGCAGAAAATGGTGGGTGCTGGTTCCGGCCATGGTGATCGCCGCCGTGACCGTTCCGATCGTGATGTCCCTGCCTCCGGCCTACCGATCAACGACGTTGATTATGGTCGAGGCCCAGAAGGTCCCGGAAGCGTTCGTGCGGACGACCGTGACCACGCCGATCGAAGATCGCCTGCGCGCCATCAGCCAGCAAATTTTAAGTCGAACCCGCCTTGAGCGGGTGATTGAGAAATATAGTCTGTACCGCGAGACCGAGAAAACGGGCTGGTGGGGAGCGATCCACGGTCTGTTCGACGCGGAGGAGCCGGAGGGACAAGAAGGAACGATCATGTTGGACTTGGTTGAGCGGCTCAAGAGCAGTATCGACATCCAGGTCCCGAGAGGACGAAATCCCGGGGCGACGATTTCTATCTCGTACAGCGGAGAAGACCCACGCACGGTCATGGAAGTGACCAACGAATTGGCGTCCTTGTTCATTGAAGAGAATCTGCGAGTGCGGGAAGCCCAGGCCGAGGGCACCACTGAGTTTCTAGAGAACGAACTGAACCAGGCCAAGGGCCAACTGGAAACTCAGGAGGAGCAGCTCCGCTCGTTCAAACAGCGTTCAATGGGGGAGTTGCCGGGACAACTGGACACCAATCTGCGAACGCTCGATCGCCTCCAGAGTGAGAGCCATGCCTTGCAGCAGAGGTTGAAGGCCGCAGAAGATCGATATGGCGATTTGACTCTAGGGCCAACCGCTTTGGCGCCGAGCGGGGATGGTGCGCGGTCACCCTCTGGGCTGGCGATGCGTCTCCAGACCATGCGGAGCCGATTGGCGGATCTGCGGAGCGAGTACCGAGATGAATACCCGGACGTGGTGTCGCTCCGAAAAGAGATCGCGAGGGCGGAGGCCGAACTGATCGCGCAAGAGAAGGCGGCTGCGGCGGCAGCCTCTGCATCCGCGGAAGAGCCTCCGGACCCTGATCGATTCGTCGCGGGCCTGGTTGAACAGCAACGGGAGCTCCGGGCGATCAAGCAGCGGCAGCAAGCCATACAGGAACAGATCCGTGAGTACGAGAAGCGCGTGGAGAATACCCCGGTCAGAGAACAGCAGTTGGCGATGATCATGCGAGATTACGAGAACGTCAAACGAAATTATCAGAGCCTGCTGGAAAAACGTCAGGAAGCCAAAATTGCAGAGAGCTTAGAGCGACGTCAAAAGGCTGAAATTTTCCGAATCCTGGACCCCGCCGACCTGCCTGCGCGTCCGTATAAGCCGAATCGCCCATTGCTCATCCTTATCGGGATGGTTGGGGGCCTTGTTGGCGGGCTCGGTCTCGCGCTGTTCCGCGAGCAATTGGATCCTTCGATCCGCTCCGAGGCCGATTTGGTGGCCGCGACCACCGGACTTCCGCTCCTGGCAGTGGTTCCGGTCGTCCCCGCTCGACGAAAGAAAACAGGCCGCCTGACCGCGTTCGCGGTTCCTGGAAAGAAGACTTCCCGATGAGCGAGTCGGAGCGTCAGCCGCACGCCTCGTGGTTATTGAGAATTCGAGAGAGCACCGAGGCTGCGCAGTCAGCGGAACACGGTCAGACCGACGATGACATCGGCGCGCCGCTCGGCGAGGGCGTCAGCAGTGCGAACGCGCTCCTGCCGTTCATCGTTGCGCTCGATGACCCGCACTCCGTCGCTGCGGAGCAGTACCGGATTCTGGCTGCGCGTCTCGAAGGATTGTGGAAACAGCCCGACTTCCAGAAAGTGGCCATTACCAGCACGTTGCCGGACGAAGGGAAGAGCCTGACGACCATCAACGTGGCGTGTGTGCTGGCCAAGGATTTCGGCCGGCGTGTATTGGTGATGGACGGGGACTTCCGGAAGCCGAGTTTGTGGCGTTTCGTCGGCAACGCTCCTTCCGTGGGGCTTTCCGACCTGGTCACCAACGGGCAGGCGCTGGATTCTGTGATCAAACCCCTTCGGTATCGACATCTGGGGATTCTCGGAGTGGGTTTGACCGTTCTCAACCCCACCCGCTTGTGGAGATCGCAGGCGATCAAGCAGCTCTTCTCGTTTTTGGGGCAGCAGTACGACTACGTGATCGTTGATACCCCGCCGATCCTCACGGTTGTGGACACCGCGCTCATAGCCGACCAGATGGACGGCGTAGTGGTGGTCGTCCGATCAGGCAGGACTCCGAGAGTCGCCCTCCAGAAGGCTCTGGCTTCGCTTCCTCGGGCGAAGCTCGTCGGAACGGTCTTAAACGGCGCGAAGGACCTTCGTTCGTCCCGTTATTACCACATTCGGTAACCTCGGCATGGCGAACGTCCTTCGGCTCAGGGACGTAATGGTGGCTGGACCGGTGCATTCCGGTCCGGAGAGGACGGTATCGTAGCGCCATGTGCGGCATCGCGGGCATGTTCAATCTCAAGGGCCGACCGGTTGATCCGGAGGTCCTTGCGCGGATGATCGCCCTCATCGGGCACCGTGGACCAGACGCCCGAGGGGTGTGGAGCGACGGACCGGTCGGCCTCAGCCACGCGCGACTGAGCATCATCGATCTCTCCGGCGGCGCCCAACCCATGGGTAACCGAGACGGATCGCTCAGGGTGACGTTCAACGGCGAAATTTTCAACTACGTAGAACTTCGAGCCGATCTCGAGAAGAAAGGACACCGATTTCAGACTCAGTCGGACACCGAAGTGATTCTCCATCAATACGAAGAAGACGGTGAAGCCTGCGTCCAGGCGTTCAACGGGCAGTGGGCGTTTGCGTTGTGGGACGCCAAACGTGGTCGGCTGATGTTGTCGCGCGATCGGTTGGGCGTCAGGCCGCTCTACTATTCCACGGTTGGCTCCACCGTGGTATTCGGTTCCGAAGTCAAGGCGCTGTTCGCCCATCCAGACATTCCTCGCCGCATCGACCCACGCGCTCTCGACGAGGTGTTTACGTTTTGGTCTGCGGTGGCTCCGCGGACGATCTTCGACGGGGTGTCGGAGTTGCCCGCCGGGTGTTCGCTGATGATCGGCAAGGGTGAGTCGACGATCAAACCCTATTGGCGCCCAGACTACCCCACCCAAATTGAACCGATGAAAGAGGGTGAATGCGCCGACCGGTTGCTCGAATTGTTGACCGACGCGACCCGTATTCGTTTGCGTTCGGATGTCCCGGTGGGGGCTTACCTGAGCGGAGGCCTGGACTCATCGGTAATCACGGCATTGATCAAACGGGTCTCCACCGCACCGTTGAAGACGTTTTCCGTGGCGTTCGAGGCCGCGGAGTTTGATGAGAGTCGCTACCAAGACGAGGTTGTTCGTTGGTTGCAGACCGAGCACCACACGATCCGCTGTTCATCGGAGGACGTGGCCCGCGTGTTTCCCGATGTCGTGTGGCACGCGGAGAAACCCCTGGTACGGACGGCCCCGGCTCCGTTGTTCCTGCTGTCTCGGTTGGTCCGCGACCAGGGGTTCAAGGTCGTCTTGACCGGGGAAGGCTCGGACGAGATTCTGGGTGGATATGACATCTTCAAAGAGGCCAAAATTCGTCGGTTCTGGGCTGCGCGTCCCGACTCGCGTACGCGACCGCTCCTGTTGCGGCGCATGTATCCGTACCTGCAGGATCTCCAACACCAATCCGATGCGTACCTCCAGGCGTTCTTCCACGTCCGCGATCAGGACCGGTCGAGTCCGTGGTTTTCCCACTTGCCACGCTGGGAACTGACTTCGCGCGCCAAAGTGTTTTTTTCGGCCGACGTCAAGGCCGCGGTTGAGGCCGATGCCGCGCAACATGGGTTGCTGGGGACGCTGCCGGAGTCGTTTGAAGCGTGGGATCCTTTTTGTCGCGCGCAGTATCTGGAGACCGCGTTGCTGTTGCCCGGGTATATCCTGTCTTCACAAGGGGACCGAATGGCGATGGCACACGGGGTCGAGTCTCGATTTCCATTCCTGGACCATCGCGTCGTCGAGTTCGCCTCGCGGATTCCCCCGCGACTGAAGATGAAGGTCTTAAACGAAAAGTATGTCCTCAAGCGCTGTGCAGACGGGTTGATCCCTCCCTCGGTACGGCAACGGCCGAAACAACCGTACATGGCGCCAGATATCCCGAGTTTCTTCGGGCCTCGGCCCGCGCCCTATCTGGATCAGTACCTGTCGGAATCCGCGCTGCGCGAGGCGGGGTTGTTCGATCCCGCCCGGGTCGCCCAACTGGTCGCGAAGTGTCGCAAGGGGCAACGGCAGGGATTTCGGGAACAGATGGCGCTGGTCGGAATCCTGTCGACGCAGATCTTATATGACCGTTTTGTGAAACGGTTTCTCAACGAGGGCGCAGGATGCGCCGTATAGACCACCGGTCTAGGAGGACGGTATGGCAGACATCGTGAAACAGATCCGCGAATACATCGACGCCAATTTTTTTCTGGAAGGTGGACACGAGTCCCTTGCCGACGGCGACTCCTTTCTTGAAAAAGGCGTTGTGGATTCGACCGGGGTGCTGGAACTAGTGAATTGGATAGAGACCACATTCGGCTTCGACGTGGACGACACGGAGTTGATTCCCGACAACCTGGACAGCATCAACCGTCTGGTGGCGTTTATCGAACGCAAGGGCGCAACCTCGCGATGACGAGATCCGTACCATGGCGGTGACCACCCCCTCATTGGTCCACCACTACCTGCTGCGGTCGGCCGAGCGGTTTCCCTCCAAAGAGGCCGTCGTATACGCTGGGGGACGGGTGACCTACGCCGAGCTGCGGGCACGGGCGCGAACGTTGAGCGCGTGGTTGATCGAACGGCGCCTCGAGCCGGGGGATCGGGTCGCCATCCTGACGGACGACGCCCGCGACTATATCTCAACCTACTTTGGCGTCCTGATGGCCGGGGGGACCGTGGTCCCGTTGAACACTCAGACATCGAGCCGGCTCCTCGCGTCCCAGATCGGGTGCTGCCAAGCGGCGGTCCTGGTGACGCACCGCAAGTTTCTCAAGGTGGTTGAGGCGGCGGAAACCGCGCGGTCGATTGGGGCCATCGCGGTGGCCGGCGGACGCCCGGAGGGCCGTCGCAGCGCGAACTGGGTGGATCTGGATGCCGTATTCGGGTCTGCTCGCGATGACGCGTGGTCGGATATTGAGCTCGCGCCGATCTCGCCGTCTTCGATCGCCCAGATCATTTTTACGTCGGGCACCACGGCCGAACCCCACGGAGTCATGCTTCGTCACTCCAGCCTGGTCGCGAATACGAACTCGATCGTGCACTACCTCCG
The DNA here is from genome assembly GCA_964570625.1 of uncultured Nitrospirota bacterium. Lineage (GTDB taxonomy): Bacteria > Nitrospirota > Nitrospiria > 2-01-FULL-66-17 > 2-01-FULL-66-17 > JBFLXB01. The sequence continues at coordinate 119,139 of CAZMYW010000027.1, read as the reverse complement.
CTTGACCGAACACGATCGGCTGATGGTGGTGTTGCCGTTCGCGTACTCGTACGGGAATTCGTTGTTGCTGACGCACGTGGCGGTCGGCGGGTCGCTGGTGATCAATCAATCGTTTCTGTACCCGAATATGGTCCTCGAACAAATGATCGGCGAACGGGTCACGGGATTTTCAGGGGTGCCCTCCACGTATGCGATCCTGCTGAATCGATCCGCGATCCGCCAATACCGATTTCCGGACCTGCGGTACGTTACGCAGGCGGGTGGCCCGATGCCGGCAAAGCTCGGCCACGAGCTCAAAGGCCTGCTCAAGCAGGCGGATATCTACATCATGTACGGTCAGACTGAAGCGTCGGCCAGGCTTTCGTATTTGGAGCCCGAAAATCTCTTCCGAAAAGCGGGTTCGATCGGGAAGGCCATCCCGGGGGTGACCTTGCGCGTGCTGCATCCGGATGGCCGCCCGGTTGCAGTGGGTGAGGTCGGAGAGATTGTGGCCAGCGGGGACAACATTATGGCCGGCTACTGGAGCGAGCCCGAGTTAACGGCTCGGGTGCTCCGACAGGGCGCCCTCTGGACCGGAGATTTAGCCAAGATCGATGAAGACGGGTATCTCTACATCGTGGGTCGAAGAGGGGACATGATCAAGAGCGGGTCCCACCGCATCAGTCCCCGCGAGATCGAAGACGTGTTGTTGGAGCACCCCGCGGTTCAGGAAGCGGCGGTGGTGGGGGTGGGGGACAATGTATTGGGCGAGATGATCAAAGCCTGCGTGGTCGTCAAAGAAGGCGCGACGTGCGGCCGTCAGGATGTGCTCTTGCACTGTCACAAACATCTGCCGTCGTATATGGTGCCCCACCAGGTGGCCTTCTTGGCCGAGTTGCCCAAAACTCCGAATGGAAAGATCCGCGTAGCCGAGTTGAGAGAGCACCCGTAGGGGCCCGCATGGAACTGGTTCACCACTTTCTGGAACGGAGCGCCCGGAAGTACCCGGAGAAAACGGCCCTGATCACCGACGCCGGGCGCTTTGCCTATCGAGAGATCGACGCGATGGCGAACGCGGTCGCGCACGCCCTGGTTGCGGACGGGTTGGCCAAGGGAGATCGGGTGGCGGTCTTCTTGGACAATTCCCTCGAAGCGGTTGCCGGGTTATTCGGAATCTTGAAGGCGGGCGGGGTGTTCGTGATCGTCAACCCCACGACCAAACACGAGAAACTCGCCGATATCCTGGCCGACAGCGGAAGCGTCGCGGTGTTGAGCGCGTGGTCCAAGCAGAACGTTCTGGCCAAATCCTGCGCGGAGGTTTCAACGCTGCGCCGGGTCTACCTCGCCGGACCTCCTCCTCCCCGGGGCCGCCCGACCGGGGTCCCGACTGCGTCACTCACGGAGGTGCTGCGGAACGGGCGCCCGACTCCGCCGACCTCCGGAACCATCGATCTCGACCTGGCGGCGTTAATTTACACCTCGGGAAGCACGGGCGCGCCCAAGGGCGTGATGATGACTCACCGGAACATCTCTTTCGTCGCGGCCTTGATCACCGGGTTTCTGGAGAATACGTCCGATGACATTATCCTGAACACGTTACCCATGTCGTTCGACTACGGTCTGTATCAGGTGATCATGGGGTGCGAAATCGGGGGGACCGTCATCCTGGATAATGCATTTCTGTATCCCTCGGCGGTTATCACGCGCCTGATCAAGGAACACGTGACGGGGTTTCCGATCGTCCCGACGATATCGAGCATCTTGTTGCAGATGGACGGTATGAAACGCCACCGGTTCGAGGACTTGCGATACATCACCAGTACGGCGGCATTCCTGCCGGCGCAACACATTACCGATTTGCGGAAGATGTTCCCGCGCACGAAGCTCTTTTCCATGTACGGCCTGACCGAGTGTAAACGCGTCTCGTACCTTCCCCCGGAGGAACTGGACCGACGACCCACGTCGGTGGGCAAGGGCATTCCGAACACCGAGGTGTTCATCGTGGATCGACGGGGCCGGTTGGTGCTTCCGGGGGTGGTCGGCGAGTTGGTGGTCCGAGGCTCTCACGTCATGAGGGGGTATTGGAACGACCCGAAAGAGACGGCCAAGCGCCTGAAGCCGGGAACGGTTCCCGGGGAGGTGGTGCTGTACACGGGCGATCTGTTCCGAATGGATGACGAGGGGTTTCTCTATTTTGTCGGCCGGAAGGATGACATCATCAAGAGCCGGGGGGAAAAGGTGAGTCCCAAAGAAGTCGAGGCCGTCTTGTACGGACTCGACGAAATTGCCGAAGCCGCAGTGGTTGGTGTGCCCGATCAGGTGCTCGGACACGCGGTGAAGGCCGTGGTGGTTCTGAAGCGGGGGGTCGCGTTGACCGCCCGTCAAGTGATTCGTCTCTGTTCACGACAATTGGAAGACTTCATGGTGCCCAAGTACGTCGAATTTCGTCATGAATTGCCGCGGACGGCTCAAGGAAAGATCAACAAACATATGTTGAATGGAGCAGGAGGAGACTGATGGTTGACGAACGCGCCGGGCGCGCGCTGTTGTCGCTCGATGCCGAGCGCACCGTGCAAGAGATCGGAACCGTTATTCGCGATCTGGTGCTCAAGAGGTTCAAAAAGAAGGGCGCGGTGGTCGGGTTGTCGGGAGGCATCGACAGCAGCGTCGTCGCGGCGCTGTGCGCTCACGCGTTGGGATCCGACAGGGTGGTGGGTCTGTTCATGCCTGAAGCCGACTCATCGTCGGACAGTCTGGCGCTCGGCCGAGCACTCGCGGAACGACTGGGCATCCAGACCGTGCTGGAAGACATTACCCCGATTCTGGACGCCGCCGGTTGTTATCGACGGCGCGACGACGCGATTCGCAAGGTGGTCCCGGAGTACGGCGTGGGGTATAAGAACAAAATCGTTTTGCCCAACGTGCTGGAGGGAGAGGCCTATAAGATTTATTCGGTCATCGTGCGATCGCCGTCCGGAAAAGAGCTCAAGGCGCGCCTGACGGCCGAGGCGTATCACGGCATCGTCGCGGCCACCAACTTCAAGCAACGGGTGCGGACGATGTTGGAGTACTACCACGCGGACCTCCGGCAATACGCGGTGGCAGGCACTCCCAATCGTCTGGAGTACGACCAGGGATTTTTCGTGAAGCTTGGCGACGGTGCGGCGGACTTCAAACCGATTGCGCACCTCTATAAGACCCAGGTGTATCAACTGGCCGAGTATCTGGGCGTCCCGAAGGAAATCCAGGCGCGTCCTCCGACCACCGATACCTATTCACTGGCACAATCCCAAGAAGAGTTTTATTTCTCATTGCCGTATTACCAGATGGATGTGTGTTTGTTCGGAAAAAATCACGGCACCCCGGTGGCGGAGATCGCCCAGCTGCTGGGGCTTACCACGCCGCAAGTTGAGCGGGTGTATCGGGACATCGATGAAAAACGTCGGGCGACCCAATACCTTCACCTTCCGCCCTTGTTGGTCGGGGAAGTGAACGAGGTCACACATTGAGGTCGGCGGGACGTGCCTGGGACGTATCCAATGGTTGAGGGGAACGGCCCTCATCTCGTCGTGCGGGCTGGATGAGTCTGTCGATATCGAACAGAGTCGACGCGCCTCCGCGTCACCAGTCGTGGATGGCGGACGTCAGCGCCACGCCCGCCATGGCGGTGTGTTGGGCGGGGACGTTTCTGTGGATGTATGCCGGTGTCCTGCGGGACTTGGCGAACCAGTGGGCGACCGACGAGATGTATTCGTACGGATTTCTGGTTCCGGCGGTGAGCCTCTATTTCGTCTGGCTGCGTCGCGATCGCCTTCGCACCGTGGTTCCGAGGCCTATCCCCGCGGTCGGTTTCGGTATCGTGTTCGTGGGTGTGGTGATGCTGGTGATCGGACACGCGGGTGGTGTCGCGGCGGCCGAGCAGCTCTCGCTGATGCCGGTCCTGGTGGGAAGCGTGTTGATCTTCGGCGGCCGAGAAGCACTGAAGGTGTTGTGGATGCCCATTGCGTACCTCCTGCTGATGATTCCGATCTGGGAGGTCTTGACGGACCGTCTCCACGAACCGTTTCAGAATTTCTCGGCCGGCATCGGACTCGCGCTCATCCGAAGCCTGGGAATTCCGGTGTATCGGGATGGCCTGTACCTCGCGCTTCCGAACATCACCCTCGAGGTCGCCAAGGCCTGCAGCGGAGTGAACTACTTGATTGCGGTCATCGCGGTGGGGATCCCGCTCGCAGCCCTGTACTTACAGGGGTGGGCCAGGCGGATCGGTCTCCTGAGCATCGCCGTTCTCGTCGCGGTGTTGGCCAACGGGCTTCGGGTCGCGTTAATCGGCGTCCTGGCCTATTACGACCTCGGAGGATCCCTTCATGGCCCCTCCCACATGCTCCACGGTGTGTTCGTCTCGTTTATCGGGTTCGGAGCCTTGTTCGCGGGCGTGTGGGTGTTGTCCGAGCGGCGGTTACCTGATTCTCCGGAGCGAGCGGCAGTGGTCAACGAGAAGCCGGCTGGTCCGCGGTCCTCGGTTGGTCCGGGAACCGTGAAGACCGCTGGATGGGGCGCACCGTTGCTGTTCGCTGGTGCCGCGGTGGTCATGCAATTCTTTGGCGTGATTGCCGTGGCGCCCGCCCAAGAGTTCCGACGATTCCCACTCCAGATCGGTGCATGGGATGGCCGTGACATTCACTGGAAGATGGATGATCCCTATCGTCTTCGTGGCCTTGATCATGCGCTGGCGCGTGAGTACCAGCGCCACGACGGGCCGCCCGTTCGTCTGTTTGTCGGATATTTTGAGCGTCAATCCCAGGGGGAGGAGCTGATCAGCGGTGATGCGAGACGGCTGTACCAGCGGAGCGAAGGGGTTGAGGCTCGCGTGGGGTCCAACGGGCTCCAGGAAATTCGCTGGCTCGTCACCGGCGAAGAGACGGGCCGGACCCTCCTGCTGTACTGGTACGATCTGCACGGTGGGACCGTGACCAACCCCACGACCATGCAAGCTAGGCTGGCGTGGAATGCCTTGGTTGACCGACGTGCCAATGGCGCCCTGATCGCCATCGAGGTTCCGCTCGCGGAAGCGGACGATCCGTCCATCGCGCGATCACACGCACTTCGCTTCATTGAAGACAGCGCGCCGATTCTGGAGCAATGGCTGCCACGAGACGTGAGTTGACGAGGAGACCAATGTGGTAAGTGAACACGGAACCGAGCGGGCTCGGCAACGGGCGGTGATTCATTTGGTGGCGGCCGCTCGGCCCAATTTCATGAAGATCGCTCCGTTGTATCACGCCCTCAGGCGGGAAACGTGGGCTCATCCGGTGATCGTGCATACCGGGCAACACTACGACTTCAATATGTCCGACGCGTTTTTCCAGGACCTGGGGCTCCCTGATCCCGACCTGCATCTCGGTATTGGGAGCGGCTCCCACGCCGAACAAACCGGACAGGTGATGATCGCATACGAGCGCGTGGTGCTGGAGCATCGGCCGGACATGGTGATCGTGGTCGGTGATGTCAATTCCACGATTGCGTGTACTCTCGCGGCCGCCAAGGTGTCGTATCCGTCGATGCCCGCGGGCTCGGAGAACCGCCGTGCCCGTCCCATGATCGCTCACCTGGAATCGGGCCTGCGTTCCTTCGACCGGACCATGCCGGAAGAGGTATCCCGTGTGGCCACCGACGTGCTGGCGGATTTGTTGTGGACGCCCTCGCCTGACGCCGACGAGAACCTGCGCCGTGAAGGGATTCCGGCCGACCGGATCGTCCGGGTGGGCAACATCATGATCGATTCATTGGAAATGCTCAGGGATCGTATCCAGAAGGAACAAGTGAATGAGGCACTGGGATTGCCGCGGAACGGGTATGGAGTCGTCACGCTTCACCGGCCTTCGAACGTCGACGACCCCGTTGTGCTGGAGCGGCTGTGCGGGATTCTGGAGGCGCTCGCCCGGCGGATTCCGCTGGCGTTCCCGATCCATCCACGGACGCGAAAACAGCTCGAACGTACGGGACTGATGCCGCGGGTGGCCGCGTGCTCCGGCCTGAAACTGCTTGATCCGCTGAATTACATTCGTTTCATGAGCTTGATCTTCGAGTGCCGGCTGGTGATCACGGACTCGGGAGGCATTCAGGAGGAGACCACGTACCTGGGAATTCCGTGTTTGACCCTTCGCCCGAACACCGAGCGACCCATTACCATCGAACAGGGAACGAATCAACTCTGTACCTTGGACAACGTGGAAGAGCGCGTGACGGCGGCGTTGTCCGGATCGACTCGTCGGTCACGGGTGCCCGAATGGTGGGACGGTTGTACGGCCGGTCGGGTGGTGGAGTCCATTAAACGGGTGTTACAGGTGTCGTGACCGCTCCGGAAGCGCCATGCAGACGTTGACCTGGTATGTTCAGCGGCTCAAGACCATGTCGCCTGGAGAGATCGCCTGGCGGGTGAAGTCCGCCGTGCGAGACCTGGGAGATCGCTATCGGATTGCCTTCGGAGCGTATCCGTCGTTCAACGGCAACGGCGTGCATGCGGATACGGGGCGCATCGCCACCGGGTTCCGCGTGTCGGATGTCGGGCTCGGAGCATGGAGCGGGCCGCACGCGTCGGATGACGAGCGTGCCTGGGGTGAGCGGCTCCTCGGGCGGGCGGATCTGATCGTGAAGCATCGCCTCAGCTTCTTCAACCTGAGGGATCACGATCTCGGGGACCCTATCGACTGGAACCGCGATCACGGGAGCGGGAGGCGCGCCCCGCTGGATTTCGCTCCATCCATTGACTACCGAGATATCGCAGTGACCGGAGATTGTAAGTTCGTCTGGGAGCCCAATCGGCATCATCATCTGGCAGTGCTGGCTCGAGCCTATCGAGCCACCGGTGACGCGAGGTACGCCTCCGGGGTGGTGGAGCAACTTGATTCATGGCTGACGCAGTGCCCGTTCGGTCGGGGGATGAACTGGCGCAGTCCCCTCGAACTGGCGATCCGTGTCATCAACTGGGTCTGGGCGATCGATCTGATCGCCGACTCTCCAGTGGTCACGAGCGCATTTCGAGAGCGAATTCGCCGCGCCACGGGCCTACACCTGTGGGAGATCACCAGAAAGTATTCGCAAGGATCGTCAGCCAACAATCACGTGATCGGTGAAGCGGCCGGGGTGTTTATCGGCTCGGCCTATTTCAACGACCTCCCGGACGCCGGCGGATGGCTGGACCGGAGTCGAACGATCCTGATTCGGGAGATCGAGAATCAAACGTATCCGGACGGATGCACACGGGAACAGGCGTTCGGTTACCACGTCTTCGTCATGCAGTTCTTCCTTCTCGCCGGTCTGGTGGGGCGATGGATCGGTCGCGAGTTTCCCGCGGCGTACTGGTCCCGGCTGGAGCTGATGATGGAGTTTGCGGGTGAACTCACCGGAGGCGGCGGGATGGCTCCCGCGTTCGGGGACGGTGATGACGGCTATGTGCTGGATGTCGGGACTGCTGGATTGGATGCCGGGGCGCTCCTGGCGATCGGCGCGGTGATATTCGATCGTCCTGATTTGAAGGCCTGGGCCGGGTCGTACGGTGAACCGGTACGGTGGCTGCTCGGACGCGAGAGCCGGGCGCGGTTCGACGCCATCGCGGCGCCGAGGTCAGCGTCAATCCGGTCGCGCGCGTTCGCGGATTCGGGCTACTACCTGCTCCAGAGCGGCCATGCCGGATCGCCGGATCGAATCAGCCTGTTGTTCGACTGCGGTGAATTGGGATTCCGGTCCATCGCCGCACACGGCCACGCCGACGCCTTAAGCTTTATACTACGGGCTTTCGGTGTGGACGTGCTGGTGGATCCAGGGACGTTCGATTATTTCAGCCATCGTCCGTGGAGGGAATATTTCCGAAGTACCAGGGCGCACAACACCGTGATGATCGACGGAGTCGACCAATCGGTTCCGCTGGGCTTGTTCATGTGGGGACATCGGGCGCGATCCCGGTGTCTGAGTTGGGAGGGCACCGCGGATGGAGGGACGGTTATCGCGGAGCACGACGGCTACAGGAGGTTACAGGATCCGGTCATTCACCGACGCTCGGTCACCCTAGACGGCGCGGCGCGGACCGTGACGGTTCGCGATGAGATCGTGGCTCGCAGGTCCCATGACCTAGTGCTGTTTTTCCACCTGTCTGAAGGATGCACCGTGAACACGATGACCGGGAATTACTGTCGGATCACCGCTGGCGGTGGGACCGTGGACATGCAGATTGACCCACGGCTCAGATCTTCGGCCTTGACGGGACACGAGGACCCGATCGGCGGGTGGGTCAGCCGTGGGTACCACAAGAAAGTGCCAACCACAACGATCGCGGCTTCGGGAACTGTGCGAGGGAACACTACCCTGGAATGCCGGATAGTCATCGGCCAGGCCCCCACCGGCCTCGGTGAGACCCTATGACCTACGCCGTGGTCCGCGCTGATTTGGCCGCTGATCGAGATGAGATTCTCAAGTTCTGGCACAACAATCACCGGAAGCCGTTGGACCGCAAGTTCCAGTGGATGTATCAAGGGAATCCACACGGTCGCGCGTTGGTCTGGCTTATTAAACACGGGCCGTCGGAGGCTTGCGTGGGCATGGCGGCGGTGTTTCCTCGCAGACTTTCCGCCGGGGGTCGTACAATTTCGTCCGGTATTATAGGAGATTTCTTGATTCACGAAGCCCATCGAACGGCCGGACCGGCCGTGAAGTTGATGCGCAGCGTACGAACCACTGTCGCCGAGGCGGGTATTGAACTGCTGTATGGGTTTCCGAATAGAAAAGCTGAGCCGATCCTAAAACGGGCCGGTTTTCAGCGCCTGGGAGGACTGACTCGGCTGACCCGTGTACTCAAGACCCGGTCGTTGCTGAAGAAGCGTGGAGTGCCGGACGGCGTGGCCGCAGTGGTGAGTCCCATCGCTGACTGGGCGCTCCGACTGGGAACGTCGCTCGTCATGACAGGCTCCGCCAGCGGGTTGGCGTGCCGAGAGGTCCGGGATTTCGACGCTCGGTACTCGGACGCGTGGCGGGCGAGCCGGGCTGGTGTCACGGTCACGGTCGAGCGCTCGCCAGAGTACCTGACGTGGAAATATCTCAAGGATCCTGACGATATCAATCGTGTGTTCGCGGTGTTCAACTCATCCGGTGAACAGGTTGAAGGATATCTGGTGTGTCGTCAGGACGAGGACTCGATCGAAATTCGCGAGATCGTGGGACAGGGCGGGAGCGCCGGATACTCTCTCATCGCGCACCTGGTTTGGCAGGTGCGCGCACTGAATTCGGAAACTATCGTCGTGACATTGTTGGAAAATGAACCGTTTGCTCGGGCGATGGAGCGACTCGGCTTCAGAAGACGGCCCCGCGAAGGGAGCGTGTACTGGTACGGAGCGCCTTCGCTCGTACGGGATCTCTCGATGATTGTCGAACCTGACAAGTGGCTCTTAATGCTAGGAGATCAAGACACGTGATTACTGGCGATTCAGCCCCTCGGTATTACGAGGGATTCCTGGAGGGAGGTAAGGGCCATGTTTGATGAACGGTCACGCCATGTTGGGCGGATGTTATTCCTACTGGACATGGTGCTGACGGTCGCGGTGTTCGTGTTTTCGTATCGCGTTCGAAACGTCGTGATCGAGAGCTCAGCGTCCTTCAGCGCTCATCTCGCCATCGCTCCCTTGTTCCTGATGTTCCTGGGGCTGTCGCTGTGGATGTTGGGAGGGTATCGCAATCTTCGCACCGCGACGATTCTTGACTACGGGTGGGTGGTGCTGCGGGCGCTGGCTATTAGCGTCGCCACGGTGCTCACGTTGCTCTTCTTGATGAAGGTTCAATACGTCAGTCGTCCATTTCTGGTGCTGTTTACGTCCCTGGCTCTTGTTGTCCTGGTGGCGAACCGGATGCTGCTGATCTGTTGGTATTTCCGGCGCCTGGCGGAAGGCGGGGAATACGCGTTAAAAGTCTTGGTGATCGGCACGGGATACCGGGCCGAACGGTTGTGCGAGACGCTCCGACACCATTTCGAGTGGCGGATTCAGATCGTGGGTCATCTCGATGTAGACCCAGTTCGCGTCGGGTCGGTGGTGCATGGCGCTTACGTATTGGGAACCACGGACCAAATTACGTCCGTGCTCAAAGCTCACGTGATCGATGAAGTGATCATCGCCGTGCCGCGCACCATGCTCAACGACGCGCAACGGATTGCGGATGCCTGTGAAGAAGAGGGCGTTAAACTTCGGTTGATGGCGGATCTATTCGATCTCAAAGTGAGTCGGATGAACCTGGTCGATCTCGACGGGGTGCCGCTGCTGACACTCGAACCGGTGGCTCAGGACGAAGTCAAACTTCTGGTCAAACGCGGGTTCGATTTGGCGATGACTCTGCTGGCGCTTCCCCTATGGCTGCCGGTGATGGTGTTGGCTGCGGCGGCGATCAAGTGGAATTCTCCCGGACCGGTGTTCTTCGTGCAAGACCGGGTCGGTCTGCGTAAGCGAAGTTTCCCCATGTATAAGTTCCGCTCGATGTTCGACGGGAGCGATCTCAAACAAAAGGACCTCGAACATTTGAACGAAGCGCAAGGGCCGATTTTCAAAATCGCGCGAGATTCCCGCGTCACCCGGGTGGGTCGATTGCTGCGACAGACCAGTCTGGATGAACTCCCGCAACTCTTTAACGTGATCAGAGGGGATATGAGTTTGGTGGGACCTCGCCCCATGTCGTTTCGCGATGTTGATCTCTTCTCTGAAGGCATTCAGCGTAAACGGTTCAGCGTCAAACCCGGACTCACCTGTCTGTGGCAGATTTCCGGGCGCAGCAACCTACCATTCTCCAAGTGGGTCGAGCTGGATCTTGCGTATATCGAGAACTGGTCGCTCGCGCTTGACCTGAAGATCTTGGTAAAGACGATTCCAGCGGTATTAAAGGGGAGCGGGGCGGTTTAGTCGCCGTGGGGCCGATGAAAGACCGGGCCGTTTCACTATTGTCCCGACTGTATCTCAGTGTCAGTCGATGGCCTCGCGCGGTGGTGGTGACGTTGCACCGGGTTGGAGGTGGATCATCCATTACCAGCGACCACTTGCGCGCGCAGTTCGAATTCTTGGCGAACCACTACGACATGATCCTTCCTTCCCAACTCCGCAAGCGCAGCTCGAAGCGGGGGGTGGCCGTGGTCACGGTCGACGACAGCCACCAGGACGTGTACCAACACCTGTTCCCGGTCGCCAAGGCATTCAACGTCCCGCTGACCATCTGTGTGCCCACCGACTTTTTTTTGCGTCGACAGTGGCTGTGGTTCGATCAACTCTATTGGACGCTCGGACAGGCGAGTCCAACTCGCCACATTGAGGTGAGTGGCAAACGCCTAGCGGTCACTGACCGCGCCGCCATCGACTGGTTGAAGAAATTCTTGAAGGCCCAGCTACCCCAGGATCGGAACCAGACCCTGCGAGAGGTGGCGGCGCAGATCGGGTGCGTGGTGCCGGCTGAGCCGGTTGATGGTTATCGGCCGGTGGCGATCGATGAGATGCGCCAGATGATGTCTTCGGGCCTGATTGAAATCGCTTCACACACCGAGACCCACACCATCGCCACGGTGATGTCGGACCACGATTTGCGACGAGAGTTGGTCGATTCGAAAAGAGAACTGGAGGTATTTTCAGGGCGAGAAGTGGACACGTTCTGTTACCCCAACGGTCACATCGGTGATTTCGACCAGCGGACCACACGTCTGGTTCAGGAGGCGGGTTACAAGATGGCGTTGACGAGCGTGGAGGGCATCAATCGCCTGGATGCACTGGATCCGTATACTGTCATGCGAATTCATACGCACCCGCGTCAAGGCGTATTCGAGCGTCGGGCGTCGGGATTGGGTCAGTGGTTCCAGCGGTTTCAGGTCCAGACCTAGAGCGAGAGTGCGTCCCTGGCTGCCAGTCGGTCGGAGTGTCCGGCGTGGCGAAGCAGGGGATCAAGGAATAGGGTGAATGATGGGCGATAGCGGACAACTCCGGCAGCCAACGAAGACGCCGGTCAATGAGCGCCAGGTGGTCTCGGATCTCAGGGCCATGGCGATCACGGGTCTCGCTCGGATGTATCTCCCTTCCGAACGGCTGTTCGTCTTTCGTCTGCGCAAGACCCGGTCCGGCATTCAGCCCGAAGGGGTCAGCCGTCGCTATACCGCCATCTCGCTGATCGGCCTGGCTCGAGAGGCAACGCCGGTTGTCGCGGCGACACTTCAGGGTCACAGCCTCTTCCAGGTCAGCGATCGGCTCAGACAGGACATCGCGCGTGTTGACAATCTGGGGGACGTCGCCCTGACCTTGTGGGCCGCCTGCGCGATCGGGGATCCGGACCGTCGTTCGATCCGCGAACGGCTCGAGACCTTGGCGTCTACCCAACGGCCGCAACCGACCGTGGAGCTCTCGTGGGCGTTGACGGCCCTGTGTAGCGACCTGGAGGCACCTCCTGGGAAACTCAGTGAACAGCTGGCAACCCGATTGGTGACGACATTCGGAGCCAAGACCGGCCTGTTTCCGGCTGTGGTGGGACACGACGGCTTGCGATCACACGTAGCCTGTTTCGCCGACCTCGTCTATCCCATCCACGCGTTGTCCATGTATGCGCGCAAATCAGGTCATCACGCGGCGCTTGATGCGGCGAGCCGGTGTGCGGAGACCATTTGTCGCCTCCAAGGCGCTGCCGGACAATGGTGGTGGCACTACGACCGAAGGACCGGAGACGTATTCGAGCGGTATCCCGTATACGCCATTCATCAAGACGCCATGGCCCCGATGGCTCTGACGGCCGTTCGGGAGGCAGGCGGGCCCGACTGTGATCACGCGCTGCAGAAGGGGCTGGACTGGCTGGCCGACGCTCCGGAGATCGGCGCCTCCTTGATCGATCTCGATAACGACCTGATCTGGCGGAGCGTCTTCCGACGCGGAACGAGTAAGTCCTTCCGGGCGATGCAGGCCCTGGCGAGTCGCATCCATCCCGCCTTGCGAGTGCCGGGACTGGACACCGTGTTCCCCCCGGTGGCGGTTGACTACGAGGATCGTCCCTATCACCTCGGCTGGTTGCTCTATGCCTGGCCTGAAGACCGAGCGAATCGATGGGACCGACAAGGAGATGTCTGACCCCGAGCGTTGCGGGATCAGATCCCCCGTCCTTCTATTCGGGATCCCAATCCACCCGCTGACTATGAACGAGGTGTTGGACATGGTCGACCACACCATTGCCAACCGAGGATCCCTGCAGATCGGTGTGGTGAACGCTGCCAAGATCGTCACCATGGCGAGTGATGACGAGCTTCGCCGAGACGTGTTGTCGTCCGATGTGATCGTCGCCGACGGTATGGCGGTGGTGTGGGCGAGTCGCCTCCTCGGTCAATCGTTGCCGGAACGGGTGGCGGGCATCGATTTGATGTTCGAGATGCTACGACGCGGCAATCAGCGCGCTTACCGCGTGTTTTGTTTCGGCGCGACGGAAGAAGTGTCTCAAAAAGTGGGTGAGCGGATTGCCGCGGACTTCCCGAAGGTCCAACTGGTCGGCCGTCGAAACGGGTACTACGGCGCGAAGGAGGAAGAGGGTATTGCGGAGGTGATCGCCAAGTCCCGGGCCGATATTTTGCTGGTCGCCATGACGTCGCCGAAAAAGGAGCAATTCCTCGCGAGATGGAGCGAACGAATCGGCGTACCGGTGTGCCATGGGGTGGGAGGATCGTTCGACGTCATGGCCGGGAAGGTCGAGCGCGCTCCGGATCGATGGCAGCGGTTGGGCCTTGAGTGGCTTTACCGCGTCAAACAAGAGCCCCGTCGGCTGTGGCGGCGATACTTGGTCACGAACACGTTGTTCTGCGGCATGGTAATTTCGGAGTGGTTCGGCGGGTTGTTTCACCAGCGGAGGTCTCGTTGATCAGGCTGACCTTGCTGATGTTGTTCGTCACCTTTCTGACGATCTATGCCTGGAGGGATTGGTACAAGGCTCTGTGCGGTGCGATTCTGCTGATGGCCGTTGTCGAGCATCCCGACATGCCTCGAACCTTGCTCGGCATTCAAGGTCTCAACCCGTGGAACCTGGTATTGGCCTCCGTGCTGGGGGCCTGGCTGGTCCGTCGTAGAGAAGAAGGCCTCACCTGGGACATGCCTCGCCATATGAACCTCTGGCTTGTGCTCTACGCGGCGGTCATCGTGATCGGATTTTTTCGGATGTTACATGACCGCAGCGGGCTCAATGAATGGGCGTGGCTCACTCTCCAAAGCCCGCCGTCGGCCTCCTCGCTGGTCAGTGAGGAGTTGGTTAACACCTTGAAGTGGGTCATCCCGGCGTTCCTACTTTTCGACGGGTGTCGGAGCCGGGAACGATTGATGTGGGCGCTAACCGCAATTCTAGGCGTCTATGTGTTGTTGGCCATACAAGTCATCAAATGGATGCCGCTGGACACCCTTGTGAGCGGCGCTGATCTAGAGGGAAGGAGCTCGAAGATTCTTCGCAGCGAAGTCGGGTACCATCGGGTCAACCTTTCCATGATGTTAGCCGGTGCCTCATGGGCGATTTTTTGTGCAAGAGGCCTCGTCCAGGGACGTCTTGCCGCTCTCGGAATCCTGGGGGCGAGCGCAATGGTGCTGTTCGGGCAAATGCTGACGGGTGGGCGAACCGGATATGCAACATGGGGAGTGGTCGGATTGGTCGTACTCTTTTTCCGGTGGCGGGCGTATGTGCTGTTGGCGCCCCTCGTCGTGGCGCTGGTGATCTCGCTCGTGCCGGCAGCCAAGGAACGGATGCTTCAGGGATTTACCGAGGAGACCCGCGACACGAATGTCAGGCTCCACGGAGAAGAGGACACCTTCGAAGAGTCGGGACCCGACCTGTACACGGTCACGGCCGGGCGGAATGTGGCGTGGCCCTATGTGATTGACCGGATACTTGAAGCGCCATGGATAGGATACGGTAGAGAAGGTATGAAGCGGACCGGCATCAGTAGTTACTTGTGGACCGAATTCGGTGAAAGCTTTCCGCATCCACACAACGCTTACCTCCAGTTTGTCTTGGACAACGGCGTGATCGGGATGCTCCCAGTTGTGGCGTTCTACTTCACCGTCTTGCTCTATGGTTTGCGCCTCTTTCGAGACCAGGCGAATCCAGAATACGTCGCGGTTGGCGGTGCTGCACTTTCCCTGGTCCTGGCCCTCCTGGTCGCTGCGTTAGGGAGCCAGAGTTTCTATCCCGAAGAGGGTGTTGTCGGGCTCTGGTGCGCCGTCGGTCTGATGCTGCGCGTCTATCAGGATCGTGCCGTCCAGATCGCCTCTCGAGAAGCCGAGTCAGCGGACACCGTTGAGGCCTATGGATACGCACCGATACTTGGGGGGCGCCCTGGACCGTTCCGTGGATAACGGGAAGATCCGTCTGGCCTACATCCTGTCCGCGAGCCATTCTGGGTCAACCCTGCTCGCGATGCTTCTGGGCGCTCATCCCGACATTGCGACGGTCGGCGAATTAAAGGTCACTTCGCTCGGGGATGCCGACCAGTACCGCTGTTCGTGTCTCATGCGAATCAAGGAGTGCATGTTCTGGAACGCGATTACTCAACGTATGGCGAAGCGAGGATTCTCCTTCGACATCACGAAAGCCGGAACCGACATTCGGTCCGGCGCCACTCCGTATGGGAAGCGTTTGCTGAAGCCCCTGCATCGCGGCCCTGCACTGGAGGCGCTCCGCGATGCCGCGCTGGCGTGCTCGCCGAGATGGCGACGCGAATGGTCGCGTATTCAGGCGTTGAATCATGCGTTGATGGCGTCTGTACTGGAGGAGACGGGGCGATCAGTCATCGTAGATTCCTCGAAAATCGGGTTGCGACTCAAGTACCTCCTGCGCAATCCCGCGCTCGACGTCCGCGTCGTCAGATTGGTCCGGGACGGGCGTGGAGTCGCGCTGACCTATCTCGACCCAGGCCGCTTCGCCGATGCGTCCGACCCACTTCGGCGCGGGGGCGGCGCTGGGACGTTGCGGGCTCCGACCCATCGGTCGATGGCCGACGCAGCGTCCGAATGGCGCCGCAGCAATGAAGAAGCTGAGGCGGTCTTGGCGCAAGTGAGTCGGTCACAGTGGACGGAAGTTCGTTACGAGCGTCTTTGTACCGAGCCCACGACCACCTTGGCATCCGTATTTTCTTTCCTAGGTGTCCAGGCCGACGTGACGATTTCGGATTTTCGGGCGCGCCCACATCACGTCATTGGAAACGGAATGCGCCTTGATACCATGAGTGAAATTCGCCTGGACGAGCGATGGAAGGCTGAGTTGTCCCCCTCGGATCTCGATGTATTTCAGTCTGTGGCCGGGGCGACGAATCGTCGGTTGGGATATGCCTGAACGACGAGGTGAACAATCGGAGAAGCACCCGCTGGTCCTGAACGAAGGAATGGGCACGTCCAAGGTCGAGGGTACGGCATCGGCCCGAAAGAAAGAGGATCTCACCGGCCGCGATCGCCTGGGACGGAACGTCATCGCGAGTTGGGGCGGGTACCTGGTTTTTATCGCGGCTGGCTTTGTGATGCCGCGTTTGATCGACGAGTACGTGGGGCAGGTCTCGCTGGGCATTTGGGATTTCTGTTGGTCGCTCGTGCACTATCTGAATGTGGCGAGTCTCGGCGTCGGGTCGTCGGTCAATCGCTACGTCGCAAAATTCCGGGCAAGTCACGATGTGATAGGTCTTGGTAGGGCCATTTCGTCCGTTGTGTGCATCCAGTTGGTCATCGGACTGGTTGTGTTGCTCATCACCGCGCTGCTGGTGTGGTGTCTGCCGATCTTTTTTGTAGAGCGGTTGGGCGCTGAGCTGGACGACGCGCAGTGGGTGGTGGGCCTTCTCGGCGCAAGTGTGGCCGTCCAGATGGCCCTGGATGCGTTCCGCGGGGTGATGACGGGCTGCCATCGCTGGGATATCTATAATGCGCTGAACGCCGGGGGATATTCCATTAGCGTGTTCGGCATGATTGCCGCGTTGCTACTGGGTGGAGATCTTCGAAGTCTGAGCGCCGTGTATCTCGTGGCGGTGGTTATGACCGAAGTGGTTCGTATGGTACTCGCGTTTCGAATCTGTCCCGAGCTGCGAATTCGGGTCCGAGATGTCGATGGCTCACAGCTGAAGGAAATGATTCTGTTCGGTGGGAAGACCGTGGTGGCGAGTCTTCCGCCGTTGATTACCGTCCAAACGACCAGCGTCTTTGTCGCAGGGGCATTGGGTCCTGCTGCTTTGGCCGTATTGGCTCGTCCAGTCGCGTTGGTCCGCCACGTGGAGACCTTTATTCAGAAGTTCTCGTTCGTCCTGACGCCGACCGCCGGGGCCATTCAAGGGACCGGGAGAGATGGCGAGTTGAAGCAGTTTCTAATCGACACCACCCGCTACGGAGTGGCATTCACCCTTCCGATGGTCATGGTGTTGGGAGTGTTTGGCGATCACGTCCTCCGCATCTGGATGGGACCGAACTATGAAGCTGGAACCCTGCTGGCGATTCTGGCGGCCGGCTACTTCCTCCCGGTTTCTCAGAGCCCGACCCTGAGGATTCTCATGGGGATGAACCTTCATGGCCGGGTGGCATTGTTGAACCTGTTGGTCATCGTCGGCATCTATGGGACAGGGGCGGTGTGGTTTTCGCTCTCGGGGTGGACTCTTGAGCGCGCCTGTATTCTGATAGCGGTTGCCCTTACGGTGGGGAACGGCATCACGATTCCCGTGTACGCCTGTCGGCAATTGAACATCCCATTGAATAGATATATCCGTGAGGTGTTTTCTGTTCCGGTCTCTTGCGGAGTCGCGTTCGCCCTGTGGCTGATGGTGGCTGGTTGGGTGTTTCCCGGGCATGGAATGGGGGAATTTGTGCTCGGAGGGTTTGTCGGCGTTCTGTTATTGGGAGGGCTTTATTGGCGGTGGTTGCTGCCGGAGTCCGTTCGCATGAGGCTGCTGGGTAAATTGGCATCCATAACTGGCATGAAAATACGGCGACGAGAAGCGAACGGCTCATGACGAGCCCACTTCGAATGATCTGGGCGCCGCAGAATAACCGAGAGCGGGCGGTCCGCGCCGCACTCGTCGTCGCCGCCCTGTGCGTGAGCTGGGTGATCGCACAATGGGCGGCGCATCGTCTTATTGCGAGCATGTACCGCAACACATCGTGGAATAGGCTCAATGCGCTCTTGCAAAATAGGGAGCAACACTCGCTAACTTATTACACCGCCAAGGCGGATCGGATAGTCGTCGGAGTACACGTGATATTGACGTTGGCAGCCGCGCTGTTCCTCGCGTTTGAGGTGCGGTCGGTTTGGCTGTCCCTGGGAATTCTCTTGGTGGGAGACATTGTCTTGGGTGTGTTGAGTGAACGATACGGTGGAGCCTTCAGCATTCGTGTGGATTGGGGGTTTCCTGAGGTCTTCCAATACATCAAGGAGATCTTCGTGAGCGGGCTCTTCGTCCGGATTTTCCTGCTATCTCGTCAGGCGATATACGTGGGGTTCGCTCTCCTGTTTGCATTTCTGTTTCTGGACGACTCACTGAAGTATCACGAACAGGTCGGGGCCTGGCTTGCCGGAACGATCGACCTGTCCGTCATGGCGGACCCTATCGGGGTGAGGATGGAGGACATCGGTGAAATCCTGAGCACGTTGGTCCCGGTCGGCGTGTTCGGTGCGCTGCTGGCCTGGGGATACTGGCAGGCACCTGAAACGGTTCGGCGAACGGGGAGATGGGTGATCGCTGGCGTAGGGTGCCTGGGATTCTTTGGGGTTGTTATCGATCTGGTGGACCGACTTCCGGCTCTGCTCGAGATTCGGAGGACCGTCGCGTTCATCGAGGATTTCGGCGAGATGTTGATCATGAGCGGAATTGTGGCGTTCTCCTCCTCGGTGGTCTGGCGGCTTCTCGGACGTTCGGAGGATTGGGGGAGCGCTCGTCGTCTTTAGGCTGATTGGGGATGACCACCATAGCCCAGCATATCCAGGTAGAAGAGCGGGACACGGCGGCTGTCGAGCGTCGGAGGTTTCCGTTTCCCTACCGTGCGATGATGGCCATCTGTAGCGATCTCGATGAAACGCCGAATCGTCACGTCTATTGGGAGACCACTCGATATCTCAATACCACCCAACAGACGGCGATGGGGCCCGGCGTCGGTTTAGAGGTCGGTAATACGATGTATTTTGATATGCCGCCGGACCAGTTTGCATACTGGAACACCGACGGCGCGGGGCGCGATATGATCCGGGCGTTGATTCACAGCGGCCATATCGATTGCTTCCATTCGTTCGGCGATCTGGCGACCACGCGCAAGGACGCCGAACGAGCGCTCGACGAATTGTCTCGGCACCGTTGCCGGCTGGAGGTCTGGATCGATCACGGCGTGGCACCTTCGAACTTCGGTCCGGACATCATGCGGGGACAAGGGGATCTGCCCGGAACGGAGGTGTTCCACGCAGACCTGACGTATGACTACGGGGTCCGGTACGTGTGGCGCGGTCGCGTGACGAGCGTGATCGGTCAAGACGTCCCCAGACAACTCGACGGTATTGGAACAATGAGTCATCCGTTGGTGTCGTCAAGGACGGTTGCCAAAGAGTTTGTCAAGGGAGTCCTGGCACGGTTCGGATCTCAGAAATACGAGATCCACGCGGCGAACCAAGTGGTCAGGGAGACTCAGTTGCGTAGTGGGCACTCGGTCTGGGAGTTTCTTCGCGCAAACCCCCACTGGGGCGGGGTGAGCCGAGGGGAGACGGCGGATGGTTTGGCGGAGGTGCTCGTGGAGCCGATGCTCGACCGGCTGGTGGCGCGCGGTGGAGTTTCGATCCTGTACACGCACCTCGGGAAAATCCGAGAGCATGACGCGCCGTTAAACCCACGGACCAGAGAGTCCTTGCATCGCTTGGCGCGGTACATGCGCGACGGGCGACTACTGGTGACAACCACGCATCGACTGTTGACCTACTGTCGCATGCTGCGAGAGGCCCGTATTACAGCTACCCAGTCAAGCGATGGGCTTGTTATCGAAGTCAGAACTCCGGAGGGTACCGGTGGATACGACCTGGTCCAGGGACTGTGTCTGTATGTGCCACACCCCGAGCACGTTCGGCTGGTGGTGAATGGACAGGAGCGTCGGGACGTAGTGTCCAATCCTGCGGATGAGACCGGCCGTTCAAGTCTTTCCGTGGAGTGGAGGCCGCTGACGTTTCCATCATGGGATCCTGAATGATCAGTTCGTCCACCTCCGAGGATGATCTCCCGGATTGGGCAGGGGCCGATCAACCTCGCGCCGGCGCCGCTCGTCGGGTGTTTCGGTGGGTTTTCCGATATTGGCTGCGGGTGGTCATGGTGGTGTATCTGTTTTCAGTCGGCGTGGCGGGTCGCTTAGGTCCCCGCCAACGACCCGTAGAATCTGACGGAGTGGATATCCTCTTGACCGGAACCTTCTATTCCGATCACTGGTTGGCGACGCATGTGATCCCGCTGGCGCGTTCTCGGGAGTGCCGCCGTCTGCGGATGGTGGCGTCGTCGCAGGTTCCGCATATCGACAACGTCGAAGCGGTCTATCCGCCACGATGGCTGAGTCGCGTACTTGGCGGTGTACCTGCTCGTCTTCTCACCTTCATGTGGCTGGCGCTCGTCACACGGCCTCATATTGTGGGAGGGTTTCACCTGCTGGTCAATGGGTTGTTGGCCGTGCTTCTGGCCCGCACGATCGGAGCTCGGTCGCTGTACATTTGTGGCGGTGGTCCGCGAGAAGTATTGGGCGGGGGGTACGCGACTGAAAACCGACTGTTCAATCGCTTGGGTGTCCCGGATCCGGTGATCGAGAGATATTTGCTTCGGGCCGTTGCTGCGTGCGACATCATCGTAACCATGGGTACGCGAGCTGAGACATTTTTCCGCGAGCGGTCGATTCGAACGATGTATCACATCGTTCCTGGTGGTTTCAGCGGAGAAGTGTTTTTTCCCGCGGACGCTCCCCCAACGGTTGATCTCATCCTGGTAGGGCGCTTATCGACGGTCAAACGGGTGGATGTTTTTCTGCGCGCCATTCTCGCTCTGCGGGACACACTTCCGCACGTGAGGGCAACGGTGGTCGGCGACGGGCCGCTTCGCGGCAGCCTCGAACAGCTCTCAGCCGACCTTGGGCTTGATCGACAGGTCCATTTCGTCGGACATCAGCACCAGATTGAGACATGGTTGCGACGGGCCAAGATTTTCGTTCTGACGTCGGACTCAGAGGGACTGTCGCAGGCGATGATTCAAGCCATGATGTGTGGCCTTCCGGCCGTGGTCTCACAGGTCGGAGACCTGGCGGATTTAGTTGAAGACGGGATCAACGGGTACCTCGTACCCGACCGGACGCCGGAGGCGTTCGCCGAACGCTTCCGAGAATTGTTGACCGCCCCTGACCTTTTGAGGAGATGTTCTCTTGCCGCTCATCGGACGGCTAACCGACTTGAGGTCCAGAACGTGAGTCGGCTCTGGGACGGTATTCTGGCGGGCCGAACGGATCTGGCCGCTCGTGAAATACCCGTGGTAAGCTCCAAGTTTGTTGGGAAAAAACATCAGGGAACCAGATGAACGTGGTCGATCGGTCGGAGTTCGATGTTGACGGTAAGCAGACGGCGACTCATCGTAACACGGAGGAACAGGTTCGGCCATCGGGACCTGCGGACGTCGTGGGGAGACCGATCCGTGTCTTGTTGGTGATCAGCAATCTGGAGTACGGTGGGGCGCAGCGTCAAGTGGTGGAACTGAGCAACAACCTCGATCGGCAGCGGTTCGACGTCCACGTGTGCTCGTTGTCAGACTATGTGCCGCTGGGAGCGGAAATTCGGGATGCGTCGATCCGCCTGCATGTCATTCAGAAACGGCACAAGTTCGATGTCACGGTAATCCCTCGACTGGCGAGGCTACTGAAGTCGCTTGAGGTTGATATTGTGCACAGCTACCTATTCGATGCTGAAATCGCCGTGCGCCTGGCCGGACGTATGGCTGGATCGGCCGCGATCGTGGGGTCTGAACGAAATGCGGACTACCACCTAAAGCGGCGACAGTTGGCGGCGTATCGATTGACCAGAAGGTGTGTCGATTTGATTATCGCGAATTCCCAAGCTGGAGCCGATTTTAGCAGTAGGACATTGGGATACGACCCTTCGATGTATCGGGTCGTGCACAATGGGGTGGATGTCAGCCGATTCATCCCCATCGACGGCAGACGGGTGAAAGAGGATCTGGGAATTGCAGAGAATGAATTGGTTGTCGGGATGTTCGCTAGTTTTAAGCGCCAGAAGAATCACCCAATGTTGTTGGGGGCCGCCAGACGGGTGCTTGATAAATCGCCTATGGTCCGGTTCGTCTTCGTTGGGGACATGCTCTACGCTGGGATGCACGGATCGGATACATACACCGCCCTTACCCATCGGTTAGTTGATGACCTTGGATTGCGAAATCGGTGTCTCTTCCTCGGGAACCGCCGTGACGTAGCCGACCTCTATTGCGCGTGTGACGTGACGGTCCTCCCGTCACTGTTCGAGGGGACGCCGAACGTTTTGCTGGAATCGATGGCCTGCCAGATTCCGGTTATCGCCACGGATGTGTCTGATAACGCACGGATTGTGAGAGACGGCCAAACAGGATTTCTGGTTCCGCTCGGGAACGAGGGACAGTTGGCGGATCGCTTGCTGGATCTCTTGACTCAAGGAGATTTGCGTCGAACGATGGGACAGGCGGGACGAGCGTGGGTCTCTGAGGAGTTTTCAACTGGGGCGTTGGTGCGCAAGATCGGGGAGATCTATCGGGACGTATTCTCTCGAAACCACCGAATGTCACGAGACCGGGAGACGCAGGCGAAAGTGGAATGACGCTGAATTGTCGGAGAGGATATCGATCGAGTTCGAGGCAGTGCTCAGGTCGATCGGAGCAGTTGGAAGAACGTCTCTTTGAAGTGGCGCATCGTTTCCTCGACGGTATGGTGTGCGAGATAGTAGTTCCGAGCATTCCGGGAGGTCTGAGTCCAGCGGTTTGGGTCGTCGATGAAACTTCGAATCGCTTTGACCAAGCTATCACGATCCGAGGCCACCACGCCCAGCCCCTGTTCCGAGATCAACCGGTCTGGATCAACGGTAGACACGACGGGTAGGCCGTGACTCCAGGCCTCAAGAAAGGTGTTGGGGAATCCTTCGTGGGAAGAGGTCAAGATCAGGCACGAGGCCTCGCTATAGACCTTGGGCATAATCTCCCTGGCAACCCTTCCCAGCACGGTCACGTTCGGGATGGCGCGTGCCCTGGCCAGGATTTCTAGGGTATAGGAGGTCTCGATCTCCGAGCCTCCCGCGAGGACGAAATGGATCTCGGGTGCAGCCACTGCGACATCGAGAAGAAGTTCAAGGCGTTTGACCTTGCTCATCCGTCCGACCCAGACAACACGACATCCGTTTGCGGAAGGCGGAGAAGGCTCCCGATACTCGGCGACACTAGGACCAGGACAAGGCATTTTGACGATCACGGAATCCAGGCCGAATCCATCGCGGAGCCGCTTCTGTTGCCATCTGGTCTGAACGATCACGCGGTCAGCGTGACGAATGCCGTACCGGTAGAACGAGCGTTCGTGGGGCTTGTGCAAGGTTGGAAGGCTCGGATCGCAGGCCGGATCGCTGGCCGCAGAATACACGAACTTTCTCCCGTGGTGACGACACCAAGCGGCCACCTGTCCGGTGACATACTCGGCGCTGTTGTGGTAGTACAGGTCGGCGTCGGCCGCTTTGAGCGCGCGGTAGAGGCTGGTCCATCTGGGATAGAAGAAGCGGAGACCGGGAAGCCCTTCGTTCCTCGCACACAGCTTGATCAGGCGCACCCCGTCCACCACCAGGTCGTTCGCTTGTCCTTCATCCCAGGTGAGCATGCTGACTCGAAAGCCGTTACGGGCGAGCCATCGGGCCATCAGGCTCTGCTGACGCTCGATTCCCCCCATATGCCCCCCGGTTCCTCCCATCATGGCACCGAATGCGTATTGGGAGACAAAGCAGATGGACGGGGGAGTATTCCCACGGATATCGGCTAGCGGGCTGGCAGACTGGCCGGAAAGCGGCTTTGGGTGGGCACTTAGGATGTAGTTTTTCGCTTCTGCGGGTTGCATTGGCAAATGAGTAAGTTTATTATAGACCCTTATACGGAAGGCCGCAACGGATGTGGACTAGTCTCTACGCAGGATTGACCGTCGAGGAACACGCCCTGCCATACACACTGAGCACACTTCAGATGATCATGAAACGAACGGTTTCAGGCAGCTATCACCTTCCAGGCGCGTTTTCCCGTGGGGTATTGAATGCAGCCCTCCGCTGTACTCCCTTGGTCCCTGATTCAATGGCGTTGATGTTTCTGCGGCGGCATCGGCCCTACCAGGTCGAGAGCGAGGAGGCTGTTCCGGATTCTCAGGGCCTTTCCTGGACGAAATGGAAGGCTCTTGAGATTCCAGAAAATCTCACGGGAAAATCTGTTCTTGATATCGGTTGTGCGGAAGGACTGTTCAGCCTGGAATCCGCTCGAAGAGGAGCCTCACGAGTGGTAGGAGTCGATACCAGGTTCGGCGCCCTACTGAGTGCGAAATTCCGGGCAACGGGATATCGCCGGTTCGCTATTGATTTCCGTGTCGGAGCGTTTCCCGGTCTCAGATTGCGGGAGAGTTTCGACTACGTGCTCTGTTTATCGGTCCTTCATCATTTGGTGTCGAGTAAGGATATATGGAAGGTTTTAACCGATACGACGTTCGCCACCGACCTCGCTAGGCTGCGAGAGGGATTCGTTGAATTGAGAAGGCGGACCACTCCAGGAGGCCGCTGCCTCATAGAAATTCCCTTCGAGTATGACTCAGAGGAATCCCGTCGCACGGTGGACTTCGACCGGATCAACCAAGAGCTGCTGAAAGCCGGCTTCTCTTCGTCCCGGTATCTCGGAACCTGGTCGCACGCAGCACGAAACCAATCTCGCAAAGACCGACCGATCTATTCTGCGCAGGCGTAGTGAGTTTGTCCTTCGCGGGCCGGTCGCGTTCTGCCGTGTTCTGCTCCGATACCCATGTCCATCGCCGGACACAATAAACCACGCAAGGAAGATATTCCGGATTCGAGTAAGGCGTTGTCGTCCTGGCTCAATGGGTCTAAGGCGGACGTCCATCTGATGGAGGATGGGGCGGGGACTCGATCGATCAGAAAATGTTATCGGCGGGGATCCGGATTTACCATGCTTCGAGAGTTTATAGCTCTTTCTTATCTCTCGAGCCTGAGTATTCTTCCGCGTGTTCTTGCGTTCTATCCGCTCCACCGCGAAATGGTCTTGTCATACCTTCCAGGAGAGAGGGTTCTCGAGTGGGTTCTGAAACGATACGGAGACGACGGTCTGGACCTGGACGGATTTACGAGTTTCCACGGAATCGAGACCAACCAGGTGGTAGATCGGGCGTTCAGGAGTTTTCGAGAATCAACCGACGCGTCGAGCCGAGCGCTGAAGGACTCGATCCGATCGAGCTACCAAATTCTCCACCGGACGAAGTTCATTCACGGAGATCCGAGTCCGCGGAATCTGATTTTTGACGGTCGGATCGTCTATCTCGTGGACTTCGATCACTCAAGGCCGAGCATTGATCCAGCTCGGGTCGATTTTGTTGCCCTTCAGAGGTGGTACGGCCTCGAACGACTCTCCTGATCCCGTCCTAGTCTACAAGACGAAGATTTCTGGGGGCTGCCGGGGTTGAGCCGCTGGTGAGGTCTTTCTCGTACGCCCCGATATCAGGCGCACTGCCGGTATAGGCCAGATGGACGCCCTGGCCGTCGGTCCAACTTAGCGCCTGGTTTAACGTGATGACGCCGGTTGCGTAGTCGATCGCAAGAATCGTCGCTCTGGTCGATTGGCCTTGGAGTTGGATCAGATCGCCGATTTCTCCGATAATTCCGAATCCATCTGAAAAATACCCGGCGTCAGCGACTCTCAAGGACGTTCCGTTTCCGTTTCCCACGGTGGTAGTGACGAAGACGCCAGCGTCCACTTGGTTGCTGCTCGCAGTCAGGCGGAAATCGTTCGCCGCCTCACTGACGAATCCGGGGTTCGAGGTGGCGAGTGTATTATTGGTGAGGATCACGACGCTCGAATCCGGGATGCGCGTCTGAGTACTGCCCCCGCTGCAGGTCGTATTCTTATATAACAGATTGTTGGTCATTCGGTTATCGTAATATCTGGTCGCGGACTCTGAGTCACCGATCAAGGCGTAGCAGGCGTTTGCGTAGAAGGTGTTGTTGTATGCGCGGTTCTTATAGACATAGAGTGATTCGCTCGAATATGACTGGTAGTAGATCCCTCCGCCGAGATTGTTACGGTATTCGTTTCTCCGAACGATCGCTTCTTGTCCCCCGTGTTGCATCGCGTTGTAGTCATTGTCTTCGTTTGTCGCGCTAGTCTGAATAAATTTGTTCTGCTCGAATAGATTGCGCCGCGCATCATCGGAGCGGACGGGTGCGTCACTCACGCCCGCGCAATCGTAGATTTCCACGGCTTTCTGGATTGGATTCTCGAAGGTATTGTTGCGAAATACATTGTAGCTCGAACAGCGAATACTGACCAAGCTGTGACGACCTGTATCGAACGTGTTTCCCGTCACGAGGTTACGGTCCGAGTCGTCTTGCAACAAGAAGCTGTCGTTCCCGTTGATGATCGTGTTGTTCAAGACGCGATTGTGGGCACTCCGTACAAACTTGCAGCCCCCCGTGGTGCCACTGCCGGTCGAATTCTGAAAGGTCATATTTTGAAGCGTGATCCTGGTGGAATCTTCGAGTCGACAGAATCCCGAAGCACTGGAGACGGTCAGGCCATCAATGATCAAGTCGGATCGTCCGATAATCCAAAGCCCTACCACGCTCCCAGTGATGGTCGCGGTTTCGCCCGTAAAAGCTTTGATCGTAATAGGTTGTCCCGAAGTTCCGGACACCGATGGAGCAAGCTGTCCGTATGTGCCCCCGCGTAGCGATACGATATCGCCGGGCGTTGCGGCTCCCAAACCCGATGACAAGGTCCGATAGCCGCTGGCACTGCCCCCACTGCAGGAACGGGTCGTGGGATTGTAGGTAGTCGGGCAGTCGCTGGCAATGCTCGGATCGACGTGAAATGTTGAGGCTTGAGTTGGAGCGGTGATTCCAGCCAGGACCACCAACACAGCGGCCCACGGTCCAATGGCCCATCGAGCCGCCCGTCTTACGTGTAGGAACTCCATGATGCTGATCCTCCTCGACGATGATGCATTTGACATGGCTCAGGATTTTTGGGAGGACTGGTACCGCTACATGAGCCGCAAATTCCGCGGGGCCGCTGGGATCACTCCGCCGCCGCTTCCTTGGCCTTCATATGCCCCCATATCCCAGGCAAGGCCAACCGGGCGTGACCTGCTGAGTGCGTCCCGCTCGATCGATATCTGATAGGTGTTGAAGAATGTTGTATACACCGAATCGGTCACTCCAGCGTCAATCGCGGGTGATCCACTCTGGAGCCCGAAGTCCCGGGAAACAGGATTCATAAATCTAGGATCAGCCTCGAGAGCCCCTGTTCCTTCGCCGCTATTTCCTGAGCGAAATTCTGAAAGATTCATTGCGCTGCTGTCACCCCAGCCGATTCGGGCTCTGCCATCGGATTGCCAAAAGAGCGTGTGGTGGAGAGTCGACCCGGAGGCTCCTCCACTTCCTGCCACGTAGACGTGATACAGACTGGTGTGTACGCCAGAAATAATGTTGTTGCTTGCCATGACGTAGTTGCTGCCAGACTCGATGTAAATCCCGTTGTCCACATCGTGGATGGTGTTGTTTACGACATGGAGAGTGGTGGAACCCCTCGCCCTGACGGCGGAACTGCCTACGTCAGGGGATGAACCGTGGAGGTTGTAGAACACGTTTCCGACTACGTACGTGTCGATGCTCCCGGTCGATATAAACCCGCTTTCACTGCTGTGGAAGATGTTGTAGATCGTCCAAATGCGCTCGGGATTATAGTGGATGACGAGGAGCGGATTCCTGGTGTTGAACATGGTGTTTTGCGAGACGATCACGTCAGTGGCTTGTTTGATGTCCACCGCGTTCTCGTAGTTTCCATAAAATATGTTCCCGCCGATGTAGGTGTGGGACGATCGTTCATCCGCGGTCATAGAGGCGCTGCCGACCTGGACTGAATCTCCCCCCATGTTGTAGATCGTGTTGTTCAGGATCCAAACGCGATCAACGTAGCGGCTCGGTTTCACGCCGTGATAGTCGTTTTCAGCGGTGGCGTTGTTGTCCCCGAAATCATGAATCTTGTTGTTGAAAATCACGATGTCGCTGAACCGATTGCCGGCTTCTCCGTTGATTCCGATCACGGAGGCCGATCCGTCGGCAACTCCAGGGCCCGCAAACTCGCAATTCCTCACGACTGCATGGTGGAGTGAACTGCCGCTTAGAGGACGAATGTCAATCGTCGTGCTGCTCGTGTCGTAGTAGAGGTTTTCGAGAATGACGTAACTGCCGCTGGGGATGGTCTCTCCGCGGATGATGGGCTTGGTGGTCGCACTGGCGCCGCGAATCCAGACTGGATTCGTCGCGGTGCCGTTCGCGGTAAAGGTGATTTGGCCGCCTGCATACGGGCCGCCGTGAATTTCGACATATGAGCCAGCCGCGTAGGTGATTTCAGGGATTGTGGCGCGCGGTTTGTCAGGATACCCGTAGGTATTACTATTATCAGTTGCATCGGGATGCGTGTTGTCGACGTAGTAGGATCCGACGGCTTGAGCGCTCGGCCACGCCGACGGTGGGGCGGGAGCGACTTCCTCAGTTCCGAATGGTGGCTTGGGAATGCCGACCGGCGGATTGTACGAGAAGGCCGGACTGGAAAAAAGAAAGACCAGACTCCATGCCGCGAATGAAATTCGGTGTGATGTCACCAATGTCAGCTCCTAGGTTTCAGATCACATAGTCCTTATCAGAGAACGGTACTTTCAACCTCATTGGAGAGGTCGCTCTCCGCGCCTTGAATATTGACCGCACTGACTGCGAAATAGTATACGCCAGGAGTCAACCCTGAAAACGTATGTGTAGTCGTGTCTTCCACGGTAATCCAGGATACAGAGTCCCTGGTCACCGGGGTGGTTTGTCCGACATACACACGGTACCTCACGAAATCGGTCAGCGGGGTTCCGTCGCTGTTGGCATCCGGGGCATCCCAGGACAGCTGCGCGGTCCCACCTCCGACCACGGTCCCTCCGGGCCCTTGAACGAGCGGTTCTTCTCCTGTCCCGGCTCCTCCGCATCCCTGCGCAAACAGAAGCGATAGACCGAGCACAATGGGTAGTTTCAGCTGATTCTTTTTAGTAGCCATAGAGCTCCCGGTGACCTCCCTCATCAGTCCGGTAGCGGTATAAGCAAGCGATGTGCCCAGAGTTGTCGGTCGGCACTGCGGCGGCTAGTTCCGTTGACTATTCAGGATGTCATGTTGACTGCTGTCACTGACAGGAACGCCTATTGCGAAAAACCCGTGAGCGAATTTCGTAATTCCTAACTCAATTCCGTTATTGATATCCAGACGTTGTGAGCAGAAGCGATCCGAGGGAGCACGTCCAGCAGGCTTGTGGTGGATATTAGAAATGATATGGCCAGAAAAGTCCATTCAAAAAAATTGAGCGAGAGGATAGGCATCGACGGACGGAAACCCGCCGGAAATTAGGCAGTTCTGTTGGATTTTCCGGCGGGTGCATTAGTCGCGTTGTCGCTATTAGGTTTACGGCGGATCTAATCCGTGCAGTCGATGCTTGGTGGCGAATTTGCCACAAGAAACCTGTTTCAACAGGTGGTCAGGCCGGACTGAATAGGTCCAGATACATGTGAGACAAAGTCTGGTAGAAGTGAGGGGCTGAACCCTGAACCGGGAGGCCTCTTGCGATGCGAGTCTTTGGACTGACGTGGCAGTTTCAGCAGCGGTTTCCCGAGGTCGAACTCTCCGCCCCGGAGCGGGAGCGGCTGCGGGGCCTGACGCTGTGGCGGGAGACCCGGAACGTCGGGGTCGTGTGTCGGACCTTCGGGATCAGCCGCGCGACCCTGTATCGGTGGGCCCAGCGCTTTGATCCGCACGATCCGACGTCGCTGCGAGCCCAGTCCCGACGGCCGCGGCACCGGCGGCAGCCCACGTGGACGCCCGCCCAGCTCGAGGCCGTCCGGCAGCTGCGCGAGCAGTATCCGCGCTGGGGCAAAGCCAAGCTGGCGGTCCTCCTGCAGCGGACCGGCCACCGGCTGTCGGCGTCGAGCGTGGGCCGGATGCTGCGGTGGCTGAAGACGCGGGGGCGCTTGGCCGAGCCGCGGCGCCGGGCCATCTCCGCGCGGAAGCGGCGGCGGCCCCGGCCGTACGCCGTGCGCAAGCCGGCCGACTACACCCCGCGGGCCCCCGGGGACTTGGTCCAGGTCGATACGCTGGATGTGCGGCCCGTCCCCGGGGTGGTCCTCAAGCAGTTCACCGCCCGCGATGTCATCTCCCGCTGGGATGTGGTGGAGGTCCACGAGCGGGCCACGGCCCGGCTTGCCGCCCAGTTTCTAGGCACCCTGCAGGCGCGGCTGCCCTTTCCGGTTCGCGCCATTCAGGTCGATGGCGGCGCGGAGTTCTATGCCGACTTCGAGACCGCCTGTCAGCAACGCGGGATCCGCCTCTTTGCCTTGCCCCCGCGGAGCCCCAAGCTCAATGGCGCCGTCGAGCGCGCCCAACGCACCCATACCGAGGAATTCTACGAGGTCACCCCGTGCGCCTGGACCGTCACCGCCCTCAACACCGAACTCCGTCAGTGGGAGCACACGTACAACACGATCCGCCCCCACCAAGCGCTCGGCTATCGCACCCCCTTGGAATTCCTCCAGCAGTAGGGCATCATCGCCGCTACTCGCCCCTCGCTGTCTCACATGTAGTGGACCAGTACACGGACTTGAACCTGGGCATTGAATGGGACTATACTAGGGCCGTTTTCCGGCAACGAGACCGATCACGCAGGCTTCGGACTGTCCACACCAAGCAATCGGGTAAGTTTATGCGTACCCGGCCAGTCCGGTGCGGTCCTACCCGGCGATGTCTCGCCACATCGGAAACAGCGGTGTTCCGGCAAGCGGCCTGTCGGAATCGACCGACTTCTTCCGAGGGGCAGCAAGAATCTCGCGTCGTGGCATTGAGCTGATTGCAGCATCCCGCTCGCTGGAAAGACTAAAGAATGCTGGAGCCCTCGAATCCGCCCACAGTTGGCCGCGCCATTGAAATCTTTTCGACCTGTCCGGCTTCAAGTGCGATGGAACGAAGCGAGTACCTCCAACATGTGATCAACGTGGCCCGCTGGAGCGAAGCCAATGGGTGTACGGGTATCTTAGTCTATACCGACAACAGCTTGGTGGACGCGTGGTTGGTCTCCCAAATTATCATTCAGAATACCCACACCTTGTGCCCGCTGGTGGCTATCCAGCCCGTGTATATGCATCCCTATACCGTAGCAAAGATGGTGTCGTCGATCGGACACCTGTACGGCAGACGCCTCTATTTGAATATGGTGGCTGGAGGGTTCAAAAATGATCTCAACGCCTTGAATGATCCGACGCCACATGACAAACGGTATGATCGTTTGGTGGAATACACCCGCCTGATCACGTTATTGCTGGGTAGTTCTGCTGGGGTCACCTATGACGGGGAGTACTACCAAATTCGGCAACTCAAGCTAACCCCGGCGTTGCCCAGTGGACTGTTCCCCGGGGTGATGATGTCGGGGTCATCTGCGGCTGGGTTGGCAGCGGCCAAGGCGGTCGGAGCGATCGCGGTCAAATATCCGGAGGCTCCGGAAGCCGAAGCGATGAATTCGCCGGAGCCGGATCTGCAGACCGGGATTCGGATCGGAATCCTGGCTCGCCCGAGTGGAGATGACGCGTGGGCGGTCGCTCATGAGCGGTTCCCGGAGGATCGAAAGGGCCAACTGACGCACCAGCTCACCATGAAGGTCTCTGATTCGGAATGGCATCGGCAACTCTCCCAACTCGCAGGCGGCGGACCGACTGAGACGAACCCGTATTGGTTGGTGCCCTTTCAGAACTACAAGACTTTCTGCCCATACCTGGTTGGCAGTTACCCCGTTGTCGCCCGAGAGGTCGCTCGATATATCCGTGGCGGCCACCGGACCTTTATCTTGGACGTTCCAGCCGACAAGGAGGAATTGTATCACGTCGGCGTCGTGATGAAAGAGGCTTTGGGTTACTCCGGAAGATAACCAGCCTTCCGGACGTCATGAAACGAATACAGGTCGAGGAACTCGAACCAGACAATCCATGACGAGACTCTTACAACGCGGTCTTACCGCTCAGGCGGAGCAGCGACCAGACGCTCCGGCCCTTGTCTTTCAGGGCGAAACTCTGACGTACGGCGCGCTCGAAGCCGAGAGCAATCGACTGGCAAGGCTTCTGCGGGAGGCCGGGTGCCATCGCGGAGACCGACTGGCCATTATGATGGCCAAGTCACCCACGGCGATTGTGGCTATGCTGGGTGTCCTTAAGGCCGACTGCGCCTACGTTCCGATCGATGTTTCGATGCCGGCAGCGAGGGCGACGAAGATCCTTGTGAAGAGCGAGGTCCACAGCGTGCTGGTCGCCCGGCCAGCGGAGAGGCTTCTCGCGGAGGTCGTGTCTGGAGAATCAGTGCTCAGCCGTGTCCGCATTGGCTGGCTGGACCAGCAACCGCTGGAGGAACCGCGCGTTCACTCCACGTTTACGGCCAAGGATTTGAGTGCCGTTTCATCGCAGCCGAGGAGCTATGAGAACTCCTCGTCCGATGCGGCACATATTCTCTTTACATCCGGGTCTACGGGTGAGCCCAAAGGGGTGGTGATTACCCACGACAATGTTCTTCGATTTTTGGATTGGGCGATTCCATATTTTGGCATGACGGCGGCGGATCGAAATTCTGGTCATCCGCCTCTGCATTTTGATCTATCGACGTTCGACGTTTACGGCAGTTTGACCGCAGGCGCCGAGTTACATCTCATGGCTCCAGAGGTCAGCCTCTTACCTCATAAGCTGGCGGCCTTCATTCGTGAGTCCGAACTGACGCGCTGGTTCTCTGTGCCGTCGATCCTGAACTACATGGCCAAATTCGATGTGGTCAAGGATGATGACTTCCCAACATTGCAACGGATTCTTTGGTGCGGCGAAGTGTTGCCGACTCCCGCACTCATCTACTGGATGAAGCGCCTCCCGCACGTCACATTCACAAACTTGTATGGTCCGACCGAAGCGACGATCGCCAGCAGTTACTATACGGTTCCGCGGTGTCCGGAGAGCGAAGCCGCTTCGATTCCGATCGGAACACCGTGCCAGGGCGAAGAGTTGCTCGTGCTGGACGACACCTTGGAGGCCGTGCGTCCCGGCGAGGTCGGTGATCTTTATATCCGCGGGGTGGGATTGAGTCCCGGTTACTGGAAGGACGAGGGAAAAACCTCGGCCGCGTTTCTCCTAGACCCGCGGGGAGGCGAGTCCGCTCAGAGGATCTACCGGACCGGAGATCTCGCGACGATAGGCGAAGACGGGTTGGTCTACTATCTCGGCCGCGCCGATTCGCAGATCAAGAGTCGGGGCTACCGTATTGAACTCGGTGAAATTGAGACCGCGTTAGGTTCGATCAGCTCACTGGTCGAGAGCGCCGTGGTGGGGGTCGAAAGCGATGGGTTTGAAGGCACGACGATCTGCTGCGCGTACGTCTCCTCAGGAGATCATGCCGTTGATCAGGGTTCGTTGCGAAAGCAGTTGAGTGAGGCTCTCCCCTCGTACATGTTGCCATCCCGTTGGTTGGTACTGGAACGCCTACCCAAGAACGCCAATGGGAAAATCGACCGGCGGGCATTAAAAGACGCGTTCCGCCGCGGCGAGGATCGACGGAGTGAACCGACCTAAGAGGCTGAGCGCTGCAGCACCGCGCAGCCGTTATCACGATGGAGAACAGTGAGCGATGAACGAGCTATCGAGTTTGTGCGAACAGATTGGTTTTATCTTCCGGAATGATCTTCACATCGATCCTCCGACGATCGAGACGAATCTCATCGAGACCGGGTTGTTGGACTCGCTCGCGTTCGTCGATCTTCTTGTCCATCTGGAGAAGGTCTTCGGTCTGCGAATCACGCTTGAGAACCTGGAAATAGAACAATTCCAGTCGATCTCAAAAATCGCCGTGTTTGTCGCATCACAGAACGGCCGTGGGGGGCCCTGACGATGCAGGGACGGATTCGTCCCGCGACTGAAGAGGATTTGCCCGGCATCGTGGCCTTGTACGCCAGGGTGTATCCGCAGCGGGCCGATTCGTCCCTCGATCGACGCTCCGCGTACATGAGGCGCTTGTTATGGGAGAACCCCTGGCGGACGAAGGATCTCCCATCCCTTGTCTACGAAGACGACTCCGGGCGGATCAGCGGATTTCTGGGTGTGTTGCCGCGGCCCATGTGGATGCAAGGACGGCCCATTCAGATGGCGGTGAGCCATCACTTCATGGTCGACTCGGACCGTCGAGCCACGCTGGCCGGCCTGGGGTTGATGAAGGCCTTCTTAGCCGGTGCTCAAGACCTGTCTGTCAGCGAGCCGGGCGCTATATCACGCAAGATTTGGGAGGCCGTTGGTGGCACGACCATGCTGTTTCAAAGTCTGTTTTGGAAACGTCCGATCCGGCCCGCAGGGTACCTCGCTTTTTTGCTTAAAGAGCACCGTCTTGCCCCCATCGCCTACGTGGCGAATCCGGTGTGCCGGGTGCTGGATTTCGCGGCAACCAGGATTCCCTGGGGGCCTTTTCGAATCCCGGAGCGACGGGCTGAGTCCTGCGCCACTGATCCCGATGCCGAGGCCCTTCGCGCCAGCATTGAATCTTGCTCGCACAGCTGTTCATTGAGGCCGGAGTACGACGCAAAATCGCTGGAGTGGTTGCTTGGCGTACTGGCCAATAGGAGGACCAACGGAACACTGCGAAAAAAAGTCGTCACGAGGCCGGGACAAGGGACGCTCGGGCATTTCCTGTATTACGTGAAGCCGCGAGGGGTCAGCGAGGTGGTGCAGGTCGCTGCTCGAAAAGGCTGGGCTGGTGCAGTGCTCGATGACCTGATCCACGACGCGTGGACACAAGGATCGGTAACCCTTTCAGGACGCCTGGATCCCCGATACGCGACAGAAATTTCCGATCGAGGTGCCTACTTCAAGTATCGCCAGAACTGGTTTCTGATTCATTCGAGGATGCCCGAGTTGCAACGAGCCATCTACGCCGGAGATGCGTTCCTCACACGGCTGGAAGGGGAGTGGTGGATTCCGTTCCGCGACGGAGCGGACCCCGAGGCCAACTGATGGTAAGTGGACGGCGGTGTCCGCGGCGGGCGCTGCGTGCAGACGAAACAAAGGACGGAGAGCATGAACCCAACCATTGAAACGTATTCCCGAATCGCTCATGAGTACGACCACCCCAAGAATATCGAGTCGTGTTGGGGGCTCATCACGCAGTACTCCTCCAGTCTCGTGCAGTTGCGGGACTCGCACAAGGTGGTCGCCGATGTGGGGTGCGGAACGGGAAGGGTACTCGCTGAGCTTGCGGCCCGCAGTGAATCGAGCAAGCAGTTCATTGGGGTGGAACCTGCCGCCAACATGCGCCAACTGGCGGCTGAACGGACGTCCGCATACCCTCACGTGCGCGTGCTGGACGGGTGCTTTGAGAACCTCCCGATCGAGAGCCGCTCTTTGGACTACCTCTACAGCATTTTGGCGTTCCATTGGACGACTGACCTCGCAAAATCCGTCAGTGAGTTGGCGCGTGTACTCAAAGCGAACGGGGAAATGGATCTGACGTTCATCGGGCGACACAACGGTCGGGAGTTTATTCAAAAAACTACACCGGTATTCTTCCGGTATCTGACGCCTGCTCTGATGGTCGAGGCGGCCTCGCTCCGCAAACAGTTGACCGTGGCGGAGGTACTAGCTCTATTTCAACCAGTTTTAGGCTCTCCAAGGCTTTCGGTACAGGAGTCGTATCATACCTACTACGACACGCTGGAAGGCCATTGGGCATGGTGGTGCCGGATCGAGGGTCAGTTCATCAAGATCCCCACTGCGGTGAGATCAGAATGCGATGCTGCCGTCAAAGCGGCGATCTCCACGTTGGCCACGGACAAAGGCATTCCCTATACCGTGCATCTACTGCATGTGCGGTTGCGCCAGACTTGAAGTTGTCAGTCCGCGGGCGGCCACACCACTCCAACCGGACGCGTTAGTTCTCCTCCGGCGGTCGGTGTCGGATCCACGACGGATGCGTGATCCCGTGGCTTTTGATTTTGTAGTTGAGGACCCGTGGGCTCACGCCGAGAAGACGGGCGGCGTCTTTCTGGATCCAATTCGTTTCAGCTAATATCTGGAGGATCGTAACCTTTTCGATGTCGTCCAGCCGTTTCGAGGGCTGGCCCGTCGACTTGGCCTGAGTCTGAGGCGGCGAGTGGTGGGGGGGCGCGTTCCCAGGGGGCATCAGGGAGGATGTGGGCGCCCCGGGTGTCGGGAGGCCTAAGTCAGCGGGGCGTAGCGTCGTGCCCTCGGCCATCAGCACAGCCCTTTCAATGGTGTTTTCCAATTCTCGGATATTGCCCGGCCACGAGTGGCGTTCGAGGAGGTGACCCACCGCGGGGTCGATTCCTCCAATCGGTTTACCTAGATCTCGAGCGTAGCGGTCGAGAAAGTGCTGCGCGAGTAGTACGATATCTTCGACGCGTTCGCGCAGGGGCGGGAGCGTCATAGTGACTACGTTCAATCGATAGAACAGATCGTCTCGGAACCGTCGTTCCCGCACTTCGGTGTCGAGATGCTTGTTCGTCGCCGCGATGAGGCGGACGTCGACGGTCAACGTTTTTTCACCCCCGACTCGCTCGAACGTCTGCTCTTGGAGCACCCGGAGCAGCTTGGCCTGGGTGGACAAACTCATATCGCCGATCTCGTCCAAAAACAACGTGCCACCGTTGGCGAGTTCGAAGCGTCCCACTCGCTGGCGTTCCGCGCCCGTAAACGCTCCCCGCTCGTGACCGAACAGTTCGCTTTCCAGCAGCGGCTCCGGTAACGCGGCGCAATTGACCTTCACAAGGGTGCGGGAGTTACGCGGGCTTGCGCTGTGAATGGCGTTGGCCACCAGTTCCTTCCCCGTACCGGTTTCGCCCTGGATCAGGACGGTGGAGTGGCTACGGGCCACCTTGTCGATGACAGTCAGTAGCTGACGAAGTGCGGAACTATTCCCTACTAGGTGGTGCGGAGATCCGATTTGCCCACGCAGGTCATCGAGGGCTTGACGGACAGCCTGATGATCAAGCGATTTCGAGACTTTGAGCTCTAGCTCTTCAATTTGAAAAGGTTTTTGAATATAGTCGTCAGCGCCGAACCGCATCGCCTCAACGGCGTTTTCTACGGTGCCGTAGGCCGTCATGATGATCACCGTTGTCAGGGGATTCGTCGTTTTCGCCGCTTTGAGGACTTCCAGACCGCTCTTTCCGGGTAGGGACATATCCGTGATCACCACGCCGAAGAACTCCTCAGCGATCATGCGAATCGCGGTCTCTGCGTCCGGCGTTTCGGTGATCCGATGCCCGGAGCGTTGAAACGCTTCGGCGATTCCATGGCGCAGGGAATCGTTGTCTTCGACCAGGAGGATTTTCTTCATGCCGCCATCGCTCCTTGGTCTGGCGCCGTCGTGACCGGGAGAACGACGGAAAACCGTGTCTCCTTGCCGGGTAGGCTGGCTACGTCGATCGTTCCCTGAAGGTGATCCACGATTTTCTTGGCGTTCGCCAGTCCAAGTCCCGAGCCTTTGCCTTTGGTGGTGAAGAACGGCAGGAACACTTTGGGCAAACGGTCGGGGGGTATACCCTCACCATTGTCAGAGATGCTGATAGTCAACTGGTCGCGCTCCTTACCTGAACCGGGCTGGACACTGGTCGAGATAATGATCGTTCCGTGTCGTTGCCGGACCGCGTCGATCGCATTGTTGATGAGATTGAAAAACACGATTTCGAGTTGTTGAGGGTCGACCCATGTTTTGGGGAGACCTGTCGCGAATCGACGAATGACCTCGAAGGGATAGGTGTGCTCCAGCAGGATCGTCTGATTCAGGACCTTTTCCAGGATGTCGTTGACTTGCGTGTGCTTGGGATCGAGGCGGATCGGCCTGGCAAACGCCAGACAGTCGGTAACACTTTGATTGAGGCGCTGGACATCGCCCATGATCGAGCGCAGCTTCTGGTCGATATCCTGCTCGTTCGCCAGGGTTTTTCGCAGGAGGCCGACCGTCACCTTGATGCTGGCGAGGGGATTCCGCATCTCGTGGGCAAGGCCGGCAGCCATTTGCCCCAGCGCCACAAGACGTTCTCGGAGTTGGCCTTGCTCCTCGGTGCGCTCGACTTGCGTGATGTCTTTGAACAGGCAGACGACACCGAGCTGATGCCCGCGTTTGTCCAGGAGCGGGGAGGCTGAAATGCCGATACTCTTGGTCGTGTTGTCACAGGTCAGCGACAACTCAACGCGGTCCAAGGGCGTCCGCATCAGGAGTGCGTCGTCGAGAAACCCCAGCAGGCTCGGATGAGCGGCAAATACTCGTTCCGCGGGCTCTCCTTCCCAGGTCTGACCTGTCAGCGCGAGAATAGCTCTTGCGGCCGGGTTGAGGACCAAGACATCGCGCCTTTTCCCGACCGCGATGAAACCCGCTCGTACGTTCGTGATGAGCTGGTCAACTAGTTCGGAATGTCCCATGGCCGTGGAGTAGCCCC
The DNA here is from genome assembly GCA_964570625.1 of uncultured Nitrospirota bacterium. Taxonomy (GTDB): domain Bacteria; phylum Nitrospirota; class Nitrospiria; order 2-01-FULL-66-17; family 2-01-FULL-66-17; genus JBFLXB01. The sequence goes on along the minus strand of CAZMYW010000027.1, from coordinate 80,326 downwards.
CCGGTGCAGTGTAGCAGTCGAGCTTGTTTCGGCAAGGGGTTGGAACGGTCTGGGGAAGCTACTTCGGGCTGAGCGCGATGAGGACTTGTCTAGCCTCCGCGCTGCCTGGGAAGTCGGGAGACAATGCTAGTGCGCGCTGCAGCGTCCGTTTGGCAGTTTGCGAATCGCCGTTCTTATAGTGGGCCATTCCGAGATGGTAGTGAACCACGGCGTTGTTCGGGAGTTTCCCGCTGCTGTCGCGCAGCAACGCGATGGCTTTGAGATACGCCCCTTTCTTATAGTAAATCCATCCCAGGGTATCAGCGACGCCTGGGTTGTTCGGCAACTGCTCCATTGCGGTTTGAGCCAGGTTCAACGCGACGTCGATATTTTGGCCACGTTCGGCATACAGCCAGGCCAAGTTATTGGCGGCGGGAGCGAATCGAGGGTCCAATTGGAGCGCGCGTTCATATTCGACGATGGCCTCGTCGTAGCGCTGCTGCGCTTCGTACGCCATGCCGAGCAAGAGATGGGAAGACGCTTTGGCGGGAGCCGCGGCGACCATCGCGCGATATTGAGCGATCACGTGATCAGAGTTGCCTCCGCGAGCGTATACCTGCGCCAGCGCTGCGTATGCCGGGAGCAGGCTCTTGTCGATTTCGATTGCTCGTTTGTATTCCGCTTCGGCCGCGGTCAGGTTGCCGATCGTGGTATAGACCGTGCCCAGGATGTGGTGAAGCGGCGCCGCTCGTTCGTTCCGCTTGATCTGTTCCTCTAACAGGGCGATGGCCTGGGACTGCTGACCGCGCTGAACCAGGAGCGCCACGAGTTGTTCGACGACGTCGGGTGACCCCGGTGCCCGGTCGAGCGCGGATCGAAACTGTGCTTCGGCCTCGGTGGCCTTTCCCAATACCCGGTAGGTGACCCCTTTTCGGTAATATCCGGAGTAGTTTTCTGGAGCGGCGACAATCAGCGCGTCATACTCCGCCAATGCCTCGCGGTTCTTGCCGTTGGCTGCAAGGGCGTCGCCGGCGATCTGGAGTGCGAGTGGGTGTCGAGGGACGACGGCCAGTACGGCGCGAGCCTCTTCCAACGCGAGATCCGGGGCGTTGGAGCGAAGGTGGAGGTTTGCGAGGGCGAGCCGAGCGTCCCACGCCGTTGGTTGAGCCCGAACCGCGGCGGTGAGTTCGCTCTTGGCCTGCTGGACGTCTCCGCGCATCGCGAACACGAGACCCAGGGTCTGGTGTGCTGCGGCATGATTCGGATCAGCCCTCAGCGCCTCCTGGAGGACGGCGACCGCGCCGTCATATTCCTTGTCTGCGATCAAGAGACGAGCGGAAAGGTGGAGAACGTCGGGATCTCCGCGGCGATCGACTGTCAGCTCGTCGACGAAAGGTCGCGCGTCGTCCGGATGCTGCTGGTCCAAGAGGAGGCCGGCAAGCTGTTTCTTGGCTCCGATGTCGCGAGGGTGATCCTTGAGGACGGCGCGGTATTGCTCTGCGGCCGTATCCGCGTTCCCCTGGGCGATGAGGAATTGCGCGTATGCGAGACGTCCGGCTGCCTGAGAGGGGAACGTGTTGATCACGCCTTGAAAAACCGCGTCGGCGTTTGCAGCATCGCCGATGCTTGCGTAGAACTGGGCGAGCGTCAGGTGTAATCCGATGTTGTCCGGCTTGAGCGAGATCGCCGACCGGTACTGCGTTGCAGCCTGTTTGTGTTTGCCTTGAATGCGATACAGGTTGCCGAGTGACAGTGCTGGGTCCACGCTTGTGGGGGCCAATCGAGCCGCTTCCCGCAACGCTCGTTCCGCAGCCGGATAGTCCTTGGCGTCAAGGGCGAGCACGGCTTCCGCGAGCCAAGGTTTCGCGTCTGCGGGATGGGCGGTTTTCGCCGCCGCTACGGCTTCGCGAGCGGCGTCCCGACGATTCGCGCCGAACTCGCTCTTGGCCAGAAGGAGGAGCGCGTCGAGATCTTGTGGGCGCCGGTCCAGGACCAGTCGGGCCTTGGCTTCGGCCGCGTCGAATTGGCGGCCCAGAGCCAGGAGTTCGCCCATCTTGAGTTGGGCATCCCACAACGAGGGGTCCAATTCGACCGCTTTGCTGAGCGCGGCGAAGGCCGGTTGGGCGTAGCTGATCGGATGCTGACTGAGATAGGCGATGCCGAGCTTGAAGTGCGTCTGGGCATCGGTCGGGTCGACCTTCAGGGCATTGCGGTATTCGATGACCGCCTCGGGATACTTTTCTTCCGTCATGTACCGTTCGGCTTGGCCGATGTGGCGGGCTTTCTGGGCGACTGGATCTTGTGCGCAGCCGGACCAAGCGGTCACCGTTAAGGCCAAGCCGGCGGTCAGCACGAGCCAATCACGTACGCGAGTCATGTGTGGAATGCCGACGCTCCGACGACGCGGAACCTTAGCCGATGCCTGGTCAAAGGTCAAGGCGGAGATCGATTGTCGCCGCGATCGCTCCAAACTTTACATTCGGAAAAATCGGGGCGTATAATCCGGTCGGTTCGGGATTCCTCGAACCGTGCAGCGTGAACGAGGACGGAGGGTATGAGAAAAGGGATGCCGAGAACATTGACGCGGGGGATATTCCTGGTTCTGATATTCGTCGGTGCCGGCGTCGTCATCGGGTTCACGTTGGCGTCCGATCTCGGCTGGTTGCGGCTCGGGGAGGCTCAGAACCAACAGAAGGCGGCCGAACGCACCCCGATGTTGGGCACCGCGCCGAATTTCGTCGAGGTGGCCAAGGCCGTCACGCCGGCTGTTGTCAACATCGCCACGACTCGCGTCGTCAAGAGCGACGAGGGTCGAGGTCCGGGCAATCCCTTCTTCGAGGACCCGTTTTTCCGGCGATTTTTCGGTGATGAGTTTTATCGACAGTTCGAGGCGCCGAGGCAACGGAAGGAACAAAGTTTGGGATCCGGCGTGATCGTCGATGGGGGCTATATCGTCACCAACAATCACGTGATCGCCAAGGCCGACGAGATGAAAGTTGTGTTGTCGGACAAACGCGAGTTCAAAGGCTCGTTGGTCGGAACCGATCCCAAGACCGACTTGGCGGTGATCAAGATCGCCGCCTCCGATCTCCCGACCATCCCCTGGGGAGATTCGACCACGATTGAGGTCGGTGAATACGTTCTGGCGGTCGGCAACCCCTTCGGTTTGAACCAGACGGTGACCATGGGGATCGTCAGCGCGGTCGGGCGCGCCAACGTCGGCATTGCCGACTATGAGGACTTCATCCAGACCGACGCGGCGATCAACCCCGGAAACTCGGGTGGAGCGTTGGTCAACGTCAGGGGCGAATTGATCGGCATCAACACCGCGATTTTCACCCGCAGCGGCGGATATATGGGTATTGGTTTCGCCGTGCCCAGTCAAATGGTCAAAGCGGTGATCGACAGCCTGGTGAGTAAAGGGAAGGTGGTCCGCGGCTGGTTGGGAGTGACGATTCAGGAGGTCAGTCCGGAACTGGCCAAACAGTTCGGCCTCAAAAACGCGCGTGGAGCGCTGGTCAGCGATATCTTGGAGGACAGCCCGGCGGATAAGGCTGGTATCAAGCGTGGGGACGTCATCATCGAAGTCGATCGCAAGGCGGTCGAAAACGCGGTGCAGTTGCGCAACACGGTGGCTGGGCTCTCGATCGGATCCAAGGTCAACGTCAAAGTGATTCGCGATAAAAAAGAGAAGGCGTTCGACGTCACGATCGGGGAACAGCCGAAAGATTTGACCCGGAGCGGAGCGCCGTCCGAAGAGGACGGGGGCAGCGGGGGATTGGCCGGCATCACCGTCCACGACCTGAGCCCAGAATTCGCACAACGTTTCGGGTTGTCGGACGATGAGGAAGGCGTGGTGGTGACACGTGTGGAACCCGGCAGTCTGGCAGAGGACGCCGGTGTGCAGCGAGGCGATCTGGTGCTGGAGATCAATCGGCAGAGCGTCGGGAATACCCGCGATTTCAACCGAATCGCCGCCGACATCGGCAAAGACGAGTCGATCCTGTTGTTGGTGAATCGTCAGGGCCAGGCGCTCTATATCACGATCACGCAGTAACGGAGGGACCGACGCATCATGTGGAGCGCGCGCATCGTCCTGCTGCTCGGCTCGGTGGCCCTCGGGGTGGCACTGACGACCGGGGAAGGAGAGATCTGGGCGCAAGCGGCCGCCGGTGGCGCGTTGATCGGACTGGGTCTGGCGATCGTCCCGCTGCTCCTGGATGTGTTGGCGGATTTTTGGCCGTGGCAACGCGTCGCGGCATCGGTGTTGGGAGCCGTGGCGGGCCTAGCTGCCGGCGGCGTCGTGCTCTGGGCCAGCAACGAGGTGTTGCTGGGACCGGTCGCGGAGCCGTATTGGCCGGTGGCCGTGTTGCTCACGCTCGGGTATCTCGGTTGGCGGTTCGGCGGAACCTGGGCGGCAGGGTTGTCGGGCCAACCAGCGGTTCGTGCGATCGGCGGCGAGATGCCGGGGCTGGTGTCCGGGCGCAAGCTGCTGGATACCAGTGTGATCATCGACGGGCGAATCGCCGACCTCTGTGAAACTGGATTTCTCGACGGGATCTTTCTCATTCCGCAGTTCATTCTCCATGAGCTCCAGCATATTGCGGACTCTTCCGACTCGCTCAAACGCGCGCGCGGGCGCCGAGGGTTGGATATTCTGCAGCGAATCCAGAACATGCCGGAGTTGACGGTGACGATCATCGAGGAAGACGTTCCTCAGTTCAAGGACGTGGATGCGAAGTTGGTGGCGCTCGCAAAAAAGATGGGCGCGAAGATCCTGACCAACGATCTGAATTTGAACAAGGTGGCGGGATTGCAGGGCGTGCGAGTGTTGAATATCAACGAGCTCAGCAACGCGCTGAGGCCGGTCGTGTTGCCCGGTGAGGCGATGCGGGTGTTCCTGCTGCGGGAAGGCAAGGAAGCGGGGCAAGGAGTCGCGTACCTGGATGACGGGACCATGATCGTCGTCGATGAAGGCAAGAAACATATCGGCCGCACGATCGACGTGGTGGTGACGAGTGTGCTGCAAACGACCGCCGGCCGGATGATTTTTACCCGCATCCGGGAGGAGCCCGATCGCGGAGAGGGGGCCTCCCGCCAGGAACGGTCGCCTTCAGCATGAGCGTCTGGGTCATCATTCCCGCCGCCGGCCGCGGGGCTCGCTTGGGCGCGCCGGCTCCCAAACAATTCATCCCATTGTCGGGGATGCCGATCCTCGCGAGAACCTTGTCGGTCTTCGACGCGGTTCCAATCGTGGATCACGTGGTGGTCGTGGTCCCGCCTGGAGATGAAGCGCGGTGTCGTGCGACCGTGGTGGAGCCGTATGGGTTCACCAAGGTTCGGGCCATTGTGCCTGGCGGGGCGGTGCGGCAGGAGTCGGTGATCCGCGGACTGGAGGCGATCGATCCTCACGCATCGATCGTGGTCATCCACGACGCCGCCCGTCCACTGGTGACGGGGAGCCTAGTGCAGCGGGTCGTGGAAGTCGCCGGAGTGTCCGGGGCTGCGGTGGCCGCGCTCCGAGTGGTGGACACGCTCAAACGGCGAACGGAGGGCGACGGGATGGTCACCACCGTGGATCGGGAGAACTTGTGGGTCGCTCAGACACCGCAAGCGTTTCGGATGGAGGTCTTTCGCGAGGCGGTCACGCGAGCGATCGCCGACCACTTTATCGGTACCGACGACGCGAGCCTGGTGGAGCGGCTCGGCATTCCCGTCTCGTTGGTGGACGGCGAGCCGTTCAACTTCAAAATCACGCGTCCGCAAGACGTCCTGTTAGCCGAAGAGTTGCTGGCCAAGGTTCGAGACCGATCGACACCTGCGTCGGCAGGTGTCGGCGAGCCATCCTGAGTGGCATGATGCGAGTCGGCATCGGGTATGACGTGCACCCCTTGGTGTCGGGCCGGCCGTTGGTGCTCGGAGGGATCGTGATTCCCTTTGAGAAGGGTCTCGACGGCCACTCCGACGCGGATGCGCTCCTGCACGCCGTGGCGGACGCCATCCTCGGTGCCGCGGCGCTGGGAGACCTGGGGCAACACTTCCCCAGCTCAGACCCGATGTACCGCAACGCAGCCAGCGTTCGGCTGTTGGAGGCGGTGGTCGACCTGGTGCACGGCCGTGGGCTCGCGGTGCAGAACGTGGATGCGGTCGTAATCGCCGAAGCGCCGATGCTCGCCCCCTATATCCCGGCGATGCGGGCCTTGATGGCCAAAGTCCTTCGCGTGTCGGAGTCCTCGGTCAGCGTGAAAGCCACGACGCATGAAGGGCTGGGGAGCTTGGGGCGGGGCGAAGGGATTGCCGCTCAGGCGGTGTGTTTGCTCCGTGCCATAGAGACTCCAGCGTGATGTGGCGCATGCTGAAGCGGGACTTCGCCGCCGTCTTTGAACGCGACCCGGCTGCCACCGGCGCGCTGGTGGTGTTGCTGACCTACGCCGGGTTTCACGCCATCGTGCTGCACCGCTTGTCTCACCGGCTCTGGCGGTCCAAGGTTCCGGTCCTCCCCCGCCTCTTGTCTCAGGTGGGCCGGTTCGTGACGGGGATCGAGATTCACCCGGCCGCAACGATCGGGCCGGGATTTTTTATTGATCACGGCAGCGGGGTCGTGATCGGGGAAACCGCGGAGATCGGCGAAAGCGTCATCGTGTTTCAAGGTGTGACGTTGGGCGGCACCGGCAAGGAACGCGGCAAGCGCCATCCGACGCTCGGCGACCACGTGGTGGTGGGAGCGGGAGCCAAGGTGTTGGGTCCAATCGTCATTGGCGACCACGTCAAGATCGGAGCAAACTCCGTGGTCCTCCGATCGGTTCCGGCACACTCGACGGTGGTCGGGATTCCAGGCAAGATCGTGAGAGGTGACGTCGACGCCCCTGAAGACGTCCTGAATCACAGCCAGATGCCGGACCCGGTTGCCGAACGGCTCGAGCTGATCGAACAGGAGCTTCGAGAGCTCAAGAAGCGTATGATGTCGTAACTTATTGTTTTTGTTGGTAGTGATCGGCGGCTTGCGCGAACTGCCTGCGACTGCTAGAATTGTAGCCCTCCCGACTATTTAGATTACGATACGAAACCGACCGCCTCGAACTAGGGAGATTCGGACGGCAGGAGTCGGTTGGCGCGATGGCCAAGAGACGAGGGGGAACGGAGATGGCGGTGTCACTGATCAAAGAGCAACAGACGGAACAGGGATCTGGTCCGTCACCCAAAGACGATTTCGAGCGAGACGGTCAGGCAGAAGACGATCTGTCGCGCGACCTGGCGCGCGTGTCGGTCGAAGTGTCGACCCCTGAGGTTGAACCGGAAGAACCGGAAACCGAAGAAGTCCAAGAGGCGACCGAGGACCTCATTTGGGTCTACTTCCGGACCATGGGGAAAAAAGAGCTTCTAACCAAGGAAGCTGAGACCAAACTGTTTCAGCGGCTGGAGTGGGGCCTTCGGATGTTGGCGGACGTCATTCGTTCGGTGCGCCAAAAGGATCGCGCGGCTCTTGATCGACTCCAACGATTTTTCACGCCCGACGATCAACTCCGCTTGACCACCGCCACCAGTCGGTTGTCCGCGGCGGTGCCTGAGGCTCAGCGACCGTTGGTCGCTCTGGTTCGGACAGTGGTCGAGTTGGCGGGTGCAAAAGAGACGAAAGATTCGACCGGGCGCGAGCGGTGGGAGCGGCGATTCCGGAGCGACGGGCTGGACCTCAAGACGGTGATCCGTTGGAACGTGCAGCTGTCTGAGGGTGAAACGATCATTACCGTCGCGACCAAGGAGCTGGTCGAGGCGAACTTGAAATTGGTGATCAGCATCGCGAAGCGCTATATGGGTCGCGGGTTGGCTCTCTTGGATCTGATCCAAGAAGGCAACATGGGGCTGATGCGTGCGATCACCCGGTTCGAATACAGCAAAGGCTTCAAGTTCAGCACATACGCCACGTGGTGGATTCGTCAGGGCATCACACGCGCCTTGGCCGATCAATCGCGGACGATTCGTATTCCGGTCCATCTGACGGAGGCGTTTCACAAGATTTTGACCGCGCACCAAGCGCTGAAACAAGAGTTGTCCCGGACACCGACGTCGAAGGAAATCGCGCGGCGCACCGGGATTGCGGCCAAGAAGGTTGACGAGATCTTGCGTGTGGTGCAGGAACCGCTGGGCCTTCAAGATCCGGTGGGTGGAGAGGAGCTGCAGCTTCAGGATTTGATCCGGGACGAGGTGTCGCCCTCGCCATACGATCGGTTGCTCACGACCGAGGTCTCGCAGCGGGTGGCGGACATTCTCGACACGCTCACGCCCAAGGAATCTCTGGTCATCAAGATGCGTTTCGGCATCGGAGGCGCCAAGGAGTCGACGCTGGAAGAGATCGGTTCGATTATGGGCATCACGCGGGAGCGGGTCCGCCAGATCGAGAGCCAGGCTCTCCGGAAGTTGCGGTACCCCGACCGCCTGAAGAAGCTCCAAACCCTGCGGGGGTAACCCTCTCGTCGGACTCAAGGGGGGCGCACGTCGGTGCGCCCCCCTTTTTTTATTCGGGCACCGGATTCGGGGGCTGGCGACCCTCCAGAGCGGCCAGAAGATTGTCGATCGCCATCATCGCCATTCGCTCCCGGGTTTCCGTCGTCGCAGAACCCAGATGAGGCAGCAACAGAGCCCGTTCAGAGGCCAGCAGCTCTGGATGCACGCGCGGTTCCTCTTCATACACGTCCAACCCAGCGCCCGCGATCAGGCCACGGTGCAGAGCCTCTGCGAGCGCGGGTTCGTCGATCACCGGCCCCCGAGACGTGTTGACGAGGTAGGCGGTGGGTTTCATCATCGCGAGTTCTCTGGGACCGATCAAGTGACGGGTCTGTTCCGTGAGCGGAACATGCAGCGAGACCACATCCGACTCGCCGAGCAGCTCGGGCAGCGATGCCGCGTGCCAGTCGGCATCGATCCCGGCAGGCGGACGGCGAGCGGTGAAGATCACACGCATCCCGAACGCGTTGGCGCGCGACGCGACCGCTCGCCCGATCCGGCCCATGCCGATGATACCGAGCACGGCTCCTTTGATGTCCGTTCCCAATAACTGGGTGGGGACCCACCCGGTCCAGTGGCCGCCGCGCACTAAACGTTCACCTTCGCCCAGACGTCGGGTGACTCCAAGGATCAAGGCCCAAGTCAGGTCTGCGGTGGCGTCGGTCAAGACTCCCGGCGTGTTGGTGACCACCACGCCGCGGGCCCGTGCGGCCGCCAGGTCGATATTGTTGTAACCGGCTGCGTAGTTCGCCACCACGCGTAACATCGGGGCGGCGTCGAACACGTTGGCATCGATTCGGTCGGTCAGCATCGGAATGATGCCGTGTTGACCGGCGACCAGTTGTCGCAACTCATCGCGGGTCAGTGGGCGGTCACCGGGATTGCAGGTCAACGTCACGCGGGAGGAGAGAAACGCCATCGCGCGCGGCGGGAGTCGTCTGGTCAGGAGAACCGGGGGAGGTGCCGACACGCGAACCGGGTGATCAGATCGTTTGGCCGGGGCCCGAAAACCATGACGCGAATTTCAACCCGAGGTATGCGAACAGATACGCCACGAATCCGGCCATGGCGAAGAACGCGGCACGACGGCCGTGCCACCCCCAGGTGCGATGGCCGTATAACAACACGGCATAAATCGTCCATGCGGCCAGCGACCAGAGCTCTTTTGAGGTCCACGCCCAAAACACTCCGTGGGCGATGCGAGAATACACGGCGCCGCTCAACATACCGAGCGTCAGCAAGGGGAACCCCAGCAGAATCGTCCGATACAACATGGTGTCGATTTCGCCCACCGCACCGAGTCGGAAAAACAGCGTGGTGAACCGTTTTTCCTTCAGGTGTTTTTCCTGGACCAGATACATCACCCCCAGGGTGGCGGCCAACGCAAATGCCGCGTGTCCGAGAAACACCAGAATTACGTGCAGATTGAGCCAGACGTTCCATTGCTCCCGGACCACTTCTTGGCCGCCGGGGTGAAAAATGGAGGCGGCCGCGGCTGAGAAAAAAATCACCGGAACCACGAACGCGCCGAGACTGCTGACGCCGTACCCCCACTCCATCAAGATGAACAACAATGCTAACGCCCACGCGAGCAGGGCGAACCCTTCGCGTAATCCGATCTGCGGCATCCCGCCCGTGTTGAGCCAGTCGAGCAGGAGAATGAAGCTGTTGAACGCGAATGCGGCGACGATCAGCGGCCGTGCCCATCGGATGGCTCGCCCGTGATGATTGAGATCAAAGAGGTACAGGAATGCGCTGGCAAAATACAGGGCGAGGGTGCTGGCATGGAAGGCAGCGGTGGCGGCTACGGGCATGAACGCGATGATGCCAGAAGCCTGAAAAGATTGTCAAATACGGGGACTGCCAAGAATATTTTTGTTGCGCAACGTTGGGCCTTTTGCATATGATGTCTCCGATTTCGTGGCGAGGCCTGGCCGCCAACGATCCCGTGTGATCTCGCAGGTGTTGGCCAACGAGCGGTCTCCGCGCTGCGCTCAGCACTCTTTTGAATGGGAGGTATGGAGTATGGATCCTTTGAATTCGTTGTTTACGTCGGAGTCGGTGACGGAAGGACATCCCGACAAGATCTCCGATCAGATCTCTGATGCGATTCTCGACGCGATCATCGCCGAAGACCCGACGTGCCGCGTGGCGTGCGAGACGATGGTGACCACCGGCGTCGCGTTCGTAGCGGGAGAGATCACCACCGACGTGTACGTGGAGATACCGGACATCGTTCGCGAAACGATTAAAGAAATCGGGTATACCCGCGCGAAGTACGGGTTCGATTCCGAAACGTGTTCGGTTCTGACGGCGATCCACTCGCAATCGCCGGACATCGCCATGGGTGTCGATACCGGAGGCGCGGGGGACCAAGGACTCATGTTCGGCTACGCGACGAATGAAACACCGGAACTGATGCCGATGCCGATTATTCTGGCCCACAAACTGGCTCGCCGCCTCGCCGAGGTGCGGCGAAAAGATATCCTCCCGTATCTGCGTCCTGACGGAAAGTCCCAGGTCACGGTGGAGTACAGGGACGGCAAACCGCTGCGGGTCGAAACGGTCGTCATTTCGGCGCAACACAGCCCGGACATGGCGCTGAAAGAAATTCGAGAGGACATCATCGAAAAAGTGATCAAACCCGTGATCCCGAAGGAGATGCTGGACGAGAAGCGGATCACCTATCACGTCAATCCCACCGGTCGATTCGTTATGGGCGGACCCCAAGGTGACACCGGTGTGACGGGGCGGAAAATCATCGTCGACACCTATGGTGGGATGGGCCGCCATGGGGGCGGATCCTTCTCAGGCAAGGACCCGAGTAAAGTGGATCGCTCGGCCTCGTACATGGCGCGGTATATTGCGAAAAATTTGGTCGCCGCCGGGATTGCGGACCGTTGCGAGGTTCAACTCGCGTACGCGATCGGGGTCGCTGAACCGGTTTCCGTGCTGGTGGATACGTTCAATACCGGAAAGATTCCGCACCTCAAGATCAGCCAGCTGGTTCGCGAGCATTTCCCGATGACGCCGGGCGGGATTATCGATCATTTAAAACTCCGGCGTCCGATCTACAAGAAGACCGCGGCGTACGGTCACTTCGGTCGCACCGAGCCCGAGTTTACCTGGGAACGGACCGATCTCGCGGACAAATTGCATAAGGACGCAGGACTGTAAAAGGGGAAATTACTCACTCACTTCATCAGGAGTTCTCATGGACTACGACATCAAAGACATCGAGCTCGCCGATAAAGGCCGGCTGCGTATTGAATGGGCCGAACAAAACATGCCGGTGCTTCGGTTGATCCGCAAGCGGTTCAAAAAGGAGCGGCCGTTGTCCGGTATGCGCGTTTCCGCGTGTCTGCACGTGACGACCGAGACGGCCATGCTGGTGGAAACGCTCAAAGTGGGCGGCGCCGACGTGGCGCTTTGCGCGTCCAACCCCTTGTCCACCCAGGACGACGTGGCGGCTTCGCTGGTTCGCCACGCCGAGATTCCGGTTTTTGCGATCAAAGGTGAAGACAACAAAACGTATTACAAACATCTGCAATCAGCGCTCGCACACCGCCCCGTCGTGACGATGGATGACGGCGCCGACCTGGTGTCCCAGTTGCACGGGGACTGGAGCCATATGGCGAAGGACGTGGTCGGTGGAACGGAGGAAACCACCACCGGCGTGATCCGCCTTCGCAGCATGGCCAAAGACGGCGTGTTGAAATTTCCGGTGATTTCCGTCAACGACGCGAACACGAAACACTTCTTCGACAACCGCTACGGGACCGGGCAGAGCACGATCGACGGGATTCTGCGAGCCACCAACCGGCTGCTCGCCGGGTCGGTGTTCGTCGTGGCGGGGTATGGGTGGTGCGGGAGGGGGTTGGCCATGCGCGCGCACGGGCTGGGTGCCAACGTGATCGTCACGGAAATCGATCCCCTCAAGGCCATCGAGGCCGTGATGGACGGGTATCGCGTGATGCCAATGGACGACGCCGCGGCGATCGGAGACTTTTTCTGTACGGTGACGGGCAACGTCAAGGTCGTCGGCAAAGACCATTTCAAAGCTATGAAAGACGGCGCGATCATCTGTAACTCGGGGCATTTCAACGTGGAGATCGATATCCCTGCGTTGGAGCGGCTGGCCAAGCGAAAACGCACGATCCGCGACTTCGTCGAGGAATACACCCTGTCGGACGGTCGGCGGGTCAATCTTCTCGGGGAGGGGCGGCTGATCAATCTTGCCTCGGCCGAAGGCCATCCGTCCAGCGTGATGGACATGAGTTTCGCCAATCAGGCGCTCTCGGCCGAGTACATCGCCAAGAACGCCAAAAAACTGAAAAAACAGGTCTACCCCGTTCCGGCGGAGATCGATCAGGAGATTGCCCGCCTGAAACTCGACGGGATGGGCATCACGATCGATGCGCTGAGCAAGGAACAACAGAAGTATTTGGCCTCCTGGGAGATGGGGACCTAGACAGGGAGGTGATGTATCATGCCCGTCACCTTTCACATCGCGAAATCGCTTCACCCGTTTACGAAGGGCAAGAGCCGCGTGACAGTGGACGCTTCCCCCAAGACGGTTGCGGACGCCTTGTCGTTACTATGGGCCGAATACCCGGATATGCGGGATCAACTGTTGACGATCACCGGAGAGGTTCAGCCCAACGTCAACATTCTCGTGTGGAATGAAAGCATCCGTCTGAATGGCGGAATGACCACTCCGCTGCCTGAAGAAAGCGACGTTTTCATCGACAGACTCTGACGGCATTCCGTATGCCGTCGCCGTACAGAATTCCTCACGCAGCGCCAGGATGGTTGGGCGACGTGCCCGAACTGTCGGGCACTGGCAGTCCTTCGCGCGCCATGATTTTCAATGCATTGGTGGTCGGACAGGGGCCCGGTCGCAACCGATAGTCGAACACCAGGCCGTGTTCATCCACGGTCTCGCGAAAGTGCTGCGTGGTGACGTTCCCGTCCTCTGCCTCCAACTTGGCCAGTTCCAGGTCGTGGGTGCTGACCAGGCCGATTGCGTTGGACCGGCCGAGCGCACGGACGTAATGGCGACTGCCGATCAGCCGTTCCCGGTTATTCGTCCCCCGGAAAATCTCGTCGATGAGGAAGAACACCGGCGGTGCCGGACGGTTCTCAGCCGCATCTAACAGACGTTTGAGTCGCTTGACCTCGGCGTAGAAGTAGGAGATCCCCGCGTCCAGCGAGTCGTCGATTCGGATGCAACAGAACAGTCGCATCCACGGCGACCTCCAACCCGTCGCACACACCGGCGCCCCGGCCTCGGCCAGACAGAGGTTCACGCCCAACGTCCGGAGAAAGGTGCTCTTTCCGGACATGTTGGATCCGGTGATAATCGACACGGCCCCGAGGCCTTTCAGCGAGAAATCGTTGCTGACGCGGGTTTCCGGCGGCAGAAGTGGATGCCCAATGGACGTGACCTCGAGCGTTATTTCGGGTGTTTCCGGTGCGGGAAGCCGGAGCTCGGGGTAGACAAAGTTCGGGTGAGTCGCGGCGTAGTGCCCCAGCGAAGCCGCAGCCTCCACCAGACCAAGGCGTTCGATCCAGACCGGGAGCTGGTCCGCGATCTCCGCGTGCAGGGTCCGATACCGCTCTGCGAAGAACAGATCCCACGGGACGATGAGATTCACCACCAGGTGGACCAACGGGTTGGCTCGGAGGTTGAGCGCTCCGACCAGCCCGGCCAATCGGCGGGTAGCCGTCGACGGCCGATCGATTGCGGACGCGAACGGCTCCAAGACACGTTGGAGCGCGGGCCGGCCGCGATAGGATCGGCGCTCCAGCACACCGAAGATCCGCGAATAGGGCGCCAGATGTCCTTCCAACTCCACGGCTTGGGCGAATGCCGACGCCACCTTGGGCGCGGTGAGGTAAAAGAGCGCGCCATACGCAATCACCGAGAGAATCCAGTAACCGGGAAGCCCCGAGGCCAACGAGGCGGTCAGCAGCGTGGCGGTCGACGCGGTCAACACCAGGGACAGTACCAGCGGAAACTGGAGCCGTGGCGGCCGGTCTTGGCGAATGGCGTTGACGACGCGTCCGCCGTCGAGCCGAGACTCCGACGACAAGGCGGCTTCGAGCGCGATACGGTCCCGGAAGAGCGCGAGCGGCGCGATTTCTCGAATCAACGCCCGGCGTTCTCCGAACCCTTCCGGATCGGGCGCCAGCAGCCAGGTCCGCAGCTCAGCTCGTCCCCCCGTGGACACCGTGGTGTCTACCCAGCGTAACAGGGAGTGTGTGCCCGTGATGTCGAGATCCGCGGCGTAGGGGTGGTCTTCCGGCGCGGAGTGGTCACCCGAAGGGATGGCGGACCACTCCAATCGAACGCGCGCCACATGCGCACGTTTGATCGTCACCCACCGATCAAGCCGTCGCATCTTGCTCTTGAGCCGACCGTGTGCACGTGCGACCAAGACGAACGCCATCCCGAACACGATCAGGGGCACCCATCCGCCTTGGGCCCGGTCGGTGAAGGCAGCCATGATCACGGCCACAGCGCCGGTGACGAAGATGGCGGCTCGCCACCGCGTGTATCGACGACTCGCGGTCACTGCTCGCTGCCGCAGCACGTCCAACCGTTCGATCAGCCGCTCGAAGCCGGCGGCGACCCGTGTGTTCGGGCCGGTGCGCGCGGTCATGTCCGCGCCGTGGCGGCGGTGAGATAGTCGGTGATGCTGGGGGAGGTGAGCCTCAGCCCCAACCGGGTTTTGGCTTTGGCGTTCGAAATCACGCGGTCGTGGGCGACGTTCGGCGCGGGGCCTCGGTCAGGGATCGGCAGCCCGTATAAGGCGGACACGAATCGATAGAAGTCGATGCGTCGAATCCCAGAATCATCGACCAGGTTGAACACCTCGGCCGTGAGATTGCGCCGGATCGCCAGGTCGATCGCGTCGCACACGTCGTGCACGTGGATAAAGTGTACGAATTGCCTGGTCAACATCACGGACGTAATGCCACCGTCCGCCAAGCGCGATCGGAAATTGTCGCGTCCATCGCCGTACAGCCCGCCGCAGCGCAAGATGACGTAGGGGAGGCCGCTGTCGATCAGGGCGTGTTCGGTCTGGAGCAGAATCTGTTGGCGTTCCGATTCGATAATCGGTTGGGATTGTTCATCGAGCGGTTCATCGGCCGATTCGGGATACACGCCCGTGGAACTGATGAGGATCATCGAACGCGGTGTCACACGGGCTTGGGTCAACCGGCTGGTCACGGTCGCCATATTGTCGACATAAGTGGCGCGGTACACGTCGAGGTCCGATGAGGGGGCCGAAGGACAAAACACTAGGTGGTCGGCCCACGCCATGTGCTCGACGAGCCGAGAGTCGTCCAGCGGTATCGCAGACACCGGGCACGGAGCCGATTCAACCGTGGATCGTCTCACGCCACGGAACTCGTACCGACTGCCGTGCCGACGCGCGAGGGCGTCTCCCAGCTTCCCGAACCCGAGGATCAGAACCCGAATAGCCGGTGTGCTCACCCTGAGCAGCCTACCACAATCGATCGGGAGCTCAAAGCCGCTAAAACTTCGCGGTGACTCCGGCATACAGCGACCGACCCGCCGTCCCGTAGCCCGTCACCTCTTCGTAGTCTCGGTCGAACAGGTTGTCCATTCGGACGAACAGTGTCATCCCCGATGGGTGTTCTTGCGAAGCGGCGAGACTTACGACCGAGTATCCCGGAGTGGTCACTCCCCCGAAATCGAGCCGATCACCCACATAGCGGTAGTCCACCCGGAGGTTGGTGCCGGGTTCGGGTTTGAAGATCATCGCCAGATTGGCTTTGTTGCGTGGGCGCCGTAAGAGCTGGTCGTCGGTCGAGCTGTCGTGTGTGCTCGTGTAGGTGTAGTTGGCTTTGAAGGTTGCCTTGGGGCCTGCGGTCACATCGGTCGACACCTCAACCCCCGTAATATCCGCACGGTCGATGTTCGCGAGGACGAATGACTGATCGAAGGCGATGAGATCACTGTATTTGGTACGAAAATAGGTTGCGTCGAGGGTGATCATCTGAGGGATCAGCTCGTGGGCGAATCCCGCTTCGTATCCCCGAGACGTTTCGGGTTCAAGGTCAAGATTCGAACTCGGCGGAAACGGAGGGAAGGGAGGGAAGAAGAGATCGTCGAGACTCGGCGCCCGAAATCCGGTTGCGTAGCTGCCGAAGAGTCGCGAGCGCCATGAGGCGAGGGCCAAGCTGGAGCCCACCTTGTACGTGTTATGACGACCGTAGCGATTGTTACCGTCAGACCGCACCCCCGCGGTGAAGAACAGGGGGTCCAGCACCGCGAGCTGGTCCTGAACGTACACCGCATTGGTCACGATACGCTCATCGTAGGATCCGAAGCCGGCGACATATCTCCCAAGATCACTCTGGTATTCGTAGCCAACGGTGAGGAGATTATCCGGCCCCACGTCGAGCGTGTGTTGCCAGTCCACCTGGCGCGTCTGGGCGTCGGTGTCCGAGTCACCCGCGTCGGTGTCTTGATTGGTGCGATGGTTGCGTGACCATCCGACCGTGAGGCGATGGTCCCACCAGGGAGTGACCAGCCCGGAAAACGTCAGGCCGGTTACCGCCGCCTTGTCCCGCGATTTCGCGGCGCTGTCCGCGATTGGAAAGGCGTCATCATAGTCCGTGGTGGCATCGGTCAAACGCAGGGTGACATCGAGGCGTCCGCCGACTCCCATCCCGCGACCGAGACGTGCCGAGAAACTGGTGTTGGCGTATCCATCGGGTTCGGTATTGCCCAGATCTTCGTCGGCTCTGGAGAATCCGCTGCTGGCCAAATAGGCCAGCGACAACATGTGGTCCCAGACCGGCCCCTTGTCGGAATGGTTGAGCGCGCCGCTCCAGGTACTGTACGACCCGCCTTCGATGGACAGGGAGTCGTCTCCGTCCTTCCGCCCGGGTTTGGTCACGATATTGATCACCCCGGCCACGGCCTCGGATCCATAGAGGGGACTTTGTGACCCCCGGATGACTTCGATACGCTGGATTCCATTGACCGCCAGATCTGCGGCATTAAACGCGCCCGTGGTCGGATTGTTGACCTTGATGCCGTCGATCAGGACGAGCACGTGGTTCGACTCGCCGCCGCGCAGGAACAGCGACGTGATCCCGCCGGGCCCACCGGATTGCACCACGTCCAGGGCTTCGACGTGCCGCAGTACGTCGAGCACCGTGTGCACCTGCAAACTCTTGATCTCCGCTTCGTCGATCACGGTGAAGGCGTTGGTCATCTGCAAGATTGGTGTTCCGGTTTTGGTGCCCTCGACGATGATGTCCGGAGCCGCAGCATTGCTTTGAGCCCAGGCTCGCTCCACTGACTGACTCGCCAGTGCGATGAGGAAAATGGAAACAAGAGACGACCGTGTCATGGAGACGCTCCTTTTGTGGATGTTGATGAAGTCTCTGTATCGAGGGTGTACTGAATGCGCGCGGCAAACCGCAGCGGGCCTGGATCGGGCGGTGGGGGCACGGTTCCGACGCGGCGCACCATGTCCAGTGTGGCTCGGTCCAATACGTCGTGTCTTGAGCTGGCGACCAGCTCTGGCTCTGAGAGCTGTCCGTCCTGGGCAATGATGAACGCGATCTCGACCGTGCCTTCAAACCCGCGTCGTTGAGCGAAGAGTGGATAACGCTTTGCGCGCTCAAGAATGGCGAGCACCATCGGGCGATAACGATCGTGCTCGTCGCTGTCTCCGGTGGTTATTTCAGAGCGGAGAACAGAAGAGGATGGTGGGTCGCTCGGTGAAGTGAGCCCTCCGTCAACCGGAGAGGGTAATTCCGAGGCATCGGGGACGAGAGGACCAGGTGTCTCGGTTGGCTCTTGCGGACTCGGGCTTGGACCGAAATCGGATGATGGGACTAGAAGAAATTCAGCCTGCAAGACATCCGGTGTAGGTTCCGGCGATGTTGCCTCCTGGGTCTGCGCGACCTCCGTAGCCGCGGGTCGAGCAGGTGAACGAAGGCTGTTCGCCCTGACGGGAGAGGGAGCAGGAGCGCACGGCTCGTCGCAATGGACTGCGGACGCTTCGACCAACATGACGGCCACGGCCGAGATCCCACCGGTCGGGGAAGATGACGTCCCGGTGGTCCGAGCGGCGGCCCATACGCCAACGCCCAGTGCGACGTGGAGCGCGATCGAAATCCCCAGCCAGCTTGGCAGCGGTCTCATGATCCGGTCCACTCCACCGTGACGCGCGGCTGGCCGGTGCGAGGGTGTGGGTCGATGATGGCGCGACACCCGAAGACGTCGGCGATGACGCCTTCGGTCAAGACGTCACCGGGAGCCCCTTGCGCGTGTATGCGCCCGTTGAGCAGCGCGATCACGTGGTGTGAAGCCGCCATGGCGTTGAGGTCGTGCGACACGGTGATCGTGGTCAGGCCGGCTGTGCGGTTGAGGCACTCCAGCAAGGCGTGGAACGCGACGTGATGGCGAAGGTCCAGGTTCGCGCCGGGTTCGTCCAATAAGAGCACGGTGGGTTGTTGTGCCAATGACCTGGCGATCACGGTGCGTTGGCGTTCGCCTCCGGACACGTCCAGAATCGACCGATCCGCCAAGGCTCCAAGGTCCATCAGGTCCATCGCTTCTTGGATCGCGGCCTCATCCGCCCGGGACTCGTACCCCCAGGGCGAGAGGTACGGTGAGCGGCCCATGGCCACGACGTCTCGCACCGAGAACTCGAACGGAATCGTGGTGTCTTGAGGCACATAGGCGATTCGGCGCGCGCGTTCGCGCGGCGAGATCGCGGCGAGATCCTTCTCGGTACACCTCGCGACCCCTGAGACCGGACGGATCAAGCCGCCCAATACGCGCAGCAGCGTGCTCTTGCCGGACCCGTTGGGACCGATGATCGCGGTCATGGTGCCCCCCGCGATGTCGAGGCTGACGGCGTCGAGGACCGTGGACGCACCGTATCGCATCGTGACGCGTTCGAGGCGAAGGATCGGATCCGATGAACCAGTCGGCATCAGGTCACCACGCTCCGTCTCTTTCCGAGCAGCCATAAGAAAAATGGGCCGCCGCAGAGCGCGGTGATCACCCCGACCGGGAGTTCAGTGGGCGCCAGCGCGACTCGCGCCACGGTATCCGCAATGATCAAGAACATGGCGCCGCCCAGCACCGAAGCGGGGAGGAGCAACCGGTAATCGGTTCCGATGAGTCTGCGCAGAATATGCGGGGTCAAAATGCCCACAAACCCAATCATTCCGCTGAGCGAGACCACCAGGCCGATCATCATGGCGGACACGACTAGACTGGATCGGATCACCCGGTCAGCGTCGACCCCGAGGGATTGGGCCGTTTCCGAGCCCAGTGTCATGATGGTGAGGGGTCGCCCTTGGACGCATAACCAGGCCATCCCAATCGCCAGCACCGGCCCGATCACCCACAGCAGCCCCGCTTCAGCCGATCCGAGATTGCCCATCAACCACACCACTCGGCCGAATATTCTGGAGGGGTCGAGATAACTGGTCATGAACATGATCACGGCGGACAGAGTGCCGTTGAGGACCACTCCGGCCAACACGAGGGTTTCGGGGCGGATGCGTCCATTCACCGACGACAGGCGGTACAGCGCTACCAATGTGGTCATTCCCCCGACAAAGGCGAGGAGCCAGGTGGCGGATGCGCCGGCGAGCGCGTGGTGGATCGGGAACAGCCCTGCGACGATGACGCCCAGTGCAGCACCGCTGGACACCCCGATCAGATGGGGTTCCGCGAGGGGATTCCGCAAGATCGACTGGAGCACCGCGCCGGTGAGGCCCAAGGTCGCGCCGACCAATGCGGCGAGCACAATACGCGGCCCGCGGATCTGCAGCACGATCGTTTCGCTCATGTCGGAAGGGGAGACGGGGGTGTAACGCCCGGCGAGAATCGCGAGTAACCAGTGAAACGAGATGTGTTCGGTCCCGAGCCACAGCGCGAAGATTCCGGTCCCGCCGAGCAGACTGGCCAGGACGAGCAACGTTCTGATCGTGCGCCGGAGACTGAGTGTGTTCATGGCGCGGGTTCTACCCCCTCATGAACCGTTCGAATTTTTGAGGCCAGAAACTCGATGGCGTCGATAATCCTCGGTCCGGGTCGATTGACCAGATCGCGCGGGATCGCATAGAGACGATCGGTCTTGACCGCAGTGATCCGGTGCCACCGTTGCCACGCCGCGATGCGTGCTTCCGGCACCCGTTCGGACTCACCGGTGAAAAAAATCACTTCGGGATCGAAGCGGATAATGGGTTCCAGACCCACCCGAGGATAGGATTCGTGACGCCCGGTTTCGAACGGCTGCCCGCCCGATTTGATCAGCACGTCATAGAGAAAACTCTTGGGGCCCACCGTGAGGTAGGGATTTTCGTCGATGAGATACAAGACCCGTGGCGGTGGGCCTGGTGATTGACCGGAGACAACCGCGGCAAGGCGTTCGCGAAGCCGGCCCACCAACGCGGTCGCCGCGTCTCGGCGCCCGGTGACTTCGCCGAGCAAGGTGATCCGTGTGAAGATGGCTTCGACCGAGTCGGCTTCGACCCCCATCACCGGGATGCCGAATGCTTTGAAGCGTCGGGCCGACTCCTGCACGGCCACTCCGCCGGTGCTCACGACGAGGTCTGGCCTGAGCGCGACAATGGCTTCGATATTCGGATTGATACCCCCCACTCGGGGCTTGGACAGTGCGGCGTCGGGGTAGTTACAGAAGTCGGACACGCCCACGATGGCGTCGTCCAGGCCGAGTTGAAAGAGCGTCTCGGTGACGCCGGGAGCGAGCGAGACGATTCGGTGCGGAGGTGTGGTGAAGCGCAGCGTCTGTCCGAGATCGTCGCGGACGGTCACTGGCTCAGCCCCTGCGCCAGAAGCCGCGAACACGAGAACCAGGATGAGCGGGACCGGGAACTTAGATGCAGCGGGAACTCGAAGCACGCGCAATCCTCGGGAGCGTCGCTTCGAGGATTGCACCCAGCTTCTTCATCCCGAAGTGCGGACCAGCCCTCGTTCGAGGCACGACCGCAAAGAAGGCACCAGGCAGGTGTTCTGACTCCCGGATCACCCGACCCCTCCGTCCTTCCCAGCGCCTCAAAGCGCCAGTGGACTTTGAACGACCTGAATGTTCGACGTTCAGGTCGTTCCTGGAGAGTCGTCCCCGGTTACAGCGGCGGGACCGTCCCGGATTTTAACCGGGTTCCCTTTTCAAGCCCAAAATGGGCTACCTGGAACGGAGGCACTGTAGAGGAAAGGAGAAGGGCCTGTCAAGCCTTATCTACAAAACCGTCTTGCTCCGACAGAGATGTGCTGGTTTCCGCGACAGGGGAGTTGAAACAGTCCGGGTGCTTTCCTAGGATGCCAGCCAGCAAGAGAGTTTCATGGCGCACATTGTGCAGCTGTAATGGCTATGAGCTCATCGAACTCACCGATACGCCATCGCGCCGTGATGAGACGCACGGTGCAAGGAGGCCTATCCGATGGCATTGCGAGACCGTGACACCAAAGTTGTTGGAATGACCGGCTCCCACCCCGCGCAAGGAATCAGGACCCGCGAGAAAAAAATCGGCACTTCGTGGGCGCCCGCCTGCCAAAAATGCGGCGCTGGGATGATTCTGCGAACCTCCTGGGGGGCTCGCATCGGCACCTCGTTCTGGGGATGTTCCCGCTACCCGCGGTGCTGTTCCACGATCACCACATCCTGAAACACATCGATATCAGAGTCCGAGCGTGTCGGCGGCGAGGGCCGTCCCCCTGATACGAGCGTGGATCTTCGCGAACGCGGTGTCTCGTGACGTTGACGTGTCGTCCCCGAAGGGGGCGAATCCGCAATCATCTGTGGTCCCGAGTCGGTTCAACGGGATGTAGTCTGCGGCCTCCAGGACCCGATCCCTGACGTCCGCAGGAGTCTCGACGATGGGATTGATCGGGTCGGTGACGCCCACAAAGATACGCTGGTCGGCCTTTGCGTGCTGCTTGATCATGCCCAACACGCGACGCCGGTCGCGTTCACTCGCCAGTTGGACATAAAAATTTCCTGCGTTGAGCTGGAAGAGATACGGGAGGAGGTCGGCATAATCGACGTCCGCGCTGTGCGTTGAGTCCCGGTCTCCGCCCGGGCACGTGTGCACGCCGATCCGCGCCCGCTCCTCCGCGGAGAACCGATCGAGCACCCGGTTATTCAGTGCGATAAAGGTGTTAATGAGTTGTTTCGAAGGATCGAGTTTGATCGCCAGCCGCCCTTCGGTAAAGTCGATCTGAACGCTGGCGGCTCCGATCTGAAGACAGCGTCTGATGTCGGTCTCATGTTCCCGCAGCAGATCCTCGATAAATGCGTCGCGCGAATAACCCGGGATGCCATTCTGCGGATAGAGCAGACTCAATGCCGATGCCGAGATGACCGCCTGTTTGACGGGGACATGGGTGTGGCTTTTCGCCGCCTGGAGGTACTGGTCAGCGTAGATTCGGTAGCGGAACGGGCCCCGCGTGAGCGCGGGCAGTTGGCGCGTATGGCCGTCGGCAAAAGGAATGACGACTCCATCCGAAGTGAGGTTCTCCAGCCCGGCGATCGGATACGTGGCGAAGCTCGGCTTGCGTTGTTCGCCATCCGTGATGATCGGAGATCCAGTGGCTTCGAACCGCGCGATGGTGTCGAGAATCGAGGCGTCGAAGACCGTGTCCAGTTCTCTTTGCGAAAGGCTTCCGCGCTGGAACGCCTGCATGGCGTCGATAAGCGCTAGCGGCCGCGGAATGCTTCCAATGGGTTCAGTGGGGATCGGCATGCGGAGGTCCTTTCTCTCGGTCGAACAGGTGATCCGGGTGACGCGCCGTCGCGCTGATCAGCGGTGCCCGCCCGTCGGCATTCACTGGGGATGCCTCGACTCGCGCGCCTTCTCCCATTCGCGGACCGGTCCGTCGACCACGCAGAAGAGTCCATGCGCGCTGGGCTGCGGGAGAGCTTGCCAGAGTCGGGCAAGGTCCGGCGCCCGGTGCTCGAGTTTCTTGAGCAAGTGGTCCCATTCGGTCAATAACTGCCCCCGGGTTTCCGTGATTTTCGGGTGGGTGCGGCGGCCGCGGATTTTGCGACGATCGAAGTGATAACCCCGCACCCGCGCTTCGTCGGCCACACCCGCGAGATAGGTGTTGATGGCGGCCAACGGGTCGCTGGCCGTCCGGAACCGCACGAGCTGAGGATGGTGCCGGTATCCGAACGTCTGTCCGGTCAACACGGATCGGGCCAGCAGCGCCTCTCGCCAGAGCGCGACCAAGCCTTTCGAGTCCAAGTACCGTGGATGGACGGTCCAGAGTCTCACGCACGCAGATATACGCTGTTCCGTTTTGCGGCGTCAAGATACATTGCGGGCGCACGGGGTTCTGCGGTATACCTGCGAACATGGACGTCACGCAGACTGCGAATGCGCTGTTGGAAACGCTGGACGCGTTGGCAACCGAACTGCGCGGAGCCTCACCGGGACACGTCTGGACGCTAGACAGTTCGCTCGAGCGCGATTTCGGGTTCGACAGCTTGGGCCGCGTGGAACTGGTAATGCGACTGGAACAGCGGTTCGGCGTACGGCTGTCCGAGCACCTGATGGCCACGGCTGAGACGCCGAGAGAACTGCTTCGGGCGGTGCTGGCCGGTGAGCCGGCCGCCACGCCGTCGGCCACGGTCGAAACCGTGGACGCGCACGTGGGGGCGATCGACGGTGAGCCGAAGAGCGCGGCCACGTTGGTTGACGTTCTTCGGTGGCACACCGAGCGACACCCGGATCGCCCCCATCTCCATCTGTTGGACGATCAGGGCTGTCGCGAGCAGCTGACCTACCACGCGTTGTTCACGGGTGCGTCGGGGGTAGCGGCGGGACTCAGGGCGCGTGGCATCGGCTCCGGGCACACCGTCGCCATCATGTTACCCACCTCCAAGGAGTACTTCTTCGGGTTTGCCGGCATTCTCCTGGCCGGGGGTATTCCGGTCCCGTTATATCCTCCGCTGCGTTTGGCGCAACTCGAAGATCACTTGCGCCGCCAAACCGCGATCCTCCGCAATGCGGGTACCGTGTTGATGATCACGGTGCCTGAAGCGCAACGGGTCGGCCAATTGTTGAAGGCGCAGGTCGAATCCTTACGACACGTTGTCACGATCGACGACCTAGTTGAGCGGACGGCTGAGGCGGCCCAGCCACGCCTGAACGCCCAGGACATCGCGCTCCTTCAGTACACGTCGGGGAGCACCGGCACGCCCAAGGGGGTGATTCTCACTCACGCCAATCTCTTGGCCAATATTCGCGCGATGGGGGAAGCGGTGGGCGCGAGTTCAGAGGATGTGCTGGTCAGTTGGTTGCCCCTCTACCACGACATGGGATTGATCGGCGCGTGGCTCGGCAGCCTGTATTACGCCGCCCCGTTCGTGGTCATGTCGCCGCTGACGTTTCTCGCCCGCCCGGAGCGTTGGCTGCGGGCGATCACCGAGTATCGGGGGACGATCTCTGCCGGTCCCAACTTCGCGTTCGAGTTGTGTGTGCGCAAGATCGACGACGCGACCCTGAGCGGGCTGGACCTCAGCTCATGGCGGTTGGCGGTCAACGGCGCAGAGCCGATCAGCCCGGATACGATGACACGATTCATCGATCGGTTTGCTGGGTGCGGATTCCGGCCGCAGACCATGACGCCGGTGTACGGACTGGCTGAATCGTCGGTGGGGCTGTCGTTTCCTCCGGCCGGTCGCGTGCCGCTCATCGACCGCGTCACACGAGAAGCGTTTTCCACGAACAACCGCGCGGAGCCGGCGGAGCCGACCGATCCGACGGCGCTCCGGTTCGTGGCGTGCGGCGGTCCGCTGCCGGGGCATCAGATCCGGGTGGCTGACGAATCGGGACGCGAGGTGGCTGATCGAGAGGTCGGTCGTATCCAGTTCATGGGGCCGTCCACCACCAGCGGGTACTACCGGAATCCCGAGGCGACCGCGGCCCTGTTCGACGGCGCGTGGCTGGAGTCCGGAGATTACGGGTATCTGGCCGCGGGAGATCTCTACATCACGGGACGCTCTAAGGAGATCATCATCCGCGCGGGCCGCAACTTGTATCCGTACGAGTTGGAAGAGGCGGTGGGGGCGGTGCCGGGTATTCGTAAGGGCTGCGTCGCGGTCTTCGGGACAACGGACCCCGGAAGCGGGACCGAACGGTTGGTGGTGGTCGCCGAAACCCGCGAAACGGACCCGGCGAGACTCCTGGAGTTACGGAACGGGATTCACACGCTGGCATTAGACCTGTTGCACACCGCGCCGGACGATATCCTGCTGGCGCCTCCGCACACGGTGCTGAAGACCTCCAGCGGAAAAATCCGACGGTCGGCATGCCGGGAACTCTACGAACGCGGCAGCCTGGGCAAGCCCGGCCGGGCGGTGTGGGTGCAGGTGGCTCGCGTGGCGCTGGGTGGAATCGTGGTCAGTGCCCGTAGTTGGCTGCGTAGTGCAGGTCGCGCGGCCTATGCCGCTTACGCGTGGTCGGTCTTCGGCGTCGGCATCACGCTCGCGTTGGTCGGAGCGGCCGTCGTGCCGACCGAACGGGCGCGCTGGCGCGTGACTCGCGTGCTTGCGCGTCTGGGGTTGCGGTTGGCGGGCATTCCACTGGTGATCCGGGGCCGTGCGCCGCAAGTCCCCGCGCTGCTGGCAGCCAACCATTCCAGCTACTTCGACGCAGTGGTGCTCGCCGCGGTTCTGCCGGAAGGGGGGAGTTTCGTGGCCAAACGCGAGTTGGCGAGGGCCTGGGTCCCGCGATTTTTTCTCGCGCGACTGGGCACCGAGTTTGTCGAACGGTTCGACGCCAAACGAAGCGTGGAGGATACGGCGAAGCTGACGGCCGCGGCACGACGGGGCAGATCACTTGTCGTCTTTCCCGAGGGCACGTTTGGCCGTGCGACGGGCTTGCGACCGTTTCGCATGGGAGCGTTCGTGGTGGCGGCCCAAGCCGGAACGCCGGTGGTGCCGGTGGCGTTGCGGGGAACCCGATCGATCCTCCGGGATGGGTCGTGGTTTCCGCGACGAGGCAGGGTGACCGTCGTGATCGGCGAGCCGCTGGTCCCCCAGGGCAGCGACTGGGCCTCGGCCCTGGCGCTGCGTGAGGCGACCCGCGCGCACATTCTGCGATGGTGCGGGGAACCGGATCTGCATCCGTCGACCGTGGTCGCCAAGGGGACTTGAGATGATCGACCGCGAAAGTTGCGCAGGCCGTGTCGGCTGAGGTATACAACACCTCGCGATGACCTCGTTCACGTACCAGCCGATCGGCGTGTTCCGCACGCCGTACCTGACCACCGGCGCGATTCCCAAGATACTGGGGCACGCACCCACCGCGGAAGCGACCATCGAGATCGATCCCGCTTACGAAGACGGGTTGCTTGACATCGAGCGGTTTTCCCATCTGTTCGTGATCTTCGCGTTCCACCTCAGCACGGCAAAGCCGATCCGCGTGTACCCGCCCGGGCAGACCGAGGAACGGGGCGTGTTCGCCACTCGTTCTCCGCATCGGCCCAACGCCATCGGCATTCTGACAGTGGCGCTGCTGAAACGGACCGGCACCACGCTCTTCGTCAAAGGCGTCGACGTCGTGGATGGCACGCCGATTCTGGACATCAAACCATACCTGGGCCATTTCGACTGTCGCCCCGAGGCCACGCTCGGATGGTTGTCCGAAGCAACGTCAAGCCCTGATGCGCGTCAGCCCTGACTATCGCGATCACGTGCTCGACCAGCTCGCGTGTCTCGGACGCGTCAGAGGACGGCGCATGTTCGGCGGTGTGGGCATTTATTTGGATAACCTGTTCTTCGCGCTCATCGCGGATGACGTGTTGTACTTCAAGGTCGACGACACGACTCGTGGGGCGTACGAAGCCCTTGGGATGGCGGTGTTCAAACCCTACTCAAACCGTTCCACGATCATGGCCTACTATGAAGTTCCCACTGAGACGCTGGAAGATACGGATCAACTCCGTACCTGGGGACGTCAAGCCGTGGAGGTAGCGAGCCGGGCGAGAGCCATGCACCCGACACGCGGCCGACCACGAGGGTCGGAGCAATCCAATAGGAAACCGAGCAAGGGAGGGTCTCGATGACGATGATTCGCGCTGGTGGCTGGATAACGGTGTTCGCGTGGTGTGTGGTCGTAGGATGGTCGCAACCGGTTGCCGCCGAAAAAGCGACACCCTCCGTTCCGCTCTTGAAAGACCTGGGGGATCTGCACCATCCGATCACCACGTCGTCCAAACAAACGCAAAGTTACTTCAACCAGGGGTTGCGGTTGGCGTACGCCTTCAATCACGACGAGGCGCACAAATCGTTTCAGGAAGCCGCGCGTTTGGATCCGCAATGCGCGATGTGTTACTGGGGGATGGCGTTGGTGCTGGGTCCCAACATCAATATGCCGATGGACGCAGCCGCCGAAGCGCCGGCGCACGATGCCGCGCGGAAAGCCGTTTCACTGGCCGCCAAGGCGAGCCGGGCGGAGCAGGTGTACATCCGCTCGTTGGCCGCCCGATATGCGGGACCCGGGGGCAACCGGGCCGCGCTGGACAGGGCGTACGCGGACGCGATGCGCGAAGTGGCAAGGCAGTTTCCGGATGACCTGGATGCCCGGGCCTTGTTCGCCGAAGCCATGATGGACCTGCGGCCGTGGGATTACTGGACCAAAGCGGGCGATCCGCAGCCTGGCACCGCGGAAATCGTGGCCACCCTCGAGGCCGCGATCAAGAAAGCCCCCAACCACCCGGGCGCGTGCCACCTGTACATCCACGCGGTCGAGGCCGTGCAGCCGCAACTTGCCGTGCCCTGCGCGGAACGGCTGGCCAAGCTCATGCCGGGCGCCGGGCACATCGTGCATATGCCCGCGCACATCTACATGCGCGTGGGCCGGTACGACGATGCGGTCAAGAGCAACGTGTCGGCGGTGGCGATCGATCATCATTACATCGAAGGCCGCAAACCCGAAGGCCTGTATCCGCTGATCTACTATCCCCACAACGTGCATTTCTTGTGGTCCGCGGCGTCCATGAGCGGCAGGAGCGTCGAAGCGCTCAAGGCCGCGCGCGACCTGGCCGCGATCGTACCGGACGACGCGATCAAACAGGTTCCGCCGCTGGAGGTGTTCAAACCCACGGCTCTCTATGCCTTGGTGCGATTCGGTAAATGGGATGCGATACTCAATGAACCGGAACCGGCCAAGGAGTTCGCGTACACCAGGGGAGTCTGGTACTACGCGCGCGGACTCGCCTTCGTGGCGAAGGACCAACTCGACGGCGCTGATCAGGCGCTCGGGGAGGTACGGATGTTGTCGGTCGAGTTGCCGGTGACTCACGTCGTGGGTTTGAACCCTGCGTCCAAGTTACTGCAGATCGCAGGGTATGTGCTCGGCGGAGAGCTCGCGGCCCGTCGCGGCCGGATTGATGAGGCGGTCACGCAGCTCCGCAAAGGCGTTGAACTCGAAGACGCGCTCACGTACGAGGAGCCGCCAGGGTGGCCCGCGCCGGTCCGGCACTCGCTGGGAGCGGTATTGCTGGCAGCCGGAAAGCCCGCCGACGCCGAAGCCGTCTACCGCGAGGACTTGAAGCGCCACCCCGACAACGGCTGGGCGCTCTTTGGGCTGTCGCAAGCTTTGCGGGCGCAGGACTTGGCGAAAGACGGGGCGGCGGTCGAAAAACGCTTCAAAAAGGCTTGGTCAAAAGCCGACGTGACGTTGACGGCCTCGCGTTTCTGACCGCGAACCGGTCACGGGGTACCGGACAGAGAACCGAGAAACGTTCGCCACGCGTCTTCGTAGCGCTGTCGCGACACCTCGTCGAAATCATTGTGCCCGCCCGCGAGCGACACCCATTGTTTGGGTTCGGGCGCGGCGTCGAACAGGCGGCGACTCATCCAGGGTGGGATGACGTCGTCCTGTTCGGCCTGCACCACCATCACCGGCGACTTGACGCTTCCAATTTTCGCCAGGTTGTCGAATTTGGTGCGCGCCATGAGCGAGACCGGCAACCACGGATAGACCACCCTGGCCATGGCCGGAATGCTGGTCATGGGAGTCTCCAACACGAGTCCGGCCGGCGCGACTTCCAGCGCCAGTTGCGTGGCGGGACCGCCACCGAGGCTTCGCCCCACGACAATTACGCGTCCTGGCGGGATCCCGAGAGCTCCGGTGATGTCCGCCCAGGCCGCTCTCGCGTCCCGGTACAACCCATCTTCAGAAGGCGAGCCCTCGCTGCGTCCGTAGCCCCGATAGTCGACCGCGAACACCGCCAGCCCCAGGCGATGCCATTGGGCGTACCGGTCCACGCGGTCGCCCAGGTTCCCGGCGTTGCCGTGGAAATCGATGGCCGTGTAGCGGGCCTCCGGATGGGGAATGTGCCAGGCGTGCAGCCGGATGCCGTCGTCGGTCGTGAGCGAACGGTCCTCGTACGGCAGCCCCACGGACTGGGGCGTGGCCGTGACGGTTGGACTCGGGAAATAGATGAATCGGTCCTCCATCAGGACCATTACCCCGCTAACAGCCCCGATGGCAACCAACAGTGCGACGCCGATCGTCACCAACATGCGCACGGAGTCTCCGTGCGGCGATGGTACGGAGGCGGAGGCCGTCCGTCAACACCGATCGCGTGCTGACTTGCAATCCGCCCCTTCGGTGTGGTGAACTGCCGAACCTGACCAGGGAGAGATTATGACTCGGAAATGGACGTCTGGACGATGGGCACAGTGGATTGTGGTCGGTCTCGCGGTCACCCTCGGCACGGCCTGCGCGGCAGGTTCCATTCAGATCGAACACGATGTCCTGAGTACGCTCAATGCCGGAGGGCCGCTAAAGTTGAGTCGCCATCAGCCGCCGGCCTTTGCGGTCGCAGATCCCCCCAACTCGCGAGTGGAATCCATTGTTGGTGTGTCGGGAGGTGCCCTGGTGATACCCGGACGCCCAACACACGCGGCGCCGATGGAGGAAGAGTACGCGCTGGAGGATCCCGCCATCGCCGTGCGCGCCAAGCTGCTCGACGCATTGGCGTTCGAGTTGGGGGTCAAACACGACGAATCCGAGGGTCCGACCCTGACCGATGACAACCTCGAGGCGCTGGCCGACACGGTGGGACGAGAAGGCTGGTTGCTGGACGTCGATACGGTCCACTGGGGACTGGCCTATGACCAGGAAATGTGGACGCGATATCGCGTCCAGGTTCAAACGCGGGGCCGTCTCATCGATCTGAGTCACCAGAGGGTTGCGTGGGAGGCTACCTGCGATGGATCCGAACGCGACGCGCCCAAGAAATCGGGTTTTGCCGAGCTGACGAGCCAGGACGCGGCGCTGTTGAAAGAGCGGCTGTCGGCCGCCGCCGACCGGTGCGCGGCGGTACTGATCGGACACATCTTTCAGAAGGTGAGGTAGGCGCGGGTGTTCACGGAAGACAAAACCTTCACGCTGCGGTTCAGCCTTGAAGCGGGGTTTCCCGAGGACTATGGCGGCGACGCGGACCAGTACCAGTGGTTGAAAGAGTGGGAGGGGGCGATCAAAGGTGAGGTGGTGAGAAGCGTGTTCGCCGCGCTTCGTCGATATCCGGGGTGGACGGCGCGGGTGCGTAACCGCGGGATGTCCGAGCAGGATGAGATCGAAATCCTCATGATCAAGGACGTGGGAAGCGAATAGGTGGCGCGTAACGCGACCACGAGAGTCCACGCCGACACGGGCGTGATCGCGGTGATCGTGAAATCGCAGGATCCCAAGGTCCTGCGGGACGTGAAACCTTACCTCAGATGGCTCAAGCGAAGTGGGGGAACGCCCGCGCTCGTGTTGGTGGGCAAACGGGTCCCGCGGTCGGCTCAAGGCCTGCTGTTCCTGGGAGGAGAGGACGTCGAGCCCACCCGGTACGGCGAAACGAATCGCCACTGCGAGCGGATCAACGAGCCTCGCGACGCGTTTGAACTCGATCTGCTCGCCGAGGCGATCGATCGCGACGTGCCGATCCTTGCGGTGTGTCGCGGCATCCAGGTGTTGGCGGTCGCGATGGGCGGGACCCTCTGTCAAGACATCGTGCTGGACCGGCGCGCGGAAGGCGGGCGGTCGCGCGTCCTTCACCGCGGTCCGCAAGAGACCGACTCGTCACACCGCGTCATACTCGAACCCGGGACCCTCCTGGCTGGCCTGATTGGTCGTCGGGCAATCCTGGTCAACAGTCATCATCATCAATCGGTTCGCAAAGCGCCGGCGCCGGCGCGGATCTCAGCCCGCACGAGCGATGGAACCATCGAAGCGATCGAACATGCGACTAACCAGTTCGTACTGGGCGTGCAGTGGCACCCTGAACGCTGGCCGCGCCCGTCGTCGGACGCGATCATGAAAGGATTTCTCCGGGCGTGCGCTGGGGAGTAGCCGGGCTCATCCTCGCGGGCATCCCACTCGTTGCTGCGGCGTGGTGGCTGGCCGCCATGTTCTGGATGCCGGGTCGCAGCGCTGACACGGATCTTCCTGTCCTGACGTCTCATGAGCAAGCCCTGAGCGAAACTCTACGGCGCGACGTGGAGGCCCTGGCGTCCGGAATCGGGGAGCGGAACGTCCGCCGGTACGAAGCGCTGCTCGCCGCGGCAGACTATATCGATGACGCCTTTGTGGCAACGGGGTACACGGTCCAGCGCCAGCGATACACGATTCTCGATCGACCGTACGACAATGTCGAGGTTGAACGAGTTGGCAGGAGCAGGCCGGATGAGATCGTGGTGGTCGGAGCGCACTACGACTCGGTGCCGGGTGCGCCAGGGGCGAACGACAATGCCTCGGGTGTGGCCGCGCTTCTGGCGCTGTCGTCTGCATTCGCCAGACAGGATCTATCGCGGACGATCCGGTTCGTCGCGTTCGTCAACGAAGAAGCTCCCTTCGCGCACACGCAGACCATGGGCAGTACGGTCTACGCCTCCCGCTCCCGCGAACGAGGCGAACGGATCGTGGCCATGCTGAGTCTGGAAACCATGGGGTACTTCAGCGACGAGCCGAACAGTCAGCGATACCCCTCGGTCCTCCGCTGGATCTACCCGGACGCCGGTCACTTTATCGGGTTCGTCAGTAATCTCTCGTCGCGGTCGCTGCTCAAACGATCCATTCGCGTGTTTCGAGCCAACGCCTCGATCCCGTCGGAGGGCGGCGCCCTGCCCGAGGGTCTTCCCGGCGTGGGCTGGTCCGACCACTGGTCGTTCTGGCAGGCCGGGTATCCCGCGATCATGATCACGGACACCGCGCTCTTTCGCTATCCGGACTACCACCAGCCGTCCGATACCCCGGACAAGATTGACTACGCGCGTTTGGCGCGTGTAGTGGCGGGACTGGAGCACGTGGTGGCGGAGCTAGCGCAATGACCCGTCACGGCTTAGCCGGGGACGCGTCTTCATCCTCCGCCTGCTCCTGCCCGACACGGTTTCCGTTGGGCCGCTGAGGGGAAGCCAGGGAGACGCCTTTTAAGGCGTCTCCGCGTCGCGGGTGCTCACCCCGATTGACTCCAAAGGGGAATCGGCATATACCTGAGGCGTGTTATAAGACGTCTATTTCGGACGTCTAGTCCATCTTAGATTTCTGAGGCCAAGTCTCATGAAGAAAACCGCTATCGTCGCTGGTACAGGCTTCGAGGGACGGGCTGAAGTGATTCGCTCACACTGTCGCGAAGGTAGCCGAGTCATATTAAAGAGGGACCCGGCCAATCTCTATGATGCCAATGCCGTTGCAGTTTACTTGGCTATCCCGCGCCTCGGCGGGTTGCTCGGCACGGATATGTGTCAAATCGGATTTATCAAAGCGAATACTGCAAAGAGTCTAGCCAAACGAATTGATGCAGGTACAGAGGTACATGCGGTCGTCAAGAATTACTGGGCGCCGCCTGACCGTGAGCATCCACGCGTCACGCTGGAACTGTCAAATGAAATCTAACA
The DNA here is from genome assembly GCA_964570625.1 of uncultured Nitrospirota bacterium. Classification (GTDB taxonomy): domain Bacteria; phylum Nitrospirota; class Nitrospiria; order 2-01-FULL-66-17; family 2-01-FULL-66-17; genus JBFLXB01. Next base: position 46,916 of record CAZMYW010000027.1, on the reverse strand, counting down.
CGGTGCTGAACGCGGACGCGCAAGGAACGCGCGCCGGTTAGCTTTCTCGTTGGGCCTAACATGAGTACGCGAGAAGTCATCGGGGCATTAGTCGTCGGAGTTGGCGCCATTGTTTTCCCATTTGGTCATTGGGTCGCCCTCATCTTCTATCCCGTTGGCACGGGACTCTTTTTACTCGGATGTTTCCTCGTCTTTGCTGGTCGTCGTGCCCGAAGGCGTGATACCGTAGGATACTCGGATCTGAATGACCCCGGATTTCCTGTTGTCGGTGAAGCGAGAGGGTTCCAAGGAGCGGCTTTTCGCGAATCCCACAGCACAAGCGCGGATGACGGTACTGACTGAGTGCAGCCTAACCCGTCACTCAACCCGACCGGACGCCTATGGGGCTCACTCGCTCCGCCGGCGGCCAGCGGGTTAGGTTTCGCGTTAGCCGCCTATGTCACTCGCCACGGAACTCGAAAAATTATCCGGTTGGATCAAGCGCTTGCCGGAAGTTGGCATGAACACGCTTGGCGGCTCCGGCGCACCGATGTACGTTCTCGACTTCGTGATGATCGGAGCCGTAAAGAGGTCGCTAAACCTGACGAGCGGCTTACTGGCGATGCTTCAAGCGCAGAATATGGTGTGTTCAAGAGCGCTCCTTCGAATGCAGCTCGATACCGTATCGCGTCTTCTGGCCTATACCTATGTGACTGACCCGGAAAACATGGCGAAAGGAATCATTGGTGGCAAGCAGATCAAGAAGTTTAGAGGCCGAGACGGCAAGCCCTTCACTGACACGTATCTGGTAGATCGCATGTCACAAGAGCACCCATGGGTGCGCAAGGTCTACGACATCACTTCGGGGTATGTGCATTTTTCGGAGCGCCAATTCTTCGATTCTGTTCACTCAAAAAGCGGCGATCGCGAGCGAATGATCACACTGCAGGTCAGTCATATAGACAACAAATTTCCTGAAGAAAGCTGGGTTGAGGTCGCCGCCTGCTTCAACCACCTATCGGAGATTATGGTAAGTGTCCTTGCCAGCTATCAGGCACATACGGGGGCTAACCCAGCGCTGAAGGGGACGCGCGGTGGAGCTGCGCGCTCCTGAGCTTTGGCGTTATCCCCCTCACCTTGACAATCATCGCGTCGCTGAAGTAGCATCTCGCTGCCTTTAATGGCTAGCCCTGTGAGGCTAGAAAGGAGCCATGGACCACCACGCACGTCATTGCGAGACCTTCCGTGCCGATCAGGCGTGGAGGGTTTTTTTATGTCTACGGTGAAGGCGGCGGAACGCCAGGTGTTGGACGAATCGGGCGTGCAACGCGCGCTTTCACGCATGGCGCACGAGATCATCGAGCGCCAGAAGGGCGTGGACGGACTGGTGTTGGTGGGCATTCGCACCAACGGCGTGTATCTCGCCCGTCGTTTGGCGGCCAAGCTGACCGAGATCGAGGGCGCGGAGGTGCCGCTGGGCGAACTCGACATCACCCTCTACCGCGACGACCTGTCGACCATCAAATCCCATCCGCTCCTGCGAAAGACCGAGATCCCGTTCGACCTGACGGATCGCAAGGTGGTGCTGGTGGACGACGTGTTGTACACCGGCCGCACCATCCGCGCGGCGATGGACGGCGTCATGGACCTGGGCCGGCCGCGCCTCATCCAACTGGCGGTCTTGATCGACCGCGGGCATCGCGAACTCCCGATTCGGGCCGATTACGTCGGCAAGAACATTCCGACCGGATCGGACGAGCGGGTCAAGGTGTTCCTCCGCGAAGGGGGACAAGACGACCGTGTCGCCATCCTCCCGGGTCCAGAGAGGAGCGCCGCATGAACCTCAAGCGTAAGGATCTGCTGGCGATCCGCGACCTGGACGTGGATGAACTCAGACTGCTGCTCGATACCGCCGAATCGTTCAAAGAGGTCGGAGGGCGTGAGATCAAGAAGGTCCCCACCCTGCGCGGCCGTACCGTGGTGAACCTGTTCTTCGAGCCTAGCACGCGGACCCGCGCGTCGTTCGAGCTGGCGGCGAAACGGTTGTCCGCCGACGTGATCAACGTCTCCACGTCCTCCAGCAGTGTGGCAAAAGGCGAAACGCTCCTGGACACGGCGAAGAATCTGGAAGCGATGGGCACCGACGTGATGGTGGTCCGTCACAGTGAAGCCGGCGCCCCGGCGCTGTTGGCGCGCCACCTGCGGTGTTCGGTGATCAACGCGGGGGACGGGGCGCACGAGCACCCTACTCAAGCGATTCTGGACCTGTCCACGATCCTGGAGCGCAAGGGCCGGATCGAAGGCTTGACCGTGGCGATCGTCGGCGACGTGCGTCACAGCCGGGTGGCGCGATCCAATCTCTGGGGACTGACCAAACTCGGCGCGACCGTGCGCTTGGCCGGCCCCCCCACCATGGTCCCGCCGGAACTGAAGAATTTCGGTGCGGAGATTCACTATGCGCTCGACTCGGCGCTCGAAGGCGCGGACGTGGTGATGGCGTTGCGGCTGCAACTGGAGCGGCAAGGCGCAGGGTTCTTCCCCTCGTTGCGGGAATACAGTCGGCTGTGGGGCATCACACGAGAACGCCTCCAGCGAGCTCACCCTGAGGTGTTGGTGATGCATCCCGGGCCGGTCAATCGGGGAGTGGAACTGGCGCCCGACGTGGCTGACGGCCTCTCGTCGGTGATTCTGGGACAAGTCGCCAACGGGGTCGCGGTGCGTATGGCCGCGCTGTATTTGCTCAGCGGCGGAAAATCCGAGTCCGTCGCCGTGGCGGCCAACCAATGACCAGGACGACCGATATGCGGTCCGTGCTCATCCGAGGGGGACGTGTCATCGACCCGGCCGGTGGCTTCGACGGGGTGGCCGATCTGGAAGTCGTCGCGGGAAAAATCGGCGCGCGCGGCGTGGCCCTGAAACCGGCCGGCGACACCGAGGTGATCAACGCCGAGGGGCTGGTGGTCTGCCCCGGATTCATCGATCTGCACACGCACGTGCGCGAACCGGGCTACGAATACAAAGAAACTATCAAGACGGCCGGGGAGGCCGCCGTGGCCGGTGGGTTCACCACCATCTGCGCCATGCCCAACACGAATCCGGTCAACGACACCCGCGCAGTGACGGAACTCGTCCTCGAGGCGGCTCGACGGGACGGGATCGTCAACGTCCGGCCGGTCGGGGCCGTGACCAAGGGATCGAACGGCGAGGAACTGGCTGAGATCGGCGAGTTGGTGGACGCCGGGTGCGCCGCGATTTCTGACGACGGGCTGCCCGTGACCAACAGCCTGCTGATGCGTCGGGCGCTGGAGTACACCTTGGCGTTCGGCATACCGGTGATCGACCATTGCGAAGACCTTACCCTGTCGTACGGCGGGGTGATGCACGAGGGCAACGTGTCGACCATGTTGGGGCTCAAAGGTGTGCCGGCGGCGGCCGAAACCGTCATGGTGGCGCGCGATCTCGCGTTGGCGGAGTTGACCGGCGGCCGTCTACACTTGGCGCACATGAGCTGCGGGGCTTCGATTCGTCTGATCCGCGACGCCAAGGCCCGCGGCGTTCGCGTGACCGCGGAAGCATGTCCCCATCATTTCACCCTGACGGACGAGGCGGTGATCGGGTTTCGGGCCGACGCCAAGATGAACCCGCCGTTGCGCCCGAGGCCGGATGTGTTGGCCGTGATCGAAGGGTTGGCGGACGGTACGATCGACGCGATCGCCACGGACCATGCGCCGCACGCGCCGGAAGAGAAATCCTGGCCCTTGGCGGACGCGCCATTCGGTGTCATTGGACTGGAGACCGCCCTCCCGTTGGCGCTGGCCCTGGTTGCGGACGGACATCTGACCCTCGGTCAAGTCATTGCCCTGTTGACCGCCAAACCTGCGACCGTCATGGGGTTGGATCGCGGCAGCTTGCGTGCGGGAGCCCCCGCCGACATCACGATCATCGACCCCAACGCCGAGTGGGTGGTGGACCCGACGAAGTTCCGGTCCAAGAGTCGCAACACGCCGTTTTCCGGGTGGAAGATGCGCGGTCGCGTGATCAAGACGCTGGTCGGTGGGAAGGTGGTGTATGACGCGACCACGTAAGCGACCCGCGGTCTTGGCCTTGGCCGACGGCACGGTGTTCCGGGGCGCGGCGTTCGGCGCCGAGGGGGAGTCGGTCGGGGAAGTGGTATTCAATACCAGCTTATCCGGATACCAGGAGATTTTGACCGATCCCTCATACCGAGGCCAGATCGTGGTGATGACTGCTCCTCAGATCGGGAACTACGGTGTGAATCCGGAAGACGTCGAATCCAACCGGCCGTGGGTCGAAGGGTTCGTGGTGAAGGAATGTTCGCCGATCTCGAGTAACTGGCGGGCGCAACAAACCCTCAACGAATACTTGAAGGAATGGGGTGTCGTCGGGATCGAGGGGATCGACACACGTGCACTCACCAAACACCTTCGCGACTCCGGCGCGCAGGAAGGCGTGTTGTCCACGACCGACCAGGATGAGAACCGATTGATCGCCAGGGCCAAGGCCTCGCCGGGTCTGGTCGGTAGGGACTTGGTGCGTGACGTGACGTGTCGGGAACCCTATGGGTGGACCGAGGGGTTGTGGCGAACGAAGCCCGAAGCTTCGTCGGATGGGCTCAGGGTGACGGTGTACGACTTCGGCGTCAAGCGCAACATTCTTCGCCACCTGGTCCACCTCGGATGCGAGGTGACAGTTGTGCCGGCCGCCACCCCGGCCGAGGATGTCCTGGCCTCACGACCGCAGGGAGTGGTGTTGTCCAATGGTCCGGGTGATCCTGCAGCCGTCGCCTACGCCATCGATGCGGCGAAGGCGCTGGTCGGTCGCGTGCCGATTTTCGGGATCTGTCTTGGGCATCAAATCCTGGGATTGGCCATGGGGGGAACCACCTCGAAGATGAAGTTCGGCCACCATGGGGGCAACCAGCCGGTCCTTGACCTGGCGACCAACCAAGTCACGATCACGGCCCAGAATCACGGATTTACCGTGGATCTGGAGGCCTTGGGCACGGACGTCGAGGCCACACACGTGAACTTGAACGATCGGACCATTGAAGGTCTGCGGCATAAGGACCTTCCAGTTTTTTCGGTCCAGTACCACCCCGAAGCGTCGCCGGGTCCTCACGACGCGGACTATCTGTTTCGGCGGTTCATGGACCTGATGCGGACCTAAGCGGATGCCCAAACGCACGGACATTCACAAGATTCTCCTGATCGGTTCCGGTCCCATCGTGATCGGGCAGGGGTGTGAGTTCGACTACTCGGGTTCGCAGGCGTGTAAGGCGCTGCGCGAGGAAGGGTACGAGGTGGTGTTGGTCAACTCCAACCCGGCCACGATCATGACCGATCCCGAGATGGCCGACCGTACCTACGTGGAGCCGATCACTCCGGAGGTTGTGGAACGGATCATCGAACACGAGCGGCCCGACGCGCTGCTGCCCACCATGGGTGGGCAGACCGCGCTCAACGTGACGGTAGCGTTGGTCGAACGGGGCGCGCTGGAGAAATATCGGGTCAAGCTGATCGGCGCCCAGTACGACGCCATCAAGAAGGCCGAGGACCGCGAGCGGTTCAAACAGGCGGTCCGACGGATCGGGTTGAAGGTGCCGGAAAGCGGCACCGTGTCTTCGATCAACGAAGCCATGACCGTGATCGAGCGAGTCGGATTTCCCGCGATCATCCGGCCGTCGTTCACCCTCGGTGGGACGGGTGGATCGGTGGCCTACAATCGGGAGGAGTTTACGCGCGCCGTGGAGTGGGGACTCGACGCCAGCCCGACCCGTGAGGTCCTGGTGGAGCAGTCCGTCCTGGGCTGGAAAGAGTTCGAGTTGGAGGTGATGCGCGACCTGCGCGACAATGTCGTGATCGTGTGTTCGATCGAAAACGTGGACCCCATGGGCGTTCACACCGGCGACAGCATCACGGTCGCGCCGGCCTTGACCTTGACGGACAAGGAGTATCAGGTAATGCGCGACGCGGCGATCGCGATCATTCGCGAGATCGGCGTGGAGACCGGGGGCTCCAACATCCAATTCGCCGTGAATCCGGACGACGGGGACATGGTGGTCATCGAGATGAATCCTCGCGTGTCGCGGAGCTCCGCGTTGGCGTCGAAGGCGACCGGATTCCCGATCGCTAAAATCGCGGCCAAGCTCGCGGTGGGGTATACGCTCGACGAGTTGGTGAACGACATCACCCGGGAAACGCGCGCCGCGTTTGAACCGACGATCGACTACGTGGTGGTGAAGATCCCGCGGTTTGCATTCGAGAAGTTTCCTCAAACCGACGCGACGCTGACCACGCAGATGAAGTCGGTCGGGGAGGCCATGGCGATCGGCCGGACCTTCAAGGAGGCGCTCCAGAAGGCGATTCGTTCCTTGGAGATCGATCGGTACGGGCTGGAGCCGTCGGTGCGGCGAACGGGTGAAGAGGCGGCCGGAGGGGATCTCGAACGGGTTCGCGAAAAACTTCGCGTGCCCAACTGGGAACGGCTCTGGTACGTGGCCGATGCGCTCCGCCTTAGTCTGTCCGTCAACGAGATCGCCAAGATCACCCGCATCGATCCGTGGTTTCTCCATCAGATTGCCGAACTGGTGGCGGCGGAGGACGACCTGCTCGCGCGGCGGGCGGCGCTGGTGGCGGATGGGATTCGACCGGACCCGGACAATATGTTGCCGCACGACGTCTTGGCCGAGGCCAAGGCCATGGGGTTTTCAGATCACACGCTCGGCCGCCTGGTGGGCTCCGGGGAAGAAGCGATCCGCGACCTGCGCGACCGCGTCGGGATCCGCCCGGTGTACAAACGCGTGGACACGTGTGGCGCCGAGTTCGTCGCGCATACCCCGTATCTCTATTCCACCTATGAGGCGGAGTGCGAGTCGCGTCCCACGGCGAACCGGAAGGTGATGATCCTGGGCGGCGGTCCCAATCGTATCGGCCAAGGGATCGAATTCGACTACTGCTGCGTGCACGCGTCGTATGCCCTCCGTGAGCTGGGATACGAAACGATTATGGTCAACTGTAACCCGGAGACCGTCAGCACCGACTACGACACCTCCGACCGACTGTATTTCGAACCGCTGACGTTGGAGGACGTTCTGCACATCGTCGCGGTGGAGCGCCCGCTGGGCGTGGTGGTTCAGTTCGGCGGGCAGACGCCGCTGAAGTTGGCCGTTCCCCTCGAACGCGCAGGAGTGCGGATTCTGGGTACCTCGCCGGACGCTATTGATCGGGCCGAGGATCGCGAGCGGTTCCGCGAGTTATTGATCACCCTGGGTCTCAAACAACCGGAGAGCGGGATGGCGCGCAGTCCGCGCGAGGCGCGGGAGATCGCGTCGCGCATCGGGTTTCCGGTGATGGTCCGTCCCTCGTACGTGCTCGGCGGACGCGCCATGGCGCTCGTATACGACGAGTCGAGCCTGGAAGCGTATCTGGGCACGGCCATGCCCACGAGCCTCACGTCCGGCGTGCTTATCGATCAATTCATCGATGACGCGGTCGAGATCGACGTGGACGCGGTGTGTGACGGATCCACCGTGGTCGTGGCGGGCATCATGGAGCATATCGAAGAGGCGGGGATCCATTCCGGGGATAGCGCGTGTTCGTTGCCTCCGTATTCACTGCCGACCGAGACCCTCAAGGAGATCGAACGACAGACGGTCCGACTGGCCCATGCTCTGGAGGTGGTCGGGCTGATGAACGTCCAGTTTGCGGTCAAAGGACGCGACGTGTACATTCTGGAAGTCAATCCACGAGCCTCGCGGACGATTCCGTTCGTGAGTAAAACGCTCGGGGTTCCGCTCGCCAAGTGGGCCATGAAGGTCATGATGGGGACACCCTTGTCGGAGTTGGGATCGTTACCCACGGTCCTGCCGTATACCGCGGTGAAGGAGGCGGTGTTCCCGTTCAACCGGTTCCCAGGCGTGGACACGCTGCTGGGCCCGGAGATGAAGTCCACCGGCGAGGTGATGGGAATCGATCGGGACTTCGGTCGAGCCTTCGCCAAAGCCCAAGCTGCGGCGGGAGGCGCACTGCCGGAAACCGGAACGGTGTTTCTGAGCGTCCGGGACCGCGACAAACCGGCGCTGGTCCCGATCGCCAGGTCGCTTGAGCGACTGGGATTCTCCTTGATCGCCACCGACGGCACCGCGTCTTCACTGCGGGAGGCCGGGATCACCGTGCGGACCGTTCTGAAGGTCCACGAGGGGCGCCCGCACGTGGCGGATCACCTGAAAAACCGCGAGGTGCACTTGGTCATCAACACGGTGGGGGATCAGGCGTCGCAGCGGGATTCGGCGGTGATCCGACGGACCGCGCTGTCCGCGGGCATTCCGTACGTCACGACATTGGCGGGCGCAAAGGCCGCGACGGCCGCGATGGAAGCGCGCCCGCGCGGGGCGATTGAAATTCGATCGCTGCAGGAGTATTACCAAGAAACGCGGAACACACGATAGGATTCAGGCCATGCCGAAGATTCCCATGACCCGGCGCGGGTATCACGCGCTCAAAGAAGAGCTCGATCGCCTCAAACGAGTGGACCGGCCCCACAATATCCAGCAGATCGCAGAAGCTCGGGCCCACGGAGATTTGAGCGAGAATGCGGAATACTCTGCGGCCAAGGAGCGCCAGTCATTTCTGGAAGGCCGTATTCGTGAAGTCGAAACGCGGATCGTCGATGCGGAGGTGATCGACACCACCAATTTTTCGTCGGAGAAGGTCGTCTTCGGCGCGACGGTTGTGCTCGAGGACACGGAATCCGGCGACAAACGACGATTGACCATTGTGGGTCAGCATGAGATCGATCTCAAAGACGGCCGCATCTCAGTCCATTCTCCGGTCGGCAAGGCACTCATCGGGCATCGAGTGGGGGATCTGGTGACCATCGTGGCGCCGGCGAAGACCAGCGAATATCAGGTTCTCGAGATCCGGTTTGATCCCTGACGCCTCGTCGTGAACTGGTCCAAGGTGCGCCTGGGGTGGCATCTTGCGGTCGGATCCCGTCGGGCGGGGGTCAACGGGCGGTGGCGGGAACCGTTCGACTCCATCATGATCCGGCCGTTGTTTGGATTCGGATGGGGACTGGCACTTCGCCCGTGGGCGTGGCCTGCCGCGTGGCGCGTGATCCGTCTGCGGATGGATATCGCTGGGTGGAAGTGACCCGCACCCCCGAGGCACCGGTCGTCACTTCTCAACGAGATCGACTCGCGTTCGCGGTCGGGCATCAGCCATGAGCACTCAGCCTCCCAATCTGTCCGTCAACCTCGGCGGTGGGCTTGTCCTCAAAAATCCGGTCGTTGCCGCATCGGGAACCTTCGGATACGGCGAAGAATACGCCGGAGTTCTGGACCTGAACCGGCTCGGAGCGATCGTCGTCAAAGGGTTGTCTCTCGAGCCGAGGACCGGCAACCCCGACCCGCGCTTGATCGAAACCCCTGCCGGGATGCTGAATGCGATCGGCCTCGCCAACGTCGGCCTCAACGCATTCGTGTCGCAGAAACTGCCCCTGCTTCGACGTTTCAACGTCAAAGTGATCGTGAACATCTTCGGCGCGACGATCGACGAGTTCGAGTTGCTGGCGCAACGCCTCTCGGACGCCGAAGGTGTCCACGCGCTGGAAGTGAATGTGTCGTGCCCGAACGTCAAACAGGGAGGCATCAGCTTCGGGCAGTCCCTACCCGCCGTCTTCGAGGTCGTTCGCGCGGTGCGCAGCAAGACCCACCTGCCGACCATCGTCAAACTGTCGCCCAACGTCACGGACATCACGGAGGTCGCCAAAGCTGCCCACGCGGGAGGCGCCACGGCGCTGTCCTTGATCAACACCGTGGTCGGGATGGCGATCGATGTTGAAACCCGTCGTCCCAAGCTGGCGTCATGGACCGGCGGGCTCTCAGGACCGGCGATCCGCCCCATCGCGGTTCGTATGGTGTGGGAGGTCTCAAAGGCCGTGCCCATTCCGATCCTTGGGATGGGAGGCATTACGTGCGCCGAAGATGCGGTCGAGTTCTTATTGGCGGGGGCGTCTGCCGTCGCGGTCGGGACGGGTAATTACATGAACCCGCGGGCTACGATCAACGTCCTGGACGGCCTGACCCGTTACCTGGTTCGACACGGCATCAACGACGTCCGGCAACTCGTCGGGGCCATCGACATCTCAGGACGGAGATAACGTGCCGGTTATTACCTTGACGACCGACTTCGGACTGAGAGACCCGTGGGTTGGCAGCATGAAGGGTGTGATCCTCTCGATCTGCCCGGACGCCGTGCTCGTGGATCTGAGCCATGAGATCCCTCGCCATGCCGTGTCCGCTGCCGGATTTGTCCTGAATCGATGTCTGCAATATTTTCCGCCAGGCACCATTCACCTCGTCGTGGTCGACCCTGGAGTCGGGAGTGCGAGGCGATCGCTCGTGTGCTCGACCCTTGGGCACCATGTGGTCGGGCCGGACAACGGACTCTTCGGAGACATCTCTCAGCGCGATCCGCTGTTCGCGTGTGTCGAGATCGCGGCCAGCGAGTACCTGCTCAGGCCGCCCTCCCGGAGTCCCACGTTCCAAGGTCGCGACGTGTTTGCCCCCGTGGCCGCGCACCTGGCTCGCGGAACCGCGGCGAGTGTGTTCGGTCCCCGAGTGATCGATCCGGTCCGCTCAGACATCGAACGATCGTCGTCTGCCCTGACCGGAGAAATCGTGTGGATCGATCGATTCGGTAACCTCATCAGCAACCTCCACCCCGACGGATCCCTTGAGGACTGGGTGGTCGAGGTGATGGGTCGGGAGGTTCCGATCGCTGGGCACTACGAAGAAGGGCCGAGAGGTCTCCCAGCCGCGCTCGTCAACAGTGATCACGTGGTGGAGGTTTTCGTGAATCGAGGAGACGCTGCGAATACGCTGGGAGCAACTATCGGGACGCAGATTGCGTTGGTGAAACCGGCGAACCGGTGACCGTCACGTCACTCGAACCACTTCGATGACATTGCTCGTCCCGGATTGTTTCCGGGGTGGACCGCACGCGATCACGACCAGATCTCCGGGCGCGACGTGCCCCTCCGTTCGCGCCGCCTGGATGGATGTCGCGATCACCTCGTCCACGGTATGCACCTCAGGGACGAACAGCGCAGTCGTGCCCCACGCTAGAGCCAGCCGCCGACGGACACGCGGATCGTGGGTCAAGGCGATCACCGGCTGGGGCGGCCTCCACGAGGCGACTCGGAGCGGAGTGTCGCCGGACCACGTCGGCACCAGGATCGCCGACGCCCCCACTTCACCGGCGAGCGCGCAGGCGGCGTGGGCCACCGCTCCCTGTGGGGTTTGATCGCGACGGGCCGCGGTCATGAATCGGCGATGGTCGATATCGCGTTCCGCACGTTCGGCGATGCGCGCCATGATCCTAACCGCCTCCACCGGGTACTGACCCGATGCGGTTTCTTCCGACAACATGATCGCGTCTGCCCCATCCAGGACAGCCGTGGCGACATCGGTGACTTCAGCGCGGGTGGGGCGAGGTTGTGTGGTCATCGATTCCAGCATGTGGGTCGCGACGATGACCGGCACGCTCAGGGAGAGGCCTCCGGCGATGATCTCCTTCTGGAGAAACGGCACCTCCTCGAGCGCGACTTCGACGCCCAGATCACCGCGCGCCACCATCGCGCCGTTTGACTCGGCGAGCACGGCGTCCAGCGCGTGGATCGCTTCGCGTTGTTCGATCTTGGCGATGAGCGGAATACTGGATCCTGTGTTCGACAGCCATCCACGGACGCCCCGGAGGTCCTCCGGGCTTCTCACGAAGGACAACGCCAGCCAGTCGAGTTCCTGTTGCAAGGCGAACCCGGCGTCCTCGCGATCCTTGGCGGTAAAGGCTTCGACCGCGAGTGTGCGGCCGGGGATGTTGACACCTTTGTGTGAACCTAGGAATCCACCGATACGCACGCGGGTGTGCACCGCACCGGCCGAGATCGTTTCGACCGCGAGTTCGATCGCCCCGTCATTGAGCAGAATCGTTTCGCCCGGTTTGACGGCATCGGGTAGCCCCGGAAAACTGACCGAGACGCCGCGCCAATCTCCAGTGACCGGCTCGGTGGTCAACGTAAAAGGATCGCCGGCCTTGAGAACGATCGGGGATTTTGAGAGCGGCCCGGTGCGGAGCTTGGGGCCGCACAAGTCACCCAAGATCGCGACGGTGCGACCGAGTTCGGATGCGATCTGGCGAATTCTGGAGATCCATTCGGTGTGTTGCACTCGAGTCCCGTGCGAAAAGTTGATCCGAGCGACATCCATTCCGGCTTGGATCATGCCGTGAAGAATCGAGGCCTCCTCGCTGGCCGGGCCGATGGTACACACGATTTTGGTGCGCCGCATAGGGGTTCCTTCCCGAACGTTCACGCGCGTCCCGGCGTCGTGAGCGTTTAGGACATCAGCTCACAGGACCAGCGGTCGGATCGGAGAGAGGACCAGATCGGGCCGGTTCCGCCATGTTGAAGGATCGGCGTCAACGTACAACTCGATTTCATTTCCGTCGGGATCCTTCAAGTAGAGGCTCTGGCTGACCGTGTGGTCCGACATCCCTTCAATGTCGATCCCAGTCCGTTCCAACTCCGTCTTGGCGGCTCGGAGTTCGTCCAGTGTGTCGCCGATCTTGATGCCGATATGGTACAGCCCGACCCGATGCCCCGTCGGAGGGCTGGGAGCGTCTCCGACCTCGATCAACAGTAATTCGTGGTGGGTGCGGCCCCCGGTCAGCGCCGCGGCCCGGCCTCCGAAGGTTCGTCCTATCTCGCGAAACCCCAAGAGATCGCGATAGAACCGCAAGGAGCGTTCCAGATTTCTGACATACCACACGATGTGGCCGAGGTAGTGAGCTCTCACGATGCCCATTATAGGTAGGCCGGACTTGAGAGGCAAGGAAGGTTGGAAGGCTTAGGCTTATGATTGATCGGGCCCCATGCGTGTGCTAGAATCCTACGCTCAGTATTTGTATGGTGTGTCGATATCGACAAGGTATCGAAGGCATTCACGTCTGACGAACAGGAAGGGATGGAGGTTGTTATGGCAAAGTTGTCGGAAGAATCGAAAAAGAAGATCGCCGAATCGGTCAAGCGGTCCTGGGTGCTTCGTCGAACACGACTTGCCGCCAAAGCCGTTGCTTCGCGGCCGACCGGGACGAAACACGCCACCAAGGGTCGGCGGCGACTGTCGGCTGATGCCAAGCGCCGAATCGCCGAGGCCGTGAAGCTTTCGTGGGCCACCCGCCGCGCCGGCCGAACGGCTCGGGCGACGAGAAATATCGGTCCGGCTGGCACGGGCGGTATCATCGCGGCCGTGGAGCGAGCTTCGAAAGCTCTCCGGGCGTTGACGCTGGACGATCTTCGGCCTCTTGCCGGACGTCGAGACGCCGCGGTCCGACTCGAAGAGCTAGCCACCCTGGCGTCGGATCTCCGACGGATGATTACCACGTAACAGTCGCCCCCCTGGGTAGTTCCGAGTGCCCAACCGCCTTTATCAGGGTGGTTGGGCACTTTATTTTTTTAGATCGCGTATGGTTTGAGGACCCTGGTTGTCTTTCGTGTTCGCGCTGTGGTATGGAGTAACTCGACCACACCCCCTGCGGAGGCCACGATGGACACGATCCGGAAGGTCGATTATTTCGCGATGGATGTCTCCCAGAAAGTGGGGGAGGGTGCTCGGGTCCTCAATTCGATGCGGGACGCGGGGATCAATCTGCTGGCGTTTACCGGGTTCCCGAATGGGCGAAAGGCTCAGATCGACTTCGTTCCGGAGGACCCGATCGCATTTCTTGCCGCCGCCAAGCGCGCACGGCTCCGCATTCGCACCAGAAAGACCGGATTTCTCGTGCAAGGCGACGACCGTTCTGGAGCGGTTGCCGGCTTGATGAGCCGCCTTGCACAAGCCAAGATTAATGTCACGGCCATCGATGCCGTGTGCGCGGGACAGGGCCGCTACGGCGCGATCTTCTGGGTCAAACCGCGAGACGTCAAGAAAGCAGCCAACGCCTTGGGCGTCAGGTAAGGTCAGCTAACCCCGAAGGGGAATATTCCGGCGGGAGGCGCGGTCTCTGCAGGTAAGGGGGCCGCGACCGTGATGACGCGTTTCCTTCGGTGGTGGGATCAGATGGTATTACAGTTCAAGATTCGATGGTTGACGTCGGCCGGAAAACGCCTGGAGCGCCGGATCGAAGAACGGAAACGTCAACCCCTCCGATCCTCCTGAAAACTCGGAAAATCCCCCGCAAGGTCTTCTCGTCCCGGATGTTCATCCGGATGACCAGTCACTGATCGACTCCCAGAACCACTATCCGCCTCGTGTTCATCGGTATTCGAGGAGCCGGATACCATCCACCGATCCCAGGCCGAAACACTTCCAGCAGGGGAGAGGATTATCAGGAGGTCTCCACCCATCCAGACCGTGTCGGGTGCAACCGGCAGGATGGAGTCACCGCGCTTGAGGGCAAGGCACACGCCTGCCGCTGGTCTGGTCATCATTGGACGGCCACACCACGGTGAGGAATCGGGCAGCGTCTTGGTGTGAATGACCCACTCGCCGGATTCGAGCACCTTCTCCAGTCGGTGCCAGGGAAAGGGGGTCGGCGTCTCCAGATACTTCGCGTCAGGTCGCCGGCGAAGGCGGTGTTGCTCGTCGCGCATGCGGTCGATTTCAGCAACAAACGTCAAGGTCTGCGGAGTGCGCTCTACCGCAAGGTGGTCCCGTAGGAGCTCAAACCCCATGTGGCCGAGTTGCTGATACTGGCCGGTTTCTCGTTCGGTCAGTCGCTCCAGTTCATTTTGCAGGCGCAACCGAGACCTTGCCTGCTGCGTTTCGTCAGCGACCTCCCAGATTATCTGGGTGAGCGAACGCGTGATGATTTCGATATGACTTGATACTGTATTTATTAATTTATTCATATAGATAAATAACTTAGTATCTAGTTAATGTTCATATTTATATGTAGTCTGATAAGGATTATTCTGTAAAATTATTATCGCTAGAAACAGGATCAGGGCCCGCGGAGATCGTATCGGTACTCGGATCATAGGCCCACGGTTTTCCCCATGGGTCGGACAAGGGCCATGCTGATGCATTATATGACGAGATCGGCTCAAAAATAGATGTCGGGGCACTACCTCGCTCCGCCCGCCACACACCGGCGAGTTCCTGGAGGATCTTGACGTGATGGGGCAACAACACCGTCTGAACCGACCGCAGGTCCGTGTCGATCCGAGACACCAACCAGTCCCGGCTATCCGTGCCCCAGGAGACTGCAGCGGCTAACAATCCGCCGATCACCAGGATATTGACGGTCCAGCGCGCCGCAACGGAGAGTCCAGCGAGGATCCTGGCGAGTCCGGCCCCCCGCTCCTGGGCCTCTTCGTCGGCTGCGAACCCCCCGCCGACAGGCACGACGAGTCCCGCGGTGAGAAGGTTCGCCAATCCTTTGCACACCTCGAACTCCCCCAATTGCACCAGTTCGATGATTCGCGAAACCGGGTACGTGCCGTTGACCGCGCGATACACGGTGATTTCGTCGGTCGAGAACCGACCTTGCGGTTCGGAATCGAGATCGGCCAGCGGATCGTCGCTGACCGTCGCCGGTGGCGTCGGTTCTGCCGTCAGCTCGATCTCGGTTTCTTTTCCAGGGACCTGGGCGAGCACCATGTCCAGGGACGAAATTTTCTTCTCGATAAACGGCCACTCGTCCAGACGGCGAATGCCTTCCATCAAAATGTGTTCCGTGCTGATCGGATCGACGAACTCTTTCGGATAGGAAACCGGTTCCTGGTCGAAGGTGTATCGTCCGTCCTTCCAGCGAAAGAGGCCGTACACCGTCTCCAGCGTCTGAAGCTTCAAGGCCCGCTTGAGGTCCTCCGGACTCAGGATCCCCTCGGACACCAACACGTGTCCCAAAAACTCACCGTGTTCCTGTTGGAGTTTCAGGGCGGTTTCGAGCTGACGCGGCGTAATCCGCTTCGCTCTGACCAAGACGTCGCCGATACGCTCCACTCCCTCCGCTTCGTCCGCTTTGGCGGAGACGACCATTCCCTTTACGAACCCGACAGTCGCTTTTCGGGTGTGTTGGTTGACGGTCATGCTGCCGCTCTTCTGTTGAACGTAAATCAACTGGAAGATGTCCGACAATCCGAAATCTTTGATCGATCCTTCGAGAGACATCGGTGTCTACGGATGATCCTGTGGAAGCGCTGATTCCGATCTCGACCAGTCCAGCCTGAGGAGATGCCGTGCTCCAATGATCAGCAAGACCACCAGGCCACTCGCGATCGGCGCCCATGTCGTGTACCAGGGAAGCGGAACGAGCCGAGCCTCGGTGGTGCTCCAGCTCACTTCTCTCAAGAAGCCGATCCAGAGCAATCCCCACCCGGTGATGGCAAAAGCCAGACCCCACAGCGGTCGACCGATGGAGAGATGCCCCAACCCTGGCACGAGCGAGAGCACCGCGGCGACTCGCCGCCGGAACTCCCAGCGACGGCTGACTTGCGGGAGCGTCGTTTGGTTGGTGAACTTGGCGCCTTTGGCGTGTGTTTTCCAGCATGACAGGCACAGTTTGAGGTCAAGAAAATACCGCTGGCAACGTCGGCACACCGCAGTGCCGCACGCCGCACAGGGGGACGCCGGCTGGTTGGGAAACCACTTGCCCAACATCCAGCACCCCGCGAACAACCCCAAGACGCCGATCGTCAGGAGCGGAGCGATGTGGCTCGATAGGGCCTTGACCGCGTCATCGAGAACCGGGGGGAGCGGCCGCAGTTCAACGGCCTTGGCAAGGAGTTCCTCATAGGTCGCCGGATAGTCCACCACCAGGAACGCTTCTCCGCGACGTGAGCCTTCCGCGTACCGATCCAGGACACCTGCGTCCAGGACCCGAGCTTCCTGGAACCTCGCTTCCCCTTCATCGAAATGCAGCCCCGCTCGATAGGCCTGGCTCAGGTTGTAGAGCACCGGAATCGATTGGGGGACGACCTGGAGCGCTTGCTCGTAGTGCTGGACGGCTCGGTCGTATTCGTGGCGATGAAACAGGACATTGCCGTACCCCGTGAGCAGCCGCGGCTCTCCGGGCCACCGCACCAGCGCTTCCTCAAACAGCGTCGCCGCCTCGCCGATTCGTCCGGACCGAACCAGCGCGGTCCCGCGTGCGGCTGCGCCTTGTGGCGACTCGACGACTACGGCGTCGTCCAACCGCCCGCTGGAGTGTCGACCCTCGGTCACCTCAACCAACAGGCGAAGTTCCGCGCTCTGGTCGGCGGTCAATATTGGCACGGCATATGGGAGGAGAACCGTCGCCAAGACTCCGAACACCGCGAGCACCCCCAACGCGAGGCGTTCTCGGGACGACAGAAACCACCACGCGACCGCACCGGGAGCCAACACCATCCACCACCCCCATTGGACCGCGGCCAGCGGCAACAACAGGATCCAGGTGGCAGCGAGCCACGCCGTGGGTCGAAACACCCGGTGTCCGCTCCACTCGACCAAGAGATGTCCCAGCAGCGGGATCGTTCGAATGAGATACCAGCCGATCACGAGAACGGCGGCTGATCCGAGACTGAAGAGCGCGGCGGCGATCACGCGGTCGATGCGGTACAACGCGGACCAGAAATCCGTCAGTGAGATTTTCCACGCTGCCGCCCACTCTTTGCCGCTGGCCAAGACGTCAGGATCGGGTCCGGCCAACCAGGTCTGAGCCAGCCATGCGTGTGGAGTCACCAGGCCCGGAGAGAGGGACGACGCGATCTGGGCGATCTGGATCGCCGTGCCCGCCTCACCGCGTGCGCGCAAGGCATCTGCGTCCCGGATCATCACCAAACTCAACTCCGGAGCCTGCAGAGTGTCGGAGTCCCGCGCGGCATCGCGCAACCCCCGGGCGGCGGTGATGATTTCGTCAGGCGGCAACGTCTCAACGGCCTGCCGGTAGGTCTCCCACGCCGTGCTGAGTGGAGGCGCCTCCTCCGCGAAGACCGGGAAAGGGAAGGCGATCAAGCCGACGAGCACCGAGAATACGGCGCTCGCCCGCAAGCTCATGTTGTGCGACTGCCGAGTTTGGACTCGGTTCCCCGCAGCAACCGGAACAGGTTGTCGCGATGCCGAATCACCACGACCGACGCCACGGCGAGTGAAAACGTCTGGACGTTCGGCGCGCGGATCACGGCCGCCGCGATCGGCAGCACGAGGACCGCTACCACACTGGCAAGGGACACGTACCGAGACCACGCCAACACCATTGCCCACACCAGGCAAGCGCCGGTCGCCAACACCGGGGAGAGTCCGAACAACGCTCCGATTCCGGTAGCAACGCCCTTGCCTCCGCGGAAACCCGTCCACACCGGGAAGGTGTGACCCAGCACAACGGCGATTCCTGCGGCCTGTATCCACGGTGTTGTATGGTCCGGTATCCAAGACGTGGTCATCCAGACGGCGATCAATCCCTTGCCTACGTCCAGAACCAAGGTGGCGGCTGCGGCGCCCTTTCCCGCGACCCGCAGGACGTTCGTGCTCCCGATGTTCCCGCTCCCCTTGGTCCGTGGGTCTGAGGCTCCGACTCCGCGGGCGACGATGACACCGAAGGGAACCGTGCCAATGATATACGCGATCAACGTAATCGCCAAGCCGACCATCGGTGACGGGTCCGCGGTCACCTAACGGTTTCGGGGCGGAACGAGCGGCTGTATGCAAGCGCGTACTGGCTCGCGGACAGGAGGGCTAAGAACGTGGCCGCGACCAGGAGCGCCAGGCCCACGGGATGACTCCAGGCAGGAAGTGTTGGTTCGAGAATAAGGACCAACACCGCCGCGGTTTGCACTCCCATCTTCAATTTGCCCAGGGCTTCGGCGGGAATGACCTGTCCCCCCATGGCGGCCACAGCGCGCAGGGCGGTGACGGCGAACTCGCGCGCCAACAAGAGAATCACCAGCCAGCCCGGGGCGCGATCCGCCTCCACCAGAACCACCAGAGCCGCCAGCACCAACAGTTTGTCGGCCACGGGATCCAGGAGTTTGCCCAGATCCGTGATCTGGTGTCTACGGCGAGCTACGTAGCCGTCGAGCCAATCAGTCAGCGAGGCGAGCCCGAACACGGTTGCCGCGGCCACGGCGATGGTTGGGGACTGGTCGAACGCGGACAACGCGACGAAAACCGGAATCAGTCCGAGGCGAGAGAGCGTGAGCAGGTTGGGAAGGTTCAGTGCCTGTTCAGTGCGGTTCATGCCGGACTCACGTCCGCCGGGGTGGAAGTGGTCCCGTGCGGCTCGTGTTCGATTGCCTGATGATCGCGGTCATTCGGCGCCGCCTCAGTGGGGCGCCGCTTCCACCGTCGGTGAAACCAGACCCACTGCTCAGGGTTCCTGCGGATGTGCCGTTCGATGCGCGCGGTCAGC
Organism: uncultured Nitrospirota bacterium; assembly: GCA_964570625.1. Classification (GTDB taxonomy): domain Bacteria; phylum Nitrospirota; class Nitrospiria; order 2-01-FULL-66-17; family 2-01-FULL-66-17; genus JBFLXB01. The sequence goes on along the minus strand of CAZMYW010000027.1, from coordinate 27,528 downwards.
AATGCGGTATTCTCCAGGATGTCTCGCGCCTGGTCTCCGGTTCGGATCAGCGTGATCGGTCCATCCACGACCATCCGGTGGTGCAACGATCCTTCCCGCACGAGGAATCCACACACCACGGCAGCGCCGGTTCTGAGCGCCAATGCGGCGGCGCCGGTCGGCGTGTAAGCCGGTCGGCCGAAAAATGGAACGAACGCCCCGTCGACATCGGTGTCCTGATCGATCAGCAGTCCCAACACTGCGTTGTGCCGCAATGCCGTCAACAATTGACGACCGGCCGAAGCGCTCCCGCGCCTGATGGTTTCCACGCCTTGTGCAGCCCTGGCCGCGACCAACAGGTCGTCCAACCGTGGATCGTACACCGGCGTGGCCACCACCGAGGTGCGCCAACCGAGTCGAACCACGAGGGCGCCGAGCAGCTCCCAATTCCCGGTGTGAGCTGTCACGAACACGACTCCCCGTCCTCCGGCGAGAGATTCTTTCAGTCGGTCCGCGCCTTCGATGGCACACCATTGCTCGATCCGAGTGAGCCGGTGCCGGGACAACATCAACATTTCCAGGCCCGAACGGCCGAGGTTGACCATGGAATCCCGGCCGATGCGCGCCAGTTCTTGATCGGACGATTGCGGAAACGCAGCCGCCAAATTTTCCAGCGCCATCCGACGGGCCGCCCCCAGTAACCGCCAAGCCAGGGCTCCCAGACCCCCGCCGATCGCCACGCCAAGCCGCCAAGGGATGAGGGCGGCGGCCAGACTCGCCGCTTTCACTGTCCAGAGAATGACGTTCCTGAGCACGCGTTGTCGCGTGGTCACGTGGGTCGAATCCCTTTGGCGCGAAGCAGGAGGTCGGTGACTTCGCGCACCGCCCCCTCCCCTCCGTTCCGAACCGTCGTGTAATGGACCGATCGTTTCACTGCATCGTGGCCGTTGCGTACGGTCACCGCGAACCCAACCCGCTTCAGGACCTGGAGATCCGGGACGTCGTCGCCCACGTACGCTACGTCTTGATCGCGTAATCTCCGACGTCCGAGCAAGGCGTCGTACACCGCGAGCTTGTCTTCCACCCCTTGGTGAACCTCTGCGATCCCAAGTTCCTTGGCTCGATGTTCCACGATCGAGGAACGTCGGCCGCTGAGAATGCCCACTTCGATACCCGCACGGGCGAGTTGTTTGATGCCGTGGCCGTCGTGGATGTGAAAGGACTTCACTTCCCGGCCGTCGCTGGTCAACGTGACACGTCCGTCGGTGAGTACCCCGTCGACGTCCAGGAGGAGAAACGTCACGCCCTTGGCTCTGGCGATGACCCGTCCCGACGGAGCAGCCATCGAACGGACTCAGGCGATGCCGGCTTTGAGAAGGTCGTGTAAATGAATGACGCCCTCCACTTTGCCCGCGGGGTCCGCGACCACGAGCGCGGTGATGGAGAATCGCTCCATCACCGCCAAGGCTTCCGCGGCCAGCGCCGATTTCACGATCGTCTTGGGACGAGGCGTCATCACCGCTCGCGCGGTCCGCTGCAGCAGGTTGTCTCCGCCCTGTTCCAGCACCCGTCGGAGGTCTCCGTCGGTCACGACGCCCAGCAAACATCCGGAGGAGTCGACCACGGCGGTGATACCGAGTTTTTTGGAACTGATTTCGTAGATGACGTCGCGCAGCACGGTGTCCGGGCCGACGATGGGGACGTGTTCGTTCCGGTGCATGACGTGTTCGACCGTGAGCAGCAGGCGGCGTCCGAGCGTGCCCCCGGGATGGTACCGCGCAAAGTCATCGGGCTGGACCCCGCGGTGTTCGAGCAGCGCCATGGCCAACGCGTCGCCCAACGCCAACGCGGCGGTCGTGCTCGAGGTGGGCGCGAGGGCCAAGGGGCATGCTTCCTCCGCGACGCTCACGTCCAGGACCACCTCGCTCTCTTTGGCCAGCGACGACCGCGTGTTGCCCGTCAGGCTGATCAGGGGGAGCTCCAATCGTTTGATTGCGGGGATAATGGCGAGCAGTTCGTCGGTTTCACCGCTGTTGGACAGGGCGACGACCACGTCGCCGCGTGACAGCATCCCCAGGTCGCCGTGAATCCCTTCGGCAGGATGCAGAAACGCGGACGGCGCGCCGATGCTGGCGAGCGTCGCGGCGATCTTGCGGCCGATCAGGCCCGACTTGCCCATGCCGGTGACGATAATCCGTCCGCGGCACGCGTCCAGCACCCGCACCGCACGTTCGAAACTCTCGTCAAGACGGTCCTTCAACGACAGGATCGCCTTGGCTTCGATTTCCAGAACCTGCCGACCTCTGACGAGGATCATCACGTGTTTTGTGAGACTTCGCTGACGGCTTCGCGAACTCGGATCACTTGGCGGAGCAATTCTTCAACGCGATCCAAGGGCACCATATTAGGCCCGTCCGACGGCGCGTGATCGGGATCCGGATGGACTTCCAGAAAGAGGCCGTCGCAACCCACGGCCACGGCGGCGCGCGCCAACGGTGCGACGAACTCGCGTTGACCGGTCGACGCGTTTCCAGCGCCTCCGGGCAACTGCACGCTGTGCGTCGCGTCGAACACCACGGGATACCCCCATTGACGCATGATGGGCAGACTGCGAAAATCTGAAACCAGATTATTGTACCCGAAGCTCGCTCCGCGTTCGGTGAGCAGGATATTCTGGTTCCCGGTAGAGGCGAGTTTCTCCACGGCGTGGCGCATGTCCCAGGGCGCCAAGAACTGGCCCTTCTTCACGTTGACGGCTTTTCCGGTGCGGCCCGCGGCAAGCAGGAGGTCGGTCTGGCGGCATAGAAACGCCGGAATCTGGAGCACGTCCAATACATCGGCGGCCGCGGCCACATCTTCCAGTCCATGGACGTCGGACAACACGGGAACACTCATGGTGTCCCGCACGCGTTCGAGGATGCGAAGCCCTTCGTCCGCACCCAACCCACGGAACGACGCGATCGACGTCCGGTTGGCCTTGTCGTACGAGGACTTGAAGATGTAGGGCAGTCCGAGCTTGGACGTGATCTGTTGCATTCGTTCGGCCACCTTCAAACACAACGATTCGTTTTCAACGACGCACGGCCCGGCGATCACGAACAACGGTCCGCTTTGCCCGAGACGCAGGCGACTGACTTCGACCACGCGGGGCGTCATCGCCCGCTCCCCGGCCCCCGGTGAACACTCCCTTCGCGACGGGCGAGCGCGGCGCCCACGAACGCCGAAAACAGCGGGTGCGGCGCAATGGGCCGGGAACGGAACTCCGGATGAAACTGCACGCCCACGAACCAGGGATGGGACGGCAGCTCCACGATCTCCACCAGGTCGCGTTGCGGGTTGATTCCGCTGAACACCATACCGGCACGCTCGAAACGTTCACGGTAGGCGTTGTTAAATTCGTATCGATGGCGATGACGTTCGGTGACCTCTTCGCGGTCGTAAGCCGCGAATGCGCGGGTACCTTTCCACACTTGGCACGCGTACGCACCCAGGCGCATGGTGCCGCCTTTGCCGTCCACCGTCTGCTGATCCGGCATCAGGTCGATCACGGGGTCGGGTGAGGCGTCGAACTCGGTGCTATTGGCCCTCGACAGCCCGAGCATGTGTCGGCCGTATTCGATCACCGCGCACTGCATCCCGAGACATATGCCGAAGAACGGCACCCCCCGCTCGCGCGCGTACCGGATCGCCTCGATCTTGCCTTCGATGCCCCGGTTCCCGAATCCCGGGGCAACGAGAATGCCGTCGATGTCGGACAGCAGCGGCTCCGGTCCGTCGTTGACCACGCCCTCCGCGTCGATCCAGGTGATCTCCACCCGCGTGGTGTGCGCGAACCCGCCGTGGTGCAACGCCTCCGAGAGACTTTTATACGAGTCCTTCAGGCCCAGGTATTTGCCGATCAACGCGATCTTCACCGAAGCGCGAGGGTGTTTGATTCGATCGACCAGTTGTTCCCAGTCCGTCAAGTTGGCGGGCCGCGACGGCAGGTGCAGCTGGCGGGCGATCAACTCGTCCAACCCTTGCTGGTGGAAGACCAGCGGCACGTCGTAGATGGTGTCCACGTCGCGCGCGGCGATCACTGCGTCCCGGTCCACGCTGCAAAACAGCGCGATCTTGGCCTTCAACTCATCGGGCAGCGGCCGTTCGGTGCGACAGAGCAGAATATGCGGTTGGATACCAATCTCGCGCAGTTTGTTCACGCTGTGTTGAGTGGGTTTGGTCTTCAGTTCCCCGGAAGCCGTCACGTAAGGAATCAACGTCAAATGGACGTAGACCACGTTGTCGCGGCCCACATCGAATGGAAACTGGCGAATCGCTTCCAAAAACGGCAAACTCTCGATGTCGCCTACCGTGCCGCCGATCTCAACGATCACGACGTCCACCCCGTCTGCCAGCGCGGTGATGGACCGTTTGATTTCATCGGTGATGTGGGGCACGACCTGCACGGTGCCGCCGAGATAGTCGCCGCGCCGCTCCTTTTGAATCACGTTGTAATAGATCCGTCCGGTGGTGTGATTGTTGTTTCGACCGGTGGTGATGGACGTGAACCGTTCATAGTGCCCGAGGTCCAGGTCGGTTTCCGTGCCGTCTTCAGTGACGAAGACCTCCCCGTGTTGGTAGGGATTCATCGTCCCGGGATCGACGTTGATGTATGGGTCCAACTTGAGGAACGCAATCTTCAGCCCCCGGCTCTCGAGCAAATTGCCGATCGAGGCGGACGCCAGTCCCTTGCCCAGCGACGACACGACTCCACCCGTGATAAACAGGTATTTCGTCATACGGTCCTCCCCGCTGTGGCCGACCCCATGGCTTCCGCCCGCGCCTGCTCAAGATCTTCCGGCGTGTTGACCTCCTGCGTCGCCTCGGCCGTCACCTCCACCCTGATGGGGCAGCCGTTCTCCAGCGCGCGCAACTGTTCGAGCTTCTCCAGGTCTTCGAGCCGCCCTTTGGGCCAACCGGCGAATTCCCTAAGCGTTTGGCGTCGATAGCCGTAGAGCCCGAAATGTTGGTAATAGGTGTCAGGTGAAGGGGTATCCAGACCGCGATCTGCGCGGTCGCGGATACAGGGGATCGGCGATCGGGAGAAATACAATGCGTCGCCCCGGCGGTCCATCACCACTTTGACGACGCTGGGGTTGTACACGTCCGCAGCCTCGGTGATAGCGCGAGCTAGGGTCGACAGGCGGACTCCGGGATCCTCGAAGGGCCGGAGCACGGCTTCGACCATGGTCGGCGGCGCGAACGGGAGATCACCCTGGAGGTTCACGTACACGTCGGCCGGATGACCGGCGGCTACTTCGGCCAGTCGGTCCGTTCCGCTTGCGTGCGCGGGCGAGGTCATGACCGCGCGCCCGCCGAACGATTCCACGATCCGGACGATCCGCTCGTCGTCGGTCGCCACCACCACGTCGTCCACACCGCGCGCGGCGCGCCCACGTTCCCACACGCGCTGGATCATGGGTTTGCCACCGATGTCGGCCAGAGCCTTGGCCGGCAGACGCGTGGACGCGTATCGTGCCGGGATGACCACCAGAACCTTCACCGCGGCCCCTCCGTGAGGTACACATCGAGCTGGCGACCCAGCGCTTCGGGCGTGATCGCGGCGGTCCCGACGATTCCGACCACGTACCCCGCGGCGCAGTTGGCCAGCCGTGCCGCGTCGGCCAGCGGCGCGCCCACCGATCGGGCGGCAGCCAGGGTGGCAATGACCGTATCTCCGGCCCCGGTCACGTCGAACACTTGTTTGGCTACGGTCGGAATATGGGTGACGCGGCCGTCCCGTTCGAAGAGGGTCATCCCCTGCTCCCCGCGCGTGATAAGCACGGCCGCCACGCGCAAACGGCCCAGGAGCTCACTGCCCGCGCGGGACAGACTCTCGTCGTCCACGATGTCCACGCCGCTGGCCTGAGACGCCTCGAGATGGTTGGGGGTGACCACGTGTACGCCCTCGAAATACGACAGATTGGAGACCTTGGGATCCACGAGGACTTCCACGTTTCTCGCGGCAGCGGCTTGCCGGACGCGGTCCATTAACTCGGATGACACCACGCCTTTGGCATAGTCGGACACCACCAAGCAGTTGGCCTCCTCCAGGCGGGCTTCCACCGCGTCGATCAGTGCCGAACGGGTCTTCGTACCCAGCAGATCGCGGCGTTCGCGATCCACCCGCACGACCTGCTGTTGGTGCGCGATGACGCGCGTCTTCTGCGTGGTTGGACGCCCGCTTTCCGCAATGACGCCGTCGACCGATCCGCCCCGCTCGCGCAACAAGTCGATCAGCGCCGTGCCGGCCGCGTCGTCCCCCACCACCCCGCACAAGGAAACCGACGCGCCCAGAGAGAGTAAGTTCAGGAAGACGTTGCCGGCGCCGCCCAGCAGCACCGACTCGGACGTGACGCTGACGACCGGAACCGGCGCTTCCGGAGAGATCCGGGAGACGCGGCCCCAGATGAAGCGATCGAGCATCAGGTCGCCCAGCACCACCACCCGGGCCCGTGACAGCGTCGCCGCCCACTCACGAAGATGCGTGCCGTCCCTGTTCATATGCCGACCGCGGCAGCGTACCACACTTCGACTAATGAATCACTTGCCCGATCCGTGACCATCGTACCCACGAGTCGGCTCCGTCCCACGACCAGTAGATGAGGAACGCTTTGCCGCGAATCTTGTGTTCCTTCACGAACCCCCAGAACCGGCTATCCAAGCTGTGATCCCGGTTATCACCCATGACGAAGTAGGAGTCCGGCGGAACCGTCACCGGACCGAAGGTGTCCCGCCGTTCCTGCTGGACGTTGGGGTCGGCGTGTTGGGTGTGGGAGGTATCGGCCAGCGCGCCGTTGACGTAGACGGTCTTGTTGCGCACCTCCACCATATCACCCGGGATGCCGACCACCCGTTTGATGAAGTCTTTACTCTCGTCTTCCGGGTACTTGAAGACGATCACGTCTCCTCGCTGCGGATGGGAGATCGACACCACCATCCAGTCCGTGAACGGCACCTTGATCCCATAGACGAATTTGTTCACCAGGATGTGGTCGCCGATCGACAGCGTAGGGATCATGGACCCGGACGGAATCTTGAACGCCTGCACCACGAACGTGCGGATCGTCAACGCCAGGAGGATCGCGAGGGCGAAGGCCTCTGCGTACTCGCGGACAACCGACTTTTTTTTCACCCCCATACGGGGGATCAGTCGGTCACTTTCAAGAGCGCGAGGAACGCTTCCTGAGGAATCTCCACCCGACCCACCTGCTTCATGCGTTTCTTGCCTTCTTTCTGTTTCTCCCATAACTTCCGTTTGCGGGTGATGTCGCCCCCATAACACTTGGCGGTGACGTTTTTCTTGATCGCTCCGACCGTCTCCCGTGCGATCACGCGGCTGCCGATCGCGGCCTGAATCGCGATCTCGAACATCTGACGCGGGATCAATTCTCGCATTTTCTCGGCCAATTGTCGTCCTCTCGTTTGCGCCTTGCTCCGATGGGCGATACACGACAACGCGTCCACCGTTTCGCCGTTGATCAGGATGTCCAATTTGACGAGCTCGCTGGTTTCATATCCGATGACCTCATAGTCGAAGGACGCGTACCCGCGGCTGATCGACTTGAGTCGATCGTAAAAATCCAGGATGACTTCGTTCAAGGGCAACCGGTACGTGAGCATCAGACGTTTGACGTCGAGGTACTTCATGTCCAGCTGCGTGCCGCGCCGCTCCTCGCAGAGCCGCAAGAGCGCGCCGAGATACTCCTCGGGCGTGATGACGGTGGCGCGGATCACGGGCTCCTCGAAGGTGGCGATCTGTTGCACGTCGGGCAGTTTGGCGGGGTTTTCAATGTGCAGGATCTCGCCCTTGAGAGTGGTGACTCGGTAGACCACGGTCGGCGCGGTGCTGATCAACGCCAGGTGGTATTCGCGCTCCAACCGCTCCCGGACGATCTCCATGTGCAGCAGGCCCAGGAACCCGCAACGAAAACCGAACCCGAGCGCCAACGACGTTTCCGGCTCGAACGTAAACGACGAGTCATTGAGCTGCAGCTTCTCCAACGCGTCTCGCAGCGCCTCGAAATCTGCGCTGTCCACGCTGTAGAGGCCGCAGAACACCATGGGTTTGACCTCGGCGTAGCCGGGGCACGGCGCAGCCGCCGGTCGCGCGGCCTCGGTCACGGTGTCGCCGACCTTCGTATCGGCCACGTTTCTGATGCCGGCCACGATGTACCCCACGTCGCCCGCCGCCAATTCTTCGGTGGGCAGCCGTTTCGGAGTAAACACTCCGACCGAGTCCACCGCGAACGTTTTCCCATTCGACATGAGGAGGATCTTGGTGCCGGCGCGTACGCGGCCGTCCATCACGCGGGCGAGAATGACGGCGCCCTGATAGTTGTCGAACCAGGAATCGACAATCAGCGCCTTGAGCGGGGCTTCCGCGTCGCCGCGCGGCGGGGGGAGGCGGTGAACAACGGCTTCCAGAATCTCGTCGATGCCGATGCCTTCCTTGGCGCTCGCCAGAATGGCCTCCGACGCGTCGATCGCCAGAACGTCCTCCAACTCGCGTTTCACGGCGTCGACGTCGGCGCTGGCCAGGTCGATCTTGTTAATGACTGGAACGATCGTCAAATGGTTGCTCACTGCAAGCTGCGCATTGGCAATGGTTTGCGCTTCGACGCCCTGCGTGGCATCCACCACCAGCAGGGCGCCTTCACAGGCCGCCAAGCTGCGTGACACTTCGTAAGTGAAATCCACGTGTCCGGGAGTATCGATGAGATTGAAGGCGTACGTGCGACCGTCCTTGGCCTGGTACTGGAGGCGGACTGCGTGTGCTTTGATCGTGATTCCGCGCTCGCGTTCAAGGTCCATGTCATCCAACACCTGCTCGCGGAGTTCCCTCGCGGTGAGCGCGCCGGTCTGCTCGAGGAGGCGATCCGCCAGGGTCGATTTGCCGTGATCGATGTGGGCGATAATCGAAAAATTTCGAGTGGTTTCAAGCAACGGAGTTCCGCGTAAGTCGTCGGAAAAACACCGAATTATAGGAATTCCACACACCGATGTCAAAGCATATGACCTTCCTGCGGCACGTCTTGACAACGGCCGCACGTGGGATAAGCTGGACCTCAGACTGCGGAGGGTGTGATGAGCCCGGAGGAAAAAGAGAGAATCAAAAAACTCGTCCGGGAGTTGTCACAGTGCGTGAACTCTGCGCTCACTGATTCCAACGACGTCAAAGACGCCCTGAAAGATATTGAAGAAGAAGGGTACCAAGTCGACCTGCTGTTCGCCCTCTTCACCAGGATTCTGAGGAAGAAAGAGGAACCGCCTCAACTCGAAGCCCCGCCACTTTCTGCAACCGCGAGCCCCTTCGACGATCAGTTTCTGAAGACCCTGCGCCTGAACTGGTCAACCGAGTAATCGTCCATCCCTCAGCGACGTCCGACGACCGATCCCGCACGCCGGCGTCTAGCGGAGCGTCACGGCAACGTCCCCGATTTCAAGGTGTTCACGGTGAACAGCCGATCGCTCAATCCGGTATTCACCGTGACGTTGCGGAGTTCAACCACGGTGTGGCCCGGCGGATTAGTCGCCCGCACCTCGACCCGTTTCCAGACCCACCCACCTCCGACCTGTTGCCACTCGATCGTTTGGGTCAGATCCACACCCCCGTCGGCTTTTCGGTAGTCCATTCTGGCGATCGTCCAGTTCTCCGGCGATACCCAAAACCGACGGGTGGTGAGGGGGGTCCCTGGGAGGCGTTCGTCCAGCACCAGGTATTCCGAGCCACGGAGCTGCTCGCGCCCCACCACCCTGCGATCGGCCTCGCCCAAGAGACGGGCGCCCAGTTGTTCGAACCCCAACAGGATGTCTACGTTCCGTTTGGGACGCTGCGCGTCCTGCCCGGCGATGGTGATCCGGAGCGCTTGGCGAAGGTCCGGCAGATAGAGCCACGCCTGGGACTCGCTCGCACGCTCCGCCTGCCAGAGCAGAAAACTCTCTCCCTTGCGGTTCCTCGGCGCGAGTGTGACCAGGAGGGTTTGGCCGAGCAGCCCCCTCTCTCCACGCGGGTTCTTCCAGTAGAGTCGCAACGTCGTGGTTCGCTCGGTTCCAGCGGCATCCACGGATCGAATCTCGACGTCTGCGGTTTCATCATCGATGGCGTCATCCTGGGCCTTGACGTGACGCACGATATCTTGAATGCTCGGTTCCTCTCCCCCGTCGACTCCGAGGGCCGGCGAAAGAATGCCGATCAGGACACCGAACAGCACGACGCGTCGGTAACGCTGCATCAACACAACGAAGAAAGCCCGGGGGAGCGATGGAAGAGGGTTCGCGTGGTATTCACTGTGCGTCCAAGCAGGTTCGGGACAAGTATTCCCGAGAGCCGAAATAACGCAAGACGGGGCCGACGGCCTGGAGACCGCGGGTGGTTGGCGGAGAGGCTGTGGGCGCTAGCCGGCGAGATGTGCGCGCCCGTGCGGCGACGTGAGGTCCTGGACCGGGCCGACCGGCACGATGCGGGTGGGGTTGATGTCGTCGTGGGTCATGTAGTAGTGCCGCTTGATGTGATCGAAGTTGACCGTTTCGGCAATCCGGCTGTGCTGATACAAATCCTTCAGGTAGCCGAAGAGATTGGGATAGTCCGCGATGCGTTGGATATTACACTTGAAGTGCCCGTGGTACACAGCGTCGAACCGGACCAGGGTGACGAACAATCGCCAATCCGTCTCCACGATGCGCGAGCCGAACAGATAGCGCCGTGTCGACAATCGTGCTTCCAACCCGTCGAGCGCGTCGAAGAGGCGACGGACCGCCCGTTCGTACACTCGCTGGAGGGTCGCGAAGCCCGCCAGATACACGCCGTTGTTGACGTGCTCGTAAATAAACGCGTTCAGCTTGTCGATGTCGTCGCGCAGGTCTTCGGGATGCAGATCAACGTCACTCTTGGTAAAACGGTTGAACGCGGAGTTCAGCATGCGCATGAGGTCGTCGTCCGCATTGCTGACGATCCGTTTGGCCACCGTATCCCACAACACCGGAACCGTCACCCGTCCCCGGTAGTGCGGATCGGTGGCCCGATACGCTTCGCTGAGAAAATGAAACCCATTCACCGGGTCCGGCGAGTGTCCGGGTCCGGCGCGAAACGCCCACCCGCGTTCATCACGAATCGGGTCCACGACCGTCATTCCGACCACGTTCTCGAGTTGCTTGAGCTTGCGGACGATGATGGTCCGGTGGGCCCATGGACAGGCCCACGACACGTACAAGTGGTAGCGTCCGGGCACCGCGGGAGAGCCGGACGACCCGTCCGGGGTCACCCACCCGCGAAACGCATCGTCCTGCCGTTGGAACTCACCGGTGTCGGTCTGTTCGTCCGGGAATTGGGGCTTGACGGTCATCCGCTCCTTAGTGACGCGAAAATCCTCGCCCCCCACCATGGGAGCGTCCTGCGCTTTCCCCGTGCCGCTCGATCCGGGACGACCGGAGCAATTCCCAGCGGCCCAACCGCGGGGCGATTCGGATCCGGCTCAGAAGATCTGCCGCCTCATCTTCATCCGAGTGTTCGCCCAACGCCAACTCTTCGGCAAGTTGCACCGCAAACTCCCCTTGCGTGACCGGCTGCGTAGTTTCTGCGAGAAGCACTGGCGGAACTGGTGCAGGAGTTGACTCGGACTCCGGAGTCACCGGCGGCGTGGGTGGCCACGGCACAGATTCCACCTCAGCCCACACACGCACCTGCACATCCGGTGGAGCGCCTCTGGGGCTATCCGTGAACATGATGCTTCCGTCAGCACTGCGCCACGTGTACAGCGTGGTCGCTGAAATGGGTGTTGAGATCGACGGGAGCGACACGAGAATGGCTAGCACGAACGGACTGGGGAACATGACAGCCCTCCCCGTTGGTAGTGATTCGTAAACTGAAACCATGGTAACTCCCAGGTTCGACGCATTGCAAGACGGTTGTCTTCAAGGGCCAATTTGGCTATGGTTACTTCAGTCAATCGGTGAAACATGGACCCCACGAGCCTGTTCAATCTGAACCCTTGGACGTTGTTGCTGGGATTTGTATTCAGCGTGATCGGGTTTGGCTATTATCGGTACGGCAAGCGCCAGAGTGAGCCCGTCATGCTGGGTGCGGGCATCGCGCTGATGATCTACCCCCTCTTTACCAGCAGCCCATTGACTATCGTGATCGTCGGCCTGCTCCTGATGGCCGGTCCATTCGTAGCCAAACGGGTGGGTTGGTAACAAGTGGAGCGCTGCCCGATTAGACGGCCTGCCCCGCGGCGTACCCTGAGGACCACGCCCACTGGAAATTGAACCCGCCGAGATGACCGGTCACGTCCACCACCTCGCCGATGAAGTATAGGCCGGGATGCACCTGGCTGGCCATGGTTTTTGACGAGAGGTCACGTGTGTCCACGCCGCCCACGGTCACTTCCGCCGTGCGATAACCCTCGGTCGCGGCCGGTTTCAATTCCCACCCGCGCAACCGCCCGGCGAGTTCGGTGATCAACCGCCCCGGGACCTCCGCCACGGTTTTTTCCGCCCAGTCGGGCCACCACAATGCCTCCAACTCCGTGACAAGGTTCTTGGGCAGGTGCTGGCTCAGGACCGTACGCAGCAGGGCGCGGGGTTGCGCCTGCTTCAAGGCTTTCAAGACCTCCACGGCATCGCGATCAGGCAACAAATCCACCACGACGGACTCGCCAGGTTCCCAATAGTTGGAGAGCTGCAACACCGCGGGGCCGCTCAACCCACGGTGCGTGAAGAGGATCGGGTCCGTGAACGAGTGTGATCCGGTGGACACTCGCGCCGCCACCGAGAGTCCTGACAACCGAGACGAGAGGCCTTGAAGCGTGTCCGTGAACGTGAACGGCACCAGGCCGGCGCGGCACGGAAGAACCCGCAACCCGAACTGCCGTGCGACCTCGTAGCCGAATCCCGAGCCCCCCAAGCTGGGCACCGACAACCCGCCCGTCGCCACCACCAGCGTCTCGGCCTGGAACTCGCCGTGGCTGGTGGCGAGGCGAAAACCGGGTTCAGCCACGATGGTCCGGACCTCGCAGCCGATTTCTATCAGCACCCCAGCCCGCACACACTCTTGCAAGAGCATCGTGAGGATGGCTTTGGATGACTCGTCGCAAAACAACTGTCCCTGGGTCTTTTCATGAAATCCGATGCCATGTCGCTTAACCAGGTCGATGAAGTCCCACTGGGTGTAGCGGCTCAACGCGGACTTGCAGAAGTCCGGGTTGGCCGAGAGAAACCGATCGGGCTCGACGTGGAGGTTGGTGAAATTGCAGCGCCCGCCGCCGGACATCAGGATCTTCTTGCCGACTTTGTTGGCGCGCTCCAGCACCACCACGGACCGTCCGCGCTGCCCGGCCGTGATCGCACACAGCAAGCCCGCGGCGCCAGCGCCGAGAATCGCCACATCGAATGACTTCACAAGACCACCGACACCGGGCCCGCCACGTATTGAAGTATTCCTTGAAGTATTCTCGGCCGACTACAGCACCGCCGGCGAATCAGGCAGTTCGTTCGGATTCCGACCCTGGCTCGGATAGTGCCGCGCGAGATATACGCTGACCGCGCGGATGCCCTCGATGACGCCCTGCTCGAACCGGCGCTCGCGGAACGCGCGTTCCATGTCGCGGCACATACGTTCCCACTCGTCGGGCCCGACGCGCGAGGAAATCCCCCGGTCCGCCACGATCTCCACGTCTCGATCCGCCAACAACAGGTAGATAAGCACCCCATTCTTGTGTTCAGTGTCCCACACCCGCAACAACGAGAAGACGTCGATCGCTCGATCACGCGCGGACTGGGCGCGCAGCAAGGGCAGGACATCGAGCGCGGCCTCCACCGCGAAGCGGATCTGGCCGTGATGGGTGGCTTCGCTCGCCCGAATCGCCTCTTCGATCGCGCGCATGCTCCGAGCCGGGAAGACGGTCCTCACCCGCCACGGCGGGCTCGCCAGATGCCTGAACACGCGTGCGAGATACGTCACCATCGTCCCGAGGCGCCCCCGCCGCCGAAGCTCCCTCCGCCTCCCCCGCCGAACCCGCCGCCGAGTCCACCGCCTCCACCCATCAGCCCGCCCAGCCCACCGTAGCCGCCGCGTCCCATGGGCGCGGCCATGATGAGCGTGAACAAGAACGCGACGACGGCAATCAATACCCCGGCAAGCAATGATCCGACGATGATCCAGACAAACAGGCCACCCAGGCCTCCGGTGATGGAGGCGCCGACCAGTCGGCCGAACAGCCCGCGCAGTATCGCCCCCAGGACGATCGTTCCGACCACGAGCACCGGTAACAAACCTTCGAAACCGGACCACCCCGGATCGCGCACGCGGGGCGGAGGGAGTGGTTCGCCGTCGATGAGCCGGATCAAGCGGTTGACGCCGGCATCCACGCCGCCGTAGAAGTCGCCTTGCGTGAAATACGGGGCCACGATCTCGCTGATAATGCGTTTGGCCACGGCGTCGGGGATGACGCCTTCGAGCCCGTACCCCACTTCGATTCGCATGGCGCGATCGTCTTTGGCCACCAGAAAGAGGACGCCGTCGTCAACACCCTTCCGCCCGAGGCTCCAGGTTTCGGCCACGCGCAGCGCATACTGTTCGATGGCTTCGGGTTGGGTGGTCGGCACGATCAGCACGGCGATCTGGCCGCCTTTGCGCTGCTCGAACGCGCGCAGTTCCGTTTCCAGGGTCTCGCGCTGATCGGGCTCAAGTGTGTCGGTCAGATCGGTAAGGAACGCGGTAAACGGAGGAACCGGTTGCTGGGCAACGGCGAGTCCGACAAGGATCGCCAGTACCAGGACCGCGGCCAAGGCGAGTGTGCGCGGGGCTGGCGTCACCACGCGATTGACTCGTGAGCCGAGGGCCGCGTCAGTTCGCGGGCGCAGGCGGCGCGGTGCCAAAGTCCACCGTGGGTGGTTTGGCGATTTCCTGCTCGTTTTCGACCGTGAAACTGGGCTTGGTCTTGTAACCGAACACCATCGCGGTCAGGTTGCTCGGGAAGCGCCGCACGGTCACGTTGTAATCTTGCACCGCCTGGATATACCGGTTGCGCGCCACCGTAATGCGGTTCTCCGTGCCCTCGAGTTGCGCCTGTAGATCTCGAAACACGCCGTCGGCCTTGAGCTGCGGGTAGTTCTCCGCCACCACCAACAATCGCGACAACGCCGAGGTCATCTCGCCTTGTGCGGCCTGGAACTTGGCGAAGGCCTGCGGATCGTTGACCAGCTCCGGCGTGGCCTGGATCGCCCCGACCTTGGCGCGCGCGTCGGTGACGCGGGTCAAGACCTCTACTTCGTGCGCCGCGTAGCCCTTGACCACGTTGACCAGATTTGGCACCAGGTCCGCTCGGCGCTGGTACTGGTTGAGCACCTCGGCCCAGCTTGCCGTCATCTGTTCGTCCGTGGTCTGCAGCGTGTTATACCCGCATCCCCCGAGCGCCAGGGCTCCAAGCACGACCAATAATGAGAACAGTCGGTTTATCATTGCGGCCTCCCTTTTTTAAGAACGACAAACGGCACCGACTACAACCATGGCCCGGCCCAAACTTCAAGGGCCGGCGTTCGCGAGCGACCTGAGCGGCGGTCAGGCCATGTCCACAAACGTGTGATCCGGGTGCCGCTCTTGCGCGTACTTCTTGGCGACCAAGCTCGGAAACAAGACCATGGCACGGCCGAGACGATCCTTGACCACAATCGACGTGAAGGGCGGTCGGAACGTCTCGGGGTCACCCTGGAGCCACGCGCTGCACTCGAACGGCAACGCCTCCAGTGTCGTGTCCACACTGTATTCATGTTTGAGCCGGTACTGGAGGACATCGAACTGCAACCGCCCGACCGCTCCGATGTACCAGTCGGTTTCACTGAGGTTCCGGAGGATTTGTATGGTGCCTTCTTCCGCCATCTGATGCATGCCCTTGTCGAATCCCTTCCGTTTGCCCACGTCCTTGGGATAGATCCGGCCGAACACTTCGGGCTGAAATTGCGGCAGGGGTTTGAAGCTGAACCCGTCGGTCAGCGAGATGGTGTCCCCGATGGCGAACTGCCCGGAATTCACCACCCCCACGATGTCACCGGGATACGCCTCGTCGAGCGTGGTGCGTTCCTGCGCGACCAGGCTGTGGGGCCTCGAAAGCCGTACCTGTGTGCCCAGTCGGTGGTGCGTGACGACCATCCCGCGAGTGAATCGACCGGAACAGACCCGAAAGAAGGCCGTGCTGTCGCGATGCCGCGGGTTCATATTGGCCTGGAGCTTGAAGACGTAGGCGCTGAACGGCGCGGTAATGGGATCCAGCGTGGTCTCGGCGCCGTCCTCGAGGGTCACCGGCCGTGCGCTCGGAAACGGGGCCAGCTCCACGAACGCGTCGAAAAAGTTTTCGATCCCGAAGTTTGTCAACGCGGACGCGAAGAAGACCGGGGTGACCTGACCGAGGAGAAATCGTTCGCGATCAAACGGATTGCCGGCTACTTCCAATAAGTCCAGGTCATGGTGGGCCTGATCGAGCAGTTCCGGCGAGACCAGCGATTTGATGTCCGGTGAATCGAGCGGAATCCGGGTCATCTCGGCTTTGGCGGCTCCCCCGGCGCGTTTTTTGGTGAAATGCAACAGCGCGCGGGTCGCGCGATCCACAACTCCCACGAACTCGCGTCCAGACCCCACCGGCCAGTTCACGGCGCTGGCCTCGATGCCCAACACCTGTTCCACCTCGGCCATCAGTTCCAGCGGCGGCCGGCCCGGCAGGTCCATCTTATTGATCAAGGTGAGCACCGGGATCTGCCGCAGCCGGCACACCTCGAACAGCTTTCGGGTCTGGGCTTCGACGCCCTTGGCCGCGTCGATGACCATGATGGCGCTGTCCGCGGCGGTGAGGGTACGATACGTGTCCTCACAGAAATCCTGGTGGCCCGGCGTGTCCAGGACGTTGATCACCGCGTGCTTATACTCGAACTGCATGGCCGACGCGGTAATGGAAATACCACGCTCCTGTTCCATCCCCATCCAGTCCGAGGTGGCCAGCGCGCCGCCCTTTCGGCGGCCCACCATCCCGGCGGTTCGGATCATGCCCGAGTACAGCAGGAGTTTTTCGGTCACCGTGGTCTTACCCGCATCCGGATGACTGATGATGGCGAAGGTGCGCCGCCGTTCCGTCGCGATGCGGAGGTCGATCGCGCTCTGGGTGGTTGTGGTGGACATCGTGTCAGGCGAGACGCAAGAAGCCCCGGAGGATGGACACTCTTAGGCGAATGGTCACAGGATTGGGCGGACGGCGTTCACGAGCGACGAGGCGAATGATAGTGAATTCAGGAATCTGCAGTCAAGGCGGTGACTCGGTCCGTCACGCGAATCGTGCGATGCCGGCCTTGCCCAGACTCTCTTCTTTGTGGACCCGCTCGTCGTAGCCGATTTGCCGGACCGCGTCCGCCATGGTGGGCAGGTCGGCAAAATCCTGTTTGAACGCGCTGTCGAATGGGATGGTGTCGAGTTCAGGATGTTCCTGCACGAACCGCATGTACTCCCGCTCCGCATGATCCTCGAACTTGGCGTTGAGGCGATAACTCCACTCGGGCTTGATCACGTAGAGTAGCCAACTGATCTGGTAGTACCCGAACGCGAGCATCTGCGGGATCAGGCGATACCGGATGAATCCTTCGCGAATCCGCTGTCTGTCCACCCACTCTTCCAGGATCAACAGGTGCCACTGTTCGTTGTCTTGCTGCTGCCGGCATTCCTGCACCCGCTCGAACACGCGCCGGGCGAAGTCCGCCCGCTCGTAGGTATGCGTGATCGCGATGTACGCCACGTGTTCCCAGGCCTGATACGGAACCCGCGCGATCACTTCCAGGACTTTGAATTTGCTCCAGCTTCGCGCGCGGCCGTAGAGCAGATCCATCGCCAGAAAGAAGACCGAGACCAGCGGGCCATACCGCATAGCGGGCGCGGTCAAGGTGCAGGTTTGTTCTTCGCGAAGTTGGGCGGGACTGAGGCGTCTCACGCGCCAGCGGGTGGAGGCGGCGCGAGCGGCGACCAGTGCGACGCGATCTGGTTGATAAACGTCAAGATACACGCCGCCACATACCAATTGACCTCGAACGCGAATTCCATGCGCCGCTTGGTGTGAATGAGGTTTCGATACTCCGCGATGATCAGCATCTGCAGAATGGGCACCTTGGGAACCGGACTGATTTTCCGTTCCGCCAGGAGTCTGAGCACTTTGAGTTTCCGGCCCAGGAAGAGGCTGGCGTTGTATTCCGGGGCGCGGAGCCGGACATCGTTTTCCACCTCGCGTTGAATCTCCGCGTGGGCGTGAAAGGTGCGCCAGACCCGTTGATCGTCCTGCATGAACAGGTCGTCCAGCATGCCGTCGAGGATCGAGCCCGCGGAGAAGAGACAGGAGAAATACGTTGGCAGGGTGCGGGCCGACAAAATCTCTTTCATTTCCACGTAGCTGTCCCGCACCACGCGCCGGATGACGGGATCGCCGACGAACTGAAACGCCTCATCCGGGATAACCGCCATTCCTCCCCGTCCCACCTGTTGGTGGGTTGCCACGAGCCGTTCGGCGAATTCTCGTTTTTCTTCGGAGGACAACGACTCGTAGAACCCCATGATCGCTTCATCGAATTCCAAGCGGTCTTTTCGGAAGTGATACACCAGCGGCTTGAGCATGGAGGACAAGCCGATGGCCGCGGAGAACGTCCGTCCCTGCAGCCGGTCTTCGTTCGCGCCGAGGTCCAGATATTCGATCGTCCTGGTGAGGTCGCCCCGACCGAGGAAGAGAATGGCCAGGAACCAGTAGATATCCCCCTTATGGATGTGACCGAGGACCTTCTCTTGTTCCTTGAGGTGGCGTTCAAGGTCGATCCAGAATCGAATCTGAAAGTCGGCATCCTTGCCCTGCAACTGCTCCAGCGCCGCATCGGGCCAGACGTTATCGGTATTGAAAATAAAGGCCGGCTCGACAAGCCGCTGAAAGAAGCGATCGAGAGCCGATCGGAGTTCCGCGTCCATCACAGGGAGTCACCCGGAGCGACGGACGCACTATACCGCAGCGCTCGGGCGGCAGACAAGGACGCCGCCGGTACACAATCGTATCAGCCGATCAGTCGTTCTTTGGCGGAGCGGGACAAGGCTTTGACGGCACGTTCCCGCTTGAGCGCGTGGGAGCGACCGGCACAGGGTTCGCGGTACACGATCCGCACCGGTCTCCGGCTGCGCGTGTACCGGGACGCCGAGCCGTCTTGGTGCTGCATCAGGCGACGCGGCAAGTCGGTGGTGATTCCGGTGTACAACGAGCCGTCCCGGCAACGCAGCAGATACAGTGTCCAGGACTTGCGGCGGTCCTGCGAGGACTCGTCAGGCTCATGTGTGCCGATCATGCGCGCCCGGTCCCGTATCTCCGCGGTATCCATCCTTGTGTCCTGGGCGATCGGGGAAGACACGGTGGTGGAGACGATGAAGGCAGGCGCGAACGATTACATCACCCCGAACGGCCTCAGGGGTCGCCGGCCTCAGTACCAGATCTCCATACGAAGACCCCTGGCGTCGAGCGGAGGGTTTTTGGGGATTCGCTTGGCCTTCCCGTTGGCGATCCGCATCGCGGTCCAGGCCAAGGCATACGCATCCAGCAAGTCATCCATCCCGACTCCGCGCGGCTTTTCGACCAGGATCTGATTTTTGATCCTGGGATAAAACGGCGCCAACGCGCCCAGGCGTTCGTCGCGCCCCAGCCGGGATTTCTTGTCGTGTTTCATTGCCGAGCCACCCATCGCCGAGAACGACCCCTCGGGGTGCACCTCGAACACCTTACGCTGTATTTTGAGCGTCAGCTGCGAATCCACTTCACTCACCTTCTGCAGGAGACCGAAGCTCTGTCGAGTCAGTCCGAAACTTGCCGCCTCCTCATAACTCGTTGATCGAAGCGCTGAACGGATCGGCGGTGAGCAAACGCTGCTCGATCGCGGGCGCCCCAAGATCCGCCGGGCCAACCGGTCGCATTCACGTCCCCCGACCTCGGGCGCGTCCAGCAACCCGATCGGGATATCCACCGCGGTTACCTCGGGCACCGGATCCAAATTCAGAATTTCCTGGAAAGAGTCGCACCGGCGATACCACACCCGGTTGACCCCACGGCGTCCTTGTTCCACCAACACCGCCACCCACCCGTCACGACACCCATTGACGCCCGCCACCCAGACCATGGTCACCGCTCCTCATGCCGTCGCGAAGAGTTCACCGCCAGTTTCCCGCGCTCCGGCGAAACATTCACATCACGTCCCGCCTGATTCGTCTATCATACTCCAAAACCGGTCATCCGCGCGCTGGAGCGCGTTCGGTCCGCCGTAACGAAACCACCCGTTATTGTGATAGACTCCGGCCGGTGGGAGAATCCCACATCGAGACGCCCCCGTCTGTGAGGATCGATCCCCCCGATTCCCGCTCGCGGTTTTCCGGTGGTTTCGCGTCAGATCCCGCGCATCTTCACACGGAGGACAGCCCCATGAGCACCGAACACACCACGAACAGATTGAAGGTCTTGATGGACATCAAAGCACCAGGGGCGGAGACCGTATCAACGGTGGGGGCCACGAAAAAGGTCGGACTGGCCGGCATTGTCGGGGTCATGCTTCAAGTGACCGCGGTATCCGGCACCTCACCGACCCTGGACGTGACCATCCAAGACGGCGACGCGGACCCCCCCACGACCAATCGCTGGGCGTGGCCGCAGATTACGGCGGTCGGAGAGTACCGGGCGTACGTCCGGACGACGAAATATCACGTGCGCTATGTGTCGAACATTGCGGGGATCAACCCGAGTTTTACCTACTCGGTTTTCGTGACCAGCTGACGGGCTAGGAACGTCGGCGTTGTATGCCGCGTGATCTGGAGATGTCCACGGCGGGTCGGAGAAATAGCCGGCAGGGCTACTTGGCGATGGCTTGAAACTTGACGATCGTGATCATGGATTTCCAGACCCGGACCACGTGGTCGCCCGCCTGATCCAGTTCGGGCACCCCGTCGTTCGGTCCGATGACGCTGATCATCGTCCCGTCAGATCCATACACCGTGTACATGGCCGAGACCTTCGAGAACACAGCCTCACGGCTGGTGGCCTTCTCGTAGAACTTCACGATCTTGTCCGCGGGATCGTTCGACACATACTGAAACAACACCCCTTGGGTTCCGCCCTCGTGATCCGTTCGCTGATCAACCTGGCGCAGCGTCCAACCGGGATACGCGGGCACCGGGAGCGGCGGGGGCTGACCGGCCCACGCCGCGGGGTCGAAGAGGAGTATGGAGAGGAGCCACACCGGGACCACCAGGACACGGGTTGGGTTCATGTTCGCAGGTCTCCTCGCGCGACGACGCGCATTAGGCCGCCTCCTGGCCGGTGGCCGCGAAACTCATCGTGCGGTTCCTTCCAGCCGCCTTGGCGAGGTAGAGCGCTTGATCGGCCTGCCGTATCAGTTCCTCTTTGGTCCGGGTGGACGGTGCGGGATACGTGGCGGTCCCGACGCTTACCGAGACCAGGTGCTGCTGGCTGAGACGAATCTGTTCCACCGCGCGCCTGATCCGTTCGGCTTCGACGAACGCGCCGTAGGCATCGGTGTCAGGAAGCAGGATCGCGAATTCATCCCCTCCGTACCTGGCGGCTACATCCGACTTTCGCATGGCCTGGAGGATCGCCTGCGCCACGCGCTGCAGGGCCTGATCCCCGCTTTCGTGCCCCAGCGTGTCATTCACTTCTTTGAGCTGATCCAGATCCAGCATCAGGTACGAGAGCGGGCGACCATACCGTTCGGCCGCGGCGAACGCCTGTTCCAAGCGGATGGCCAGACTTCCGTGGTTCAACAACCCGGTCAGGGGATCGTGCGCGGCCTGGTTCGCGAGCTGGGCGTTTTGCTCCACTAGACGCTGGCGTTCGGCAAGCCCCAGCAGGGCATTGGCCGCCATTTTCGCGGCGGTCTGGCAGAAGAGCCACTCCTTGGGGGTGAACGCGCGATGGGGCCGAGAGGTTCGCAAGAACAAGGTGCCGAGGATCTGATCCCGATAGCTGATCGGGATCACCAGAATGGACCGAATGTCGAGATGCTTCAACGTCGAGACCACGCTGCTCACCCGGGGATCGCTGTCGACATCCTCGATCAGGACGGATTCCCCGGACGCCACGGCTTCCACGATCTCCGGATACTTGGCCAACTCCAGGGGGAACGCGGTGGTGGAAGGGTTTTCGAATGTTGCGACCACCTGGCCCGTGGGTTGATCCTTCCCGATCAAAATAACCGAACACCGCACGACATCGACCACTTTGGCGATCACCCGCACCAAGGCCACCAAGATATCCTCGTGGGTTTTGGTGGAGGTGAGATCGGTCGCGATTTCCAGCAACCCTCCCAGTGCTCGGGTCTCTCCGAAATCAGGCGTACTCATGGGCGATCAG
The DNA here is from genome assembly GCA_964570625.1 of uncultured Nitrospirota bacterium. GTDB lineage: Bacteria > Nitrospirota > Nitrospiria > 2-01-FULL-66-17 > 2-01-FULL-66-17 > JBFLXB01. The sequence goes on along the minus strand of CAZMYW010000027.1, from coordinate 5,098 downwards.
GTCGCTCTCAGGTGGTGTCGCGTCATCGGAACCGAAACGGTCCTCAACGGGATTCCAGTCGCGGTATCAGCGAATCTCGCCGCGTCACAAGGAACAACTATACCAGGAGTAAATGGTTTGACAAGGGATTGCGGGCGCACCGCCACTTTCCCGGATGGTCGGACGAAGCGAAACGACGATTACGTCCGCGGCCTCCCGCAGTTCCAGCAGTGCGTGAATTGTTGCCCGTGACGCTCCCCGCAGGTCTCGCACACCCACTTCTCGCGGGTCGCGTCGCTACCAGCCCGCCACTCATCGAGTAGTTCCGTCGCCTGCTGAATATCGTCCGCGCTGACCAGCCACAGTTCGGGAAAGACCTCCGCAAACGGCACCTCGCCGGCCAGTGTGGATGCGTATTGATTCTTCACGAAACAGGGAATGCCGGCCTGCTCGAGGCGGCTCTTGAGCGCTTCGATCTCAATCAGACTGGGTGAAACCAGAATTTTCACCATCGTCACGACAAATGCCGGCCGCCGTCCACGCGGATACACTCGCCGGTCACGAAATCGGTCTCAACGAGAAACAAGACGGTCTTGGCGATCTCCTCGGCCCCGCCCCAGCGTCCCAACGGCGTGGCCCGCTTGACCTCCGCGTCTTCCTCGTCGCTCAGATCCGATGGGCGCAGAATCGGACCCGGCGCGATGGCGTTCACCAGAATGTCCGGAGCCAGTTCAAGGGCCAGACCCTCGGTCAGTCCCAGCACCCCGCGCTTGCCCGCGTAATACGGGAGGAACTCCTTGTACCGGGGACGGCCGCTGGCCGCCAACCAATCCGAAAAATTGATGATCCGCCCGCTTCTGTTTTCGCGCATGAGCGGAGCGGCTCGCACGGAAAGCAGGTACGCGCTCTGCAGATCCGCGGCAAACGCTTGCCAGGCATCCAGATCGAGTTCACCGAACGGCACCTTCTTGTAAAGCGAGGCCATGTTGATGAGGATGTCCAATCGGCCGAACTGACCCTCCGCCTCGCGGAGGACGGAGAGCATTCCCTCCTCGACCGACAAATCCGCCTGAACCGCCGCAGCGCGCACGCCGAGTTGCTGCGCCTTGAGCACGGTCTCTTCCGAGGCCGTGCGGGACGTCCGGTACGTCAGCAACAGGTGGCAGCCGCGACGGGCCAGCGCCTCGGCCACGGTCTTGCCGATGCGCGCTCCCCCGGTAATCAGGGCGACTTTGTCACGAGGATCCATCGTACATACTCGCAGGCGTGAAACACGCCGAAGCAGTATGAACCATCTCGGCGTGGTGAGACAAGGCCTTCAGGCAAAATTCAGACTCGCCGTGAGGCAGACGGATCAGGCCTCGTTTTCATCACGAGCGTCCACCGAAATATTCTCGTCCTCGTCCACGGTCACCGCCAGGACCATGGGCCGACAACAGACTTCACAATCCTCGACATATTCCTGGTACGGAACACTGCAATCAATCACCAGTTCAATACTCTCCCCGCAGTAAGGACAATTGACCCAGGCCGTATTCGTCGAAGACATCAGTCTCTCCGTAGGCCGCTCAGAAAGCCCCAGCTGCCAGGCCGCAGGAAGGAGGAACCCTGAGCGTACTGCGTCGTACGTGAGGAGTTCCGACGACCGAGCACGCAGCAGATGGGATTTTTCAGCAGGCTACTAACGGGGATGGAAGATCCTGAACACCGCGTCACCTTCCGGAGGCGGCGGCTCGGGATGAATGAATCGGAACCCGCCCGGCTCTCGATAGTCTAACGTCACCCCGTTCATCCGCGCCGCGCTCCGGGCTTCGGTCGCGATCGTCACGCCCTCAACGTCCTGGACCTCGTCGTCCGGCCGAGCCTCGGATTCGAGTGTGATCCCGAAAATAATCCGTTCGTCGTCGTTGTCGATGATCGTCAAACGCACCACCGGGTCTTCGGGATGTTCGACGATCAGCGCTGCCAATTTGGCAAGAGCTGCAGGTGTTGCGATGACCATAGGACAGGTGGCGATGTTGACAGAAGATCGCTGAAAAATCTACTCTGAGCCCGCTTATTTTGTTAACACGGCTGAGAACTACAAACCGTTGATGAGTGCCTCTCATGTCGGCCTCTGCGCCGACTGCCTGTACGCGCAGCAGATCGAAACACGACGAGGCGCGACGTTCTACCTGTGCGAGCGCTCAGCCACCGACCAGCGGTTCCAGAAATACCCGAACCTCCCGGTCGTCCAGTGCTCCGGCCATCAGGAGAAGAAGCTAGCACAAGACGTGGGAGATAGGATTCCCACAGTTTAGGCCCCTCCTACCTCTTCTGTCTCACTTGAGGAATCCCAGGTTGCATCTTGGACGAGCGATGTTGGAAAATGGCTTACCTGAGACGATTGACCGACTGTGTTAGGTTGAGGAGGACGCGCCATGACACGGATTGCCGGTACGCTGATCATCGCCATGATCATTCTGGGAGCTGGAGGAACGGCCGCCGTGGGTGCGGCCACGTTGGAGGAAATTCAGGCGCCGGCGTCCCTTCCCTCGTTGGAGACGGGACCACCGTCACAGAAAACACCCTTGCCGTCGGTTGATACCCCGCTGCCGTCGATGGATTCCAGCGCCCCACCGCTCAAGACGCCATTGCCTTCACTGGACTCGGGGCCACCGTCGGTAGATACACCCCTGCCCCCTACGAAATCCGTACCCGGAGAATCCACTTCTCCGCCTGATCGAGAACTCCCGCCGGGATAGCGCCGCGGGGTCGATCTCCATCCCCTGCGCCCTGCTCGTTCCTTAGGCCTTCAGGTGTTCCTTCAGGAACACCATGGTCCTTGCCCACGCTTGGTCAGCGGCTTCTTTGTTGTAACGGGCCTCTGCGGTGTCGTTGTTAAACGCGTGGTTGGCGCCTTCGTATCGATAAAGAGAGTACGTCTTGTTGGCTTTCTTCAACGCGTCTTCGAAGGCCGGGATGCCTTCGTTGATGCGCGTGTCCAGGCCGGCGTAGTGCAGCAGTAATGGAGCCTGGATCTTGGGAACGTCGGCGGTCTGGGGCTGCCGGCCGTAGTAAACCACGGCTGCGTCCAGATCGGGCGCGTTGACCGCGAGTTCGCCGACCATGGCCCCGCCCCAGCAAAACCCCATGGCTCCCACCTTGCCGTTGCCCTGCGGGTGTTTGGCCAGAAACGTGACGGCAGCGACCGCGTCTTGCACCGTCTGCTTGGCGTTGAGTTTGCCGATCATTTCGCGTGCCGTGTCTTCGTTCTCAGGGGTGCCGCCTGACGGGGTCAGCAAGTCCGGCGCAAGGGCCAGGAATCCTTCCAGCGCCACGCGCCGCGCCACGTCTTCGATGTGTGCATTGAGGCCGCGATTCTCGTGAATGACGATCACGGCCGGGAGCTTCATTCCGCCCTTGGGCCGCGCCAGATACCCTTTGATGCTGCCCGTGGCTCCCGAGTAGAACATACGGTCGATGTCGAGCCGCGGGTCCTGCGGCGGGACGAGCGCGGCGCGAGCCTGGTTCGCTTCCAGCATCGGCACTAGGGCCATTGCGGCCGCGGTGCCGCCGACCAGTCGGGCAAGCCGAGCCAGGAACACGCGGCGATCGAGCGGGCCGTGGGTGTATTCGTCGTACAGATCGATGATACGCTGATTCATGGTGGCGTGCTCCTACAGGTCGTCCGAGCGTGTACGTTACCATAGCTCACCGTGCTGTTTCAGGCTCCACTCGAATCCGCTCTGGGGGGAGACAACGTTCTGAGGAGCAGGCGCTGTAATGGGTTTTCGATGAAGACGACGGCCAAAGCGGACACCATCAGGAGCGTCACCAAGTAGGGGAACCAATAGTCAGACATCGGGCGTAACCCGAGTTGAGAGAGCCCCGTGAGAACCGTCACCTTCCAGGGAGCCTGAAGAATATAGATCGCAAACGCCATATTCCCTAAGGCCAGAGCCGTCTTCGTGGAGCACGCGCGCGCGAGCCAGGACTTATCAAGAGCCACTCCCACGATGAAGATCAAGAAGAGCGGAGCCAAGAGTCCGTCATGCACCAAGTAACCGGAGTCATCGACGACCGCCGCGACAAATAGTCCGACGATGGACCCTATTGAAGCGATCCAACTCCAACGATGGACGTTTTGACTGTGCAGGACGTCGGAGCGGAAAATGACTCCTCCTCCCACACCGATCAAGAAGGAATTCAGATGCATGAGCGGATGGTAAAAGACCAGGTCGTGGACCGCCGAAGGGTATCCGGTATAGGCGATCCTTTTGAGGAGGATTAAGACGGTAAAGCTACCAAGCCATATCAACGTCAAGACGAGAGCGAGCCTCATCCGCGTGAGGCGCCTGAATTGTTCGATGAACACGGGAAACACCAGGTAAAAGGAAAAAAGAACTGACAGGAACCAACAGGGCGAGTTCAACTTGACCGCGAATGAAGGGACCCAGGCCTGAATCAAGAACAGGTGGAGGACAATAGCCACGATCTGTTTCTGGATCGTGCCGTAGTACATATGCGCTACGACAAAGAACAAGAGACCCAACGCGTACAACGGGTAGATACGAGCAACCCTCGCCAGCATGAACCTTTTGGGTTCGATCTCGCGCCCGAAATATCTCACGGCCAGAGTAAAACCCGAGAGAACGAAGAAGAACGTCACCGCCAAGTACCCGTGGGAGATGAGATCCCGAAGGAAGACATTCGTCGAGAAGGGAAACCCGGTGGCGCCATAGTGAAAGATGGCGATCCACACGACGGCCGGAAACCGCAGGAATGTCAGTTGAGGAATGAAATAATTGAACGAGGCGTCTTGGTTCTGTCCCTTCATTCGAACACGCTCTTCCCCCACACCGCCGGGTCGCGTAGTGAAGGGAATAGGTGAACTTACGGCAGGACCGGAACGACTGTGGTGCCGTCCGCGGGCGGGTCAGGGATCGGGAGGATCGTGGGATCAGCGGGCCAGTTGAAGGTGTATGTCACGGTCACGGGGTCGATCGGCAGGTCGTGCGGGCTGCACTGGATGCACGAGAGCAAGAACCCGTTGCCCGGGTCGCTCTGCTGCACCAGCTGGGTCAACCCGAAGTTCGCCGGGCTGATCCCGTTGTGAGCGCCATCCGTGTCCGCACCC
>CAZMYW010000026.1:2500-97143 GCA_964570625.1 uncultured Nitrospirota bacterium | reverse complement strand
TCCCGCGATTGTCGATCTCCCCGACCCTCCGGGCCGGTGACTTGTTGCTGTCCAGGAACTGGGCGGTTGCCCGATCCAGCGTATCCGCCAAGATCTTCGCGGCGGGATTGTTGGAGGCCTTGCTCAAATGTTCCAATGAAGCGGCCAGCGCTAAAAATTCACCGAGTGAATCCCAGCGTAAGTAGCCTTCTTCCTGAAGCTGCTGCACGTGTTTGGGCGCCGAGCCCCCGGCACCGGTCTCAAACAGGCCGCCGCCGTTCATCAGGGGCACGATGGACAGCATTTTGGCGCTGGTCCCGATCTCAAGAATCGGGAACAGGTCCGTGAGATAGTCGCGCAACACATTCCCGGTCACGGAAACCGTGTCTTTCCCTTCTTTCATCCGCTCCAACGACAACCGCGTCGCTTCGATCGGAGACATGATCCGGATGTCCAGGCCTTTGGTATCGTGATTGGGCAGATACCGATTCACCTTCGTGATCAGCTCCGCGTCGTGCGCCCGGGTCTTGTCCAACCAGAACACCGCGGGCGATCCGGTGGCCCGCGCGCGATTCACCGCCAGCTTGACCCAATCCTGGATCGGCGCGTCTTTGACCTGGCACATCCGCCAGATGTCCCCGTCTTCTACCTGGTGTTCCAGCAATGCCTGCCCCGACGCGGCGACCACACGAATCGCGCCGTTGCCCGGGGACTTGAAGGTCTTGTCGTGTGACCCGTATTCCTCGGCCGCTTGCGCCATCAAACCCACGTTGGGAACGCTGCCCATCGTCCGCGGATCAAAAGCGCCGTGTTTTTTGCAGAACTCGACCACTTCGTGATACACGCCGGCGTAGCTGCTGTCCGGGATGACCGCCTTGGTATCCTGCAGTTTGCCGTCGGGACCCCACATCTTGCCCGAGTCGCGAATGACCGGCGGCATCGACGCATCGATGATGATGTCGCTCGGCACGTGCAAATTGGTGATGCCCTTGTCGGAGTTCACCATCGCCATCGGAGGCCGTTTCTTGTAGACCGCCTGGATGTCGGCTTCGATCGTGGCTCGCTCGGCATCCGGCAAGCTCTTGATCTTCGCGTACAGGTCGCCCAGACCGTTGTCGGGGTCCACGCCCAGCTTATCGAACGTCGCTTGGTGTTTGTCGAACACGTCCTTGAAGAACACCGACACCGCGTGGCCGAAGATCTTGGGATCCGAGACCTTCATCATGGTGGCTTTGAGGTGGATGGAGAACAACACGCCCTGTTTCTTGGCGTCGTCGATCTGCGCCTCGAGGAACTCGCGTAAGGCCCGGCGGCTCATGAACGTGGCGTCGATCACTTCGCCCGCTTTCAGGGACACCTTGGCTTTCAACACCGTGGTCTTACCGTCTTTCCCCACAAACTCGATGCGCGCGTCGGTGGCCTCGGCGACCGTCATCGATTTCTCGTTGGAGCGAAAATCACCCTGGGTCATGTGCGCGACGTGGGTCTTGGAGTCAGCGGTCCAGGCCCCCATCTTGTGCGGGTGTTTCCTGGCGTATTGTTTGACCGAGAGCGGCGCCCGGCGATCCGAGTTGCCTTCCCGCAACACCGGGTTCACTGCGCTGCCCTTGATCTTGTCGTAGCGCGCCTTGATGTCCTTCTCGGCGTCGGTTTTCGGGTCTTCGGGATAGTCGGGGAGCTTGTACCCCTGAGATTGCAGCTCCTTCACCGCGGCTTTCAACTGGGGGATCGACGCGCTGACATTGGGCAGCTTGATGATATTGGCGTCGGGCGTGGTGGCGAGTTGCCCCAACTCGGCCAGGTCGTCAGACTGCTTTTGACTCGCGGTCAATTGCTCGGGAAAGTTGGCGAGAATCCTACCCGCCAGCGAGATATCCCGTTTCTCAACCACCACACCCGCGGCCTTGGTAAACGCGTTGATGATCGGGAGAAACGAATACGTGGCCAGCATCGGCGCCTCGTCGACATGGGTATAAATGATCTTCGCGATTTTAGTAGCCATCGTCAGTCCTCACCTCAAAATTTGGGGGATCCGGATACAGAAAATAGAGCAGAACTTGTAATGTATTTTTCGTATCCGTGTCAAGGACCCGGGAGGCCCAGAGGGGAGGGACAAACGACCTATTCCGACGCCAACGCCGCACGCGGGGGCATCGGTCAGTGTCGAGAAGGGAACTCGAGGGCGTTACGGGGCCACGAGTAGCGCCTAAAGATTCTGAGTCAACCAGGACGTTTGAATCAACAGCGGCCTAACCCCGTCGTCGGTGTAGTGCTGTAGGGCCTGACTTTATAAAACATCCTTCGAAATCTTCATGAGGCAATACATCCAAATTGCAAACAAAATAGCGAGATGTACGAACCCGTATAGCACAAATACGTATCTCGGTTTCTCCAAAAAGACTAACGCTACGTGCCAGATCAAAGCAACAGGAAGCACCAGTACTGCAGGGTATACAGCCCAGTTGTCGCCGTACCTCGAATACGGCGAAACAACGATAGTCCAGATTATCAAGAGCACCGTGAGCCCAATCGGCCCCAATTTTCTTACTGTATCACCCCATCTCATCAGCACCTCAATTCTCAATTGAAAGGCAGCGGTCTCCCGTATCCTGGCCGAATGCCTGGTAGTGGCGGCGGCGAAACACCCGCCCCAATCAGAAGTCCAGATACATAGCTGTTGCTGTTGAAAGTCCTACCCCATCGATCCGGGAATGGATCATAGTGAGCACTATTGTCATAGGTCTTAGCAATGTTAACCAGGTTGAGTATGAATTCTGCGTCGCTCTGACCCTCTGGACGGCAAACCGCTGTGAGATCGTTTAGGCTTTGAGGGCTATCTCCAGGATAATTAAATTCACCGGTTAGTCGGCCAAAAATACCCCTGCCTTCGCCGAATGCCTGTCCACCAATCGAGGCCCACTGTCCATTCGAATGTTTAAAAACCGGATGGTCAATAAAATCCCTAGGATTGTCAGGCATCAATACAATCGCAGCGTGGTTAACGGGGTTGTTAGGTGAAGCAAGAAACGCCGGATGTTGTCCTACAAAAACTTCAAGTCCAAGAGGATCAATCCCCAATAACGGGTTGCTCATTGCATAGCCATATGTATTCACTCCGCCAGCAAGCCCAATCGGATCGGTCTGTCTATATCGGCCAATCGTCGAGTCATAGTCTCGATTCAGGTTGTAGTGCAGTCGGGTCCCTTCATCGTGGTACTGCCCAGGGAACCGTAGGTTGTGGGTAATCGTCGAGGCCGGATCTACGCTCGCCTCGCCGAAGGCGCTGTAGGTCGCGCTCCACACCACCGCGCCTGTGCTATCCGTCACCTTCTGCGGCGTGCCCAGATGATCGGTGTGAATCGCGTACGTCTGCCCGCCCTCGGTCTGCCCTAGCGGCGCAGTACCCCAAGCGGTCTGCGGCCACCAGCCGTAACCGCGTTGCAGGGTCCCCGCCGCATCGTACTCGGCTAACAAGCCTTCATCACTGTAGAGGAAGTACGTCACCGTCCCTGCCACGTCTTTCTTCACGCGTCGCCCGAACGGATCATACGTGTAACTGGCAGTCTGCCCGTTCGGCAACGTCACCTGCGCCATGCGGTTCCGACTATTGTAGCCGAAGGTCGTAACTTGTGAACCGTCGGTCGTCTGCACCAGTTGGCCGTTGGCATCGTAGGTATTGGTCGTGGCGGCGTAGGTCAGGAGTTGATGGTTGGCGTTATAGCCCCAGGTCCCCGCCGTGGTCGCGCTGGTCAGCCGGTTACCCACCGCATCGTAGGTGTAGTGCTCTGGTGCCTGGGTCACGGGCGGCACGGCATCAGTTAGTCGTGAGAGGGCATCATATATGTAAGTCGTGCTGCCTGTTTCGCTGGTCCGGGTCAGGATGTTCCCCACGCCATCGAACGCGTGCTGACGAGTCAGGACCGACACGGCACCTTTCACCGTGCTCAGGCCACTCAGCCAAGAGGTCGCGGTATATTGGTAGTTGGTCGCCACACCGTTGGGAAACGCGAGGCCACTGAGTCGACCATGATCATAGGTCGCGCTGATGGTGCCGGCACTGGAGGTGACGCTGGTCGGCTGATTGATCGCGTTGTACGCGTACGTGGACACCGCGCCTTCGGGCGTGGTCAGACTCGTCTCATTGCCCACCCCGTCATACGTGTAGCTGTAGGTCTTGGTGAGCGACCCAAAGTTCACTCCTTCACTAAGTTTTCGGTGCTGGGCATCGTATGTCAGGGTACCGCTGAGGCCGGAGCCGATGTAGCCGGTCAGATTCCCCACCGCGTTGTAGCTAAACGTGTCCTGCGTGCTATCCGCAAAGGTCCGAGCGGTCAGCCGATTCCCGGCGTCGTAGGTCAAGGTCGTCACTTGGCCTTTGCCATCGGTCAGGGTCGTGAGGTTGCCTCCAGCATCGTACGCATAGCTGGTCACCTGCCCCAACGGGCGGGTTTCTTGGGTCCGGCGATTGGCCGCGTCATATGTGTACCCTGTCACGCTGTTCTTCGGGTCGGTCACGCTCAGCAGATTCCCGACCGCGTCGTAGCTATACGCCGTGACGCCGCCCACGGGGTCCGTTTCGGTCAAAAGGCGGTTCACGGCGTCATAGGTATAACTCGTCACCCGGCCGTTGGCGTCGGTCTGACTCACCAAGCGGTCGCGGGTATCGTAGGTAAAGCTCGTCACGTGGCTCATGGCGTCGGTGGCGTTAATTCGCCGTCCCGCTGCGTCGTACGTAAAGGTCGTGTGAGCTCCGGTAGGATCTGTCACGCTCAAGAGCCGATCACCACCCGCGGTGCAGCCGCAGCCGGTGGTGCTGCCGTAGGTATACCTGGTCACATTGGCGGCAGCGTCGGTCACGCTGGTCACCTGCTCACGGAAATTGTACGTCCACGTTGTGGCATGAGCGTTCGCATCGGTCTCGGTCAACCGGTGCCCGGCCCCGTCGTACGTCCAGGTTGTCGTGCCCGCATCAGGCGCGGTCCGTGAGCGCACCTGACCGAACCCGTCGGTGGCCAGGGTCGTGGTCCGTCCCAGGGCATCGGTCTGGGTTGTGAGGTGGCCGGCCCCGTCGTATGCATAGGTCGTGACGGCGCCGGTGGGATCGGTCACGGTCATGAGATTGCCCGCACTGTCGTATGCCAAGGCGATCACCTGGGCGAGCGGAGTAGTGACCTGGATCACGCGGCCCGCGGTATCGTATTGGTACTGGGTCACCGCGCCCGTGGCATCGGTCAGCGTCAGGAGGTTCCCCTGGACATCGTAGGTGTAGGCAGTGACGTGCCCGAGCGCGTCGGTACGACTGGTCACTTGCCCAAAGCCGTTGTAGGTGAATGCGGTGACATGCCCCAACGGGTCCGTCGTGGTGAGCACGTTCCCGTCCGTATCGTACGTCCACTGCGTGACGCTGCCATCCGGTCCGGTCTGTGTGCTGAGGCGACGGTTTCCGTTATACGCATAGGTGGTCGTATGCGCTAAGGGATCGGCCTTTGACAACACCAGGCCCAGCCGGGTGTCGTAGGTGTACGTCCACACCCCGGCGTCCGGTTCGGTCACGGTACTGGTGCGCGTGAGCGCACTGCTAAGTGCCGGATAGGTCACGGTGCGGACGCCGCCTTCGGGGTCCGTGATGTTGATCACGCGTTGGGACGCATCGTAGACGTACTGCGTGAGATCCCCTCGCGGGTTGGTTTTGGAGACCAGCAGGCCCGCGGGATTGTACGTATACTGCCACGTGCGGACAGCCCCTCCCAGTTCGGTGGACGTCACGCCGGTCAACAGGCTCCCCTGGTAGCTAAACGTATGGACGGCACCCGAGGGATCAACGATCGACGCGAGCCGATGGGTTGCGTCGGAGGCTAAGGTGGCCACGCGGCCTCCCGAATCCGTTAGGCTCGTCAGATCCCCATTGGTATATGCCACCACCACGGTGTTGCCATTGCGATCGGTGATGGCCGTTAACCGTCCATCCACGGCAAAGGTGTAGTGGGTTCCATTGTGCTCGCGGAGATCGCGGGTCGTGTCGGGGTTGATGGTCATCACCGGATACGTTGCGGCCGCAGGCCGGTAAGCGGCCCCACTGGGTAGCAGCACGAGCCGGTTGCCGTCGGCTGTCGCCAGCACATAGCCTCCCGCATTGTCCGGCGTCAGCCGCATCGCATAGTTATGCGTCCACCCGTCACCCAGCGGCGGCGTCGCGGCATTCGCGCTGTGGTAGGCCAGGATAAACCGCAGAGGCATCCCCGTGCCCTCCGTCTCGAACAAATCCTGATCGTGCTGGAGCATGCCGCCAGCCACGTCCGCACTGGACCCCACCTGATGGCGTCGGGTCGGGCAACTCGGCCCCACCGCTGCCTCGGCGGTCACCGTGATCTGCACCGTCCGGGGCGGGGCACTGCAATAGGGCACCCCGTTTGTGGCATTGAGCGTGGCGGTATAGGTGCCCGGCTCCACCAGACGGCCTAGCGCGTCCTTGCCATCCCAGACCACGTTATTCCCTAAGGTTCCTCCCGCACCAGTCCACGTGCGCCCGGCTACACTCACGTTCCAACTAATCGGCCGTCCGGACGAATCCGTGAGATTGCCCGTTAACTTCGTCGCGCCGCCCACACCGGGATCGATCACGAGCTGATCCGCGGAAAATCCCGTGCTCGTGACCGTGCACGCCACGACGGAGAACGGGTCCGAGTCCGATGCCGTCGCGCCCCCGCCGGACGCATACAACCTGACCGTGTAGGACCCGGGACTCTTGGTGTACAACCCGCCCGTGACTTCTTGGTAGCTGAACCCACAGGTTTCCGTCAGACACGTTTTGGTCGCCACGGTGGTCGGCGTACCGCCCACGATGATTTGCGCGCTCATCGTGCCCTTGATCGCACTGAGCTTGGGCTTAAACACGGCCATTCCGGTGATGTCAAACGGAGACGACACGACGCCCAAGGGACTGGTCACCGTGACGCTCGGCATGTTGTCCACCGTAAAACTCTGCGACGCGCTGGCGACCGCGCCCCCACCCGAGGCATACAACCGCACGGTGTACGGCCCGCCATGGTTCCTCTCGTATAATATGCCCGTGATCTCCTGGTAGCTGATCGCACACGTTTCGGTCGTACACGCCTTGGTCGCCACGGTGGTCGGCGTGCCGGTCCCCGTGAATTGCACGCTGACCGTACCCTTGGTCGCACTGAGCGTCGGCTTGAACACCACCGTCCCCGTAATGTCAAATGGCCCGGACACGACCCCCGAGGGGCCCGTCACGGTCACGCTCGGCGTGTTGTCGAGCACCAGGGTGTAACTCTGCGTGGTATAGCCCGTACAATCGGCGGCATAGGCTTGAAACGTATTCGTCCCGTGCAGGGTCCCACGGTCTAGCGTCCTGGTCACGGAGGCCGATCCACTCCCACTGGCACTGCCTATTGCCACGTTGTTCCTCTTCAGGGTGACCCCGCCCCCGTTGGGGCACGAGCCAAAGCTCCCACTCGCCGTGGCCGTCACGCCGCCTCCCTCCACGGTAACCACGATCGACGATGACACGGCCCAACTGGGATGGCTCCACAACAGGCTTAGTAAAAGGACTCCGCCGATCAGGGTGCGCTTCGGGTTGGCCGGTCCACGACTGCTCGTCTTCACCATTGCCGGTTCTCCGTTGTGGTCACGCCCGATCCTGACGCCTCGTCCGGACCCGTGACGATCTGTTTGCTACTTCACCGTCCTGATCATTACCAAAGGTTCCACCGGAGCCGTCACGGCTACGACTCCGACAATTGAGCCGAATAAAGTTGCAACGAGTGTGCCTCAATGCACGCCCTTCCGGGGCACGAACCAAACCCTTTAAAGATCAAGGTAGTTGATCCGTTGTGTGTCTTCTCTCACGACTGCACATGAGCGCGTTTGCGATGAGACGACAAGTTTGCCTGGCAAATATGTCGTTGACGACAAGTATGTCGTTCAATCACACGACGGGTAAATTTCAACCGCTGTGCTGCCCCAACCTCGGAGTTGCCATTGGAAGGTGCGGCTCTACCTCAACCCTCAGGGGGCTGTTTCTTCAGCAGGTCAGGACGACGGCGGGCGGCCCAGGCGGCCACGGCTTCGAACACGGCCCGCGGCATCAGACGCGTGATCGCGGCCAGCACGCGCATGGGCACGGGAAACACGAGTACGGGATTTTTGCGTTCGATACCGCGTTCGATTCGCGCCGCAGCGTCGTCGGCTGTGATGAGCCAAAGCATGCGGAAACGGTTCGAGGCGGTCATGGGAGTGGCCACAAAACCTGGGCATACGGTCATCACGTGTACGCGGCCGCGCAACCGGATGCGCAGGCTCTCCATCCACGTGTTGACCGCGGCTTTGGAGGCTGAGTAGGCGCCGACATTGGGTAACCCGCGGACGCCCGCCACGCTGGAGATGGCCACCAGCGAGCCCGACCCCGCGCGGTCCATCTCGTCGATGAACGGGGCGAGCGTGTTGATCACGCCGAGCAGGTTCGTTTCGATGATCTGACGGGACAGGTAGGCTTCGTCGGGCGATTCGTTGTCGCGGCGGCTGACGCCCGCGTTCGCGATCACCACGTCCACCCTGCCCACGGCCCTCAGGAACCGTCGCGCTGCAGACTGAACCACGCCCGAGTCCCGCACGTCCACGGGAAAGATCGAGACGGTCGCGCCGCGCGATCGGCATTGCGCGGCCACGCGCTGGAGTTCCTCTTCGCGCCGCGCCAGTAATCCGAGGTTCCGGCCCGGTGCCGCCAACCGCACCGCAAGGGCTTCGCCGATTCCAGACGACGCGCCGGTGATGAAGATGGCGTTCATGGGTGCGCGGATGGCTCCACCATCCGACGTTACAAACGGAGCGACGGGTCGGCGTTGAGATCCCACCGAGGGGTCTGATCGAACGGCGCCCGCTGGAGGGCCGCCACCGCGATCATCGCGGCGTTGTCCGTGCAGTGACGCGGCTCAGCCATGGCGAGTGTGAATCCCTCGGCCGCGGCTCGCTCGGCCATGACGGAGCGCAGGCGCGAATTGGCGGCCACGCCTCCTCCGACAACGATGCCAGGCACGCCGTAGACCTTTGCCGCGGCCAGGGTCTTTTCCACCAGCACGTCGACCACCGCCTCCTGGAGCCCGGCTGCCAGGTCCGGGTAGACCGCATCTCCGGGACCGGCACGGCGGACGGCCTGCGCGAACGCGGTCTTGAGCCCGCTGAAACTGACGTCGAACTCGTGATCGCTCCCCGGCGCCGCGGCGCGTCCGGTCAACGCCCGAGGAAACCGGAATCGCGCGGGATCGCCGGTTCGTGCAAGCCGGTCGATCGCAGGACCGCCGGGAAATCCCAGGCCCAGGCACGCCGCGCCTTTATCGAACGCCTCACCGGCCGCGTCGTCGATGGTGCGACCCACCAGGTGATACTTCCCGAACGATTCGGTGTAGTACACGTGCGTGTGGCCCCCGGACACGATCAACGCGACCGAGGGATACTGGATCGCCTGGCCCGACAGCAGCGGCGCCACGACATGGCCCTCCAGGTGGTTGATGCCCACCAGGGGGCGGCCCAGTCCATAGGCGAATCCTTTGGCGAACGCCACGCCGACCAGCAGGGCGCCGACCAGGCCCGGTCCTTCGGTCACCGCCACCGCGTCCACCTCGGATTTCGACACCCCGGCGGCGGCGAACGTCCGAGCCACGAGTTGATCGATCACCTCGACGTGCGCGCGGCACGCCAGCTCGGGTACCACGCCGCCGAACGGGCTGTGTATCCCCGACTGGGTCGCCAATTCCTCGGCCAGGATGACCGCACCGTCGCGAACGAGCGCCACCGCGGTCTCGTCGCACGAGGTCTCAATACCCAGAATCAACATGGAGATTCACCGGAATACTGCGGAACGGCCCAGAAATGCGGAGGGGCGGGTGAACACCCCGCCCCTCCGTGCACGCTATCACTCAACCACGCGTCGTCAGACGCCAGCCATGGCCTCTTCTTCGATGAAGCCCGGCGCGTTGTCGCGGAGCACGACTTTGATCCGCTTCTGCTCCTTGAACCGCCCGCGCAGCAGCTCCTCCGACAAGGGATCTTCGATATATTTCTGGACGCACCGGCGCATAGGTCTGGCGCCATAGAGCGGCTGGTACCCCTCTTCGATGAGCCACTTCTTGACGGCTTCGTCGAGTTCGATCTGGAAGCCCTTTTCCGTGAGGCGGTGGTTGACCTCGTCGATCAAGATATCCACGATCTTCACCAGGTGTTCCCTGGACAACATATGGAACACCACGATTTCGTCGATCCGGTTCAAGAACTCGGGGTTGAAGGTTTTCTTCAACTCGCTCATCACGTCGTCTTTCATCCGGAGGCCTTCGCCGTGTTCGCTGCCCTGGTGGAATCCGAGCGACGCCCCTTTGTCGATCATCCGCGCTCCCACGTTGGAGGTCATGATGATCACGGTGTTCTTGAAGTCCACCTTGCGTCCCAGACTATCGGTCAACGCCCCGTCGTCCAACACCTGCAACAACATGTTGAAGATCTCGGGGTGCGCTTTTTCGATCTCGTCGAAGAGCACCACCGAATACGGCCGCCGCCGGACTTTTTCGGTCAACTGGCCGCCTTCTTCATACCCCACGTAGCCCGGAGGGGCGCCGACCAGGCGTGAACTCGCGAAGCGCTCCATGTACTCGGACATGTCGATCCGGATCAACGCGTCGGGGTCGTCGAACAGGAACTCGGCCAACGTGCGCGCCAATTCGGTTTTGCCCACGCCCGTCGGCCCCAGGAACACGAAAGACCCGATCGGACGCCGCTCGCCCTTGAGCCCTGCGCGCGCGCGGCGGATGGCCTTGGACACGGCCGTGATCGCCTCTTCCTGCCCGACCACGCGCTTGTGCAGCGCTTCTTCCATCTGCAGCAACTTCCGGGACTCTTCTTCTTCCAACTTGTACAGCGGGATCCCCGTCATCTTGGCCACCACCACGGCGACCTCTTCCTTGGTGATGTTGGTCCGCTGCTTCTCCTGATTTCGCTTCCACTCGCGCTTCGCGTCTTCCAGCGTCTTCTTGAGGCGCTCTTCCTCCTCGCGAAGCTTGACCGCTTCTTCGAAGTTTTGCGCCTTGATCGCGACGTCTTTCTCCTTCGCGACGCGCTTGTGCTCCTGCTCCAACCCTCGTAACTCGGGGGGCAGCGCATAGTTGAGGAGTTTGGCGCGCGAACCCGCCTCGTCGATCACGTCGATCGCCTTATCCGGCAGGAACCGGTCGGTGATGTACCGGTCCGACAGACGCACGGCCTCGACCACCGCGTCCTCGGTGATGGTGATGCCGTGGTGGTCTTCGTACCGGTCCTTCAGGCCCCGGATGATCTTGATCGTCTCGTCGGGGCTCGGCGGATGGACGTGAATCGGCTGGAAGCGCCGCTTCAACGCCGCGTCGCGTTCGATGTGTTTGCGGTACTCGTCGAGCGTGGTCGCGCCGATGCACTGGATCTCGCCGCGCGCCAGGGCCGGCTTGAGCATGTTGGAGGCGTCGATCGACCCCTCCGCCGCGCCGGCGCCGACCAGCGTGTGTAACTCGTCGATGAAAATGATCACGTTACCGGCGCTCACGATCTCCTTCATCACGACCTTCAGCCGCTCTTCGAACTGACCGCGGTACTTGGTGCCGGCCACGAGCGATCCCAGGTCGAGCGCAATCACGCGATGATTGAGGAGGTTGTCTGGCACTTCCGACCCCACGATTCGCTGCGCCAGACCTTCGACGATTGCGGTTTTGCCGACGCCGGATTCCCCGATCAGCACCGGGTTGTTCTTGGTGCGGCGGCAGAGAATCTGCAACACGCGTTCGATTTCGTCGGTGCGGCCGATGACCGGGTCCAGGACCCCTTCAGTCGCGAGCTGCGTCAGGTCGCGGCCGAACTCGTCGAGCGCGGGGGTGTTGCTCTTCTTGTCCTTCTCGCGCGGGACGTTTTTCTTGAGCAGGTTGATGGTCAGTTGGCGCGCGGTGAGCAGGTTGGCTCCCAGGCTGCGGAGGATCTTCCCGCCCATCCCCTCTTCTTCGCGCAAGAGGCCGAGCAAGAGATGCTCGCTCCCGATATAGTTATGTCCGAGGAGTTTGGCTTCCTCGATCGAAAACTCGATGACTTTTTTCACGCGCGGCGTGAACGGGATCTCTCCGAACGTCATGGTGCTGCCGCCGGTCGGCAGATTGCGCTCGATCTCCAAGCGGACCTGTTCCGGAGACAACCCCATCTTCTTGGTCACCGCCAGCGCGACGCCATCGCCTTCGCGAAGAATCGCGAGCACCAGGTGCTCCGTACCGAGATAGTCGTTCTGGTGGCGCTCGGCCTCTTCCCTCGCGAGGATGATGATTTTCCTGCCTCGATCGGTGAATCGCTCGAACATTCTGGCCTCCTGGGGGTTGAACCGGCGGCGAAAAAGCTTGCCGCATGGTTCGACCTCATTCTAACGACGGGGCAACTCCATGTCAAGGGAGGCGCGGGTTTCTGGGCGGTGAGGGAATCCTACTTCGGAATAACTTTCCCCATCACCACGGCTCGTGTCGCTCCGGTCGCCGAGGGGACGTTGTTCGGCTCGCCGCGCGCCGCAAGATAGGCCAACAAGGCGAAGGCCATCGCTTCGATCGCCTTGGGTTCGACGCCGTGGGCGGCCATGGAATCCACCCGCACCCCGTTGAACGCGCGACTTAATTCGGCCATCAGCGTCCGGTTGTACACCCCGCCGCCCCCCACGATCACCCGATGTACGACGCCCCGCGGCCGCAGGAACCGCGTGTACGCCTCGGCGATCGACCGCGCGGTCAACGCCGTCACGGTGGCGATCAGGTCGCGCGGGGCCAGGCGCGTGCGCGTCGCCGCGCGCAGCAGGTCAGCCGCCAGCTCGCGTCCGAACGTCTCCCGACCCGTGGTTTTCGGGGGCCGTCGTTTCAGAAACGGGTGCCGAAGCAACCGCCCCAGAAGCCGTTCGTCCACGACTCCGGACGCGGCCGTGCGGCCGAACCGATCCATGGTGTGACGGCCGCGTGTCACCTGTTCCATCAGACAGTCGATCAGCATGTTTCCGGGGCCGGTGTCGAACGCGAGAATCCCGCTCAGGTCGTCGGCGCCACGCTCGGCCGGCAGCCACGTCACGTTGGTGATGCCCCCCAGGTTCACCACCAGGTGGTTGCGACCGGAACGGGCGAAACACCGGTGGTGAATCAACGGCGTGACCGGTGCGCCCTGCCCGCCCGCGGCGATATCGCGCGGCCGAAAGTCCGCCACGGTCGTGACGCCGGTGCGCTCCGCGATGACCGAGGGCTCGCCGATTTGGAGGGTGGAGGCCACTCGGAAGCGGCCCTCGCGAACCGGAGCCGGTTGATGGGCGATGGTTTGACCGTGCGAGCCGATCAGCGACACGCGACGGAGCGGCACTCTCGCGGCCGCAGCAACTCGAACGGCCGCGGCAGCGAACAGTTCACCGAGATAGGCGTTCAGGCGACTGAGTTCTTCAACCGGCTGTCCAGACGGCGACTGGATCGCCAACACCCGCTCGCGGACGCCCCGCGGGTACGCCACAGTCCGGTACGCGATCAGCCGGATACGCAGGCGGGAGCCGCTCCCGCGGAGGTCGACGAGCGCCGCATCGATCCCATCGACGGAAGTGCCCGACGAGAGACCAACAACATACATGGACTAGCCTTCGGTCGGATTTGGAACGAGCGTGGTCTTGAGGTACTGCAGCAGTTCGGTGGTGTGGTCTTTGGGATCGACGTCGGTGAAAATACGGCGGATTGCGCCGTCGGGACCGATGACAAACGTGGTCCGTTTCGCATAGGTGAATCCCGCAAACCCGCTCAACACCCCGTAGGCTCGACTCACGCGATAGTCCTCGTCGCTCAGAATCGGAAAGGTGAGTTTGTATTTTTCCGCGAACGCGCGGTGCGCATCCAGGCCGTCCACGCTCACACCCAATACCCGGACGTTGAGTGCCTGGAACCTCGCGATGTCGTCGCGGAAACTACACGCCTGTTTCGTGCACCCCGGGGTGTCGTCTTTGGGGTAGAAGTACAGGATCACGGTCTGATCGCCGCGGAACTCGCTGAGGGTCACCGGCATGCCGGTTTGATCGCTGAGCGTAAAGTCCGGAGCCGTCTCGCCGACGTGGATCCGCTGACCGGTCTCGGCCCGTCCCACGGACGACCACAACCAGCCCCATCCCGCCAGCAGGACCGTCGTCGCCGCCGCGATGACCGCGCCCCTCATCGCCCGCTCCTCCCCCGTCCGCGACTTCGACCCCGCGACCGCGCGGTGGCGGCGGTCCGGCCTCGCGTCGCGCGCGCCGCGGCGCCGCGGACCGGTCGCGTCTTGGCGGCCACCCGTTGCGGCTTGCGTCCCAGCAACGTTTTAATCGCCTCACCGATCAACGCCGGGTTTTTGACCACGGTCACCCCGGCGCGCTCCATGGCGGCCATCTTGTCGGAGGCGCTGCCCACTCCGCCGGAAATGATCGCCCCCGCGTGGCCCATCCGGCGGCCCGGAGGCGCGGTGATCCCGGCGATGAATCCCACCACCGGTTTTTTCACCGACCGCGCGATGTACGACGCGGCCTGCTCCTCGGCGTCGCCGCCGATTTCCCCGATCATCACGATCGCTTCAGTGTCGGGATCCCGCTCGAACATCTGCAGGCAGTCGATGAAGTTGGTGCCGTTGAGTGGGTCGCCGCCGATCCCCACGCAGGTGCTTTGTCCCAGACCCCGCTGCGTGACCTGCCACACCGCTTCGTAGGTCAAGGTGCCGCTGCGCGAGACCACGCCCACCGCGCCCGGACGATGGATAAACCCCGGCATAATGCCGATCTTGGCCTGGCCCGGCGTGATGACCCCGGGGCAGTTGGGACCGATCAAGCGGGACGATTTTCCGGACAGGGCGCGTTTCACGCGCATCATGTCCAGGATGGGGATGCCCTCGGTGATGCAGATGATGAGCGGGACCTCGGCGTCGGCCGCGAACGCCGGCGGCACGAAGATCAGAGATACATTGGCCCCGGCATCGTCGACCGCCTGACGCACCGTGTCGTACACCGGCGCTTTTTTGCCCGAGGTTTCCCCGACCCACGCCGTGCCGCCCTTGCCCGGCGTCACCCCGCCCACGACTTTGGTGCCGTACGCCAGGCACTGATCCGCGTGGAATCCGCCTTCGCGCCCGGTGAGCCCCTGCACGATGACGCGGGAATCTTTGCCGACCAGAATGCTCATCGCGCGGCTCCCCCTGAAAGAGACACGATTCGCTGCGCGCCCTCCCACATCGTACCGGCCACTTCCAGATTGAGACCCGACGAGGCCAACAACTTCTTGCCCTCCTCGGCGTTGGTGCCGTCGAGCCGCACCACCAGGGGGATATTCAGTTCTACTTCACGCGTGGCGTCGATGATCCCGCCCGCAATCCGCTCGCAGCGCACGATGCCGCCGAAAATGTTGACAAACACCCCTTTCACGTTTGGGTCCGCCATCAAGATACCGAACGCCTCTTTCACGGTCTCTTTGGTCGCGCCGCCGCCCACGTCGAGGAAGTTGGCCGGAGCGCCGCCCGCCAGCTTCACCACGTCCATCGTCGCCATCGCCAGCCCCGCGCCGTTGACCATACACCCGATCGTGCCATCGAGTTTGACGTAATTGAGGTTATGTTCGGACGCCTTGATCTCCAGCGGCTCTTCCTCGTCGAGGTCCCGGAATGCGCGGACGTCGTCCTGCCGGAACAAGCCGTTGTCGTCGAAGGTCATCTTGGCGTCGAGCGCGATCCATTTCTGGTCCGTGGTCAACACCAAGGGGTTGATTTCCACCAGCGACGCGTCTTTGGCCATGAACAATGCGTACACCGAACCCAGTACCTTCACGAACGCGTTGACCGTGTCTTTAGGCAGGCCCAGCGCAAACGCCACGCGGCGGCCGTGAAAGGGCTGATACCCGATCGTAGGATCGATGAAAACCTTGATGATCTTCTCGGGATGGCTGGCCGCCACCTCCTCGATGTCCATGCCGCCCTCGCGGCTGGCCACCACCGCGATGGATGCCGACGCGCGGTCTACCACCAACGAGAGGTAGTACTCGTGGCCGATACTCACGCCCTCTTCGATCAACAGCTTCTTGACGACCTTGCCCTGCGGACCGGTTTGAGGCGTCACCAGGGTCTTGCCCAGAATCTCGCGCGCCAGCGGCGCGACCTGATCCCGCGACTTAGCCAACTTGACGCCGCCCGCCTTGCCGCGTCCTCCCGCGTGGATCTGAGCCTTGACTACCGTGACGGGGGACGCCAGCTCGGCAGCGATCGCCGTGGCTTCGTCGATCACGTCGGTGCGCCGTCCTCGCGGCACCGGCACGTTGAACTTCGCGAACAGTTGTTTGGCCTGAAATTCGTGGATATTCATGAAGGGCTATCGTCCTTGGTCATTCACGGGTCGAGGGTGATTGAGAGAATGAGGCGGGATTGTAGCAACTTCGCCAAAACGCGTCAATTGCGGGTCCTCCGCAGCCTGGTCGCGGGCCGTCTGGGCGCCGCAGTTGCCAGGGGACCCGCACTTGTATTAGATTGACCGTACCATACACACGGCGGCCAGATCCGCGGCGAACCGCCGCGTCTCTTCAACATCTACGCCGCGGGCAACTTCATCGAGGCCACGCCCGAGACCCCGTATTTTCAATCCGGAGAGGTCAAATACGGCAAACCCATCATCGACCGCGTGATCACGCACAAGAGCAGCCTCGACGAAGCCATCAAATGTACATTGATCTCGTTCGACTCCACCATCCGCAGCAACCTGTCGGTAGGCGCGCCGATCGATCTGCTCTGTTACGTGCGCGACAGCTTGCGGGTGGGTCTTCGGCGGAGTATCGACGGGGACGACGTGTATTTCAGAGATATCAGGCGGCGATGGTCGGATGGGCTCCGCGAGTTGTTTGCGAAGGTCCCCAATCCGTCGTGGGACAGGTAAGGTGCTGGACCGGTTTGACGGTCAGCCCAAGCTGACCGAAGCCTGTTCAGGAGCGGTCAGCTGCCAGGCGCCGCGAGCACCCGACCCGGAGCGTACTGGTCCGTACGTGAGGATCGGGCGCGCAGCGGCAACGCCGCAGATGGCCGGTCATGGACAGGCTTAGCTACGACCGGCTGGTTGCGGCTTCGCGGCGAACATAGTCGGGAATCAGGCGCGGCGAGATCACCCCGGGCGCGATGCCCGCGTCTTTCAGGCCCCGGCGAAACCCCGCCAGGTGTTCCACCGTCACCACGCCCAACGCTGCGGCCTTGGAATAGGTCGCCGCGGCATGACCTGCGCGGCGGCCGAACACGATGATGTCGAGCAGCGAGTTCCCCATCAGCCGGTTGCGGCCGTGCAATCCGCCGGAGGCTTCGCCGGCCACGTAGAGTCCTTTGACGCTGGAGTTGCCGTCCACCCCGATCTTCACGCCGCCGTTCTGGTAGTGCAGCGTGGGGTGGATCAACACCGCCTGCTCACGGATGTCGATCTCGTACCGCGAGAACAATTTGCGCATGTTGGGAAACCGCGTGTCCAGCGTGCCCTCCCCGTTGACCAGATCCACCATCGGGGCGTCGAGCCACACGCCGCGTCGTCCGGACGGCGTGGTGACCCCACGGCCCTCGACGCACTCGCGGATGATCGCCGCCGCCACCACGTCGCGCGTGTCGGTCTCGTTGATGAAGCGTTCGCCCATGCGGTTGACCAGTTGCGAGCCCGCGGCGCGGATCGCCTCGGTCACGAGCAGGCCGGCCATGGGTTCCGGGTAGATGGCGCCGGTGGGGTGATACTGGAACGTGTCGATGAACGCGAGTTCGGCCCCGATCCGGTACGCGAGCGGTAACGCGTCGCCGGTTGCGCCGAAGTGGTTGCTGGTGGGGAATCCCTGAATATGCAGGCGGCCGCTGCCGCCGGTGGCCAGAATCACCGCCTTGGCGTGCACCGTCAACAAGCGGTCGTTGTCCAGGTTCTTGAGGATCGCGCCGGTGCAACGGCCCGATCCGTCGCTCAGCAGTTCCACCGCGGGCGCAAACTCGACGATCTGCACGTCTTCGTTGATCACCGCGTCTTTGAGCACGCGCATCAACTCGAGCCCGGTGTAATCCTTACAGGTCAACAGCCGCGGCGTGCTGGTGGCGCCGCCGCTGCGCACTTTGAGATTGCCGGTCTCGTCGCGGTCGAACAACACCCCGAGCGAGAGCAGCCATTGCGTGGCCGCGGGCCCCTCTTCGACCAGCACCTTGAGCAGCTCGCGGTCGTTGGCGAAGTGCCCGCCCTTGATCGTGTCGAGGAAATGTCGGACCGGCGAGTCTTCGGGCTTGATCGCGACCTGCATCCCGCCCTCAGCCATCACCGTGTTGGAATCGCCAAGCCGCAACTTGGTGGCCAGCAAGACCTTGGCGCCCGCGGCGCGGGCCGCCAGCGCGGCGGCACAACCGGCCCCGCCCCCGCCGATGATGAGCAGGTCGGTGACGTAGTCCGCCTGGGCCTTCACGTCCGCGGCGGTCACCGCGCTGTCGCCTTCCAGGAGATCCGCCACTTCGTGGACGGTCTTCTGTCCGGCGTTGGGTCCGGCCTTGAGCGGACGGTACGCGTCCGCCTTGTAGTCGGGATGATACTGGTGCAGGAGCGCGTCTTTGTCGGCCTGGGCCAGCAGCGGCAGGGTCTGGCCCTTGCGGTCGGAGCGGGTCGCGTCCACGCGACCGCGGGATTCGGTGATAGCGTCGGGTGTCACGGCGTTTAGCGGCTGAGCGCAGCCGCCCGCGATTTCAGTTCGGACGCGTCGATCGTGAGCAACCGGTCGAGGTCGTCTCGGAAGCGCCCGTCGGTCAGTTGCGCCACCCGCTGCGTCAGCTCCTCGGCCGCAGGCGCGTAGAGCGCTCCGTAGGTCCGACGCGCGTAGAGGCCGATCAGATTGGGCGGCATGTCCGCCACGCACCGGGTGATACACAGGCCGCACATGTTGCAGCTCATGGTCAGGTCCGCGACTTTCTGAAAGTCGCCGAACACCGCGTACCAGATGCTGCTGCGCACGTCGATCCCTTGGGGGCAGACGCGGTTGCAGGCGTTGCAGTTCACGCAGCGCGCGGACTCGGGATACAGCTCGAACAGCTGTTCTTTGGCGTTGGTCAGGTCCTGCATCCGGTAGTGGGCCTGCGCCGCGGGGTAGTTCGCGACCATGGAGAACCACATGCCGTCGCGCACCGTGGTCTGACACCCCAGGCCGTTGAGCAGCTCGTATTGTCCCGGCATGCGGTAGACCATGCCGCACGCCCCGCAGGTGCCGCCCAGGCAGCCGATTCCGCGGATCATTTCGTGACCGGTGTACCAGAGCGCCTGGATCACGGTGATCCCCTCGGGCACCTGGTGCTTCTTGCCCATCACTTCCACCGTCACGAAGCGCGGCATGACGCCGGTCGTGTGGGGGGATTGTGTGTTGGTTGACTCGCTCATGATGCCCTTAGCTTACAGTAAACGACGAACCTCCCGCCAGCCAACTCCACCCAAACAACGTTTGCAAGTAACCGCGATAGCGGAGCCTGTTCAGGAACGCGTCAGATGCAAGGCGCCGCGAGAACCGGAGCGCAGCGTACTGAGTCGTACGTGAGCACCGGAAGCGCAGCGGCAACGCCGCAGATGACCGGTCATGGACAGGCTCTATCCCAGCGGCGGCACTTCGCGCCGCTTGGGCGTCGCATAATTGACCAAATAGTCGAACAGCCGGATCAAACGGCTGCCCTGTCGCTTTTGATCGATCCAGTGGCCGATAAACCCGATCGTTCGGGCCAGGATGAAAAAGCCGTTCAGGCTTTCCACCGGGTACCCCAGATCCACCAGGATCGCGGCAATGGTGCCGTCCACGTTCAAGATCAACGTGTCTTTCTTGGCAGTGGTGATTTTCTCGACCTGCAGCGCGAAGTCCAGGTGCGGCATCGGGATCGCCAGACTCTTCACGTACGAGACGAGTTCGGACACGCGTTTGTCCGGGTTTTTCACGCTCTTCACGCGGTGGCCGATGCCCGGCACCGGGCCCACGTTGGCCTTCATGTAGTCGAGGAACGCCTCGGGCGCCAGCTTCTGATCCACCGCGTATTTGAACCACTTACCCGCGTCGGTCACCGCGCCCCCGAAGCGCGGACCGATCATCATCATGCCCGCCGCCACCCCCTGGGCCATGTTGATCCCGGCGCCCGCCGCGATGATCGTGACCAACGCGCCGGATACACACGGCCCGTGATCGGCCGACAACATGATGATCCGCTTGATGATCTCGGCTTCCTGCGCGGACGCGAGTTTCTTGTTCCAGAGCAGACCGATGACGTGCGGAATCTGATATCCCTTATTGATCAACTCTGACGCAGGATACCCGTCGTAGAGCGGTTCGTCGCCGCGGTCGTCCGAGATCGTGGTTTTGACCAGGGGTTCGACCATCACGTCGCCGCTCCTGATCGCCTGATCCATGCTCTTGGGGAGCTTGGGCAGGGCCGCGGCATCCGCGTCGGCCACCGGTGAGATGACTTTGGATTCGACCATCTCGCGGTAGACTTTTTCGATCGCGGGTCCGAGCGCGCCGAACGTGTCGGGCACGATGGCGCCCGCGTGGCGCAGCGCGTCGGTCTTGGATCGGGCGCTGCCCTCGCCGCGCAACCCTTCCTTGGCGCCGGCGTGGCCGAACTTCATGCCTTTGGGCAAGTGTTCCTGGCAGAAACCCGAGATCACGCCGATCAACTTGATCCGCCGTTTCTTGGCGCCGTACCACGCGGCGGCCTGCTCTTCGAGGTTTCCGCCCATCTCGCCGACGATGATCACCGCCTTGGTCTGCGGGTCTTGTTCGAACATCTCCAGGTACGACACGAAATCGGTCCCGGGGTAGGCGTCGCCGCCGATGCCGATCGCGGTGGTCACACCGTCCGCGAACTGGCTGCAGATCCACATGATCTCGTTGGACAGCCCGCCGGACTTGGTGATGACCCCGAACGATCCCGGCCGGTACAGCTTGCTGAGCACCAGGTTGTTGAACTCGCCGCCGATCACGCCCAGGCGCGATTCGCCGGCCGAGAGGATGCCGATCGACGACGGGCCGTTGAAGGTCTTGCCGCGCTTCTTGGCGTCTTTGGCCAGCAGCTTCGCGTCTTTTTCCGGCACCCCTTCCGTGATCATCGAGACCAGCGTGATCTTGGGATCGGCCAAGGCGTCCTGCCCGGCCTTGGTCGCCCGGTCGGCCCCGACGTAGATCAGCGTGGCGTTGATCTCCGGGTGATTCGCGGTGGCCTCGGCCACGGTCCGGTAGATCGGGAGCGAGACCAGCTGCGCGCCGTACGGAATCTCCGCGGTCTTACCCGCGTCCGGCGGAAACACAAACGCCACCACGTTCAAGGGCTTCTTAATGAGGTGGCAGAACTCCCCCATCCGCCGCGCCGCGTTCACGCCCGCAGGGCCGCCCATGATCACCACTCTCGTTTCAGCATTCGCCACGATGCTCATGACTGACCCTTTCCCATCAACGCGAGGTCCACGATATCGGTCAGCGGAGTGTAGCGATCGTACACGTGGATGTTGAACCCTTCATCGGCCAGGGCGCGCATGGCGGCCAAACCCTCGGCTTCTTTCGGGCCCCCGCGGCGCACCCAGATCTGCACGTTGTTCAACTTGCCGTCGGCTTTGGCGCGCCGAAATCCGGCGATGATGCCGGTGAAGGTCTTTTTGACGTCGGTGAAATTGGCGATGGCCCCGCCCACGATGATGCGTTTGATCCCCGGCAGGCTGCAGACCTTGTCGGTCAACGCTTCGACCGCCCAGTCCGGCGGATCACCCGAATATTCGGAGTAGTTGGCCAGCGTGCCGCCGCGCGCCACCACCGCGTCGGAGTAGAACACGCTCGCCCCGCCGCCCGCCGGCAGCAACGCGGTGTCGCCGCCCGGGATCTCGATGAACTTGACCGATCCCTTCACCCGGCTGTCGATCTCCATGATCGCGCGTTCGTCGCTGGTGTAGGGCCGGCCGAACTCGGACGCGAACGTGAAGTTCCAGTCCGGATGGCGGAACCGCGCGTCGCCGTCGAGCAACGTCACGGCGTCGAGGGCCACCAGGTCGCCCTTCTTGTCGAGCACGAGCGGGTTGATCTCCAAGTACTGCGCATCTTCCTGGTCGTAACATTGATAGAGTTTTTGGGCGAAGGCCACGACTTTGGGAACGAGATCTTTCGAGAACCCCGCCTTGGTCGCCGCGGCTTCGACCGCGGAGGCCGAAATCGGGTCACCGATCGCGATGGCCACGTGTTGCACCTTCTCCCACTGCGATTCGATTTCGATCCCGCCCACGCTCGCCAGCATCAGATCCGCGCCGTCGCGGACCGATTTCACCGCCAGGTAATATTCGGCGCTGTGGGCCACCATCTCGGACACGATCACCTGGCTCACGGTGAGCCCGGCGCCGACGTTTTTGCCCAACATGTCGGTCACGGCCTTCTTGGCGCCCGCCACGTCCAGATCCACTTTGACCAGGCCGAGCTTCATGCGCGACCCGATCGCCTCGTGCGCTTTCACCACCAGCTTGCTGTCGCGCATCCAGGCGTTGGCCTGGGCCAGGGCGTCGAACTGATCGACCGACGTGAGGACCACGTGGTTGGGCACGGCCATGCCCCACTTCTTAAAGAGGTCCATGCCAGGACCCTCAAGCACCTTTGCCATATCCGACTCCTCGCTGATCCGCCGATAAGGCGGCGTTTGCTGCGTTGTCCCTTCGGTGTCGCTCCTCACGTACGACTCAGTACGCTCCGGTGCGCCCCCTCGGTCCGCCTTGCACCCGCGGCCTTCTCAACGGCCAGCGCGTAGCGGACTTCGTTACGGGTGATTGAGCCTGTTCAGGAATGCGTCAGATGCCAGGCGCCGCGAGCACCGGACCGGAGCGTACGGTGTGCGTACGTGAGGACCGGATGCGCAGCGGCAACGCCGCAGATGACCATTCCTGGACAGGCTCTACGGAAAAAGAGCCTCATTATATGAGGATCGATAAGGGCGTGCAAGTCCCGAAAGACCTGATCGGAACGGCGGGTAAAGGGCCTAACGATGTCTAGGTAGTTCGACCCACCATGGAGGAACCCGCCCCAAAAACGGACGGACTTACGGCGGACTGAATCGGCGCCTGGACGGGCTCGGCGACGACGGGGCCGATGGCTTCGGCGAGGAGGTTCCAGGGGGGATCGAGCGAAACGTGCGCCGCGGGGCGGGGCTCACGACCGCGGGGGGACCGTACCAATAGGGGTTCCACGGATACGCGTAACCGGGTGGGTAGTACCACCACGGATCGTAATAGGCCGCGTACGGCGAATACCAATAGGGAGGCCCATACGGACCATAGGAAGGGTAGCCGTAGGTGTACGCCATGGAGACAGACCAGGGATACCCCGCGCTCGCATACCCGCGCGGAGCCGGAGCAAGGTCGGCATCCGCCTCGAGCGCGCTCCGGCTGTAGCCGTACTGGCAACCCGCCGCGAGCAGGCCGACCGCGAACACGATCGCGGCGCCCCGGACGCCCTTAAAACACCACTTTGTAACCGACGCGAAACGCATTTTCATCGATCCCGGAAAACTTGAAGGTGATCGCGGTCCGCTCGGCTCGGTCCAGCGGGATGTCCGCGCCGAAGAAAAATCCCACGCTGTTGGATTCGCGCACGTCGGCGCTCGACTCCAGTTGACTCCCGTCGGTCGAGCGCACCACATCGGTGCCATCCACTTTTGAAAACTGCACGCCGCCGAACGGTCGCAGTCCCTGCATCACACCCCGAATGCCCAACCCGACCGCGTATTCGGTCCACCCCAGCTCTTCCTCCGACGGCCTGGTGGTCAGCGTGGTACACGCGGTGTCGTCGCACCAGTCCAGGAGCAATTGATCCTCGGTGGCCACCCGGGTCGCGCGGACGTCCAGGTACGCGACGGGGAGCCGCCCCGAGGCCTGGTTGGGCAAGGACAGCCTGATCCCGCCCCCGTACGACCCGTGCATGTCCGATCGATATCCCTCGAACTCGTCGACCGACAGATCCGCGCCGCCCACTTCCCCGTACAGCGTCAATCCCGGGAGCAACCCGACCGAGACCCGGGCGGTCAACCGCGTGGAATCGGCCACCGCCTCGACGGTCCCGGTCACCAGACCACCTTCCTCTTCAATGCCCCGCGACACCACGCCCAACTCGACTCCGAACGACACGGGCGGCGCGGCCCACACATCCGGCGCGGGCGCGATGAGGACGAGTAGCCCCGCAACGGCGAGGCGCCTCACCCTCACGGAGCCAGACCCTTCAACCGATCTCTGATCGCGCGCTCTTGCGCGGGAAACGTCGGCATCGCGACCACGTCGACCGCCAGCCAACTGTCGCGATCCGTGCCGCCCATGCGCACCACCACCACCGACTTGTACGACACCTCTCCGGTCCCCTCCCCGGCTCTGGGCTCGGTCCGGATCAGCCCGGTGCCCTGGTCCGCCACATCGATCGTATACCCCTCCCCCTCGAGCGCCCGCACCACCGCGTCGAACGCCTCCGGATACCCCAAGCGCAAATCGATCACCTCAGCCGACGGCCGCGACGACTCGTAAGCCGCCTGCGGCCCAACGCACCCGACGAGGATGAGCACGGGCATCACCATCAACCAAGAGTTCCGGAATAACATTGTCATCAGCATAAGCGACCTCGACCGTACAAACGATTCAACCACGCCATTCAGACGAGAATCAACCCAACATATTCAGTAGCCGTGAGATACACCCCGGGAGGGAAGAAAAGGTTTTCTGACGTCCCGTCAGCCAACGCGCGGGAGCGCGTTGAGCCTGTTCAGCGGTGCGCCGGATGCAAGGCGGAACGAGCGCCCGCACCGGAGCGTACTGGGTCGTACGTGAGGAGCGGACGCGCAGCGACAACGCCGCAGACGGCCGCCGATGGACAGGCTAAGCGGGGCGACCGCCGTTGCCGTCGGCGCGACCGACACCCTGCCCCGCCAATCGCTTCAGCGTCTCCGTCAAGCGATTGATCTTTTCAGGGCTCGCGTCGCGGAACGAGAGGTTCGCGTCCTCGTGCCCCGCCTGCGCGCACATCGCGATCGTGTAGCAACTCGTGCCGCCGCGGATGATCTTGAGCGCAAGGTTCGCCTGATGGCAGTGCACCCCCACGAACATACACGTGTCGATCCGGTTGTGCCAGATCGTGAGATTCGGGTGGTTGGGGTTGATCTCGATCTCGGGGTTGATCTTGGGATACTTGGGCCGGTAGTCGGCCATGGGAATCAACATCGGGGAGCTGCCGGGCGGCGCGCATTCTTTCATCGTATCGTACAGGCGCTTGATCGCCGTGGCTTTCAGCTTGGAGGTCGGGTTCCACTGCCAGAGCACCAGCGGGCCCGGAAAGATCGTGGGGACCTTCGCGGTGAGAAACTTGCGCGCGGCTTCTTCATACGCCTGCGCCTCATCAACGATCACCCCTTCGATGTGCGCCTGGCCCGGATCGGGCAACACCACGCCCATACACGCGGCCGCAGGGGGAAGAAAGGCCTCTGGGCCCGGACGGACCCGATACGTTGAACTCATCTGACACTCCTTAACGCGGGTGAGAGGAAAACGCAAGACTGTACCACGCAGTCGCAAGGGCCGTCAATCGAGCCGGAGGACTCACACGGGTCGTCAGAAGCCCTACGGCGCGGTGAGCGGGGGATAGGACCAATGCCCTACCGGCGGTGATCAAGGAGTCGTGAGTTACGGCGACGGACTGGGGTGACGCGGCGCGGGAGTCGGACGGTCCGACATCACCAGCGGCGGAAGAATTTCGGTTTCGATGTCCTGAGCCTTCTCGTGAGCGCCGTTGCGGGAGGCGCTGTCCGTGGCGGTGCCGCCCAGGCGATACGATGGGATATAGTGCTGCAGAGTGTCCTTCAGCTTGCCACGATCCCGCAATCGAACGGCTTTGAGCACCGCGCCGATCGCCTCCTCTACAGTCCGGTCGGACCACACCGTGCCGAGCACCGCCTTCCGGAGTTTCGGGTGCGACGTGGTTTCAACACGCTCTTCCTTATCGAAGAGCTCTTCGAACAATTTCTCACCGGGACGCAGCCCGGTGAATGTCACCGCGATGTCCTCATTCGGAACATAACCCGCCAGCCGAATCATGTTGTGAGCGAGATCCACGATCCTGATTGGATCTCCCATGTCGAGGACGAACACCTCGCCGCCCTCCCCCCTTCGCGCCGCTTCCAACACCAGGTTCACGGCCTCTGGGATGAGCATGAAAAATCGCTCGATCTGGGGGTGCGTGACCGTGACGGGCCCGCCGCGGAGAATCTGATCCTGAAACCGCGGCACCACACTCCCGTTGCTCCCCAGCACATTGCCAAATCGCACCGTGATGAACCGGGTCTTGCACTGGCCGCCGAACGACCGGACCAGATACTCCGCGAACCGCTTGGTCGCACCCATGACGTTGGTAGGGTTGACCGCTTTGTCGGTCGACACCAGGATCATCCGCTCGACTTCGAACCGCTTGGATAACGCGGCGATGCGGTACGTCCCCATCACATTGTTGAGCGCGCCCTCGCACGGATTGTCTTCAACGATCGGCACATGTTTGTGCGCGGCCGCGTGAAAGACCAGGTGTGGACGGTGCTCGGAAAAGAGATGCTCCATGCGATCGCCATCCAGCACGTCGGAAAGATAGCCACGCACATCGATCGGGTCCCTAAGCCTGAGATCCTGGAGCGCGGTGCTGACCAGGTGAAGGTTGTTCTCATAACGCTCGACCAGCACCATCCGCGCGGGACCGTGCCGGGCGATCTGGCGGCACAACTC
Source organism: uncultured Nitrospirota bacterium (assembly GCA_964570625.1). Taxonomy (GTDB): domain Bacteria; phylum Nitrospirota; class Nitrospiria; order 2-01-FULL-66-17; family 2-01-FULL-66-17; genus JBFLXB01. The sequence goes on along the minus strand of CAZMYW010000026.1, from coordinate 70,334 downwards.
AGCCCCGATCGACCCGCCCGCACCGGTCACGAGCACCCGCTTCCCCTGAATCAACGAATCCAGCCCGTTCTCGTCAGGAGGAACCGGCGCCCGAGACAACAGGTCCACCAGTGCGAGCGGCCGGATGCTGGAGACCGTGACGTGCCCCTGCAGAATGTCGCGAACGTTCGGCAACACCTTGATCGGCAGCCCGCTGGGTTCACAGGCCTTCACGATCGCCCGCATCTGTACCGGCGAGGCCGACGGGATCGCGATAATCAACTCCTGCGGGTGATATCGAGCAATCACCTTGGGCCAGGCCCGGTGGTCGCCCACCACTGGAATTCCGTGGATCGTCGACCCCTGCTTGGAGGGATCGCGATCAACAAAAGCCACCGGGCGATAGCGATACCCCTCACTGCGCATCATGTCGCGAGCCAACATCTCCCCGGCCCGCCCAGCCCCCACGATCACCACCGGAACCCGGTCCTTGGCGCGACTCCGATACCACTGCTGGAAGAGCCGAATCCCGCCGCGGTTGACCGACATCAGGATGAACAGGAACGACGCCGTCAGGATAAAAATCGACCGTGGATAGAACCAGGCGATCGCGTGATGGACCAGCAGATAGGAACCCACGCCGCCGGCAAACGCCACCGCCGAGATCTTGATGAAGTCGTGGATGCTGGAAAACGCCCACAACCCTCGGTGCGCACCGAACAAGAAATAGAACAGGCAGTACGGACTGGCCGCGACGATCAGCGCGCGCATCCCTACGTGAGACAGGGGCTCCCAAATAACTCCGTCGAACCGGACGTAAAACGCCAAGAACGTGGCGAGTGCCAGTTCAACGAGGAAAACAGACGTGACGAAGGTGCGACGGAGACTACTCGGGAGATTGAAGACCGGATCGAGCACGCGGGAGAAACGATTGGTACGAAGAGACCATCCCTGGCCCATTGACGCCTCCGAAGGACGGCGTGACTATAATCAGCTACACCTGCAAAGTCAACGCAGTCGCGGCGCCAGACGAAGGACGCGGAACCATATCAGCGACAGGCCGACCATCGTTGCCGCGACCGCAATCGGAAGAAGTGCCGGATAGAGACTCGCGCCGACTGCCACCAGCGCCAGCGCACCGTTCAAACTGAGCACGGCTATCGTGACGGTACGATGCGAGTAGCCCGCCTGTACGGCCCGTTGATAGGCATGAGATCGGTGAGCCTGGTACCATTGTTCGCCCTTCCAGAACCGGTGGATCACCGTAGCGGTCGCATCGACAATGAACACGCCGAGCAATATCATCCAAACAAGTAGTGGAATCGCACCCGCTCGTTCAGAAGCCAGGGCCAACACCCCGAAGGCGTATCCGAGGAGTCCGCTCCCGACATCACCCATGAAAATTTTCGCCGGAGGCCAGTTCAGCACCAGAAATCCCGCTGCCGCCCCAGCCAACGCAAACACCACCAACGCTGGACCGTCCACACCCGCGAACGCGAGGAGCACCCCCCCGACCAATGCCACACTCACTGCTTCACCGGCAGCAATCCCGTCGATGCCATCCATGAAGTTATAGAGATTCACGAGCCAGACAATACCGATGACAGCCAAGATACTCCCAGCCATACCGAGAGATATTGAGCCAATTCCAACGTCCAGGGATCGAAAACCTCCCAAACACCACACAGCCCAGACAGCCGCGAGCATGTGGGTCGCCGCCCTCAAACCGGCAGGCATGCCGCGTCGATCATCCAGCCACCCAATCCCCGCCACCAGCGCGCCGCCACCGAGCAACGCCAGTCCCACCCACTGATCGAGGCGTTCAAGCGCAGTCAGAATGACGAGCACCAGGAACCAAGTCATGACAATGGCAAGCCCGCCCCCTCTCGGTGTCGGTTCAGAGTGCGAACTTCTGGTGTTGGGGATGTCGATCAGCGAATGTCGGAGGGCGTACCGACGAACGACGTTGGTGACTGACAGAGAAAAAAAGAACGACCCAATAACGATCAGGATCGTCAACAAGTCGCCTGTAACCGCGTTCCGCGATACCAAGAGATCATTTCGGGCAACGCGTCTTCCAATGTTACGCTGGGCCGATACCCTAATTCGCGCACAATTTTTTCAGAACTGTACCACGCATTGCCCGTCAGTTTTTCGAACACGCCGGAATCGAAAAAAAACCGCCGACCTCGTAGTCGACCTACGACATCTCCCACCCCGGCCAATCCCTTCAACAATGCGATTGGAACACGCCATCGAGGAATCGACCTCCCCAAACTACGGCAAATCATTTCATACAGTTCAGTCGTCGAATAGGGTCGCCCGTCCGTCACGACATAACATTGACCGTTTGCGGCGGGATGCGTCGCCGCGAGAACCACCGCATCCACGACGTTGGACACGTGTATCATGCTGCGATGGTTGTGGATATCCAGCAAAGGAGGAAATAGACCACGGTCAATCATTCTGATCATCCGCGGGAGATTACCCTTGCACCCAAGCCCATACACCATCGCGGGACGCAAACAACAGACGTGTGTCCCCAATTTGATCCCATGATCGATCACATACTCTTCGGCCTTCATCTTTGCGAGACCGTAGTCGGAGTTGGGGGCGCAAGGGCTCGCCTCATCTTGTACCGCTGCACTACTCTTTCCGTACACCGACAAACTGCTCAGGAATACAATACTCCTGATATCGTTTTCTTCTGCAGCCGACAGCAGGGTCCTCGTTCCATTGACAGTAACGTCGGTGTGATCCCCGGCTCCGTTGATCTCTTCTAGATCATGGACCTTGCCCGCCAGATGGAATACCGTATCTACGCCAACAGTAGCGCGACGGACGGAAGCGTCGTCACGAATATCACCCTTCACAACATCAACATTCCCTTCCCATTTCCGAACAGGAGACTCATTCCGCACCAAAATTTTCACTGACAGTTTTTTCGCAATTAACCGATCGACAAGGTAGCCACCGATAAATCCCGTGGCTCCGGTAACTAGTATCCGCCTCACTCAGGTTCCCTCCACGAATGGCGCCGCTCCCAGCATTTCGCAGGAACCTTTTAGTTCTTGGATCACACGGCCGAACAGTGAAAGATGTTTCTAAGTCCTATTCCAAGTGACTCGTTTGTCTTTCCTGAAAACGTTCCGAATCATATCCACGCAAGCGAGGCCGACAAACGGGATGCAAAGGAGATAGGAAAAAGGACCTAATATTCTTCGGAAATAGTACTTGTCATAAAATCTGAAAAAAGCCTGATAATACGCGAGTATTGCTCTGTAACTATTCTTCTGGCTGCTTTGGCCTCCGTGATGAATAATTTCCGTTTCCGGGAAGAAGACGACTTTGCCACCCGCATTCCGCAGGCGATAACACATGTCAGCATCTTCCGCATACATAAAACTCTGCTCATCCAACAGCCCGATGTGCTCAAGAACCGATTTCCGTATCATGAGACATGCAGCGGAAAGAGTTTCTACCTCGATGGTCTTATCATAGTCAGCATCCGACGAATAATAGTTCTTGATCGTCTGATTGTCCGGAAACAACCGCTGCACTCCCAATGCCTTATAAACCCCAAACTTGATACTTGGAAACGCGCGGTGCGATTTTTGTAGCGTCCCATCTGAGTTCAGGAGTTTGGGACCCAGCCCGTAGACATCTGCATGTTTCTCCGCGAACTCAACCATCTTATCGATAGCATTATCCAAGATAACGGTGTCGCTATTCAGAAGAAGCACATAGCGACCATTGCTTCGTCTAATGCCCTGATTGTTCGCTTTTGAGAATCCGCGATTGACCGTATTCGATACGAGAATTACTTCCGATAATTTCTGTTGGACCATCGCCACACTGCCATCAGAAGAGTTGTTATCGACGACGATGACCTCACAATTGCTCTTGGTAGTTTGGGAATAAACGGATCTGACGCACTGATAAAGCAGGTCTGATGTATTGTAATTGACGATAATGACAGAAACGTCGAGCTGCATTCTCAGCCCACCCTGGTCTTCGCCGTCAGCGATAGGTGAAGACACCGTACAGACACCATTGCCCCATCACATGCCCCAACCGCGAAGGAGGGAACGGCATGTATAACAACCGCTTCTGCTTGAAGCCAACTCCCTCAAGCAATGCCACCAAAGAGGTCTGGTCGTAATACACTTTGTGATCGGCATCCAACGCATACCCGCGACGTCCAGGCACACCGACAACGAAGACTCCTGGTTTCCTGAGGATACGGCGCACCTCTGACAACGTTGGGAATGGATCTATAAGATGTTCCAAGACGTTATCCATCACGACTCCATCGAATGTCCCCTCGTCAAAAGGGAAAACGTCCTCTCTAATCAAGTGAACATCCAACGCTAGGCCACGGCAGAAATCAACGTTGTACGGATTAACGTCGATTCCAACGGCGTTTCGGTAGTAAGACACAAAGTCTCCAACCCCACACCCCGCGTCCAAGACTTTCCCTCTCAAATAGAGAGAAAGAATGGGATAAAGATAGCAAGCTCGATAGAGACGTGCGCGCCAGCTTCTCGTTTTGAGGTGTACATGGTACTTCTCAAGGGAGGGATCATTGTTCATTGCAGTATGTCGAGGATCTTGTTCGAATTCACCTCCTGCGAAAACACCCCGGGCAACAAGTTCGGCCTGGCAGAAGACTGGGCTTGCTGTTTTGTTGTTACAAATGCCCTGACAACGCCGTCCAAGTCACGATCTGCACGGAACAATGCCCCTCCAGAGTCATCCGCAATCAATTCTTTGTTGGCGTCCACGTCTCTCACAATACAAGGCACGCCAAGAAAAAGTGCCTCCATAACGGCCCGCGGTGTCCCTTCGGATTCGGAAGGAAGAACCATACAGGCGGCGCCTTGAATCAAATCGTAGGGAAACGGTTGCTTTCCATGGAAAACAACATGGCTCTCCAATCTACAGCTTTGAACACGATTCTCCAACTCTTTCCGCATGGGGCCATCCCCGATGACATCCAGATAGCAAGCAATTCCATCACTGTGAAGGGACGCAACGGCATCAATCAGTAGGTCAGGACGTTTTCGGACTGTCAGGCTGCCCAAAAACGCGAGGCGGATCTCGGCGGATCGTGGCCGCGACGGCCTGCGAAATTGTTCGAGGTGATGTTCGTCGAGAAAATTCCGGACGATGTGAATACGCCGCAAGCCAAACCTTTTCAGTTGCCGGCTCATCGACTCGGAAACCGCGAAAACATGATCGAATCCATGCAAACGTAACAGGTGCCACCAAGCTGCAATGCGTCCTGGCCAACCGTACTCAAAGTGATAGTTCCTGGGGAGGTTACCCCGGACATAGCTGACAATCGTTGCATCTCCCTTCATGCCTGAGTTAAACATGTCGGCAGAGTAGCAATACGAGATGGAGACAGCAGACCCCACCCCTCCCGCTTCCCGGAGAACCCGTCGATAAACCTTCTTTTTCTGTCTGAAATCCGCGATGTGCCACAGTGGAAGCATGGTCACCTTGGGATGTATGAACAACCCGTCTTCTCTGAAAATTTTCAGAGTCACCAGTGTTACAGCGAAATCATCGGCCAACGCATTGCACAAGGCCACCGCGCCTTTGATAGGACCGGCGGAGAGTAGAGAAGGAACGACGATAAAGAATTGACGAGACATCTATGCGTTTATTTCATCAATGGCTGTGGGCACAGAACTCCTTCACCGCACTACACGGCTCCTATCAAGGCGCGCGCTCGATGTTCCCACGTGTGATGAGCAACATACTGCGCATGCGCGGTCGCCGCGATCTGGCGTGCAAACGGACTATTGCTGAGTAGCCTATCGACCGCGGCAATCCAGGCATCTGCATCGTCCGCACGCACCAATAGGGTGTTTCCACCGTCGCACAAGACCTCTCGCAATACCGGCAAGTCTGAAGAGATTAGTGGCACACCGGATGCCATATATTCGAACATCTTCATCGGCGACATCCATCGCGCTGTATCGTGTCCTGACACACCGATGGACACATTCTCTTGGTAAGGCATGAGAAGGACATCAACGGCACGCATGGCTTGCTGCGCGACGGGATGTGGCACGTGGCCGGCGAAAAACACATTCGACGAGCGACAGGCGTCACGCCGGCTGCGGACATCCTCGTCGCACCCTCCGAATACCAGAAACAGCACTTTCGGCCGCGCCTTCGCCATCATCTCGATGATTTCGATGCCCCGTCCAGGATAGAGATGCCCGAAATAACCGCAAACTCCTTGCCACCCACCTTCTGCTTGAGGCGCGATGCGAACCAACGCAGGCCGTCTTTCTTCCGGTGACAATGGAACAATTCCCTCGGGCGCAGCATCAGGGAGGACCAACGGGCGCTTCGGATACATCCCATGATGCTCGCCTAAAATATCCACCAGTTTTCGTGAGATCACCACCGTCGTCACCCAAGGCCGCGTCATGATCGCACACTGCATCACTTTGCGGATCCCCTGCTCAAGCTGATGAGTCTCAAAGATGAGGGGGCGACGCTCCAAAACAGCAATCACATAAGCGGCGTAGAGGTTTCGAGACACAATTGCATCCGGCCATTTGCCGCGGTGCATCGAGGAAAGTGCGAGTGCCGCGATCTTGATGTTGTCGGCCCGCACGGATTGGCTGAAATAACTCACCACGCGTCCCGTCTGCAGATCGACACCGTAAGCCTCACGCAACGCCGACATGAGCATGGATTCGTTCGGCAACGTTCGCTTGGCATACAGTGTGACATCGGCTCCCACCTTCTCGAGCCCATTACACTGCATGACGACATGCACGGCATTCGCGGATCGGGAAGGCACCGCAGACGGAGAAACGTAATGTATCCTCATGCCCCTGCCTTGGCCTTGCGGTGTAACGAGGAGTGATAACCAATCCCAGGATAATCGATGAAGCCCCAGCGATCGGCGGCCGACGGGTCGAATGCTACCTCGATCCGAGCCAGGGTTAACATGCGAAACCACGAGTCCCACAGATTGGATTCGCCCCATTCCCTCGAATAGCGACTCCAGTGCGTGTGGATCCGATCGTGGCGTGGTCGAAGGAGCGTCAGTCCCTGCCGAATTCGTTCGACAAGGGCCTGTCCATGAGCAGCCCGCACATGGCGCCAACTACCGTTCAAGTTCTTCAGGCGCGGCCGGATCTTGTGCGATTCGCAGAAGCCGCCATCCGGATTCTGTTCGGCCAGAATGGACGTGGCCGTTCGGACCAACAAGTCCCGATGTCGACGAACTGCGTCGTCTCCAGCCCCCGTGATCATGAATATCGCGTCATAATCGTAGCAAGCACCGCCACCGGGATACGGGGCAAAGTGGCCGTCTGCATCAGCTAACGATGCGACATGATTTGCCGCGGCATCCCACCAGAGTCCCGTTGACCTCAGATACTCCAATATTTCGTACTGGTGATAGCCGTTCTGGAACTGAAGGTGCGACATGCTTCTGGACCTCCCCCAGAAGCCAAATCGGTTCATCCGCTCCACATGCAGTCGCTGCCAGCGTTCAATCCGACCGCCGTCATTCACGCCCAGGCGGTCGCGTGCATGCACGAGCAAGATCGCCATGAACATCGCTTGATTACCGCTTCGCGCCACGCCATCGAGCGCCCCCGAACGCGCCAGATCCGCATCGATATCCTTCGCGAGCACCGGCAGCACATGATCGGCCAGCGGATCTCGATCTAGCCGGTCCAGCACGGCCAGCGCGCTCAGCGAAAAGGTCAGAAGTTGAAGATACGCCTTGTCAAAAGACAGGTCTGCGCCAGCGGCAGTGCGGTCTGAGCGGACCTCGTCGAGGTCCGCTCGGATAGCGGCTGCCCACCGGTCGGCGCCGCGGTCCAGTCTCTGTCGGTCCAACATTAGGTGCAAGCCGAACAGTGCAAAGCAACGCGCGTAGGGTGTCGGTTCCGCGTATGGGGTCAACCGAAATCCGGCATCACCATCAGCCGTCGCCTCGACAAAGCGAGAATACCGATCGCGGGCCCTATGAAGCGCAGATACCCCTAGGACTGACATGCCTATAACTGATTGCCCATGAAGCTCCCAGCCGCCACTCACCAAACGATCGAACCACTGCGATGTTGAATTGCAGATCTGAACAGCTCATCTTTCGAAAGCTGAACGTGATTCACGCTTTTCGAGTATGGACGAGCCCCACCTGCCCTGAACGGAATGTGTCATCCCAACGACTGACGAGCGAAATCGATGCGAGCAACACAAAGAAGACAAACGGCATAGGCATGGTTCGAAACAACACGATCGAATAGAAGAAAAAGTCAAAACAAAACACCAGGTGAATGATCATGAGCGTCCTCAGCCATCGTTTCGCCGTCGATGAATGGACCTTGCGATGAACAGCGACCAGTCCATAGGTAACCGACACAAATAGCCATCCCATTGTGAGAAGTCCAACGAGACCAGTCTCTACCGCAGCGAGACCGGCTCCGGATATGGCACCCCGAGTCCCGATGACGCTGAACAGGTTGTCCCCTCCCTCTCGCAACCATATGCTCGACGTCGCTGTGCCGAAACCGGATCCGAAGAGTAGGGTCCACGTATCCCCTGACATTAGCCAATCAAAAATACTGATCCATAGGGTAGTTCGACCTACTTGAACGCCAGTATCGCTCACCGCCTCTACATAGGTTCCTTGGAGAGGCCCACCAAAATTCATCGTCAAATATGTGATGCCGTAGTCGAGGGCGTGGCGAATCGAAATACTCCCGCCATAAGCCTCTTCTGCGTTCAGACTTGGGATAGCGGAGATACCGAGAGCCACGCCAGCAACGGCGATCAGCACCCCAGCTACCATCCTCGTCGACAGACCTCTCACCCTGGCGCCGAAACCAGCGTGGTTGGCTGCAATACTGACGAGTAGAATGAGAGGGAGCAGGAACACGACGGCGCGTTTTTCATTGATGATGCCGAACAGGAACATCGCCGCAATCAATACATAGCTCGTCAGAGAGTTCTTCTTGTCCATCATGAAAACCAATATTGGGACCACGATGGCCGGGAAGAGGAACCCGAGTTGTCCCGCTGCATTAGACATCGTACCGATGAACACCTTCTCGTCGACACCGTGAACACCAAGTTTGATGAGCACAAACACGAGCTGGATTAATACAATCGCATAAACAAACGTCCGAAGTTTGACCAGATCGTCGGTCTGCAGGCGCAGGCCGATTGCCCACAGGTAGAGAATCAGACCGAGGAGCAGTGGCTGAATAGCGGCCAACGTATACCCCATAGACGAGGAGTGTCCGAATGCTGAAAGCGTGGCGATCACCAGGTAGGCTACGAACGGCCATATCAACCCAATGGCTCGTCGCGGAACCGGGCGATGCAGATGCATTCCAATTGCCAATAATGCCACAACCGCAATCGCCACCTTCTGCAGCACCTCCCCGGCGGGGATAACGGTCACTAAGGCGCCAGAGAACGCGAGAGCTGCTATGACGATTACCGTCGGCACGTGAGGTGTCTCATCCTTAACCTGCCTTCCAGGAACAAGTCCTATTTTCGCTAACAGGCACCGCTCGACGCAACGCCGACCCTCGGGTGCTGTTATGACGTCGCCTCTTTCCTCCGGCCAAGATATACCAAGAGGATCTCCCGGTGGCCAGCCGGAACGACCAAATACCAAGTGAATACAATCCAGCAAAGTACTGGCACAACCCAGACCCCGATCAGAGCCACGATGTCATGACCAACAACAACGCCACCAAGTCTTCCACCGATCGCCCAGCCCACCAAGGCCGTCACGCCTACGATACTCGCTGGCAAACCCAGAACCTTGATCAATAACATCACGGGCGACGTCGCGAAAAACCGGGCAAGCATCACCGGGTAACAGAATAGCCCGCGTACTATCAACGTCGTGGTGATACCAACCGCGACGCCGAGCACCCCGAGCTGGGGGTATTGGGTTAGAAGATATCCCAACGCCAACCCGCCGATTGCGGTCATGAGCTCTATGACGGCAACAGACCAGTGCCATCCGACGGAATTCAGGATGGACCGGCCCATCTGTGCAATCGAAGAGACCGCAAACCCTGCGAATAGAATGACGATGCCTGCCGTTACCGTCTGTAATTCGACCGGCCCTAACTTTGGGCCTGAAAGCCAACCCGTGATCAGCGTATCGCCGAGAACGATGACGCCAAGGAACAGAAGAAGCGCAGCTGACGCCTGATAGCGGGCGGTCATAATGAACATCGGCAACAGTTTTTCCACTTCTCCCTTCGACGAGATCCCTGCGGCAATAGGCGTGACAATCAGCGGCAATGTCATCAGGAATGGTGTGAGAGAGGTATAGATCATCAGCGGAAAAGCGACGAGCGCCACGGCGTCTGGACCGATCGTATAGCCGGTCAGGAGGGAACTGCTTTGCATCAGCAGGACGGAAGCGACTGTTGCTAGAAGTGCCGCACCACCCATTGAGGACAGGTCTCCCAGCGCAGTTCGGGAAACGCTGGAGGGACGCAAGGATAACAAGGGGTTGAGGCGAAGGCCTTGCACGAACACCGCCGCCACGCTGAACAATCCCGAACCAAATACGATCAGACCCAGATCAACTAGGCTGGGCTGCCACCAACGAAACACCGCGAGGACCAGCCCTAACCGTATGGCAATAGCGAACGAATCCCATAACTGGATGCTATCAAAGCGATGCACGCCGGCAAGCAGGCCATGGCCCACGCGCAAAGGCAGACTCACGGCGACATAGATGACTGCGAGCAGCGCCAGCATATCGACACCCGGTGTGTTCTCAGTGGTGAGATGCAGAGACCACACGAACCCTGCAGCGAGGAACGGCGCGGCCAGGAGTAGGAGGAGACCGAACCCTAGCAGAACATAGAACGCCGTTGCCAGATAACTCGATCCCTTGCGCGTGTCGAGCACTGCGTGCTGGCCGGCAAGGAGGCGGACGAGACTATTCGCTAATCCGGCATCGAACAGCATGAGGTGGCTGGCGATCTGCGTCGCCATCAACCACACGCCGATCAATTCCAATCCAAAATGGTGGGTCACAATAGGGGTGACTATCAGGGGGGCGAGAATGGCGAGAAGGCGATTGGCCCAGATCGCGACGATATTACGGCCAGTCTGCCGCTTCGATGGGGCGTCCCCAGGAGTCATACCGCCTTCCTATGCCGCTGTACTATCCAGCAAGGTGTTTAGCGATCTGAAAACCTGACTCACGAAAAAAGAGGTCGAATATCGCGCGGGCATGCTCCTCGCTACAAGAGCCACGGCTCACTAGCGGCCACGTCTTGATGTCTCTCTCATAAATCGCGGAAAGATAACCTGGGATGGTCCGCACCGCTATCCCTCGCCATCCAAGGTGCGCAAGTATCGCCATGCGGTGATTGCCTTGAAGCACGACGAATCGCCGCTGGCCCACCAGAGAGATTAGCCACGTACCACCGATGAACGAATGGGGGAATGTCGTGGGCCGGTAACCGCTCTCTCGCATTTGGGCATACAGCGCCTTCATCCGCTCGAACTCGTCGATGATGAATGCGTCCTCGGAGGGCCCACAGAATCGCGATCGCTCCGCTGACTTATCTGTCTCGACAACGCCGGATCTAAATGTCCCCCATGGATATACAAAAGGCGGCAAAGCAAGTCCGTCGGAACCTGCAAGGGCGGAAATACTCGCCGGCTGAAACCACTTCAGGTAGCGCCACAATGTCGTCGCCTGCGGAGGGATGTTTGGATCACCGCTGATCTCCGCTATCGTGCGGCACAAATGATTCCAGCCATTGACGCCAAATCCACAAGCGAATATCGTCGTCGCCTCTTCTGGCGCTATCGTCCATTGCCTCCAGGGTCTCGTTACGAAGCGCACCCCGTTCCCAACACTGTAACGGACGCGGCATGCCACTTGGTCAAGCATTCACGCGCCCGGTAATGACGCCCATCGCAGTCTTCAGGAACCGCTTGGTGTGGCTGAGTAGCGATCGTATACGTCCGCGATGCACTACGACGTTAGGCCTGTCAAACAGGGGATGGTGATGCCGAGCTACCACCATGATTGCGCGTCTCTGGCGAGGATCGTCAATCCGATAGAAGTAGCGGAAACCGAAGCGACGCATGATCCGTTCGACCGCCGCACAACTCAACAACCAATATTCGGTACCGTAGGGATCCGCCTCGTTGATATCCTTAGGCGAGAAATACGCGAAGGCGTCGTCATGGGGACCGAATTTCAGGGCCTTCCATTCGAAGACCATCATGTCCGATCGATCGGACAATGCCGCTAACGCACGCACCGGATCAGGAATCCGATGGAGGAAGCCCAGGCACAGACAGAGGTCGAAGCGAGGGAGCGCCTTGAAGCTATCCGAGTAGATGTCCATCACTTCGAACCGAACGTTGTCACTCATTTCAAGTGTGCCAACGACGAAACGCGCCTTATCGATCCGGTTATGATCCGCGTCGATACCTAGGACATTGGCACCCGCCTGGAACAGGTGCAGCGAGAAAAAACCCTCATTGCAGCCTACGTCCAACACCGTCTTGCCATGCAATCCGATCGCGTCGAACACCGGCTGTAACCGAGCCAGTTTCACACAATTCTTGCCATGCGACACCTGATGGTCAGGGCGTGTCCTGACACCATGAGGCAACATATAGTCGTGGTTCCAAGGCTGGACTGCCCCGAGTTCCCGGACACGGAACTCAATCTGCATTTTGTCGTACATCTTGTAGCCCTATCGCAGTCGTGTGATCGGTTAGACGGCGGGAAAGGATCGATGCAAGAGCAGCGTATTGGGTTTCGACGCTGGCCTCTGCGGTACGACTTCGACCGGGTTTCGCTAAAAGGTCGCTGTAGAGGTTGACGGCAACGCCCTCCTCCATGCATGCGGCCACGAAGGCGCACAGCGCGGCCTCGTCGCGGCAGAACGTTTTCAGGAGGTCCTCCAACTGGCCGCTGAAATCTGACAACGCCTCAATCTTGCGCACCATATGGCGCGGAAGAATCGAAAACGCTACGTCGCCCAACACCAAGACAGGACGACCAATCATCAGCGCCTCGAAGCCCACGAACCCGCTGACCGTAGCCACCGCCTGAGCCTGCTCAACCCAATAAAACGGTCGTGATTCCGGGTCAGCAAACCATAGGTTTGGTATCTCGAGCAGGCATCTGTAATAGCCTGCCGTCCGATAACCCATGCCGCGAGGATGTTCCTTGACTACGAGCCGCCAACGTAGCGGCAACGACTGCCCCAACCGGCGTAGTGTCTCGATCTGATTCTGATGGTCACGACCATAAACGGACAACGCAATCTCCGGCTCAGAATGAAGCGGATAAAAAAGATAAGGAGTTTCCTGCGCCTGAGCCAGAGTGAGCATGCGCCCCCGCATGGCCTTGATCGCGTCGTACCGATGCCACGTCTGCAAGAGCACGCCATGCAAATAGGTACCCATGGCCGGAGGAACGTGGTTGTCTTTCGCAACTTCGCCATTCAGTGGCGCAAAATGGTTTCGTAGCGCTCCGGCCAGCTTGGCCACACCGGTCACAAGCCGACTCGACAGCGGCAGACGAGACCGTACCACGGTCCCCTCGTAGTCTATCGGCCGCTCAGTCGCTCGCGCAATGAATTCGGATGCCGCCACCTCGTGGGGATAACCTGTACCGCTCTCGATGTTGCTGCGGTAACGTGAGGCAATGTGGTTCGAAATCGCCCCCAACCCGTCGGCGAATGTGACCAGGTTCTTCACCTTCGTCGACCGGAGTTGCAGATAGCGAATGTCCCGTGCTTTGGCGATAAGAGCGAGCAAATAGTCGCCGTAGGTCGCTGGCACAAAAGTCACAATAGCATCTGGAGCCATCCGATCGATCAGTCGATCCAATGCATCAAGCGTCCCATACACGATGTCGCACAGTGCCTCGTGGTTGAATCGCCCGGCATAGGACTGCCGCACTTTTACCAGCTTCCCATAAAGCAACCGCCGGTCGGCGAGAATCGCCTTCCAGAGGTCGAAGGCGCCATAACGAATATCCAACGCGTCGCGTCGTTTCTCTTCGACAGCACTGACCCCAGAAGGAGCCGTGAAGCGCCATTCGAACAGTTGTTCGACCGATGGGTCGGACAAGATCGGAAACCTACCGCGGTTCGAGAAATAGTACTGCGAGTCGGCAATCCAATATGCGCTTCCGGTTATCTGTCCCCCGGCCCGAAGGCGCTGGTCCAGTTCGCAAAACACCTGTAGGATGCTTCCGTGTGATCCAAAAACTATTCGCATAAGATTCTACACACTGAACCTTTCGGCCGATTAGGATTGCGTGCGCACATGGCGCCCACGCAGTATTTGTCTCCGGCCGGTTGGTATGTCAGTGCGTCCCTATGGTTTGGTTCCCCAAACCAGAAATGCCTGGCCAAAACCCTCATCGCATAACCAAGGATTTCGTCCGCCTAGCTCTGCGCGTCGCCGATCAAGAATCTCAGAAAAATGTCGAACGAGCACACCCTCGGCAATGGGAGGTAGCAAGGTGAATGGGAACTCTGTCGAGTGACTGATCATCGGTAATGGGTATGCGCCAGAGGCGCCCAGCCTCACTAACCCAGACCGATCCATCGCAGCCAAGTAGGCGGGAGAAGGAGTATCAGAACGGAAGACCGGCGTCTTTTCGGCAGCTTGAGTCACAGGGTGGATCGCCTTCAGAAGGTCGCATATCCAGGCATAGTCTTTCTGCACGTTTTCCGGCAAATGTGGCACAATGTATCCGATAAATAGTCCGCCAGGAACGAGTGCCCTCACTTGTTCTGCAACAACCCGTTCGACATCCTGGAAGTGCTCTAGCAATCCGATGGAAAACACCAGATCGAACGACCCTTCCGGATACGGCAAGGCAAGACAATCGTTCACATCGAATCGCGCCTTCAGTCCGTGGGCCCCGAATGCTTGCTTGGCCACTTCGATGGCGGCCGGTGAAATATCCAATAGCGTGCAATCCCAGCCAGCATCGGCGAAATAGGCGCTTAACGACCCCCTTCCACAACCAACCTCAAGAACCTGCCTGCCGGGGAATGATGGGCCCATTAACTGCTGGAAAGTCAGCCAATGCTGCCGAAAGGCGAGCTGAATTTGGTTAGATGGTTCCCCACGCGTCCAATGGAGATAGTGCGCCTCCGGAAGAGCACGCCAGTTACGGTCGAAGTTCTGACCGTGACCAGACGGATCAATCATTATTCATCTCTGCGACAAGATATTCACCGAGGCGAAAATCCCTCTCGGTATCGATGGTCAGTGACCGCTCCTCTGGCACGGTGAGCGCGAGAATGCGATCTCCATATATCGACCGTTTCTCAGTGACCACCGACGCCCGCATGACGTAGACCAGCCCTGTCCGAACAAATATCGGCGGAAAGTCCTGTCTTCTCGCCGTTAATTGCCGACCTTCAAACAGCCACCGCACTGACCGATCCTGGGCCAAACTGAACATTATCGCCGGGTGGTTCTGTCCAGCCGGGAAGCCCGTGATCACGGTGTCGGCCTCTCCTTCTACGGCAAGGTTGACCGCAGCGTCGATATCTCCTGCCGTAACAGTTGGGCTTGTCGCTTGAACGAGCGCGACGTGGGTATACGACGCATCACCTCCAGTCTGGAGGGCTTGGAGAGCGTGGGCGATCACGTCGACTACGAGGGATGTGTCGCCTGCCAAAACGGCCGGCCGTAGCCAAGGCACTTCGAGACCGGCCGAGACGGCGACTTGAGCTATTGCCTGATCGTCGGTGCTACAGATACGACGCGCTGGGGTTTTTGCAGACGCCAACGCCGCCGCAGCCCAACTAAGCAAGGGGCGTCCCCGGAACGGGCGAAGATTTTTTCCCGGGACACCTTTCGAACCGCTCCGCGCAGGCAGCAACCCCAGCACCCGGACTTCGCTCATACTGACCCCACCAACGCTCGCACGACCGCTTCTGCCAAATGCTCCTCGGTATGATGCATGGCGTCCGTCGTACACCCACCGATGTGCGGAGTGAGGATAACGTTGTACCCGTCTCGGGCGGCTGAAACTAACGGAGAATCTGTCCAAGGGTTTGAGGAGTGTTCAGAGGCGAGGACATCGACAGCTACTCCGCCTAGCTTGTCCGCACGCAAGGCCGAGGCAACAGCGGATTCATCCAACAGAGCCCCTCGAGCCGTGTTGATGAGTAGCGCATCCGTTCGCATCCGAGCGATTTCAGGAGCGCCCAAGAGCCCGACGTTCTCTTCCCGCAGATCGGCGTGGAGAGAGACGATCTCCGCCTCTTCCAAGAGTGGCCCCAATTCCCATTGCTCGACAGCCGAGTCAGAAAATCTTGATAGAGGTTGGTAGGGATCACAGGCAATAACCCGCATCCGCAAGGCATGTGCATAGCGGGCCAGATGACCACCGATGCGCCCTAGCCCAACGATTCCGAGGGTAAGACGGGACAGTTGCCGCGAACAGAACTGATCCCGATCCCATCTTCCGTCGACGACAACGTTGAGGTGCGCCTGTGGAATGCGCCGTAGCAGCGCGATCATAAGGCCCAGCGCGAGTTCGGATGTCGACGTCACATCCTCAATCGCTTGGCGACACTCCGCGAGGGAAAATACTCGGATGTCTCTTTCCCGACAGGCCTCAAGGTCAATGTGGGTAAGGCCGGTCGTCGCACTGGCGATCGCCGTCAGCGCAGGATATTTAGACAGAAACCTGGCATCCACTCGGTGGGCGAGGCGAACTACCAGCAGCGACACACATGGCTCCATTCCAGCCGGCACACTTCCCAACCAGAGAGGCCCCAACTTGCGGTAGGTCTCAAGCGCGAGGGGACTGTAGCGAGCAGATTCAACCACTAACACTGACATTGTCGACGCTGTAGTGCAGCATTTTCTGCGGATAAGGGACAAATGCCTTTAGGTGTTCGACGATACGCGGACTCGCTTTACCGTCACCATACAGCGCACTGGGAGGATACCGTCCGTGAGCCAGTTGTTTGCGAACAGTGACCGTGATCTCATCGGTTTCTGGTTGAGCAGCCAAAAGGTTCTCTCCGTGCTCACGTCCGACCTGCCGGTCTCCTACCAACACCACCGGAGTCCCGGTAAACGTGCTGTCCCTGACAAAGCTGGATGAATTGCCGATAGCGCAGACAGTCCTTTTAAGACACCTCTGAAAGGTCATCGGATCTAGGTTCTTGATCAAACGAAGCCACTCAGGCTGATTGTGCTCGCGGTAAACACGCAACGCTTTGGAAATATCATCGGCACCGGCATCTATATTGGGCCAAATCCAGACCGTAGGATGCGCTAGCTGGTGTAGCGCTTGGATCAGATGCTCGGCCTGATGGCGTTCACTGCCAAATCGGGTTGTGACCGGGTGGTAAATCACAAGGAGAAACGGGTCGGTCGGGTCGATGTCTCCACCCACTCCCACGCGGTTAAAGACATCGGGAGGCAATTCCGGGTCTAGATTGGAGATATAGTCTCCCGAGGGACAACCGACGTTAAAGACGCAATCCGGTCGCTCACCCATTCTCCTTATATACTCCGCCGCACGTTCAGTTGAGGTGAAATGCAAATGTGCAAACTTGGTAATCGCATGCCGCGCACTTTCATCGATCGAACCCGACACTTCGCCGCCCTGAATGTGCGCCAGCGGGATATTCATATAGGCGGCCGCAATGGCCGCGGCCAGCGTCTCATATCGGTCGCCGATTAACAAAACGATGTCTGGCTGCAGACGCTGAAATTCCGTCGAAAACTCGATGATTCCCATTCCGATGCTCTTCGCCATTGTCGTGGGAACAGAGCCCTCAACCTCAACATAGACGCGACCATCAATTCTGAAACCATCGGAGAACACAACTTTCTCGGCTTGACCAAAACGCTCGAGCAGCATCGTGCCGGCACAGACGTTCAGCAACTCCAGTTCTGGCGCAGCATCGATCATCCTCATCACGGGATACATACGACCATAGTTGGCCCGATCGACCAACACGACGCAGATCTTCCGAGAGCCTTGGTTATTCAATATCTCTCTCCTCAAAAAACTCGTTGGTTGTATAATCCCTCAAGATGACATGCCCGATAATTTCACTGAACCGCTTCGGCGGTATTCCGCCTCCGGGTTTTTTAATCGCAATGTCTTCTTTGCTGAGACGATATCCTGCCGGGAGATTTCGAGCTGCCACCAAGCTCCGGCCAAAAAGCGTGTGCGTTTCCCTGCGATCTGCAGCGGCCTCATCCTTCCGGACAGGGTGAGCCATCGCGCGCTGAATAAAGCGGGCGCCCTCTACAACCTGCGAGAGTTCTGTTGTTGTCACGGAAGAACTCACATCCGGACCAAAACAGTCTCTGGAAAAAACGGTGTGGACCTCGATTAGATCAGCGCCGGAAGCAACCGCCGCCATAGACGCAAACACCGTTCCTGAGTGGTCTGAAAGGCCAACCGGGCACCCATATCGTTCCCGCAACTCTTCCAGGACATTGATACCAATCTGCTCGGGAGGACAAGGATACGAGGTTGTACATTGGAATACCGCCACCGGCGCATTCGCAGCACCTACGCAGGCGACCGCCGCATCAAGTTCCGTCCAAGGCGACATGCCACTCGACAGCAGTACGGGTTTCTTGGTCTGCGCCACCCTCTCTATCATTGGTAAGTTGCCAATATCGCCGGATCCGATCTTCCATGCCGGCACATCGAGCCGCTCCAACAGCTCAACGGCTTCTATCGAGAACGGGGTCGAGAGAAAAAGAAGGCCCTTCTCCTGCGCATGACCGGCCAAACCCGCCCACTGCTCTGATGTAAATTCCATGCGTTTCCAGTAGTCGTAACGCGTAGCGTCCTGGGGGAACACCTTGATCCTGAACTTCTCATGCAGAGTGGACTCAGCATCGGCTATATGTGTCTGAAATTTTATTGCATCCGCTCCTGCCTTGACCACTGCATCGATATACGCATGCGCCGTGCCCAAACTCCCATCGTGCCCTTGGGCAACTTCAGCGATAACGAGACAGGGAAAACCGGAACCGACGTATCGCCCTCGGAGAGAAAACGACCTAGGCCTTTTCATCGATCAACATGCGCCTTGATCTATTGTTTGTTTAGCAGGCTCATTTGCCACAACCCGACCTTTTCTGTTCGATGGTCTTACGTACGCTCAAGACACTCCGGGCGCCTCGCTATCCCGGGAGGTCCTCGCGAGGCGCGGTTCGTAAGGTCGGAAACTGCGCGTCCTTGGCCGACAGCAGCGGTTGCCCGATCGGCCATTGGATCCCGATCTCGGCGTCGCTCCACAGAACTCCCCGCTCGTCCTCCGGCGCGTAAAAGTTGGTGCATTTGTACATGAAATCCGCGGATTCACTCACCACGTAAAACCCATGGGCAATACCGGGGGGGATATAGAGCTGTTTGGGTTCTTCGCCCGACAGATGGACGCCGTACCATTTGCCGAACGTGGGCGAGCACTGGCGGATATCCACCGCCACATCGAACACCTCGCCCCGCACTACCCACACCAGCTTGCCCTGCGGCCGTTTTAACTGATAGTGCAGTCCCCGCAGCGTGTCCTTGACCGAGTGCGAGGCATTGTCTTGCACGAACGGGCCGGTGATCCCCGCTTCCGCGTACCGCCTCGCGTGATACGTCTCCCAAAACAACCCGCGGCTGTCGCGAAACACTTTGGGCTCGATGACCAAGAGCCCGGAGAGCGGCGTTTCCTTGACGATCATCGCGGGTCGATCCCCGCCTCTACTGAATCCCGGCCGCCACGACCCGCTTCAGGCCAGTCTTGATGTTCACTTTGGGTTTATAACCCAACAATGCATCGGCTCGCGTGAGGTCGGCCAGCGAGTGCTTCACGTCGCCTGGGCGTGGATCCACATATTGTGGTTTCGCAGAGACTTTCACCAACCGGGCGATCTCGGTGTAGAGCGCGTTGAGGGTGGTGCGGTCGCCATACGCGATATTCATGGCCTCGCCCACCGCGTGTTTGCTCCGGCACGCCAGCAGGTTGGCGCGCACGCAGTCCTCGATGAACGTGAAGTCGCGCGACTGTTTCCCGTCGCCGTAGATCGTGACCGTCTTGCCGGCCTTGAGCGCCGAGACGAACCGAGGGATCACGGCGGCGTACTCGGAGTTGGGATCTTGTCGCGGGCCGTAGATGTTGAAGTAACGCAGCGCCACGGTGGGCAAACCGTACGCGCGATAGAACACCTTGCAGAACTGCTCGCCGGCCAGCTTGCTCACGGCGTAGGGAGACAGGGGGTTCGTGGGCAGGGATTCGACCTTAGGGAGCACCGGCGTGTCGCCGTACACCGAAGACGACGAGGCGAAGACAAACCGTTTGACCTTCGCCTCTTTCGCCGCCCACAACATGTTGAGCGTGCCCGTGATGTTGACCGCGGTGGTGCCCACGGGGTCAGTGACGGATCGAGGGACCGACGGCAACGCGGCCTGGTGCAGCACATAGTCCGCACCCGCCACGGCATCCGCGCAGGTCTTGGGGTCTCGGATGTCGCCTTCCATGACCTCGAGCCGGGGGTCATCGTCAGCCAGTCCCACTGCCGCGCGCACCGCAGCCAGATTCGTTTTCCGGCCGGTGGCGAAGTTGTCGAGCACTCGTACTTGCTCGCCTTTCTTGAGCAGGGCTTCGACGAGATGAGACCCAATAAACCCCGCCCCTCCTGTAATCAAATACGTCATGATCCCGATTTTCCGAATGAACTACTCGTCACTCTTCAGCCTGTTCAGGAGCGGCCAGATGCAAGGCGCCGTGAGCACCGGAGCGCAGCGTACTAGGTGCGTACGTGAGCACCGGATGCGCAGCGGCAACGCCGCAGATGGCCGGCCATGGACAGGCTCCTACAATTTCAAGATTTTAGAGCGACCTTCTTTCACTTCCTTCGTCGCGTTGCGAGTGTCGAGCACCAATTTCGCCTGATCCACCATGGCCTTGTAGTCGAACGCTCGATGGTCCGTGACGATCACCACGATGTCGTACGCTCCGAACCGCTCGGCTTTGACCGACTTGAGGCTCCGCTCCCCGCCCATATCGATGGTCGGGACGTACGGGTCGGTGTAGGACACTTTCGCGCCTTTGGCTTCCAGGAGCCGGATGATGTCGAGCGCCGGGGATTCCCGCACGTCGTTCACGTCGCGCTTGTACGCCACGCCGGCGATCAAGACCTTGGAGCCGTTGATGCTTTTTTTGACCCGGTTCAACGCGTCCGCGATGAGTTCCACCACATACTCGGGCATCTTGGTGTTGATCTCGCTCGCCAGTTCGATGAAGCGCGCATTGTAGTTGAAGGCTTTGAGCTTCCAGGACAGGTACAACGGGTCGATCGGAATGCAGTGCCCGCCCAACCCCGGTCCGGGGTAGAACGGCATGAAACCGAACGGCTTGGTGCTCGCCGCCTCGATCACTTCCCAGACGTCGATGCCGAGCGTCCGGCACATGATCGCCACTTCATTGGCCAGACCGATGTTGATCGCCCGGAAGGTGTTCTCCAGCAGCTTCACCATCTCGGCCGCCTGGGTGGAGCTGACCGGGATCACGGTGTCCACCGCGTGCCGGTAGAGCGCGACCGCGAGCCTGGTGCACTCCGGCGTGACGCCGCCGATGATCTTGGGGGTGTTACGCGTGTTGAAGGTCGGATTGCCCGGGTCCACGCGCTCCGGCGAAAACGCCAGGAAAAAGTCCTTGCCAACCTGGCGTCCCTCTTTCTCCAATTCGGAAAGGACCACTTCGTTGGTGGTGCCGGGATACGTGGTGCTCTCCAAGACCACGAGCTGGCCCTCGGGCAGGTACTTGGCGACCTGCTCGGTCGCGGCCGCGATAAAAGAAATGTCCGGGTCCTTGGTTTTCCGCAGCGGGGTCGGCACACAGATGCTGACCGCGTCCACCTTCCTGAGCACGGAGAAGTCCGTGGTGGCGGTCAATCGTCCCGCCTTCACACAGGATCGCACGTCCCGATCCGACACGTCCTGGATATAGGACCGGCCGCTAACCAGCGCCTTGGGCTTGGCAGGATCCACGTCGATGCCAACCACGGAAAATCCGGCTTTCGCAAACTCCACGGCGAGCGGCAGGCCGACATAGCCCAACCCGATCACACCGACAGTTGCAGTCTTTTTGTTGATCTCATCGAGCGTTGGCACAATGACTCCTTAACCTGGAAACAGGTGCTCCCCGTAGAGCCGGCGCCTCCTGGCACTACGCATATACTCCGTGAAAAATGCGAGGAGGGTGAACCCGAACAATCCCACCAGCGCAGCTAGGACGACAACCAGCAGCCGCCGCGGCCCTACCGGAACCGTGGGCAACACCGGTGCGCTCCGGACCTTGGTGTTCTCCGAGCGGGTGCGGTAGGCGGCCAGTTCCACGATACGATTTTCATAGTCCGCCCGCTGTCCGGCCATGATCGTCAGCCCATTTTCTATGTTGTAAATATCGGTGTTGGCCTCGCGGCCGCGAATTTCGCTCTCGTTACGCTCCCGATACAATTCATCCAGATGGATTTGCCGGCTCTGAAACAGCGTCTGTTCCCACAGGGCTTCCGACGCGTCGGGCTTGGCCTCGGCCAGACGCGTCCGGGCCTGACTCATCTCGGTTTCCAAGCGGGTGATATTCCGCTCTATCGTTTCACGATACCGTGACTCGGACGCCACTTGTGCGCGGAGGGCTGTGATCTGCCGCTTCAACGTCTCCTGCTGCAGCTCCGCTACCTCTATTTTTTCCTTGAGACTTTCCTGCTCGCGCTCGATGATCGTCAAGCCCGCCAGATACTGCCGCGAGTGTTCCGCGATCAACTTGTCCGCCAGAAACTCCAGGCCTTTTACGACTTGTTGCGGATCCGTCAGTGTCAGTGAGAGTTCGAGCAGGGTGGTCGCCGCCACGTCGAGGTCATTCTTGATCACCTTAACTTGAAGCGCGCCACGCAGCGACGTAATAGTCATCCGGTCGAGCCCCAGATGGCGGCGCAGATCGTCCAGCATGGCGTCGCCGACCAAGACCTGCGACATCGTTTTGGGGTCTTCAATCAGGCCCAGCTTGGCCCCCTCGTTGTTGGCGGAGAACACCGTCCCGACTTTCAGGAGCAGAGATCCTTGATAGCTCTTGTCGATGGTCAGGCTGTATACCGAGGCGAGGCCGACCAGCACGGCAGTGCCAAGCCCTATGAGCCACCGGTACGACCAAACTACTTCGAGATAGTCGAAGAGTTCGACCTGCCGCTCGCCAGCAGTCTGGGTAGGGATGTCCTCTGTGACTGGTGTCATGCTCAACAGACCTCAGATCAGCCACACGCCGCGAAACGTTTTCTTCCGCTCGGAACGGAGTATCCACCGGCTGCGGTGGAAAACGGTCGATTGTAGCAGAACGACGACAAGACAGGCAAGACAGGGTCTTGCCGTTTCTTTACATTTCTTCATGGGATGGAAGTTTTTGTCGAAACGTGGCATACTTTCGTCCCGTTCTTGTCACACGTTTCGCCACCATGGGAGGGTTCCTGATGGCGCACGGCGATTCCCACCGCGCTCCTCTATCATTTCGAGACGACTCCCCGTCACGCACCGATCCCGAACCCACGCCCGCGGACTACGTGCTGGTATTGGTCCGCCGCAAGCGGCTCATCGCCGTTATCGTGGCCGCCTGCGTGGTCGTGGGAACGGTCCATGCTCTCCTTGTCACCAGAACGTACCTGGTCCAGACCGTGATCGAGATAGGGCGGATTGGCGGAGACAAAATTATCGATTCGTCGGAAACGATCCTTGCCAAATTCAGCCACGCCTATATCCCCGATGTGCTCCAAACCTACCGGACTGAACATCCGGAGGGCCCGGGCGTCAGAATCACCGCCAAGATCCCGAAAGGCAGCGAAGTAGTTGTTCTTGAAAGCCGAGGACCCAAAAACGATGAACCCCTCCATCGCTCTCTGCAGGAGGCCGTGGCCCTGCGTTTAGTTCGTGACCACCAGCGCACCGCCGACCAAATCATCCAGCAAACCGAGTCTGATCTCACACGCGCCGAACTCAAACTCGAAGAACTTTCCGACCGGCGAGTCCTTTCCGTGCAGGAGAAACTTCTCCAAGGCGAGATCGAGCGCGGCCAGTTGCGCTTAGAAGCCCTCAAGGACCAAGCCAAGTTGATCGAGACCGAGGCCAAGCGATTCGAGGAGACCAAGAAACTTCTCACCCAGCAGGTAGCTGACCTTCGGGCCGACATTGCGGCAGCCACCGACCACCGTACCCGCGCCGCGCCTGAGGCGACAGACGGGGCGCGTGCGATGACGCTGTTGATGTTCGACAGCCAGATCGTGGACAGCCGCGCGCGTCTCAGAACGCTCGAAGAACGGCTCTACATCTCCTTGGACAATGACCGAGAGAAACTGCTCAAGCAGATGGCCGACGTCCGCCGGGATCAAGAGGCCCAGGCTACCTCGATCAGCGAGAGTGGCAGCAAACTCGTGAAGTTGCGTGTGGATAACAAACGAGAACAGCAGCTTCAACAACAGACCATTTCAGATATCGAGGCCAAGCTTGCCGATGTCCGCACCACAGCGATCCTGACTTCACCTGCCCGACTACCAGACCCTGTGGGAGTTGGCCGCAAGGTGACTGTCGCGCTCTACGCCTTAGTGGGCTTGTTGGCCGGAGCGCTCGCCGCATTCGTCGTCGAATTCATCAAGCAAGCAAAGACACGACACTGGGTTGCCGAAAACGGGGCGCTACCCGAACAGACTGAAACCGAAGTCGAGGCAGTAATGTGGGAGACGCGGTGAGGAACTGTTTTTCGTGAACCGCGTTGGCTACCGCCTAACCGTGCCCCGCAGTTCATCGTAAAGCTCTAAAGTCTCCCGCACGTATCGCTCCTGGGGGAATCGCCCGGCTACCCCACGACACATTTCACTATGGGTCCGTCCCCACCTGAGGACCGTCTCGACGCCACGCGCAACGGATTCGCTGTCTTGCGCATCGTCGACCACCACGCCAGTGTCTTGAGTCAGGACTTCGGCCGCGCCATTGGCTGTAGTAGTGACGACCGGTAGTCCGCATGCCAGAGCTTCCAAACACACGTTGGCGAACGGATCGTACAGGGTCGGTAACAGCAACAGATCCGCGGCGTGATACCAGGGCATCACATCTGTGGTCGGTCCCACGATGCGCACGCAGTCACCGAGGCCCAGCGACACGGCAAGGCGTGTGTATGGCGTCGCGTCTCCCCGTCCAACGACGAGCAACACTGTGCGGCCAGACGACCGCGGGGAGAGATGGGCCATCGCGCGCACCGCGGTCTCAAGGCCCTTGCGGGCAAACCCCGACCCCACGAACAGCACTGCGTGGTCGTTCTCGGTGAGTCCCGCGCGCTCGCGCGCCTTGCCTCGGACCTCTGCGTCGGGTGGCCGGAATCGGTCCAGATCCACTCCGTTGTAGATCACCCGGATTCGTTCGGGATCGGCCCGGTAGTGCTTCAAGATCTCCGATTTTCCGCGTTGCGAGTTGGCGATAGCCGCGCGACAGCCACCTTCGAACAGACGCCGCTCCAATGTGAGGTACACCCGGTGCAACGGGTTGAACGATGGGAGGACCCGCTTCCACGACGGCTTCGCGTCGCGTCGGCGTTGCAGCCACTCGCGGTGCACCCCGTCACCAGCGCGGTACACGTCACACGATTGGACCCGGTCAAAGCTGTGGACGATATCGTGCCCGCCATCGGCGGCCATCCGCGATGCCCGCACCGCAAATGACCATGCCTCGGTCCAGCGCGTAAACCGGACTACCGGCACGTGATGCACCCAAACGTTCTCGGATGACTTCGGGGCGTCCTGCCAGCGAGTCGCGTAGATGTGCACGTCATCGCCGCGAGAGCGCAGGGCCTCGATAAACTGCGCCACATGGCGTTCAGCGCCGCCAAATGGCGTATATGTCTTGCGGATAAGGGCGATCCTCACCGGACCGTGTCAACGCGCTCGGTGATTGACATCGCGCGCCCAACGCCGAGTCCCATGAGAATCCAGAAGAGGTGTCCGGGAGAATCCCGCAACAGATGATCGACCTGGTTGCGGAGGATAAATCCGACCAACACCATCAACATACACACCAGCCAAGCGGAATCGGCTGAACCTGAAGGGGCGCTGCGGAGGCCCCGCCACAACATCCGCGCAATCACCCAGAGGACCCAACAGAACAATCCGAGACCGATCAGACCGAGTTCCATGGCTGTCTGAATAAAGCTATTGAAGGCATGTGTTGAATCGATTGCGGGCGTGGCGCTACGAACTCCTGGTGCGGCTCGGTCCGGCGTTTGCTGCCCGTAGCCGAACCCACTGACCGGACTCTCCGCCAAACGGGGCAGCAAGTTTTCCCAATATGCGACCCGGCCAAAGTCGCTGAACCACCCATGTGCCACAACCGCTTGTCGAAGTGCGGGCTGGCCTATGACGCCCCCCACGCTCGCAACAACGACCACGGCCCAGACCACCAACACCCGCCGGCTCTTGAGGACACCGTACACGAGAAATTGCAACGCAACCGCCAACCAGGCTGCTCGGGTCACTGTAGACACCAGGGCGAACATCTGGATGCCCCAGATCGCCCAGGCACACCACTTGGCCGCTACTTTCCGTGTTGCGAGCGCCAAATAGAATGCCACTGGAATGGCCAGCACGAGGTACGAACTCAGAAAGATCGGATCCGAGGTAAACGAGGATGTGCGCGCGCCACGTGCGATCACGACGGCCCACTGCCAGTCGTACTCGAACAATGCTTTAGCGCCCATCACCAGGCCGGCGAGGCTCATCGCCCACGCCAGCACGTCGAGTGCGCCCTCGCGGCGGACGGCGCTCACTGCCAACACGAACATCACCCCGTTCGCGACCAATTCGTTCTTGATCTCCCTCGCGCTATACGACACGTCCAGTGCCGTCACCAGTGCCACCACCGACCACAACACGAACAGGAGGAGAGGGATATCGACCGGGGTCTTGACCCACCGCCAGCCCGGCTCGGTGGACGACCGCCCCACCCAACCCAGGATCGCGATTGCGAACAACGTGGACCGCAACGTGCCGGTATGCGCATAGGGCATCACCGCGATCAGGCCCGCCAGGCTCCATAGGGCGATCCGATCCCAGATCGGCGCACTCCACGCTCTAGTCCAAGGACTGGGTATCGTCACGGTTCCCACCGGCGACTGCTGATCCACGCCGGACCCCGTTAGCGAGCTGCTGCGTAGGCGCGTTGGTACGTGTCCCACATCAGATCCCGGTGATAGTCCCACGAATATTTTTCAATCGTCTTCCTGGCGGTCCGTCCGTACTCATGACCGAGGTCGCGGTTCTGGTACAACGTCAAGAGCGCCTCTTTGATGGCTCCGTCGTCGCGAATCGGGACCACGAATCCTTCCTGCCGGTCCCGCGCGAATGAGCCGGCATTGGGCGTCACGATCACCGGCACGCCGCAGGCCATGGCTTCATAGGTCACCTTGGCGCTGCCCTCGACCAACGACGGCAAGACCAGCACCGACGCGCGCCGGTAATACGACGCGGTGTCGTCGCTCCACGGCACGTGTGTGATGGACGGATCGTCTGCGACTTTGGCCATCACCTCTTTGACGTCGTCGTGCAACGGCCCGAGCAAGACGAGTTCGGCGTCTCGCAGGCGGAGCGCGGTCCACGCCCGTAACAGGTACGGGAGTCCCTTCCGGAGGCAGAGCTGGCCGGCGAAGAGCGCCCGGAACGTGTGATCCGGCTCCCGAACGGACGGGGGCGTGAACCGGTTGATGTCCACGGCTCGCGGGATCACGACGATTTTTTCGCGCGGCACCCCCTGTTGGACGAATGTTTCCACCGCAAAGGGAGACTGGACAATGATGTGATCCGCGCGCGAGAACTCCTCCAGCCCGATCGTCAGCGATCTCGAGACCGCGTCAATGCCGGCCAGGAAACCGTCCAGTCGCGCCGGCCGCCGCTGGATGCCGAAGCGATCGTTTTCCTCTTCCAACAGGTCCATCGAGACTTTGGGGTGCAGCGAGGCCCGCTCCACGAACGCCACCGCTCCCACCTCGTGAGCCGCCTCGATCGAGCGAATGCTCTCGGTGGACCACCCGTGGAACACGTCGCAGCCCTCCCGGCGGATCACAGACGACGTCACGCGATCCAGGTGGATGCGTTTGAGCGGATAGTAGTACCGGGAGGAGACATTCGAAAAAATGTGATACGGATGAAACCGGATCAGACGGAGCCGGTCCTGCGGAACCTCGTGCTGACGGCTTCCGTAAAACACGCCTTTGACCAGCGCGCCTCGCTGGTGGATTCCCTTGAGCAATTCGAGCGCGTCCAGACCAAGGCCCGAGGCCCCGATCTTGGTAAAACACGAGTAGATGACCCGGGGGCGGATGGATTCTTCGCTCACCAGCCGCTGGCCTCCCGCATAACGGTGCGCGTCACATCCGGCCGTCGTTGCCTCAGATCGTCGTACAACGCCTCCACCCGATCCAGCATGGCGTCCAGGCGGTAGCGCTCTTCAATCAGGCGCCGCCCTGCCGACGCGAGCGCGCGACGAAGCTCGTCGCGCTGCAACACGGCGATGATGTGGGCTGCGATCGTCTCGGAGTCCCGCGGCGGGGCCAGCAAGCCGGTGTCGTGGTCGCGCACCACCTCGGACACCGAGCCCACGTTCGTGGCGACCACCGGGACTTCCATGGCCATGGCTTGCAAGATGGCTTGCGGCACCCCTTCGTGCCCGTACGAACTCAGCACGAACACGTCGAGCGATGCCAGCACCGCCGCGACATCGGTTCGGTGGCCGGTCATGATCACGGCCGCGGCCAGGCCCAGCCGGTCGATGTACTCCCGGATATTCGACGCGCGCGGGCCGTCGCCCACGATCACGAAGCGGGCGTCTGGAATCTTCCGCACCACCAGCGAGGCCGCATCGAGAAAGTCCTCATGCCCTTTCCAGCTCCGCAGCACCGCGACGATCCCGACCAGCGGCGCGTGGAGTGGAATGCCATACGCCGCGCGGAGGGTGGCGTCGACCGTTCTTCGGGAAAACACCGTCGTATCCACGCCGGTAGGAATCGAGACGATCTTGCGGGCGTCGAACCCGTGGCGCTGGATCATGGTGGTGCGAATCGATTCCCCCGTGGTGATCACCGCGTCGGGCAACGTGTTGTACAGGAACCTGGTCACCATGGAGCGGTCGAAGGGCGTCGAGAGGTGGCGGGTCCGAATCACGATCGGTTTTCGACTGGAGAGCCTGGCCGCGGTGGACGCGAGCCAACTGTCTCGCGAGCTGTGGGTGTTGACAATGTCCACGCCTTCGCGCCGAATGGCCGCGCTCAGTCGTCTCACCGCCCCGTACATCCGCCATCCGTCCATGTCGATCTGGACGGTCTCCACCCCTCCGGCCGCGGCCTGTTCCAGAATGCGGCTCGATGGCGTTCCCGCGATGATGACGCGGTGCCCGCGCCGACGCATGCCCTCGGCCTCGGCCAGGATACGAATCTCTTGCCCGCCCCACCCATTGGACGACTCGGTGTGGAGGATGGTCAACCGCTGTTCGCCGGAAGGCATCACCCGTTGACCGCGTGTTTGGAGCCCGCGGCCGACGGCATCCCTGTCGGCTGCGCGTCGCACGCGTCGCGCAGCACGGCCACGAACGCGTCGGAACATCGCGCGAGCGAGTACTCGGTCTCCACGGTCCGGCGCGCGGCCTGGCCGAGCCATGCGCGAAGTGACGGGCCCTCGATCAGCCGACTCAATGCCGTGCCCCACTCGTCCGGCGTTTTCGCCAAGTATCCGTTTTCCCCGTGCCGGATGATGGACCGGTTCATCCCCACCGGCGAGGCGACTGCCGGCAGGCCCGCCGCCATGTACTGAAGCAACTTGAACCCGCACTTGCCGCGGCTCCATGCCGTATCGTCCAGCGGCATCACCCCGATGTCGAACGCAGCCAGGTCCTCCGCCTCGCGGTCCAGGCGCCACGGCACATACTCGATCGGAATGGCCGACGGCCCGGGAGTCGCGTCCGAGACCACTCGAAGCGTGATCTGGAGCCCGCGGGCGGCCAGAGATCGGAAGACCGGCGCCAACTCGTCCAGATACCGCAGGTTGCCCCGCGTGCCGATCCAACCGATCACGACGCCCGTCGCGCGACCGTCGGCGGTGGTGGGCGACTTCACGTGATACGCCGCCGGGTCGAGCCCGGTCGGGATGACCCGCACGTTGGGGTGGCCGACCGCGTACCGCGCCAGTTCCTCATTGCCCGCGATCACCGCGTCGCAGCGGGCTACCATCTCGACAAACCGCGCGGACCGTCGCGGATCGGGACGCTCACCGTATGGGCCGACCATCACGGCATCATCGAAATCGTATACCAAGCGAGGGGCACGGCGCGCCAGGAGGGCCACTTCCCAGTTACGAAGTACCTTCTTCTGCACCACCACGACATCGAATCGCCCTAAACCCAGAAATCGCTTGATACGTGCGATCGGGGAACGAGGAATGTCCACCGTCTCTACGACAAAACCCGCGTGACGAATGGCGGGAAGGTGCGCGGTAACGCGCAACCGGCTGCTCGGCGTGGTCTTCCCTTCGACCAGGAATACCACTCGCAGAGTCCTTGTATCGGGCACCGGCTTACGCCTTCATCTCTGCCTCTGGCCGTTTCGCAGCCACGAGGACTAAGTCGCGCCCGACATACCATCTCGCGATCAGATTTCGGAACAGTCCCACGACCGGGATCTGCCTTACTTTTTCCTTAATGTACAGAGAAGGTAATGTCTTGATCATACGTACGTCGAATCCACAACGGCGCACCAACGCCGAAAGAGATGCCGGTGAGAAATGCCAGAAATGGTACGGCATAGACCAACCTGACCACGAGAGGCCGTATCCCCGCGCGTCGATGCTCCGGTAGTTCGGCAACTCGATCCCCAGAATCCCTCCGTCCCGGAGCAACCTATGAACCGTGGTCAAGGTGGCGACGGGATCCCGCGTGTGTTCCAAGCTGTGCCACATCGTGACGACGTCAAAGCGGGGATGCGGACCGGGCACGTCCCCGATCTGTCCGGTAGTTACGCGCAACCCGAATCGCTGCCTGGATTCATTTGCGGCCCATTCAGATACCTCTACGCCTTCGGCGCCGAAACCACCCCGCCGGGCGGCTGCGAGAAAATATCCCGAGGCACACCCGACATCCAGGAGGCTGGCGCCCGCGGGAGCAAACGCGCTCACCCATCCCACCCGCTTGCGTTGTCCACGCACACCTTTCTCGGTATCCTCTTCTCCCTTTGCGTAACCAATGGAGTGAGCGGAGAAGTATGCCTCCTGGTAGAGGGCCGCAAGTTGCGTCTCCGACGGTCGAGACTCGAGCATGGCCAGTTCGCATTGCCGACATTCGACGATCCGCCACTGTCCCATTTCGGTAAGTGGGACAAGGTGTTTGGAGCCGCAAAGACAGCAGGCCGTGACGGTTTCCATCTGGCTGCTTGCTGTCAATCCCACAACGATCGTCTTATTCTCATCCATTTTTACCATTCTGCCCCAACGGAGAGCATCCTCGTGAGACATCGTGCCTGTCCCACTGGCCCCATGCGTCGAGTCCGATCAGACTCAATAGGCCCCCTTGACTCCGCACAGCACGACGCTGCTCAAGCCCGTCCCCCCCCCATCCGTGGCGTAGACCGATCTGATGAAACAACCGTTCAAGACGAACCTTGTGGCGCACATCCACCAGACCATTCGTCTTGAGGAACGGACTGAGGATGCGGGAGAACCCCGCGGATTCGAACAAGTCGGCGAGATCCACGAAACTGTAGAGCCGGAGATGCAGCGTGCCGTCGTCCTCGTCATGATGGCGATGTTGGTTGGGGGTCACGGCCACGTACCGCCCGCCGGGTTTGAGGACGCGCAGCACCTCGGCCAAATGGGCCGGCACATCGTCGGGATGCAGGTGTTCGAGAAACTCCGTACTGACCGCGCGGTCGAAGGTGTGATCGGGAAACGCGAGGCGCACGCCGCTCTGGCGATGAAACTCGACGTTGGTGACCCCGTGTTCTTTCTGATTGCGCCGGCACAATTCGATACACTGGTCCGAGATATCGACGCCCACCACGCGGCGATTGTTCTGGGCCAGGGCCAGCGCCCGCCATCCTTCGCCGCATCCGAGTTCCAACACGTCGTGGTGACCCGAGCCGACCAACTCCAGCTCGGACGTCGCCCGGCACCACGACGGCGCAACGCGCCGGAGCCATTCTTTGGCGCGCCGCGAACCGCTCATCTGCCCCAATGCTTGTTTCCGATACAAAAACGATCGCCGCCCGCTGTCGGAGCGAAGGTAGGTGTGGAACGCTTCGTACACCTCGCGGTACGCGGCATCGCGCTCAGCGGTTCCGGCATCCAGCAGCCGAGTGGCTAGTTGGCTTTGAAGCGTCCGTTCGTGGTCATCCATTTAGACTGATCCCTTCATCCCTCACGCTCGCGCCGCCACAACCACACGAAGCGGTCGGCAAACATCGACTCCAGCGACTGGGGAATCACGAACCGCTTCCGCCCCACGCCACGTAACCGTTGCAACCGCACGACGTCGACCCACGGCAAGAAACCAAAGGATCTCGTCTGTTCCAACTGAAACCCGCGTTGCTCGAACATCGCCACCAGGCGCTGTTTCACAAAGAACCGAACATGATACCCCTCGTCGTCGGGCGGCTTCCCCTGCAACGAGCGGATTCGGCGTTTGTAATAGGCGTTGTTCGGCGTGGTCATCACCACGCGTCCGCCGCGTTTCACGATGCGCGCCAGTTCTCCGACCAGGTGTTCGGCGTTGACGATGTGTTCGATCACCTCGACCATCATGGCATGGTCGAACGCGTCATCCGGGAGCGGCAGCGGCGCGTTGAAATCCGCTTGAACGGCCTCGAACCCGAACGCCCTCGCGTGATCCAGATTGCTCGGCACCGCATCCACGGCCGTGACCTCCCAGCCCCGGTCGCGGGCGAGACGGGCCATCTGGCACGCGCCGCACCCCACATCGACCATACGAACACCGGCACCGTCTGGTGACCGCAACAATTCAAGGGCATATCGATAACTTGGATTGTTCACCAGTTCGGTTGACCGGACCCGCTCAAAACTCGACCGCGGGATCTGGCTCATCACCACGATTTCCGGCTGATCGCTCATCGGTCGTTGACCGCTACGCGATCCAACACGGCTTCGATCGCACGCAGCGCCTGTCGGGGTGACACCGCCCCCAAGGCCGCACTGATCTGGGTCTTACGATCAGCCCCCGTTGCGCTTTCCGGAGTCGGGGCTTCGATCACCGTGTGCCCCTCCCCCCACGGCCGCCAGTGCATTACGGAGCCGCTCCACATGATCGCCACCACCGGCGTGCCCACGGCCGCGGCCATGTGCATGGGCGCGGAATCGATCCCGAAGAAGAGCGTGCAGCGCGCGGACAGTGCCGCCAGCTGTTTGAGCGTGGTGTGACCCAGGAGCGCGAGCGGGCGTTGGCGGCAGCGCGCCAGCACGTGTTCGGCTTTATCGATTTCGTACCGGGCCGGTCCCGACGTCACGACCACGCGCAACCCACGGGCGGCCAGCGCATCCACCACCGCGGCGGTGCCTTCGTCGGTCCAGCACTTGAAGAGCCACCGCGAGGTGGGGTGCACCTGGACCACGGGTTCACCCGGCGCGATCCCCCACTCGCGCCACCAGCGATCGACCGCGGCATCGTCCTCCGGCGCCCAATGCAGGTCCACGCGGCGATCCGTGGTCGTGATGCCGACGGCTTCGACCAATTGGAGATTCTGGAGCACGGTATGCCGATCGTACGCGGGACCCGGCACGCGGTGCGTCCACAACCAACGCTTGCCCCACATCCCAGCGCCGGTGTCGAAGGCCAACCGCACGCGCGCCCCGGACCACCACGCCAGCATCGCGGCTCGGTCGCCGCTCGTTAAGTCGATCGTGACATCGAACTGCTTCACACGGATCTCGCGGAGAAACGCCCACTCCCGGGCCATGCGCCGCCCGATCGACAGATCATCGACGCGCGGGAGCGTGAGGACCTCGTCCACGTAGGGATGCCCACTCAGCATCGCCTCGGTGCCCGGAGTCACCAGCACGGTGATCTGCGCACGGGGCAGGCGCTCACGGACCGCACGGATCGTGGGCACGGTGAGCAACACGTCCCCGATATGCCTGAGTTTGATGACCAGGACGCGCCGGATCGCTGATGGGTCGAGGATCAGGTGAGGTCCTCCCACCACATCTTCAAGATCACCACGGCGAGCACGCCGACCACCGCGGCCCAGGTCTGGAATTCCCGGTGTTGTCGCACCAGGGTCCACCGAAACGGCGCGCTGCGCCACCCGGTGATCCGTGGGAAAAACCTCGGCACCTCGCGGCAATATCCCACAAACGCGTCGCCGAAACGCTGCAGCAGTTTGCGTTCTTCCTGCTCGATCGTGGCGTCGTAGATCAGGCCGAACACCACGATGAACGCCAGCAGCACCGACCACCGATTGGCCATGAGCGAGAACCCGAACCCCAACATGAAGTTGCCCAGATACAGGGGATTGCGGGTCAGGGAATATGGGCCGTCTATGGCGAGGCGGTGGTCCTTGTGGATGTAGCCCGACGACCACGTGCGGACCACCTCGCCCAGCACCACCACCGGCAGGCCGACCAGGATCGACCGCAGGGTGGGATGCGCGAGCGCCAGGAACAACCCGGCGAACGCAGCGCTGGTGGCGATCCGGTGGTGGCTGACGAACTGTCGAACCCGCGTGATCATGCGGCGATCTTCGACGCCCGAGCCGCTTCCCAGGCCTTGGCGTACTTGAACCACGTATAGGAGGCGTAACATCCGGCAAGCACCAGGCCGCGAAACCCGTCCAGGAATCCCCGTTGGAACACGTACATCCGCACGAACGTCACCGCTGGTCGCAGCACGAGGTCCATGGGGCCCGCGGACACGCCCTCGCGGCGCAACTCATTGGCCGCCAACGTCGAATACTGATCCATGCGCTGCACATACTCCGACAGGGTCCGGTACGTATAGTGGTCGATCGGCTCGTGCAGACGGCCGACCCGGCCATCCACGTCGACGCCTTCGTGCACCTCGCGAGTGCGGAAGCGGCCTTTCCCCCGACGGAACAGCCGGAGATTGTAGTCCGGATACCATCCGCCGTGACGCATCCACTGTCCCAGAAAGTAACTGCGCCGGGGCACCTGGTACCCGTCGCACTCCGCCCCGCGATCCAGCACCGCGGCGATCTCCGCGTGCAACTCGGGCGTCACCCGCTCATCCGCGTCCAGACTGAAGACCCAGTCGTGAGTCGCGCGATCCAGCGCAAAGTTCTTTTGCGCGGCGTAACCCATCCAGGGCTGCCGAATCACCCGCGCGCCGGCGCGTTCCGCGATCTCCACCGTGCGATCGCGGCTCCCGCCGTCCACCACCACGATCTCGTCCGCCCACGCAACGCTGGCCACACAGTCGCCGATGTCCGTCTCCTCGTCCTGCGCAACAATGGTTACAGATAACTTGGGCATCGCCGAATCAGTTCAGCCGTCCTTCGCCCTAGACCGGTTGAGCCTGTTGAGGAGTGGCCGGATGCCCCCTTCGGGGACTTCCGCCATTCCCATCCCTGAAGGTGGGTCGCCAGGCGCCGCGAGCACCCGACCCGGAGCGTACTGGTCCGTACGTGAGGATCGGGCGCGCAGTGGCAACGCCGCAGACGACCGCTCATCGACAGGCTCTCACAGTCGGATGGCTTCGTCGATCAGCATCACCGGAATATCATCTTTAATCGGATACTGCAGACGGCAGGCGTCGCAGACCAAGCCGTCGCCTTTCGCCGTCAGGCGAATCTCTCCCTTGCACTTCGGGCACGCCAGGATGTCCAGCAGCTCTCGGTCGATCGCCATTACGTCCTCCGGGTTTGCTCACGGGTCACCAGACCCCCGCCGCTTGCACCACTTCGTCGATCTGGATCGCCTGCATACACGCAAAACCCGCGGCACACCGACGATTGAATGTCGGCCCCGGCACCCATCCGCACGCGCACGCATGTTTAATGACGGTGTGACCCGCTCCCATCGGCGACGCGGTCACGGGGTCGGACGGACCATACACCGCGATGGTCCGCACACCCAGCGCCGCGGCAAGATGCAGCGGCCCGGTGTCACCCGCGATCACCACCTCGGCACGCCGCAGCAACGCCGCGAGCGACCCGACCGTGGGCGGCATCGCGGTCGCCACGGGGCGGGCCATCGCTTTGACGGCGTCGCTCACCGCGACCCGGTCTTCAGGGCCTGCCACGATCGCCACGCGCCGGCCTGCTCCCGCCAGGCGCACCGCCACAGCCAGCCAGCGGTCCAACGGCCAGCGCTTGCCGGGATGCCCCGCGCCGGGATGGAGGGTCGTCCACTCCGCGGCGCTGCCTCCCGCGTGCGCGTCGGTCCACGCGCGGGCCCACGCCTGATCCGACTCCGGGATGCGGATCTCAAACCGCGGGTCACCGGACGGGATCCCGAGCGCGGCCAATAACCCCCGATTCTTCGCCAGTGCATGCACCGGCCCGACCGGCGCCGCATGGTGCGTCATGCAATACGCGTTGGCCCGTTCACGGCAGTCGCTCGACGCGAACCCGACGCGGATCGGCGCGCGCGTCAGCCTCGCCGCCACCCCGCTCTTCAGCAGCCCCTGCGCGTCGATCGCCACATCGAACCGCCCCGCCACCGCGCGCAAATATCCGAGAACCCCCGACCACGCGGCACCCCACCGCCCCCTGCGCAACGCGGCCCGCCACAACCGCGTATCCACAGTGACGACCTCGTCCACGCCCGGATGCAGTCGCGGCACCTCCGCCAGTCGCGCTTCGACGATCCACGTGACCCTGGCCCCCGGACGATGCGCCTTGACCGCCGAGACCAAAGGGAACGTATACACCATGTCCCCCAACGCCCCCAGCTTCACCAACGCGACGCGCGGCGCCGGCCCGAGTTCCAATTCCTCGTTACCGACCACCAAGTCGCCCTTCCAAGGAATATGCCTGTCGCGCCCGTTCAGGAGGCGGCAGATGCCAGGCGCCGCGAGCACCGGAGCGCAGCGTACTGGGTCGTACGTGAGCACCGGATGCGCAGCGGCAACGCCGCAGATGGCGCCTCATGGACGGGCGCGGGCTGAAAAACCGAGCCATTGTACAGCGTCACAGAGATCCCGCGCAATATAATCAGGCCGCAAGCCATCATCCAGATCCGACTCGGTCTGCGCGCCGTACCCCGTCCGCACCAAAATCGACCGGCCTCCGAGACGCCGTCCCATCTCGATGTCCGCGGCCTTATCCCCGATCATCACCGAGCGCGCGGCGTCCACCCCAAGATCATGGGCGGCCCGGAGCGCCAGTGCGGTCGCGGGCTTACGACAGGCGCAGCCGTCTTCGGGCCGATGCAGGCAGGCATAGATCCCGTCGAGCCGCGCGCCGCGTTCAGCCAGCAGCGCGCGTAACCGGGCGTGAATGCGGTCGAGCGCGTCGGGCGCAATCACCCCGCGCCCCACACCGGATTGGTTCGTGATCAGGGCCACCTTCACACCCGCCGCGTTGAGAGCGGCCACGGCATCGGCCGCACCCGGGAACACCACCAGCTGTTGCGGGTCGGCCAGGTACCCTTCATCCTGGTTGAGCGTCCCGTCGCGGTCGAGAAAGACGATGTCGATCCGATCGATCACCGTTCACCAGAAAATCCCCGCTTACCCCCCTTTGACAAAGGGGGGATGGGGGGATTTGTTGATGCAAGGTCGGCGACTGTCCTGTACACCTCGTCCACCGTGACCGCGGTCATACACCGATGATCGATGGGGCAGTCGCGGTACCGGCACGGCGCGCAGTCGACCGGATGTTGGAGCAGGCTCACCCGCTGGCCGATCGGGCTCGTGGCCCGCGGGTCGGTGGGGCCGAAGATCGCGGTCACGGGGACCCCCAGCGCGGCGGCCACGTGCATGGGACCAGAATCATTGGTCACCAGGCGGTGACACCAGGTCAGGATCGCCATGGCGTCGCGGATCGTGGTCAACCCGGCCGCGTTCACCACGCGCCGGCCGAGCCCGGCCGCGATCGCGTCGCCCAACGCGCGTTCCGTCGCGGCACCGAGCACCACTGCGAACCCGCCGTCGCGCACGACGCGCTGCGCCACCGCGGCAAATCGCTCCGCGGGCCACCGCTTGGCCGACCCGTAGGCGGCGCCGGGATTGAGGGCCACGATTCGATCCGACGGCTGCGCGCCCCACTCGTCCAACCGCAGCCGCGCCGTGTCGCGCTCGGCGGCGGTCACCGCGAGCGACACCGCCCGATGATCACCGGCCAGCCCCCACGCGGCCAGCAGCCCGAGATAGTACCGCGTCATATGCGGCAACGGTGACGGGGACGGAGGAAGCGCGTGGGTCAACAACGGACCGCGGCCGTCGGTGCGATACCCCACACGCGTCGGCACGCGGGCAAGCGCGACCACGACCGCGGCGTCGAAGGAATTGGGCAACAGAAGCGCGGCGTCGAACCCCCGGCCGCGGATCTCGGACGCGAGGCGCCACCGGCCGGCCAGTCCTTGATGACGTCCGCGGTGATCGTCGATCACCACCTCGTCGATCGCGGGATGTCCGGCCAACACCTCCGTGATCCCGGCCCGCCCCAGCACCGCGATGCGCGTGTGAGGCCATCCCGCCCGCAGCGCCGTCAATGTCGGGGTCGCCATCACCGCATCGCCGATCCAATTCGGCGCCCGCACCAGCACCCCTTGCGGAGGCGCGACGGTCACGCCGGGCCGACGGCCCGCGCCGCCAACCGATCGAGCATCGCGTCCCACCGGTCCTGCGGCTCGATGCGGACCCTGATCCGCACCGCCCACAGCCGCTGGTCCGGCATGGCGAACCCCTCCAACTTCACCGCGTCTTTTTCCGTGGTCAGGATCATGTCCACCCCGAGGGCTTGAGCCCGGACTGCCAGACGCTCCACATCGGCGTGACGGTAGGGATGATGATCTGGAAATCTGACGGCCTCCGCCACCTGCGCGCCAACCTCCTCGACCAGACGGGTGAACGACTCGAACCGCCCCACGCCCGCTACGGCCAGCACACGGGCGTGGTTCAACGCACCGAGGGTCTGTTCGCGGCCGGTGGCCACGTCGATCAGACATTGCGGCTCGAATCGCGCGTGAAAGACCGGAAGATCTGCGCGCTGTTCACGGACCCGGCGTTCCACCGCGGTCACCGCGCCCGGGTCGGCCTGTTCAACGCGTGTGATCACCACCGCGGTGGCCCGGGCCAACCCCGACAACGGCTCCCGCAGGCGCCCCACCGGCGCCAGAGCCGCCTCATCGATCGGCTCGGTCGCGTCCCACAACACCACGTTTTCGTCCCGCGCGATCGCGAGGTGCTGGAACCCGTCGTCGAGAATGACGACTCCTCGCGCCAGCCCCGCCCCGAATCGCCGCCAGGCCGCCGCGCGATTCGCGCCCACGATAACCGCCGCACCCGGTAACCGGCGAGCGATGAGCGCGGGTTCATCGCCCACCTCTTCCCAGTTCGGCCTCGCACCGTCCCTGCCGTCTGACGCCAAGGCGCCGCCGCGTTCACTCTTTCCTCCGTATCCGCGACTGAGCACCGTGACACCAACGCCGCGCGCGAGCAACGCCTCGCCGATCGCGATCACAAGCGGCGTCTTCCCGGTCCCACCCATCGTCAGATTGCCCACCGAGATCACGGGCCGCCCGAGCGCGTGGACTCGTCCGGCGCCAATCCCATACCACCCCAGCCTGGCCTGCACGGCGCCGCCGTAAAGCCACGACAGTGGCGTAAGCGCATGGCGCATATTTGATCTACCCGCGATAGCGGAGCCCGTTCAGGAGCGCGCCATTCGCAAGGCGCCGCGAGAACCGGACCGGAGCGTACTGAGTCGTACGCGAGGACCGGAAGCGCAGCGGCAACGCCGCAGATGGCCGCTCATGGACGGGCTGCCAGCTCCGACAGCCAGGGATCCAACACCGAGAGCGTGCGCTCAACCGCCCCCCGGTTGCGCGCCACCATCTCGAGTCCACACTGCCCCATCCGCGCCCGCAATTGGTCGTCCATCAACAGGTGGGTGAGGTGCTCGACCAGCGCGTCGGCCGACTCCACGCGGACTCCGCCTCCGGCCTCCTGCAGGGCCTGCGCAATCTCTTCGCACTTGTGAGTGTGCGGTCCGAACAGCACGGGTTTGCCGCGGGCCGCCGGCTCCAACAAGTTGTGCCCGCCGACCGGAACCAGCGTCCCGCCCACGAACGCCACCACGGCTTCGGCGTACAACGACGCCAACTCTCCGAGCGTGTCGAGCAGGATCACCGGCGGCCCCTTGCCCGCCCGCTCTTTCCCCGCCGCGCTTGCGGACCGACGGATCGGTTCGCAGCCGGCTTCCCGGATCATGGCCTCCACCTTGTCGATCCGGTCCAGGTGCCGGGGGGCGAGCAGCAACACGAGGTTCGGTTCCCGCATCCGCACGCGGCGGTACACGTCCACGAGCTGCGATTCTTCGCCGGGATGGGTGCTCCCCGCGACCCACAACCGTTCCCCCGGCGCCAGGCCGAGATCTGCGCGACGGATCGCGGCGTCGGCGCCGTCCACCCCCTGGTCGAATTTGAGATTGCCGGTGATCACGATCCGGTTCGGGTCCGCGCCGATCGACGCAAACCGCCGCGCGTCGGCCGCGGTTTGCGCCGCGACCCCGGTCAGGCCGCCGAGCACGGGGGCGAACAGCCGCCGTCCCCATCCATACCGTCGCGCCGAGCGTTCGGTCAGCCTGGCGTTGACCAGAAACGCGGGGACGCCGCGGCGCGCCAACGCAAAGAGCACGTTGGGCCACAACTCGGTTTCTACGGAGAGAAACAGGCTCGGCATCGTCGCATTCAAGGCGCGGTTGACGGCGAACGGAAGATCCAGCGGGAAATACGCGGTGGCGTCGGCCTGCGGCACGCGCTCGATCACGGTCTGGCGCCCGGTGGCGGTGACCGTGGTGACCAGCAAGCTGAGTCCGGGGTAGCGCGACTTGATCGCGCGCAATAACGGCGCCGCGGCCGTCACTTCGCCCACCGACACGGCGTGGACCCACACCGGCCGGCGGTCGCGGAGCGCCGCGGCCGCAGCAGGCACGTCCCCCAGGCGCTCGGCCAGCGCCATCCCCGTCCCGCGCTTGACCGCCCGCATTGCGTACACCGGCGCGGTCACGGTCAGACCCACGGTGAGCGCCGCGGTGTACAGCGGGCGGATCAGGCCCACCAGCGGTCGGCCCGATCCGTCAATTCATTCAAGGCACGCTCCAGGGCCGCGCGGTGCACCTCACACGCGGCGGCGTCCGCGTCGGGCGGGACCCAGAGCGGCTCGCCGAACAGAAAGACGCCGCGCGCGAACGGTGCCGGGATAAGGAATCCATCCCAGGTCGGAAGATTTTTTTTTTTGACGCCCCGAAAGTCAATGGAACAATCGGCAGGCCCGTCATCTTGGCCAACAGAATCACCCCGGGTTGGGCCAC
Organism: uncultured Nitrospirota bacterium; assembly: GCA_964570625.1. Lineage (GTDB taxonomy): Bacteria > Nitrospirota > Nitrospiria > 2-01-FULL-66-17 > 2-01-FULL-66-17 > JBFLXB01. The sequence goes on along the minus strand of CAZMYW010000026.1, from coordinate 28,785 downwards.
CTGCCTGGGGCCTTTGGGCCCGTCGGGTGTGACCGCGAGATCGCGGCCCGCGCGCCCCCGTTCGATTAGTCCCTTCAAAGCCGACGACCCGCCCCGGGTGGTTGATCCGCGAACCGACGAGAACCCGAACGATCGCATCGCGCGGCTGATCAACTCGCCGTCGCGATGGCGGCTGATCAAGATGTCCAGGCCGCGGCCGCCGTACGTCGCGAGCGGCAACATGAGTTGTCGGCCGTGCCAAAATGCGACGATGCTGGCTTGGCCTTCGCGCCAGCGCTCCGCCACCGCCTCCCCGTGGACGGTGTCGATCCGCAGCGTGCGTCCCAGCGCGCGAATGAACGCCGCGACCAGGGGCGGCGCCAGCCGGCGCCGGGCGATCTCACGGAGTGACATAACCGGCCTGGTCCTCGAACTGCATACGGTAGAGACGCGCGTAGGCGCCCTGTTTGGCGAGCAGACTCTCGTGGGTGCCGTCTTCCACGATCCGGCCGCGGTCCAACACGATGATCCGGCTGGCGCGCTGAACGGTCGAGAGACGATGCGCGATGACGAACGTGGTGCGACGGACTATCAAGTTGGCCAGCGCCTGCTGGACCACGGCCTCGGACTCGGCGTCCAGGGCCGAGGTGGCTTCATCGAAGATCAGGATCGGCGGGTCTCTGAGGATCGCCCTCGCGATGGCCAATCGTTGGCGCTCGCCGCCCGACAGCGTCACGCCGCGTTCGCCGATCACCGTGTGGTATCCCTGGGGAAGACGCTGGACGAAGGGGTGCGCGAACGCCGCGTCCGCCGCCCGGACCACCTCGGCGTCCGACACCTCAACCAGACCGTACGCGATATTGTTCCGAACCGTGTCGTCGAACAGGAGTACGTCCTGGCTGACGATCCCGATCCGGCTGCGCAGGGACGCGAGCCGGATGTCCCGCAGATCCACCCCGTCGATCGTGATCAGGCCCTGCGTGGGCTCGACGAACCGCGGCAGCAGGTTCATGAGCGTGGTTTTCCCGCTGCCGCTCGCTCCCACGATCGCCACCACCTCGCCGGCCCGCGCGGCGAATGAGATCTCGGTGAGCGCCGGGCGTTCGGCGCCGTCGTAGGTGAATCCCACGCCGCGAAACTCGATGCGTTCCCGCACCGCGTCGAGGTCGTGGGTCCCCCGGTCGCGGCGTTCCTCGGTCTCCACGTCCAGGATGGCGAACACACGCTCCGCGGACGCGGAGGCCATGAGCAACGTGTTGTTGGCCGTTGACAGCGCGCGCACCGGCGCGTACATCAACCAACACGCCGCGAGAAACGAAAAAAACGCGCCGGTGGTCATCTGGCCCGAGATCACCGCGTAGCCGCCGTAGGCCACGACACCGGCCGCGCCCGCCGCGCCCAACACCTCCATCAGGGCGGGCGAGAATTCCGACACCACCGTGACCTTCATCATGTTCTCGAAATACCGGCGGTTGATGTGGCGCATCCGCTCGGCTTCGAACTCTTCCCGGCCGAATCCCTTGACGACCGCGATCCCGGAGAACGTTTCCTGGAGCATAGCCGACAACTCGGCGATACGTTCCTGCCCGGAGTGCGCCAGACGCTTGAGGCGACGGCCCAACCGGAGCAGGGGATAGTAGCCCAGGGGCAAGACGGCGATCGCGATGAGCGCCATCCGCCAGTTCTGGTACAGAATGAATCCGGTCATCGCCGCCAGCGTCAACGGCTGTTGCACCAGATCTTTGACCACGTTCACCGCACGCTGCATCTGCCCCACGTCGTTGGTCACGTTCGACATCAACGTGCCGGTCGCGCGCGCGGTGTGGAATCCCAGCGACAGTTTAAGGATATGGCGGTACAACGCGTCGCGGATGTCGGTGATGACGCGATTGCCGGTGTAGCCCATGAGGTACACGTGCGCCAATTGGCCCAGGCGTTTGACGAATGCCACCGCCGGGATCGCGAGCGCGAGCGGCAACAGCCATTCGCGGCGCTGCTCGATGAAGATGCGGTCGAGCACCTCCTGCAGCAGCCACAGGTTGGCCGCGGTCAACCCGGAGACGGCCGCGGCGCAGACGGCCGCCACCGCCAGACGTTTCCAATGGGGAACGATGAGCCGCAGCACGCGCGTGTAGACGGGCCGCGGCGCGATCGGCGGTGCACTCATGCGGCGTGCCCCGCGGCGAGCAATTCCAACACCGCGTCGGCCGCGCGCCCCGACGCGCCGGCCTTGCCCAGCGCGGCGCGCACCTCGGCAAGATCCCGTCGCGCGAGCTCTGTTGCGCGGTCGTCCGTCAACAACGGGGTCACTTCGGTGACCAGCCGTTCCGCGGTGACCTCCCCTTGCATCAACTCCGGCACGACCCGTCGCTCCGCCACCACGTTGACCAACGCCAGATGCGGCGTCCTGACGAGGCGTTCGGCGACCCAGAAGGTCAGCGGAGAGACCCGATAGACCATCACCAAGGGCGTGCCGACCACCGCGGCCTGCAACGTGGCGGTGCCCGAGGCCACGATCGCAGCGCGCGACGCTCGCAGCACGGCGGCCGCTTCCCCGTGCACCACCGTCACGACGTGCGGGAGGTCGCCCGCTCGCGCGTTCGAGGCCTCGACGACCGCCGCATCCACCGACGGCGCGGCGGCGATCAAGACCCGATCGACCACCCCGGAGGCATGGAGCGACCGCGCCGCTTCGAGCATGGGGGGCAACAGTTGATGGACTTCCTGCGCGCGACTACCCGGCAACAATCCGAGCACGGTCTGTCCCGACTCCAACCGGTGGCGGCGTCCGAACGACGCCTGGTCGGACTCCGGGATCGAGTCATCGAGTAATGGATGGCCGACCCAGCGGCACGGCACGCCGGCTCGCTGGTAGAGCGCCTCTTCGAAGTGAAACAAGACCAGCATGAGATCCACACACGCCTTGATCTGGGCGATCCGGCCGGCCCGCCACGCCCAGATCTGGGGACTGACGTAGTAGATGACCGGGATGCCCAAGCGTTTGGCGGCTCGGGCAATCCGAAGATTGAAATCCGGATAGTCGATCAGCACCACCGCGGCCGGCGGCGCCTCGCGCAACCGCCTGCACACGTCGTGGTAGGCGCGCCAGATCGCGCGCCACTGCGACAGCACCTCCACCACCCCGAAGACCCCGAGGTGGCGGATATCGTGGTGCAGCCGAACGCCGGCCTTCTCCATCGCCGCGCCGCCCAGACCTTCCAGCACGAGCGCGGGTTCGCGCGCCAGCAGCGCCGCGGCGAGTTTGCCGCCCAGCGCGTCACCCGAAGCTTCCCCGGCAATGATGAACAGCGACGTATTCATCGCCGACCGCTCATCCCGGACGAGGCCTCTCGAGTGGGCCGTTGCCGCGACCGGTCCGCTACCAACTGGTCGGTTCTCCCCGCTGACGCTCGATACACGCCAGCACGTCCAGCGCCACCCGCAACGCCTCGCGGCCTTCCCGGCCGGAGACCAGCGGTGCCTGGCGCGTCGCCACACATTCCAGGAACGCCGCCAGCTGTGCCTTGAGCGGTTCCTCTTTCTCGATCTCCAGCGTCTGCACCTCGAACGGAGGCAAACCCGGCGCGGGGGGAACAGCCACGCGACGGGCCATCACCACTTCCTGTTTTTGGTAATCGAGCGAAAAGTAGGCGTCGGGTTGGAAGATCCGGAGCTTGCGCATCGGGTCTTTGGACACCCGGCTCGCGGTGACGTTCGCCACGCACCCATCCGCAAACTCCAGCCGCGTATTGGCGATGTCGATATTTGGAGTCAGCACGGGCACGCCCACCGCCCGGATCTCGGTGATCGGCGAGCGCACCAGGCTCAAGATGATGTCCAGATCGTGGATCATGAGATCTAGGATCACGTGGACATCGGTGCCCCGCCCCACGAACGGCCCCAGTCGGTGCGACTCGATGAAGCGCGGCGCGGCCAATCGCGTCACGAGCGCGCGGACGGCACCGTTGAATCGCTCCAGGTGCCCGATCTGAATGATCCGTTGCGCGGAGTCGGCGAGCGCGATGAGGCGGTCGGCCTCGTCCAGCGTGACGGTCATGGGCTTTTCCAGCAGGACGTCCAGCCCGGCGGCCAAACAGGCCGCGGTCACGTCGTGGTGGGCACTCGTCGGCACCACCACGCTCACCGCCTGGACGTGGGGCAGCAATTCGCGGTAGTCGGTGAACGCGCGCGAGCCGGTCGCCGCCGCCACCTCGCCGGCCCGAGCCGCGTCCATGTCCGCGACGCCGACGAGCCGGGCTCCCGGCAACTCGGCGTACAGCCGAGCATGATGGCGGCCGAGGTATCCGACCCCGATCACGCCAACGGCAATGGCCTCAGGCATGAGATTCACCTCCCGTGATGCCGACGACCGAAATCGACGCCTTGCGAGCGGCCTCCAACAGGTCGGCCTTGTCGAGCATCAAGGTCTTCCCCGCTTCCACGGCCAGGACCGCAGCGCCCACGGCCTGCATCGACGCGATCGTGGTCGGGCCCACCGCGGGGATATCGAACCGCAGGTCTTGATGCGGTTTGGCCATCTTGACCACCACCGCCCCGCCGTTGGCCAGGCGGCCGCCGCGATTGATCGCCTCGTCGGTGCCCTCAATCGCTTCCACCGCCAACACGGTCCGGTTCTTGACCACCACACATTGGCCGATCTCCAGGCCACCCACCGCCCGCACCATCTCTACACCGAAACGCACGTCCTCCCACTGCTCGCGGGAGGGCTCGGTGGTCAACACGCCCGCTTCCGCGATCAGACTGGGGAGATACCGGGTCGCGTCGCTCACCGTGATGCCTTCCGACTCCAGTTCGTCCGCCACCGCCCGCAACAACACATCGTCGTTGAGGCGGCGGATACGCGCGAGCACCTTCACGGCCCGCCAATCCGGGCGATACTCGGTGAACATGCGCGTCTTCTTGATGCCGCCCGCCATCACCACCGTTTCTACCCCGGCGGATTTGAAGTGGTCGATCAGGTGACCGAGTTGCCCGACTTTGATCCATCGCACGTTGTCGACGTGTTCATCCAACACCTCCGGCGTTTCGCCGCGATGCGCCACCGCGGTGACGGCGAATCCCGCCAGCTTGGCCGCATCCGCAAACAGCACCGGAAACCGGCCGTTGCCGGCGATCAGACCCAGCTTTCGCAAGGCCGGTTCGCTCACCGGGAGATACCCCGTTCCGACGTTTCGATAAACGCCACCAGTGTTTCGACGTCCGGATTTCCGGACAGCTCGTGGCGCACCTGCTTGAGGGCCTCTTTCAGCGCCAGATGGGCGCCGAACAGCAACCGGTAGGCCTTCTTCAGGGCACCGATCCGCTCCTCCGAAAACCCCTGGCGCTTCAGGCCCACCAGGTTCAACCCGTAGAGCTTGGCCCGGTTGCCGACCGCGGACACGAACGGCGGCACGTCCTGGGCCACCGCCGAGCACCCGCCAATCATGGCATACGCGCCGATCCGAACGAACTGATGCACACCGGTCAAGCCCCCGAGGACGGCGTGGTCCCCGATCTCGATGTGGCCCGCCAGGGTGGCGGCGTTGGCCATGATGACGTGATTGCCGAGCGTGCAGTCGTGCGCGACGTGCACGTACGCCATCAAGAAGTTGTCGTCCCCGATACGAGTGACGCCCCCGCCGTGGTGCGTCGCGCGGTTGAGCGTGACGAATTCGCGAAACGTATTACGGGCGCCGATGACCAGCCGGCTTTTCTCGCCCGCGAACTTCAAGTCTTGAGGCGGGGTTCCTGCCGAGACGAAGTGCGAAAACACGCACCCCTCGCCGATGTCCGTCCACCCCTCGATCACGCAGTGGGCGCCCACCTGAGTGCCCACACCGATCGTCACGTGTTCTCCGATGACGGAGTACGGGCCAACGGTGACATCGGCGGCAAGCCGCGCCCCGGGGTGAACGAGGGCGGTCGGGTGGCGGCTCACGACGCCTCCCTCGGGGCAACCATCGCCTTGAATTCCATTTCGCACACCAACACGTCGTCCACGTACGCTTCGCCACGCAAGCGCCAATAGGGATCGCGCCGCTGCAGCACCTGCACCTCCATCCGCAGTTGGTCTCCCGGGACCACGGGTTTCCGGAACTTGGCGTGATCGATGGCCAGGAAGATCACCAACTGGTTGTCCGCGTCTTTGGTGGTTTGGAACGCCAGAATCCCGCCGACCTGGGCCAAGGCTTCGAGCACGAGGACCCCCGGCATGATCGGCTTGCCGGGAAAGTGGCCTTGAAAAAACGGCTCGTTGACCGTGACGTTCTTGATCGCCACGACCTTCCCTTCCTCGACCGACAGGACCCGGTCCACCAGCAACATGGGATAACGATGAGGCAGGCACTTCAAAATCGCATCAGCATCCAACATGGGTATCCTCAAGAGTTCAAATCGTTCAAGTGGTTCAAGGAGTTCAAACAGTTCAAATAGTTCAAGCGGTTCACGGCGTTCGACGTGACGGTTTTTGGGGTGTTGAACGCGTTGGACGTTTTGAACCAATTGAACCACTTAAACGCTGTTCTAATTGGTCCACGCGCGCTTCGAGTCGTTTGATGGTTCGCCGCATCTCCGGTAACGTGGGCAGCGTGGCTTGGACGCGAAGCCAGGTCGTATGCGGCATCGCATACGTGCCCGAGACGATTTGGCCCGCATCGACGTCAGCAATCACTCCGCCCTGTGCGCCGACCATCACGCCGTCGCCGATCTTGAGGTGGCCGGTCACCCCCACTTGCCCGGCGAGCACCACGTTTCGCCCCAGCTCGGTACTGCCCGAAATCCCGACCTGGGCGACGAGCAAGCAATCTTCTCCGATGACCACATTGTGCGCAATATGCACCAGGTTGTCGACCTTGGTCCCGCGCTTGACCAGCGTCGTGCCGAGCGCCGCGCGATCCACACACACGTTGGCGCCGAGTTCCACGTCGTCTTCAATCACGACGGTGCCGACCTGCAAGATCTTCTCGTGACGGCCCGATCGAGTGGCAAACCCGAACCCGTCGCTGCCGATCACCACTCCGCTGTGCAGAATGACGCGCGATCCGATCGTCCCGCCGTCACGGATCGTCACGTTGGGATGCACCACGGTGTCGTCCCCGATGGTCACGTCGTCGCCGATCGCGGCACCGGCCAGCAGCGTGACGCGGTCCCCCAGACGGGTCCGGCGTCCCACGCTGACGAAGGGCTCGATCGTGGGGTCCGCTCCGATCACCGCGTCCGACGCGATGACGGCATGGGGGCTGACGCCTCCACTCCGATACGGCCGGTCGTGGAACCAGCGGATGATTCGACTGAACGCGTAGTAGGGATCAGCCACTTCGATCCGCGCGAGTCCCGCGCTCGGATGGTCGGGGGCAATCACCACCGCTGACGCTCGCGTGTGTGACAGGGTCTGCGCGTAGCGCGGGTTGGAGAGGAATGTGACCTGGCCGGGCCCGGCCTCCCGGATGCCGGCCACGCCGGTAATCGGACAATCCTGGCCCGTGAGTACGCCGCCCACGTGGGCCGCGAGCGCGGAGAGCTGAGTCGTCTTCGGCGGCGTCGACATGTGGTCTTCCCGACGCGGGACGTTGCGTCCTCGCGTCACGGGCTCCGGTTACTTCGCGTCTTTATCCAACTCGGCCAGCACCTTGTCGGTGATCCCCAGGGACTCCTTTGCATACAGCACCGCCGCCAGGTCCGCCGGGCCTCCCGCCCCCTTATCGAACACCATGGCGTAGCCGTCCCGTTCCGCCACCTTCTTGACCACCGTCTGCAGGTGCAGGTGAAAATCGTTGAGCACCTCGGCCTTCTTCTCCTGAATCTCGCGGTTGAGATCCGTGGCTCGTTTTTGATACCCGATCAGTTTCCGCTGCAGGTCCTCCTGCTTGGCCCGTTTGGCCTCGGGGCTCAACACGCTTTCCTGTTTCACCAAGTTCTCTTCCAGTTCCTTGATTTCCGACTCCTCCAGATCAATGATTTTTTGCCGGCTCTTGACGAATTCCTCCAGCTGTCCCTTGGTCTTCTTCCCCATCTTGGACTGGTCGAAGATCTTCTGCGTGTCGATGTACGCCACCTTGAGTCCCTCGGCGGACTGCGCCCACGCCGGAACCACCAGGCTCAACACCGCCAACCCGATCACCAGTCCTCGCGCGCCATTCGCGCGGATTCGTTGTCCCGCCATCACCATTCGCCTCCTCGTTAAAACACCGTCCCGATCGTAAACTCCGGAAACGCCCCGGACTTCTCACCCGGTTGGGCGTCGAGATTATACCCCCATTCGAGCCGAATCGGCCCGATGGGGAGCAACATCCGGATGCCGAACCCGACGCTGTAGCGCAGATCGATGATCCGCAACGGCTCACCCGTGAGCATCGGCACACGGTCGGGCCCCTCCAGCGGCACCTGTTCGCCGGTGACCGGATTGAGCCTGAATCGTCCTTGATCGTCAAACGACCGCCCCGCGTCGAAAAAGACCACGCCCTTCATCTTGGCGTCCGGGATTAAGGGAAAGACGTATTCCGCGTTGAAGATCAACTCCTTGTTCCCGCCGAAAATTTCCCCGGTCAATGGATCCACGCGCCCCGCCTTGCCGTAGTCGAACCCCCGCACGGTGTTGATCCCGCCGACGATGAACCGTTGGGAAAAGGGATACTGATCCCCTGCGAGGTATCCGAACCGCAGGTGCAACGAAAAGACCGTGCCCCAGAACGCGGGGAAAAACGCGCTGTGGTCGGTGACGATGCGATAGAACTGGTTGTCGCCCTGTAGCGGGCCGCCCGCGAACTCGACCGACAGCGAATGGCGCTGGCCCTGGCGCGGATCGAAGGCGAAATCGCGCGTGTCGCGGGCCACCGACAAGCCGATGCTGCTCGTCGTCACCTTTCCGAGCGCGGCTTCGGCCTGGATGGACTGGGGCGCGTCGGACACGCGCACCTCATCACCGGGGATCGGATCGATCCCGGTCACGGGATCGGGCGGCGTCGGGTTGCTCAGCACGAAGGTGGTCAGGTCGTACACCCGGCTGATTTCCCGGGTGTACGACACCCCCGCGGATGCGTACTCCCCGAAGGCGCGTCGGAGTCCGAACGACACCCCCGCCCGGCCGTCTTTGTAAGTGGTGTATTGCCGTTCGTTGGAGTACAGGTCGACGGTGCCGGAGACCGGTTTGTCGAACAGATACGGCTCGCGAAACGTAATGGTGTAGTCGGACGTCCGGCGGCTGCTTTTTTCCACCCGGGCTCGCAGCAACTGCCCGCGCCCGAAGAGGTTCCCCTGTTCGATGTTGGCCTGAAAGATCACCCCATCCACCGAGCTGTAGCCGCCGCCCAGACTGAAGGTGCCGGTAGGTTTCTCCTTCACCCGCACGGTGATGTCCATTTGGTCGTCACCGATGGGGTTGGGGAGGATTTCGACATTCTCGAAGAAGTTCAAGTTGTTGATCCGCTGGAAACTTCGCTTCAGCGCCGTGGTATTGACCAGTTCCTGCTCCGCCACCCGCAGCTCACGGCGGATGACCCGGTCGTAGGTCTTTTCGTTGCCTTCGATGGCCACGGTGCGCACCGTCACCGGGCGCCCCTCGCGAATCTCGTAGGTCAGGTCGATCGTTCGAGACTCCGCCTGGGGCACGAACTGCGGCCGGATGTCGACGAACGCGTACCCGCGCTCCCCGTACCGATCCGTCAGCTGCGACATGTCCTGCCGCAAGAGATTGCGCCGGAAAATGTCGCCTTCATGCAGCGTCAATCCCCCCATCAACTCGGGGGTCGAGAACAGGGCGTGACCGGACATCCGGATACGAGCGACCGTGAACTGTTCCCCCTCCTCGACCGGAAAGGTCACGGTCAGGCCCTTGCCCTCCGGCACCGGGGTGACCCGCGGCGCCCCGATTTGGGCCTGCACGTAGCCCTCGTTCAGGTAGAAGTCCCGCAACCGTTCGACGTCCTGATCCAGATCCTCTTGTTTGAAAATGCCGCGACTGGTGACCCACGACGTCAGCCAGGAGTAGGGTCTGGTGGACACGACGGTCCTGAGGCGCTTGAACCCCACGTGGGTATTGCCCGCAAAGGTGACCTCCCGAATCTTGGCGCGTTCGCCCTCTTCGACATAAAACGTGACGGAGACCGAGCCCGGCGCCACCGCCTTGGTCACCGGAATGACCTGCGCTTCCCCGTATCCTTCGCTCTGGTAGTAGTGTTGGATCTTGGCGGCTGCGGCGCTCACCGCTCGGAGATCCACGAAGGTCTGCGGGCTCAACGTGACTTGCTCTTTGAGCTTGTCTTCACTGACCTCGGAAAATCCTTCGTAACGGATCTCGGTCAGCAGCGGCCGTTCGCTGACCACGATCACCAGGCGCACGCCGTCGGGACCCGGCTCCTGCTCCACCGACACCTCGTCGAAGTATCCCATCCGATACACCGCCTTGATCGCATCGCGGATGACGGCGGCATCGGCGGGGCCGCCCACGGCGAGGCCGCTCCGACTGATGATGGTGGGCGATTCGATCGTGGAGGCGCCGCGAACCTCAACCGCCAGGATTCGCGCGTCATCCGAGGCGGCGCTGGCCGCCCCGATCGCCACGAGTCCCCACACGGACAGCACGGCCGCCGCCCGGATACCCCACGCCCGTCGTCCCGCCATCAACCCGCGGAGTGTCCGATCGGTCGGTGGGGAGCCCACCCCGTCGCGAACCCACGGTACCGCAGGCGCCATCCGTCCCGGCGGGTCGCTCGCCGCGGCGCAGGCCTAGGCATGTCCTTCGCCTACTTCAGGGTCGGTGCCTTCGACCGTCCCGTATTCCACTTCCGCGTCGCCGAGGGACGCGTGCAATTCGGCGACTTCGTCCTGAAGGTCGCCGACGGCCAGCGTGAGGCGCTCGACTTTCTGGATCGCGTCTCTGACCTGCCCCGCGGTCCGTTCCAACTCGCCCCGCAGACCGCGCAGTTCGGCCGCGAGCGCTGCGTTCGGCGGCGCGGTGCTCCCACGCGTCCGAGCCCCACGGGCCGCAGGTTTCGACGCCTCGGCGGCCTTGGGCCCCCGGCCGCGACGGGATGTGCGAGGTTTTACGATCTCGCCGTCTCCCGTTCCACCTGACCGGGCGAGGCCTCCGGAGCCGACCGACGGGCCTGACCGGTTCCCGCGTGTAAGCGTCGCGCAGCCAGACGACGGTCGCCCGTCCTCCGCGCGCTGGTCCGGCGATCGGCAAATGAGATCGACCGGAACACTCGCCGACGATCCATCCCGCTTCGTCGGTGTCGAAGACGGCGGTTCACGACCCCTCGTCGCTCACCGCGTCGGCGCTCGCCGACGCGGCGCTCGCTCACGGCCCCGCCTCCAAGAGGCGGTGGTCGGCAAAACTGAAGTAGCGCTCCGCCCCGATCACCACGTGATCCAGCATGGGAATTCCGAGCAACCGACCGCACGCAACCAGACGGGCGGTGAGTTCCTTATCTTCACGGCTCGGGGTTTCGTCTCCGCTGGGATGGTTGTGGAGAAAAATCACGGCGGCGGCCGACGCCCGCACCGCGGGAGCGAACGCTTCCCGCGGATGGACCAGGCTCGCCGTCAGACTTCCTTCGGACACGGTTCGCTCGGACACGACACGATGCCGACCATCCAGGTAGAGTCCGATGAACCGTTCCTGCTTGAGGCCCTTCAACAGCGGCCCGAAGTGTTCGAACACCATCGCGCTGGACTCGATGGCGGCGCCGACTCGTAGGGGAGCCGACGCGGCTCGGCGCCCTAGTTCGTGCGCGGCCTTGAGTTGGGCGGCTTTGGCCGGTCCCACCCCGTTGATGCGGCAGAGTTCCACCGCAGACGCCTGCGCCAGCCCCCGCAGATCCCCGAACTCCCCCAATAAGTGCATGGCGAGATCCACCGCGCTTTGGCGTTTCCGTCCGGTGCGGAGCAGGATGGCAATGAGCTGCGCGTCGGTCATCCCGTCCGCGCCCCGCTCCAACAGCCGCTCCCTGGGCCGTTCGTCGCACGGCCACGATGTAATAGGATAGGACGGTGGACGGGCGGCTGTTTCACTCTGCCGCGCCTTACCTAGTAGCGACAATTTTTGACACCATCCGTCAATTTACTGACACAAGAATTCCATAGGAACCAGCCGAATCGCCCTGAGAACCTGGTTTCTGGGGGCCTTTCCGAAAAACTCATATGGCATAGCGCTTGCTGAATAGGTGCCTCAATGCGTTCAGTTTCGTGCGTATCGAGTCGTCTCACCCTCACAAGGAGTTGTCCATGACCTGTCCAAAATGCAGCGGGATGATGTACAGCGAGCGGTTATCGGACTACTTTCTCACCTTCTACGCTTGGAAGTGCGTCAACTGCGGTTCGATCGTCGATCACACCATCTTGGAAAACCAACGCAAGGACGCCGCGTCGCTGACCATTCGCTGAGCGCTACGACCCGGTCCCCGGGGTTCCACCGCCGCACGGATCCAGGGGAAACTCGAACTCCAGGACCTGCGGTTGATCCACGATCTCAATTCCCCGAATTGTCAACACGGACGGAGCACACCCGTCCGTCGTCGGCGGTCGAAACAACAGGACTCCCTCGACCCGGCCGCCGGGCGTGAGCTGCGTCGCCGGTATCCGCGACGCTCGTATCTGCTCCAGTTCCCGCTTCACCACCGCGGGCGCCTTGGCAATCAGTTCCACGGCGCTCTCATTCATCCCTCCCCGGCGGTACGTCCTCACCAATTCGTCGTCGCTCAGGACCATGGTTCCCGACTCCGACGGTCCACGGAGCGTCGATGGCGCCAGATCAACCGCCAGGTCATGCGCAGTCCGATTTTCGACGCTGACGAGAAACGCCGAAAAATACGCGCCCATATCCACACCGTATTGCCGACGGTCGTCGCTCCCGAGTCGGGTGTCGATCGGTCGAACGTGAACTACGACATCCCTCGCCCCCGGCGCGGCAGTCACGGGTAACGGCGCCAACACGGGAGGGCGCGGCGTACACGCGACCCCTATCCCAGCGACCAACAGGCTCGCCACGAGGACACGATACCGGACGCGTCCGTACCGAGGACCGCCCCCCTTAGCTGAGAGATAGATGCTCAAGGAATATCGCGGGATGATAGCGGAGACCGTCCGTTGCTGTCAAAACTTGCAGCGCACCACCGTGTGGTGCGCCATGTCGATGGGCCGTAAACCACCCCACAAGTGGCGAAGCAACCTGCAGCGAGCCTGCCAGTGGCTCGCCATGTCCATGCGCCGCAGGGGTCCTTCCAGGTGTGGCGAAGGAATGTCGGCGCACCGCGATCGAGACCCACCCGGTCAGGCCGTCCGTTTGAGCAACTTCCCTTGAGCCCCCGGCCACAAGAGAAGCAACGGACTCGCCACGAAGATCGACGAGTAGGTGCCGATCACCACGCCCATCAGCAAAGCCAGCGAAAAATCGTGCAAGACCTCTCCACCGAAGAACACGAGGGCGACCAACACAAACAGCGCGGTCAAATTCACGATGATCGTTCGGGAGAGCACTTGATTGATCCCGCTATTGATGACGATCGCCAGGCTGTCGCGACGTCGATTACGCAGATTTTCTCGAATACGATCGAACACCACCACGGTGTCGGTCAACGAATACCCCGCGAGCGTGAGCAGCGCGGTCACGATCAATAGATTGATCTCCTTCTCGAGCAGCCACAGGATCCCCAGCACCGCGAGCACGTCGTGGAGCGTAGCGACTGCGGCGGCGACGCCGAAGCGGAGTTCGAACCGCAACGCGATGTACAGCACGATCCCGATCAGCGCGATGGTGATGGCCTTCATGGCATCTTGCTGCAACTTCTCTCCCACCGTCGGGCCGATTTCGATCGTGCTGTCGACGACGAACGGGTTCGACTCAAATCCCTGCTTAAAGACCGTCACCAAACGGTCCGCGGTTTTTTCTTGGATCGTCGTCTGTTTTTTCACCCGGATGAGCAGCTTGTTACCGTCGGTGAACTGCTGGATCTCCGCGTCGGGAAACCCTTCTTTCTCGAGCAAGGCCCGCGCTTCTTCGAGCGGAACCGGCCGTTCGAATTGGAGCTGGACCGCGGTTCCCCCCGCGAAATCGATGCCCGTGTTGGCCTGCCCGCGAACGATCTGAATGACCGTGACGAGACCCAACAACGCCAACGCGCCGGAAAACACGAAGGCGTACTTTCGCATGCCGATGAAGTCGATATTGGTCTTGCCTACCAGCTCGAACATAACGCTCCTTAGATGCTCAACTGTGTGACCTTCATCCGCGCGTTCATGAGATCGAAGATGACTTTCGTCCCGACCAGCGCGGTGAAGAGGTTGATCGTGACCCCCAAGGTCAACGTAACCGCGAAGCCTTTGATCGGCCCGGTTCCGAACAGGAACAGGACCAGCGCGGTAATCAGCGTCGTCACATGGGAATCGACGATGGTGAGAAACGCTTTGTCGTACCCGGCGTCCACGGCTAAGCGCACGGGTTTCCCTTGACGCAGCTCCTCCCGTATACGCTCGAAGATCAACACGTTGGAGTCAACCGCCATCCCGATGGTCAAGATGATGCCCGCAATACCCGGCAAGGTCAGCGTGGCGTTCAATGCCGCCAACGCGCCGATCAGCAGGACCACGTTGAGGATCAGGGCAAAGTCGGCAATCACGCCGGCCAGCCGATAGTAAATCGCCATGAACACGATGACCAAGAGCGTGCCGATCCAGGCGGCGCGAATCCCCGCATCGATCGAGTCTTGCCCCAGCGACGGTCCCACCGTGACGTTCTGAATCACGTGGACCGGCGCGGGCAGCGCCCCGGCGCGTAACACGATCGCGAGGTCGTTGGCTTCCTCCATGGTAAAGGAGCCGGAAATCTGCGCACGACCACCGGCAATCCGCTCCTGAATCACCGGCGCGGAATACACCGAATCATCCAGCACGATGGCCAGCCGCTTCCTGACGTACTCCGAGGTGATGCGCTCGAACTGACTCGCACCGGCACCATCGAACGTGATCGACACCTGTGCCTCGTTGAACTCGCCGATCGTCACCAACGCGTCCTGGAGCGACTCGCCGGTCATGGCCGCTCGTTGTTTGACGAGATACGGTTGCTTGCTGACCGGACCCCCTTCTTCGACCACCCGCTCGAAGAGAATCTCATCGTCTGGAGGAATCTTGGGCCGCCATTCCGCCAACCACGCCTCTTCCTGTCCCGCGGGAACCCGCTCAGGAAACTGCGCCGCGACGGGACTGTCGTCGTCGACCACTTTGAACTCCAGGAGTGCGGTTTTCCCAATGAGGTTCAGCGCCCGCTGGGGATTTTTTTCACCCGGCAGCTGGATCAGGATCTGCCGTTCACCCTGGCGCTGAATGAGCGGTTCGGTGACGCCGAACTGATCGATCCGGTTCCGGATGGTCTCCAACGCCTGAGCAATCGCGCCCTTTTGCATCCGTTCGGTTTCCCCGCTGCGCAAGTCCAGCACCAGATTCTGATCTCGAAGGTCGCCTGATGTGAGGATCGGGAAGCGTTCGTCCACGATCTTGGAGACCTTCTCGCGGTCCGCTGCGTCGGTCATCGCCACGACCAGCGAGCGCCCGTCGCGCGTCACCGTCGCGTTGACCTGCTGTTCTTTGAGACGGTCGCCCAGATCCAACACCGCGCGGTCGAGCGCGTTGTCCACCGCGCGCTCCACATCCACCTCCATCACCAAGTGCATGCCGCCTTGGAGGTCAAGCCCCAAGGTGATGCCCTGGTGCGGCAACATGCGCTTCCACCAGTCCGGCATGGAGTCGAACCACGGAGTCGACGGCAAAAAGAACACCACGGAGAGGAGCACCGTGACCCCGATCAACAGGAACCGCCCTTTGACGCCGCGTTTCACTTCGACTCCTCGTCGTCCCCGCTCCGCAATTCCGCGATCGCGTCGCGTCGGACCTTGAGGCTCAGGCCTTTGCCGACTTCGAGCGTGACCGTGTCCTTGGACAAACTCTTGACCACGCCGTACAGTCCTCCGGAGGTCACGATTTTATCGTCCTTTTTCAGCGCCTCAAGCATGGCTCGGGCCTTCTTTTGCCGGCGCTGCTGGGGCAAGATCAGCAGGACGTAAAAGAGCACGATGATCAACAAAAACGGAATAAATCCCGATAGCGGCCCGAGCGCACCACCCGGCCCCGCCGCCTCCTGTGCTGCCGCCAAAGAGGCGGTCGACAGCGACCCCACCAGCCCGGCGGCGAGTTGGACCGAACCCCTGTGTCCCCAGAACATCCTCACTGAGAATCCTCCTCTTGTCGAACCGTCGTGGCCCGATACCACGCCGCGGTGCGTGTCCGCGCCAACCATTTCCCGAATTGTTTGTCCGCGATGGCCTGTCGTATGTCAGCCATCAATCCCAAATAGAAGGTCAGATTGTGAATGGTGTGGAGTCGCACGGCCAGCGGATCGTTGGCGATAAACAGATGCCGCAAGTAGGCCCGCGAGAACCGTCGACAGGTCGAACACCCACACGCCGAGTCGAGCGGCTCATCGTCGGTGGCGTATCGGGAGTGTTTGATCGAAACCCGTCCTTCGCTGGTGAAGAGCCATCCGGTACGGGCATGCCGCGTCGGCATCACACAATCGAACAGGTCGAGTCCTCTCGCCACGCCGTCGACCAAGTCGCTCGGGGTTCCGACCCCCATCAGATAGCGCGGGTGAGAGGTCGGCAGCTGGGGGACGACGTGGTCGATCACCCGAAGCATGTCTGCTTTCGGCTCGCCGACCGACAGGCCCCCGATCGCGTAGCCGTCGAACCCCAACGCAACGATCTCCTCGACGGCACGATCCCGCAGCGGGAGCGAAAAGCCCCCCTGGACGATACCGAAGAGCAGCGACGGCCGGCGACGCCTCACCGCCACGCACCGCCGCGCCCATCCCGTGGTTCGGCGCAGGGCCTGGCCGGCGTCCGCGTCGGTGGTCGGGTACGCCACGCATTCGTCGAACGCCATCACGATGTCGGCTCCCAACGCGTCCTGGATCTCCATCGACGCTTCGGGCGTCAGATGGTGGAGTGTGCCGTCGAGATGCGAGCGGAACGACACGCCTTCGTCGGTGACGCGACGTAATGCGGCCAAGCTATAGACCTGAAACCCACCGCTATCCGTGAGGATCGGGCGAGCCCATCCCATAAATGGGTGGAGGCCGCCCCGCTCGGCAATGAGCCGGTGGCCGGGACGCAGCATCAAATGGTACGCGTTGGCCAGAATGATCTGCGCTCCGGCCGTCACCAGATCGTCGGGATCCACCCCCTTCACGACCGCGGACGTCCCCACCGGCATAAACGCCGGAGTCTCGATCACCCCGTGCGGCGTGTGCAACCGACCGCGGCGCGTGCCCGTGACGGGATCGACCGCCACCACCTCGAATCCCCGGTGCACGCACGGCTCTGCGGAGCCCGTGGGTTCGGCGACCGCGGCCACAGCCTCGACTGGGCTCGACGTCATCACATCCGTTCCGGGGCGGAGACCCCGAGGATCGTCAGGCCGTTTCGAATCACCACGCCCGTCGACGCGGCCAGCGCAAGGCGCGCGAGCGACAGCGCACGGTCGTCCCCGATGATCCGGTGCTTGTAATAGTAGGCGTGAAACTGAGCGGCGAGATCTTGAAGAAAATAGACGAGACGATGCGGTTCAAAGGATGCCGCCGCGTCCTCGATCACGTCTGGATAGGCGGCCAGTGTCTTCAACAACGCGAGTTCCTCTGGCAGTTCCAACGGGGCCAACTCGGCCTCCCCGACCGTTTGCCACGGCAGCGACTGCTCCACGGCGGTGCGGAGGACGCTGGCCACGCGTGCGTGCGCATACTGAATGTAGTAGACCGGATTCTCAGCCGACTGTTCCTTGACCAATTCGAGGTCAAAATCCATCGGACTATCCAACCGCCGCATCTGGAAGGTGAGGAGCGCGGCGTCACGCCCGACTTCGTCGATCACGTCGCGCAGCGTCACAAACGTGCCCGCGCGCTTGGACATGGGCACGGGTTTGCCGTTTCGAACCACGCTGACCAGTTGGCCGATTTCCACACGCAGTCGTTCGTCCGGGTAACCCAGCGCCCGGAACAACGCCCTGATGCGGGCGATGTATCCATGATGGTCCGCTCCCCAGAGGTCAACCACCACGTCGTGTCCTGCGGTGAGTTTCTGCAGGTGGTACGCCAAATCAGACGCGAGGTAGGTCCACTCCCCGTCTTGCTTACGGATGACCCGATCCTTCTCATCCCCGAGGCTCGAGGACCGAAACCACTGAGCACCGTCCGCCTCATACACGTACCCGAGCGATCGGAGACGCTCGACGACCTGTTCGACCGCGCCGGAGGAGAAGAGGGCGCGCTCACTGACCCACGAGTCGAACGTGACCCCGAATGTTTCAAGGTCCGCGCGAATTTCATCGAGCAGGCGTTGATAGGCCACCGTCGTAAGCGCCGAGACCGCGTCTTCTCTCGGCATGTCCAGATAGGTGTTCCCGTGGTCGCCCACGATGCTCCGTGCGATCTCCTCGACGTATGCCCCCTGGTAACCATCATCGGGCAGGGGCGTGGAGCGACCGAGCAGGGTGCTGTAGCGGGCCCAGACCGATTCTCCGAGCAGCCGCATCTGGCGGCCGGCGTCGTTGATGTAGTACTCGCGTTCGACGCGATGCCCCGCGGCCGCGAGCAGATTGGCCAACCCATGCCCCGCAGCCGCCAGTCGCCCATGTCCCACGTGCAGAGGACCGGTGGGGTTGGCGCTCACGAATTCGACCTGAATCGAGCGGCCGGTCGGTTCCCCCCGACCGTACGAGGCTCCGGCCGCCAGCACCTCCAGCACCACGTTGCGCCACACCGCGGGCCGCACGGTCACGTTGACGTAGCCGGGCCCTGCGACCTCGACGGCTTCGAGGAGATCACCGATCTCAATATGTTGTTTGATGACGTCCGCGACCTGACGAGGCGGGCGTCGCTCGGCGGAGCCCAGCGTCAACGCGATCGTGGTCGCAAAGTCGCCCCACGCGCCGCGTTTCGGCACCTCGACCGACACCGGCAGCGAATCCGTTCGGAGGTCGCCGGAAGTCCGCGCGCGTTGGAGGGCCCGTTGAAGGACCTCTGTCACCCGCTTTTTAAGGGAAATGGCCACAGTAGCCGGCATAAGCGTAGCCTCGTAGTATAGTGATCGGGCATCAAAAGTCAACGAATTCTGGGCCGTGCACAACCGGGGCGACGCGGCGTGGCGATCTCAGCGCGCGCCACGTCGTTGGAACGGGCGCGATCCGGACGGTGGAGAGTTAGTCCTCGGCGGGAAACGTGTGTGCGGGAAACGACGCGGGAGTCGAGCGCGGGTCGTCTGGTTCAAGCGCGGAGGGGAATCCTGAGTCCGGCCCAGCCGGCAGCACCTGGATCCACCCGTCCATCAGCGTGACAAAGAGGCGTTCCACTTCGGCCAAGGCCTCGTCGGACGCGGCACCAGGCGCCGACGTCAGCCGATGTATCATGTACCGATACAACGAGACCAGGTCAACCACCTCCTCCCGCTCCTCCCGCTGGGTCAAGGCGTTCGAGAGTTCCATCAGAATCGCCACCACGGCGTGAACGTCGCGACGGCCTCCGACTCGAGCGTGGCGCGCGCGCCGCAGCGATGACAGCGCTTCCGCATACAGCAGCACTACCGCACGATCGACGGACGCCACCCCTGCGTCGGTCGGGGCATCCGGAGCCCACCACGAGGGCAACGCCGTTCCCGCGGGATACACGGGCCCGGTCACGCGGCAAGCTCCACAGATCCCCTCAGGGCCACCGCGTCATCGAAGCGAACCGCCACGCCGTATCGCTCGTCCGGCAAGACGATCTGTCGGCCCTGGCGTGTGGTGGGGTTGATGAGGATCGGAGCCGCCAGGTTCAGCGTGACGGATTCCAGGGTCGGTCCAGGCGCCGTGACCACAACCACGACCTGTCGAAGAGCAGGATCATCCACGCCAAGGTCCGCCCACTCGACATCGAGGCCACGCAAGTCGTAGTCGGGAACGACTGACAACGGATCAAGTATCACGAACGCCGTGTCCGGGGCATCCACTGCTTGCCACCATCGAAACACGCCCCCCGCATCCGATTCGATTGCGACAAAACGGGTCAACGACGGACATCCGATCAACCCCTGGGACAACACGATCAGGTGCTGATGGGACACCTCCACGGATCCGAAACGGGTCGTCGAAATGTTCACGGCTTTTTCCTTTCACTCACTCCACGGTTTCTCCACTCCCGCCACAGCGACGACAGGACCCCGGGCTGCTCCGGGACCACTCCCGCCCGCCGGTTTTCTTCCTGGATACGCTGATAGATCTCTTCTCGGAACACGCCGATACTGCGCGGCGCTTCGATTCCCAACTTGACTTGATGTCCCTTGATTTCGAGGACGCGCACACGAACGTCGTCCCCGATCACAATGCCTTCCTCCACTCGTCTGGTTAATACCAACACGGTCGCCCCTCCTTGGCCTCTCACCGCGTCGGGTGTCCCCGACGCACGGTGGGCTTATGACTCTCCCGTTCCCGTCATCCTCTCGACCGCAACCTTGAATGG
This sequence comes from uncultured Nitrospirota bacterium, assembly GCA_964570625.1. Lineage (GTDB taxonomy): Bacteria > Nitrospirota > Nitrospiria > 2-01-FULL-66-17 > 2-01-FULL-66-17 > JBFLXB01. The sequence goes on along the minus strand of CAZMYW010000026.1, from coordinate 8,273 downwards.
TTCGATCAACGTTGGATCAAACGCGCGCCCCGCTTCACGCTCGATTTCGGCGATCGCCCGTTCGGGGGGCACCGCTTCCCGATAGGGACGCTGAGAACACAGCGCCTCGTAGGTATCCACCAAGCGAAGAATTTGTGACGGCCGCGGGATGGCGGTGCCTGCCAACCCGTCGGGATACCCCGATCCGTCGAAATTCTCGTGGTGCGATCGCAGGATCTGGACGGCAGCCTCCATCCCTGGCACCCCTGACAACAGTTGTTCGGGAACAACGGCGTGTCGCTGAACCGCGCACTGCTCCTCGGTGTCCAGAGAACCGCTCTTGAGCAAAATGTTGAAGTCCACCGCCAGGTTCCCCACGTCGTGCAGGCGCGCCGCCAGATCGAGTTGGACTAGATTGTCGGCGCTCCATCCGAGTTGCTCACCCACCGCCCGACACAGCCGCTGGACACGATTGGAATGCCTCACCACCGCCGGGCTGTTGAGCGTCGGCAGCGCGACCAACATCTCGATGGTGGACCGGAAGATGTCCCGTTGTCGAGCCTGTTCCGCCTCCAGCGATTTGGTGAGCATCCGCAGCTCATCATTCTGTCGGCTCAAGGTGTCCTGAAGGTCACGATTCGTGGCCGCCAGATGGTAGAGTTCGAAGCCGGATTTGATTTCGAGTCGAAGCTGTTCGTCGTTCCACGGTTTCGTGAGGTACTTGTGGATGCCGCCGTTGTTCACTGCGGAGAGGATCGCGTGGGTCTCGGCGTATCCGCTCAGGATGATTCTGATCGCGTCGGGCATCACCTCGCGGGCGCGTCGCAGGAATTCGACGCCATCCATCTCCGGCATTCGGTAGTCCGAGACGATCACACCCACAGCTTGCCCTTTCAGCAGTTCGATCCCGCGGCTGGGCCCGTCGGCCGTCACCACGTCGTAACCGTCCCGACGCAACAACCGTGTGAGGGCGGTCAGCACAAACGGCTCGTCGTCGACGATCAACAGCCGGCTCGGCCCGCTCATCGTCCGTTAGGCCGACGCCTCGTCTGGGTCATCGAGACGATCGCCCCCCCAAGACTCACGCCGCAGCCTTGACCGCCCGTTGAATGGGAAACGACAGGTGAAACGTGGTGCCTTCTCCGATCCGACTGTTGACGCGTACCCCTCCGCCATGGCGTTCAACAATCCCGTACACGATACTCAATCCTAACCCCGTGCCTTGCCCCACCGGCTTGGTCGTAAAAAACGGGTCGAAAATTTTTGAGAGATGATCCTCTGGAATCCCGTTTCCGGTGTCGCGAACGTCGATATACACGTGATCGGTATCCGCCCAGGTTTTGACCCAGATCTCTCCCCGCTCCGGAATCGCCTGCACCGAGTTCACCAAGAGGTTCATGAAGACTTGGTTCAACTGGTGAGGGTAACACAACACCTTGGGGAGGTCGCCGTAATCTCGGTGAAGGGTGGCTTTGTATTTCAGCTCGTTCCATACGATGTTGATGGTGCTCTCCAACCCCTCGTTGAGGTCGGCCCACGCCGGCTCATCTTGATCGGCATGAGAGAACTCCCGCAGAGCCGAGACGGTTTTCTTGACTCGATTCAGTCCGTCGATCGATTCCACCACGGACTGCTTGGCGTCTTGGATCGTCTGTTCCACCTGTAACTGGGCGCTCCATCGCGCGAACTCTTCGATCTGGGACCCCGACGAGTCGCGCAGTCCCGGGTCCCGAAGGCGCTCGATCAACGTTCGAGTTCGCTCGCCATACTGGCTGAGGTCGCCGAGGTAGGTCTGCAGCATTTGAAGATTGCTGCTGACAAATCCTACCGGATTATTGATCTCATGAGCGACGCCCGCCGCCAGTTGTCCCAACGACGCCAACTTTTCTTGCCGGATCAACTGATCGTCTTTGCGCGTCAATTCTCGGTTCGCCCTTTCACGCTCGCGGAGGGCTTGCTCGATCTCGAGTGTGCGCTGTCGCACCCGTTCCTCGAGGGTGGCTTTGGCTTGCTGAAGATCCGCCACCAATCGCAGTGTCTCGCGCACGTCTCGAGCCACGATCACGATCCCGTTCAACTTCCCCTCTCGATCTTTGACCAGCGAGAGGTTCATCTGAACCGGAATCCCCTCTCCCTCTCGGCTCCGGAGCATGCCGCTTTTGCCCCATAACGTCCCGACTTTTGTCAGGTCGTCCATTTCGGTCGATGCCAGCAGCACGTCCCCGCCCCCGGTCCCGCGCAAGACCGCCTCGATCGGATGATCCTTGAGGTCATCCACCTTGTATCCCAAGACCGCCTGGATCGCAGCGTTGGCTTTGGTGACACGCAGATGCGGATCCGTCACGATCACGAAATCGGCGATCGCGGCGATGATCTGCGCCGAGTACACGTTGGCTTCTCCGAGCCGCTGTTCAGTTTCCTCGAGCAGCCGCGCCTTGGTCTGCAGCTCCGTCATGTTGGTCTGCATTTGCTGGATGAGCCGCGAGAACGACTGCTCGATCACGCCGCCCTCATCCTGCTGAGAACTTTCAGGGGCATACCGTTTGACGTCTTGAACCAGAGTCAACACGCGGTTGACCATCTCCCAGACGATGTAGAATCCGACTGTAGAAGCCACCGCCGTGCTGATCAACACCATGGGAAACGACACGTCCTGACCACGCAGGTGGATATAGGTCATCACGAGCAGTGGGATAAACACCATGAGCCCGAACGCAATAAACATCCGCCTGATAAAGCCCAGCGTGGCGATCGACACTGACAGGCGGGGCCCTGCGGACCCAGACTTCGCAACTCGGTTGGTGGAGTGGGGACTGCCCTGCGGTTGGCTCACGGCGCGTCCGGGTGAGTAATTAGGGTGACCATCGTGGGCCGACGGGCACGGACGGAGCCGGCCGGTCGACCGATCATGATGCTTTTTTGAGCGTGGGGCCGGCGGTCTTCCACGGTTCGTGTGTCGCGGCCAGCGACGCTGCCCGCGGGCCACTGACCTCCGTTTGAGCCTGACCATGTTCGGCCGCTCGAACGTCTTCCGAAGCCGCTCGCACGGCAGCTTGTTTGTCGCGCATGCGGTGCTGGGCAGTCACCACTAAGCGCCCTTGGAGAGTGATCTCCTGGGTCAAGTGATGGAAGAGCGTGTAGTAGAGCGCAGCCTCGGTGGTCGAGACTCCTTGTTCGCTCATGGCCTCGAAATCTTTCATGGAATGCCAACGGATTTCTTCAAGGGCGGTGAGACGGCTTTCTTCGTCCAGGAGGTCTGCGCGGAGCCGCCTCAGATCCTCGCGCAACCCGCGTTCGACGAGACGCGCGAACTCCGCGGTGTGGGCGCCGCGTCGTCCCGAGCGAGTGACCGTATTCCGTGAGTGCGGCATGACGCGGGAAGTGTAACAAATGCTCGTGGTCTGACAAGTTCAGAACGAGGGACACCCCAGTCGACTCACCGACGGACGTGTTCCACGCGACCACGAAACACGCTCGACGGGCGATCCGCATCGTGGGGACGGGACCGCCAACGGGCCTGGAGACGGGTCAGTGATGCGGAAGCACGCGCGTGGACTTTTTCATCTTCTCCACGAGCGTGGTACGATTGAGCTGGAGCAGTTGGGCCGCGCGATTTTTCACCCCGCCCGCGGCCTTCAGCGCGCGCTGAATTAAATCGTGTTCGAACGCGTCGACCAGTCGGTTGAAATCGACCCCTTCGGCTGGAAACACCCCTGGTGGGAGCGCACTGTACGGATCGTTGCGCGACATCTTGGCCGGCAAATCCTCCGGGGCAATCACACCTTCACCTTTGAGAATCACCAGACGCTCGATCAGGTTCTCCAATTCACGCACGTTGCCCGGCCATGAATACGCGCAGAGCAGCCGCATGGCCTCGGACGAGATGCCTAGCACATTTTTCTGTTTCTGGGCGTTAAACACCTTCAGAAAGTGATCCAGCAATTGCGGGATGTCGTCAGCGCGCTCCCTGAGGGGAGGCACGGAAATGGGAATCACGTTCAGGCGGTAATACAGATCCTCTCGAAATCGTCCGTCCAGGACCGCTTGATCGAGATCCCGGTTGGTGGCTGCGATAACCCGGACGTCCACCTGCAACGTCTTCGTGCCCCCGACCCGCTCAAAACATCGCTGCTGTAACACTCGTAACAGCTTGACTTGCAGTAAGGGACTCATCTCGCCGATCTCGTCCAGAAACAACGTCCCCCCGTGTGCGAGTTCGAACCGTCCGATCCGCGTGCTATGCGCCCCGGTAAACGCCCCTCGCTCGTGGCCAAACAGCTCGCTCTCCAACAGCGTCTCGGGAATGGCCCCACAATTGACCGGCACCAGCGGCTTCTCGGCTCTCGGACCGTTGAAGTGAATGGTGCGGGCAACCAGTTCCTTCCCGGTGCCGCTCTCTCCCAAAATCAACACCGTGCTGTCGGTCTCCGCGACCCGTTCGATCAGCGAAAAGACTCGCTGCATGGGTTCGCTGCGTCCGAGAAATCGATCATAGTGGTATTGCGTCTGCAGTTGGCGCTTGAGAGACGTGTTTTCGACCACAAGGCGGCGAAACTCCAGCGCCCGACGGAGGGACGCCTCGATTTCGTCGACCAGGAACGGTTTGGTCACGTAGTCGAAGATGCCTTCCTTCATGGCACGAACCGCAGAGTCGATCGTGCCATGCGCCGTCACCACGATCCCAACCAGCGCCGGGAGCACGGCCTTGGCCTGACGGAACAAGGTGACCCCGTCCATGGCAGGCATCTTGAGGTCGGTGAACAGGATGTCAAACGACGCCCCACGACACGCCGCGAGCGCGGCCTCGGGCGCGCCGCACTCCGTCACCTCGTACCCGTGGCGCCTGATGGCGTAGACCAGCACGTCTCGCGCCTGAGGGTCATCGTCCACGACCAAAATACGTTCAGGCATCATCCCACCTCCGACATCGACACCACGGATCCCGCAGACAAATAACAAGAGCCCTTCCCGATCTGGGAAGGGCTCTTGAATAAAAATCCCGGCAGCGTCCTACTTTCCCACTCCCTCGCGAGAGCAGTAACATCGGCCCTGGAGGGCTTAACTTCCGTGTTCGGAATGGGAACGGGTGTGACCCCTCCGGTATGGCCACCGAGAAATCGCACGTTCGCGCAATACCGCACTGATCAAAGGCAAAAGAAATGGTCAAGCCGCACGGCCGATTAGTACTGGTTAGCTCGCCCCTCACAGGGCTTTCACACCCAGCCTATCAACCCCGTAGTCTTCGGGGGGCCTTTAGGATCTTACGATCGGGATTCCTTATCTTGGAGCGGGTTTCCCGCTTAGATGCTTTCAGCGGTTATCCACACCGAACATAGCTACCCGGCGGTGCCGCTGGCGCGACAACCGGCACACCAGAGGTTCGTCCATCCCGGTCCTCTCGTACTAGGGACAGCCCTCCTCAAGAATCCTCCGCCCACAACAGATAGAGACCAAACTGTCTCACGACGTTTTGAACCCAACTCTCGTACCGCTTTAATAGGCGAACAGCCTAACCCTTGGGACCTACTTCAGCCCCAGGATGCGATGAGTCGACATCGAGGTGCCAAACCGCGTCGTCGATGTGAACTCTTGGACGCGATAAGCCTGTTATCCCCGGAGTACCTTTTATCCGCTGAGCGATGGCCCACCCACGTGGAACCACCGGATCACTAAGCCCCACTTTCGTGCCTGCTCGACTTGTAGGTCTCGCAGTTAAGCTCCCTTCTGCCTTTGCACTCGATGGCTGATTTCCGACCAGCCTGAGGGAACCATTGGGCGCCTCCGTTACCCTTTA
>CAZMYW010000025.1:0-47447 GCA_964570625.1 uncultured Nitrospirota bacterium | reverse complement strand
GCCCTTAGTAGCTTGACCAAATCTTTGCCTCTGATCACTGAGGCCTTGCTCGTGCGCGTATGAAAACGCGATTGTGCGACGTATTCAGTTGTCAAAGAACAGGAGCACCTATCAATCGGTGCAACAAAATCCTACAACGTTCCGAGCGTCTCGCAGCCTCAGCGCTGAATACCGCGCCTGCGTTGCGCTTAGCAAGCTCGGTATGGAGCTGAGCGGGATCGAACCGCCGACCCCCTGCTTGCAAAGCAGGTGCTCTCCCAACTGAGCTACAGCCCCGAGTCCCGCCAAACTCGCCGTCCGCCACCAGACGGATTCGGCTCGCAAGCTCGGATGGTGGGCCTACCTGGAGTCGAACCAGGGACCTCACGCTTATCAGGCGTGTGCTCTAACCAACTGAGCTATAGGCCCGTGTCGGTCGGCCAGATGAACGACCCGTGGGTCGTCCGAGGCCCACTCGCCTTCGAACGCTCAATAGGATGTCGGGTGCGAAACGGGATCGACCAGAGACTGGCGTGACACCCGTCGCCGAAGCGACGCTGTCACGAACGTCTCCAGAAAGGAGGTGATCCAGCCGCAGGTTCCCCTACGGCTACCTTGTTACGACTTCACCCCAATCACCAGACATACCGTGGGCAGCTGCCTCCCTTGCGGGTTGGCGCACCGACTTCAGGTTCATCTGACTTTCGTGGTGTGACGGGCGGTGTGTACAAGGCCCGGGAACGTATTCACCGCGTCGTGCTGATACGCGATTACTAGCGATTCCGACTTCATGGGGTCGAGTTGCAGACCCCAATCTGAACTGAGACCGGCTTTTTGGGATTAGCTCCCCCTTGCGGGTTTGCAACCATCTGTACCGGCCATTGTAGCACGTGTGTAGCCCCAGGCATAAAGGCCATGATGACTTGACGTCATCCCCGCCTTCCTCCAGCTCATCGCCGGCAGTCCCCTCAGAGTTCCCGGCATTACCCGGTGGTAAACAGAGGGCGAGGGTTGCGCTCGTTGCGGGACTTAACCCAACACCTCACGGCACGAGCTGACGACAGCCATGCAGCACCTGTGCAGGCTCCCCTTGCGGGGTCGTCCCCCTTTCGGGTTCCTACTACCTACATGTCAAGCCTGGGTAAGGTTCTTCGCGTTGCGTCGAATTAAACCACATGCTCCACCGCTTGTGCGGGCCCCCGTCAATTCCTTTGAGTTTCAACCTTGCGGCCGTACTCCCCAGGCGGGGCACTTACTCCGTTAGGTGCGGCACGGGAGGGGTCGATACCTCCCACACTTAGTGCCCATCGTTTAGGGCGTGGACTACCAGGGTATCTAATCCTGTTTGCTCCCCACGCTTTCGTGTCTCAGCGTCAGTTGCAGTCCAGAGGGCCGCCTTCGCCACTGGTGTTCCTTCCGATCTCTACGCATTTCACCGCTACACCGGAAATTCCACCCTCCTCTCCTGCACTCAAGTTTGGCAGTATCAGACGCCGTTCCACCGTTAAGCGGTGGGATTTCACATCTGACTTACCGAACCGCCTACCCACGCTTTACGCCCAGTAAATCCGAACAACGCTCGCCACCTCTGTCTTACCGCGGCTGCTGGCACAGAGTTAGCCGTGGCTTGTTCTGTGGGTACCGTCAGGCCGCGGGATTATTTACCCCGCGGCGTTTCTTTCCCACTCAAAGGGGTTTACGACCCGAAAGCCTTCATCCCCCACGCGGCATCGCTGCGTCAGACTTTCGTCCATTGCGCAAGATTCCTCACTGCTGCCTCCCGTAGGAGTCTGGCCCGTGTCTCAGTGCCAGTGTGGCTGGCCGTCCTCTCAGACCAGCTATCCGTCAGTGCCTTGGTAGGCCGTTACCCCACCAACTAGCTGATGGAACGTGAGCCCCTCCTTCAGCGATAGCCCTTGCGAGCCATCTTTGGTCCCAGAACGCATGTTCCGGGACGTTATGCGGTATTAGCCCCGCTTTCGCGGGGTTATCCCCCTCTTAAGGGTAGGTTACCCACGTATTACTCACCCGTCTGCCACTTTACCGGTCCCCTTGCGGGGACTTTCTCGTGCGACTTGCATGTGTTAGGCGTGCCGCCAGCGTTCGTTCTGAGCCAGGATCAAACTCTCCATAAAATCGTGAAAGCTGTCCTTTGCTCTGTGAGCAAGGTACTTAAGAATTAACAGACCCGCTTCGCGGTCCCGACATCCTATTCAGTTTTCAAAGAACGATTGCCCTGCGAACGCGTGATTAGATCACACGCGTTATTGCCGTGTCAAGCTTTTTCCAATCGCGTCGGTCTCAGCAAGGGGACGAGTTATAGCAGAGACCTTTCGCGGAAATCAAGTCATCCGGAACAGCCTCGGGCCATCACCGTAGCGCCCCGAACCCTTGCCGAGAATACCGCTCTGGCCATCAGAGCGTGATGCGGGCGAGACGACGCTTTCCAACACGGATCCGATAGGTGCGTCCGCGCACCAGACGGAGGCCCACATCGGTGATGGTCGCATCGTCCACGTCCACCGCGCCCTGGGGGATCAGTCGGCGCACCTCGCTCTTGCTGGCGACGAGCCCCGCCTGGTGTACCGCGTCGACCAGCGCGACATCGATCGCGTTCGCATCGCCCGCCGCGCGCAGATCGATCTCCTCCGCTTCAGTAAATTCACGTTTGCGCACGCGCCGGTCGAAGAACTCCCGCGCGCGGGTCGCGTGCTCCGCTCCATGGAATCGCTCGACCAACATTGCGGCAAGGCGCAGTTTCATCTCCATGGGATGCGCAGCCCGGACCACATCGAGGGGCTCGGTCGTCAGGAGTTCGTAGTAGCGAACCATCGTGCGATCGTCGATCGACATCACTTTCCCGAACAGTTCCTCCGGCGCCTCTTCGATCCCGATAGAGTTCCCGAGACTCTTGCTCATCTTGCGGACTCCGTCGGTCCCTTCCAGCAGCGGAACCGTCACCACCACTTGGGAGTCCTGGCCGTACCGGCGTTGCAGCGTCCGCCCCATGAGGAGGTTGAACTTCTGGTCCGAGCCCCCCAACTCCACGTCCGCCTTGAGCGCCACCGAGTCGTAGCCCTGCATCAGCGGGTAGTAGAACTCGAGCACCGTGATGTCCTTCCCCTCGGTGAATCGTTTTTTGAAATCGTCTCGCTCGAGCACGCGCGCCACGGTCTGCTTGGCGCCCAACTCCGCGAAGTCCAGCGTGGACATGGCACCGAGCCACTCACTGTTGAATCGGATCTCGGTCTTCGCAGGATCCAGGACCTTGAACACTTGTCGCTCATACGTCCCCGCGTTCGCCTGCACTTGGTCGCGGGTCAGCGGTTTGCGCGTCTCCGACACGCCGCTGGGATCTCCGATCATCCCGGTAAAGTCCCCGATCAAAAAAATGACCTGATGGCCCAGGTCCTGGAAGACGCGCATCTTCTGGAGAAGGACCGTATGTCCGAGGTGCAGATCGGGCGCGGTAGGGTCGAACCCTGTTTTGACGCGCAACGGATGACCTGACGCCGATGACGCGCGCAGCTTCTCGGCCAACTCGGCGGGCTGGATCACCTCCACCGTCCCGCGGGTGATCAACTCCATCGCACGCGTCAGATCCGCCATCCGCACCCCTTGTTCACAGCGTGGACCGCCACTCCGCGCGCCACACCGGCCGCCTCGTGCACCACCTCAGCCAACGTGGGGTGGACATGGATACTGTGCACGAGATCATCCACGGTGGCCTCGGCCTGCATCGCGATCACCGCCTCGTGGATCAATTCTGCCGCGTGCGGCCCGATGATATGCGCGCCCAATACCTCTCCGGTGTCCTGCGCCGCGACCACCTTCACAAACCCCGCGATCTCGCCGATGACGTGCGCCTTCGCCAGGCCTCGGAAGGGAAACTCTCCCACCGTGATCGGCCGCCCCGTGGCGCGCGCCTCGGTTTCCGTCAATCCCACACTCCCGATCTCGGGGATCGTGAAAATCCCGGACGGGATGCGGTCGAACGCCATCCGCGCGTCGTGTCCCATGGCCCGGGCCGCAGCGACTTCTCCTTGCGCGGACGCGGCGTGAGCCAGCTGCTTGCGACCCACGACATCCCCGATCGCCCACACCCCGTCGATCCCGGTCTCAAGGCCGTCATCGACGACGAGCGCTCCGCGCGCACCAACCGCCAGCCCCGCAGCCTCGGCACCGATACCCCGACTATTCAGGGCCCGGCCGACCGCAACCAGCACGCGTTCGGCCCCGACGTTCTCGCCGGAGGACACGGTAATCCGCACGGACTCCGCGAACGATTCCACCGCCGCCACGGTGGTCCCCAGCAGGACCCGAATGTTCTGCCGCTTCATTTCGCGCAGCAAGAGCGCGGAGACCGCTTCATCTTCACTCGCTACGAGTCGGGGGAGTTGTTCGATGACCGTCACGTCGACGCCGAGCGCGCGGAAGATACACGCGAACTCACACCCCGTGACCCCGCCGCCCACGATGACAAGACTCGCCGGCAGCCGGGTCAGATCAATCACGTCATCCGAGGTCATCACCCGCTGACCGTCGAACGGAAAGAGCGCCGGACGAGCGGGTTCCGAGCCTGTGGCCACGATGAGGCCGTCGCCTTCCACCGTGCGCACGCGTCCATCGAGTTCACGCACCGCCACTGAGCGGGGGCCGGTTAAGGTCCCGACTCCGCGGACAAGCGTGATCTTGGCCGCCTGGAACAGGTGTTCGATGCCTTGCATCTGGGACTGGACGATACGGTTCTTGCGGGTGACGACCTCGGCAAGATCCACCGCCCCCTGATCAGCCAGGTGGACGCCGAACTGCTTGGCGCGTCGGATCGTCGCCAGCACGCCGGCGGTCGCCACCAACGCCTTGGTGGGAATACATCCGCGGTGCAGGCACGTGCCGCCGAGACCGCGCGACTCGACCACCGTGACCGAGGCGCCTAACTGCGCGGCCCGGAGCGCGGCCACATATCCTCCGGGCCCTCCGCCTAGCACGACCAGTCGTTTTGACATGGGAAACGGAACAGAACAGCGTGGACGCGCCCGGTTCTCTCGGCGCGGGGAAGACTACTCTTCGTCCTCGCCTTGCTCGATGAACTCCTCGTATTCCTTGGCGCTCATGAGCGCGTCCAGATCGTCGGCGTTGCCGATCGACATGATCGCAATCCACCCTTTACCGTAGGGATCTTCGTTGATCAGTTGCGGGGCGTCCTTCAGTTCGTCGTTCACTTCGACGATCTTGCCGCTGATCGGGGCCAGGATGGGCGAGGTGGTTTTGGTGGACTCGATCTCGGTGACCTCTTCCTCGGCGGCGACTTCGATGCCGGTTTCCGGCAGTTCGATATATACGATGTCACCTAGCTCACTCTGGGCATACTCCGTGATGCCGATCACGGCATGTTTACCCTCGACCTTGACCCACTCATGATCGGTCGAATACCGCAAGTCCTCAGGAACCATGCGCGCCTCCTTAGTCCGTTTCCGGCGAATCGGTGCCCGATAGTACCCGACGCGTTTTTTGTTTGTCAACGCATGGCGCGAACACGATCACCCCGACGTTCAGGGCACGGCCACGATGTGACCCGTCGCAGACCAGACCGCAACCGACGGTCGCAATCCCCACCCGGTCAGTTGCGTCGCGACCCGGGCTCCGGACTCGATGGGCGCGTCGATGGCCCAGATCGCCGCCGGAGCGGCCGCCCGAAGCTCGGCGAGATCCTCACCAAACGCCCGCAGGGCCCCTTCGGGGTGCGCGACGGCGGCGGTCGACACCCGGACCAGCCATCCGTCGCTGGGGTTGACCGACGTCACCGCCGCGACCCAACGGTGTAAGGCGCGCGCGGACGCTCGGCCGCGCATCCCGGCCCAGGTCCAGGCCAGTCGTTCCCGCCCCGCCGCGGTGTCCGGGATCGCGGCCGCCAGATCGCCGTACGCTCGATCCGCCGCCGGCAAACGAACGCCGTCGCCCACATACAGCGCCGCGTCGATCACGAACCCCTCGATCGGCCACGCCGCCATCAGTTGAAACTCTCGTTCCAGCCGGGCCACCTGAGCGTCATCGAACGGATCAAAGGCCCCGGTCTTCGTGCCCAGCGGCCGCCACACCCACACGCGCGCACCGTCCACCGCGGCTCGGGTCACGGTTCGCACCGCGGTTCCGCCGAGGTCCTCGCCGGTCACCGCCACCACCACCGCCTCGTCGTCGGAGGTCGCGCGCGGCACCTCCCCGAGCGACGCCACCCGCCACTGGCTCGTCCGCGGAAGCGTGCGCTGCGTCATCTGCCGGACCAGAGCCTCGGCGCGGCTTGCAGCTTCATCTCGCGCGGGATGCCCGGGGAAGTTCAGGACGAACAACGAATACTGATCCCACGCGGCACCCCACGCGCCGGCGTGTTCCCTGGCAAGAGCCAGCAGCCATTGAGCGTCAGCCAAGCGCGCGTCACCGGGCGACCCGGCAATGAAGGTTTCCGCGGCCGCTGCGGCCTCGGTCGCGCGTCCGGACGCGAGCGCGTCCCGGGCCCCCTGTAGCAGATCGGTCTCCGCGAGGGCGATGGCTCCGACCACGAGACTCCAGGACGTGAGCGCGCACGAAGCCGTGCGCCATGCAGTGCCGAATCGCTGCATCAGCTTGGATGCACCACCGGGGTGAGCGTCAGTGCCGCGCGATACTCCCTGGCGTCGCCCAACCACGGGGCGCATTCGTCGGGTAACCACCACACCGGCGCCCGAGCCGCCTGCACCCAGTCGGCGCGACGTACGCGCCAGGACACGGCCTCCCAAAGTTTGGGATCCACGGGATCAGGAGTCTCATCGTGTCGCGCCGCTCCGGAACTTTTCACCTGCTCGGCCGCAAACGGGAGCAGCGCGGCCACCCGTTCGCGCATCAGATCCGCGTCGCGCCCGGTGGGTTGTCCTCGGTAGGAGACCTCCAACCGGTCGGTCGCAGCGCCTCCGGTGCCTTCGTGGCGACGTCGCGCCAGCGACCAGGTGTCAGTCCCGTCCGTCACCAGTAAGTACGCGCCCATCGCCTCCGGAACGCAGTGGGTCGGTACGGTGTAGGACGCGGTGCTCACGGCACCATGCGGCTGGTCCCGCGTCTGCGTTCCCGGTCGGCACCGGGCGTTGATGATCAACGCCTGCGCGCTGATCCGGCGACCGTCGGTTTCCAGAAACGGCTCCCGGCCTGCACCGACCGCGAGCACCGGGGTTCGGATCACCTCGCCCCCAAGCGCCTGAAACCGCGCCACCAACAACCGACAGACCGCGGCCCGCCCCGCCGGCAAGGAGACCAGACCGCGATGAGCCATTGAGGTTCGGAATAACCACGCGCCCGCCGGGTCACCCTCCACCGCCAGCGCGCCGCGCCACGACTCGAAGTAGGCGGCGAACGCATCCGCCAATCCGCGGGCCCGAACGTATGCCGCGGGGGCCAGCGCGCCGAATCGGGCTGCGAACGCCCGCGCCCCAGCCAACGCGCGTAAACGTGCCAATGACGCCCGAGTGTCCGCGGCCGGTGCGGGATCCATCCGGATCGCCAATGCGTCGTAGATCGCGTCCAAGTCAGCCAATAACGCCGCCACCTCCGGCTCGTTGACCCGGTATTCGCGCCGCAGCTCTTCCGCAAAGTCCGCCCGTTGCTGCCCCAGGGTCAGTCGACGAGGTCCCCAGATGAGCTGTATCGCCTCACGCGCGAACGTGGCACCCTCCCGCACCAAGAGGGCCCGCGACAGGCCGATCGCTTCGAAGTACGCATCGGCCCACCCCAGACGTTCGTGCCCCGTGACGATCCGCGGCCCGAAACTCACGGTGACCCCGCCGAGGCGTTGATCGGGAAAACAGCCGCCCCACTCCGCACGGGGCTCGACCAGCAGGACGCGCCGTCCGCGCTTGGCCAGCCACGTCGCAGCCGCGATCCCCGACAGACCGCCCCCCACGACCACCACGTCGTATCGCGGCGCTGACGGCATACCAGGCTAGCCCGGGTTATTCGTGAACGTTCGTAGCGAACCCGCGCAGACACCAGCGAAACGGGCGCTTGGAGTCGCGAAGGAGGAAGACATACTCTCTGCAGTACGTTGACCGACTGAGCGGCGAGACCGCCCTTTGCAGCGGCGTATGCGAGGGTGCAGCAGAAGGTTCATGAATAATCCGGGCTTGGGCGAGCGGACAACTCGAGGGCGTTGAAGAAGTAGGGAATCTCGAACGCGGCGGATTGTGTGGAGTCGGACCCGTGCACGGTATTCTGTTCAAGACTGACCGCCAGATCCGCCCGAATCGTCCCTGCCGCGGCCTTCTTGGGATCGGTCGCGCCCATCAACTCGCGGTATTGGGCGATGGCCCCGTCTCCTTCGAGCACCGCCGCAACGATCGGTCCTGACGACATCGACGCCGCCAGGTTCTGATAGAAGGGGCGATCCTTGTGGACGACATAAAATCCTTTCGCCGCGTCGATCGTCAGGCGCACCATCTTGAGCGCCACCACGCGCAACCCAATCCCTTCACAACGCTTGATGACATCTCCAACCAGGTTTCGCGACACCCCGTCGGGCTTGATCAAAGACAACGTGCGTTCAATCATGTGCCTTGGCTCTCCGTCTTGAAAACGGCCGTACAATAGCCGAACAGCGCTGGGGTGTCAACGCCAGCACGACTGGAACTGAACGCCCTACCACCACCGAACGGAGGGAGCGATCAGAGCGCTGCCGGCAGATCCCGGCGCTGCATGGGGCCCAGCACGGTGAGAGCCATCGTGTCCGGGGAGAGGCAGGCTTTGGCCACGCGAAGCAGGTCGTCCGAGGTGACCGCGTTGATGCCATCGAGCATTTCGCGCAGCGTCACGCGGCGCCCGCCGTATAACTCGTCTTTGGCGAGGCGGCTCATCCGGCTGTAGGTACCCTCCAACCCCAACATCAAGCTGCCCTTGAGGTGGTCCTTGGCCCTGGTGAGTTCTGCCTTCGGGACGCGCTGCCTGCGCAACGTACGGCTCTCCCGCAGACACAAGGCGATCACTCGCGAGGCTGCCGGCTTGCCGGTTGCAGCATAGATCGAGAACAGCCCGGCGTCGTGGTACGACGCAATGGACGAGTAGATGGAGTAGGCCAGGCCTCGTCGCTCCCGCACTTCCTGAAAGAGCCGTGAACTGACGCTGCCGCCGAGCACGGCGTTCAACACGTGCAGCGCATACCGATCCTCGTGTCCCTGCGAGAGTCCCTCGGCCCCGAGGCAGATGTGGACCTGCTCCAAAGTCTTCCGCTTGAGCAAAACCCCACCCCGTGTTTTGGGCGGGGTCCGGGTGCCCACCGCGCGAGCCGTGCCTTTGAACCGAGAAAAAGTCTTGGCGATCAACACTTCGACCGCACCGGGGTCGCATCGCCCTGCCACGGCGATCACCGTGTTCGACGGGTGGTAGTGGCGGGCCAGAAACCCGGTCAGTCGGCGTCGGGTCATGGTCTCGATCGTGCCGACCTCACCAAGGATCGGGCGTCCGAGCGGATGGTTGTGCCAGACGTAGTCGGCGTGGAGGTCGTAGACGAACTCTTCGGGGTCGTCCTCGACCATTTTGATTTCTTCCAGGACGACCTGTTTTTCGCGCTCCAATTCCTGCCGCGCAAAGGTGGATTCGAGGAAAATTTCGCCGAGCAAACCCACGGCCCGCGGCAGGTGTTCGTCCAGCGCCTTGGTATAAAAGGTGGTGGTTTCACGGGAGGTGAAGGCGTTCAGTTCGCCGCCGAGGACGTCGATCTCACGGGCGATGGTTTGGGCCGAACGCCGACGCGTGCCCTTGAAAAACATGTGTTCGAGAAAGTGGGAGACCCCTTCCTCGCCCGCTCCCTCGTCACGCGAGCCCACATCCACCCACACGCCGACCGCAGCCGATCGCACGGACGCCATGGGTTCGACGATGACGCGAACCCCGTTGTTCAGGATGGTTTTTCGAGGAGCGGTTTTCATGGGGGGAATGCCGGTCGGGACGTTCAACGGTCCGTCCCGACCAAACCGGCAGACCTCGATCGCCTACGTCTTGGCGGTCTCCGGCGCGGCCGCGCCCATGGCTTCTTTGCGGGACAGGCGGATCTTGCCTTGGCGATCCACCTCCAGCACCTTGACCAAGATCTCCTCGCCTTCCTTGACCTCGTCGCTCACATTTTTCACCCGGTGCGCGGCCAACTGCGAGATGTGGACCAGTCCGTCCACGCCGGGACCGATCTCCACGATCGCGCCGAAGTCCATGATGCGGGTGACCTTGCCCATGTACAGTTTCCCGACTTCGACGTCCTCGGTGATCTGCTTGATCATCTCCACCGCCCTTGCCGCGGCGGCTTCATCGGACGAAGCAATCGCGATCGAGCCGTCGTCTTCCACGTCGATCTTCACGCCGGTCTTCGCGATGATCCCGCGGATGACCTTGCCGCCCGGCCCGATCACTTCGCGGACCTTGTCCGGCTTGACCTTGATGACCAAGATACGCGGCGCGTGGGCGGACAGATTGCTGCGCGGTACGGCGATGGCCTCGGCCATCTTATCCAGCATGTGCATCCGGCCGATCTTGGCCTGGGCCAGGGCTTTTTCCAAAATCTCGCGGCTCAATCCCGCAATCTTGATGTCCATCTGCATCGCGGTCACGCCCTTGCGGGTTCCGGTAACCTTGAAATCCATATCGCCCAGGTGATCTTCCACGCCCAGGATGTCCGAGAGGATTTCGACCCGATCGCCTTCTTTGATCAACCCCATCGCGATCCCGCCGACCGGCGCGGTGATCGGCACCCCCGCGTCCATCAACGCCAGCGTGCCCCCGCACACCGTGGCCATGGAAGACGATCCGTTGGACTCCAGAATGTCCGACACCAGCCGCAGCGTGTACGGAAACGCTTCTTTGGTCGGGATCACGGGTTTGAGCGCGCGTTCAGCCAACGCGCCGTGCCCGATCTCGCGACGCCCCGGTCCGCGCATAGGCCTGGCTTCGCCCACGGAAAACGGCGGGAAGTTGTAGTGGAGCATGAACGACTTGGTGGACTCACCCTCCAGCGCGTCGATGCGTTGTTCATCGGCCGACGTGCCCAGCGTGGCGACCGAGAGGCTCTGCGTCTCGCCGCGCGTAAAGAGCGCGGACCCGTGCGTACGGGGCAGCACCCCGATTTCGCACGTAATCGCCCGAATGTCCTTGGGACCGCGTCCGTCCGCGCGGACGCCCTTGTCCAGGATCTTGAGGCGCATCTCGCGCCGTTCGAGGTCGTGAAAGACTTCCATGACCTGCCGGTTACGCTCCGGCGCGTCCAGCGAGCCGATCGAGGCGAGCAACCCGTCCAGGATCTGCTGCATTCGACCCGATCGCTCGGCCTTGTTCGGGATCAACAACGCCTCACGGACC
The DNA here is from genome assembly GCA_964570625.1 of uncultured Nitrospirota bacterium. Lineage (GTDB taxonomy): Bacteria > Nitrospirota > Nitrospiria > 2-01-FULL-66-17 > 2-01-FULL-66-17 > JBFLXB01. The sequence continues at coordinate 36,107 of CAZMYW010000025.1, read as the reverse complement.
GACCCGGCCGCGTCACGGTGCACGGCGTCCACCAGCGCGGCATCGGGCCCGACCTTGGTGACTTCGATTTTGGGCTTGCCCACGCACCGCACCAATTCATCTTGCAGCGCAATGATCTTCTTGATCTCGTCGTGCGCGAGCATGATCGCTTCGAGCATGACGTCTTCCGGCTGCTCGGACGCCTCGCCCTCCACCATCATGACCGCGTCGCGCGTGCCCGCCACGACCACGCTGAGCGTGCCCTTCTCCACCTCCGCGAACGACGGCGCGACCACGAAGTGCCCGTCCACACGGCCGATGCGAATGCCGGCCACCGGCCCCTGGAAGGGCGCGGACGAAATCGCCAACGCCGCCGACGCGCCGATGATCCCGAGAAAGTCCGCCACGTTGCTCTGATCGGCGGACAACACCGAGGCGATGACTTGGGTGTCGTGATAATACCGTTTGGGGAACAGCGGGCGCAGCGGGCGGTCGATCAACCGGCTGGAGAGAATCTCGCGTTCGGCGGGCCGTCCTTCGCGCTTGAAAAACCCGCCGGGGATCTTTCCGGCTGCATACGCTCGTTCCTGGTAGTCCACCGTCAGCGGAAGAAAATCGACCCCCGGCCTGGGGGTCTTGCCCGTCACCGCGGTGACCAGCACCACGGTGTCCGCCATGTGGACCATTACCGCCCCGTCGGCTTGTCTTGCGACGCGGCCCTGCTCAATCACCAGCCGGCGACCGGCCACGTCCATTTCCAACCGCTCAACCATACCGTCTCCTTGATGCGCCTCGTCGAAGGCGCGGTGAGGGCTCCGGACGAGTCACAGTCAATGACGCCTGGCGACCCCCGCCAGCCGGCAATCGCCAGATGTCATTCACTGTGTCTGCCCGGAACCCGTGTGATGCGCGTGCCGTTACCGCCGAATATCTAACTGCGTGAGCATCTTACGGTAGCACTCCGCGTCCGTCCGCTTGAGGTAATCCAACAGCTTGCGCCGCTGGCTGACCATCATGATCAATCCCCGCCGGGAATGATGATCCTTCGCATGGGCTTTGAAATGGTCGCTCAGCTCCGCGATTCTTTTGCTCAGGATCGCAACTTGAACCTCCGGCGAGCCGGTGTCCGTGTCATGACGCCGGAACGTGCTGATCACCTCTTGTTTCATCGTCTTTTCCAACATCGTGATTCTCCCCTCTAGTCCGTTCCGTTACCGCGAATGGGCCGAGCCTTGCGACAGACCCTGTCCGCCCGATACTGCTGATACCCCGTCCCTCAACACGCGATCGATCTTCAACACGGCGGTGGTTCCCCGCGCAACGAGCGTCGCGTGATCCGCCGGCGTCGTGGCCAACGCCACGGTCACGCCGTGGCTGCGAATACGCACCAGACCGCCCGCGCGGCACACTCCGTCCCATCGGGCCACCCGGCTGACCGGGAGCGGCACCCCGTGGCACACGCGCTCCGCGGTCTGCGGGTCCACGTCGGCGGCCGGCACCTCGCGTAACGCCGTGTCGATCGAGACCACCAGATCCTCGACCGTTCCGTTTCGGACGGCTCCTTCAAGATCCCCGATGGTCATCGCGCGGTCGATGCCGAACGCCCCTACGCGCCGCCGTTCGAGCGCCTGCATATAGGCCCCGACGCCCAGCCGCTCGCCGGCGTCGGCACAGAGCGTGCGAACATAGGTTCCCTTGGAACACGTCACGTCGAACGTCACCTCGTCGGCAGCGATCCCGAGCACCTGCAGCCGGCCGATGGTCACCGCCCGGGGCTGTCGTTCTACGACGCGCCCGGCGCGCGCGGCCTTGTACAGCGGCACGCCGCCGACCTTCACCGCAGAATACATCGGAGGGATCTGGGTTTGAGATCCGACAAAGGCGTGCAACACCCGAATCACGTCCTCCGGGCTCGCGTCTCTGGTCGATCGCGTGAGAATTTGTCCGGTCCCGTCCTGGGTGTCGGTCGTCGCGCCAAGGCGCATGACCACGCGGTACTCTTTGTCCGTCTCCAACAGGTACGACGCGACTTTCGTGGCCTTCCCGATGCAGAGGGGCAACACGCCGGTCGCCATCGGATCCAACGTTCCCGTGTGCCCCACGCGGCTCTCGTGAAGCAGGCCGCGGACCTTGGCGACCACGTCGTGCGAGGTCCAGTCGGGAGGTTTGTTGATGATCAGGAATCCGTCCATCTCACGTCCTACCAGCCCGTCCATGAAGGGCCGTCTGCGGCGTTGCCGCTGCGCGTCCGGTGCTCACGTACGCATACAGTACGCTCCGCTCCGGATGGACAGGGCGCGCAGTGCGCCCGTCTAATATTGCCACGGGCCCGACCACGTCGGGCCCTGTGCGCCTGGCATCCGGCCCGTTCCTGAACGGGCTCACGGCGCTTCCCGCGCCGTGGCAACTTCAACCACACCGAGAACTTGTGCCTTCACCGTAACCAGATCGCCTTTCACCGTGCAGCCTGCGGCGTTGCGGTGACCGCCGCCGCCGAAGGTCTCCGCCACGTTCGCCACGTTCACGCGTCCCTGCGAACGCAGGCTGACCTTAAACTGCGTGGAATTTACTTCACGGAACAGGACCGCCACCTCAACCCCCTTGAGCGAGCGCGGGTAGTTCACCATCTCTTCGGTGTCCTCCGGCGACGTGCCCGTGGTGCGGAACATGTCCTGGGTGATCGTGACCCACGCGATCTTCCCGCCGGGATGGCGCTCCAAGCCCCGCAGCACCTCGCCGAGCAACTTGAGACGCCCCGGCGAGTTGCGATCGTAGATCGCTTGCGACACGACCGCCGCCTGCACGCCAACCTCCAACAGATCAGCGGCCATGCGAAGGGTCGCAGGTTTCGTGTTGGAATACCGGAAGGATCCGGTTTCCGTCAGCAGCGTGGTGTACAAACACACGGCGATTTCCCGCGAGATCGGCAATCCCCACGCCCGGATCAACTCGTACACCATCTGACCCGAGGCCGTGGCGTCGGGTTCGATCCAGTTCAGTCCCCCGAACCCGCGGTTGGTGACGTGGTGGTCGATGTTGACCACCAACTTGACCGGCGGGGGGGCCTGCTCAAACATCCCAGTTCGGCCCAGATCACCGCAGTCCACGATCGCCAACACGTCGTAAGAGGGCGGGAGCGTTTCGTGTTGCTGCACCACCCCCTGGACCGGCAGGAAATCCAAATAGGCCGGCACCGGATCTTTGATCACCACGTCCGCCCGTTTCCCAGCGGCACGCAGGGCGAGCGCCAGGGCCACGGCCGAACCAAGCGCGTCGCCTTCCGGGCTCACGTGCGTGGACACGCTGAAAGACTGGTACCCCTTCAACGCCTCCACGACGGCGCGGGCGTCAGTCGCGGTCGTCGCCATCCGTGTCCCCTTCCACCTGGTCCTTCGAGTGGTTCAATTCTTCCAGCATCGCTTCGATTCGACCTGCCCGGCTCGGGGTGTCATCCTGTTTGAACATCAATTCGGGCGTATATTTCATCCGCATCCGTCGTCCCAACTCCGTGCGGAGGAATCCAGCGGCGCGATCCAGCGCATCCAGCGTCTCGGCCGCGCGCGCTCCCTCGTCTAAGATGCTCACGAAGACGGCCGCGTGACGAAGATCCGGACTGACTTCGACGCCGGTCACAGTCACGAACCCGATGCGCGGATCTTTCACCCGTCGCAGGAGCAGATCCGCAATCTCGCTTCGCATGAGATCGCCCACGCGATCGGTTCGCCTGAAGTCTTGCGAGCGTATTCCTGACGGTGTACTGCCGGGAATGCGAACCACGTGAAAATCGCGCTTTTTCATCTCCTTGTGCTTCGAAGCTTCCCCGCAGGTTGCTGCAGGGACCTTCAATCCTGTCCCCATGACTCCGCCGCGCGTCGCCGCGCCCCCATCACACGAACTCCAAGTCGGTCTTCACCAGGTCCACCGCTCGCTCGCGTTCCACCGCACGCACGAGTTGGTCCAGGACTCCGTTCACATACGCGCGATCCGTGCCCACGCAGGCTGCGGCCAGGACGGCCCGTTGCCACAGATCGTGGGCGTCCACCTCGGCCACCGAGACGTTGAAGTGCTGACGTAACCGGTCCTTGAGGCTCTTGATCACGTGTCGCTTGTCCTTCAGCGAATGACGGTCCGGCAGGTACAGATCGATCCGACACACGCCGATCACCATACGCCACCGGGTTACAGTTTCGCCGCCACCTTTTCAATCGAGAACGCTTCCAGAATATCGCCGACCTTGATGTCGTTGAAGTTTTCGACCCCGATCCCGCATTCATAGCCCGACTGGACTTCCCGCACGTCGTCTTTGAACCGGCGCAACGACCCGAGCTTGCCTTGGTAAACCACCACGCCGTCACGAACCACGCGGATGCCCGAGCTGGCGCGGGAGATCACGCCCTGCGAGACGTACGAGCCCGCCACCGCGCCCGCGCGCGGGATCATGAACACCTGCCGCACCTCGGCCCGCCCCAAGGACTGTTCTTTCAGCGTCGGATCGAGGAGGCCTTCCATCGCGGCGCGGACGTCGTCGACCGCCTCGTAGATGATCCGATACGTGCGGATGTCCACGCGCTCGCGGTCCGCGACGGCCTGCGCCTTGCTTTCGGGACGGACATTGAACCCGATCACCACGGCGTTGGAAGCCGCCGCGAGCAAGACGTCGCTCTCGGTAATGCCTCCGATGCCGTCGTGCAACACGCGGAGACGGACTTGATCGGTGGACAACTTCTCCAACGAGTGCCTGAGCGCCTCCATGGATCCTTGCACGTCGGCCTTGAGGACGATGAGCAGATCCTTGGTGCCGCTCGCGCCGGTTTTTCCGTACAGATCCTCCAGCGTCATCTTCTTCGGCACCGTGGGCCCGCCCTGGCCGCTCGCCCGGGCTTTCTCGCGGCGGGTCTCCACGATGTCCTTGGCCGTTCGATCGTCTTTGACCACCTGGAAGAGGTCGCCCGCCACCGGCATGCCCTCGAGCCCGATGAGCTCCACCGGGGTCGACGGTCCGGCCTTATCCGTGCGGCGCCCCAGATCGTCGAGCAACGCGCGAACTTTGCCGGATTGCACGCCCGTGACGAACAGTTCGCCGACGTGGAGGGTGCCGTCCTGCACGAGGACGGTGGCGACCGGGCCGCGCCCCTTGTCCAATCTCGCTTCGATGACCGTCCCCACCGCGGGCTTACTCGAGTTGGCTCGCAACTCCAACACGTCCGCCTGCAACAGAATCATTTCCAATAAGGTGTCCAGACCCGTCCGTTTCTTGGCCGACACCTCGACGAAAATCGTCGTGCCGCCCCACGCCTCCGGGATCAACCCGTGTTCGTTCAGTTGGTTCTTGATCCGATCCGGTTGGGCTTCGGGCTTGTCGATCTTGTTCACGGCCACGATGATCGGCACCCCGCCGGCCCTGGCGTGGTTGACCGCTTCCACCGTTTGCGGCATCACCCCGTCGTCCGCCGCCACCACGAGCACCACCAGGTCGGTGACTTTCGCGCCGCGGGCCCGCAGGCTGGTGAACGCCTCGTGTCCCGGCGTGTCCAGAAACGTGACGGACTTCCCGTGCACCGAGACGGTGTAGGCCCCGATGTGCTGCGTGATGCCGCCCGCTTCCTCTTCGGTCACCTTGGTGGATCGAATCGCGTCCAGCAGCGAGGTCTTGCCGTGGTCCACGTGGCCCATGATCGTGACCACCGGTGGTCGGGGCACCCGCATCGCGGGCTCGTCCGGCACCGTGTCGATCAACTCTTCTTCGGTGCGCTCCGCCACGCCTTCGGCCTTCACCCCGAAGTGTTCAGCCACCAGCACCGCGGCTTCGAGATCCACGGACTGATTGCTGGAGGCCACCGTGCCCATCGCCATCAGTTGGCTGATCACCTGGCCAGCCTTCACGCCCAGCAAGTCGGCAAACTCCTTGACGGTCAGTCCGGCGTGCAGTTTGACGGTTTTTCTCCGTGGCTTCGTGGGCTCGAGATTGGTGGTGCCCTGATGCGCTCGCCGCAACTGGGCGCGCAACCGTTCGTCGCGACGGTGTAGCGGTTTGAAATCCTGCCACACCAGCGCGTCCTGTTGGAGAGGCACCGCAGCGGTCGCGTCGTCCTTGTCCCGCTTCCCCCCACCTTTCTTGAGTTTCTTGAGCCGTTCCCGTTCCTTCTCGCGCTCTTTGCTCGACGTGTCTCCGGTCACGGCTCCGCGGGGCGGCGCGGCGGGAGCGGGCGCCGTCGCAGCCGCGGGTCTGACCGGCTCCGGCAACGGCAGTTGCGGCACCACCACCGGTGCGTGGGGACGAAACACCTCAGGTCCCGGCCGTGTGGCCGGTGGCGGAGACGGGGCGATCGCTTGCTCCGGAGCCACCGGGACCGCGATCGGCGTCTCAGACACGGCGGCTTCGGGCTGGGCGCGCTTTTTAATCAACACCTGGCCGCGCTTCGGCGCCGAGGCGCCCGACGCCTCGTCTTTTTTGGCCCCGTGTTTTTTCAGCAGGGATTCGACCACGTCTTCGTCCACCACGCTCATGTGATTTTTGAGCGCGGCGCCCTGTTTGGCGAGTTCCGTCAAGAGCTCTTTACTGGTTTTCCCCAGTTGCTTCGCCAGCTCAAAAACTCTCATGGCCGAGTCCTTCTGATCCGTCCTTGACGCCACGTCTCCCCTCACAATGCCGGCCCCGTTTCCTGACTCTGAGCCTGATCGCCGGCGGGAGTCGCGGTCGCTTCGGGCTCCTCCCCGGACTGAGAGGCCTCCGCGGCCAACCGCGCCTGCTGTTCATCCTGCAGGGCGTGCTCGTGAGCGATCGCCGCGTTAATCTCTTTATCGCGCTCTTTGACACGCTCTTTCTCGTACTCGCTCTGACTAATGATGTCGATCTTCCACCCCGTCAGCTTCGCCGCGAGACGGACGTTCTGCCCCTTCTTGCCGATGGCCAACGACAACTGATGGTCGGCCACGACGGCGATCGCCGATTTTTCTGATTCGGTGATGCCGACTTTTTCGACGACCGCGGGACTCAACGCTTCGCCGATGAACGTGCGCGGATCTTCGGTCCAGGTGATGATGTCGATCTTTTCGCCGCGCAACTCCCGAACCACCGCTTGTACGCGAACGCCCTTGACGCCCACGCAGGCGCCCACCGGATCCACCGCCTTGTCGCGCGAGGACACGCAGAGTTTGGTTCGGTCACCGGGCTCCCGCACCACGGCGCGAACATGGACGATCCCCTCGGCCACCTCCGGGACTTCGAGTTCGAACAACTTTTTGACGAACTCGGGGGAAGCTCGCGACAGGATCAACTGCGGACCTCGCGACGAGGGCTTGACCTCCAGCAAATAGGCGCGCAACCGATCACCGCGTCGAAAGCCCTCGCGGGGGATTTGCTCACTCACGGGCAACAAGGCCTCGGTCCTGCCGAGGTCGACGATGTAATTTCGACGTTCCTGCCCCAGAATCATCCCGCTGATGATTTCACCCTGACGCACCGAGTATTCCTTATAGACCGTCTCCAGCTCGGCTTCCCGCACCCGCTGAAAAATCACCTGCTTCGCGGTCTGCGCGGCGATCCGCCCGAAATCTTCCATCGGCATGAGGTCGCCGATTTCGTCTCCCAGTTCCGCGCCGGGGTCGATCACCAGCGCGTCCTCCAGCGTGATTTCCGCCTTGGGGTTGGTGACGGCCTCGACGATCTTTTTGAGCGAGACCACTTCGATTTCACCGGTCTCGGGATCGAGATGGACCTGGATGTTCTCCCCCGCGCCGTAGCGTTTGCGCGCGGCGGTCTGCACGGCCAGCTCCACCGCCTGCAGGATCTTTTCGCCCTTGATCCCCTTCTCCCGCTCGATCTGCCCGATGACTGTCAACAATTCACGATTCATGGACGACCCCTTGTCCTTCCGCCTGTTACCACTCGACTTCCAACCGGGCCTTCGCGATCGCGTCCCACGGCACGCACCACTCCCGGCCACCGTCACCGTCCTGGACCCTGACCGCCGAGGCGTCCAGGCCCTGCACCCGCCCGATCAGCAGTCGCGGCCCGTCCCACGACGGATGGGTTTTGACACGAACCAGCCGTCCCATCATCTGCTCAAAGTCCCGACGTTCCTCCAACGGACGATCAAGCCCCGGCGAAGACACTTCCAGGGTATACCGATGCCCGATCGGCTCCTCCACATCCAACGCGTGGCCGACCGCCCGGCTCAAGCGAGTGCAGTCGTCCAGCGTGACGCCGCCCGCCTTGTCGATGGTCATCCGTACGACACCGCTGGTCTTGGTGCCCTGATACCGCACCTTGAGCAGGTTCAGGCCAAGGCTCGCCGCGATGGGCGCGGCCACTCGTTCGATGCCATCCTCAATCGGGTTGCGCAATGGGCGCGTCCCTGGACTCTGAACATCGACCTCCACCGTCTGCCTTGCGCCTCTCCGTGTCAGATTCTGAAACAAAAAAAGTGGGCTAACCACTGCCCACTTCGCTCCGCCACGCCGTGAGCGTGGGACCCATCGGATGCAAAAGCTGGCAGACTATACCACACTGAATTCATCGGCCGCAAGACAATCCCGGCACTTCATTTCGACCGCTTCCGTGGACGAGCGGCGGACCCCGCGACGCGGCGCGCACCACACTCGGCCGCCACCATGGCGGTGAAGCGTTGCGCGAGGCGCTGTGTCACCGGACCCGGTTTCCCGGTTCCGATGTTCGCCCCGTCGAGCGACACCACCGGAACGATTTCCATCGTAGTCCCGGTCAAGAACACTTCGTCGGCCGTTCGGAGTTCCTGGATGGACACCCCCCGCTCGGCCAACAACAGGCCTTCGGCCCGCACCAGATCGAGCGTGGCCGCCCGCGTGATTCCGGGGAGAATCGACGGGTCGGTCGGCGAAGTGGTCACCGTGCCTCGAATCACGGCGAACACGTTGCTGATCGCCCCTTCGGTCACGTGCCCGTCCCGGATCAGGATCGCCTCGAAGACCCTGGCGGCCCGGGCGTCTTCACGCGCCAACACGTTCGCCAACAGGTTCAAAGATTTCACGTCACACCGCCCCCAGCGCAGATCGGGGACCGTGATGGCGCTGACCCCGTCACGTCGCAGCGACGGCTTGAGCGGCTCCAGGTTCCGCACGGTGATCACCACCGTAGGCCGCACCGCCTGGGGAAACCCGTGGTCCCGCGGAGCGGGCCCACGGGTTAATTGCAAATAGATCTTGGCGTCGGGAAACCGGCTCATCCGGTAGGCGCGGAGGATCAGCCGTCGCCACTGGGGCAGCGAATACCGCATCGGCAACCGGATGGCTTGCGCGCTCTGCACCAGTCGCTCCAGGTGCGCGTCGAGCCGAAAGACCGCGCCCGCGTAGCTCCGGACGACTTCGTAGACTCCGTCGCCGAACTGAAACCCGCGGTCCTCAACCGAGACCGTGGCCCGCGAGATCGGGAGGAACCGTCCATTCACGCACGCGATCGTCGGCATGGGTCAGGCGGAGAGTCGGCGGCGACGCGTGCCGCGCGGAAGACGCTTCTGCATATGGACGTTGTGAAAGACGTACAACCCATCCCGGTCCTCGGTCAGGTCCACGATGTCGAACCACCTCCCGAAAAGCGCGGGAAAGTCCGCGCGACGAAAAAACCGGTCGTAGTGACCCGCGTGCACGAGCCAATCCCGAGTCCGCCGTTCGGCCGCGTGATGCCTGAACTTGGTGGAGAAACACGACAGCAGGTACTGACCTCCCGGCTTGAGAAGGGGGACCACTTGCGCAAGGTATCGTGACGTGTCCGACCGGCGCACGTGGTGCAGGCACCCGTAATCCACCACCACATCGAATACCTCCGTGGAGAACGGCAGCGCGAAGACGTTCGCCTGAAGAAACCCCGGACGAACGTTTCGATCTTGAACGGCGGAACGCGCGCGCGCGAGCGCCTTGGGCTCGAGATCCATACCCACGGTGCCGAAACCCGCCTCCGCGAACGCGATGCTGTGGCGGCCTTCGCCGCACCCGATGTCGAGCGCGCGGCCGCCGCGCCCCTTCGCGGTGTGAAGAAACCGCGCGACCATCGGCGAAACGCCGACCGTCGGCCATCCATGCCGGCCGGTTTCGTACGCGCGCGTAAAATAGTCGCGTTGAACACGGTAGATACCCGTAGAGTGCCCGCTCACTGCGCGGTAGTCTACTCCCGCGTGTTGTCCGAATCAAGCAAGGCGCGCATGGTCATCGACACATCGGTGCGTTATACTCGGCCGCAGATTTCATGACTCCAAGCCTTCTCATCCTCGACTGCGACGGCACCCTGGTGGACAGCGCCGGGCACATCGCCACCGTCTTCAATGAGACCGTCGCGACCTTCGGCTACACGGCTCTGCCCAACGAGCGGGTTGCGCGGGTCATCGGTCTTTCGCTGGAGGACGCGCTCACACGGCTGCTCCCCGACTGCCCGGCGGCCGAGAGAGGCCGCATCATCCACGCCTATCGCGCGCGGTACGCGGTGGACGCGGCGGGGCACGATCCATTGTTCACCGGCGTCCGCGAGTTTCTCGATACGGTGCGCCGCCACGGCCGCTGGATGGCCCTGGCCACGGGAAAGAGTCGGCCCGGCGCATTGCGGGTCTTGGCCGAACATGATTTGGGAAGCTACTTTGCGACGATCAGGACCGGGGATCTGTGCCGACCCAAACCCCACCCCGAGATGCTCTTGCAGATCCTGGACGAATTAGGCTTGTCAGCCGATCGAGCCGTCATGGTGGGCGACACCACCTTCGACGTGGACATGGCCCGCGCAGCCGGGATACGCGCCGTCGGCGTGGGATGGGGCGCACACGATTCACAGGAGTTGATCGAGGCCGGGGCCGAGCTGGTCGTCCCCCGCCTCCCCGACCTCGGTGCGTACTTGCCGCGCCTTTTCCCAGACTAACGCAATACGATCGGCCTGCGAGACTCACCCGCAGGCCGGAGGCTGTTCAGGAGGGGTCAGATGCCAGGCGCCGCGAGAACCGGACCGGAGCGTGCTCTCTGTGCACGTGAGGACCGGAAGCGCAGCGGCAACGCCGCAGATGGCCGCTCCTGGACAGCCTCTCCCTACCCAGCGAAGTCCCGGTCGTCCGCGCCTACGCCCATCCCCTGCGAAAACTCGACGGTCGTCGTCACCGGCAGATGATCCGAACCAAGGTATGGTCCGACGGTCCGGTACACCACGCGTATCCCTGGGGACACCAGGGTCTGGTCAATCGGAATGCCCAACCACCGGCCGAATGGACTGGGCCAGCTGGCGCCCAGACCGAAGCCTTCCTGCCCGTCCCGCATGCCGGCGACATCAGTCAGTTGGGTGTACAGCGGCGACCAGCGCGTGATGTTGAGATCCCCCACCACGATCTTCTGGAGCGCAGGTTCAGCCGCCATACGCCGCACCAACGCGCTCAGCTGGCGATTTCGCATCACGGCGTCGGAGGGTGTCATCGGGCTCCGGAGGTGGGTGGCGATGAGTACCAGGGACGCGGGTCCCGGTGACTGCGGGACCTCCAGCACAATGGCCGGGCACCAGGCGTCCCCCAGCGATTCGAGGCGCAAGACGCGTTGAGTCCCCTTCGCGAAGACCGCGATTCCGGACCCGTCGGGCGGCATGCCCACCAACGCGTTGGCGTAGCGCGCCCGCAGCGCCGCCATCGGTGTCGTCCAGGCCCGCGTCACCTCGATTAACACCACAATATCTGGGTCCTGCGCGAGCACCCACTCCACCACCCGGCGGGGGTCCTGATGATGGATGTTGACGTTGAGCTGGACGATCGTGAGGCGCTCCGAGGACACCGCCAGCATCGGCACGTCTGGTGCGGTCCACAAGGGGAACAGGCGAACCACCTGCAGCAGACCAATCGCCAGCGCCAACGCCGCCAAAAGCGGCCGATTCTTGACCATCAGAACCAGCGCGAGAACGAATGCCGCGACCGCGTATTGCACGACGAAGTGTGAACTCAACTCCCCCAACCACGCCAAGTGCCCGATCAACGGCAGGCCGATCGCGGCCACCGCGAGCGCGACCACCAGCCAGCCGGCCGGACCGACCCGCCTTCCAAAGGAGCCGGTCACGATTCCGCCCCCTCGATACACGTGACGCCCTCGCCCCCGACGATCGCGCTGTGACGGATTCCCGCCGGAATGATCAATCGATCGCCGGAAGACAGGGCCACGTCCTGGTTCAGGTCGGGCAACGAAAATGTGATCCGCCCCTGAACGCAGAACAGCGTCTTGCGATAGGGGTGGTCATGCACCCCGTACACGCTGTCCTGGGCGTTCGCCCACCGGGTCGGCGACACGCCGCGCGCCTCGAAGAATGCCACCACTTCACGCTCGGGAAGCGCGTGCCGATGCGGCCAGCGCACGATCTGCACGCCCGCGGCCATGGTTTCGTACAAGGATCGGTCATCCATGGGCGGGCGACCCCTGTCGTTCGACCAGTCCTTCGACGACCTTCACCAGCGCGGCAAAATCTTCTTCGCCCAACCCGTGATCAAGACCGGCGGAAAACAACACATCCAGCAGATCGCTCACAACGTGCGGCGCGTTCAGTCCGATCGATTCCGCGCGCGCCAGGCGAATGTCCTTCGCCATGTGTTTGAACGCAAAATGGGGTTCGAAATCGCGGCGCCGCACCGCGTCACCCTTGAGAGCGAGTACCGGCGAAGCCAGGGCACTGCTGGTCAACACGTCGAGCATGGCCTGATCATTCAATCCCGCCCGGCGTCCCAACGTCATCGCCTCGAACAGCGCGACCATCGACCCGGCGATCGCGAGGTTATTGACCAGCTTCATCGTGCTCCCGCATCCCACCGGCCCCATGGGCACGACGCGCTTCGCGATGGGGGCGAACACCGGCGCCAACCGAGCCACCTGATCCTCGTCACCACCGACCATTAACACCAACTCGCCGCTGGCCGCCGCCGACTTGCTGCCGGTCACCGGCGCGTCCACAAACGCAACCCCTCGCGCTCGACAGGCGCAGTCCAGGCCGCGCGACGTGGCCGGATCAACCGTGGTCATATCCACGTAGATCGATCCGGGCGCCAACGCTTCGATGAGTCCGCCGGCCCCTTGCGCCACGTCTCGCACCGATGCAGGATCGCCCAGCATGGTGATCGCCGCGTCGGCCCCGGCAGCCGCCTCCGCCGGAGAGTCCACCATCACCACGCCCAGAGCCCGCAACGCGTCGAACCGGCCCGGCGTGCGGTTCCAGCCTCGCACGCCGAACCCGGCGTTCACCAGCCGCGCAGCCATGCGGCTCCCCATGATACCCAATCCCAAAAACGCGATCGTTCGCACGCGGAAGACCTCCGTGTCAGCCTTCAGCATAGCGAGGTCCTCTGCGCCCCGCAAGAGCGACCCCTGTTTTGACACGTCACTACCCCCCTCCTATAATCGATTTACCGTGTCCGATTCCGTGTCCGACCTCACCGACGCCGTCCGCCGTATCTCGAAAACCGAACTCCATCAGCACGTGGACGGTTCGATTCCGGTCGAGTTGACCTGGGAGCTGATGACCAAACACGGTCTGGCTCCGGTGGAGACGATCACGGACATGGAGCGGCTGCTGACGCTCCAGACCGAGGAAGAAGGGACCCTGATCCGGTATTTGGACAAGTTCCATTATCCGGCCTGGATTACACAATTTTACGACAATATCACCCGCGTCGTGGAGGCTATCGTGGGCGAGGCGGCGGGGCACGGCGTGACGTCGTTGGAGCTGCGCTACTCGCCCGTGATCCACACGTTTGCGGGTCTCACCCTGCGTCAGGCCACCAGCGCCGTGTTGTCAGGCCTCAACCACGCGGAGGACCGCCATGGCGTTCGAACCGGCTTGATTATCATCGCGATGCGCCAGCAGGGCCCGCACATCGCCAAGATTCTGGCTCGGCAAGCCATCAGCGAAGCCCAGCACCTTCACACCCGCACCGGCGTGGTGGGCTTCGATCTCGCCGGAGCCGAACGGGGCAACGCGCCGCGACTCTTCCGGGACGCCTACGACATCGCACGCAAAGGAGGCCTCGGATTGACCGTCCACGCCGGCGAAGATGAAGGTCCCGAGTGTATTTGGGAAGCCTTGGACGTGTTGGGCGTCACCCGGATCGGCCACGGGTGCTCGGCGGTGCGAGATCCCGACCTGGTCAAGCGGCTCGCCGCGGATCGGGTGCTGGTGGAATGTTGCCTCACGTCCAACTACCACACCGGTGCGGTAAAAAATGGCCAGCCCCATCCGATTTACACGTTCCTCGACGCCGGGGTGCCGGTCGCGGTCTGCACGGACAACACCACCGTGTCGAGGACCCACCAAACCGCGGAAAACGTCAAACTCGCCGAACAACTCTCGCTGAACGAGATCGCCGACATTCACGATCGAGCACGCGTTCATTCGTTCATTCGCGACGTGCGCCCCGCGTCAATTCCCTCGGTCTAGTCGCTCCAGAAATCCGACCATATAGTCGAACACGGCGGCCTTATGGTCCGTGAGGCGATGATCTCCGCCCGCGATGGCCACGAGTTCGAGCGGCCTCGCCGTTGCCCGTCGCGCAAACTCGACGCTCCCGCCCAACGGCACCGTGGCGTCGTCCGTGCCGTGAAGAATCAAGGTCGGTGTGTGATACGCGGATAACAAGCGGTCGAGTCCGTACCCTTCGGCATCATCCACCAGATCACGCCCGATGGTGGTCGTCACCCACTCGTTGCGCACGAGAGTAAACCCTTCGGCCCGCAAGCGGGCCACCCCTTCCGCGCCAAGATCACGCACCCGGTTCTCATAAAACGAAAACGCCGGGGCGATGAGCAGATTCGCCGCGATTCGCTTCGCATCCCGCGCCGCCGCCCAGGCCGCGAGCTGCCCGCCGAACGAGGAACCGATCACCACGACCCGTCCAAACCGCTCGCGCGCCCACGTCAATATGGTTTCGACGTCAGCCAGCGCGCGGGTGACGGTCAGATCTGCCATCGTTCCGCTGGACGCCCCGTGCCCCCGCAGGTCGAACGTGAGATACGCGTCCCCGCGTTCGACAAAGCGCTCGCCGAAATATAGAGCTTTCTCGCCCCGCTGATGCGAGGCGAAGCCGTGGACATACACGACTACTCGGTCTGGATTCTCACAGGACGGGGGACAGGACAGCGTGTAGTCCACGTATTCACCACCCGCCTGAATGGATAGCTGCGCCATGGAAGGGATCATACCGTGACAGGTATACCGGTGCAATCGAACGATCGTCCGACCACCCGGTTCTCTCTTGGCCGCTTGACTGGCTGGTCGAATTCGGCTTATACCGAGCACCATTCAAGATCACAGCGAGACGGCGCGCAGCATGAACATCGTCTTTGACCTCGGCCGGGTGGTGGTTCGGTGGGAACCCGACGCCATCATTGCCGCTGCATTTTCCGATCCGGCCGTGCGGGCCGTTGTTCGGACTGAGATCATCGACCATCCGGATTGGCTCGCTCTGGATCGAGGCGTGCTCTCCGATCACGAGGCCGTTACGCGCGCAGCAGCGCGCACGAAGCTGTCGCTCGACGACGTCTCCCGCTTCATGCGGGACGTGCCGCCTGCCCTGGTTCCCATCCCGGGAACCGTGGATCTCCTCTACCGCCTCAGAGCCAAGGGACACCGGCTGTTCTGCCTGTCAAACATGCAGGTGGCTTCGATCGAGCACCTCGAACGGACGTACACATTCTGGGAGGTGTTTGAGGGAGCCGTCATCTCCTGTCGCATCCACCTGATCAAACCGGAACCTGGGATCTTTACGTACCTCTTAGGGACATACGGGCTCGCCGGGACGGAGACGCTGTTGATCGACGACATGGCGGCCAATCTCGCCGCGGCCGCTCAATTCGGCATTCGCACCATTCAGTTCGAAAGTCCGGCACAATGCGAAGAGCGTCTGAAGACCTTGCACTGCCTGTAGGACCGCCCGTGCTGACACCGGCGGGGTAAGTTCTCACCGGTTGCATCCACCTACCCAGCCCGATATAGTACCGCCGTGTTGCCCACCGGATTGGTCGCTGATCCAGGGTTTCTCGCCCACCAGACAGGGCCGTCGCATCCAGAGTCCCCACGTCGGTTGGAGGCGATCACCGCGCGTCTCGAATCGTCCGACGTTCGAGAGCGTCTCGTACGCCTGCCGGCGCCGTTGGTCGACCGCAAGTGGCTGGAGACCGTGCACACGCCGCATCATGTGGATCGGTTGGCGCAGGTGGCGCCGGAACAGGGCTACGTGTATCTCGACGCCGATACGCCCATGGCGCCTGGCTCCTACCGCGCGGCGCTGCAGGCGGTGGGCGGAACACTCGCGGCGATCGATGCGGTGATGGACGGTCGAGTCGCCAACGCGTTTTGCGCGGTGCGACCGCCCGGACACCACGCCGAGCCCAGCCGGGCCATGGGGTTCTGCCTCTTCAATAACGTGGCGGTCGGCGCGCGGTACGTCCAACAGCGCTATGGCCTCGCGCGCGTGTTGATCGTGGACTGGGACGTGCATCACGGCAACGGCACACAGGCGGCGTTCTACGACGATCCGACCGTGCTGTACGTCAGTCTCCACCAATACCCGTGGTACCCAGGAACCGGCAGCGTCGAGGAAGTCGGCGCCGGTCCCGGCGAGGGTTATACCCTGAATCTGCCGATGGCTGCCGGACGCGGAGACGACGAATACCTCACCGCATTCGACCTTCGGATTCGACCGGTGGTTCGCGACTTTGCCCCGGACTTCGTCTTGATCTCGGCGGGATTCGATGCCCACCGAGACGATCCCTTGGCCATGATGGCGGTGACGGAAGTCGGTTACCGCACGATGACCGGCTTTGTGAAAGACTGGGCAGCCGACACCGCTCGCGGACGGGTGGTTTCGTGCCTGGAAGGGGGGTACAACCTGTCGGCGCTCGCCGATTCGGTCGAGGTACACGTCCGGACCCTCGCCGGACTCACCGAATAGCACACCAGAAAGGAGACCGTACATGGCGGACTTGCAGGAGAAGGGCTACAACAAAGAAGAAGAGTATTTTTACAAACAGAACAAAGAACTCATCGAAAAACGGCGACAGGAACTGGACGCGAAACGCAAACAGCTACCACAGCAGACCCACCCCCATTGGATGAAGTGCCCCAAATGCGGCGCGGACATGAAAGAGATTGAACGCCAAGGCATCAAAGTCGATCAGTGCGGACAATGCGGAGGGATCTACTTCGACCGCGGCGAGCTCGAGCTACTGCTCGATGCCAAAGAACAGAAGGGCTTCCTCGGTGGGCTTAAAGGCCTGTTCAAATAACCACCAACCGGTTGTGGGTGGGGTGCCACGCACCCCACCCTTACGGGAGTCGATCCTTGTAGGTGACAACCTTGGCGCGCTCCTTCAGTTCCTCGATCCGCTTGGCCAACACGCTGCGCTTGATCCCGTTCAGCGCCTGGGGGTCTAGCCCGTCGATCGGCTGCGCGTCCTTGATCTCGGCAACCTTGATGATGTGGTAACCGAACTCGGTCTTCACCGGGTCGCTGATCTCGCCGACCTTCATGGCGAACGCCTTGTCGGCGAACGGCTTGACCATTTGATCCTTCCGAAAGTACCCGAGGTCGCCTCCGTTCTCCTTGGCTGACGGATCCGTCGACAGCTCCTTGGCCAGCGCAGCAAAGTCTGCGCCCCCGGCGGCGCGCTTCTTGACGTCTTTGGCCTGTTGCTCGGTCTCAAGCACGATATGGCTGGCGTGCACCTGCCGGAATTCTCCTTTGTGTGACTGGTAGTACGCCTTGACCTTGTCATCCGTCACGTCGCTTTCCGCGATCTTCTGAATAGCCGCTTGGACGAGGATCTGGCGCCGCGCCTCCTCCAACCGGCTCTTCACCGCGGGGTCCTTCTCCACACCGACACGGCGGCCTTCCTGCAGCAACACCTCTTGGGTGACGAGGTCATCCAACAGCGCCTCGCGCCCCTCCGGCGTGACCATCTGACCCTGCATCTGCGGTGGCATCCCGGCCAACGCTTCCTCGAACGCCGCCTTGGTGATCGGCTGGCCGTTCACCGTCGCCACATCTTCCGCCCCCCACGCCGACGCCACGCCCAAGCCCAATAGCCCGATTCCCAGTAACACTTCCCTACACCACATTCCCATCCCTCCCCATAGACAGATACACCATTAGGCCTCGCTCGACCTTTCACGCTTTTTCCGATCGGGAACCGATCGGAGCCTGTTCAGGAATGCGTCATATGCCCCCTTCGGGGCCTTCCGACATCTCGATTCTTGGAGGTGGGTCGCAAGGCGCCGCGAGAACCGGAGCGCAGCGTACTGAGTCGTACGTGAGCACCGGAAGCGCAGCGGCAACGCCGCAGATGACCATTCATGGACAGGCTTACGCCGTTTTCTTCACGACCGACGACTGCATCAACCCATCCGCCTGCTCCGGCACAAACCCCTCGTACCCATTCCGTTCGGCCAGTTCCAAGACCGAAAACGCTTGCCCGTCTCGCACCTCGGCGGCGGTGAAGATCTGGCGCAACCGCGTGCCCCGCGGTCCGACGATCGTCCCGGAAAACTGGACGCCGGCTCGCTCCAGTTCAGCCTTGGCCACCTCGATGTCCGCAACACGGATCGCAATATGATGGAGCATCTGATCTCCAAAACGTTCGACCCACGCCGGCAACAGGCTTTTCTGCCCGCGCGCGTCGTCATAGGCTTGATCGATGAACACTGCCGGCATGCCGGACTTGCGGTACACCTTGGCCCACCAACCCTGATCGGGATATTCGATCAGTTCGTCGCGATACTCGAAACCCAGACGACGGAAGGCTTCGGCCCGCTCGTCAACGCGCAGAGTTCGGATCGTAATGTGGTCGATGACCAAGGGCCGGCCCGCACGATTCGCCGCGTCCAGCGCCACGCGGGCGGCCTCCGTCTCTCGGAAGTATTCTCCCACCAGCCGCGCCACGGGCGCGTCATATCCCTCGATGAGGTCGGCAACCGTCTGCGGCTTCATGCGGCGAACTCCGTCTCGCGATATCCCAATAAGCATAACACGGCGGACAGGTCCTTGACGCTCACCGTGACCGGTGCGGCTTCGCGCACCGCGGGTTTGGCACAGAACGCGACACCCAGGCCCGCACGGTTGAGCATCGGCAAATCGTTCGCCCCGTCGCCGATCGCGATCACCCGATCACGGTTCACCCCATACACAGCGGCCAATTCGTCGAGCATCGCGGCTTTTCGCGAGCCGTCCACGATATCGCCCACCAACCGGCCCGTGAGCCGACCGCCTTGAATTTCGAGGCGGTTGGCCACCGCGTGATCGAGCCCCAACCGCACCTTGAGGCGGTCGGTAAAGTAGTCGAATCCGCCGCTGACCACGGCCGTTGCGCAACCGACTTTACGAAGCGTGGCAAGCAAGATCTCGGCTCCAGGCGTCAGGTGCGTCCGTGCCTCGACACGAGCCAAGGCCTCTTCGGACAACCCGCGCAGCAAACCAACCCGCTCGCGGAGCGCACTGGGGAAGTCCAACTCCCCGTTCATCGCGCGACGGGTAATCGCGGCCACCTGTTCGCCCACGCCCGCTTCCTTGGCCAACTCATCGATCCCTTCACTCTGCACCAGAGTCGAATCCATATCGATGATCAGGACTTTGGGGGCGCGACGGGCGGGGTCTTCCGGCACGACCGCCAAATCCACGCCGCCGTGCGACTGGAGCGGTCGCAACGCCAGAGTCGTCTCGCGCCAGTCTACCGGAGCCGCCGTCTCGAGCGCACACACCACCGCGTGAAATCGATTGACGGCGACGGCGCGACGGTTCACGACCTGGACGCCGCGTTGGCTCAGGACTGCGGCGGCCGCGGCGATGGAGGAAGACTGGTCGGACTCGGAAAGGAGGATCAATTCCACCGAGCTGCTACGGCTCACGGGGGGCGAGCTCTCCCATCCCCATGATGTGGTAACCACAGTCCACGTACAGGATTTCCCCGGTGACGCCTGACGACCATTCACTACACAGGAACAGCGCCGCGCCTCCGACGTCTTCCAATGTCACG
Organism: uncultured Nitrospirota bacterium; assembly: GCA_964570625.1. GTDB lineage: Bacteria > Nitrospirota > Nitrospiria > 2-01-FULL-66-17 > 2-01-FULL-66-17 > JBFLXB01. The sequence goes on along the minus strand of CAZMYW010000025.1, from coordinate 16,130 downwards.
TTGCGACGCAGAGGCGCGCCGCCTTCCGCCCGATGAAGCATTTCGCGAAAACCGGCGATGCCCGCCGCGGCCAGCGTCTTGATCGGACCCGCGGAGATCGCGTTCACGCGAATACCCTCGGGTCCGAGGTCGGCCGCCAGATACCGAACCCCGGCTTCTAGGGCGGCCTTGGCAACACCCATGACATTGTAATTGGGAATCACTTTCTCCGCCCCGTAGTACGAGAGCGTCACGACACTCGCGCGACGTCCTCTCATGAGAGGGAGCGCGGCGCGAGCCACCGCAACGAGCGAAAAGGCGCTGACATCCAACGCCACACGAAATCCGTCGCGAGAGGTCTCCACGAATCGCTGTTTGAGGTCTTCTCGGTTCGCGAACGCCAGGGAGTGGATGAGCAGGTCGAGACCGCCGAACTCCTTGCCGATCGCGTCAAATGCCCGGGCGATCTCTTCGTCACTGGTCACGTCGCAGGGCACCACCATCTTGACACCCAGGGATTCCGCCAAGGGCCGGACGCGCCGCTCCATGGCCTCACCCGCGTAGGTAAACGCCAATCTGGCCCCTTCCTTGTGCAGCGTCTGAGCAATCCCCCAGGCGATGCTGCGCTCACTAGCCACGCCCATGATGACGCCTGTTTTGCCATCCAACACACCCATCGTGGTTCTCCAGCTTGGTGGCCGATGATACCGGAAGCCCAGATCGTTTTCAAACGACGGCGACGTGCTCGGCGGTCGCGTGACGTCGACCTTGTGTTTGTGGTAAGCTGCAGCGAACCTCGGATCGAGGACCAGCAGGTCGACTATGGTGACGGCAGAACACAACGCGACGAAGTCTATCGACGCCACCGCGGGTGATCCCTTTCAGGTGACGCTGTGGGAGGATCGCACCGCAGGCTACAGTTGGACGCCTCGGTACGATCCGGCGGCATTCGACCTGATCGATGACGACTATCAGCGCACGGTGAATGTGGATACCGCTGACTTTGGACGGCGGACGTTTACGTTCCTCGCAAGAACTGCGGGAGACCACTCGCTCGTTCTCGAACACCGCGTCGGGTGGAACTTCTCGGCCGGCAATCGACGGCAGTACGTGGTCAAAATCCGCCCATCCGTCTTGTCCGGACAGCGCCCGGTCAATTGACGATCCTGCCCGTTCCGGAAATACTTACTCACGATTCGACTCAGGGCTCCGATCCTTCGCTTGACAGGGGGGGATGCGTTTCCCTATAGTCGCTAGAATGCTTGCCCCGACTGCAGTTTATATCGGGACGGGATAACCAAAGGGAGTACGTGATGAGCACCCAAGAAACCACCTCGAACACCACCCGGGCCACTCGTCCGTCGGTTGACTGGGTGAACACTTCGTTTTTAGTCGGGACGCTGGTCGTCGCCGTGATCGGCGTGCCGCTCCATCTCGCCACCGTCGGGTTCTCATGGCCGATCGTCGCCCTCTTTGGCTTTTACCTCGCGGCAACAGGACTCTCGATCACCGCCGGCTACCATCGTCTCTTCTCGCATCAGTCCTACCAAGCCATTGCCCCGGTGCGTGCGTTTCTCTTGGTCTTCGGCGCGGCGGCAGCCGAGAACTCCGCCTTGAAATGGGCGTCCGACCACCGCGACCATCACCTCTATGTTGATCGGGACCAGGATCCGTACAATATCCAACGGGGGTTCTTCTGGGCTCACATCGGTTGGATCTTTATGAAAAAAACGGCGTACGACTTCAACAACGTCCAGGACCTGCAAAAAGATCCGCTCGTCCGATGGCAAAACCGGTACTACCTGCCGCTCGCCATCGGAGTCGGAGGTGTGCTGCCGCTGCTCTTTGGGTGGGCCGTCGGCGATTGGTGGGGAGGATTCCTCTTAGTCGGCGTGGCGCGAACCGTGATCGTCCACCACTGCACATTTCTCATCAATTCGTTATGTCACTATATGGGCAATCAGCCCTATTCGCTGAAGGATTCAGCCCGCGACAGCGGGTTCGTTGCTCTGCTGACCTACGGTGAGGGGTACCACAATTTCCACCACCAGTTCCAATATGATTACCGGAACGGCATCAAGTGGTATCACTGGGATCCCACCAAGTGGTTGATTGCCGCGCTCGCGTTGGTGGGTTGGGCACAGCGGTTGCGGACAGCCAAAGAGGTGCACATCTTCGAGGCTCGGCTGGAAGTCCAACGAGCGCTCGTCCAGCAACAACTCGCGCAGCGTCCACACGAAATTCGTGCCGCGATGGAGCACAAGCTGCATACCGCCCACGAGGCGCTGGTGGCGGCTCGTGCACAGTGGGAGCGCCTGAAGGTGGACTATGCCGCGGCGAAACGCTCCATGGATGAACGGCGCCGGCATCTCGCGGCCTCGTTGAAAGAGGACTTGACCGCCGCCCGTCGGCACTTTCTCAACACCCACGCGTCGTGGGTCATGCTGCTCGAGGCAGCGGCCGCCTAGGCCGCTGGCAGACCGGACCTACGGCACCGGCTCACGATCGACCCCTACCACGGCGTCGGTCGGCAACCTCTCCAGAATGAACGCAAACGCCGTATTCAGGTAGGCCACGTCCTTCGATTCCAGGGTGAGCTTCGTTCGATACGCTGACCGGTCAACCGCCGGATAAGACCCGAGCGCCAGCGCGGGAAACTTTTTGGCGACGTCGAACAACAGCGCCGCGATCGGCTCTTCCCCCACGCAAAGGTAAATCGTGCGCAAGTGAAACGGTGGGCTGCGAAAACGCCCCTTGATCGCGTGAAATTTTCTCCGGAGAATTTCCGGTACTCCGGGAAAGATATAGAGCTTGTCCACCACCACGACCGGAACGCGCATGCCCTCAGCAGCCAGTAACTCGGCGCCCTCCGGCACATCGGCCAATCGATTCACGTGCGGGTTGTCCGACACCCCGTAGACATCTCGAATCAATTCTTGCAGCACCGGGTGACGCACTAACGGACGCTGAAGGCCCAGCGCGATCCCGGCCAGCGTCACATCGTCATGGGTCGGCCCGACGCCCCCGGTGGTGACGATCACGTCGGCGCGATCCCACGCGGCTCGCACGGCGGCCGCAATCGCCTCGACCTCGTCCGGGAGCACGACGACGCGTCGCACTTCCACGCCGAGCGCACGGAATTCTCGGCAGAGAAATGCGGTGTGTTCATCCGCGACTTTTCCTGAGAGAATCTCGTTGCCAATGATGAGAACCTCGGCACGCATGGTCGAAGACCACTCCGGCGCCGGCCGATCGCTCACCTTACCATCGTCGAGTGACGTCATCGCAGACCCGCTTGACGGGCGGAGTCTATCATCCCGACCGAGAGGCGGACAAGTGGAACAAGAGGCCGTAGGCTCGCCCGATTCAACAAACCGCCCCCCCAGGGCCCTACGTGCGCTCCGCTTGAGACCCATGCTAGGATGGAGCATGTCTGGAAGGACCCCCAGCGGTCGCCATCCCTTCGAGATCCTGGTCGGGGTCGTGCTCGTATCAGTGTTGAGCACGCTGACCTCGTGCGGAACAGCCAACACGGATTTTCCCGCGCAGCCCCGCCTTCCCGCGCCCGAGAACCTCGCGATTCAAACCGCCGGCCTGAGTGTCACTATCTCGTGGGACGTGGTGTCAGGTGCCTCGTCGTACTTCGTGTACTGGGCAGAAAGTTCAACCGTCACGACGGCATCCGGCACCCGCGCCAACACCCTTGGCCCTCCGTACGTACATCAAGCGTCGACGTTCGGAACAACGTATGCGTACCTGGTGGTCGCGGTAGACGCCCGAGGGTCCGCTGGTCGCGCCTCCCAAGTCGTGACCATCACCCCGAGCGGACCGGCTCCGCAGGCGCCCCCAAATGTTCGGGCGACCGCAGGGGATAGCCAGGTCACACTCGATTGGGACTCTGTGACCGGAGCCAGGGGTTATCAGGTCGAGGTCACGAGCCAGTTCGGCACATCCTCTGTTGTTCCCGATCCAGTCGCGCCTCCTCTTGTCCACCACTCTCTGCAGAATCGAACCGACTATGCGTACCGCGTTCGAGGGAAATTCGGTACCACCCTAGGACCATGGTCATTGCCGGTGGCCGCGATCCCAATGCCAATCACACCGGGAAGCCCAGTGTTCACGGACGTGAGAGCCCAGATCAAGACCAACGCTGATCCGATCGGAACGCCGCAAGGGGCTGTCCAGCTTTCGTGGTCAAAGGCCGAACACGCGGAGGAGTACCAGGTCTACGTGAAGACGACTCCAGACGGCCCTGAGCAACCGCTGATCGACCTCAAAGGTTTCCCATTGAAGGAAACCTCCTACCGCCACTCCCCGGTTGCCTTCGGTGTGTCCTATACGTACCGGGTGGAGGCCATCAACGAAGGCGTCACCAGCCCGCCAATCAACGACGGCTCTGGATCCGATCCCCTGCTGCTCACACCGGACCAGGCCAGCGCGTTCGTTCCCTCCCCACTCACGCCAGGCGCCATCTACCCCTACGCGATCCGAGGATTCGACGGTAGCAGTGAATCCTCCGATGTCCTGGTGGGGAGCGTTGAACCACCGGAGGCTCCTTTTGCGCGCGACCTGTCCTGGACGCCCCCGAGCGGGGGAAACGCGATCGGGCAACGACTCTATCGCGCGGTGACCGTCGCGGGTCCCTTCGAACTCATCGCAACCTTCGCCGACCTCACGACCTTCAGCTATCGAGACGACCTGGTCTCCCCCGATCCCGTACCGACGGGTCTGACGGTCATCCAACAAGCACCCGACTTGTGGATCAGTTGGAGCCCACTCAGTGACGCGCTGTCAGGCTATCGACTCTATTGGCGGGAACAGGCGCCCGGCGGAGCCATCGGGTCAGAGCAGGTTCCGACAACAGCCTACCGACACGGAGGACGCCAGAGCGGGTCAACCTACATCTACGCGGTTCAAGTGGAAGGGAAGGCCGTGGTGTCTCCGAGCGTCTCGGGCGTGGCGCCATGAACGGCTACGGCGGTTGCACGCGCTCCCACAGCGAGAGAAACGCGTCCAGGACCTCGTCGGTCAGTGGAGCGTAGTCGCACGGACTGAGGGTCACACGTACCACGCCCAGACGCCCGTCCGGATCGCGTCGCAGGTGCACGGTCGCTAGACCAGACAGAGTAAGCGTTTTCGCGATTCGAACCGCCTGCTCTTCGACCTCGGACTCCCCCTTTCGGCGCTCCGCTTGGGGAATTGCCCCGTGCTCGCCGGCGCACAGCTCGTGCACCGAGCACACGAACGTCTCGTAGGGGAGTCTCACGTCCCGACACACCGTGACTTCGAACCACTGGGCGTCGTAGCTCAACGACAGCGGCGGGAACACTTCGGTATCCCAGACGGTGATTCCCGCTCTCTGTAGCACAGCAGTCAAGTGCCGTGGGCTAACGACATCTTCGACCGTCACCGGATCCGGCAGAAAGACTGCCGCGCCCAGCCGGCGGAACTCCGCGCCCCGACGCGCGATCGGCAGGTACTCGACGTCTCGAGTGGGCATCAGCAGCGTGGTCCGCTCCCGCCTGACCAACATCAGCAGTTCGTCCACGAAACCAGAATGGTCTCCGCGCGACACCAGATAGAACTGGTTGACATGTTGTGGATGAAAATCCGCATCCACTCCGACGACCAGCCACCCGCGACGCTTGAACGCCGCCACCACACTGACGGCCGGTCGCGTTCCGACCCCCGTCACCACCACTCTCTTGATCAACCGTCTAAGCACCGCCACCACCCGCCTTGGACCTTCGCTATTATCAAGCCTATGGGTTCAAAAGATATGCCCGCCCTAATACACCAAGGTCTACCACGGCCCCGAGAGTGCCGGATTTCTGGTTCCCTGATCTAATCTCACGCCGGTTTTCGGGCAATCTTGAACCGATCGCCCCTCTTCCATATAATGTGGCTTTACTCCGCTGACGAGGTACGAAACAATGGGTGTCCATGGATCCAATCGAGCTCAATGACCCTCAAGCTATCGAAGACCTGCTCGGGAAAATTTCACTCTCTGGCCAGGGATTCCGAACCGACTGCTTGCTCGCCGACGTCTACGAGGCCGGACTGACCTATCCCGACTTCCTCAAAGCTCACGGAACCGATCCCGACGCGAAATACGGAGACCAAAGTCCCGCGTGGGCTAACTACCACGTCCGCCAGGGCAAAAAAATCTTCGCCGTCTACGGCGGCGGGGGGACCGTTCGCCGCACACACACCACCGACACCCCTTAAGGGAGGCCCGCGTGCTGTTCGATCGCGACAATCAATGGCGATTCACCACGATCGCCAAGAAACGCCAGCAGGCCGCCCCACTTGAGGGCGAAGACGCCCTGATCGCGCAGGCGATGGATCTTCACCCCGAACTAGACCCGCTATGGGAACTCGGCGAACGATCCGCCGCCCCACAGGAAGTCAACGGGACGGTCGTGAATCCGTTCATCCACACCGCGCTTCACGTTCTCATCGAGAAGCAGCTGACCGACGAGTCACCGCCTGAAATCGTGGACACCCTTACGGCACTCCTTCGACGCCGCGTTGATCGGCACGAAGCGGTTCACGCTATCGCGTCGGTGTACGCCGACCTGTATTTCACGACGTTCCGACGCGGTCAGCAATTTGAGGAAGGCACTTACGTCGAGTTGCTCAAACAGCTCGCTGCGCCCACCGAATAGGAACCCCGTTTCCAACCGAGGTTATTCCGCTTGTCCGGGTTTCAGCGGTTCGTGACAACGTTCGCAATGATCGTTCGAGTACTCGTTGTCGTACCGACACTCGGGACAAATAAGTCGACGCAGATCCCAGACTGTTGACGGAAACTCATAGAGACATCCCTCGCAGAAACTGGACCGGTTCACGTTCTCCCGACTACATCGTGGACAGACGACAGGCATGACCAGTCTCCAGTGAAACGCAAAGGGCCGGCTCCCAACCAGGAAGCCGGCCCTTTGCCAACTCTCGCGTCCCCTAGAACTTATGAAACCCGAGCTTGGAGAGCTCGTAGCCGCTGGTGAGCTCGGTGATCGGCACCATCTTGATCGCATGATGCTTCGCGAGGTTGTCGCAGATTCCCACGCAGATCTCGCACCCCTTACAGCGATCCACCGCGACGTATGCGGTGTTACGCTTGATATCATAGTTGATCGTATTCGACTCCGGGCAGAATTGCGTACAAAGACGACAACTGGTCTTGGAGCAAATATCAACGTCGATTTCCGCTACTGCATACATGGATCACCCCTGTCTAAAAGTTATCCCGTGCTACCGACCGGCCGCCGCCAGGGCAGCCGTCTCAGCCACCGAGAGATCGTTCCACTTGTGATCCACCGCGTACGCGTGCGCCGCCTTGATGACATCCATATTTTTCTGGATCAACTCGACCTTTTTCCCGAACTTTTTCTCGATCACGTTATCCAGCGAGGCCGTGCCTCCGGACACCACGAACCCCTTGCCCAGAAAGCGCTCTTTCACTGATTGCTCGAGCGATGCCAGATCCGGTAACCCGATGACGGCAGCGACCGCCCCGACCATCCCCATGTTGGTGGCCAGCTCGGTTCCGCCGATTTCGGCGGCCAGCTTGCTCGCCGGGATATAAAACACCTTGGCCTTCTTTTCCCGAAGCTCTCTCGCCTGATCGGGCTCAAGCTCCAGCGGCGTTTCGGAGTTGATGATCACGACGCCCTCGTCTTTCAAACCCGAATAAAACGGCATGGTGTACGATTTCCCGTGCGTGATCACCTGGGTGTGGAAAATCATGATCACGTTTGGGTAGATGATCTCGCCGATCTCGAAGATCCGCCCCTCGGCGACGCGCACGTAGCTTTCGACCGGGGCCATGCGCTTCTCGGACCCGAAGAAGGGCACGAGGGTGCTTTCGCCCCCGGCGATGATCACCCCATTGCTCATCACGTGCGACGCCGTGACCACGCCCTGCCCGCCGATGCCGGCCATCCGGATGTTATACCGCTTCATGGCGCCCGCTCCTCCCGTCTGTTGAACCGCCGTCCGACCATGCTCAGGCCGTCGGCGCTGCGACGGCTTTCGCCTTCGCCTTCTTCTCCTGCTCGATCCCCTCCAGATACGCCTTAGCCTCGTCGGAGATGATCTCCATAAACCCGTAACGATCCTTCTCCACCTCGCGCGCGTCGTCCATCACCTTCGGCGTCGGAATCGCATATTCGATGTTGCACGACGTGTAGGCCTGCACGTACGTCGGTCCGACCTCACGCGCAATCAACACCGCCTTACGAATCACATTCGCGATCCGGGTGGGGTTGGTCGGGGCAAGACGGGCGATGTACGCCACGCCGGCCGTCTTCGCAAGACCGATCATATCCATCTTCTCAAACTTCTTGCCGTGGGGCGCCATCTTCAGCACCACGCCCTTATTCGTCATCCCGCTTTCTTGTCCACCGGTGTTACCGTACACCTCATTATCCAACATCACAGTGGTGAATTTTTCCTTCCGGAACCATGAGTGCATCACGGCGCTGAACCCGATATCCGAAAGGCCGCCGTCGCCGGCCATCACCACCACGTCCTTCATCTGGTTCGGGAAGCGGATCTCCAGGCCCCGCTTCAAACCAGACGCGACCCCGTTGGTGTCGCCGTAGTTCCCATAAATAAACGGGATCGACGCCTGCGACAACACCAGGCGCCCACATCCCGCCGTGCCCAAGATGACCGTATGTTCGGGAGTCGGCAAACCGATCAGCGCCGTCCGAATGAACAACGTCATGGCACAGCCCGCGCACATGGGGTGCTCCTCAATAATTTCTTTGAATGTCCCCATCTCGCTGACTTTCACCTCGCGGCCGTACGGGCCGCGCTCGACCAGGTCGACGTATTCCTTCGGCATGTACGACTCAAAGCCGGGTGAAATCTTTAGTGTCTCGAGTGACATGAACGTCCTCCCCTTGGCTTTCGCCTGATCAAACGGATAACGGTTTGTCCGTCAACCGAGCCTCGTTGGGCGTCTTGTACAAGTACTCCAAAATCAACTCCGTCGGCATGGACATCCCGCCGAACACCCTGGGGCCCGGGACAATTTCCGCCTGAGTGTGGCCATACAACGTAGACCGCACTTCCTTGGCCAACCACCCCACGCAGTTAAACTCCGGCACGATGATGCGCTTGGCGTGCCGACACGCTTCCACCAGCTCCTGGCCCGGCCAGGGACGCAGCGACCGGACCTTCACCAGGCCAATCCGGTCCCCTCGCTCCTGGGCTTGACGAACCGCCTCGCGAGATTGCGACACCGCGCTGCCGGACGCCACGATCATGGTGTCCGCGCCGGGATTGACGACTTCGATCAATCCGCCCATGTACTTTTTCACCCACGGCCTGGCGCGGTCCACCGCCGCCCAAATCTCCTGTTGCCACGACGCGTGCATCTGATAACTGATGAAGTTGCTCTTCTGAATCGGCGCGTCGCGCGAGAGCCGGGCTGGCGGATTCTCATTGTCCATCATCGGCACCGCCTCGTGGTAGGAGTCGCGCGGCGGGAGCTTCATGTCTTCCGGCGGTAACTCGACCCACCCGCGCGCGTGCGTCACGAAGAACCCGTCGACCGCAACCGCGGCAGGCAAGGTCACTTCGCATTTCTCCGCGATAATGTATGCCTTCAAGGGAAAGTCATAGAAGTCTTGCTGGTTCTCAGCGTGAAAGACCAGGATGCCGCAATTGAGGAGGTACGATAATTCGACGTTATCCGGCTGGATCGCCAGCGGCGCGTTGATCACACGGCACATGACCATCAGCAGGAGCGGCATGCGCCCGCCCGGCCACGAGGTGATGACCTCCATCCCGCGCATCAACCCGGGCCCTGCCGTCGCCGTCAGCGCACGGACGCCGGCCCGCGAGGCACCGGCGATCGCCGACATCACGCCGTATTCCTCTTCACCCCGGTAGTAATCTTTGAGGTAGCCTTCGGCGTACAGGTACCCGACCTGCTGCATGGTTTCGCTTTGCGGAGTGATCGGATACGAGATCGCGATGTCGACATTGGCCCGGCGAATGGCCTCTTTGGCGGCTTCACTGCCGGTGATGAATGTCTTGGTGCGCGGCGCCTCGAAGAACAGGTGCTCGGGCGTCACCACTCGCTGTTTGGCCGCTTTATTTTCTTTTTCCTTCTTAGGCGCTTCAGCTGCGGTGATGACATCGCCCTGGGGGTTCGTCTTGACTTCGGTTTCGAGCCCTTCAGCCATCGCTCACTCCTCGTTTTCGTCCAGCCCCGCCACCAGCTCGTGGGCGAAGCCTGGAGCCGCCGACGCAATCGCCTCCCGTTGCTTCTTCTTCTGTTCCCGCTCCGCCGCCAGTTCGCGCTTGCCGTCCGCCGTCAGGGCCCATGGCGTCAGGCCCTCTTTCTTGACCTGCCGAAGCGCCTTGACCATCTTCTGCAACTTCTCGGTTCCACACTTCGGGAGCGACACCATCGCATCTTCGTGTCCAGCTTCGGCACACAGGGCGATCGTGTAACAATTCGTGCCCGCGCGGACCATTTTCAGCGTGACGTTCGCAAAATGGCAATGCACCCCGACGAAAATACAAGCTTCAATCTTGTTGTGCCAGATCGTCAGGTTGGGATGGCAAGGATTGATGACGGCCTCGGGATCGATCTTCGGATAAATCGGCCGGTAATCGGGCATGGGGATGATTTTCACCCCGGGAATTTCAGCTGCGATCTCCAGCACCACGCTCGCTTTTTCCTGCGTATGCTTGGTCCACCCCCACACCACGAGCGGCCCCGGGAAAAGCGTCGGATTCCGTCGCGTGAGCAGCGCCCGTGCGGCAGCCTTGAAGGCCAGGTCTTCTTGAGTAATGACGCCTTCGAGCAAGCCTTCGCCATCTTGGGGCAACACCACGCCCATCGCTGACGCCGAGGGAGGCAGGATCCCCTCGGGACCTGGTAACACCTGATACCGCTGTTGACTCGTCGCGCTCGTCATACCGGGACAACTCCTCTCGCCTTGCCTATCGGATCAACTCCCTGATTCACAACTACAAAAATCGGGCTGATCTCGGGGTACAATATCGGATTCTGAACCCCGCGTCAATTCAGCAGAAGACCTAACGAAGGGCTAGGACTTTCGGCGCATGCCCCACGGTAAAACGGCCGGAGCACCACTATACCGGCATGGCTAAAACCTTGTCAATGTTCACCGTTCCGCTAGTAACTCTCCCGTTCCGAGGGGAACTTCCCGGCCACCACCTCATCGCGATAGGTCGTCAGCGCGCTCAATGCGGCTTCGCGGAGATTGGCGTAGCGTTTGATGAACTTGGGGCTGAATTCATCGAACAATCCGAGCACATCGTGCAGCACCAGCACCTGCCCGTCGCAACCGGGCCCCGCGCCGATGCCGATCGTTGGAATCGCCAGCGCTCGCGTGATCTCCCGCGCCACCGCCGTGGGCACACCTTCGATCAACACCGCGAACGCGCCGGCGTCCTCCGCACGTTTCGCGTCATCCAGCAACTGCTGTGCCGCGCCGGGGGTCTTGCCCTGCACCTTGTAGCCGCCCATCTTATGGATCGATTGCGGGGCGAGCCCCAAGTGGGCCATCACCGGAATGTCGGCCGCCGCGATCGCCGTCACCCGCGACATCATCGACGGGACACTCTCCAGTTTGACCGCGGCCGCCCCGCCTTCCTGAAGAAACCGGCCGGCGTTTCGCACCGCGTCTTGGTCCGACACCTGGAAGGACATAAACGGCATGTCGCCGATCACCAGCGCCCGTCGCACGCCGCGCGAGACCATTCGGGTGTGATAGATCATCTCATCCATGGTCACGGGCAGCGTCGTCTGGTGTCCCTGGATCACGATCCCGAGAGAATCGCCGACCAGCACGACATCGATCCCGGCGTCATCCACGATACGCGCAAACGGATAGTCGTACGCGGTCACCATCGTGATCCGCTTGCCTTCGGATTTCTGTCGTTGGAGATCGGGGATCGTGATCCGGTCGGACACCGTCACCCCAGGCGCGCGCGGCTGAGGATTTCGGGGATGGCCTGATCTGCGCCCACCGCCATGATGTGCACGCCGTGGCACGCGTCTCGGATCTGCGCGATCAACCGCACCGCAATGGCGATCCCCACCTCAAGCGCCTGCTCCTTGCTCGCAGCCGCCAGCTCGTCGATCAGCGGCTGGGGGACCGAAATTCCGGGAATGTTCTTGTTCATGTACTCCGCCATCTTGGCCGACTTGAGCACCACGATCCCGGCCAGGATCCGCGCGCCCAACGGCCGCGCTTTCTCCATAAACGCCGCAAAGCGATCCGGGTTATACACGGCTTGGGTCTGGAAAAATCGAGCACCCGCTCGCAATTTCTTTTCGAGGCCCGCCAGTTGCCCGTCTGGAGGCTGCATCTCCGGGCTGACCGCCGCCGCGGGGAAAAAATCCGTGGCACCCTTCAAGGCATTGCCCGCAAGATCTTTCCCGCCGTTGAGCCCCTCCACGACCCCGAGCAGTTGCGCCGCGTCCAGGTCGAACACCGGTTTGGCATCCTTATGATCGCCCACCGACGGGTCGTCGCCGCGCAGGCACAACAGATTGCGCACACCCAACGCGTGGCCCCCGAGCAAATCGGACTGGATCGCCAATCGGTTGCGGTCCCGCGTCGTCATCTGCAACACCGGATCGTGCCCCTGCTCATAGAGCAACCGGCACATAGCGAGCGACGACATCCGCATCACCGCCGCCTGATTGTCCGTGACGTTGATCCCGTGGACGCGGCCCAACAGCCCTTTGGTCCGCGTGAGGACGGCGGTGACGTCGGTCCCCTTCGGAGGCTCACACTCCACCGTCACCGCGAACTCGCCGCCTTCGATCACTTCACGCAGTCGCCGCATGATTTCTCCCTCGTTTCCTTCGGTCCAGAGCCATCGTTCGTCAGTGCCGGTGAGCGCCACCCTCCGCAGCCATCGACGCCGCCAGCACCGTGTTCTGCATGAGCATCGCAATCGTCATGGGGCCCACTCCCCCCGGCACCGGCGTAATCCACGATGCCTTGGGCGCAACCGCGCCGAAATCCACGTCGCCCACCAACCGGCCGTCCGGTAGTCGGTTGATCCCCACGTCAATGACCACCGCCCCGTCTTTGACCATCTCGCCGGTGATGAACCGCGCCTTGCCCATCGCCGCGACGACGATGTCGGCCCGTCGGCATACGCCTGCGAGATCCGGCGTTTTGGAGTGGCAGACCGTTACGGTGGCGTGGCGGTGCATCAACAGCAGCGCTGCCGGCTTGCCGACCAAATTGCTGCGCCCCACCACGACTGCCGTCTTCCCTTCGATCGGGAGCTTGTGGTAGTCCAACATGGCCAGCACGCCGGCGGGCGTACACGGCACGAATCGCGGCTCGCCCATTAATAACTTGCCCATGTTGAACGGATGAAGACCGTCCACGTCCTTGTGCGGAGACATCGCGTTGAGGATCGGCTCGCTCCGAAGGGGCTTGGGCAACGGCAACTGGACCAAGATCCCGTGAATCGCGGGATCGTCGTTCAGCCGGTGGACCAAGCCCAGCAATTCGTCCTGGGATGTGGTGGGAGGCAGGTGATGACCGACCGTGTGCATGCCCAATTCTTCGCACGTTCGCTGTTTGTTCCGCACGTACACGTGCGACGCCGGGTCATCCCCCACCAGCACGGTCGCCAGGCCGGGCCGAATACCTTTGGCCTTCAGCGCCTGGACGCGACCCGCCACGTCCTCTTTGACCGCCTTCGCGACGACCTTGCCGTCAATCAACCGCGCCGCCACTCCTGCCTCTCTTTCTCATTGCTCATTGCTCATTGGTCAGTTCGCCCCCGACCGGATGACCCGCTGCTCGGTCACGATCGCGGACATGCGGACATCGTGGGCGAGGGAGGGGATCGACGGAACGATCTGGCACTCGAACGCGAGCGCCACGATCGGGATGTGGGGTCTTATTCCCGCCAACAACCGGTCGTAGTACCCCGCGCCCCAGCCGAGCCGATGACCGCGCGGGTCGAATGCCAGCCCCGGGACCACCACCATGTCGAGGGACTCGACCTGCACCGGTATCCGCACATCGTGATGCGGCTCCGGAATACCGAACGGTCCCGGCACCAGCGTCGATCCATCCCGCAATTCGGTCAACAACAAGCGCCGCTCCGCCACCATCGTCACCGGCACCGCGACCCGCACATTTCGGCGGCGGGCTTCAGCCACGATACCGTCCGTGGACACTTCGCTCCCCACAGACAACGACACGTGGATCGCTCCCACCCCGCGAAGTTCATCGAGGGTCCAGAATCGCCGGACAATTGCGTCGCTCAACTCCCGTCGGGCATCGGAGGCGAGTTGGTCCCGTCGGGTCAGCACGTCCCGGCGCACACGTTCGCGGTCTTCCGCGGCACCCACGGCGGCGCCAGAATAGCAAGGCCCCGGGTAACAATCAAGCCGAGCCGCTGGGGCGCCTGTCCATGAAAGGCCATCTGCTGCGTTGTCGCTGCGCGTCCGGTGCTCACGTACGACCCAGTACGCTCCGCTCCGGTGCTCGCGGCGCCTTGCATCTGGCGCTTTCCTGAACAGGCTTCGATTTCGGTTTTCTCGGACACAGCAGACGGTAGTCTCTCGGTCCATCACGATCATAGGGTGGGACGCCCGGCGGGTGTCTGCTTAATCATCCGGTGGTTCTTTTCGCCAGGATCGAAGCCGCCGCTGGATCTCCCGTTCGTAACCCTCCTCGCCGGGATCGTAGTACCGACGTCCCGCCAACTGATCCGGGAGATACTGCTGGGCCACGACGTGTCCCGGGAAATCGTGCGGATAGCGGTATCCTTCGGCGTAGCCCTCGGCTTTCATCAACTTGGTGGGCGCGTTGCGCAGGTGAAGGGGCACCGGGAGCGAGCCGGTCTCCTGAATCTCCGCGGCCGCCCGGCGGTATGCCACGTAGCTCGCGTTGCTTTTCGGTGCAGCCGCCAGGTACGTGGCCGCGTGGCTCAACGGGATCCACCCTTCCGGCAACCCCACCGCGTGAAAGGCGTGCAGCGCGGCCACCGCGACGACCAGGCCTTGCGGATCCGCGTTGCCGACGTCTTCGGACGCGAAGATCACCATTCGACGCGCCACAAAGAGCGGATCTTCCCCGGCTTCAAGCATCCGCGCCAGCCAATACACCGCGGCATCCGGGTCGCCCCCCCGCAGGCTCTTGATGAACGCGGAGATAACGTTGTAGTGCTCCTCCCGACCGTGATCGAACAACAACACGCGATGCTGGGCGGCTTCGCGCACCTCGGCCGAGCCGAGGACGCGTTGACCGTCGGTCACCGCACACAACGCCACCGATTGTTCGAGCAAATTGAGCGCGCGCCGCGCGTCGCCCTCGGCCCACTCCGCGATCTCGGCCAACAGCGCATCGTCGGACACGACGCGGAGATCCCCCAGGCCACGCTCCTGATCGTTGACCGCTCGACGCAGCAGCTTGACCACCTGCTCCACGCCTAAGGGTTTGAGCGTGAGCACCTTGCAGCGCGAGAGCAGCGGCGCATTCACCTCGAAGCTGGGATTCTCCGTGGTGGCGCCCATCAGCACGATCGTGCCGTCCTCGACGTGCGGGAGAAACGCGTCCTGTTGACTGCGATTGAACCGGTGAATTTCATCTACGAAGAGGATGGTGCGCTCGCCGCGTTGCCGTCTGACGCCCGCTTCCGCCACCAGTTCCCGCACTTCTTTGACGCCAGACAAGACCGCGGAGAAAAACGCGAAACGGCATCGGGTGCTGGTGGCAATGAGATGCGCGAGTGTGGTTTTGCCGGAACCGGGTGGTCCCCAGAAAATCAGCGAGGGAGGCTGCTCGGACTGCAGCACGATGGACAAGAACTTGCCTTTGCCCACCAGGTGCTCTTGCCCCACGAACTCGTCCAGGGTGCGGGGCCGTATCCGTTCGGCAAGCGGAGGACGAGGCGGTGGCGACTCCGGCGTGTCCGCGGCGAACAGGTCCATAGAGCCGGCATGCTACCACAGACTTCGGACGGACCGCCAACCGAACTTCTGTCTGTAGCACGTCAAGATGTCCGCTTTAATTAGCACGTGAAATGTCCGGTTGTCTGAGACCGGGATCGGCCCGGAGCCGTACGACGGGTGGGATGGCGAGCGGTGCGAGGACGTGGCCCTCAGCGGTGAAGTGGCCCAA
>CAZMYW010000024.1:0-17338 GCA_964570625.1 uncultured Nitrospirota bacterium | reverse complement strand
AAGCGCGGCATTGAGCGGCCGGCTCACGAGCCAGCCCAGCGGCCCGCCGATGACTAGCGCCGCCACCAAGGCCCAGGTCGGCGCGACCCGATCCACGCCCAGGTAGACCAGCCAGCCGCCCAGCAGGACGAAGACGACGCGCGGCAGCGGCGGCGCCGCGTCATGCTCCGCGCCGCGCGGCTTGAGCAGCAGCGCCGTCAGCGCCGGCGATAGCGTCAGAGAGTTGAATGCCGAGATCAGCGTGCTGACCGCGATGGTCAAGGCGAACTGGCGATAGAACTGGCCGGTGAGGCCGCTCACGAACGCGATGGGAACGAACACCGCGCACAACACGAGCGCAATGGCAATGATCGGCCCGCTGACTTCCTGCATGGCCTTGTACGTGGCGTCGCGCGGCGAGAGCCCCAGCCCGATATTGCGCTCCACGTTCTCCACCACCACGATGGCGTCATCGACCACGATGCCGATCGCCAGGACCAGGCCGAAGAGGGACAAGGCATTGATGGAAAACCCGAACGGCAACATCAGGGCGAAAGTACCCACCACCGACACCGGCACCGCCAGCAGCGGGATGATCGAGGCGCGCCAGGTCTGCAGGAACAGGATCACCACCATCACCACCAGCAACACCGCGATGATCAACGTCTCCACGACCGCCGTGATCGAATCGCGCACGAACACGGTGGGGTCGTACACGATCGAGTAGTCGACGCCCTGCGGAAACCCCTTCTTCAGTTCCGCCATGGTGCGCCGCACCTCGTCGGAGAGCTGGATGGCGTTCGAGCCCGGCGCCTGGAAAATCACCACCGCCACCGCGGGTTTGTTGTTGAGCAGGCTGCGCAGCGCGTAGTCGGCGGCGCCCAGTTCAAGACGCGCCACCTCACCCAAACGCGTGACCGCGCCGCCGTCGCCGGTCTTGATGACGATGTCGCGAAACTCGTCTTCGGTGACGAGCCGCCCCTGCGCGTTCACGATGAGCTGAAAGTCGGCCGCGCCCTTGCCGTTGGTCGGGAACGGGGGGGCTCCGATGGTGCCGGCGGCGACCTGCAGATTTTGCTCGCGAATCGCCCGCACCACGTCGCCGGGCGTGAGGCTGCGCGCGGCGATTTTTTGCGGATCGAGCCACACGCGCATCGAGTACTCGCCGCCGCCGAAAATTTCCGCTTGGCCCACGCCGGGAATACGGGCCAACACGTCTTTGACGTTGAGCACGGCGTAGTTGCGCAAATACACGGTGTCGTAACGCTGGTCAGGTGAGATCAAGTGCACCACCAGGGTCAGATCGGGCGAACTCTTCACCGTGGTGACGCCCAACCGGCGCACGTCTTCCGGCAGGCGCGGCAGCGCCTGCGACACCCGGTTCTGCACCTGCACCTGGGCGGTGTCGATATCGGTGCCCAGTTTGAACGTGACGGTGATCTGCATGACGCCGTCGGTGGTGGACTGCGAGGACATGTACAACATGTGCTCGACGCCGTTGATCTGTTCTTCCAACGGCGCGGCCACGGTTTCCGCAATGACCTTGGGGTTGGCGCCCGGATACACGGCCCGCACCACCACCGAAGGCGGAACCACCTCCGGGTATTCGCTGATGGGCAGCCGATCGAGGGCCAAGAGGCCCGCGAGGAAAATGGCGATGGAGAGCACGGCCGCAAACCGCGGCCGATCGATGAAGAACCGGGAGATATTCATGGCAACCCCTATCGACTGGCGAACGTGGCGGCGGCAGGAAGCCGCTCCGCCTTCTTGTCCGCTGGCTGTGCCTCTGGCTTGGCCTCTGGTGCGTGTTCCGGTGCCTGCTCCGCGGCTTTCTCGGATGCCGCGGGCGCACCGGCCGGCGTATCAGTTCCGAGCATCGACACGATTTGCGGTGTGACCGCGTCACCCGGCCGCACGCGCTGCAAACCGTTGACCACAATCGTCTCGCCGCCGCTGAGGCCCTGCCTCACCACGCGCAGGCCGTCGATCATCGGCCCGAGTTTCACTTCCCGGTACAGCGCCTTGTTGTCCGCTCCCACCACCAGCACGAATTTCTTGCTCTGATCGGTACCGATCGCTTTATCATTGACCAGCATCGCCTTATAGGTGCCGCTGCCCACCAGCTTCAATCGGGCGAACAGGCCCGGTGTGAACGTGCGATCCTTGTTGTCGAACACAGCGCGGGCGCGGATGGTCCCGGTCTCGGGATTCAGCGCATTGTCGACGAAATCCACGTAGCCCTGGTGTGGGTGGCCCTCCTCGCTGGACAGGCCCAGATAGATGGGATTGCGTTTCTCCCGCGAACTGGGCCGTTCGCCGCGCCGGCTGAGTTCGGCGTATTTGAGATAGACCTGTTCGTCCCCTTCGAAATAGGCGTAGATGGGATCCAGCGACACCACTGTGGTCAACAACGTCGACCCCGCGCCAACGGTCACCAGGTTGCCGACCGTGACTTCGGCCCGGCTGGTGCGGCCGTTGATGGGCGAGCGAATCTCGGTGTATTCGAGATTGAGGCGCGCCGTGAGCGCGGCCGCCTGAGCGGCCTTGACCGCCGCGTCCGCATCCTGCCGGCCGCTGGTCATCTGCTCGTACGCCTGCTGAGAGATCGACTTGGATTGCACGAGTTCCTCGGCGCGTGCCAGATCGCGCTGGGTGAGATCGAGCCGCGTGTTGGCACGGAGCAGGTCGGCCTCGGCGCGAGCCAGGTCGGCCTGCTGCGGACGGGGGTCGATCTCGAACAGGAGATCGCCCTTTTTCACTTCGGCGCCCTGCTGAAAATAGATCTTCTCGATAAAGCCTGACACACGCGGCCGGATTTCCACCCGGTCGACGGCTTCCAGTCGGCCGGTGAATTCATCCCACTCGTTGACTTCTTTTTCGATCACCGCGGCCACGCTGACTTGCGGCGGAGGCGGCGGACCGCCCGGCGCCTGCGACGGTGACGTGTTGCAGGCAGCCAGGAACAGGGGCGCTGCGAACAGCAACAACAGTTCATACCGCGTGTTTGGTCTCATGATCTACTCCACACTTAAAGGGTGTTGGGATCTGACGACGGACGAACCGGGGGACCGATCCTAGCGTTTCGTAGCGGCGTATTCCTGCTCCTCCACCATGCCGATCTGGCTAAGACATCGCCCGCTTTGACGGCAATCGCCGGCCCGATGATGACAGCACTGATTCGTTTGCGCGTCCCCCCGCTCACATCGACTCCTGGGGTATCGCCTCTTCCGCCTCCGCCAGGAATCGCCCCACGCTCCGTTGCACCTCCAGTATGGCCAGGTGCTGGTCGTACGTGGCTCCGATCACGTCGCGCTCGGCTTCGATCAACGTCTGGTTGGCGTCCAGCACGTCCAAATTGGTGGCCAGGCCGAACGTGAACTGCTTGGACACCATTTCATAATTCTTCTTGGAGAAACGGAGTTGGTCCTGGCGCGAGTCCAACGTTCGGCTGACCGCTTCGAGCGTCAGGGCCGCCCGCGTCACTTCCAGATCGATGTCTTTGCTCAACTTCACGGACTGCAGCCGACTTTGTTCGAGTTTGGATTTGGCTTGTCGCAACTCCGCCATGCGGAGCCCGCCCTCGAACAGTGGAATATCGATCGTGGCGGCGACCGACCAGTTGTCCTCGATGAAAAAATCCGCCTGGGGGTCCTGTTTTCGCCTCGAGTACACACCTTCGAGCCCAAGACTGGGCCAAAAACTCCCGCGCGCGAACGAGACCCGGTCCCCCGCAATACGCTCCTGAAGACGGCTTCGCTCGACCTCGTCACGAGTGGCCTGAGCCGCCTCGAGCAATTTCGCCGGGGACTCTTCCGGCACGTCGGGCAAGGGGGGCTCCACGATCTCCATGTCGCCGGCCACGCCGGTCAGGAGCGCCAGTTCCCGCTTGGCAACCGCCACGTCTCGCTCTCTGGCTACGAGATCTGCATTGGCGCTCGCGAGCTCCGCCTCGGCCCGCAGGAGAATCGACTCGGTCACCTCGCCGACCTTGTAGCGCAACTCCGCCAGGCGCCGGTGTTCCTTGAGCCGTTGGACGTTGCGCGTTTGGATCTCTGCGTTCTTTTGCGCCCGCAACGCGGTGTAAAAGACATCCGCGACGTGCAGCAACAGATCTTCGCGGGCCAAGCGGACGTCTTTACCGGCCACCTCCACCTGTTGTTTGGCGATACGCCTTCCTGCGAGATTTTTCCCCCCAGAGAAAATTGGTTGCTCCACACGCGCCTCGCCGCCATAACTCGTTTCCGGCTGAAGGATGATCGTCGACCCGGCCACTCCGCGTTTTTGCGGGGTGCGGGTGTAGTCACCGTTCAAGCTGACCTTCGGCAAGATGGCCGACAAGGCGCGGCGTTCGTCCTGCTCGGCTTGGCGGATACTCTCCGTACTGATTTGAAGATCTTCGCTGTTCTGGACGGCCATGGCGTACACCTGGCCCAAGGTCAGGGGCTCCGCGCCCGCCGTGACCGTTGACCAGCCGAACCCTGCGATCGCGACGACCGCGACCATTCCCATTTTCTGGACCACGTGTCTCATGACCGACCTCTCATCTTGACCCTAACCGGTTGTCCGACCAACACCCCGCGTAGAAAGACGTCCCGAATTGCATCGGCCTTGGCGACCAACGATTCCTCGCCGGCGCTGGCGATCCACTGGTGGATAATGGCGTTCATCATGCCGTCGAACAGGTGGGCCATCTCCCGCGCGTCGAGTTTCTTGAACAGGCGGCGTCTGATACCCGTCTCCATGGTTTTGGTGAGCAACGCGAGGTACTCTTCGCGCAACGACGAGATCCGCTTGCCCAACACGCCTTTGATGGAGCACTCTCCGACGCCCCATTCCGTGACGTAGATTCGGAAAAAATTCCTGTGTTTTTCGAAAAAGCCGACCTTGGTGGCGATCAACGCGTCGAGTTGGTCCAGCGCGGTCTTCGCTCCGGCCACGTCGCGTTGCACCAGCGCCAGATACTCTTCGAACTTCTCCTCCATCAGCGCCACGTACACCGCCTCTTTGGAGGGGAAGAATTGGTAGAGCGAGCCCACCGAGAACTCCGCCTCCTGCGCGATCTCCGCCATGCTGGTCTTGAAGAACCCTTTTCGAGCGAACAGGCGCTCCGCCACGGTGAGGATCTCGACCTTGCGCTGCGCGAGTTCGCGGGCTTTGCGGGGTGAGATCGTCATGATCGATCCTCAACGCGCCACGCCGAACCTCGCCAAGGTGAATGCAGATTCAATATTATGAACATGGGTTCAAAATACTGAATCGATACCCTCTTTGTCAAGGGTCCGGCGGGCACGAAGTTTTCCGACTCCGCCCAATACGCGCCTTGACCTCTGGCAGTTCCGTGCTACCTTCCCCACGCTGTTTGGGGTGACTGGACTGCACGCGAATCGGCTCCTGGAGCCATTTTTAAGGTGATCGAGACTGTGCCGGTCTCGATCGCGGCGACGGGAACCGGCGGGCGAACCAAGGAGGTGGATATGTTCGAGCGGATGTTAGAAATGGTTCCGGAACAGTGGCGGTCCGTTGCAGAGGTCCTTTTGGCTCCCATCTCGTGGATCCCCGGGATGCAGGACGTTCTGCTGACGTTTTTTACGTACTCGGACTCTGGCTGGGCTGCAGCGGCAAAATTCACATTCCTGCTGTTGCCGGTCCTGCTGTGGGCGTCCGCGGTGTGGTGCACCTTACTGGCCGTGTACACGGTGCCGTTTCGCTCCAATCGTGTGGGATTTTTCTCCGCCTTGGCATTGGGGTGGTGGGACGGCGCGCGCGCGGTGTGGCTGTACTGGGTGGGGACCATCCGAGCCGCGACCGTCATCGTCGGATGGGCGTTCACGCTGGTCCGGTTAGCCGTCAAGATGTTGGCCGAGGCCGTGCGCCAGGTCATCATGTTGCCGTTCACGATGACCGGCAAGATGACGGAGAGTTATTTCAAGCCCGGTGTGCCCTGGATCGCGTTCGTCATGCTCCTCTTCTGGTGCGTGCTCGAAACCACGATCTTCACCTACACCCTATTTCCCACGGTGTCCGAGGTCATCGCGGACCTCGTCGGCGCGGACACGCCTCCGCTGTTGGGACCGGTCTTGTGGCTCTTTTTGTTCATGCTCATCGCGGGCAGCTTTGCCTGCGTGCAGGCGTTGATCGATGCGGTCAAGGCGCACGAGGTGAAGTTCTTGGTGCAAATGATCGTGGTCGAGCTGTTCGTCATGTTCTTCGAAGTGATGTTTCTCTACCGCGAGTTGGTGGACGCGATCACGCCGTGGATCGCCCAACAGACCAGCGAAGAATTTCGCATGGGCATCGGCCTGACGCTCGCCCTCGCGACATTCGGCTGGCTCGGTATCCGTGGAATGACGTGGTTCCTGTTCGCTCAGTTCGGGACACCTCCGCTGCTGGCGTTTATTTCGCGCCGACCGTTGGTTGATCCGCAACAAGCCGCGCCGGTGACGGTCGAAGACACCGCCCCGTGGTGGCACGAACCCATCGCGGACTTCAAACGTGAAATCACCTGGCTGCACGAGAAGAGCGACGAAATGCTGGAGTTCCTCGCGTTACCGGCCCTCCACGTGTTGGGAGCGATGGTCAATTTCTCCCTCATCCTGGTGACCTCACGGCCGATTTTCAACCTGCCGTTCAAGACCTTGAAAGACGTGATGGCCACACGGCAGGCGCTGGGAACGATCCAACTTCAGCCGAAGAAGGTGATGCCATGACGCGGCGCACGCGATCGTTCGCGATCTGGTTGATCGGGCCGCTTGTCGTGGCGAGCGCTCTTGTTGCCTGCGCGCCCAAGACCGATACGCACAAGCCGCGGCTCACCATGTTCGTAGGCGTGGACACCAGCGGATCGTTCGGGAGTTCCGGGTACTACGACGATTCAATGGCGTTTCTGGCTCACTATCTCTACGGCCACCTCAATGATTTGGGCGGCCTCGCCGTACCGCGGGAACTGTTCGTCGGGTCGATCGGCGGGCGGAGCGCGGACGAACCCAAAGCGTTTCACCCTATCCACGATTTCTCCGGAAAAACCGTGGAGCAGATCGAAGCCGATCTGCGGACCTGGTTTCCGCCGACCGACACGCTGACGGATTTCAACGCGTTTTTCCAGCAGGTCGCTCGCATCTCCAAGGAGCGCAATTTGGTGCTGGCGCCGATCAGTCTGGTGGTGATCAGTGACGGCGTCCCGGACGCGAACGGCCAGACAGGCGAGGCAGCTTATGCCACGCTCGATTTGAGCTCACTGGACTATCTGACCCGCAACCTCACGCTCAGATTGGCCTACGCCAGCCCCAAGGTTGGAGACCACTGGCGCAAACTGGTGCCGCGGCAGCGCGTGCGCATGTGGAGCGTCGAGGCCGAGGTCATGAAAGGCTGGAAGGAACAGATGGCGCCGAACGTGGAGTTGGCGCAACAGGAACGGCTGTGGAAGTGGGTGCGGGACAATGTCGACTATCGCGTCCGCTCCGCCTCTGCCTAGGAGCCCGTCCATCAACGGCCATCTGCGGCGTTGTCGCTGCGCGTTCGCTCCTCACGTACGCATACAGTACGCTGCGGTGCGAACGCGCAGCTCCGCCTGGCATCTGGCGCGCTGCTGAACGGGCTCGACCCGGGGAAACCCGGGTCGCAACCAAAAACCAAATCAACAGAAAACCTCTACTTGGCGCGACGTTTCGACCGGACGACAATTCGGATTGGCGTGCCGCGGAAGCCGAATCGCTGGCGGAGAGCGTTTTCCAGGTAGCGGCGGTAGTGCGTGGCCACGGCTTTGGCGTCGCTGGCGAAGACCACGAACGTCGGGGGTTTCACCCCTGCCTGCGTGATGTAGTTGAGGCGGACCGGATGCCCTTTGGACAATGGGGGGGGGTGGTTGCGGACCACGCCGTCAAAGAAGCGGTTGAGATCCCCGGTGGTGATCCGGGTGGTATAAGCCGTCATCACCTGATCGATAGTCGAAAAGATCTTCCCCATGCCCGTGCCTTTGAGCGCCGAAATAAACAAGACCGGGGCATGCTCCACAAATGCAAAGCGGCGCGTGACCTCGGCGAGGAACCCCGTTCGGTCGTTTTCGCCCTGCGGCTTCAGGTCCCACTTGTTGATGACCAGCACACAGGCGCGGCCCGCAGCCAATACTTCTCCCACGATTTTGGCCTCTTGATCCACCGCGCCTTCGGCCGCGTCGATGAGGACCAGGGCCAGGTCCGCCCGGGCCAGCGCGTCGTGGGCTCGCTCCGCGCTGAAATGCTCCACCCCCCGGCTGACCTTGCCGCGACGGCGCAGGCCCGCGGTGTCGACGAAGCGATAGGTCTTCCCTCCCCGTTCGACCAGCGTGTCGATGGTATCGCGCGTGGTCCCGGGCACCTCGCTGGTGACCAACCGCTCTTCGCCGATCACGGTGTTGATTAGCGTGGACTTACCGGCGTTGGGCCGGCCCAAGACCACAACCCGCGGCATCGTGTCGGGCTCGGCAGGCTCCGCGTTCGGTCCTCGCTTGGGGATCGCGGCTTCCAACAAATCATCCACGCCATACCCATGTTCCGCGGACAGGGGAAAGAGCCGCTCGACGCCGAGCTGATAGAACTCCATGAGCTTGGCATCGTGTTTGGGGCCGTCGACCTTATTGACGGCATACCAGACGGGCTTGCTGATCTTGCGCAGCCGGTTTCCAATCTCTCGATCGATCGGCATCAGCCCTTCCAGACCGTCCATCAGGTAGATGATGACGTCGGCTTCCTCGATCGCGATGTCGGTCTGGCGCTGGACGTCGGCCAGCAGGCGCGCACCCGCCTCGCGGTCGTCCTTCGCCGAGGACGCCGGCCGATGATCCGGAACAATCCCCCCGGTGTCGACCAATGTGAAGCGCACGCCGGAATACTCCACCGCACGGTAGTTGCGGTCGCGCGTCACGCCCGGCTGGTCCTGCACCACCGCAACGCGGTGCCCGATCAGGCGATTGAAGAACGTGGACTTGCCCACATTAGGTCGGCCGATCACGGCCACGAACGGTCTTGGATACACGGTAGATACCATAACCTTAACTGACCGCCCGAGTGCTCTCGGGCGGGAGCCTGTTCAGGAATGCGTCAGATGTCCCCTTCAGGGACTTCCTACATTTCGATTTTTGAAGGTGGGTCACCAGGCGCCGCGAGCACCGGAGCGGAGCGTACTGTGTGCGTACGTGAGCACCGGAAAGCGCTTCGCGCCGACCTGTGGCGCTGTCGATGCGTTCATACCGCACGCTTGGCGAAGCATGCGCGCAACGCCGCAGATGACCATTGCTTCGCCACCTGCGATGTCCCTCCAGACCGATTAATATCCGCGCCCTTGGCGCGTGCAGGTTCATGGACAGGCTCCTAGCACCCTGGGTCGGTGGGCAGCGAATACACTTCGGGCCCGCTGATCTCGGTCGAGCGGTAAGGCCGCTTCTGAACCAGATATCCGTACCACTGGCGCGCGGAATCCACGAGGATGATGACGGCGAGGATCGCCACCACCGCCACCAGGACGGCGTCGAGACGAAAGTTGAACGCGTCTTTGGCTGCGGTCGCGGCGGCGGCTTTGGCTGAAAACAGCCCGAAGAGCTGCCATGACGCGCTCAGCGTGATGGCCCCGACGAACAGCATCGGCACAACCGTGACCCACAGGTAGCGGGCCTGGCCCATCTTGATGAGCAACGTGGTTCCCACGCACAGCGCGAGTGTGCCCAGCAACTGGTTGGCGGCGCCGAACATTGGCCACACCGTCGCGATCGTCCCGTTGGCGATTAAATACCCCCACGACGCGACGACCACCCCGCTCGACAGCAACACACCCGGCATCCAGTTCAGGTCAGCCACGCGTTTAGACGCCACGCCGCCCATCTCCTGAAGAAGATACCGCGCCACGCGTGTACCCGCGTCGATGGTCGTCAGAATAAACAGCGCCTCGAACAACAGCGCGAATTGATACCAGTACGCGATCAAGCCACGCAGGCCGGGGATCGACGCGAAGATCGACGCCATGCCCACCGCCAGCGAGACCGCGCCGCCGGGCCGGCCTTCGACATTGGTCTCCACCATCCGCGAGAGCTCCCCGACCTCGACCGGCGGAAACCCCAACGCGGCGAGTTCCGCCGGAGGCAACGTGGTGTTGATTGCGAAGTAGTCTCCCGGAATGAGGATCGTCGCGGCGATCAGGGCCATCACACCCACGAAGCTTTCCATCAACATCGCACCGTAACCCACCATCGCGTCGCTTTCGCGCTGGATCATCTTGGGCGTGGTGCCGGAGCATACCAGAGAGTGAAACCCGGAGATAGCCCCGCACGCAATGGTAATGAAGACGAACGGGAACAACGTGCCGGGGATGATCGGGCCGCCGCCATCGACAAACGCCGTAGTGGCCGGCATCTGGAGTTCCGGCGCCATCGCCACGACACCGGCGGCGAGCAACACCACGACGCCGACTTTCATGAATGACGACAGGTAGTCGCGCGGCGCCAGCAAGAGCCAGACGGGCAACACCGACGCGAGAAATCCATAACCCGCCAGCCACCACACCAGGCTCTCACGCCCCAGGTCGAATACGGCGCCCAGCGGGGTCGCGGCCAACGGACGGCCGACCACCACCGCGGCCAGGAGCAGCACCACACCGATCAGCGACACCTCGCCGACTCGACCCGGGCGCCAATGCTGAAGGTACATCCCCATGAACAACGCAATGGGAATGGTCATCGCCAGCGTCGCCGTGCCCCATGCGTTGTGGGCGAGCGCGTTGACCACGGCCAGCCCCAGGCCGGCAAGAGCCACGATCACGATGAACAGGACGGCGATCGCGGTGGCGAGACCGGTGACCGGTCCCACCTCGTCGCGGGCGATCTGCGGGAGCGATCGACCGTTGCGGCGCAACGACCCCACCAGAATCACGAAGTCTTGTACCGCGCCCGCCACCACCGCGCCGATCACCAACCACAAGAACCCGGGGAGATACCCGAACTGGGCCGCCAACACGGGCCCGAGGAGCGGCCCCGCGCCCGCGATCGCGGCGAAGTGATGGCCGAAGAGCACCCACCGGTGCGTGGGATGAAAGTTTTTTCCGTCGTTGAGGCGGTGTGCGGGCGTGACGCGTCGGTTGTCGAGACCGACCACCCGCCCCAGAAATCGTCCGTAGAATCGAAACGCGAGGACGTAAAAACACACCGCGGCGATCACCAGCCACAGTGCGTTGACGTTCTCCTCCGGGCGGACCAGCCCGGTTACGATCGCAAACGCGACCGCGCACAACACGGCAATTGCGCCCCACAGGGCGTGTTTCCAAACGGCTGTCATGGTGAGGGGCGATGGTAGCGGAGGCCTCGCCGCAAAGTCAAAGATGCGGCGCGCGAGCGCTTGTTTGACGCGCTTTGCGGGCTCGTGTTAGCGTCCCGCGCAGGTTCGTCGGTGAACCTGTTGGTTCGACGGATCGATGGATGGCCCGGTTTCTGTTCCCGTTATTGATCGTCTTGTTGGTCGCGGCGTCCGCGGTCGGGCCTTCCGCGGACGCCACGCCCGATCGTGCGCTTCGGTTCGACGTGACCGATCCGCGCAAAGCGATCACCGCGGAAATCGATTCGACGCTGCGCCTTCGCGCCGTCCGGATATCACACGCCCGCGTTCCGCACTTCGGCTGGGAAGTCCAGGTCGTCGAGGGCCCGACCGCCACCTTGGGGACGAACGTGCTGCGCGACCGCTCCTTCTCGGGCGGCCCGCATCCCTCCGACGTGCTGGCCTGGCTCAGCCGTAGTCGGTATTTCCCGGACGAACGGACGCTCCCCGTCCCCGGCCACCCCTACGAGATTCGCATTCGATTGATCGACTGCCGAACCGAACCCGTCGGCGAGGATATCGGCTTTGTGTCCGGACGTGTCGAAGTCTCCTGGCGCCGACTCGACCTGGCGGAGCAACGGGAGTTACCACGGCTCAGCGGCCTGGCAGCAATGATGTGAAGGGGGCTCGATTGCTCGACACGTTGTCGATCACCGCGTTATGCCAGCCCATGAGATCCCACAGGGGATCGGGACGTTCGATGGCCGCCGCGCCAAGAACGCTGACCGAGTGAATGAGTCGATATACGACGAGTTCGTCCGGCCACCTCGGCATGCCATACCCGGCCAGTAGCGCTGCTTCATAGGCGGGATATCGAACCGCCGCCTCGTGCAGATGGAGCAGGTCGCACGCGGTGTGGCCAGACCACGCCCACTCCAGGTCAAAACAGCCCGAGACCCCCGGAGTCGGAAGCGCCGCGTACTGCAGGTTCCCGAAGTGATAATCTCCGTGCAAGAACACCCGCGGCGGCTCCGCGGGTACCAGGTCGATCCGCTCGTGGAACCACGAGCGCGCGCGATCGCCCCAGGACGGTGGATAGCCGATTCTGGCCTGGCAGCGGTCGAGTGTATTGGCGAACCACTCGCGAACAAAGTCCCGCCACGACTGATTGCGGTGGTGCGTGTCGATCAGTTCCCCGTCCACATCGACCAGCGCGTGCAGCCGACGCAACAACGCACCCGCCTGTTCCAGCAGCCGCTGCCTGACGGCCTCGGGCAGGTGCTCGATATCCGCGCCGAGATTGGATCCCGGAAGCCGAGGCAGCAGCGCGTATTCCTCAGCCATGATGTCCCGGGCCGTATCAACATGATACGCGGTCGTAACCGGCAGCCCCGGCGCGCGCGCCCACAGCCATCGGTACACCGCCGCTTCGCGGGCGAGCTTGCCCCCGCCCCCGACGTCCACCCGACACACCCACAGCGCCCCATCAACCAACTCGAACAGAAACGACCGATTAATCACCCCACCCAAAATAGGCGTGACACTCCGAGCTGCTGGCAACCCAAATCTAGCGGTCATTCGTTGCGCGGTGGCAAAATCAATCACGACGATCGAAAGGTGGGGTTACCGGTTGTCGAGAATCGTGCAGCTGCCAGGCGGAGCAAGGGGCCACACCGCAGCGTACTGGGTCGTACGTGAGGATGTGGCCCCGCCGCGACAACGCCGCAGATGCGCGGTTATCGACAGCCGCTGCGAAGGCTACGCCTTCGCAGCTTCAGCGCGCATGGCCGCGATCGTTTTGGCATAGTCCCTCTTGCCAAAAATCGCCGACCCCGCCACAAAGATGTCCACCCCCGCCTTGCGCAACGCTTTCGCGTTTTCGACCTTGATGCCGCCGTCCACCTCGAGCAACACATGCGGGGCCACCGCGTCGATCATCCGGCGAGCGGCCTTGATCTTGTCCAACACCAAGGGGATGAACGACTGTCCCCCGAACCCCGGGTTGACCGACATGACCAGCAACAGGTCGACGTCCGGCAGAATCGGTTCGATGAGCGACAACGAGGTCGCCGGGTTGAGCGAAATGCCCGCTTTGATCCCTTTTTCCTTAATCAACTGGACCGTCCGGTGCAGGTGGGGACAGGCCTCGACGTGGACGGTCAGGTAGTGGCTGCCGGCCTCGGCGAACTCGGGGATCAACGCGTCGGCATCGTGGATCATCAGGTGCACGTCGAGCGGCAACTTGGTGACGCGGCCCGCCGCCTCCACGATCATGGGCCCCACCGTGAGATTGGGCACGAACTGCCCATCCATCACGTCGATGTGAATCAAGTCGGCGCCGGCCTTTTCCACGTCCCGGATCTCTTGACCCAAGATCGTAAAATCAGCCGAAAGAATCGACGGCGCGATGTGTAGTGGCTTCATGCGGGATGACCTCCGGAAACCGCCGCGCTGACCAGGCGCGCGGCGAAGAAGTGGTCCATGTCGAACGAATTGCCCAGCGTGGAGAGATACCCCTGCGGGGTGATCAGCAACGCCGCGGCCACGGGTAGGACGCCCCGCAGATCCTCGACCTGCCACCCCGCGTGGGTTCGAAGAAACGCCTCCACGCGCTCCTCGTTCTCCTCGCGTTCGGTGGAACACGTGCTGTAGACAAGCACACCACCCGGCTTGAGCAGCGGGCCGACCGCATCGAGGATCGCGCGTTGCTTGGCCGCGAGGCGGACGATCAGGGCCTCGGTCTTGTGCCACTTGGCTTCGGGGTGTCGACGCAGGACGCCCAACCCCGTGCACGGCGCATCGACCACGATCCGGTCGAAACGCCCGAGAGCCTTGGCCTCCGCAGGATGGGAGAGGTCTGCGGCGATCGTGCGGACACTCTTCACCCCCAACCGGCGGCAGTTTTCCTCTACCAGCGCGAGCCGTTCGGCGCTGGCGTCCACCGCCACGATTTCGCCCCGGTCCCCCATCAACTCAGCCATGTGAAGCGACTTACCTCCCGGCGCGGCGCAGGCATCGAGGATCCGCTCGCCCGGCTGCGGGGCCACGGCGAGCGCGACGAGTTGTGCGGCCTCGTCTTGCACGTAGTACCAGCCCTGGGCGAACGCCCGCGGGGACGCCGGGGTTCCGGTCTTGAGTACGAGGCCTTGCGGCGACACACGGCACGGCTGGGTGATCACGCCTTCCTTGGCCAGCACGTCGATCAGGCGCTCGCGCGTGACTCGCAAGAGATTAACACGCAGCGTGATCGGAGGGATCGCGTTGTTCGACCGGCAGAACGCCAAGGTCCGTTGTAAGCCGAACCGTTTGAGCCATCGGCGCACCAGCCACACCGGATGGGAGAATTCTGCGGTCAGGTGGTCGATGGGGTGATCCAACAAATCGGGCACCACCAGCTCGTCCCTGCGACGGTCCAGGGCGCGCAGCACCGCGTTGCTGAAACCCACGTCACCTTCGCCGGCCATGACCTTCGCCAATGCCACCGACTCGTGAACCGCGGCGTGAGGCGGAATGCGATCGGAGAACAACAATTGGTAGGCCCCAAGGCGCAACACGGTTTGTACCGGCGGCGTCAACAGGCCCCAGCGACGCGTGGAACAGGCGGCCAGTCGCCAGTCCAGCGCCGAGCGCTGGCGCAACACGCCGTAGAACAACTCCTGAGCCAACGCGCGATCCACGGGAGAGAGCGATGGCGGGATCTCCGCGAGCAACGCCGGGCCAAACGCCTCGTGAGCCTCGGCGCGCAGCAACAGCTCGGCCGCCCACCGCCGGGCCGACCATCGGACCCGGTCGGGCAACGACGTGAGCGGCGGAAGGGTGGCGCGCGGGCGCCGTGGCGCGGTGGCGCGCGGTCTGTCCGGTTTCCCGGTACGAACGGTTCGACGCGCCGGCGTCGTGCCCGCAGCCGGCCGCATCGCCGAGGTCCCGAGACGGCTGCGCGTCCCGGTCGGGGATGTGCTTGGACGGGAAGGGCGTGACGGCGATCTCGCGGCTCTCGGCGTCGGGGAAACCGGACGCGACGTCGCGACCGCGGTGGGCTTACGAGACCCCTTTTTCACGAGCCGCCTAACCAAGTCGATCTCCCGCCTTGACCACATGCCCGGCCAGATACTCCGCCGCAGGAAGCCTGCGTTTGCCCGGCGTCTGCAACTCGGTGATCACCGCGACGCCGTTCCCCGTACCCACGGCGATCCCCGTCGCGTCGGCCCCGACCACGACCCCCGGCTCGCCCGATCGTGGCTCGGGCCTGACTTTCCACACACGCCAGGTGTCGGTCCCGTGGGTGGTAAACGCCCCGGGCCACGGGTCCATCCCGCGCACGAGCGCGTCGATGGACCTCGCCGGCTGACTCCAGTCGATTCGACCGTCGTCTTTTTTGAGCAGCGGGGCCAACGTGGCCTTGGTGTTGTCTTGGGGCGCGACCTGGAGCGGGCCGGCGGTCAGGCGGTCGAGGGTGTCGTTCAACGTCTGGGCCCCCAGTGTGGCGAGGCGCTGGCCCAAGGTGCCGGCGGTGTCGTCGGCACGAATCGGAGTCGCCCGCTGAAGCAACATCGGGCCGGTGTCCATGCCGGGATCCATCTGCATCGTGGTGATGCCGGTTTCGGTCTCGCCGCGAATAATTGCCCACGCGATCGGCGCGGCGCCCCGGTATCTGGGAAGCAGCGAGGCGTGAACATTAATACACCCGTTGCGCGGGATATCGAGCAACGTTTTGGGAAGGATCTGCCCGAACGCGACCACCACGACCAGATCGGGCACCGCGGACCGGCACCATTCGAGAAACTCGGGGTGACGGACCTTCTCGGGCTGTTGCACCGGAATACCCGCGCGAGTCGCCGCCGCTTTCACCGGCGGCGGCGTGAGCGCCTGGCCGCGGCCCTGTGGCCGATCGGGTTGAGTCACCACCGCGATGATCTGTTCGCCTCGTGCCCGCAACACCTCCAACGATGGGAGGGCGAAGGTGGGCGTGCCCATGAAGATCACACGCATGGGCGGTCCGATGGGCTAGGCGCCTTCGGTGCGAAGGCGTTTTTTGAACTTCCGTTGAATGAGGTCGCGTTTCAAAGGACTCAACCGGTCGAACATCAACACACCATTGAGGTGATCCAGCTCGTGCTGAAACAGCCGCGCCTCCAGGCCTTTGGCTTCGATCTCGATCTCTTTGCCGTCTCGGTCAACGCCTTTGAGCAGGACGCGAGCCGCTCGTCTGACCACCTCGCGGTAGTCCGGGATCGAGAGACACCCCTCTTCTTCCTCGATCTCGCCTTCTTGCTCGATGATCATCGGATTGATGATGATCTTGCGCTCGTGTTCGCCCTCGCGGATACCTATGTCGTAGACGAACAGCTGAAGCGGCGCGCCCACCTGTGGTGCGGCCAGACCCAATCCAGGCGCCGCGTAGAGCGTCTCGAACATGTCCTCGATCAGGGCCTGCAGCTTCCCATCGACGTTTTTGACCCCCTCGGTCGGCCGCTTAAGCACCTCGTCGGGATACTCGCGAATTCGCAGGATCGACATCGCGGGTATGATGCCACGCCAGGTGCCCAAAATCAAGGCGACGCGGAGAGACATTACCCTTGTTTGGTATGCGGCTTGATGACCATGACGCGGTCGTCGAGCGCTGGATATTCGACGTCCCTTGACGTTGACGCGAGCGTTTTGTTACATTGCCGTCCGCGGGGTGGAGCAGTCTGGCAGCTCGTCGGGCTCATAACCCGAAGGTCGTCGGTTCAAATCCGGCCCCCGCAACTTCTTTTCCCTCGGAAGACTTACAGGCCGCCGCGACGCGGCCTGTGTTGTTTCTACCGAATGCGATTGCGCCTGGGTTGCGGATTCGGCCTTTGAGGAGCCGTTTTCCACAGGACCGTCGAGTCGATCCACCGCTTGCTTATTCCCGCCAGGGATCAGGTGGGGCGACCGGCTGGCATATCTCGATCGTCGGCCTGGGCCCGGTCATGGACGCCATCGACGCGGTCCCTCCACCTACTGATCCATGACGGCGATCGAGAACATGGAGAGCACCATCGCTCCCAACGTGGTCACGATCAAGACGGCTGGCACAATCATCGATTCCATGGCCACCACCT
>CAZMYW010000023.1:0-185626 GCA_964570625.1 uncultured Nitrospirota bacterium | reverse complement strand
AGAAGGGTTTCCCGCAGGGCGTCGACTACTCGATTGTGTACGACCCGACCGTCTTCGTGCGCGATTCGATCAAGGCGGTTGTTGAAACGCTGATCATCGCGGTGCTGCTGGTAGTGCTGGTGGTGATCCTGTTCCTGCAGACCTGGCGCGCCTCGATCATTCCGCTGCTGGCCGTGCCGGTGTCCGTCGTGGGCACCTTCGCCTTGATGTTGCCCTTTGGCTTTTCCATCAATGCGCTGTCCCTCTTTGGACTGGTCTTGTCGATCGGCATCGTGGTCGACGACGCCATCGTCGTGGTGGAGAACGTCGAGCGCAATATCGGGTTGGGCCTCTCTCCGCGCGATGCGACCTATAAGGCCATGCAGGAAGTGAGCGGGCCGATCATCGCCATTGCGCTTGTGCTATGCGCGGTGTTTATTCCCATCGCGTTCGTGAGCGGTCTCACGGGCCAGTTCTATCGCCAGTTCGCCCTGACCATCGCCATCTCCACGGTGATTTCAGCGTTCAACTCGCTGACCCTGTCGCCCGCGCTCGCAGCATTGCTGCTGAAGAGCCATGATGCGCCCAAGGACTGGTTGACCAAGCTGATGGACCGGTCCCTTGGTTGGGTGTTCCGGCCGTTCAACTGGCTCTTCGTCAACCGATCCCAAAGTTACCACCGCGGGCTGGGGACCATCCTGGGGCACAAGAGCATCGCCATGATCGTCTACGTGGTGCTGATCGGGGCCACCGCGTTCTTCTTCAACCTGGTGCCAGGCGGATACGTACCGGAACAGGACAAGGCCTATCTCATCGGCGTCGCGCAATTGCCCGATGCGTCGTCGCTGGACCGCACCGAAGACGTCATCCGCCGCATGTCGGCCATCGCGATGGAACAGCCGGGCGTGGAGAATGCGGTCGCGTTCCCGGGCCTGTCCATCAGCGGCTTCTCCAACGCGCCCAACGCCGGCATCGTCTTCTTGCCCCTCAGGCCCTTCAAGGAGCGCACAGGCCCCGGCATGTCGGCCCCGGCCATCGCGGGCGCGCTCAACCAGCAACTCGGGGGCATCCAGGACGGCTTTGTCTTCGTGCTCCCGCCGCCGCCCATCCTGGGCCTCGGGTCCAGCGGCGGGTTCAAGATGATGGTGGAGGATCGGGGCGATCTGGGTATCGAGGAGCTGTACCAGCACACCCAGAACCTGCTCAACAAGGCGCGGATGTCGGGAGTCATCAACCCCTATCAGACCTACAGCAGCGTGCAGATCAACGTGCCGCAGCTGTTCGCGGACGTGGACCGCGTCAAAGCCAAGCAGCAAGGCGTGGCGGTCACCGACGTCTTCGAGACCCTGCAGATCTATTTGGGCTCGATGTACGTGAACGACTTCAACCGCTTCGGCCGCACCTACCAGGTCATCGCCCAGGCGGACGCCCAGTTCCGGCAGAAGCCGGAAGACATCGCGCAGTTCAAGACGCGGAACAGCGCGGGCGAAATGGTGCCGCTCGGTTCGCTGATGAAGATCGAGCCGAGCTACGGACCGGATCGCGCCATTCGCTACAACGGCTATCTCGCCGCCGACGTGAACGGCGCGGCCGCGCCCGGCGTCAGCTCCGGGCAGGCGCAGGCGATGATGGAGAAGTTGGCGCGCGAGAATCTGCCCAACGGTCTTACGTTCGCGTGGACCGACCTCACCTACCAGCAAATCCTGGCCGGCGATACGACCTTGTTCATCTTTCCACTCTGCGTGCTGCTGGCGTTTCTGGTGCTGGCGGCGCTGTACGAGAGCTGGACCTTACCTCTCGCGGTGGTGATGATCGTGCCCATGGGCCTGCTCTCCGCCATCGGCGGCGTGTGGCTGTTCGGCCACATCGGCAAGGGCGGCGACAACAACATCTTCACCCAGATCGGCTTCATCGTACTGGTGGGCCTAGCCTGCAAGAACGCGATCCTGATCGTCGAATTTGCCCGTGAGTTGGAAGAGCGCGGCATGGGCGTGGTGGAGGCCGCCAAAGAAGCGGCGCGCCTGCGTTTGCGGCCGATTCTGATGACGTCCATCGCGTTCATCGCCGGCGTCCTGCCCTTGGTGTTCTCCTTCGGCGCGGGCGCGGAGATGCGCGAAGCCATGGGCGTTGCGGTGTTTACCGGAATGATCGGCGTGACCGTTTTTGGTTTGAACCTCACACCGGTCTTCTACGTGCTGTTGCGCAGCAGGCTGGCGAAACCGCGGCGGAGCCAACCCGGTACGCCAGCGGCTCCGGAGGTCGAAATGCAGTCGATGGCTGGCAACGGCGACGGGGCGGGAGTCGGAACCAGGCTCGAGATCTGACTTAGGGCGGCGCCGGAGCGTCGCCCGGGAGCCCATACCGCGTCTGAAGCTCTGCGATCCGCTCGCGGCAGCGCGTCACCAGCTCCGCATCACCTTTGGCTTCGTAGACCAAGACCAGCCCGCGCAACGCCTCGGCTTCGCCCGCGGGATCGCCCAGGCTGATGAAGTGACTGGACGAGAAGTTAAAACACGTCTCAGCCTTGTCCAGCTTGCCTGTTTGGAGAAACGCCCGCCCGAGCTGGCCCCACGTGCCCGCCAACCCTTCTTCGAAGCCCGAGCGTTTGTGAAAGTCGATCGCGGTTTTGAGCGCCGTGATCGCGTCATCCAGATTCCCAGCGTCCAGGTCCAACAGCCCGACGTTGCAATACAGAATCCCGAGGGACTTCGTATCATTCAACGGCTTCAAAAGATCGAGCGCTTCAAGATAAAAGGCCCGCGCCCGCTCGTGCTCACCCGCCTCACGCGTCAGGTTGCCGAGGTTCACCAGCGCCTGCCCTGCGACCTTGGCATCCGGCTGCTCCAGCTGCAGCGCCAGAATTTCTTGAAAACATCCGCGCGCCGCATCCCGATCTTCCAGCGCAGCATGCACGCTGCCTAAACTCAACAACACCGACATGATTCGCTCCGGCTCCGCCCGCTTGCGCTCCTGGGTCAACGCCTCTTCAAAACACCGTCGTGCGGCTTCGCGCTGCCCCCGGTGCCAAAAGATCTCGCCGCGACGAAACGCCGGGGAGGGCTCTTGATACACAAGATCCGGATCACTCGACATACTGAGCCTGTAACACCCGCACGGAGCGGCTGTCAATCTCGAATGCTTGAACGCCGTTCCCGGCTGTGCTAGGGTAAGCGCCGTTCCCCACCACTCCAACTCAGAAGGTCAGTCCATGCACGGTCTGGCTCACGCGCATCTTCAACAGGTCAACAGGGACGTCTGACAGTCACCCCCTTTAAAAGGAGCAGAAGATGGCTCGAATCTGGTTATCCCTACTCATGGTCCTCGTGGCGGTCCCAGCGTTTGCCGCGGAGTTTCGTGTCTCCAGCCTGGTGGTGAAAGATAAAGGCACCATCGGAAACGAGCAGGTCTTCAACGGCTTCGGCTGCTCCGGAACCAACATCTCCCCGGAGCTCACTTGGGAGAACGCGCCCAAAGATACCAAGAGCTTCGCCGTGACGGTCTACGATCCCGACGCCCCGACCGGCAGCGGGTGGTGGCACTGGCTCGTCTTCAACATCCCGGCATCAGTCAATAAACTTCCCGCCAATGCAGGCAAGGTTGACAGTGGGTTGGCGCCGAAAGGCAGTATCCAAAGCATGACGGATTTCGGCGCGCCGGGTTACGGCGGTCCCTGTCCGCCGCAGGGTGACAAACCGCATCGGTACATCTTTACCGTGCACGCTTTGAAAGTGGATCAACTACCGCTCAAGGCCGAGGCCAGCGGGGCGATGGTGGGCTTTTATCTGGGCCAGAATAGTCTAGGCAAGGCCTCGTTCACGGCTACATACGGCCGTTGAGCACGGCCGAGCGGTCACGCGTTCGGTCGCGAAAAAGTCAACAAGTCAAGTCTGACCCCAGTCGGTCCTTGAAAGCACCCAAAGACATTGATAAGTATATTGCGGGCTTCCCCAATGATGTTCAGAAAATTTTAGAACAAATAAGGATGACGATTAGAAAAGCGGCACCTGAGGCAGAAGAAGCAATCAAATATCACATTCCGACCTTCACGCTAAAAGGTCATTTGGTTTATTTCGCTGCCTTCAACAAGCATATCGGGTTTTATCCTCCGGCAAAGGGGGATGAGAAGTTCATGAAGACGATATCCGTTTATGCGGGTGCAAAGGGGAACTTGAGGTTTCCACTCGACAAACCTATTCCGTACGCCCTGATCAGCAAAATTGTGAAGGTGAGAGTCAAAGAAAATTTGGAAAGAGCAGAAGCAAGACGGAAAAAGTAAGAGCAAACGATGAGCCAAGGGCTTAAGGGAAAAGTGGCATTGGTCGCTGGAGCGACCCGGGGAGCGGGGCGAGGGATCGCGGTGCAACTCGGTGCGGCGGGAGCGACCGTCTACGTTACCGGGCGAACGAGTGGGTCCGAGCGATCGGAAATGAACCGCCCGGAGACGATCGAAGAGACTGCGGCTCTGGTGGATGAGGCCGGCGGCCGCGGGATCGCGGTCCGGGTCGACCATCTTGTTCCCGACCAGGTGCGCGCGCTGGTGACTCGCATCGAAAGCGAACAGGGCGTGCTACACGTTCTGGTGAACGATATCTGGGGAACTACCAAGATGGAGTGGAACAAATCAGTCTGGGAATCCTCTTTGGATACTGGGCTGCGCACATTGCGCTTGGGCGTGGAGACGCACGCGATCACCAGCCACTTCGCGATACCGCTGCTCATCAAGAGGCCGGGAGGCCTGCTTGTCGAAGTGACTGACGGGACTGACGAGTACAACGCGACCAACTATCGGGTCTCTTTCTTCTACGACCTGGCCAAGGCGTCGGTGAATCGCATGGCATTTGCGCTGGCGCGCGAGTTGCGGCCGTACGGCGCGACCGCCGTGTCGCTCACTCCGGGTTGGCTGCGGTCAGAATTCATGCTCGAGGAGTTCGGCGTCACCGAAGCGAACTGGCGTGAGGCGACCACGCGCGTGCCGCACTTCGCGATTTCCGAGAGCCCAGCGCTCGTGGGCCGGGCCGTCGCGGCGCTGGCACAAGATCCCGACGTGTCGCGCTGGAACGGCAAGTCGCTATCCAGCGGGCAGCTGGCGAAGGTCTACGGCTTCACTGATCTCGACGGCAGCCAACCCGATGCCTGGAGGTACCTCGTCGAAGTTCAGGACGCAGGCAAACCAGCCGACGTAACCGGCTACAGATAACGCATCAACGACTCAATCCGATAAAAAACTTCTCCACGCCGCCATTCACCACAAACGCTGCGCGCTTGGCCGCCGTTTCCGTTTGATCGATCAATCGGTCCACCTCTCCGAGCAATCCCTGATGGTACCCGACGATCGACACCCGGTTGCTCTCACTTCTGGCGGCTGCGCCGTATTGCGTGGCCATGAGGTGTTGGTTGCCTTCTTGGATGACGCCTAAGAGGTTCTCCCGGTCGCGTTGCAGCGCGGCGCGACGTCCGAGGAGTATGTCGGTTTCCCGGGCGAGGACCAGCGGCCAGAGCTTTTCGCCGTAGACCTTCCATTGCCCCTGGCAGTAATCGTCGCAGGCGATGGAGTCGTAGTCCATGCTGGGTCGCTGAATGGGAAATGGTTTCTGAACCGCGCGCTGGGCGAGCTGGTCCATCTCTCTGGCTATGGCGGCATTGGCCGATGCCCGGGCCATCTGTTGCTGCGGCCAGTTCGTGACGGCATCCACCGCGGCTTGCACGGCCGGAGTTTCTTGCGTCATGGCCTGGACATCTTGTTGCGCGGCCTGGTTCTGAGGCTCCATCAGCTTTTTTGAGAAAGCCATCTGCTCTTGCGGCGACATCTTCTGAACCTTCTGCTGGATCTCCTTGGCATAGACCGGGTCTCGTTTCATGCGCTCCACGTCGATGGCCACGTCCGCCATGCCTTGCGTGGCCGGTGTCATTGACATCACACCGCCGGATAATTGCGCCGATTTCAAGACCATTTCAGCCAACTGTCTGTTGGTTTGGATGTCCGCCTTCAAGGCCAGTAATCCTGGATGGATGAGCTTGGCATCTTTATCGAACCACGTTACCGCGTCCTGCGCGGTTGCCGGAGGATCGGGGACGCGATTGAGCAGATCCAGTACAGATTTAGGTTCTGCGGCTTGGCCACCGCTCGAGGACCAGTATGAGTACGGGCAGTAACAACAGACGCATAGTGACCTCTCCTTATAATGATGAGGAGGCGAAGCTTAGCGCAGTCATTAGAAGGCGTGCAAGAGGGCTGGTCCCTGACATGTGCACGAAAAAGAGCAAACCGACGAGGGCATTCTGAGGTACCGAATCGGAATAATGGGCCGAACCGTCTGGTCCTCCGGGTAGGCGTCTAGCCAAGGCCGGTCGGGCTGGGCAGCGCCCTTCTACTCGGGAGGATTGATGATGAATTCACGGTTGATAGTTGTGCTGGCCGCGCTGGCCGTCTCCGTCGTGTTTCCGTTCATGCCTGTTTCGGACGCACACGCCGGCGATTCGACGATTGTGATCGAGCCGGGAGTGTTCAGCCCGCACGTCACCACGATTCACGCGGGTGATCGGGTGACCTGGAGTAATCGCGACAACGTCGAGCACTTCCTGACCTCGTCCGGTCCCATGGCGAGGCCGGTTGCCAGGTCGGTGGAGGACTTGGAGTTTCACCAGCTCCTCGAACCGGAGAGCAACTATTCGCACGCGTTTACGGCTCCCGGGACCTATCCGTATTTCTGCGCGATCCACCTCGGGATGTCGGGCACGGTGGTTGTGGAGCCCTGAATATAGGGACGCTCTTTAGTAATTAAGTATCGTTTTTGTTCTCCATAGTTGGCTGAAGCCAAGCCCTCCATAGAAACCGCCACCGTCACAGGTGGCGGTTTCTTTTTGTATTGGGCTCGGCTACCATGCAACGGGCCCTCCACTTGAGTGCGCGGGCGAGAGATTCTTCATCCTAGAGGTGACCTCATGTTCCGGAACACCCTAACCACGATGAATCGTCATCAGGTGGGCCGCGGTGCGTTGCTGGGGCTCACGATTCTTTTCCTGGGGGCTTGCGCCTCAGCGCCGCCGCTCGGTCCGCTGACAGTCCACGACACACTGCCCGGCGATGCCGCGAAAGGGTACATCGAGATTTTCTGCACCGACTGCCTCACCACCTTCTCCGTGTTTCAGGTCCAGAATGGCAAGGAAGTGTTCGTCACGAATTTCGTCACCGGGCAGAGCACCTCGGCGGCGGTGCAGACCACGGGCAGTCAGATGCGCTTGAAGCGCCTGCGCATCGCGCAACCACCCGGTGACCATCAGTATGTGCTGAACGCCATCTCTCCCGGATTTAGAGAGCCGTCGTTGCGCTTCACGGCCTCGATTGCGCAGGACAGCCTCACCCCGATTCGGGTGGAGTTCATCCGGCACACCAGCAAGGATCTGAATTGGAAACCCGTTGTTGCTGCGCCGCTCCCCCTCACGATCGGTCCCGCGACCATGGACTCGCTCACCGCGGCTTTGTCCGCTCCTGACTGGGGGACGCGGTGGTACGCGGCCGAGGTGCTGATCATGAGCGGGCAGCAGATCGAGAGCGACACCGCGTTTGCACAACGGCTGCGCGAGCTGTCAGGCGAAGATGGGTACAAGCAGTGTCTGGAATATGAAGATGTGTTCGCGTGCTCCATGGTTCGCGAGCAGGCCACGCGGGCCATCAAGGCGATCAAGGGGCCATTGCCCTAGTCCTTCCGTGACCTCACTCCCATGCCAGTCGGTTGGCGAAGGTTTTGCCGGGTCCGGGCGTAGAAATGCCAGCGGCGAGGTCGTTGACCTCGGACAAGTTGAACATCCAGGAGGGTGAGCCATGATCTTGGGATTTTTAGATCGGTATCGGGACTATGGACCGCTCTGTCTTCGGATCGCGTTGGGGCTGGTCATGATGGGGCACGGCAGCCAGAAACTGTTCGGGGCGTTCGGCGGCGGCGGGTTGTCGGGCACCGCGGGGTTTTTCGATCAGATCGGGATCGCACCGGGCATGTTCTGGGCCACCGTGGTCGCGGTGGTGGAAGGCGTGGGCGGGTTGCTAGTGTTCATCGGACTGCTGACTCGCGTGTCCAGCGTATTAATCGCGATCACCATGTTCGTGGCCATGGTGTGGGTCCACCTGCCCAATGGATTTTTCCTCTCCGACCGCGGGATCGAGTTCACCTTGGTCTTGTTCAGCATGGCAGCAGCGCTGGCCGTGATGGGCGCGGGCCCGCTCTCAGCGGACGCCATGATGAAGAAACGTTGATCCGAGGTTCTTGCGGCGGGTCCCTCGTACGCTGAACATTCCGGGAGGCGGGATTGGTGACGGTCAGGACCGGAGGCGGGGACGTGTTGTTGCGCGCCATCGGAACCTTGTGCCCTGACATCAGCGAGGAGGTCCGCCAGAACTTCCTGAACCAAGTCGACCGCGACTACCTGTCCCGGTCCACCCCCGAGACGATCGCCACCCATCTCCGGATGGCCGCCCGTCTGGATGCGGAGCATCCCGGGGACTGCTCGATCGTGTCGCAGGGCACCGGCCGCTTCGAGATCGCGGTGGTGGCCTTCGATTATTTGTCGGAGTTTTCCATTCTCTGCGGCCTGCTGGCCGGCTTCGGATTGGACATTCAGTCCGGTCACGTCCAGACCTTCTCGGCCCGAGAGCCCAGGCCCCTCGCGGGTGACCTCTCACGACGCAGGACACCATCGCGCCCCCGCCGGACCATTGTGGACGTGTTCCAGGTTCGGGTCGCAGGCGGAGCGGTGTTCGACGAGTCCAGCCAGGAGGCGTTCCGCCGAGAGTTACTGGCGCTCATTGTGCTCCTCGATCGCGGCCACACCGCGGACGCCAGGGCCCGCGTGAACCGGCGCGTGGTGGAACATCTGGCCAAGATTCGCGCGCCGTTCATGGGCCCGCTGTATCCGATCCGCGTCACGTTCGATACCCGGGGGCCTTCGCAGTGGACGGTCATGGAAATCCGCTCCAACGATACCCCGGCGTTTCTGTATGCGTTTTCCAATGCCCTGGCATTACGGGGGATTTATGTCCATCGGGTGCTGATCGACCAGGCCGGCTCAGAGGTGCGCGATCGGTTCTATCTCGCTGACGCCCGCGGGCACAAGATCCAGACAAAACGCGAGCAGGACGTGTTGAGGGTCGCGAGTGTGATGATCAAGCAGTTCACCCATTCGCTGGCAGCGGCTCCGGATCCGGCGCGGGCGGTGGCGTCCTTCGACCTATTGCTCGACAAACTGATGGAGCGCGGCCGCACGCGGTCACTGGCGTTGCTCAGGCAGGACGACATCCGGGATCTGTTGGCCCGACTGTTGGGCAGCAGCCAATTTCTGTGGGAAGACTTCTTACGCATGCAGGTCGACAACCTCCTCCCGGTGCTTCGGGAGTACAAGACCGGCGCGGGTCCACGCCCGAAACGCGTGTTGCAAGCCCAATTGCACCGCGCCGTGGCGCGCGGGCGGACGCCGGAGCAACAGACCGAGATCCTCAACCAGTA
Source organism: uncultured Nitrospirota bacterium (assembly GCA_964570625.1). Taxonomy (GTDB): domain Bacteria; phylum Nitrospirota; class Nitrospiria; order 2-01-FULL-66-17; family 2-01-FULL-66-17; genus JBFLXB01. The sequence goes on along the minus strand of CAZMYW010000023.1, from coordinate 176,150 downwards.
CAAGGACCGAGAGATGTTCCGGATCGACATGGCTCATTTCCTGGATCGGTCGGGCCAACGGCTGGACTTCTCGGGTGCGTTGACGGATCTCGCGGACGTGGTCTTGGCGGAAACGTTGGTGATCGCCCAACACATCGTCACGCGCCGGCACGGCTCTCCCCGGTTGGAGAACGGCGCGCCGTGTCCCTTTGCCATCTGCGGGCTCGGCAAATTCGGCGGGCGGGAAATGGGGTATGCCTCCGACATCGAGATCCTGTGCGTGTACGGAGGCCAGGGGAAAACACGCGGGCGACAGTCGGTGGAGAACAATGTGTACTTCGAGCAGGTGGTCCAGGAGCTGCGGGGTTGTATTCGCGCCCGACAAGAGGGGATCTTCCACCTCGATCTGCGACTCAGACCATACGGCAGCGCCGGTCCGTTGGCGTCCCCGCTGGAACAGATCAGGCGGTACTACGACACATCGGGTGAGGCGGCACCGTTCGAGCGGCAAGCCCTGATCAAGCTTCGGTGGGTGGCCGGGGATGCGCCGTTGGGCCGGGCGGTCGAGGCGCATCGCGATCGGTTCGTGTACAGCGGGCAGCCGTGGGATCTGGAGAAGGCGTTGGAGCTCAGACAACGGCAGATCGAGGAACTGGTGCAGCCCGGAACCACCAACGTCAAGTACGGTCCCGGGGGTGTGATCGACATCGAATACGCCGTGCAGTACCTCCAAGTGATGTATGGGAAGGACCACCAGGAGTTGCGGACGTGGTCCACGTTGGAGGCGCTCGACGCGTTGGCGCGCGCCCGGCTGATCCCACGACGCGACCGGGATCAGCTTCGGGAGACGTACCTGTTTCTGCGCGCCTTGATCGACGGCCTTCGGGTCGTGCGGGGCAACGCGCGTGATCTCATCCTGCCCGAGCCGGGTTCGGACGACATGAAATTTCTGGCGCGACGGCTGGGGTATTCAGGGGCGGACTGGGACCGGGAGGCCGCCAGGCTGGTGGCGGCGATTCGCGGCCACATGGCCACCGCTCATCGCTTCTTCGTGACGCGTTTCGACGCAGGCCGGGACGTGTTGCCGAGCGCCGCGCGGACCACAGGGGAGTCCTCGGGGGTGTCGAAGAAGGTTCGGAAAATCTGATTGACCCGTCCGGTATGGAGTCGGTAGTCGCCGAGGAGCTGTTCGGTGGCGGTCGCGTCCGGCGCGTCGCGGTAATCCAGTCGCAACGCGCAGATTCTCAACTCGTCCGGATCAGCGGGAAGCGAATGCGTCTGCAGTTCATGCACCATCTGGAGTCGATGTTCGACGTTCCGGAGAAATCGATAGGCGGCTGCCAACTCGCGACAGGTGTCGGGTTGCACCAGGTGATGGCGACGCAAGGTGGCGAGCGCCTTCAAGGTGTTGCGCTCTTGAATGGCCGGCAACTTGCCGCCGAAGAAGGCCTGGATCGACTGCACGAAGAACTCGATCTCGCGAATGCCGCCGACTCCCAACTTCACGTTCCGTTCCAACTCGCCTTTGGCCTGCATTTTCTTGTCGATGGCTTCCTTTACCGTGCGGACCTCGGCAAGGTTGCGAAGGGAGAACGGCTGACCATAGATGAACGACGCCACCTGTTTCAGGAATTGTCGCCCCAGCCGCAGGTCTCCCGCCACGGGCCAGGCCTTCAATAACGCCAGTCGCTCCCAGGTCTCGCCTCGGTTCGCGTAGTACTGAAGCGCCTCGCGGAGGTCGGACGCGATCGCCCCGGCGTGGCCGTCGGGGCGAAGGCGGAGGTCGGTTCGGTACAAATATCCTTCATTGGTGACCTCGGTCAGCGCGGCGGTGATGGTTTGCGAGAGGCGCTGAAAGTATTCTGGGTTGGAGATCCGCGTGCCCGGTCCGCCGGACAGTTGCCCGGTGGTGGTTCCGTCGGCCGCGTCGTACAGGTAGATCAAGTCCACGTCCGAACTGAAATTGAGCTCTCCACCTCCGAGTTTACCCATGCCCAACACGGTGAACGGCGCACGCCCTCGCTTGGCCGCAGCGGCCCCGCGGGTGGGGAGGCCGTACTGACTGTGGAGCGACTGCTCGCACAGCTCGTAAATCTGCTGGATGACCACCTGCGCGAGGACCGACAGCGCGGCGGTGGTCTGCTCCACGGTTGCCCGGGCCAGCAGGTCGCTGACCCCGATGCGCAGGAGTTCCTTCCGTTTGAACACGCTGAGGGTCCTGAGTTTCCCCTCCCGAGTGGTGAGCGCCTGCAGAACCTGCGACAGTTCGCGGGCCAGGTCCGCTTTAGTTCGCGGGGTTTCGAGAGTCCCGGGAAGGGTGATCCAGTAGAGGTATGGAGGATTCCGAATCAAAATCTCGGAAAGGAACGGGCTGCTGGCGAGGAGTTTGGCGAGCAGCCACAAGGTGTACGGCGAGGCCTTGAGATACGAAAAGAGTTGGGCTTTGTTGTAGGACGCCCTGGAAAAGCGCTCGAAGTAGTTCAGCGCTTGATCAGGGTCGGGTGAACGCGCGAGGCAGTCCAGCAATTCCTCCACGACCTCGGCCAGGAGGTGCCGGACCCGTGGTTCGTTGGCGATGAGCTGAAGATTGGCGTCGGCTTTGGCGGGGTCCTTGAATCGATACGGCGCCAGCAACGCGGCGACGTGGTCGGGCTCCAAACGAGCCGCGAGCAGCAGGTCCTTGGGATGTAGTGGAGGCAATGTTGTCCGCAGACCGGATGGTCCGAACCCCATTATAGGAAGAACACGGGCAGGAGACAACGCGTTCGTCCGGTCCATCACCCTTGCCACGGTTTCTTTTCGCCGTGGTCTCGGTTACGATGGAGCACTCATCGGGATCCCGGCCTATGCGTGACGTCCAACGCGACCTTCCACGCGACGTGTTCGCGGTGCTGTTCATCGGCGTGCTGATTGGTGTGTCGTTCTGGATTGTGCGGCCCTTTGTGGCGTCGGTGATCTGGGCGATCACGATCGTAGTGGCGACCTGGCCCGTCATGCTCGCGCTGCAGGCCCGACTGTGGGGCAGACGAGCCCTGGCGGTGGTGGCGATGACGCTGGTCTTGCTGGTGGTCCTGATCGTGCCGTTCTTGGCCGTGATCGGCACGATCGTGGCGAACGCCGACCCCATCGTGAGCTGGGTCCGATCGATCACCATCGATTCCCTGCCGCCGCCACCGGACTGGCTGAACCGCCTGCCGCTGGTCGGCGGCTCAATCGTCCAGGCGTGGGAGCAAATCGCGGCGGAAGGGATTCCGGAATTGTTTGCGAAAGCCGGCCCCTACGCCGACGACATCGCCACCTGGTTCGTCGCCCAGGCCGGCAACCTGGGGGTCCTGTTTGCGCAATCGCTGCTCACCATCGTCATTTCCGCGATCCTGTACGCGCAGGGTGAGACCGCTGCTGCCGGCGTGCGGCGCTTCGCGGAGCGACTCGCGGGCGCCACCGGAGACGCCGCGGTGCGCCTGGCGGCGCAAGCGATCCGGGGCGTGGCGTTGGGTGTAGTGGTCACCGCGTTGGTCCAAGCGGCGTTGGGGGGACTGGGCCTGACGATCGCGGGGGTGCCATTTGCCGGGGTCCTGACGGGCTTGATGTTCTTCTTGTCCATTGCGCAGGTGGGGGCCGTGCCGGTGCTGGTGCCGGCGGTGGTCTGGCTCTATTGGCAAGGCGACCCGACGTGGGGGACCTTCCTGCTCGTCGTCACGATCATCGTCGGAACGCTCGACAATATCCTGCGCCCATTGTTGATCAAACACGGCGCGAATCTGCCACTCCTCCTGGTGTTTGCCGGCGTGATCGGCGGCCTGATCGCGTTCGGCCTGATCGGCATCTTTGTGGGTCCGGTGGTGCTTGCGATGGCGTATTCGTTGCTCGAAGTCTGGGTGGATCAAGACCGGAGGACGGTGACGCCGGATCGGGAACGCGAACCGTCGTCGCGATAGTCGGCGGGGCGTTGCGTGGGTCAGGGAAGGTGGTGTTGCTCCGCGAAGTAGACGCCGTGGTCCCGGCGTTCCAACGCAATCGCGTCGTACGCCGAGACGTGGCTGATGCGGTCACTTACCGCGATTCTTACCGAGGTCCTGGCGTTGTGTTCCGTGCAATGGAAATGACGCGAGGCGCGATCTTGTTTGCGCCTAACGCGGCCTTTTCTCTCGCGCTCAAGGTCCCGTCAGCTTCCAGGCGCCATTCAACCGCGCCGAACGGCGCCGCTGCCGCTCCAATTGCCGAGCCTCGGGGCCGTCAACTTGCCGCTCGCCTCCCCTCCTTGATGCGTGTTTGTTGTCGCTCCTGTCGCGCATCCACGCGGGGGCTACTGATTTCGTCCATTTTCAGCTCGAAAACCATGAAAAACTGGCTCCAGAGCGTTGTAGACTCAATTAGGTCCGTGGTATGGTCAAAACTAGAGATGAGACTCAGAGCCCGTTTCGCCCGGAACTAGAAAGACCCGGTTAGGTGAAATTCGTCATCCGTTAGTCGGACTTTCGTTTACGGACCCGGTGAAAATGCGAGGGTACCGGACTTCAAAGGCGCCTCGGCCTGAGGCACCCCTTTCCGCCTGGCCTGAAATGGAGATCGTGCATTCTAGGCGAGGGAAGACACAACGGGGAAACGCAGATGGATAGAAGGCCACACCTGGTGCGAGCACTCTTGGGGCTCGGGGTACTGATTTTCGGAGTCTTGGTTTACCTGCTCGATCGCCAGTCCGACCACGTCTATTTCCTCTACCTCCTCGCGTCTTGGCTGCCGGTTACCCACCCTCTCGGAGCGTTTCTTGGCCCGCTGGGCAATCAGTTTCCAACCTTTGCCCACGTCTACGCCTTCATCCTGATCTCCTCGGCACTGCTGTTATGGAGCCGAATCGGGACGATTGGTCTCTGCGCCGCATGGCTGATCATCGACAGCGCGTTTGAGGTGGCGCAACATCCCGCGCTGGCTCCATGGGTTGCCCAGGCCGTGCCGGGCTGGTTTGCCGGTGTACCGTTCATCGAGAACACGACCGGATATTTTCTCAACGGGACCTTTGACCCGCTGGACCTTTTCTCGATTGCGGTCGGCACAATCGCGGCCTTTGTAACGATTCGCTTGACCGACCTTCAAGATGGGCCACGCCCCATCCCTCCGAGACCGCAATGGGCCTTCCAATGGGCCCCTCTGCTGGTCGTACTCGGGGCTGTGGGGGGGCTGACCATTATGGGCAGTGGCGAGTGCGAGCCTGGTGATTCTCCTTATGATTACTGGAGGGAAATCACAAGTGGAGACATTTGTAGAGATTCCGCCCAAAGTCCGGCCCCAGCTGGCCCGATCCAGGCCGTTGCCGAACGGTTTCCCGTCGTGGCCGTGGACGGGAATGGGCGCGCGCTCATCCTGTCACGCGGGCGCGTGGACGAAGATCCGCAAAAACCGGTTCATCTGTTTGCCTCAACCTACGAGTTTGCCACCGGGGTCCTGAGTCCTGCGACCGACTTGGTCACCGCTGGCGGGAGCGTGCAGACCCTGGTTGCGTTGACCCACGCCCTGGCGATGGATGAGAGCGGTAATGGGACGGCATTGTGGAGCGCATTCAATGGGGGACTCTACGCCAATCACTTTGATCAGTCTGCCGGGTGGGGGCAGGCAGCCCTGCTATCCGGGGCGACCATCAGCGACTACCGGATCGCCATGGACGGGTTCGGACGGGCGCTGGCAGTTTGGGCGGAGGGTGAAGATCTGTTCGCGAGAGACTATCCGTCTTCCAGCAGTGGCTGGCAGAACGTTCACCTGGTGCGCAATGGCCCTGGTCTTGTTCTCGGAGACGCGGTGTATCGGGCCTTTGGGTACGCGGTATGGAGAGAGACACCCCCGACCCTCGGCGGATTCGGTCTGCTGTATGCCAGCAGATTCACCGGAAACCAGGGCTGGGAGCCTGCTTTGAATTTTTGGACCTCGAATGACAATAACCCGCCTCGGATGGCCTTGCATCGTCAGGCGCCGAGTGAGAGCCCGACCGCCGTCTGGCAGGATTCGGGTAAGATTTTATCTGCGAATCTTTCGCCGGGAGTCGGGTGGGAAGTGCCGGAGGACGGCATTCTCGGCAGCGATGGTGGCATCAGGCCACAAGTGGCCATGGCGGCCAATCTCGAGACTATCGCCGTCTGGGAAGCGAACGGAGAAATCTTTGCCAGCCGCTTTGCGAGTGGAAGCTGGGGGCTGGCCGAAGGCATCAGCTCGGGTACGTTCTCCCCCGGATCCTCCCGAGTAGCCACAGATGCCACCGGCAACGCCATCGCCGTCTGGCGTGGGCCCGGGTCCAAGGTGTTCGCCAATCGCTTTGTCCGTGGGACCGGTTGGCAGAGCGAACAAGAAATCGGGGCCGATTTGGTATCGAGCGGCCAACCCGAGGTCGCGATGGACAACAGCGGTCGCACGATCGTGGTGTGGGAGGGAATCGATCCTGGAAATCAGAGCAAGACCCGCAATGTGCTCTACGTCTTCGAGGGGTTTGACCTTCCCTCCGACCCCGTCACGCTAGACCTCGCCAGCAGCCCAGGCGCGGAGGCATCCATTTTCCTGACGATTACGCGAACCGGTTCGACCGGTGCGGTCGACATCGCATTCATCGGTTGTCCGACAAACGTCACGTGTGCCGCAGTTCCCAATCCGATTCTCGGAGGTCAGAACTCGACCACGGTGTCGTTCACGTCGGATGTCAGCCCGCCGGCGGCCGACGACTACGAGGTGACGATTCAGGCGACGGGGGGCGGAATCACTCGGTCGAAGATCGTCACGCTGCACATCCAAGGTGGCGTAGCACCTTAAGGCATCGGGAGGAATCCATGCGTCAGATGAATCGCGCATTCGCAGGGCTCGTACTGGCCGGAGCGGTCGCGCTGACGGTCGCCTGTCAATCCAGTGGCGATGGCGGCGGGTCGCAGGCCACGACGATTAGCGGAACCGTGTCGGCCCCCAATGGCGTGTTGGCCAAGGCGGAGCCACAGGGCTTGCGCCGTTGGTTTGCGCGGCTGGGTCTGTCCCATGCCTGGGCGCAGGTGGTATCTGGCCTGACTCCTCTCCAGGGGGCCACGGTGTTTCTGATTCGGGTTGACAACGCCGGTAACCTGACCGCCACTCTGGCGCAGACCACGACAGACAATAATGGCCTCTACACCCTTACGCTTCCGGCGGGAGTCACGTTCTCCAGCGATCTTGTGGTGCAGGTGACGAACGCCGCGACACCGCAACAGATCGGCACGCCGGGGACGCTAAGCGCGCCCGCGGTACAGGCTGGAATGAACATTCACCCCGCGACTGAATTGGTCATGCGCAAAGCACTCGAGTTTATCACCGCCACGGCGGCGCCGTCGTTTACCGTGTTCAGCACGACGGCATTGCAGGAACTCGTGCGCGTGGCCGAGTCCGCCATGATCGCCAATCCCCCGAGTGGCAGCACCATCGACGAATGGGTCACCCACGTGAGTGATACCATCGGACCGGATCTGACAACCGCCGTGACGCGGCTGGCGACGGGAGTCGGCGGCCTGTTCTTTTTCACCACGACGCTGCCGGATGGACCGGTCGGGACTGCCTATGGCCCTCCCGGTGGAGGGGGCTATCCCATCCTGGCGATCAGCATCCCGCCTGAATCGCTCACGTATGTCGTCACCAGCGGTCAATTGCCGGATGGGCTCAGCTTGAACGGCAGTACCGGTAAAATTAGCGGGACGCCGACCGTTGAGAATACCTTTACGTTTACGATTCGCCTCAGTTCTTCCACCCTGACCAGCAGCCGCAGCTTCACCGTAACGATCGCTCCAGCGCCTCCAGCGCCGGTCGGCCTTGAGCGCGTGAGCGTGTCCACGGCCGGGGTCGAAGGCAACGGCGCGAGCTCGACCCCAGCCGGATTCGACCGCGTTTCGATCAGTCGAGACGGCAACGCAGTTGTATTTTCCTCCGCGGCGTCCAATCTCGTCACCGGGGATACGAACGCGCAACCGGACGTGTTCGTCCGCGATCGGCAGAGCGGCACCACCACTCGCATCTCCGTGAGCGGAACCGGGACACAAGGATCAGGCGACAGCATTCGCCCGATGATCAGCGGGAATGGCCGCTACGTCGTGTTCAGTTCCGAGGCCAACCTCGATCCCTTAGATACGTCCGCGACTAACGTGTATGACATCTACCGCCATGACCGGACCACGGCGGAAACGCGCCTGATCAACACCTTTGGCGTCGGCCAGCAGTTCGGCGGGTACGCGAATCCTCCCTTCCCAGCGACGAACGATGCGGGAAATCTCGTGGTGTGGAGTGACGGCGTGTTCGAGATCTTCGTCTTCGACCTGGCGCCAGGCGCAGCGATTCCCTTCGGCGCTGTCGTCCCGACCGATATCAACCCTCCACCAGCGATAAATCCCTTTCTCCTCAATCCAGTGACTAGTGACGACGGGCGGTTTATAGCTTTTGTCACAAACCGGGCTTATGTGGCTGCCGATACGAACGGATTCCAGGACGTGTATCTGGCGGACCGTAATACCAACCCGCCGACGCTCACGCGCCTCACCAATGCATCGAGTGAAACCGCTGTTAGTCTGGGGGTGTCCATCAGCGCAGATGGGAATCTGATTGCCTTCCAGTCGCGCGATATCGAGGCAGCAGGGGATACGAATGGGTTTGACGATATCTACGTGTTCGATCGCACGGCGGGGACAAAGACCCGAGTGTCCGTGGGCGCCGGTGGACCGAACGCGGATCCGAATGGTGCATCGGGGGCGCCGGCCATCAGCTCCGACGGTCTCTTTGTAGCCTTCGAGTCCACGGCGACAAATTTTGGTCCTGTCGACACGAACAGCCGGGCGGATATTTATGTCTATGAGCGGAATTCGGGAACGACGCGTCGAGTGTCCATCAATACCAATTCAGCGCTCGGCGGCGGAATCCGTCCATGGCTCACGGGAAACGGCAGCCTGGCAACCTTCACCTCGACGGCCACCAACCTGGTGTCGAACGATACGAATGGAGTCAGCGACGTGTTTGTGGCACCGTAATCCCTCAGGGACGGACGAGACATCAGAGGTAGAATGTCTAATTTTTCAAGGGATCAGGGAGCCTGCTTGACCCCGAATGTCGGGTCTTCGTATACTCGCAACACCCTGTTCGGGAAACGCACACATGACTGTGGTGTCCCCCATGAAAACCGTCAGTACCGAACACGCCAAACTGGAACTGGCTCGGCTGGTGCAACACTCGGTCAAGGGTCACGAGACGTTTCGCATCACGCATGAAGCCGGAGATGCGGTGCTCTTGTCGCGTGAGGATTACGAGACGCTCATTGAAGCGATCGAGGCGTTGAGCGTGCCTTCCGAGCCGGCGATGAACAAGCGCGTCGAGCGGCCACTCCGGTAATCCCGGTAGTATTGCTCGTCTCCGAATCTCTGCCCCGTCATTCGATTCGTCCTCGACGTTTCTTGCCGCGTGCCGCGTGTTCTGTTACAGTCGCACGCGTAGCCGTTTCATCAAGGATTTCATTGAGGATGATGATTTCTACTGAGGGATGTCCGCTCCGAAAGGCGGCACGGTGAGCGATCGCAGCGTGGCGGTCATCGGAGCCGGCGCGTGGGGCACGGCGCTCGCCCACCTGGTCGCGGGCACCGGTCGCCACGTGCGGTTGTGGTGCTACGAGCCCGAGGTGGCGGAGGCGATCGCCGCGCGGCGGGAAAACGTGCAGTACCTCCCCGGTGTGGCCCTGGCGCGCGGCGTGACGGCCACCGGTGATCTGGGCGCGGCGGTGTCGGACGCCGATGCGGTCCTGATGGTCGTCCCGTCGCATGCCTTCCGGTCCATCTTCACCGCGCTCGCCCCGCTGCTCCCGTCCGACGCGCCGCTCGTCTCGGCGACCAAAGGCATCGAGGTGGACACGCTGGCGCTCATGACCGACGTGATGCGCGAGTTGTTGCCGGCCGGCAGTCGGCACCCGCTGGCCGTGTTGTCCGGGCCGTCGTTTGCCGCCGAAGTCGCGCAGGGATATCCCACCGCCGTCACGCTGTCGTGCCGAGATCCGATCGTGGCGCGCCATCTGCAGGAGGTGTTCACCACCACGTCGTTCAAGTTGTTCACCACGCCGGACGTGATCGGCGTGCAGATCGGCGGCGCACTCAAGAACGTGATCGCATTGGCCGCCGGGGGATCGGACGGCTTGGGATTCGGGGCCAATACACGCGCAGCGTTGATCACCCGCGGTCTGGCGGAGATCTCGCGGTTGGGCGTGGCCATGGGAGGGCAGCCGGGGACTTTGTCCGGCCTGTCGGGCCTCGGCGATCTGATTCTGACCTGTACCGACCGGCAGAGCCGCAATTTCACCGTGGGCTATCGCATCGGACGAGGCGAGACCGTGGACGCCATTACCCGCGGGTCGAGCACGGTGGCCGAGGGCGTCAGGACCGCGCGTGCGGCCTATGCCTTGTCCCGAAAGTACCGTGTGCTCATGCCGATCGTCGAGCAGGTCTACGCGGTGCTGTACGAGGGCAAAGACCCTCGCAAAGCGGTGACCGACCTGATGGAACCCTCGGTCGGCGATGAACTCCGTCCACCCGAGCGAAGCGGCGGGTGGGGCGACGGCGCGGCCGCCGGGTAATGAACGGCATCGAGCAGGTGCTGCTGGAGCTCGCCGGGGGTGTGAGCCTCCTGCGATACGGGTTGCACCTGGCGGGGGAAGGGCTGCAGGCGCTCGCGGGTACCCGTCTCCGCTACGCCCTGGGGTCGGTCACCAAGAACCGCGTCCTCGGTTTGGGCGCCGGTGCGCTGATCACCGCCATCCTTCAAAGCAGCAGCGCCACCACGATCATGCTCGTGGGGTTCACGGGTTCGGGCCTGCTCACCCTCCGTCAAGCCATGGCCGTGATTCTGGGCGCCGACGTGGGAACCACGGTCACGGTGCAGTTGCTCGCCTTCCCGGTGACGCACTACGCCCTGGGCGTGATTGCGGTGGGATTCTTGTTGTTCTTCTTCGGTCAACGCCAGCGGACCAAGACCCTGGGCACCGCGGTCCTGGGGTTCGGGTTGATCTTTCTCGGGCTGCGCTTGATCGCCTCCGGCGCGGAGCCGTTCGTCGATGCGCCCATGGTTGGCCAGGTGTTCATGGCGCTGGGCGATCATCCGGTGCTCGGCATCGCGGTCTCCGCCGTGGTTACCGCGTTGCTCCACAGCAGCGCCGCGACCATCGCCATCGCGCTGGCGCTCTCCGCCCACGGCCTGTTGACGCTCCACAGCGCACTCCCGATCATCCTGGGCGCGAATATCGGGACCTGCGCGCCGGCCCTGATCTCCAGCCTCGGCGGCGTGCCGGAAGCCAAACGCGTGGCGATTGCGCACACGTTGTTCAAAGTCGCGGGCGTGTTGCTGGTCTATCCGATCCTGAGCCTGTTCGAAACGTGGGTCGCCGCGTCGACCACCAGCCTGCCGCACCGGATCGCCAACGCGCACACCCTCTTTAACCTCGGTCTGGCGCTCGTGTTTCTCCCGTTCACCGTTCCGTTCGCGGGCGTGGTGTCGCGTCTGGTCCGTGAGCGACCACGCGCCCACGAGTGGGCCCAACCCAAGTACCTCGACCCCCACGTGTTGGACGTGCCGTCGCTGGCCTTGAGTCAGGCCACGCGGGAAACGCTTCGCATGGCGGATCTGGTCCACGAAATGTTGCGCGACACCATCAAGCCGTTCCAGGACGGTGATCACGAATTGGTGGAGGCGATCGAACGCAAGGAAGACTGGGTCGACGCCCTGAACCGAGAGATCAAGCTGTATATCACCAAGCTGTCGGAAAAATCGCTCACCAAGGAGCAACTCGCCCGGGAGATGGTGCTGCTGGCGGTGATCAACGACTTGGAAAACATTGGGGATATCGTGGACAAGAATCTCATGGAATTGGCGAAGAAAAAACTGTATAAGGATCTGAGATTTTCGGAGAGCGGTTTGCGCGAAATCGTGGAACTCCACGCGCAGGTCGAGAAGAACTTCGAGCGCGTGGTCGCGGCGTTTGCCAGTCAAGACGCGGAGGTGGCCAAGCAGGTGATCGAGCAGAAGGCGCGCATCAGCCAGAAGGAACGGGAACTCAAACAGGCGCACATCTATCGCCTGCACGCGGGACTCCCCGAGTCGATCGAAACCAGCGCCATCCACCTGGACGTCTTGACCAATCTCAAGCGGATCAACTCCCACGTGACCAACATCGCTTATCCGCTCGTCGACCAGCCCCCGGAGGGGTGATGGACCGCGAGCGGTTGCGCGCGCTGCTGGAGGCTGTTCGCGACGGGAAAGCCGACGTGGACAAGGCGCTCACGGCGCTGCGGGATTTTCCCTCCGAAGCCTTGGGGTTCGCCGTGCTCGACCATCACCGCGATCTCCGGCAGGGCGTCCCGGAAGCCGTGTTGTGCGAAGGAAAAACGCCGGCGGACGCGGCGGCGATCGTGCGGCGACTGGCCGCCTCCGGCGCTCCGGTGATCGCCACGCGGGCGGACGCCAAGACCGGGCGGGCGATCCGGAACGCGGTGCCCGAGACCGAATACCACCCGCGCGCCCGCGTGGCGCTCGTGAACCCACGCCCGCCCGCGGATGCACACGCCGTGGTGGTGGTGACGGCCGGGACCGCGGATCTTCCGGTGGCGGAGGAAGCCGCGCTCACCGCCGGCGCCTTGGGGAGCGGCGTCTCGATGGTCTGCGATGTGGGGGTGGCGGGCGCGCACCGCTTGGTCGCCCAGCTCGATCGACTGCGGGCGTCGCGCGTCGTGATCGTGGTCGCGGGGATGGACGGCGCACTCCCCAGTCTGGTGGGCGGCCTGCTGGCGCAGCCCGTGATCGCGGTGCCGACGAGCCAAGGGTACGGCGCGCACTTCGGGGGCCTCGCGCCGTTGTTGACCATGCTCAATTCCTGTGCCGCCGGGGTGGCGGTGATGAACATCGACAATGGATTCGGCGCGGGTGTATTGGCGCACCGAATCGAGCGTCTCGCGCGCGAGCAACCGCGCGCCGGTCAGCGGCCAATGGCCCGCCGGCGTAGGCGAATGGAAACGGACGACGAATGAAAATCGCGTATTTCGATTGTTTCTCGGGAATCAGCGGGGACATGATCCTCGGCGCCTTGATCGACGCGGGCTTGAGCCTCAAGCGGTTGGAAGAGGCGCTGGCTCCGCTCAAGTTGCCGGGGTATCGGCTCTCGGCCAAGACGGTTGAAAAGGCGGGCATTCGCGCCACCAAGGTGGACGTAGTGGTAGACGACCGTAAGGTCCCGATTCGGGACTATCCGCAGATGGTGTCGGTCTTCCGACAGGGGCGTCTGCCGCGCGCGGCCGAGGCCTCGGCCCTGCAGGTGCTGGAGCGCCTTGCGCGGGCCGAAGCCGAGGTTCACGGCAAGAAGCTCTCCCAGCTGCACTTCCACGAACTCGGCGGGGTGGATACGTTGGTGGACATCGCCGGCGCGGTGCTGGGCCTGTCGCTGCTGGGCGTCGACGAGGTCTATGCTTCGCCGCTGAATATCGGCGGCGGCATGACCCGCTCGGCCGCGTTCCCCATTCCCGCGCCCGCCACGGCCGCCTTGTTGTCGGGTGTGCCGGTGTACTCCTCCGGGATCGACCGCGAACTCACCACGCCGACCGGGGCGGCGATCATCGGGACGCTGGCCAAGGGATTCATCCCGTTTCCCGCCTGTCGAGTTGCGGCGATCGGTCACGGTGCAGGTGAGACCGAGTTGCCCGCGACGCCCAACGTCCTGCGCCTGTTCATCGGGGAACGGATGGCCGACCGCGCGTGGGGCGAGGAGCGCGTCGCGCAACTCGAAACCAACCTCGACGACGTCAATCCCCAGATCTATGAGTATCTGATCGAACGTCTGCAGCGCGAAGGAGCGATCGAGGCGTACCTCACGCCGATCATCATGAAGAAGGGCCGGCCGGGGATCACGGTCACGGTGCTGGCGCGCGCCGAGCACAGCGCGCGGTTGGCGCGGGTGCTCTTCGAGGAGACCCCTACGCTGGGCGTGCGGATGCGCAACGTGGACCGAGTGGTCCTCCCGCGCACGCTGCAGAGCGTGTCGACCCCATGGGGGCGCGTGCGCGTGAAAATCACCCGGCACGACGGCCGTGAGGAAATGCGCCCGGAATACGAAGATTGCCGCGGTCTCGCGGAAGCCACCGGTCGGCCACTGCGCACGGTGTTGCAGGAAGTCGCCGCGTTTTTGCGCACGCTGGCGGGTGAGGTCCCGCTGGAACCGATCGTCTCGCCGCCAGCGCTCCCCGAGATCGCGCTGGAAGGAGGTGTGGTGTGGGGCGAGCCGATCGAGAGCGAGGCCAAAAACCAGACACCACCGACCGAGGGCGCGACCCCCGCCAAGCCGGGCGGCGACCAGCAGCCGCAATCGCGCCATCGGCGCCGGCGATCACGCGGCGGACGCCGCCATAAAAAGACCCCTCCGCCGGCATGACGTTGGCTATCCTCGTCACCGCGGTGATCGTGGCGATCATCGTGATCCTGGCGGGCAGCGCGCTGTTCACCAACGGGGTGGAGTGGCTCGGCAGACGTCTAGGGGTGTCGGACGGCGTGGTGGGCAGCGTCTTCGCTGGCGTGGGCACCGCGCTGCCCGAGACCGTGATCCCGATCATCGCGATCTTTTTCGGCGAGGGAGCCGACCGCCAAGCGATCGGGATCGGGGCGATTCTGGGTGCGCCGTTCATGTTGAGCACGCTGACGCTGCCGTTGCTGGGGGCCGGGCTGCTGACCTTCGCGTTCCTCGGCCGACGACCCAAAACCTTCAAGCTCGATGCCGGAGCGGTCGCCATCGACCTGCGGTTTTTCCTGATGGGATACGCGGCGGCGATCGGCGCGTCTCTGGTCGATTCAAAGGCCCTCCATGTGGTGGTCGCGATCGGTCTGATCGCGCTGTACCTGGTCTATCTGAAAGTCATCGTGAGCCACGACGGCGCGGCCCACGGCGAAGCCCTGGCCCCGCTCTACCTGGCCCGCCGCAGCGCCAACCCGTCGAGCGTGTTCATCGTGGTTCAAGTACTCGCCGCGCTGGCCGTGATCATCTGGGGTGCCCACCTGTTCGTGGGCACCGTACAGTCGGTGGCCACGATGGTGGGGATCTCCCCCCTGCTCTTGTCGCTGCTCATCACCCCGGTGGCCACCGAACTGCCAGAAAAACTGAACAGCCTGATCTGGATCGCTCAGAAGAAAGACACGCTGGCGGTCGGCAACATCACCGGTGCGATGGTATTCCAGGGCACGTTTCCGGTCGCGGTGGGGCTGATCGGGACCCCGTGGCAGCTGGACACCTACGGCATGATCAGCGCCTGGATGGCCTTGATCGCTGGGGCGGTCCTCTATGCCACGATCGCCACGCGGGGGACGTGGCGCCCGGCCTATCTCATCGCGGGGGCGGTGCTCTACGTGGGCTTCGGCGTCTACGTCGCCAACTGGTGACCGACCCACACCGCCCTCTCCTCGCGTTTACGGACGGCGTAGTGGTAACATCGCCCTGACCCTGGGGCGAATCGTGCGGGACAGCGTACAAAGACGGATCGTCTTGTCGATCCTGATCGTGGGTGTGTCGTCCCTCCTGCTCGGGCTCTCCCTCGTGTATTTCATCGGCAAGTCCACGCTCAAACGCACGATCGGTGCGAACTTCGAAGAGCTTGCCGACGTCACGGCCAAAAAACTGGATGAGTTGATCAACCACCACGTCGAACAGGCCGTGTTTTTGGCCGGGCTCAAGGAAGTGTTCGCCGTGATCGAGCAATCCAACACGCAGCCCCTGTCGCCCGCCATGGACGGTCAGATTGAGACCAACTGGGCGGAATTGGGCGCCGCGGACCGCGAGGTCTCGCGGGTGGTGGACAACCAGGCCGCCGAAGCGTTTCGCGCGTTCATGCGGATGGCGGGACAGCAGTCGCTCGATCATCCGACCCACGAGATCGTAATCGCGGCGGACGCGCGCGGGCGCGTGGTCGCGGCCACCCGCAAACCCTCGGCTTCGGTCTACGGTGAATCGTCCTGGTGGCGGGAAGCCTACGCCAACGGGCAGGGCCGGTTGTTTATGAGCGACGTGGTGTTCGACGACACTCTGGCCCGGTACGTGTTCATCATCGCCACGCCGATCCGACGGGACGGCCGCGTGGAAGGCGTCCTGGCCATGGTGCACGATGCGCGGGCGTTTTACCAATGGGTGACCTCGATCCAAGTCGGGCGCACGGATCACACCATGCTGGTGGCCTCCGACGGCACCCTGCTGTTCTGTCCGATCTTTCCCATCAAGAGCCACACCCTACACCCCACGCTGGTGGCCTCGGTGGTCAGCGGCGGGCGGGGGTGGCACACCACGACCCATGACGTGCACTACCCCGGTTCGGAAGCCATCAACGGGTTTGCTCCGGTTCAAGCCTCAACGATGCCAGGCACGAACTTCGGGGGCAAGGTCTGGTACATCTTTACCAGCCAGGATCCCCGTGAGACCTACGGACCGGTCTACACGTTGCTGTTGTGGATCATCGTGTCGGGAGCGGCCGCCATCGGATTGTTGCTGCTCTTGGGGTTGGCGGCCGCCAAACGCATCGTCCGGCCCATCCAGATCGTGCAGAGCGGCGCGCAGATGATCGGGAACGGCAATCTCAACCACCGCATCTACGTGGACACCGACGATGAGATCGGCGTGCTCGCGCGGGGGATCAATGAGATGGCCGCCAAGCTGTCCACCTCCTACAACGAGTTGGAGCGGATGGTGGAAGAGCGGACGCGCGCGCTGGCACTGCGAACGAGCCAGCTCGAGCAACGGAATCAAGAACTGTTTCTCTTGTACGCGATCGCCTCGTCCCTGAACAAGGCGCAGTCGCTCGACGACGTCTTGGGCGAGTTGCTCAACAAGGTGCTCGGCGGCCTGGAGGCTCACGCCGTGGTGATCGGATTGGCCGAACCCGACCGCGGGATCACGCTGCACGGCCGGCCGCACGTGGTGACGGCGCAGGACGAAATGACCCATCTCGCGGAATCCGTCGTTCAGCAAGTGTTGGCGGTCGGAGATTTGGTGGTCGTGCCAGACACCGCCCAGGACATCGAATACCAGGCCTTTACGCGCCAAGCCAAGTCCCTGATCGGGATTCCTCTCCGGGCCAAGGAGAGGACCGTGGGCGCCATCGTGCTGGTATATCTCAAGCCGCGCGTCCCCACGCCCGAGGAGCAAGAGTTTTTCGCGTCGATCGGCCACCAGGCGGGCGTGGTGGTGGAGAACGCGCGCCTCTTCGCCGTGTTCAAGAACCTCGCCGGCTCCTGATCCCCTCAAGATCACGGACGACGTCAGGACCGTGACCTCTCCGCTTCGTCCCCGCAAGTCGCTCGGCCAATGTTTTCTCACGGATCCCCGTCTTGCGGAAAAGATCGTGGCGCTGGCGCAGGTAACGCGCCAGGACCATGTGGTGGAGATCGGACCCGGGCGCGGCATCCTGACGCGCGTGTTGGCCGCGCGCGCCGGCACGCTTACCGCCATCGAGCTGGATGAGCGGTGGCACGCGGCGTTGCAAACCGAGTTCGGGACCACCGCCAACGTGCGCCTGGTGCACGCGGACGCACTGACGTACCCGTTCGAGGACCTCGAGTCGCCGTTGAAGGTGGTCGCCAACTTGCCCTACTATCTCTCCACGCCGATCCTCTTTCGTTTGCTGGGATTACGGGCGCGGGTCAGCGTGATGGTCCTCATGTTGCAGCGGGAAGTGGTGGACCGTCTGGTGGCGCGACCGGGCACCAAGGCGTATGGCGCGTTGTCGGTGGTGGTGGCCTACGCCGCCGAGGTCAGGAAAGGGTTCGCCGTGGCGCCGGGAAGTTTTACCCCCCGCCCCGCCGTGGACTCGGCGGTGGTGACCATCATCCCGCGGTCCGTGCCGCCGATTGCAGTCCGAGACGAGGCCGTCCTGATTCGCGTCGTCCGTGCGTCTTTCGCGCACCGGCGCAAGATGCTCCCCAACGCCCTCAAGGACGAAGGATTCGATGCGGCCAAGCTGGCGGTCGCCCTGCCCCAGGCGGGTATCGAAGGCTCTCGGCGCGGCGAAACGCTCGATCTCGCGGAGTTCGGCCGTTTGGCCGACGCTCTCGTTAGGGACTAGTCGTTTCCGTTGGGAACGGGGTCGGCGCCTGTTCAGGAACGGTCAGATGCCCCCTTCGGGGACTTCCGACATTTCGATTTTTGAAGGTGGGTCGCCAGGCGCCGCGAGCACCGGACCGCAGCGTACTGAGTCGTACGTGAGGACCGGATGCGCAGCGGCAACGCCGCAGATGGCCGCTCCTGGACAGGCGCCTAGAAGCGGAACGTCAGATTAAATAACGCCGACTCCTCGTCATAACTGAACGACGGCGCTACCGTGTCGGATCCGGACACGACGCGCCAGGTATTGGTCGCCAGTTGCGTCGCGGCGGCCGCGAGGACCACCCCGCGTGAAAATCCGGTGGACTCGCGGATACCGACCGGATCGTACCGCTGGTCCTCGTACGGCGCGAGGTAGAACGCGAATGCGGTGTACCAGAAGAAGTCCGTCCCGCTGAAGAACATCAACGCTTGGTTGTAGGTGGTCGGTTGCCGGCGATAACTCTGTAACGCGAACTCGAACGTATAACTCGAGGCGATCTCCCCGCCGAGGCGATAGGGCAAGAGAGATTCGTCCGGGACCCCCGTCGCGGTGCTCAGCCCTAAGAAGAACGAGCCGTTCTCTTCGCCGAAGAATTTGAAGGAGGCTTTGTCGGCGCCGACGCCTTCTGCAACCAAGACGTGGCCTGACTCGTGAATTGCGAGGTTGGTGACGAATGCGAGCCCGATCTCGATGGGGTCGATCAGGGACCACCCGTCGTCGGCCGACGCGGGTTTTGGTGTGTTCAACACGGAGACGAGTCCGACCGCAGCCACCCCCACCCAGATATTCCGCATATTCCGCGCTCGCGACATACGCGGTGGAGGATAGCCCCCATCCGGTGTTTGTCCAGAACAGTACACCGCACCGCTGCGGCGCCCCGTGCGGGAAGGGAGCGGCTTCCCACCCGTTGGAGGCGGGGCTGGGGCCGTGTTATGATCGCGCCGTGCGGGATCAGTCGTTTACCGAACTCGGGAACCGAGCCTTCAGCCGAGGCGACCTGGCCGCTGCGATGCGGTGTTACCAGCAGGCCCTCGAGGTCGAACGACGGGCCGGGTCGGAACGTTCATTGGCCGTGGCCCTGGGGAATCTGGCGAACGTCTACGCCAGCATGGGGCGACGTGAGGACGCCGAAGGGCTGTATCGCCAGGTCTTGGACATTGAACGGCGCCTGGGAAACGAGCGGCAGATCGCGTTGACCCTGCTGCATCTCGGAAACCTCGCGGCTGACGCGCTGGAGGCGCCACGCGCCCGCGCGTATTATTTCGAGGCCCGCGACCTCCTGGAGCGGCTTGGCGAGACCGGACCGTTGGGCGTCTTGAACCAGAACCTGGGATTACTCGCCAGAGAGACCGGGGAGTACGACAGCGCAATTGAGGCCTTCGAGGCTGCGCTGGCTCTTATGCGACGCGCCGACGATCGTCGCGGCATCGCCGCGGTGTATACCAATCTGGGCCGGACGTACCATGTGATGGGGCGGCTCGATGAGGCGTTGGCGTGTTGTTCCACGTCGCGCGCGATGGCCGAACGAGCGGGCGATGAACTCGCGATCGCGGCGGCCCGCTACCACTTGGCGGGTATTTGTGAAGCGCGCGGCGATCGGTCCGCCGCGATCGCGCATCTGCGGATCGTGGTGGATATCGACCGGCGATACAGCCTGCCGAAGTACGAAGAGAATCGCGCGCGCCTGGCGGTCCTCGAAGCCGCGGACCACTCGGCATGAATCCCGACGCGAGGGTGAACGTGATGGACGCCGTCAAAAAATGGCTCGAAGCGCGCGGGTTGGGCGTGGACAGCAACGGGGACGGAGGCTTGGCCTTTGAGGCGGCGCGGGGTCACTGTCTGGTGGAGGTGGATCCCTTGGGGTTCGTGCGGTGTCAGTTCGGTGTTGACCTGGAGGAACTGCGCGACTTGATCGCCGGCTCGGCCACTGAAGATTTAGCGGAAGACGAATTGATCCGGGGCGCGCGCTACCATCTGCAAACCATCGCGAAGCCGTACGCGGCGCGCTTGACCGCGGCGCAGTTTGCCGAAGAGTACGAAGTGACCGCTGACCATGCGGTCATCGGGTACACACACCCGGTGGATCTGTCGCAACCGGACAACGTGGTGCCCGTTCTCGCGCGTTGCCTGGAGATTCTCCGGTAGTGAACCCCCTCGATGCGGTGACCGTGTTCGCCCCGGCGTCGGTCGGCAACATCGGGCCGGGTTTCGACGTGCTGGGGATGGCTCTGGCGGGACTGGGCGACACCGTACACGCGCGGAGGATCCCGGGTCGTCAGATCGTCATCGCCGAGATCCGCGGCGATGACGGCACGCTGCCCATCAACGCCCGCAAGAACACGGCCGGCATTGCCGCGGCCAAAGTCCTCAAGCTCTTGAAAGCGGATGTTGGCGTCGAACTGATCCTGGAGAAATACATTCCGGGCAACGGCCTTGGAAGCAGCGCGGCGAGTGCCATTGCGGGCGGTTTCGCCGTGAACGCTCTCTTCGGCTCGCCGCTTTCAAAATCCGATTTGCTGCTCCCATGCGCCGCGGCCGAGGCGTCGGTCAGCGGGGGGTACTTCCTGGACAACGCCGCCGCGTCGTTGTTCGGCGGCATCAACGTCACCAACCCGAAAACCCGAGAGGTCGTATCACTCGGGGGCCTCGATGGCGCGATCATCGTGGTGGCCACACCACGCTACCAGTTGCTGACGGCCCGTTCACGGAAAGTGCTGCCCAAACGCGTCCCACTCGCGGCGATGATCGCCAACTGTTCCCATGCCTGTGCCATCGTCGCCTCGGTCGCCAAACACGACACCAATCTCTTCGGCCGTTCCATCGTCGATGTGGTGGTGGAGCCCGCGCGCGCGGCGCTGATTCCCGGGTTTCCGGCCGTGAAGCGCGCGGCGCTGAAGGCCGGTGCGCTGGGCTGTTCGATCAGCGGTGCGGGTTCGTCCGTGTTCGCGGTCACCACCGACAAGGCCATCGGTTGGCGCATCGGTGACGCCATGCAGAAGGCGTTTGCCCGAGCGAAGCTGGACAGCGTGATCACGGTGACCTCGATCGACCCGGTGGGAGCCAGGGTCGTGACCAACGCTCCGTAGCGCCTGCCCTAGGAAACCTTCGCGATCAGCTCGGCGCAGCGGTATCCGCTCTGGACGGCCCCTTCGATCGATGCGGGCAGTCCGGTGCGCGTCCAATCTCCGGCCAAAAAGAAGTTCTCCAGCGGCGTGTGGTGATCGGGCCGGAATCGATCGCTCCCGACGCGGGGTGAAAACGTGGCGTGGGGTTCTTTGATGGCCACGCGGTGGCGCAGTGTGGCGTGGCGTGCCGCGGGAAAGTGCGCGCGGAGTTCGCGTAACGCGGAATCCACCAGTTCGTCGGTCGTGCGGGTGATGGATGCGTGCGCCGCGCTCATCACCAACGCTACGTGTCCGTCTTTCCCGGTGTGACCGAGCAACGCGCGACGATCGAATGCCCACTGCCACGTGGTGCCCGCCATCCCGACGATCGGCTGATCCAGCACCGGCTGGTCGAACCACAAGTAGAGCGAGATGATGGGGGACGAGACCAGTCCCTGCGAGGCCAGAAACTGGATGTGCCCCAGTTGGACTTCGGAGGGAAGCAATTCCGAGAGATTCACGTACGGGATCGCGCTGATGAACCAGGACGCGGGCATGACGCTGCCGTCGCTGAGCACCAGATCCGTGACGCGGCCGCGGTCTATTCGAAGGCCTGATGCCGCCTGCCCGGTGAGCACACGTCCGCCGCGGTGCTCGATGAATTGCTGCGCCGCATCGGTATACAGCGAACCGAGGCCGGTGCGGGGAACGCCGATCGCGGACCACGAGGCGTGCCGGCAAAAGGTGTTGACGAGCACGGTGGCGAACGGCGCGGCGGCCGCGACGTCCGGGTGTTCGTTGAGCGTGGCGATCGCCAGGGGATGCCAGAAGTATTCGCGAATCGCGTGAGGTTGGGCGTGACGGTCGAGCCACTGGGTCACGGTCAGGCCCTCGGCGTCGGTCGCACCGTGACGCCACAGGTGGGTGCCGAGGGCGAGGCCTTGGCGACGGGTCTCCCACGACAGTCCGGATGCCCGTAGCAATCCCGCGGCCGCGTGCCACGGCGCCGGCAGCCCCGCGGCGGAAAAACGCGCACGGGTTTCCCCGGGTCCCACCACCTCCAGGGTTAACCGGGGTTGAAACGCGAGTTGATCGAGCGTGCCGATGGTGGTGAGGAACCGAATCGTCTCGCGATAGGCGCGCAGGAACACGTGTTGGCCGTTGTCCAACACCTCGCCGGTGGTCTGATCCACGTAGGATGACGCGCGTCCGCCCAAACGCGAGCGCTTCTCCACCACCGTGACGCGAAATCCGCGCTCAGCCAGGGCCACGCCCGCAGTCAACCCCGCAAATCCCCCCCCCACGATTACGACATCACGATTTGAAGGCATTTTTGTGTGTGGTCAGCATATTTGAGATGAGATGATCCCGGTTGTGGGCCGGTGAGAATGGGCCAGATGCAAGGCGGCGCGAGAACCGCACCGGAGCGTACTGGTTCGTACGTGAGGAGCGGAAGCGCAGCGCCAACGCAGCAGATGGCTCGTTATCGACGGCCCACCGCTAGTCGAGCCACACGCGGTCCGGGTTGGTGGGATCATCCATCGGCGACGAAATAAACAACACCTGGACCAGATCGCTGTCGAACTGCGCGGCGTGCGGGGTGTTGGCGGGAATGACCCAAATGTCGCCGGGTTTCACTTCGCGGGTGAGCGGGCCGACCGTCACGGTGCCGCTCCCGCTCAACACGTACCCGATCTCGTCGTGGGTGACGTGTACGTGTTTGCGGAATGGCCCCTGGTGTCCCTGAAACACGAACACGCTGGATTGCAGGCCGTGACCGATATAACTGCGTTTGAACACGTCTTGGTCCGTGAGCCGATCAGCGTCGATCGCCTGCTGGACGCTGGTGATCTCGACGCGCGTTTCAGGCGTGGGTTGCTGGCAGCATGGGCATCGGTACATGCGAGGCTCCTTACGTCGGCTGGGCCGTCATGTCGGGACTCAGGAGTGCGGGACCGGTGGTCAATGCCCGGAGCTCGAAACCGAGGCCTCTTCCAGGATCAGCGGGTAGGCGTAGCCCGCGCCGAAGTCCCGGTTGACCGCAACCAGTCCCGTCACCACCACGTTGTCTCCAACGTGGACGACGTCCAGCGTGGTGACGGTTAAGTCATTCGTTCCACCTGCGCCGGTCCCGTCTTGGAGATGGAAGAAGTTTTTCCCCATGATGCCGTTGTTGACCTTGACGACCTTCCCGCTGATTCGAATGCGTTGCCCGTTAAGGCGGTCTTTTCCGGCGTAAAGGGTCTGGATATTGGAGACCGCGGTGTCGCCGGCGACCGACGGAGTTGCACCCATGACGAACGCGAACAGCAATCCACCTGCGACGACGAGATGATTCATGGTCAACTCCTGTGCCGACTGTGTAGGGAATCGTTGTTTTTGTAGCACATTTGAGGAACGAAAAACAGTTAGGTCTTGGACGGCTCCGGTTTGGCGGTCAGCCGCATGACGGTGACGTACAACGCGCACAAGACCAGCACGAGGCCCACGAACCACCAACCGCGGGTTTTGAGCACCGTGATCATTTGTTCCGGATCATCGAGCAACGCGGGTTGGTCTCCGAGCACGTGTGCGCCGAACCAGGCGAGGACCGTGCACCACAACGCGGAACCCGCGGTGGTGGCGAGCAGGTAAATGCCGACCGGCATCCGAATGATCCCGGCCGGGATGCCGATCAGATGACGCACCACCGGCAGCAGACGCGCAAAAAACACGCCGCCCGCTTCATACCGTGCCAGCCAACGTTCCGCGCGTTCGAGTTTGGCTTCCGTGACCGCCAGATACGGGCCATAGCGCACGATCAGCGGACGGCCCACGGCGCGGGACACCCAGTACATGAGACCGGAGCCGATGACACTGCCGACCGTTCCGGCCAGCACCACGCCCCACATGGTGAACCGGCCTTGCGCGGCCCAATACGCGGCGGGGGGAATGACGAGTTCGCTGGGCACCGGCAAAATCGTACTCTCCATCGCCATCAGCAGCACGATCCCGAGGTACCCCCAGTCGTGAACCCACGAGAACCACAGCGTGATCAGCCGGTGCATGGCGGGAGATCGTACAGGACCTTCGGTCCGTTGACAAGCGAGGCGTTATTGCGCGTGGGGATGAGGGCCTTGGTCGTGCGGCGGGTCGTCCGCGTGGGGCGCGGTTAACGGCGACTGCCCAGAGACGGGGGGGGAATCGAGCATCGGCGCGTCGGAGTGACCGTTCCCGTGACCGTGTTCGTGCATTTGCGGCGGGGCGATTGCGGCATAGATCGACAGTCCGATCATGCCGAGCAACACGGCGCCACTGGCCGCGAGGGTGCCCTTACGCGAACGCGGGTGACGATCCAGCCCGCGGTCCAGGAGCGGCAACGCGATCAAGGCGAAAAAGAACAGGGCCAGCGCTTGATACATGGTGTCGATCTGACCCGTGATGTTCTCGAGACCGTAGAGCCAGAGAAACGGCCACGGGGGTTTCAGGCTCATCTCCTCGCCCGTGACCGGATCACCCATCGGCGCTGGCGCGAACACGGCCACGAGCGCGATGGCACTGAAGTAGATCCCGCCGAACACGACGATACCTTTGACGTGTTCGACCATGGTGCCGGTCATCCGTTCTTTGGGAACCGACTCGCGCGCGGCGTCGTCGCCGAACGGGAGGGGCGATAAACTGTGGGCGTTGACCAGGTAAAAATGCACCGCCACGAAGAACAGGATCAGCAGCGGCAGGATCGTCACGTGAGAGGCGTACAACTTGACGTTCAACGACACCACGGCTTCCGAGCCGAGGAATTCCCCCAGCGGGCCCAACCACTGCAAGCCGGCTTGGTAGTGCGCCAACGCATCGAACGCCTCTTGGTCCCACTTGAGCACTGTCCCTGTGAAGTAGGCCCCGAACACCCCGAGGCCCAGGAGCGCGACTCCCATATACCATGTCACGATACGCGGGCCTTTATACGCGCCCGTGATGACGATCCGCAGTATGTGCAAGGCGAGCGCGACGACCACGGCCTGTGCAGTCCAGTAGTGAAACGCGCGCAGCCATGAGCCGCCGGGGACATTCTCGACCAGGTGTTTGACGCTCCGGTACGCTCGTTCAGGGCTCGGATCGAAAAACTGGACCAGCAGGAACCCGCTGCCGAACAACAGGAGGAAGCCGACGAACGCGATGCCGCCCAAGACGTACGGGAGCGTTTTGCCGTGCGCCGGGACCGGATACGCGAGGTGGCTGATTTTGAAGTATCGTTCGATCAAGCCGGTGGGCGGATTCGGAGCTAGTTGGGGGTCCGTGTGTGCGGGGCGTCGAGCCATCGCTAGCCCGGATTATTCATGAGGTTCGTCACGAGACCGCTTGTTGCAGCAGCGTCTCCGCGGGTGCAGTAAAGCTCCATGAATAATCCGGGCTCGGATTGGCTGGGGGACTAGGATTCGAACCTAGATAGGCAGATCCAGAGTCTGCTGTCCTGCCATTGGACGATCCCCCAAAAACCCGCGGACCCGTGATCGGGGCGTCCGGACGCGGTCGGCGCTGACTCTACGGAAAAGGCCGCGGGGTGTCAAGCCGGACGGGCGAACCGGTTGGATTCGATCCCCTGGATCGCCTCGTCGATCCGAGCGATCGCTTCGGTCTTTCCCAGGAGGCGTAACACGTCGTAGATCCCCGGGCTCACGGTTTTGCCGGTGAGCGCCACGCGCAGCGGCTGGGCGAGCGCGGCCATCTTGCGGCCGGTTTCGGCGATCACGGTCGCAAACACGGCTTCGTGCGCCTCTTTGGTGAACGGCGCTTCGAGCAACAGCCCGTGGATCCGCTTCAAAGACGGCAAGGCGTCGGCGGTCAAGAATTTCTCGGCGGCGGCGGGGTCGATTTCGCGCCGGCCGGGCACGTACATGAGCACCGCTTCCGCGATCTCCACCAGCGTCTTGCTGCGTTCGCGGTGCGCGAGAAAGACCTCTTCGATTCGCGCGCTGGAAATGTCCGCCGGGGCGTGACGCTGTTTGAGCAGGTCCTCCACCGGGGGGACGATCGTCTTGGGCTCTGCGGTTTTCAGATACGTCGCGTTGAGCCACAAGAGCTTGTCGATGTCGAAGACCGCGGCCGAACTGGTGATGTGGTCCAGGGTGAACTTGTCGATCAGGCCCTCGCGCGTAAACACCTCCTGGTCGCCGTGCGACCAGCCCAGCCGCGCGAGATAGTTGACCAGCGCGTCGGGGAGATATCCCATCTCGCGATACGTCTGGACCGAGGTGGCTCCGTGGCGCTTGGACAGACGCGTTTTGTCCGGTCCCAGGATCATGGACAGGTGGGCGAAGTGCGGGATCGGATAGTCGAACGCCTTGTAGAGCTGAATTTGCCGCGGGGTGTTGTTCAAATGGTCGTCCCCTCGGATCACGTGGGTGATGGCCATATCCACGTCGTCCACCACCACGCAGAAATTGTACGTCGGCGTGTGATCCGACCGAAGGATGATCAAATCGTCGAGCTGGCGATTCTCGAACACGACGCGCCCTTTGACCAAATCGTCGACCACGGTCTCGCCGTCTTGGGGCGTCTTGAATCGCAGGGCGGACGGGCGGCTGTGGTCCACCACCGCGGTGAGCGCCCGGCAGCGGCCGTCGTATTTGGGCACCGCTCCCTTCGCCAGTGCCGCTTGACGCCGCGCTTCCAACTCCTCCGGCGTGCAATAACAGCGGTAGGCCGCCCCCGCGTCGACGAGCCGCTGCGCGTTGGCTCGGTACAGCTCCAAGCGGTCGGTCTGGCGAACGGGGTTCTCGCCCGTTTTTCCCTCCCAGGCGTCCCAGCGCAGGCCCAACCAGGTCATCCCGTCGAGTATCGCGGCGATCGCCTCATCGGTGGACCGCGTCCGGTCGGTGTCTTCGATGCGGAGGAAAAACTTCCCGCCATGGTGCCGCGCAAAGAGCCAGTTGAACAGCGCGGTCCGCGCGCCGCCGACGTGCAGATACCCGGTCGGACTGGGGGCGAAGCGGACGCGGACGGGGGGCTGGGAACTATCGGCGGACATCGCGGCATTATGTCACGCGGCTGTCGGGCGAGTAAATAGCGCCGGTTCGGCTATCGCCAGGGCATGGCCGCCCACTCGCCCTTGTGTCCGCTCGGCCTTAAAGATTAAAATAACGCTCCCGGAGTTTGCGAATGTCTATGGTGTCCACAACGGTCGCCTCCCCGCGGTTTCTGTCTCCTGAGCCCGAGGTGGTTATGACCAAGGCCTTTACCGAGCCGTTCCGCAACGCGATCGCCACGGCCAAGACCTGCTACTCCGCGAGCGGGATCGTCGGCGAGGAGCAGGTGACGAACGGGTACGAAGCGTTGGCGCGGAGCATCTATCAAGCGGGTCACCACACCACGCTCCAGCACGCGCACTTCCAGTTCGCCCTGTCCAACGTGTCGCGCCAGTTCATCTGGTCGTTTCTTCACAGTCACCCGTTTTATAACTCCGAACAGGTCAGCCAGCGGTACGTGACGCTGCGCCAGGACGGCGTGGCCGTGCCGCCGCTGACCGGCGAGGCGTTGGCGCTGTACCGGAAGACCGTCGAGCGTCAGATGGCGGTATATGCCGATTTTTCCGAGCGCCTGGCGCCGCTGGCCGACCGCGAATGGGCCGCCCGGTTTCCGCGGACGCGAAAACACTTCAACCGGGATGTGAAAAAAAAGGCCCAGGAAATCGCCCGGTACGTGGCGCCGGTGGCCGCGCTGTCGTACCTCTATCACACCGTCAGCGGGATTACCCTGCTGCGTTACTACCGCCTGTGCCGGCAACTCGACACGCCGGTGGAGCAACAGATCGTGGTGGGGAAGATGGTCGAGGCGCTGTTGGCGTTCGACCCGCGGTATCGCACGGTGTTGGAAGAGCCGTTGGACGAGACCGCCACGCCGGAGGCGGAGTTTTTCGCGAACGCTCCGATCAATGCGGCCACGGCGCGCGCGTTCGGTGAGGAGTTCGACGCGCAGCTCGACGGCCGCACCTCGAAATTGATCGACCACAAGCCGCGGAATGAGCGGCTCCTCGCGGACGCGGCGCGCGAAGTCCTGGGTCTCCCGGCCGGGCGCTTGTCCGACGCCGACGCCATCGATCTGGTGCTCAATCCGGCAAAAAATCGACTATTGGGCGAGTCCCTGAACCTGACGACGCACAACAAGCTCGCACGGGCGATGGTCCATCCCTCGTACACGTTCAAGAAGAAATTGAGCCACACCGCGGATTCGCAAGATCAGCGCCATCGGATGACGCCGGCGTCGCGACCCGTCCTCGCCGCGCACCTCACCGACGGACCCGACGTGATTGTTCCCGGATTGATTCGCCAGGACGCCGGACTCGAACGCGACTACCACGCGCTGATGGACGAGGTGTGGGACGCGATCAACCGGCTGCGACGGATGGGCACGCCGGACGAATTCGTCTTGTATCTGTTACCCAACGCCGCGGCGGTGCGTTTTACCGAGTCCGGGGACCTGTTGGGGCTCCGCCATAAGCTCGCCATGCGGTTGTGTTACCTGGCGCAGGAGGAAATTTGGCGTGCGTCTCTCGATGAGGCCCAGCAGATCCGCGACGTCAATCCCCTCATCGGGAAATTCCTGCTCCCGCCCTGCACACTCCGCGATATGGCGCAGGAGCTGCCGAAGTGTCCGGAGGGGGAGCGGTATTGTGGCGTGAAGGTGTGGCGGTTGGACCTCTCCGAATACCACCGTCTGGTGTAGGGAGCCCGTTCATGAAGGGCCATCTGCGGCGTTGTCGCTGCGCATCCGGTGCTCACGTACGCATACAGTACGCTCCGCCCCGGTGCTCGCTCCGCCTTGCATCTGGCCCGTTCCTGAACGGGCTCCGCGGCGTGAGTGCTCCGCCGCGTTTTGATGAGAAACGATAGGCATGAGCGCCGAGCAGCGTTCTGAGGAGCCGTCGTCGCCGGAAGCCAAGTGGGAGGCTAATCGCGCCAAGGTGGCGTTCGCCATGGCGTTTCCGGGGCTGCTTACCGATTGGAAGGACGCGCAAGGGAAAACTATCGATTCGGTAGTGCCGGCGGGCGAGACCACCGTCGTGGTGTTCACCGACGGCACGTTCGGGTTGATCCCGGTTCGAGAACAAGATCCGGCTTCGGTCGTCGCAGCGTTGGCTGCGGTGCGCCCGCGGCTGGAATCCATGCGCGCTGACGCGTATGCGACGCTGGATCGCCTTGATGCGAACGACCGGGAAGTGGCGCGTCGCGCGCGACTGGAGAAAGTGCTGGGCGCGATTCGCCACAACGCCCGGGAGATTCCGGAGTTGAAAGACGCGGTGCGGCGCTTGGTGGCGTCGTGGACCGCCCCCACACCCTCTGATGACCAAACGAACCAAACCCCAGGCGGTTAAAGAGCTCGAAGCGCTGGCCGCGCAATTGGTGCCTTTGGCGCAAGCCTCGGGCGACGCGGATCTGCTCACCGATTTGGTAGAGACGATCCACCGCCTGGTCGCCGAACAGGCCGACCGCGGCGACGTCAAGCTCATCGCTCGGGCGTTCCGCGAACTACGCTACGCGTTTAAGACATTCACGGCCTATCGAACCATTCGCAAAGTCACGGTATTCGGGTCGGCCCGCACTAAGGAGCAGGCGCCGGCGTATCGGCAAGCGGTGGCGTTCGCGCGGGGCATGGTGGAACAGGGGTACATGGTGATCACGGGTGCCGGTGAGGGCATCATGAAAGCCGCCCAGGAGGGCGCCGGACGCGAGCGAAGCTTCGGAGTGAACATCGAGCTGCCGTTCGAGCAACTCCCCAACGAGTTCATTCACGAAGACCCCAAACTCATCGCCTGCAAGTACTTCTTCACCCGTAAGCTGATTTTCGTGAAGGAGAGCCACGCGCTCGCGTTGTTCCCGGGCGGCTGGGGGACTATGGACGAAGGCTTCGAGGTGCTCACGCTTCAGCAAACCGGCAAGAGCCCGCCCATGCCGATTGTATTCGTGGACGAGCCCGGGGGTTCCTACTGGGCGGAATGGCGTGAGTACAACGCCCGGCACCTGCTGACCCGTGAATTGATCTCCCTGGAAGATCTGCACCTGTTCACCATCACGGACCGACCCGAGGTCGCGATCAACCAGATCATCACGTTCTACAAGAACTACCACTCCTCGCGCTACGTGCGCGGACGCCTAGTTTTCCGGCTCAACCGGCCGGTACCGGACGATGTGCTGGATGCGATCAACGGCGAGTTCTCCGATCTGGTCAGCCAGGGCAAGATCGAACAGGGGGCGGCGCTGCCCGAAGAGCGGAATGAACACGACGTCCTGCACTTGCCCCGGCTCTTGTTCTGGTTCAACCGCAAAAACTCGGGCCGGCTGCGCCAACTGATCGATCGCATCAACCTCGCTTACTGAATGGAGCGTCGCGCCATCGACCGGCTGGGCGTCATCGGCGTGGGGCGAATGGGATCAGCGCTTGTGCGCGGGGCGATCCGGGCGGGGTTATGTCCGCCTGAACGCCTCACGGTCGCCGATCCCGCAGGGGAAGCGGCCCGTTCGCTGGCCGCCGAGACCCACGTGAACGTGGCGGCTGACAACCGCGCTGCGGTCGCGTCGTCGTCGGTGGTGGTGTTGGCGATCAAACCGCAGATGATCGACGGCGTGCTCGACGAAATCCGGAACGTCGTGACCGCGGAGCACCTCGTCGTGTCGATCGCCGCTGGTGTGCCCATCTCGCGACTGGCCGCACGCCTTCCGCCCGGCTCGCGACTGGCCCGGGTGATGCCCAATACCCCGTTGTTGATCGGCGAAGGCGCGGCGGCTTATGCCCTCGGGCCGAACGCGCGGTCCGAGGACGCGAAGACCGTGGAGACGTTATTTGCCGCGGTGGGACTCGCGGTGGGAGTTGCGGAAGAATTGCTCGACGCCGTGACAGGACTCAGCGGGAGCGGCCCGGCATTCGTCTTTTCGTTCATCGAGGCGTTAATCGACGGTGGCGTCAAGGCCGGCCTTCCACCGGAGACCGCCCGCGCGCTGGCCGTCCAGACCGTGGCCGGCTCGGCGCGTCTGGTGGCCGAGACGGGCGCGTCACCAGCGGCGCTGCGCGACCAAGTGATTTCGCCCGGTGGAACCACGCTGGCAGGGCTCACGGCCCTGGACGCCGGGGGATTTCGGGCGGCCGTGATCGCGGCGGTTGAAGCAGCGACCAGGCGGTCCCGGGAACTAGGACGCGGGACCTAGGAGCCCCTCCGAGTAACCGCAAACGCGGAGCCCGTTCAGCAGCGCGCCCGATGCCAGGCGGAGCGAGCACCGGAGCGCAGCGTACTGGGTCGTACGTGAGCACCGGAAGCGCAGCGACAACGCCGCAGATGGCCGCTGATGGACGGGCTTTCCTACAACGCGGAAGAGCGGGCCATACAGCGCTTGTGCTGCGCCAGGATGTGATCCAACTCTGATTCGAATTGGTGCTTGGGCGCTTCGCCGATCACCATGAAATACGGGCGGCCAGAGGCAAAGAAGAGTAGCGTGGGAGTGCTCTGGACCCCGTAGCGAGTCGCCAATCCGCGCTCCGCCGCCACGTCGACTTTCGCAAACCGCATCTTGTTGATGTACCGGTGCGACAGCGACGCGAAGACCGGGGTGAGTTTCTGGCTGTGTTCACACGCCGGCCCGAAAAAATTGACCGCCACGGGAAGTTCGGACTGCACCACGACCTCGTTCCAGTTGGTTTCCGTCGCGGTTTTGAGATTGACCAGTTCTCCGGATTCACTCATGCCGTTCCTCCCTCCCTCGCTTGCGAGACGCGGTTGACCTTATCACTCGAGTTCCCATCGTAAAAGGCGTTGGGCGTCCCATGTTCAGCGCGGCACCAGGCGGTCCAAGTCGGCGGGCGCGAGGATCGGGACGGTCAACACGCGCAAATTTTCTTCCACGTGGGACACCTGCTTCATGCCGACCAGCGCGGTGCCGATCCCGGGCGTGGATCTCGCGAACTGAATCGCCCGCTGAGCGTCGGTCTCCACGCCCGTGACCCGCGCCCGGATTTCCGCGGGAAGGTCCTTTGCCAGTCGATTCTGATAGAGCACCGCGCTGCCCATAGTGTACAGGTTCAGCGCGGCCGCGGCTGCGAGCGGCGTCATGAGTGTACCCCGAACCGATTGGTTCTTTCGGGTGTACGCCTCCGGCATCGCCAGGCTGTAGGGGAGTTGAATGACCCGAAAGTGGTGGCGATCCCCCGCGAGTTCCCGCGCCACCCCCACCAGGCGCTCGAGCGACAGCAATCCCGCCGCGCCGGTGGACGCGCGAAGGCCGTTCCAGGTGGCGATACCGTAACAGCGGATCTGTCCCGCCTGTACGCGACCTTCCAGGGTCTCGAACGCCTCGCGCATTCGGTCATAAAATCGGTCGGCCGGGATCTCCTCCAACTGCGTCTCGGGGTTGTGCACGTAGTAGACGTCGATACACGCGAGGTTGAGATTGGCCAGACTCCGCTCGATCTGATGGAGCAGGAACTTCGGCGCGAGACAGTGCGAGCCGGAGACCACGTCCTTCGGGTCGACCAGTCCCGATGCCACGAACGTTTGACGGAAGTGGGCGGCCGGGTCGGTGGGCGGCTCGCCGTCGTACGGAATATAGCCGCCTTTGGTCGCCACCAGCACCTGTTCGCGGGGGATCTTGCCGCCCGCGAGCGCTCGGCCGATCGCGCGTTCGCTGCGTTGGCAACGATAATTGATCGCGGTGTCGATCACGTTGCAGCCGAGATCCAGGACCCGCGCGACCGCGGCTTCATAGATGCGGTCGGTGACGGTGTCGGCGGGTCCCAGGTATGTTCCCAGCCCCACCGATGACAGCGTGAGCCCGTCGAACCCCTTTGAAGGATCCGCGATCCCCTGAGTTCGGCGGTGCGCGACAAAAGCGGCCGTGCCCTCGGGTGTGGCGTATCCGGCTTGGCTCATGGCGAGGGACGAACTTTCACGAACGGACGGACGTCGATGGCCTGGAAGACTCCTCCCGTGACGTAGGGATCACCTTCGGCAAAGGCGCGGGCTTCGTCCAGCGAATCCGCCGCCATCACGATCAGGCTTCCGCTGCCGTCGCCGAAGGGCCCGGCAAGCACTAGGCGCCCTTGGGCCCCGAGCGCGTCGATCCGCGCGAGGTGCGCCTCGCGTAGCGAAGGCCGCAGCGCCTGGCCGCGAGGTCCGTCGGTCCCGATGATGGCGAAGAGCACGTTAGGAGTGTATCCCAATGTCCTGATATGGAAACCTGGTCACGTTCATAGAAGGCCTGTTATTGTCCCGCCAGCCACACCGTGTGCCCCAACTCGGGCAGAATGAGTTTGTCCAACGCCAGCCGGACCGCCCCTTCGGACCCGGGGAGCGAAAAGATCACTTTGCCGCGGTACAGACCGGCGGTGGCGCGACTGAGCATGGCCGCGGGTCCAATTTCCTGGAACGAGAGCCAGCGAAACAATTCCCCGAAGCCATCGATGCGTTTCTCCAGCAGCCGGTCCACGGCTTCGAACGTCGAATCCCGACTCGACAGCCCGGTGCCTCCGGTCAGAATCACGGCCTGGGTGCCGGCGTCCCGCGCGATGCGGGACAACACTTCCGCGATCGCCTCGGGGTCGTCCTTCACCACGATCGAGCCCGTCACCCGGTGGTCGTGCGCCTTGAGCAATGCGCGGATCGCGTCGCCCGAGCGGTCGTCCGCTGGGGTGCGCGTGTCGCTACACGTGACGACGTAGCAGGCCACGTTGCGCGGCGCCTGCGCCCGGTGTTCCGCGTGCCCCATTGCGCCCCCAAAGGAGTGGCATCTTACCGTGGGATCAAAAAGCGTGTCAACGAAAGTGCATTGCGCGCGCATTCCCCGCAGCTTACTGCGGGGTACGCCAGCAACATGGAAACCGTGTTTTTTGCCACCTTCTCGACGCTCATGGGGCGCTATGTTATAGTAACGCGCGCTGCAACGCCAATTCCGCAACGGAGTGCCGTGAACGGGTCGTCGTCGCAAGAATCATATGATCTGGCCGTGGTCGGTGGGGGCATCATGGGCGCGTGGGTGGCCTACGACGCGGCCCAGCGCGGCTTGCGCGTGGCGTTATTCGAGCAGGGCGACCTCGGCAGCGGCACCAGCAGCCGCACTTCCAAACTGATCCACGGCGGTCTGCGTTACCTGGAACAGTTTGCGTTTCGATTGGTCGCGGAAGGCGCCCGCGAACGGGCCACGTGGCTTCGTATCGCTCCGCACCTGGTTCGGCCCTTGCCGTTCCTGTTCCCGATCTATCGCAGCGCAGGACGTCCGCCCTGGGTCGTCCGGGTCGGCATGGTGCTGTACGACCTGGCCGCGCTGTATCGCAACGTGCACCCCCACCGTATGCTCTCGCCGGCCGAAGCCAAACAACTCGAACCCGCGCTGCAGGGCGCGGATCTGGCCGGCGCGGCGCGCTTCTTCGACGCGCAGATGGACGACGCACGCACGTGCCTGGAGGTGGCCCTGTCGGCGCGCGCGGCCGGGGCGCAGCTGCACACCTACACGCGGGTGGAGGGGTTGATCGTGCGCGAGGGCCGCGTCTCGGGTGTCCGCGTGGGCGCGCGAGAGATCGCCGCGCGTGTGGTGGTCAATGCTTCGGGGCCGTGGCTGGACCGCGTGAGCGCCATGGCACACGGTTCTACGCCGCGTATTCGAATGACGCGCGGCGCACATCTGGTCTTGCCGCCCTTGCTGCGCGAACACGCATTGGTCCTTTCAGCGGGGCGGGACGGCCGCGTGTTCTTCGTGATCCCGTGGCAAGGCTACACATTGGTGGGCACGACCGACCTGGACTATGAGGGCGACCCGGCTGCGGTCACCTGTACGAATGACGAGCGCGGCTACTTGATCGATGAAATCCAGAAGGCGCTGCCGGGCGTGGCGATCCGAGATAGCGACGTGGTGGCGGAGTTCGCAGGGGTCCGGCCGCTGGTGTATGAAGAAGGCAAACCCGAGTCAGCGGTCAGCCGCGAAGACCTGATCACCGAGGACTCCAACGGCGTGATGGCCATTGCGGGCGGCAAATTCACCACGGCGCGGGCCGTGGCCGAGCGGGTGGTCAACCGCATTGCGGAGCGCGTGGAGCGGCCGGGCCTCGTAGCGTGCCGCACGTCCCACACACCCCTGATCGGGGGACGCGTCATCCTGGACGCGGAGCGGGCCGCGTGGCGTCAGCGCGCGCGGAGCGATGGATTGGACGACGCGCAGTTCGATGCCTTCATCCGCATGTACGGCTCGCGCACGGGCGCCCTGCTGGATCTGATCGCCAAGCGCGGCCCCGGCCGCCGGTTGCATCCGGATCTGCCGTGGGTCGAGGCCCAGGTGGATTTTGCCGTGGAACATGAACTCGCGCTGACGGTCGAAGACGTGCTGCGACGCCGCCTGCCGATCGCGTTCGGCCGACACCGCCGCGACGCAACCATCACCCGCAACGTGGCTGAACGCATGGGATCGTTGTTGGGCTGGGACGCAGAGGCGCGCGAGGGCTATGTGAAGAGATATCTAGCAGCCTAGTCACCAAGGAGAATAGAAGATATGGTTTTACTCGAATTCAGCATGTCACCAATGGACAAGGGCGAAAGCGTGAGCCCCTATGTTTCGCGCTCGCTGGACATCATCGACAAGAGTGGCGTGCCGTACCGCCTCAACCCCATGGGCACCGTGCTCGAAGGGGAATGGGACGAGGTCTTCGGCGTGGTCAAGAAGTGCTACGACCGCATGCGTAAGGACTGCAAGCGCATCTCCATCGGCATCCGCGTGGACTACCGCAAAGGCGCCAAGGGCCGACTGGAATCCAAGATCGCCAGCGTGGAGCGAACGTTGAAGAGAAAAGTGCGGACCTAACTCCAGGTCTGACGCCGACCCGTTCGATCTGCTCTGCCACAT
This sequence comes from uncultured Nitrospirota bacterium, assembly GCA_964570625.1. Lineage (GTDB taxonomy): Bacteria > Nitrospirota > Nitrospiria > 2-01-FULL-66-17 > 2-01-FULL-66-17 > JBFLXB01. The sequence goes on along the minus strand of CAZMYW010000023.1, from coordinate 140,090 downwards.
CGCGTTCAACGCCCCGCGTCGGACTCGTCGCGAACGCGCTGATCGGCTGCGCAGGGAACGGAAGGACTTTTTCGACCGCTACAGCTCCGAAGCTAAGGCAGTCCTGACTGACCTCCTCGAAAAGTATGCGGTCCACGGGACCGCTCAGTTCGTGATCCCGGATGTGCTCAAGGTCCCGCCGATCTCCGAGCGAGGCAATGTCATGGAGATCGCTCGCTTGTTTGGCGGGCCGGACCAGTTACGGGAAGCGGTGAATGCGCTTCAAACGCTCCTCTATGCGGCTTAGGGTGGACATACATAATCCTTACAACGAATGTAAGTTTTTTGCCGTATGTGGAATTTATGATTGCAAAATACTTCAATTTTATATAATGTTCTTGCATGGCGAAGAAGAAATCCATCCCCAAATCAGACCGCCTGTACAGCCTGGCCGAGCGTCAAGGCGGGTATTTCACCGCGGCCGATGCGAAGGCCGTCGGATATGGCTACTCGCTCCAGCATTTTCACGTCCAAAGGGGGCGCTGGACCCGCGTCGGTCGCGGGAGTTACCGTCTCAAACATTTCCCCTCGGTTGATCACGAGGACCTGATTCGGTGGTGGCTCTGGAGCCGAAAACAGGGAGTCATCTCCCACGAATCAGCCGCCACGGTGTACGAGCTGGGGGACCTGCTCCACGTGAAGGTTCATCTCACGGTACCGCCGACGTTCCGCAAACGTCCGGTCGCGGGGGTCGTACTCCACCGGGCCGCACTTCAAGCCGGGGACGTGGAAGTGCGCGATGGTGTGCCGGTGACGATACCGCTCAGGACGGTTCTGGATCTGGCGGAAGCGCGTCTCGACCCGGAGCGCCTGACCGCCGTGATCAAAGACGCGATGCGCAGGGGCCTGCTGGATCGCAGCGCCCTGCTCGCCGTCCTGGCCACCATGCCCAAGGGGATCGATCCAGCCACACACGTCACGTTGCAGCTCGCGGTGAGGGAGTCGTGATGCCGTATCGATCGGACGACGACTTTCGCCAGGCCCTGGAGGAACGGTTGAGGCGGCTCCAGCGGGAGAGCGGACAACCGCTCATTCGAATTCGCAAACGCGTGGTGTTCGAGCGGTGTTTGGCCAGACTCCAACAACGTCCGGACAGCCCGTGGGTACTCAAAGGCGGGGTGGCGCTTGAGTTGAGACTGGGATCGCGTGCCCGCATGACGCAAGACCTCGATCTCGGAGTGGCCGCCGAGCACGAAGACTGGTCAGGCGTGGAATTGGCTCACGCCCTCCGTCGGGATTTAGGCGTCTCAGGGGACGATCGATTTCAGTTCATCGTACCCGAAGCGGATGAAGTCGAGCCGCTCATTGCCTTCGTCAAGGCGTATCGGTTCTCAGTCGAAGCCCGTCTCGCCGGTCGACGGTTCGAAACGATCCGGGTGGACGTGGGGTTGGGTGATACGATCGTGCCGCCCGCTGTTGAACTTGAAAACCGGCCGCGTTCCGAGCTACAACAAAGGGCAAGAACCGCTTATCTACTTGGTCACGACCTGCCAAACGATTGAGGACAGCGGCGGGGGCTTTGTCTTCTCCAATGGGCACGGTCTCGCGATGTTTACCGATTGGTTCGATCAGCTTTCTGCTCTCGATCAGGTAGATTGGACGATCGTGTATCAGCGCTATTGGGCAGACAACATAGATGACCCCGACCGCCAGCGGCGGAAGCAGGCTGAATTCCTAGTTCACCGTTTTTGTGACTGGTCACACGTTAAGGAAATCGTTGTGATCGACCAACGCGTGAAAACCCTGGTCGAGGAGATTCTTTCTCGATTTCCGGCCCGGTTGCACCGGCCTGTCGTGATTCGGCGAGACTGGTACTACCACTGACGTAGGCGGCCATGATTGAGCATACTGAAGGGAATTTATTGCTGGCCGACGCCGAAGCCTTGGTGAATACGGTGAACACCGTGGGGCACATGGGCAAGGGCATTGCGTTACAGTTTAAGCAAGCGTTTCCCGAGAACTTTCGGGCCTATGAGCGAGCCTGCAAAGCCAAGCAGGTAAAGCCAGGCCTCATGTTTATTGTCGAAACCGGGCGAATAGTGAGTCCGAGATATATCATCAATTTCCCAACTAAACGCCATTGGCGCGGTAGATCAAAACTCGAAGACATTGAATCCGGGCTGAGGGCGCTGGTCGATGACATCAAGCGTCTCGGTATTCACTCGATCGCCGTGCCTCCGCTCGGATGCGGCAATGGCGGCCTTGACTGGGCCGTGGTGCGGCCCATGATCGAGGCAGCGTTGGCTCCGCTCTCAAATGTTCGGGTCCTTATATATGCGCCGCACGGCGCACCCGATGCGAAGAAGATGCCGGTGCGAACCGAACGGCCCAAGATGACGGCGAGTCGGGCACTCTTCATTAAACTCATGGAGCAGTATGCGGCGCTTCACTATCGCCGGACACTTCTTGAGATTCAAAAGCTCGCTTATTTTCTTCAGGAGGCCGGCGAACCGCTCAAACTCCGGTACGAGGCCGGGCTGTATGGGCCATACGCTGCGAATCTCAACAAAGTATTGGAGCGTATCGAGGGCCACTACATACGCGGCTATGGCGACAGCCAAAAGCCAGATGCGGAAATCGACCTGCTACCAGGCGCGGTCGATGAGGCTAACGCCTTCCTAACTGGCAGGCAGGAGTCCAGGACGCGCCTAAAGCGGGTATCCGCCCTGATTGAGGGGTTCGAGACGCCTTATGGGGTGGAGCTGCTTTCGTCTGTACATTGGGTGGCAAAGCATGGGTCGCCAGCCGCCGTCGATGTCGAGGGTGCGATCAAAGATGTTCACAAGTGGAATGATCGCAAGCGCCTCATGTTCCGGCCTGAGCACGTTCGGGTCGCGTGGAACCGCCTCAAAGATGAGAACTGGCTGTCCTGATCGAAAGAATATGGAAAGAAATGGGGACGGATATTTCTTGATCGAGTCTATCTGTAAACGTTTTTTCGGTGTCGAATATGGGTGATGTCAATCAGGTGGCATCGTCGATCCGATAAACCACGCGATAATCGCTCAGCGGACCGGGCAAAGACAATTTGATATCTACCCACGCGAGGTAGACTTTACCCGCAGACGTTTCTGGACGGTTGACCAAAGCACTCGCTGTTCTCGTTTCCGGCTCTCCGCCACGATCGCGTCGTACAGGTCCTCCCAGAGCTGGCGATGGCGCTTGAGGTTGATGAGGACGGCGGTCTTCTCGCCTTTGTTATCAGAGAGAAACTGAACTCCTTTAATGTCCATGGCGGCTCCTGCAGGGAATCGTAAGCGTAGCGGCATAGCGGGGTCGCGGCATAGCGGGGTCGAATCTTTAATCTTTAGGTCGTCCGCGTCTTCCCCGTTTTTCCCGCTTGTTTCGCGCGGTGGGTCCTTTTGGGGGTGCCTGGAGTTCACCTTGATCTGCCAGCAGAAAATTCACCTGCCGTCTGACCAGATCCACCCGTTCCACCACCACGCGTACCGGATCGCCTAAGCGGAACACCTTTCGTTTTCTCCGGCCGATCAGGGCGTGGCGGGCTTCGTCGTGGACGTAGTAGTCGTCCTTGATGGTTTCCGCGCGCACCAGGCCCTCGACGAACACATCGGCGAGCTGGATGAAGAAGCCGTAGTTGGTGACGCCTGAAATCACGCCCGCGAATTCTTCGCCGATTTTGTCCGCCATGAAGCGGGTTTTCTTCAGATCGACCACTTCACGTTCCGCTTCCATGGACAGGCGTTCGCGCGAGGAGGACGAAAGCGCGATCTGGGGCATCAGGGATTGAAGCCGTTCGACGGGCAGGCCGCCGCCGGTTAAGCCGGCGCGTATGAGACGATGAATGACCAGGTCGGGATAACGCCGGATCGGCGAGGTGAAGTGCGTGTAGTTCGTGGCTGCGAGGCCGAAGTGACCGATATTGGTGACCGCGTACCGGGCTTGTTTCATCGACCGCAAGAGCAGGGTGTTGAGCAGGGCTTCTTCGGGCCGGCCGCGAACCGCTTCCACCGAGGCCGCGAGGGGCTTGGGATGGATGGGTTCTTTGATCACCACCTTGTGCCCGAAGCTGGACGCGATCAGGGCGAAGTTCATCAGTTTTTCGGGGTCGGGGCGTTCGTGGATGCGGTACAACGTGGGAGTGCCTTGTCGGCTCAGGTGTGCGGCCACGGTTTCGTTCGCGGCGAGCATGAACTCTTCGATGATCCGATGCGCGATGGATCGGTTTTGTTTGATGATCGCCGTGGTTTCTCCCAAGATGTCCAGGAGAATCTCCGGTTCGGGCAGGTCGAAGTCGATGCTGCCCCGTTCGCGCCGCCGCTGGTAGAGTTGCCCGCACAACTTGCGCATAGTGTGGAACATGGGCAGCAACGAGGCATACCGCCGGCTCAACTCCACGTCGTCGTGCTCCAGAATCTTCCCGACCGAGGTATAGGTCATGCGTTCGTTGCTGGTGATCACGCTGGGGTAGAGGTGATACTCGGTGTGATGGCCGTTGGAGTCGAAGACCATTTCGCACGTCAGCGTGAGGCGGTCTTCGCCGGGATTGAGGCTGCAGAGGCCGTTGGACAGCCGTTCGGGGAACATGGGCACGACGCGGTCGGGGAAATACACGCTGGTGCCGCGGCGACGGGCTTCCAGGTCGAGCGGACTGTCCCAGGGCACGTAAGCGGACACGTCGGCGATGTGAACCCAGAGCCGGAAGCCGTGAGGCAGTTCCTCGATGGATATCGCGTCGTCGAAGTCCTTGGCATGTTCGCCGTCGATCGTGACCGTGGCCAATGCGCGAAGATCGCGCCGGCCCGCGAGCGCGCCTGGCGTGAGGCGCTCGGGGATGGCATTGGCCTCGCGCTCGATCTCGGGCGGAAAATTCCTGGGCAGGTCGAACTCGGCGATCACCATGTCGGTATCGAGCGCGGGATCGCCGGAACGGCCCATGACCTGAACTATGCGGCCCTGAAACCCTTTCTGGTCTGCGGGATACGTGGTGATTTCGGCTACCACCAGGTCGCCTTCGTGGGCACCGTGCAAATGGGCTGAGGGGATCACCACGTCGCGATTGATGCGGGGGTCGGTGGGAGTCACGAACGCGAACGCCGGCCCGCGAGCGAGGCGTCCCACCACCTGACGGTGCGCGTGTTCCAGGACGCGGAGAATACGACCCTGACGCCGTTCGCGGTCTCGGGGCCGTCCCCGGGTTTGGCGCGGCTCTCGGTGTTCGATCTGCGCTTCCACGCGGTCGCCGTGCATGGCCTCGCCCATCGCGTGTGCGGGCACGTACACGTCCTGCCGGTCGGGAGATGGATCCTGGTCGGGAACCACGAACCCGAACCCGTCAGGGTGGCCCTGGAGGATGCCGGTGACGGTTTCGACGCGTTTGGGGCGTGGCCGAGCCGGGCCGCGGCGCCGAGGGCTCACCGAGTGACCGCCAGCGCGTCGGGCTCGTGCGATCCGCGGTACGCGGCCGCGACATCGAGCTGCGGAAAACAGGTGTCTTGCGCTTCGAGGTCCCTGAGCCAGGCCTCGTCGATCGCGCCGGCGTCGAGTTGATCCGCGAGGCGCAGGAACCGGAGGAGATGGTCCGTGGTGCGCTTGACCGCGTACGGCACCATGGTGCCCGTCTTCATGATGAACCCCCAATCCGAGGCCTGAACCAGCAACAATTCGCGCAGCGCCTGGGTCGTCGCGCGATGCTCCACGGTGCCGGGCCTGGGGTCTCGGCCGCCGAGCGCCTCCATGCGTCGCGAGGCGTGATGAAGGTGGCGGTAGATCCAGTCGTTGGCTCCGTTGAGCCACACTTCGTAATAGCCGTTGTGGCCCCAGCTCGAAGCGGACGGTTCCACCACCTGGTTGGTCGGGTGCCGGTCCAGATATTCCGACGGTGTGATGGGTTCGATCCGGTCTTGATCGAAATGCAGTTTGCGGAACAGCAGATCCATCCACATCGGTCCTTCGAACCACCAGTGGCCGAACAATTCCGCGTCGTACGGCGCGACCACGATCGGCGGGCGATCCATTGCTCCGGCCAGATAATCGATCTGGTGCTGGCGGTTGAACAGGAAGTTGCCCGCGTGTTCAGCCGCGCGTTCGCGCGCCCATGCGGGCACGTACGGCTCCTTGTGGTCGGTCCGTCCGGTGATCCGGAAGTACTTGATCCCGGTGTTGTACTGCGGCCCGAGATGAGGAAGGTGCCCGCGCACGTACTCAACGGGCAAATCGAAGCCGACGTCGCGGTAGTACTCCCGATAATTGGAATCACCGGGATAGCCCTCTTTTGAACTCCAGACTTGTTTCGAGGACTCCACGTCGCGGGCGAACGCCGCCACGCCGGACGGGCAATACACGGGCGCGTGCAGGCCGAAACGCGGCCGTGGCTCGGCGTGCAGCAGGCCGTGGCTCTCCATCACGAAAAACCGCACGCCCTCGTCTCGCAGCATCGCGTCCACACCCGGTGCGTACGCGCACTCGGGCAGCCACAACCCGCGAGGGGGTCTCCCGAACGCGCGACCATAGGACTCCACGGCCACGCGAACCTGAGCGCGCACCGCGCTCGGGACCATGCCGAGCAACGGCAGAAACCCGTGAGTGGCTCCGCACGTGATGATCTCCAGATGCCCCCGATCCTGAAACCCGCGAAACGCGGCGGTCAAATCCTGGCCGTATCCATGGACAAACGCGTCCCGGCTACGCTCGAAGCGTTCGCGATAAAACGTGGCCAGCGGGCCGAACGCGACATCGCCGGCCAGTCGTCGTTCCTCCGAGCGCGCGAGCGCGATCCGCTGATCCAAGTAGCGGACCATACGACTGCGCAACAGCGGATCGTCGAACATGGCTACGAGCGATGGAGAAAGCGTCATGGTCAACCGATACGAGACGCCGTCGGCCTCCAGACCCTCAAGGACTTCCAGGATCGGGAGATACGTGTCCGAGACGGCTTCGTAGTACCAGTTCTCCTCCAGGAAGTGCTCGTATTCCGGATGGCGCACGAACGGCAGGTGGGCGTGTAGCAGCAGGCACAGATACCCGCGGTGGCTCATGACCGGTTCCCCCTTCCTCCAGGGCGCGCGGGAAATGTGGCGGACCACGGCATGGCGTCCGATCCATCATGGCCCGCGCTGACCCCGAAGGGTTCCGAGGGAATCGCGTGGGGCGGGGTCGTGATCACGCGACCATCCCGCACCGTCATCCATCGCTCGGTTCCGCCCTCGGCGGGCGCGTTTCGCGGCGTGTAAACGCGGTTGGAGCGCGCCGCGGACACGAAACGTCCGTCATGGCTACGCCAGCCGATCTCGAAGATCAGCGACTGCTCCGGGCGCCAGAGGTGGACGTAGTAGCTCCCCACGTCTGCGCTGACGTCAAGGTCAAAATAACGGCGGGCGTGCGCCACGAGTGATCCGGCGTCACCGTTGTGCAACGGGGCGCCCGCGACGTCATACGCCCGCAGCACCTGACTGGCGCCGCTCCACTCCGGGCCGAGTTGCGCGTGAACCCGCGAAACCACATCCGGCGAGAGTTCCCAGTAGACGTAAACCAGAAGCGGGTCCACCGGCATGGCCACCAACTCGGTGACCCCGTATCGCCATGGAAGCCCGGAGACCGGGGCCGGTGGCGTTGACGCGACCGACCACCGCACCCCGGCCTCGCTGGAGGTCGTGGCGTCCGAGGGCCGGTCTGCAAGCTGGGCGAGCGCGGCTCGCAACTGGGGCAGGGTCATCCGGTGACGTCCCGGAATCGCCGCTGCGGCAGCTTGCTCGAGCAACTCGGCGCGCGGGAGCGCGGTCGCACGGGTGGGCCGCGTGGGCCCCTGCGCCTTGGACGAAGCGATTCGCTTCGTGGTGCCTTGCTCGGGGTTTTTCCGTGTGGTCTTGGGTGCCGCGGCGGTCTTCTTGGTGGCGGCCTTTTTCTTGACCGCGGTCACGCGTTTGACGACGGGGCGCGCCCGGCTCGAACGGGCGGCTTTCGAGCCGGTTCTCAGCGAGGACTTGAGTTTGCGGGGTCGTTTACTGGCCAAGCGGTTTCCTCGCGGGCTGGGTGATCGCGCGACGATAGGCGTCCACGTATTGCTCCGCGGACCGCTCCCATCCGAAGTCCGCCCGCATCGCGCTCGTCATCAACCGCTTCCAGGCGTTGCGATCGCGCCGAACCGAGATCGCTAGTTGCACGGCTCGCAGGAAGCTGTCCGCCGCGCAGGGACGAAAGAGAAATCCGGTGGCGAGCCCGTCCTCGGCTGCGCGCGGAGCGTAGTCCACGATGGTGTCGGCCAGCCCGCCGGTTTGATGCGCAACCGGCACGGCGCCGTAACGCATCGCGTACAGCTGACTGAGCCCGCACGGCTCGTACCGGGAGGGCATCAGGAAGATGTCCGCGCCGGCCATGATGCGGTGGGCCAGCGACTCGTCGAACGTCAGCACCGCAGCCATCCGATCCGGTCGTTTGGCTGCCCACTCCCGCAGTGCGGCCTCATAGGGCGCGTCGCCGGTTCCCAGCACGATGAGGCGAAGGTCGAGCGACAGAAGCTCGGGCAGCGAGGAAATGAGGAGGTCCACGCCCTTCTGCTCGGCCAAACGGGTGACCATGGCCAGCACCGGTCCGGGTCCGGGAGGGAGGCCGGTGCGGCGCAACAGGTCGTCGCGACACTCCGCTTTGCCCGTCGGCTTCGCGGCGGAGAACGGGGCCGCGAGCGTTGGGTCGTTTGCGGGATCCCACTCGCCACGATCGATGCCGTTCAGGATGCCCACGAGTTCTCCCCGCCGGCTCGCCAACACGCCGTGCAGGCCGTAACTGAACGTCTCGGTCTGGATCTCCTTGGCATAGGTGGGACTCACGGTGCTGATCAAGTCTGCGGCCAGCAGCCCGCCTTTCAGCACGTTGACCTGGTCGAAAAACTCCAACCCGTTGATCGAATACCACGACGTCGGAAGGCCGGTGGCTCGGAACCTATCGCCGGGAAACGTCCCGTGGTACCCCATGTTGTGGATGGTGAGGAGCGTGCGAACCGGCTGACGCGGGCGCTCCGTGGCCAGATAGATCGGGACCAGCGCGGTTTGCCAGTCGTTGCAGTGAATGAGGTGCGGCGTCCACCCTAACGTTTTGGGCAGCTCCAGGACCGCTCGCGAGAAAAACGCGAACCGCTCGAGGTTGTCGGTGAAATCCCACAGCGGAGACTGATACAGACCATCGCGGTCGAACCATCCTCGGCTATCCGAGATGGCATAGACCGTGACCGAGCTGCCGGGAATGGTGGTGCGGCCGACCGTCGCGGTAACCTCGCCCTGCGCGGTGCGGATCCGCATGGTGGTCAACCGGTTGACGGGGCCCTCGAACGACCGGTACCACGGCGTGACCACACACACGTCGTGCCCCAGCGACGCGAGCGCCTTGGGCAGCGCGGAGGCCACGTCCGCCAGGCCGCCGGTTTTGGAAAACGGCGCGACCTCGGACACGGCGAACAAGATGCGAAGCGGGTCAGCCATCAACGACCGCGTGTTGATGTTGTGGAACGGATGCCGCCTGTTCCTCGGCATGGTAAGAACTCCGTACCAACGGTCCGGCCTCGACGTGGGTGAAGCCGAGCGCGCGAGCACGTTCGCGAAGGTGGTCAAATTCTTCAGGGGTGTAGTATCGCGACACGGGCAGGTGTTCGCGCGTGGGTTGTAAATATTGGCCGACGGTCAGAATGTCGCAGCCCACGCGCCGCAGATCCGCACACACGTCGAGCAGCTCACCGACCGTCTCACCCAGGCCGATCATCAGGCCCGTCTTGGTGACCGCACCGGCAGCGTCGGCTCGTTGCAGCAGTTCGAGCGACCGTTCATAACGCGCCTGGGGCCGGACGGCGGGATAGAGCCTCGGCACGGTCTCCGTGTTGTGGGTGAGGATGTCGGGGGCCACGGCGAGCACGGTTGCCAGCGCGACGTCACAGCCTTGAAAGTCGGGGATCAGCACCTCGACACGGCATTCGGGGTTGAGTGCTCGAATCGCCCGGATGGTCTGGGCGAACACCGTGGCCCCGCCGTCGGGCAATTCGTCGCGGTTGACCGAGGTGATCACGGCGTGTTTGAGGCCCATGGCCCGCACCGCCTCAGCCACGCGCCGCGGTTCGTCCCAATCGAGATCCGACGGCCGTCCGGTTTTCACCGCGCAAAACCCGCACGAGCGCGTGCAAATGTCGCCCAGGATCATGAACGTGGCGGTGCCGCGGTTCCAGCACTCCCAGAGGTTCGGGCAGCGCGCTTCCTCGCACACGGTGTGCAGCACCGACTCGCGCATGAGCCCGCGCACCCGCGCAAGTTCCGGTCCCTGACGCAGCCGCACGCGAATCCACGGGGGCAGCGGTTGGCGACGTGATGACTCGGCCGTCGGCCCCGGCCGCTTGCCGCGACGCGTAGGACCTCGGGTGATCTGGATGAGTTCGCTCACGGCAACGAATGTGGGAGTCGACGAGGTCGACGAAATGAGAGCCTGGCGGATCTTATCGACCGGGCAAACAGGAAGTCAACGTGCCGGCGCGTGGGTGGCTACGAGACGGATTCTGAGACTTCGAGCGGAGCTCTGAGAAACGAAACGACGCGTTGGGCCACGCCGTCTGGATCGAGGCCGTGGTGTTTGCGCAGCAGCGACTGGGTGCCGTGTTCGATAAACGCGTCGGGTAGTCCGAGGCGGCGAACGTCCACTCCGCGCACGTCGGCTTCTTCGAACAATTCCAGGACCGCGCTGCCGAATCCCCCCATCAACACGTGATCTTCGATCGTCACGATCCGCCGCACGCGTTCTGCGACACCCAGCAGCAACTCGCGGTCCAAGGGTTTCACGAATCGGGCGTTGACCACGGTGGCGGCGATCCCTCGGTCGCGCAACAGGTCTGCGGCCTTGAGCGCCACCGGCACCATCGCGCCGATGGCCACCAGCGCCACGTCGTCGCCCTCGCGCAGGATCTCGCCGCGGCCGATCGGCAACGGCACAATCGTGGAATCCAGCGTCACCCCTTCGGACTCGCCCCTGGGGTACCGGATCGCACTCGGGCCCGAATGCATCAGCCCGGTCAGCAACATGTGGCGCAATTCGTTTTCGTCCTTGGGTGCCATCACCACGATGTTGGGCACGTGCCTGAGATACGCGAAGTCGAACGCCCCGTGGTGGGTGGCGCCGTCCTCTCCCACCAGCCCGCCGCGGTCCATGCAGAACAGGACGGGAAGGTTCTGGAGGCACACGTCGTGCACAACCTGGTCGTACGCGCGTTGGAGGAAGGTCGAATAGATGGTCACGACCGGCCGCGCGCCGTCCACCGCCAAGCCCGCAGCGAAGGTGACGGCGTGCTGTTCGGCGATCCCCACGTCGTAGTAACGATCCGGAAACTCTTTCGCAAACAGGTTCAAACCCGTGCCTTCCGGCATGGCGGCCGTGATGGCGACGACTTCGGGCCGTTCGTGGGCTAGCTGGATCAAGGTTTTGGCGAAAATCGACGTGTACGACGGCCGCCCAGCCTGTTTCTTGGACTGCCCGGTGGCGGGATCGAACGGCGTGACGCCGTGGAACTTGATGGGATCGCGCTCTGCCGGCTCGTAGCCCTTGCCCTTTTTGGTGATCACGTGAACGAGCAGGGGGCCGGACAGACGTTTCACGTTCTCGAACGTGGTCACCAGATGATCCAAGCGGTGGCCGTCGATGGGACCGATGTACCGGAACCCCATTTCCTCAAACAAGAGCCCCGGCACGAAGAACCCCTTCATAGTTTCTTCGGCGCGTTTGGCCATTTTGAGCATGGGTTTGCCGATCTTGGGGATGTTCCGGAGAATCGTTTCGGTTTCTTCTTTGACCTTGGTGTAGAGCTTGCCGGTAATGAGGCGGGTCAAATACGCGGACAACGCGCCCACGTTCTCCGAGATCGCCATGGTGTTGTCGTTCAGGACTACGATCAAGTCGGTCTTGAGCGCGCCGGCTTGATTGAGCCCTTCGAAGGCCATCCCGGCGGTCATGGACCCGTCGCCGATGATGGCGACGACCTTGTGCGGCGCCTTCCCCTCGGCGGTCGCCTTCAGGAGGTCCCGCGCCTCGGCCATACCCAAGGCGGCTGAAATCGAGGTGGCGGCGTGCCCTGCGCCGAACGTGTCGTAGGGGCTTTCGTCGCGGCGCAAAAAGCCGCTGACGCCGTCCCACTGCCGGAGCGTGGCAAACCGTTCGCGGCGGCCGGTGAGCAGCTTGTGCGCGTACGCCTGATACCCGACGTCCCACACCAACCGGTCTCGCGGCGTGTCGAACACGTAGTGCAGCGCGACGTTGAGGTCCACCGCCCCCAGCGGACCCGCAAAGTGGCCCCCGTTGGCGGCCAACGTGCGGACAATGACGTCGCGCAACTCGGCCGCGACCTGGGGAAGCTGGTCCGGCGCGAGCCGACGCAGGTCCTCCGGACCGGTGATCTGGTCGAGCAAACCCATGGGTCAGGATCTCCGATCCAAAATATACCGAGCCAGGCCGCGCAGCGGATCGGCCGAGTCGTCGAACTCCGCGAGGGCGTCCAGCGCGTCGTCGACCCACTGGTGAGCGATGCGGCGCGAGGCGTCGGTTCCGATCAGGGCCGGATACGCCCATTTCCGATGGGCGTCGTCCTTGCGTGTGGCCTTGCCCATCTCTTCCGGCGAGGCCTCGACGTCCAACAGATCATCGGCGATTTGAAAGGCCAGCCCCACGGCTCGGCCGTAACGCGTGAGCGCCGCCAACTGGCGGTCGTCCGCGCCGCCCAAGATGCCGCCGATACGGACGGCCGCTCGAATCAGCGCGCCGGTCTTGCGGGTATGAATGCCGTCCAACGTGGCGAGCGCGGCCACTCGCCCGGCGTCGCGTGGCGCGGCCGAGGTCGGCTGGCGCTCGGTGCGAAGGTCCAGGACCTGTCCGCCGACCAACCCGTCGGCCCCGCTCGCGGCCGCGAGTTCCGCCACGGCGGCCAATCGCAGTTCCACCGCGATATCCACACCCCGCCGCGGGTCTGCGAGCACGCCGAACGCCAGGGCCTGCAACACGTCGCCGGCCAGAATCGCGACATCTTCGCCGAAGACCCGATGGTTGGTGGGCTGCCCGCGGCGCACATCATCGTCATCCATGGCCGGGAGGTCGTCGTGGATCAACGAATAAGTGTGGATCAACTCCAGGGAGACCACGAGCGGCAGGATGCGGGCGCTCGCCCCGCCGACGGCCTCGCAGGCCGCGAGCGCGAGGATCGGCCGGATGCGCTTGCCCCCGGCCATCACGCTGTACTCGACGGCTTGGCGGAGCAACGCGGGCGATCCATCCGGTCCAGGCAGGGCTTCCCGGAGGGCCTGCTCGATCTGGCTCCTCCGTTCCTCCAGGTAGGTGTCGAGCGAGGCCTTAACGATCGGCACTGGCATCGTCAGCGTCGGTGTCGTCTTCCACGGGAGCGGTATCCGCCATCGGGAACGGTTTGACCTTCTTGTTCCCGCCCTCTCCCAACAAGATATCTACCCGACGTTCCGCCTCGTCCAGGAGTTTGACGCAACTTTTGGAGAGCTTGACCCCCTCCTCAAACGCCTTGAGGGACTCGTCGAGCGAGAGGTCCCCTCGCTCCAGCGTTTGGACCAGGGTTTCGAGGCGGCCCAAGGCTTCTTCGAACTTCACCGCGGCCATCAGGGGACTCCAGATTGGACTCTGAGAAGAGCCAGCATCTTATCAACGCCGCAAACGAGGGTCAAGACGACGCGGGAGGCGGTGCGCCGGACTTCGAACGTCTTCGCCGCCGTCCAGCCGGGGCCGGGGATTGGGACGGCCCCGGACCCTTCGGCGTCGGCGAGGCGTGTTTTGCGCCGCCGCGTTCGGCCTGGGCGTGGCCGCTGCGGTGGCGCGCGGCGTCGCCCGGCGGGCGGGCACGACGCGGGAGCGCGGTGACGGGCACCATCCAGTCCTCTTCGGCCCACTCCACCGGGACCTTGTGTCCGATGAAGTCCTCGATGGCTTCGAGCGCCATGACGTATTCCTCGCACGCCAGTGAAATGGCCTTGCCCGCGGCGCCCGCGCGCGCGGTGCGACCGATGCGGTGGACGTAGTCCTCCGCGTCCTGCGGGATGTCGTAGTTGAGGACGATCGAGACGCCTTCGATGTGGAGCCCGCGAGACGCGACGTCGGTCGCAACCAAGACCTTGAGTTCCCCGTTCTTGAACCGTTCCAGATATTTGAGGCGTTTGGGCTGCGGGATGTCGCCGGTGATCGCCCGCGCGGTATACCCATGGTGGTTGACGTATTCGGCGAGCCGTTCGCCGGTCTGCCGGGTGTTGACGAAGATGAGCACACGTTCCCATGGCTCGCGCCGCAAGAGACCCAACAGCAGGGAGAGTTTGCGCGTCCGCTCCACGTGGTACAGGACTTCCTCGACCTTGTCGGCGGTGATGCGCTGCGGGGTGACCGACACCTTCTCGGGATTGTTCATGTGTTCGTAGCACAGCTCCATCACCCGCATGGACAGCGTGGCCGAGAACAGCATGGATTGGCGTTTGTCGAAGGGTGGCAAACGCCGCAGGAGAAACCGAATGTCCGCGATGAAGCCCATGTCGAACATCCGGTCGGCTTCGTCGATGACCACGATCTCGGTCCGCCGCAGGTCATAGACCTTCTGTTTGAAATAGTCGATCAGCCGTCCGGGCGTGCCCACCAGAAGGTCCACGCCGGCGGCGAGCGCGTCGCGCTGTTTGGTGTAGTCCACCCCGCCGAAGACGGCCATCATCGACAGCCCGGTGTCCGTGCCGATCACGCGAGCTTCCTGTTCGATCTGCACGGCCAGTTCGCGGGTGGGCGCGACGACCAAGGCTCTGGGGCTCGAACGCGCGCCCTTTGGTGGGGGCGGCGTGCGCAGCAACCGGGTGAAGACGCTGATCAAAAACGCGGCGGTTTTTCCGGTCCCGGTCTGCGCTTGGCCCGCCACGTCACGGCCCCCGAGCGTAATGGGCAGCGTGCGCTCCTGGATCGGGGTGCAGTGGGTATAGCCGAGACGGTCGAGGCCGCGCAACACCTCGGACGCGATCGGCAGCGAGTGGAACGTCGTCGAGGTGGCGAGGCGGAGTCCGGTGGGCTCTCCGGGAGCACCCGGAGCAACCTCCGCCCCGGGAACAGACGTGGCTTCAGTCACGGCGCGCATGATACCAAAGCGGCGCCCAGCTCCGCAAGGCGATTAGGAGGCTGACGATGAGTGGCCATCTGCTACGTTGCCGGCTGCGCATTCGGTCCTCACGTACGACCCAGTACGTTCCGGTCCGATGCTCGCCGGCGCCTTGCATCTGACCCCTCCTCGCCAGCCTCCGACGACGGACGTCGGAGAGGGATCTAGTCAGATTGGCGATCAGGTGGTATGCCACGAGTCGCCCATCCGATCTGGCGGAGGATGCCGCGCAGCACGCGGACCTCGCGTGGGGAGGGTTGGGCGCGGTTGATGAACGCGCGGAGTTCCTGGAGCAGTCGGCGACCTTGGGGCGGCTGGAGAAAGCCGATGGCGTGGAGGGTCTCGTCGAGGTGGTCGGTGAGACCGTCGATCTCTTCGCCGGATGCCAGCTCGAGGGGTGAGGCGGGCGCCGGGAGCGTCGTGCGGGTGAGTTCGTAGCACCCGAGCAGCACGGCCTGCGCCAGATTCAGCGAGGGCTGCGCAGGGTCGGTCGGCACCGACACCAATTGGTGGCACGCGGCCAGCTCGTCGTTAGACAGGCCGGAACGCTCGGGGCCGAACACCAGCGCTGTTTCATGCGTCCGCGCCAGCTCGACCAGCACCGGAGCGGCGTCGGTCAGCCACACCGCATCGAGCCGGTCGGGCCGCGTCATGCCGAACCCCGCCGCCCAGTAGGTGTCCGCGAGGGCCTCGCGCAGGTTCGAGTGGATACGGGCGCCCTCGATCACGTCGAGCGCGCCGTAGGCCATTTTGAGCGCTTCGGGGGTGAGATGCCCGCACTCAGGTGCCACCAGATGCAAGCGGGAAAACCCCAGATTCTTGAGCGCGCGCGCAGCCGCTCCGATGTTGCCGGGGTGCTCCGGGCGGACCAACACCACCCGGACGCGCTGCCGCCATTCCGCGTCGGCGGGCTCTGCCGTAGGGGCGAGGTCAACATCCATTGCCGGCATGCGTGGGTCGCGGTCCATGGTCGATTGCCGCGAGTATACGCCTTGCAAAAGGCCGCCGTCTATGGTAAGAGATGCCGTTTGCCGGGATGGCCGGCGAACTACACTACACACGCACGCGGAGGGTACCGGAGGTCCCGTATACAATGGGCCCGGCGTCCCGGTGAAGCGCGCGGCGGATCAACCCTGTATCAAGGAGTCGGTATGTCGGACGTCGGACTGAAGGAATTGCTGGAGGCCGGTGTGCACTTCGGGCACCAGACCAAGCGGTGGAATCCGAAGATGAAGAAGTACATCTTCGGGGAACGCAACGGGGTATACATCATCGACCTGCAGAAAACGGTCAAGAAATTCGGCGAGGCGTACGCGTTTGTGCGGGATACCGTGTCCGAGGGCTCGACCGTGTTGTTCGTGGGCACCAAACGACAGGCGCAGGACATCGTGGAGACCGAGGCCAAGCGCTGCGGCATGTATTACGTGAACCAACGGTGGCTGGGCGGGATGCTCACCAATTTTCAGACGTTGCGTAAAAGCGCGGACAAGCTCAAGAAGTTGGAGATCGCCAAGACCGACGGCACTCTGGACCGCCTGACCAAAAAAGAGGCCTCGGGCAAGGAGAAGGAGCGCTCCCAGCTTGAAAGAATCTTGGGCGGGATCAAGACCATGACCGAACTTCCCGGCATGATCTTCCTCATCGACTGTAAAAAGGAAAATATTGCGGTGCACGAGGCGAATCGTCTCGGCATCCCGGTGGTGGCCATCGTCGATACCAACTGTGACCCCGACGAAGTGGATTACGTGATCCCAGGAAACGACGATGCGATCAGGGGCCTCAAACTAATCACCGCGCGCATCGCGGATGCCGTGCTCGAAGGCCGGCAGCTGAACGCCGCGCGGATCGAGGAGCAAGCCAAGGCTGCTGCAGTCTCCGCCGGGCGCGAGATGGCGGCGTTGGGCGCCGTCGAGGGCGGCTAACGTGGCGACCGTGGACGCCGCGCTCGTCAAGCAACTTCGCGAGCGGACGGGCGCCGGGATGATGGACTGCAAACAGGCCTTGGAGCGGAATGCCGGGGACCTGGAGAAGGCCGCGGAATGGCTGAAAGAACGCGGTGCCTCGGTGGCCGCCAAGAAGGCCGAGCGCGCCGCGAGTGAAGGGCTGATCGGCTCGTACGTACACGCCGGGGGCAAAATCGGCGTCCTGGTGGAGGTCAATTGCGAGACCGACTTTGTCGCCCGCAATCCGGAGTTTCAGACCTTGGTCAAGGACCTCGCGATGCACATCGCGGGCACGCCGACCACCCCGCGGTACGTCTCTCGCCAAGAGATTCCAGAGGGTGCGCTGACCGAGGCGCGACAGCGGTTTACCGAGGAAGCCCAGCAAACCGGCAAACCCGACAAGGTGATCGCACAAATCGTTCAGGGCCGTCTCGACAAGTTCAGCGCCGAGATCTCGCTGTTGGAGCAACCCTTCATCAAAGATCCCTCGCTGACGGTGGACGCGTTGGTGATCGAAAAAATTGCCAAAATCGGCGAGCGAATTTCCGTCCGGCGCTTCGTACGGTACAAACTGGGCGAAGAGTCCGAGCTTGGGAACCGAACGTAGGGCCCACCGTCCGGGCCCGCGGCTTGGAGACGCTGTGCGCCTCTTGATGTCGAGGATGTGACCCTGTGGCCGATCTCAAGTATCGTCGAGTTCTGCTGAAATTGAGCGGGGAAGTGCTCGCGGGTGATCGGGGTTACGGGATCGACCCCACCGTGGTGAGCGAAGTCGCCGACCAGCTCCAGGAGGTCAACGCCCTCGGGGTAGAACTGGCGATCGTGATCGGCGGCGGGAACATCTTCCGTGGACTCGCGGCCGCGGCGACGGGTATCGAACGATCTTCGGCCGACTACATGGGCATGTTGGCCACGGTGATGAACGCGCTCGCGTTGCAGAGCGTGCTCGAAGGCAAAGGCGTGATAACGCGGGTCCAATCCGCGATCGAGATGCGACAGTTGGCCGAGCCCTATATTCGGCGTCGCGCGATCCGCCATCTTGAGAAAAAACGCGTCATCATCCTCGCCTGCGGCACCGGCAACCCCTACTTCTCCACCGACACGGCGGCGGCCTTGCGCGCGATGGAAATCGGGGCCGAAGTGATCCTCAAAGGCACCAAGGTGGACGGCGTGTACGACCGCGACCCCATGAAGGATCGCAGCGCGACGATGTTTTCGCGGCTGACCTTTTTCGACGTGATCGAGAAAGGCCTCGCCGTGATGGACAGTACGGCGGTGACGTTATGTATGGAGAATCGCCTGCCGATCATCGTGTTCAACCTTAAGGAAAAAGACAACATCAAGCGAATCGTGCAGGGCGAGGCACTGGGGACCGTGGTGGAAGGCGATCGTGTCCGGGCGTAGCCTGTCCATGAGCGGCCATCTGCGGCGTTGTCGCTGCGCGTCCGCTCCTCACGTACGACCCAGTACGCTGCGGTGCGGGCGCTCGCTCCGTCTTGCATCTGGCGCGCCCCTGAACAGGCTTCTCTGAGGGCAAGACGTGGATGTGAAGCGAAAAGGGACGGAGCGGATGGACCACGTGGTCGAGCACTTGCGCCACGAACTCGCCGCCATCCGCACTGGGCGCGCCTCGCTCTCGATCCTGGACGGAGTGCAGGTCGACTATTACGGGACGGTGATGCCGCTGAAGCAGGTGGCGAGCCTGTCGATCCCCGAGAGCCGGATCATCGCGATTCAGCCGTGGGAGCCGGGGCAGATTCCCGTGATCGAAAAGGCGATTCAGGGCGCCAACCTCGGCCTTCAACCGTCCAATGACGGGAAAATCATCCGTCTCAATATTCCCCCGCTCACCGAGGAACGGCGCAAGGAATACGTCAAACACGCCCGGCGCATGGGCGAAGAGGCCAAAGTGGCGGTGCGCAACGTCCGGCGGGACGTCAACGACGAACTCAAGAAGGCGCAAAAGACCGGTGACCTGTCCGAAGACGCGCAGCGGGCCGCTCAAGACGACATCCAACGCCTCACCGATCAGTACGTGACCCGGGTCGACGAGACCCTGGCCAAAAAAGAGGCGGAGATTCTTGAGGTGTAATCGCACGTGAAAGGGGGATCCATGGCGGCACGCACCGGCATCGTACACACCTCGCTGAGCCTGTATTTATCCGCCGCGCTCATCATGACGGGCGGCATCACCGCGTTTCCCGCGGTGGGACTGGCGTCGTTTGTACCGTCCGAGGCCGCCTTGTCCGCGCCGGCGTTTGATCGAGACGCCGAGCTGGTGCGGCTCAAGACGTTTCTCGAACGGAAGGTGGTGAGTCAACGTCTGGCCGATTGGGGCCTCGGGCCGGAGGCGGTTGCCTCGCGTCTCGGATCGCTTACCGATGCGCAGATTCATCAAACCGTGGTCCAACTCGACAGCGTACAACCCGGCGGCGACAGCGGGCTCGGAGTGATCATCGGCCTGCTGGTCATCGCGATCCTGGTCGTGGTGCTGCTCCAGCTGACGGGCCACCGGGTCGTGATCACGAAGTAGCCTGAGGGTGCACCCACGCGTCTTGGCATCCGCCGAATCGACTGGGTGTGGCCCGCATGGGCGGTCGCCTGGGCGCTGGTGATCACGTTATCGATCGGGTGCACCGGTGCCGAATCCCTCGGAGTTCCCCTGGCCGATGAGGCCTCCCCCCTACCCACCGCCCACCGCATCCTGGGAGTCCCGTTCGTGCCGGGAGAGCCTGGCGCCTGCGGTCCCGCCGCGCTGGCGAGCGTGTTGGGTTATCACGACGATCCGGTGAGCGTCGAGGACATCGCGCAGGCCATCGGAGCGCCCTCGCTGGCAGGCGTGTTGCCGCTGGATCTCGAGCGGTACGCCGCCGCGCGTCCGCGAGGCGCCACGGTCCGGACCGGGGCGGGCTCGCTGGTCTGGCTGCGGGAACACGTCGCGAGTGATCACCCCGTGGTGGCCTTCCTCGATCTGGGTTTTGGTCCCGTACGGCGGGGGCACTTCGTCGTGGTGGTGGGATACGACGATGCCGCCGAACGCGTGCTCTTGTACTCCGGCGAAGATTCGGACGCGTCGATGGCCTACGGCCGCTTCACCTCCGCGTGGCGACGAGCCGCGTTTTGGGCTCTAGTGTTTGATCGGCGGGTGAGCGACCCCCTCGGCACCCCGTCCGCCTCATGAACACCGACAGGTCAGCCCCTCGGGGGCTCCATCGGCGCTGGGTGAGCGCGCTGCTGCTGGCGTGGGTGATCGGCGCGTGGGGCTGCTCCGCGGTGCGGTCGGTTCAGGTGGTGACGCTCCGCGACGCTCTCAGCCCCGACGAACATGTAGCGCTGGGCGTGGCCTATGAGCGCGAAGGCAAGCGGGATCTGGCCAAGGAGGAATATCAGACCGCGCTGCGCGCGCAACCGGATCACGTGCAGGCGTTGGTCAACCTCGGGAACCTGGCTGCGCACGAGGGCGTCTATGACGACGCGGAGGGGTGGTATCGGCGAGCGGTACGCGTGGGCGGCAAACAAGCGGCGCCCGGAGCCAACAACCTGGCGTGGCTCTACGTGACGCAGGGCAAACGGCTCGCGTCGGCGGAATCGCTGGCGCGAAAGGCCGTGGCATGGGACCCGAGACCCGAATACGTCGACACGTTGGTCGACATCCTGATCAAAACCGGCAAACCGGTCGAGGCCGGCCGGGCGATCGACGACGCCGTGGCCCTTGCTGGCGACGATCCACAGCGCGCCGATGAGGTGCGAACGCTGTTCGTGGAGGAGACCCAGGAGGTGGCCCATCTGGCGTTCGAGCAAGGCAAGGCGAAGCTGGCGGCCGGGAAGTACGAGGACGCGGAGTTGCTCCTGCGGGAGGCAATCCGACGAGATGGCGAGCGCGCGACGGAGTACCTCGTGCCGCTTGCCGAAGCGCTGTTGACGTCGAACCGGCCGGACGACGCCGTGCGGCTCATCGACCAGGGACAATCCGCGGTGCCGCCGCTCGCCAATTTCGGCGAGAAGTCGCGGGTCCTCGCGCAAGCCGCGCATGCCCGCGGTAAGGTGCTGCTCCAGGAGGGCCAGCTGGAGTCGGCCGAAGTGTTGGTGCGGGGCGCGCTCCGCTGGGATCCGTCACGCGCGCCGAATTATCTCGACACGCTGGCGCAAGTGTTGATCGCTCAGGACAAACCGTATGACGCCGGGAAGGTGATCGACCAAGCTGACTCGCTCGTTCCGGTGGGAGACGCCGAGTTGCGCGCGCGCCTGTTCGACCGCAAAGCCGAGCTGTTTGCGTCGCAAGGGCTCACCGCCGAGGCCAAAGCCGCCGCTCAACAGGCCGAAGCGATCCGGAAGGCCGCGACTCCGTGACCGCGGCCGTGGCCGCACTGCGCCCGACCGTCGCCCACATCGATCTGCGCGCTCTGCGCGACAACGCAGAACAGGCGCGACGTCTCGCGGGAGACCGCGAGGTCATCGCGGTCGTGAAGGCTGACGCATACGGTCACGGCGCCCCGGCCGTGGCGCGTGCGCTGGCCGCAGACGGCATCGGTCGATTCGGCGTCGCGTTGCCGGAAGAAGGCCGAGCGCTTCGCGAGGCCGGCGTGCGAGGGGAGATCATCGTGTTAGGTGGCTTCACGACGGACCAGGCGACGGAATTCGTGGACCTCGGACTGTCGGCCGCGGTGTTTCATCTCGACCACGCGGCCGCGCTCGATCGGGCGGCGCGCCACGCCGGCACGGTCGTGCCGATCCACGTGAAATTTGACACCGGCATGGGGCGTCTTGGATTTGCGGTGGCGGATGCCGCCCAGGCTTTCGCGCGGCTGGCGGAATGCCCGGGACTGCGCGTCGAAGGACTGATGACGCACTTCGCCGACGCGGACCTGGCCGACCCCGGCTACGCCCGTGAACAGATCGCGCGGTTTGACGCGGTGACCGACGCCGCGCGTCGCGTCGGCCTGACGATTCCCACGCGGCATGCCGCTAACAGTGCGGCGTTGATCAAAGGCGTGCGGGGTTTCGGAGCCCGCTCACCCTCGGCGCGTCCCAGCGACGGTCCCTTGTACGAGGCCGTACGTCCCGGGATCATGTTGTACGGATGCCGGCCGGGCCCGGACGTGGACGGTGTGGCGTTGCGGCCGGTGCTGGCGTTGACCACGAAAATCATGTTGCTCAAGCGCGTTCCTGCGAACACCCCGGTGAGTTACGCCCGCACCTTTGTGACGAGCAGGGACAGTCTCATCGCGGTGCTCCCCATCGGATATGCCGACGGGTATCCGCGCGCACTCTCCAACCGCGGGACGGTACTCGTTCGAGGTTGCCGCGCACCGGTGGTGGGTCGGGTGTGTATGGACCTGACCATGATCGACGTCACCGAGGTGCCCGACGTGGCGGACGGCGACGAGGTGGTCTTGATCGGGTCGCAGCGCGGGGCGTCGTTGCCTGCGGAAGAGGTGGCCGAGGCGGCCGGAACCATCGCCTACGAACTGCTGTGCGGCATCGGGCCGCGAGTCCCCCGTCGCTACCTGGACGGTGCGTCCGGGGCGACCCCGTGATGAGCAGTCTGGAATGGCTCGGGCGTACCGCTATCGCGCTGTTGCGAGAGACGGGGACCCTCTGGCTGCTGTTCTGGAACGTCGCGCGAAGCGCCCTCGCGCGTCCGCTCGGGCTGCGCCTCCACATCAGGCAATTGGAAGACGTCGGCACCAAGTCCATCCCGGTCGTCGCAATCACAGGCCTCTCCACCGGGATGGTGCTGGCGCTCCAGAGTTACAACGGGTTCCAGCGCTTCCAAGCCGAGAGTCTGGTCGGGACCGTGGTCGCCCTGTCCATGACCCGCGAACTGGGGCCGGTCCTCACCGGTCTGATGGTGGCGGGTCGAGCGGGCGCCGCCATGGCCGCTGAACTGGGCACGATGCGGGTGACCGAACAGATCGACGCGCTGGCCTCGATGGGCGTCAATCCGGTGAAGTATCTCGCGCTTCCGCGGGTCCTCGCCGGGCTGATCATGCTTCCGATCCTGACGGTGTTCTGCGACATCATCGGGATCGCGGGCGGCTACCTGGTCTCGACGGTTTTGCTCGATGTGAACCCCACGGTGTACATGAAACGAACGTTCGACTACTTGGAGATGGCCGACGTGTATGGAGGGCTCCTCAAAGCCGTGGTGTTCGGCGGGATCATCGCGCTCATCAGTTGCCAGCGCGGGTTCAACGCGAGCGGCGGGGCTCAGGGCGTGGGGCAAGCGACCACCGGGGCGGTGGTGGTGTCGTGCGTGTTGATCCTGATCTCGGACTATGTCATGACGGCGCTCCTGTATTAGCCGGGTGAGACGTCGTGCCGACGATCGAGATCGAGGACCTGCACAAACGTTTCAACCGAAAAGTCGTGCTCGCGGGACTTACGCTGCGCATCGAACCCGGCGAAACCATGGTGATCATCGGCGGCAGCGGCTCCGGGAAGAGTGTGTTGCTCAAGCACGTGATCGGCCTCATGAAGCCCGATCAAGGGCGGGTAATCGTGGATGGTCAAGAGGTGGGACGGCTAGATGATGCGAGCCTCATCGAGGTGCGGAAACAGTTTGGGATGTTGTTCCAGGGCGCGGCATTGTTCGATTCCCTCTCGGTGTGGGAGAACGTGGGGTTCTCGTTGACCCAACACAGTCGGCAGTCTCCCCGCGAGATCCGGGAGGTGGCGCGGGAAAAACTCGCGCTGGTGGGTCTCAAGGGCGTGGAGGATCTCATGCCGGCTGAGTTGTCCGGCGGCATGAAAAAACGCGTGGGTCTCGCGCGGGCGATCGTCCATGACCCGAAGATCATGCTCTATGACGAACCGACTACGGGTCTGGATCCCATCATGGCCGACGTGATCAACGAACTGATTATTCGTCTCAAAGAGCAGCTCAAAGTCACGGCCATCGCGATTACCCACGATATGACCAGCGCGTACAAGATTGCGGACCGGATCGCGATGTTGTACCAAGGCGCAATTCTGGAGGTCGGCACGCCGGACGAGATCCGGGGGAGTGCGAACCCCGTGGTTCGACAGTTCATCACCGGAAGCGCGGAGGGCCCCATTGCGGTCACGTAGCGACCAGCCGGCGGGATGCCGGCCATGAACAATTTCAGCGTTGAAGCCCGGGTGGGCGCGGTGGTGGCGCTCGGCTTGGGGCTCTTGTTGTGGAGCACGTTCCAACTCAAAGACTTCGCGTTTCGAAAGGTGGAAGGTGTCCACCTCTTCACGCTGTTCGATTCGGCCGCGGGTCTCGACAAGAACGCGCCGGTGAAGATGGCGGGGGTGCCGATCGGCGTGGTGGAGGAGATGGGTCTGGAAAACTCCCACGCCAGGGTGACCATGCGAATTCGACCCGGCGTCAGTGTTCCCCAAGGGAGTCGGGCATCGGTCAAGGCCGCGGGCCTGCTCGGCGACAAGTACATCGAGATCCTGCCGGGTCGGGAGCCGGGCGTGTTGGGCGACGGTGAGCAGCTTCCCCAGGCGGAAGGGGCGGCCGACCTGGACACCTTGATCAATCGATTCGGCGCGATCGCCGATGACGTCAAAGCCGTGACCGCGGCGCTGCGGGGGGCGCTGGGGAACGAGGAAGGTGAACGTTCGCTCAAGGACATCGTCACGCATTTCAGGAACGTCGCGGAAAACCTCGACCACATCGTCGCCGAGAACCGGCAAGGCATCAAGACCACCGTTGCTCACGCGGAAGAATTCATGCGCGCGCTCAAGGAGGACGGTCCCAAATTGGTGGCGACCCTCAACCGGATCGCCGACCGTCTCGAGCGTGGAGACGGGACGCTGGGCAAATTGCTCACCGACGACGCGGTCTACCGGAAACTCGATGACGCGCTCGCCAACCTCAACACGGTGTCGAAGAATCTGGAACAGGGCAAAGGGACGCTCGGCAAGTTGATCAACGACGACGAAGCGTACCAGAAACTCAACACGGCGCTGACCGGACTGAGCGGCACGCTGAACAAGATCGACGAGATTCGCTTGACGCTGGGCGGAGGAAGCGACTACCAGACCGAGTCTGGCGATTTTCGGGGGTACGTGAACCTCGCAGTCACGCCGCGCGAGAACAAGAGTTATATCTTTGAGGTGGTAAACGACCCACGGGGCAAGGTGCAAAAGACCGTCA
Source organism: uncultured Nitrospirota bacterium (assembly GCA_964570625.1). Classification (GTDB taxonomy): domain Bacteria; phylum Nitrospirota; class Nitrospiria; order 2-01-FULL-66-17; family 2-01-FULL-66-17; genus JBFLXB01. The sequence continues at coordinate 114,856 of CAZMYW010000023.1, read as the reverse complement.
ACCTCACGACCGTGAACGGCGTCACCACGGAAGTCGAAAACATCAGCTTTGAAACGAAGGTCAAGTTCTCGTTGGAATACTTCCGGCGCTTTGGGGACGTGGGGTTGCGTGGAGGTTTGGTCGAGAACAGTTTCGGCTTCGGGGCCGATTACTTCTTCGACGATCCTGGACTGAAATTCAGCCTGGACTTCTGGGACTTCAGCAGCGATGATCCGCTCAACGAACGCGTCCACGCCAAAGCTACGGCTCGATACCGTTTCCTGGAATATCTGTACGTCCAGGGGGGTTACGACAACCCCTTCAACCGGGAACTCGACACGGCCTTTGTGGGCGTGGGGATTTCGTTCGACGACGATGACCTCAAATACCTGATTGGAAGCGGGCTCGGAAGGGCCGCGATGGGAAACTAGGCCACGGCCGACGACACGAGTTCTCTTCAGTTTGCGCTGATCTTCCGGACCTCTACTGACTCAACACGACCTGGTGGCGAGCGCGATTGGACCGCCTCGGGCAGCTGCGGGGTCGGTGACACCGGACTTAGATTTGCCACCTGTCCACGCGCTCGCTTCGTCCCAACGCCGACCGCACGAGTCGTGTCCGGCTCATACGCGGATGCCGCCCAACCTCTCGATGCCTGATGCGTGAGCACCGTTGGGAAACCCAGGCGTTCCTGGGCTTTGACGACGTGATCCGGCTGGTCGGCCGCTTAGAGGCCCTGGGCCTGGCGGTGGGACCCCCTGACCGGCTCGGTGCGTGTTACGTCGAAGAGTTCTGGGTCGATCGACCGGAAGACATCGCTCGGCTCGATTCGTGGCCCATCGAGGAAACGACGCTGATCGAGGTGGATGACGCGTGGGCCGGGGACTTCTTCGTCCTCGCGGGGCAGCACCACGAATTGTATCGAGAGCGCGCGAGGATGGAGGCGTATCTGTCGCTCAGCCATCCGTGGCGCGTCCCCGATGACGTGCGCCTGGTCTTGCATCAGCGCGAGGCGATGTGCTGGATTGGGTTTCGCGATACACACGGGTTCATCCGTGTGCGCGTGGTGCCGACGGAGATCGTGACGCCCGGGGAAGGTGATCAAGACCCACGGCGCGATCAGTGGGTGAGCGAACGCGCCGAGGCGTTTTCCTCCGCGATCGAGGCCCTGGAGTTGCCGTTGTTCGTGGATTGGTCTGAGGGCCTGCCCATGGTGGGATCGGCTGAGCCTGGTTGCCGGATCTCGGGATCATGGCCCGACGCATTCGGGCCGTGCCAGTTCGAATACGTCGTGTTAGATCGGTACGAGTTGCTGATACCGGCGGCGCGATTGGTGGAGCGCCTCGGTCTGCGGCCTGCGGCGCTCCGGACGTTCCTGTCCGGTTGGTCCCTGGAGGCATTTACGGAGTTTCACCGACTGCAACCAGAGGCGAAGCTCCTGTATCGCGGATTCGTCCACGCGCCGTTGGCTGACCTCGCGGCAATCGCCGCGGCGGTCGCGCCGCGAGGACGGGCCCTCGCGACCCTGTGTGAGTTCCGAACCCCAGACCTGCTGCCGGGGGCGCGCGAGGCCTACGCGGTGATTGGAGCGATTGGGTCGTGCGAGGGGTTTACCGTCGAGATTCGCTTGAATCGGATGCCGTTGCCGGCGGACCGGACCGGCGCCTGGCTCGCGGAGTTGGTGGGGGGGCCGGTGGTGTATACGCCGCTGAGCTTGTACTGAGGCTGCCGGGACGTTCAGTCGGTGCGATGGGCCGAGAGCCAACGTTTGATTGCGACGGGCGTCTGGGCGTCGGAGAACACGAAGCGGACCCCCACGCCGTGTTTGGAGCGTCGGACCACGCGTGCTTCGGTGGTGACCGGTTGTTCGTCTCCGCTGGACAGGGCGAAACTCAGCGTGAGAATCGCGCCGATCTCGTACGAAGCCGCGGTCTCCAAAAAACATCCGGTCAGACTCAAGTCCTGCATCCGCGCTGACCGTTCGCCGGCCTCGGTGCGAACACGGACCACGCGCTCGACCGAGATGCGGGATCCCCAGCGCGCGTCAGACGAGGTTTGAGACGATTGTGCCTGACGTCCCATGTACCCTTCCTTTGAACCTGTGAACGTTCCGCGATCTTCGCGTTCGGACCGCCTGGTGCCGTCTGCTACGGAGAGTATAGCCGGTTACTCAGTTGTGACCAGTATGTTCAGGTGCGCTCTGGTCACGGGGGTGTCGCAGGCGAGGCATTCGTGACCCCCGCCCGTCGAGGCGCACGGTAGAAGTACAGTCCGGTCACCAGGGCCAAGACCACTGCGCCGTGAACCCCGACATCGAACAAATATTGGGTGAACCGAGTCTCGTCGACGCTGTCCACGAGCACCATCTCAGCGCCGACGGTGAGGATCTTTCGAACGGCCGCGATAATGCCGACGTGTAGGAACGGTTCGAGGCTGATTTCTCCGGTCTTGAGGAAATTGACGATCGTCCGAAACAACTCCAGGAGGATGACCACCAACAGCAGGCGAGCCGCTCCATGAATTCGGTGGAGAACACACGCGACGTGACGTTGGGCATTGACACCTCCGGTTGTGGCCGACCGCCGGGCTAGGTCCTCGCCAGATAAGCGGCGACCAGTAGAATGGCGATTCCGACCACCACGATCGCGACCTGCACCCGTCCGGCGGTTGCGGCGCGGGCCGCGGCCACCGCCGCTGGGCCTCGAGTTGCGCCGGGTCCATACGGATCGAGAATGAAGTCGTGAACGATCGACAAGGCGATCAGGATCAGCACGAGGAGCAGTTTGAGCATCAACACGCCGCCCCACGCCGATTCGATCCGCGCGGAGCCGCCTTCGTTGAGGAGGTTGAAAACTCCGGTCACGATCAACAAGACGAGGCTGGCCCACGCGAGGGACTTGAACTGCCGGCCGACGCGGCGAACAAGCTCGGTGCCGTCCGGCGACGCGTTTCGTGCCATCGGCCTGACCACCACGGTCAGAACCAGGTGGCCGCCGACGAACGCGGCGAGCGCCACCAGATGCACCCACATGACCAAGTACGCGGGCACGGGCGCGGACTATACCACGGCGGTTCCGACGAGTCAAAAGCCTGCGATTTCTTGCGAGGCCCTCATCTACTCTGGTACAGTGCCGCGGTGGGCTCCCTCCGTCCATGACGCTCGACCTCGTGTTGACCATCGGTCCCTGGCTGGTGGTGCTGGGGGTTCTCCTCACCAAACTGTCCCGTCGCTTGAACGTTCCTGCGCTGCTCTTCTTCGTGGTCGTCGGCATGCTCGCCGGATCCGAGGGGTTGGGCGGCATCGCGTTCGAGAGCTACCAACTCACCCAGGACGTGGGGCTGGTCGCACTTGCGCTGATCCTGTTTGCCGGGGGGTTGGACACCAGTCCGCGTGTGCTCAGCCTGGGCATCAGACCCGCGGCGAGCCTCGCCACGTTGGGAGTCCTTCTCACCGCGTTGGTGTTGGGCGGGTTCGCCGCCTGGTGGCTGGGGTGGTCGATCCTCGAAGGCGTGTTGCTGGGCGCTATCGTCGGATCCACCGATGCCGCCGCGGTGTTCCTCATCATTCGGGGCCATAACACCAAGTTGGCTCGAGCCGTGGAATCGACCCTCGAAGTCGAATCCGGGCTGAACGACCCGATGGCGGTCTTCATGACCATCGCCATCACCGAGACGTTGATGACCAGCGCGGGACTTTCGGTGGGGGACACCCTCCTCCAGCTAGGGTATCAAGCCACATCCGGAACGTTGATCGGGCTCGCATTCGGTATTGGCGGAGCCTGGGCTATCAATCGGGCTCGCCTCGGGTCGTCCGGTCTCTATCCAGTCATGGCATTGGCGTTGGGTCTTGGAACGTACAGTTTCGCCGCCGCGGTGGGAGGGAGCGGATTCGTCGCGGTGTATCTTGCCGGCCTGATGATCGGTCAACGGTTGACGGTGTCTCAACGGCTAATCATCGACTTTCACGACGGGTTGGCGTGGTTGATGCAAATCGCCATGTTCGTGGCGCTCGGGCTCTTGTCGTTCCCGAGTCGTCTGTGGGCCGTCGCGGGTGACGGCCTCATCCTGTCAGCCGTCCTCATGGTGGTTGCCCGCCCCGCCGCGGTGTTCGTCTCGCTGATGTTTTCGCGTTTCAACCTGCGGGAACGACTGCTGATTTCGTGGGTGGGTCTGCGCGGCGCCGTGCCCATCATCTTGGCTACCTTCCCCGTGCTGGCTGGGCTGCCCAACGGCCAGTTGTTCTTCGACCTGATCTTCTTCGTGGTCGTGACCTCGGTGTTGCTCCAAGGCACCACCATCTCGTGGGCGGCCAGGTTGCTGGGGCTGCACAGTCAACGGCGCCCGGAACCGCGTCATCGCCTGCATATCACCTCGATCGAGCAAACCGATCGCCGAATCATGGACTATTACCTGGATCAGAAAAGCCGGGCGGTCGGTCAGCTGATCAAAGATCTCCCGTTTCCTCACGAGACCTTTGTCGCCATGATCGTGCGTGGCGGGCATGTGCTTGCCCCCAAGGGACAAACCCGGCTCGAAACGGGAGACCATCTCTTCGTCCTCTGTCGTAAGAGGGATCAACCGGACATCAGTCGGCTCTTTGACGAAGGAACCGGTTCGATTGCGGCGCCTCGCGCGGAACATGCCGATCCGGGGCCCCGCCGATGAGGGTGCGATTGATCGTGCTCTCGCGGCGGACGTACAATGCAAGCAGGTATGATCAACAGAGAGACACGATTCCCCGACCCTCCCGCCGCGCCCGGGGTGTATATGATGCGCGGGACGGGGGGGAAAATCCTCTACGTCGGTAAAGCGAAATCCCTGCCGGATCGAGTCCGATCCTACTTTCAGGCGAGCGCTCGCCTCCCGCCCAAGACCGCCGCGCTGGTGTCCCAGGTTCAGACCATCGAGTACTTCGTCACCGGATCCGAGCTTGAGGCCCTGATCCTCGAAAACAATCTGATCAAGAAACACCGTCCGCGCTACAACATCGTGTTGCGCGACGACAAGCACTACCCATTCATCCGACTGGCCATGGAGGACCCGTATCCTCGACCGGAGATCGTCCGCCGCGTGGCGCGGGACGGCGCGCGGTATTTTGGTCCGTATGTGCCGACCAACGCGCTGCGCGAGACCCTTCGGGTCCTCCGGTATCTGTTTCCGCTGCCGAACTGTTCGATCACCATCGACGGCACGGCCGAACGCGCGTGTATCGAGTACGAGATCGGTCGGTGCCTGGCGCCGTGTACGGGCCAGCAAACCCAGGCAGACTACCGGGAGATGATCGACCAGGTCCGCTTGTTCCTTGAGGGGCGTGACCGCGAGTTGGTGCGCGCGCTGGAGGGTCGGATGTCCGGAGCGGCGGAGGCCCTGCGGTTCGAGGAGGCCGCCAGGCTGCGCGACCAGATGGCGCGGATTCACAAGGTGCTGGAACGGCAGCGCATCACGTCCACGTTGTTGCAGGATCAGGACGTCGTGGCACTCGTGCGTGAAGGAGAGTCAGCCGACGTGCAGGTGTTATTCATCCGCGGCGGGATGCTGATCGGTCGCAAAGACTATTACTTCGACCGGGCCGACGCGGACGACGCGGCGTTGCTGACGGCGGTCTTACAGCAGTTTTACGACCGGGAGACCGTTGTCCCCCCAGAAATCGTGCTCCCGATCGATCTACCCGACGACGCGCTGCTCGCTTCCTGGCTCACCGAACGACGCGGGGGGCGCGTTCGCCTGACCACCCCGTCTCGCGGTCCCGACGCCGCGCTCCTGGCGCTGGCGCGTGAGAACGCGGAAGCGGCGATGACCGACCATCGACGACGCGAGCGTGCCGGCGAGACTGAAACCCGCGAGTTGCAAACCGTGCTGCCGCTTCCCCGCCGCCCGCGACGGATCGAGGCATTCGACATCTCGAACTTTCAAGGCGACCAGGCCGTGGGCTCCATGGTGGTGTGGGAAGACGGGAAAATGAAGAAGGCGGACTACCGCAAGTTCGGTATCAAGACGATCCGGGGGGCGAACGACTTCGGCATGCTCTACGAGGTGGTCAGTCGCCATTACGCCCGCGTCGAGAGCAAGGGCGGCCCGTGGCCGGATCTGATCGTGATCGACGGTGGCCGAGGCCAACTGAGCGCCGCCCTCGACGCGTTGCGAGCGCTCGACATTGCGGTGGGGGACGGCGGCCCCACCGTGATCGGCTTGGCGAAGGAACGCGGGGACAAGGGGGAACGGGTCTTTCGCCCCGGTGATGCCGATCCGACCCCCCTTGATCCGACGGCCGCTTCGACCAGACTCCTGCAGCGGATTCGCGATGAGGCCCACCGCTTTGCGATCACGTATCATCGCGCGGTGCGCCACCGGCGTCTGGCCCAATCGCGACTAGACGCGGTAGTTGGCATCGGACCTTCGAGAAAACGGGCTCTGTTAGCTCGATTTGGGAGCGTTGAACGCGTGGCCGATGCCACGGAAGAAGAGCTCAGATCAGTTCCCGGGATGACCGGCGCTCTGGCTCGTTTGGTGTTACACGCCCTGCGGGAGTCCGACCCCCGGCGCGGCTAAGAGTGCATTCTGGTGTGCGGGGCGCTGAGCCTGGCTAGGAACGCGTCAGATGCCAGGCGCACAGGGCCGACTGAGTCGGCCCGTGTAAATATTCGACGGGCGCGCCGCCGCGCGCCCTGTTCACCGGAGCACAGCGTACTGGGTCGTACGTGAGCACCGGATGCGCAGCGGCAACGCCGCAGATGACCGTTCATCGCCAGGCGCTTAGGATCGGTGAGCCCTGGGACCCTGGCTCACCGGCGGCCCCAGCCGCTGGTCGAAGTAGGCGTCGCGTTCCCGGACCTGCGAGAAAATCTGGATCATCTTGTCCTTTTGCAAGATCTTCTGGAGGACGGCTCGGAGCATGTCTTCCTGCTCGCGAACCAACACCACGTTTTCGGGGCGCGTGATATCGAAGTAGGTCATGTCCCCGTGTGTAATGCGCGCTTTGAGGTCGATCAACGCGATGACGGTTCTGGAGATGCTCTCGCATTCTTCCGGCGTGGTACCCAGAAAGTCGGCGACCCGGTCCGTCATCCCGCGACTGATCCGCCCGCGCAGGGGTTTGAATAACACCTCGAGGGCGATCGCGAAGTAGATCAGGCGCGAGTCCAGGTTCTCACTGCGATAGCCCAAGTCGAAAAACCGCAGGGCATTAAAAATTCGCCGGTGGTGATATTCGCGTTTCAGCAGTTCTAAGAGTTTGGCGTAGTAATATACGATGGTCGGAATATCCTCGTCGGTAAAGACGGGGAGGTCGTCGGTCCGCCGGAGCGCGAAGCCTTGCATCCGGTAGTCCACGAAGTCGAACGGCATGCCGAGTTCGAGTGTCGCCGGCGTATGGAAGATCGTGCGGAGTCCAGCGTTGGTGGGTTTGATGATGCGTAGGACGATCAAGAGCGTGATCGCCGGATCTTCGAGGTTGTAGACCATTTCGCGCGAGGTTTTGAACGGCTCCATGGGCCACGAGATTTTGAGGCAGTAGTTGCCCTGGACCTCGCGTAGCAGCAGGTCGCCGTGCCGTCGGCGAACGGTGCCGTGATCGAATTCCCGATAGGCGTCGGCGAGAGACGAGGGAAAACGCGCGAGCTCAAACCCCTGGCCGAGTTCGTACTCCTTCGCCCACTGGTGTTTGAGCGCAACGAGCGGAATGTAAAACGTGTCGGCCATGTGCCGGCGCTATGCGCCTAAGGGATACGCCGCCGACACTGTACCAGAAACACGGACCGGAACTCAAAGCCGCCCCGGCGTCGTCGCTACATTCGTCAAGAGCCTGCCGATTTCTCGTCGTAGGGGTAGGGAAGATCCATCAAGCGTCGGCCTTGGGGCAACGTGCAGCTAGATGAGTCGGATCAGGCGCGGCGCGGGAGTACGCAGCCGGGCGATCACCTGACCGAGAAAGATCGCCCCGATGTCGTAGGGCGATCGGCCGAACCGCAATCGGGCCTTGCGCAGAAGGTCCAAGTAGTTGCGACCCCGTTCGCGGCGGCGACGTTCAATGACGCGGCCGATGGCCTGAATCGCGCCGGACTGGTAGTCCATGTGGAGCACTTCGCGTTCCATGGCCCCACTCGGTTTCTCGCTCGCCATAACAACCTTATTATAAGGGAGGTCTTCGGGCTGCGAAAGTCCCCTCCCGTTTGTGTCCAACAGCCTGTGGTATCATCGGCGCAATCAACGAGTCTTCCATGGATTTCAAGGACTACTACAAAGTGTTGGGTGTGGACCGCGGCGCGTCTGTGGACGCGATCAAGTCCGCCTTCCGCAAGCTGGCCCGCAAACACCACCCGGATTTGAACCCTGGCGACAAGAAGGCGGAGGAGCGCTTTAAAGAGATTAATGAGGCGAACGAAGTGCTCGGAGATCCGGACAAACGGAAAAAATACGATGAGCTGGGTTCCAATTGGGAGCAAATTCTTCGCGAACAAGAGTTCGCCAGGCAGCAGGGTGCATCGAGGTCGCGGGGCTTTGAGGGCTTTGGAGGCACGGCAGGCGGCGATTTCAGTGACTTTTTCCAGGCGTTTTTCGGCGGTCGCCCGTTCGAGCGGGGGGGATTCGGCCGAGAGGGAGGCGCGGCTCAACCCGGCGAGGATACGCAGATTGACTTCCCGTTGACGCTGGAAGAACTGGTGGCCGGAGGCAAACACAGCGTACGGCTGTCGGTGGGGGAGTTGTGCGCCACGTGTGGCGGGGCGGGACATGTCTCGAGTGCGGCGGCGGGCTCCGGGCGCCGGCGGACCGTCGCCACGGTCTGCCCGACCTGTCGTGGAGAGGGTCAGGTCACGCGAACGCAAACCATCGAAGTGACAATTCCCAAAGGGCTCAAAGACGGATCCCAGATCCGTCTGGCCGGTCTGGGTGGACGTGGGGTGCAAGGCGGGAAGCCCGGCGATTTGTATTTGCGCGTGCGGCTGGAGCCACATCGGACCTTCAAGGCCGACGGCTACGACCTGTCCGGGCAGTTGCCGGTGTGGGACGACGAGGCGGTGTTAGGCGCAGAGATCCCGGTGCCCACTCCCACCGGCTCCGTGGTGCTTCGCGTGCCGGCTCATTCCCAGAGCGGGCGCAAACTCCGGCTCAAGAGCAAGGGCCTTCCGAAACCGTCCGGCCAAGGGGCCGGGGATCTGTACTGGGAAATCCAGGTGATGACTCCGGAGGACACGTCTGCCAAGGAGCGCGACCTCTATGACGCCCTACGGAGGCTGCGCGTCGAACGGGGCGAACGGGACCGCATCCGCCCCCACCTCAAATCGTAGCCGCAGGTGACGATCGCGGTTACGGTGATCCTGCTCGTCGTGCACGCTCTTCATCTCCTGATCCACTACCGTCGCTGCGCGGACGGCTACGTCCGACTCGCGCCGGCGCCTGTGGCGGGAAGGCCTTCCGTGTCAGTCATCATCCCGGCTCGTAATGAGGCCCGAGACCTCGGAGGCACGGTCGAATCGTTGCTGCTCCAGGAAGGTGTTGACCTCGAATTGGTGATCGTCGACGACCACTCGGCCGACGAGACCGCGACGATCGCGCAGCGCTACGTCGCGGCGGATCCCCGGGTGCGCCTCCTGTCTGCGCCATCGCTGCCTCGTGACTGGTGCGGCAAACCCCACGCCCAGGCGCACGGCGCGTCGTATGCCACTCATCCCCTGCTGCTCTTTGCCGACGCCGACGTCCGGTTCGCTCCCACGGCCGTGGCTTCGGCCGTTGCCGAGTTGGAGAACCGAGAGGTCGATCTGGTTACCCTGCTTCCGAAGGCGGAGTTGCGGAGTTTCTGGGAGCGTGCGGTCCAGCCGGTGATGGCGGCGATCATCTTCTACGGGATCAGCTTTTCCAAAGTGAACGATCCCGCGGACCCGCAGAGCGTCGGCGTCGGCGCGTTCCTGCTGGTGCGTCGTTCGATCTATGACGCGGCGGGAGGGCACGCGGCGATTCGCGATCGAATCGTGGATGACTATGCCCTCGCGCAGATCGTCAAACGCGCGGGCGGTCGCCTCTGGCTCGCGGACGGCCGCGACATTGTTTCGATCCGCATGTATCACTCGCTGGCCGAGATCTGGCGGGGGTGGTCGAAGAACCTCTACGAGGGCCTGAAGCTTCCCGTGTGGGTCCCTATCGGGAGACGAGATTACTATGTGTTACAGGATCGTCCCTTGGTCGTGCTGGGCTTTCTATTAGGCTATCTGCTCGCGACCTTCGTCCTCCCCGCAATCGTGCCACTCTGGGCCACAATCACGAGCACCAACCCCGTGACGATCGCGGCATCCTGGGGGCTGTTCGCTGTCTTCCTGACTGGATGGGCTTCTCTCTGCCAGAGGGTTGGGATCGGACGTGGGTGGGCGCCCGTCCTCCTGCTCGGCGCCCTAGTTGTGATAGCTATCGCCTTAAATAGCGCCTGGTCTGCTCGGATCGGACGCGGGTTGCAGTGGCGAGGCCGTCGATACCGCGTCGCGCACTAAAACAATCGGGTATTCCCCGATTGAGCCCGTTCAGGAACGCGCCAGATGCCAGGCGCCGCGAGCACCGCACCGGAGCGTACTGGTTCGTACGTGAGGAGCGGACGCGCAGCGGCAACGCCGCAGGTGGCCGTTCATGGACGGGCTCTAGCCTTGCGGCCCTGAAGGCGCTTCCGTATACTCCTACCGCATGTTAACCCTTCACGATATCCGCAAGGCCTATGGCAGCCGAGTGTTGTTCGACGACGCCACGCTGCAAATCGGCGCCCGCGAGCGCGTGGCGCTGGTCGGCCCCAACGGCGCCGGTAAGACCACGCTGTTTGAGATGATCGCCCGCCGGATGTCTCCGGATAGCGGGCGAATTCAGGTCCAGAAGGGCGTGGTGATCGGATATCTGACGCAGGAGATCCTCGAGCTCAAGGGAAAGACCATCCTCCAGGAGGTACTGTCTGCGGCCGCCGGCGCCACCAGCGTGCAGCATCGGATGGGCGTGCTCCAGCAGGACATGGCCCAAGCCTCGGGCGATGAGTTGGATGCGTTGCTGGCGGAATACGGCGAGCTGCAGCACCAATACGAGGCGTTGGGTGGGTACAACGTCGAGACGCAAGCGCGTGAGATTCTCGGCGGCCTGGGGTTCCGGGAAGAGTCGTTCGAGAAAGCGACGGACCATTTGTCCGGCGGCTGGCTAATGCGGGTGGCCCTCGCCAAGCTCCTCCTGCAGAATCCCGATCTGTTGTTGCTGGACGAGCCGACCAATCACTTGGACCTCGAATCCGTGGTGTGGCTGGAGGGCTTCTTGACTACCTACGCCGGGGCGGTTGTGCTGATCTCGCATGACCGCGAGTTCATGAACCGGCTCGTCTCGCGCGTCGTCGAAGTGGATCAGGGCCAACTCATCTCGTATCCAGGCACCTACGACGAATACGTTCAAGCCCGCGCAGCGGCCAAAGAGATGCTCATGGCCTCCTACGCCAACCAACAGAAGCGGGTTCAGGAGGTCCAGCAGTTCATCGAACGGTTCCGGTACAAGGCCAGCAAGGCGCGCCAGGTCCAAAGTCGGGTCAAGATGCTCGATAAGATGGGGCGCATCAAGATCCCGCCCGAGCGCAAGAAAATCCGGTTCGGGTTTCCCCAGCCTCCGCGGAGCGGCCGCGAAGTCCTAGAGCTCGATGGCATCCGCAAAGCGTACCCGAGCCGAGTGATCTACGAGCGGTTGGACCTGATCATCACGCGTGGGCAGCGGGTGGCGTTCGTCGGGCCCAACGGAGCGGGGAAGTCCACATTACTGAAGATGCTCGCGGGTGTACTCACGCCCGATGCCGGGACGGTCACCTATGGTCAGAACGTGACCGTCGCGTATTACGCCCAGCACCAGCTCGAATCCCTCGATCCCAAAGCCACGGTATTGGATGAAATGATCTCGTCGGCGCCGGATCAAGAGCAGCCGTTCCTGCGCGGGATCTTGGGCGCGTTCCTCTTTTCAGGCGATGACGTGAAGAAGCGCGTGGCCGTGCTCTCCGGCGGGGAAAAGAGTCGGCTGGCGCTGGCGAAGATGCTGGTGCGTCCCGCGAACTTCTTGTTGCTCGACGAGCCCACCAATCACCTCGACATCCCCTCGCGGGACGTCTTGGAATCGGCCCTGCTGGAGTACACCGGGACGATCTGTTTTATCACTCACGACCGCCATTTTATCCAGTCCGTGGCCAACACCATCCTGGACGTCCGTGACGGCACCGCGATGGTGTACCCCGACGGGTACGAGTATTACGTCGACAAAAAGGCTCGCCAGACCGCGGAAACCGAGGCCGTGAACGGGCATAGTGCCGCGCCTCATTCAGAGATTGAGCGGTCGCAGCCCGATCGCGCGGGGTTCAAGTCCAAGGAGCAGCGACGGATCGAGGCTGAGGAGCGTGCGCGGCTGACCGCGAAAACCCGCCCACTCAAAACACGCCTCGATGCAGTCGAGCGCGAGCTGACTGAAAAAGGGAAAGACCTCGAACGCCTGACGGCGATGCTCGCGAATCCGGCCACCTATGAGGACAAAGCCTCGTTTTTCACCACGATGGACGACCATGTGCGAGCCAAGAAAGCCGTGGATGAATTGACCGCGGAGTGGGGCGAGCTGCAGGAACAGTACGAGGCGTTGATCAACGCGGGAGACGCCGCGCAGTAGCGAATCGGGCGGGGCTCACGCCACCGGGTGTTCCAGGAGAACGATTTCTTCTCCGTCCGGGCCCTCGATCATGGCCGCGCGCTCGCCAGGCACGGGTTCATACGGCGGTTTGGTGATCCGCACGTGGAGCGCGCCGAGCCGCGCGACCTCGGCATCGAGGTCGCGGACGTAGAATCCCAGGGCCAGCGGGCCCACACCGTTCGCGTTCCACCCCGGGGTCAGAGGTTGGCCGGGTTTGGCGCTATACAATTCAATGCGGCAGTCGCCACAGGCGAGCCAGACGATATCGCGGCCTTTGGCCGTGCGTTCGGTCTTGAGGACCGAGCATCCCAACACGGTCTCGTAGAACCGCCGAGCGCGGACGAGATCCGCAGTTTGCACTGCCACATGATGGAGCCGAACGCCGGTAGGGGGTTCCGCCACGCGCGCAGTATAGCAGAGTCCAATCGGCGCCGGCCCGGCCGCGGGTCCTGACGCCGGAGAAGGGAGTCGCGATGCGCGAATTGTTCAAATTCATCGTGTGGCTGGGGGGATTGGCGCTGGTCGTGCTGATCGCGTCGAAGTTTCTGTTGGAGCCGACTTACACGGTCTCGTCCGAAGTCGTGATCCGCGTGCCGCCGGTCCGCGTGTGGGACAAGGTCGGGAGTCTCGATCAGTGGCCGTCGTGGGTCAAGGGCATTGAACGGTTCGACCTGGCCCGTGGCGAAGGCCGGGAGACAGGCAGTTTGGTCAACGCGCACGTCTACAACGGATTCAAAGGATGGGACATGGACATCCGGTTGACCGAGGTCATTCCGCCGATGCGTCTGCGGTACCAGGTGCTGGGCGGCCCTCAGAACGGGGTGCAGTCGCTGATCGAGCTCAAGCCCTCGGAGGATGTCCGCTCAACAACGGTAAGTTGGAACGAATCGCACACCCCCGGCGGAGTGTGGGGCAACTTGCGCGCCGTGGTCATGAAGTCGATGGTCACGACGCACCACGACGAGAGCCTCAACAAGCTCAAGTTCTCACTCGAACGCAGTTAGCCCGCCGTGACCGACCGCGAGTTGCAAGCCGCCCGGCGCCACCTCAAGCAGGTCGATCGGGTCTTGCGCGGCGTGATCGAGCAAGTCGGCGTGTGCAGGATCCGGTATCGAGACGACCGATTCCTCGCCTTGGTTGAAGCCATCATCGCCCAACAGGTCTCGGTCGGCGCTGCGCGCGCGATTCTCAAGCGACTGCTTGACTCCTATCCCGGTGGTCTGACGCCTCAACGGTTAATGACTACGCCACCAGAGTCACTGCGAGCCGTCGGGTTATCACGCCAGAAAACTGAGTACCTCCTCGGGCTGTCCCGCCAGGTGGACGACGGCGCGATCGATCTGGCGACGATCCATGCGCTGGACGATGACCAGGTGTTCAAGATCCTGACGCAGATCAAGGGTATCGGCCGATGGACCGTGGAAATGTTCCTGATCTTCTCCCTGCGCCGCCCCGATGTATTGCCGGTCTACGATCTGGGATTTCGGAAGGCCGTGCAGAAAGCCTACCGCCTCAGGAAGCCCCCGGACCCACAAAGGCTCGAAACGCTTGCAGTTCCCTGGCGGCCGTATCGCTCGGTGGCGACGCAGTACTTGTGGGCGAGTCTGGAACCGGAACCGTGGTGATGGCCTAGAAGGCTAGCGACACGCCGAGCGCGTAGATGCGCTCGCGGAACTCGTCACCCGGAACGTTGCTGGTTTTGCGAATGAACTGCGCTTGGGCGATCAGGGACAGATGCTCGGTCCAAGGCCTTTGCAATGAGGCATCGGCTGGTAGAAACCGCTCTCGGCGCTGGTCAGGGGCCGAGAAGCCGCCGCCGGTTCGTTCGGCGTATGCCCGGGTTCGGTACCCCCCGCCCCCGCTCAACAGGAGCTTGAACGGAAGCAGGGCCTCGCCACGGGGCTGTATGTCCAATTGGCGATATGTCAGTTCGTCTTCGAACGGGTCGAGCGTCCACCGCACCTGCCCGTCCAATGAAACACGAGCCCATTGTGCAAGACGAACCGCGACTTGTGAACGTCCGGTGTGCTGGATGAGCGTGAGAAGGGGATTCCCGGGCGCGGTCGAGCTATCGCGTGACGCAGCTTGCAGTTCGTCGTAGTGCATCACGCCGTATTCATAGCCCAGTCCCAGATCGACCTTGCGCAACCGATGTATGCCGTCCAGGTAGGCACAATAGCCCTGATGGTCGAGTGAGGCGAAGACGACGGTGGCTTGATCTGCGACCTCGTTGATATCTTTCTTCCTGATACCGGCTCCGACGGTTAGGCGCGATCGAGAGGCCAGCCACTGGGTATAGCCGCGGATGTCTCCGCTGTAAGCGATGAACTGGTCGCGCGGCAAGGTGTTACCCTCGGTGTCGAGCAACTGCAACTTAGCGTAAGACACGGTTTGGACCACGCCAAACAGTAATGATGGGGTAGCCGCGTACCGGTAGGCGAGGGCCGAGTCAGCGAACAGTTTATCCGCCTCCCCGTATCGAAAGTAATGTTTGTGCAGGCCCTGTAAGGACCAGCCGAGCCGATGTGCTTGAGCCGAATCGGACCCGATCTCCGCGCCGAGCGTGGTCTGGATAAAAGTGGAGCTCTGCGGTTGTTGGTTCGAGAGGAAGACGTTGGAGTCAGCGCCGACAAGGGAGGACGCCGACAGAGATTTCGAAACCGCGAGCGCCACGCTCAGCCCGATCGCGCGGTGCGCGTTCAGAAGCCCAACGTCCTCAGCGGGGTGATGACCGTGGAGACGGTCGACGTCAACGGCGTCACAACCGGTGCCAACGTCGAGGTCAGCGGGTTGATCATCGGACTGACCACCGGCGCCAAGGTCGACGTCAATGGATCAACCACCCCGGACACCGTCGAGGTGTGTGGGCCAGTGACCGTCCGCGTCGTATCGCTGACCGTGGTGGTGGTCGATGCCAGCGAGTTCGTGAGCGAGTCGGTGGAGATTCGCACCGTGCCGATAGACACTACGGACTGAAAATCCAGGGCTTGGTCCAGCGCGGGTTTCACCGCGGCTCGATCCGCATCGCGCCAAGCCTCAGTGGTCAACGCCAGCGTCGACTCCAGCGGCGCGCCCACTGAAAAGTCTTCGGTCATACGCTCGGTCGCGGCTGCTTTCTCGGAGTCAACCGCTTCCGCGGTGTGGCGGTGCAGGTCGACTTCGTCTGGGCGGACCCGTTCGCCAGGAATCGGTAAGGCTGGGGTCAGCCGTAGGTCGTCCAGCATGGTGAACTGGCCGGCGGCAACCAGTTGGATATCCCTCGAGTTGAGCCGGGACGTGACCTCGACGAGACCATCCCATACGTACACGGCTTCTTCAGTACCGGTAGACGACACTTCAAACACCGTGCCCTTCACTCCGGCCACGACTGTGGGGGTCTGCACGGAGAACGGGGTGCGGTCTTTGCGTGGCGTCACGTCGAACAGGGCGCGTCCCGAGTCCAGCCACGGATGCCGAAGCGGGTTGGTCGCGATGGATATCGGAGCCGCCTCCGCCGGGAGGCGAATCAACGACGTTTCGTAGAGGATGACTTCGGCACCATCCAACTCGATCACGGCTTTCGACTTGGGACCGGTCCGCACTGCGGATCCCGGTGGCACCGCCGCCCGCGATGCGGCGGCGACCCACTCTCCGGTCGGAGCGGCGAGGATTTGCACGGTCCCCTTCGCGCTTACGATGTGCGCGCTGGGTGACGCGGCTTGGGCCGAACCGACTGCCAGCAGAAGAATCACAGCCCCCCAGATCAGACCGGGAGCTCTTCGGGAAGGAATTCGATGTGCAGCCATAGCGCGTACCTCCTGAGGACGCAACCATGGTTGCCGGATAAATATTCGTGTACGAGACCGTACGTGGACATCGATGTTCGGGATAGTACGCGACGCAGTATGAAACCGATTTCCGTGGTGTGTAAGCCGCGCCATACCGAGTCAGGCGGCGCGGCGGTCGTTGAGCTCCCGCTCGATCCGCGTTCGAAGGTCGCCGAACACTCCGTCCGGGATGGCTAGAAATGTTTCGACGACCGCCGGGTCGAAATGGCCGCCGGACGCGATGCGAATGTCGTCCAAGACGCGCTCGATCGGTTGGGCCTTCCGATACGGACGGTTGCTCGTCAACGCGTCGTAGTAGTCGGCCACTGCAAAAATCCTGGCCCCGAGACTGATGGCGGGTCCGGTGAGTCGGTGGGGATAACCCGTGCCGTCGAACCGTTCGTGGTGTTGCCGTACGATGGTGGCGATCGCGTCGGGTATGCGAATGGTCTTGAGCATCCGGTACCCTGTGTCGGGATGTTCGCGCATCGTCACCCATTCTTCTTCCGTCAGCTTTCCGGGTTTTCGCAGAATCCGGTCGGGTACCGAGATCTTGCCGATGTCGTGCAAAAGCGCCCCTTGTGAGATCACGTCGAGATCCGTTCCGGCGATGCCCATACGAGAGGCCACCTCCCGGGCATAGAGCGACACGCGCTTGGAGTGGCCCCCGGTATCGTTGTCCTTGAAGTCGAGCGCGGTCGAAAACGCCTCCAGGCTTCGGTGGAACAACGTTCGTACGTCATCGAGCAAGCGGCCGTTTTCGATATTCAGGGCGGCTTGCGTGGCCAGGGTGAGCAAGGTCTTGGCTTCGCCCTCTTGGAATGGGATCGGGCGTTCGCGGTGTACTTGGAGGATGCCGATGACGTGGTTGTGGGCCACAAACGGCACGAACAGACTGGCGCGAAGCGGGCGTGTTTGCGGCTCCATGCGGCGGTGCAGCACCAGATCGATGGCAGTGACGGGCAATCCCGTGGAGCGGACGCGAGCGGCGAGCTGGTCATAGAGTGGTGTCGGGAGCGGGGGCGCGCCGTCGGTTGTGGGACGCGATCGCCACTCCCGCACCGGGGCCTCGTCCGAGGTCCATATTTCCAGGGCCAACCGGTCGACTCCGAGGAGGTGGCGCGCCTGCGCGAACAATAAGTCGGTCAAGCGGTCGAGCGAGGTGCCTTCGCGGGTTTCATCGCCCATCCGATAGAGGGCTTCGATATTCTCCCGTTGGAATTCGATGCGGCGTTCCGCAAAGACATAACCTGCGATCAACGACGTCATGACCTGGCCGATACCCGTGGCCAGGAGCGGGACCACATCGACAACCACCAAGGAATGGAACGCCAGGACGGCCGAGACCACGATCGCGCACAGGGTAAACGATCCGGCCAGACAAATGATGAGCGCGCGGCGTTTGATTTCCGCCTGCCGCCGCACTCGCAACGCGAGGAGCAAGACCGTCCACCACACGACGATCGCAAAGATCAACGCGAGGATCGAGGGAGGCGGTAGGCGATGGTGACTCCGGCCGGATAGGATCGTGGCGATGGCGTTGGCCTGAATTTCCACACCCGCCATCGCGCCGCGAAAGGGGGTGACTCGGAAGTCTTGCAGGTCGAGCGACGTGGCCCCGATCAGAACGATCTTGTCGGTCAATTGGGAGGTGGGCACGGCGCCGCGGAGCACGTCCACGAACGAGACGACCGGAACCGTTCGGGGACCACCCATGAAGCGAATAAAAAATTCGTCCCCTTGGCCGATGTTCGCTCGATGGTTTCCAAGGTCCAACGTTCCATCGGGCGTCCGGCGGACCGGACTCTCAAGCGTATCGAGCGCAGCACGTGCGGTCTGCACCGCAAAGCTCCAGCCGTCCGCGCCTAACATGGGCGTCTCAACCGGGACGCGACGAATCGCGCCGTCCGCGTCGATGGGCAAATTGATGGAGCCGACCGCACGGGCGGCCCTCAGGAGGGCCGGATAGGGAAGGCTCGCGTATTCGACGACGGCGCCGCTGGAGAGGGCGCGGTGCTCATGGAACGCCGCGAGCACGACGCGACCGGAACGCGAGACCGCTCCCGCCAGGTCGGCATCCTCCTTGCGCGTCCGTGGCGTGCTGAAATCCACGTCGAACGCGATCACGCGCGCTCCGGCGCGGCTCAGTCGGTCGACGAGTTCGGCGTGGACGCTGCGGGACCACGGCCAGGTGGCCATGGCCTTCAGGCTCGGCCTGTCGATCCCGACGATGACGAGGTCGTGTCGGAGCGGGTCCGGGTTGGCGCGCATCCGCCAATCGTAGGTCATCAGTTCCAGGCGGTCGAACCCCCCGATCGCGAATACGGCGGCGACTAGGACGGCCCACAACACCCCTGCGAGACGCTCCCACACCCAAAGTGATTGGCCCATCGGACTCCCGAATATCCAAGGAGTCTAACAAGTGAGCGGGTGTTGTAAAGGTTTGGGCCGGGTTAGGCGATCTCGTGGTGATCGCGAGTGGCGCGCGACCGGGAGGGCGGCTCGGGCGGCAATTGGATCTCGGCTGAAACGAACCGCCTGAGGGCGATTCGCTCGTTCTACGCGACCTGTTCGCCGGGTGGTCCCGGTGTGGAACCTTTCTGTGCGGTCGAGCGTCGGGCTTTGCCGCCCTTTCGACCGGCGAGACGGGCCTCTTCGGGAGTGAACTCGTGCGCGGTACCGCGGCGGTGAGCGGCTTCGCCGCCTTTGCGCCCGGCGAGGCGGGCCTCCTCCGCACTGAACTCATGCGCCGTGCCTTTTTGGTGCGCGGCTTTACCGCCTCGACTGGCGATGTCGCGTTGCTTGACGGCGTCCATTGCGGCGAACCCTCGGCGGCTCTTGGGAGATTCCGGCATGGCGTGTTCCTCCTTGTCTCGAAGGGAGCGAACCCGTACCCGATACCTAATAGGGAGGAATCTGCAACGATGATATGAACCCGGCGGAGCCGGTGTCAAGGTATCCGCGGGTGCGTGGGACTGCGGTCCCGCTAGAACGGCACCTGGCCCGCTCGGAGCTTGACCAGCGAGGATTTGACGTAGGCGGCGTCCTCGCTGCCCGGAGGCAGGTTCTGCGCCGCGGTGCTCCACGCTTCTTCGGTTTCATAGTAGCGCTTAAGATGCCACAGGGCGACGCCGCGGTACCAATTCACGGCGGGCTCCATGGGCACGTTGACCAGCGCCCGATCGAAATGCTCCAGCGCCGTCCGGAACAGCTCGGGATCGTCGAACTGGCGGGTGTTGATCATGATCACCCCGAGACTGTAGTGCGCCTCATGGTTGCGCGCATCGAGTTCGAAGACTTTGGTCCACGCCTGTTTGGCGTCCACAAGACGTTCGAGTGCCATGTACGACCGTCCCGCCATGATCTGACCTTCGAGGTCGTTGGGATTGGCCCGAAGCCTTGCCTCCAGCCGCGCCACCATCTGACGCGGGTCGGGCATTCCCGGCCCGGCCTGAGCGCTGACCGCAGCGAGTTTTTTCACCTGTTGCCACTGGATGTACGCATAGATGCTGGATGCGCCGATCAGCACCAGCACCGCCGGCGCTACCGCCGTCACCCAGACCTGGCCGCGCGAACGCACGGGGTGTTCACTCATCGCCGGGAGGACGGGGGCGCTGCCGATCAGCGCCTCCAGTCGGTCGAGGACATGCAAGAGCCGGCGTTCGTCGGTGGTTTTGAGCCGCGCGTAGTCCGCGTCGGTGAGGCGCCCTTGACCGTGTTCCACCTCCAGCTCTTTGAGCGAGCGCACCAACGCCTCGCGCTCGATGACGAGATCAACTTGCTCCTGATCGTGGTCCGCGTGGTACCCGACCGGAATCGGATCCGGATCGCGGCGCCACAACGGTGTTGCGAGGGCGGAAAAGATAACGAGCAGCAACAAACCGGCGGCAACGAAAAACATCAGTGGCGGGACCCCGATCACGAGCGCAGTTCGCGCTCGATGCGTTGGCGGGCGGGGGCGTCGAGTGGCTCGACCGGCTGGGGAGACGAGGGAGTGACCCATCGACTGAGCGATCGGTATAAGAGCAGCGCTCCGACCAACAACAGGACGAATGGGCCAACCCATACGACCCAATTGACGCCGTGTGTGGGCGGCTGCATCAAGATGTAGTCACCGTAGCGGCTGAGGAAATACGCGCGGACTTCGTCGGGAGACTGTCCCTGTTGGAGCCGATCACGGATGGCTTCGCGGACTTGGCCCGCAAACGGCGAGCCCGACTCCCAGACGGTTTCGGTCTGGCACACCGTGCAGCGCAGCGTCTTCGCCACCTCTCGTGTTCGCGTGTCGAGATCGCTTTCATCTACGGTGGCGGCGAATACGGACGATGTGATGGCCAAGGCGCCCGCGACCGCCCACGCGCTTCGGCCCAGCATTAACATGGCATCGGCTCTCCCGAACCCTGGAGCAGCGCGGGCAAGATCCGTTGGGTGTAGTTGTCGTACACCGGACCCACGATCGGGCCGATGGTCTTGCAGCGGATGACCCCGTGCTGATCAATGACGAAGGTTTCGGGAACGCCGTACACTCCGTAGTCGAACGCGATCGAGCCCTTGAGATCCCGCACGTGCCGGAAACTGGAGCCGTATGTTTTGAGGTACTCGATGGCGTCCGGCTCTTTATCTTGGTAATTGACGCCCAGCATGACGAAATTCGGATCGCGGCTGAACTGCTCGTTGAGCGCGAGGAGGTTGTTGTGCTCCAATCGGCACTCCAAACACCAGGATGCCCAGAAGTTCAGGAACACCACTTTCCCCTTGAATTGCTCCATCGAGAGCGACTCGCTCAAGCCCACCTGCGGCGCGGCGAACACCGGAGCGGGTGTCCCGACCAGAATCGGCGGAATATACCGTGGATTGCCCCACAACCCTTGATAAAAGAGCACGAACAGACCCAGCAGCGCGACCACCAGAGTGACTTGCCACCCGCGGGTCATTCGTCGCGCCTCCGGGGACGGAACATGTTGAGCAGCACACCTAATCCCATGATCGCGCCGCCGCCCCACACCCATAAGATAAGTGGGTTCAGCACGCCGCGAGCGGTGGCGGTTCCCTCGGGCGACACTTCGGGCATGGTCAGGAAGACGTGGCCCATGTTGATCGCGTAGATTGCGGACTCGGTGGTGGGGGTCTGCGTGGCGGCGTACACCCGTTTCTGGGGAGTGAGTTCGGTGAGGAGCCGCTCGCCCCGGTACAGCGCGAACCGGCCTTCTTTCGCGGTCCAGTTCGGCCCCTGGACCTCATGGATTCCCGTCAATTGGACACGGTAGGGGCCCAGGACGAACTCGTCACCGGCGCGTAACGACACGACTTTTTCGGTTTGGTACACCGTGGACGCGATGACACCGATCACCATGACCAGCACCCCAAGATGGGTCACGATCCCGGCGTAGCGCCGTTGGTTGTTGCGAAACGCGCGGAAAAATCCGCGGAGGTAATTTACGCCATCACGTCGGGCGAAAAACACGGAAACCTTGCCGACGTCTATCGTAATCGTGGACGCGACGAACCCCACGACGAACGCACCGGCGATGGTAAACGGGCTGCGAAATCCCAGCCCGACCGCCGCGAGTGTGACCACACATGCGACGATTAGGGGCGTCAGAAAATTTTTCTTCAGGTTCTCGATCGAGGCTTTGCGCCACGCGATGTACGGGCCCACACCCATGAGAAATAGCAGGCCCAGCGCGATCGGCATGAACACCGCGTTGTAGTATGGCGGGCCCACCGTGACCTTGGCGCCTTTCCACGTTTCGATCATCAAGGGATACAGCGTGCCGAGAAACACGGTGGCGGCCGCGACCAGGAAAAACAGGTTATTGAACATGAAGACGGACTCGCGCGACACGACCGAATCGAGTTCGATTTGGCTCTTCAGCTTCGGCGCGCGCACGATCAACGTGCCGAACGCGATGCCCAACACCACGCCGAGAAAAATCAGGATGTAGAGGCCGCGTTCGGGGTCGGTGGCGAAGGTGTGGACTGAGGTCAAGACGCCCGATCGCACCAAAAAGGTCCCGATCAGCGACAGCGAAAACGTGACGATGATCAGGAAGAGGTTCCACACTTTGAACATCTTGCGCTTCTCCTGCACCATCACCGAATGCAGAAAGGCGGTCCCCACCAGCCACGGCATGAACGAGGCGTTCTCCACCGGGTCCCACCCCCAGTACCCGCCCCACCCTAGCTCGTAGTAGGCCCAGTACCCACCCATCATGATTCCCACGGTCAGGCACAGCCACGCAAAGATCGTCCAGCGCTGGGTGACCTTGATCCACTCCTCGCCGAGCCGTCCGGAAAAGAGCGCGGCCATCGCGAACGCGAAGGGAATCGAGAACCCCACGTACCCCATGTAGAGCATGGGCGGATGCATGGTCATGGCGGGGTCCTGCAACAGCGGGTTGAGGTCTTTGCCGTCGAGCGGGGCCGGGAAGATGCGTTCGAAGGGGTTCGACAAGAACACGATCAACATCATGAAACCGAACATGACCGAGGATTCCACCGCGATCAGATACGGCATAATCGCGGGTTGAGTGCGCCAGTGCAACCACACCGCGACCGCGCTGAATGCCGAAAGGATAAACACCCACAGCAGCAACGAGCCTTCGTGGCCACCCCACAGTGCCGCGATCGTGTAGAAGAGTGGTAGTTTGGAATTCGAGGTGGAGGCCACGTACGCCACCGAGAAGTCACGCGTCAGGTACGCGTATTCCAGCGCCGCGATGCCGACTGCGAGTAACACAAAGATCCAGGTGACGGCCTGGCGGGACACGCGCAGCCAGTCGGGGTTCTTGGTGCGCAGCGCGACCAGCGGGGCGATCATACCCAGGACGGAGAGGACCAGAGCGATGATGACGGAAAAATGTCCGAGCTCGACAATCATGATCGGATGCGACCTTGGTGTGTGGTGGGCATGTGCCGGGGACTGAAGCCCGACCTAGGGCCGGAGGGTCTGCAGGAGATCCTTCTTGGGGAATTCCGTCCCGGCGCGCTTGAGGTCGATCGGCATGTAGTCCTCGGAGTGTTTGGCCATGATCATGGTGGAGTGAAACTCCTTGGTCGGAGTCCAGACACCTTCCACGACCGCGCCCTGCCCTTCCTTGAACAGGTCGGGGGGAATGCCCTCAAACGTCACGGGAATCGTCGCAGCCCCGTCGGTGAGCGCGAACGTCATCCCGACGGTCTCGGTCCGAGACTTGAGACTCCCTTTGACGACCATCCCGCCGACCCGAACCTTCTTGTTGTAGTGATCCGGCGAGAATGCAGACACTTCCGACGGGGTAAAGAAGTAGACGAGGTTCTCGCCGAAATTGCCCAGCGCCAAATATCCCAACGCGCCGGCGACCAGCGCGAGGCTGGCGATCATTCCGATTTTTCTACCGCGGGTCCACATGTACGGGTGACTCCGGTTCATACAGCTTGGTGTGTTTGATCTCGGCGTAGAGCAGGCGGACTCGACGCTCCATGGCGAACACAAAGACCGCGAGTGGAAGGAAGCCTGCGAGATACGCGCCTACGACGAACCCGTAGTTCGTCACCAATGCCAAGTCCTGGGCCAAAAACACTGCCGTTTTCGGATCCCACCGTCCGATGACCACGAGTGTTTTGAGTTCGCGTAGGTTCTCAGGTGGTGGGCCGACGTACTGAACGGGAAACTCCGCGCGCTCCCCCCGGAACTGGAACGCGGCTTGGCCGGTCGCGGGATCACCCGTCAGCGTCCCACCGGCGACCTGTCCCTGCACGCGGACCACGTCGGTGGAGCGAACAGAGCCGTTGAGGAGGGCGTCTGGCGTCACCGTGGTGAGATGGCGCTCGTAGGAGCGGGCTGCAGCCCCTACCACGATCAACGCAGCGATCGTGATCACGGTCCACTGTACGTACAGCCGCGTCACGTGGGGAGGTCCGAGAGGTGCGCGTGGCTGAGCAGCCGTCCCTTTTTCGCATGGAGGAGATCGGTGAGGTAGAGCATCTGCGTGCGCACCATCAGCATGTAAATGAACAAGACCCAAAAGCCCACGCTCATAACAATCAGCGGGCGCAGCATCTCGCCCGAAAGCGCGATCCCCCGCATGGAGATCGAGAGCGGCTGGTGGAGGGTGCGCCACCATTCCACGGAGAAGTGGACGATGGGCAGATCCACGAACCCCACGATCGCCAGCACCGCCGCGAAGCGCGCCTCCCGTTCGGGTTCGTCGATAAACGTCCGGAGCATCAGGTATCCGACGAGGATCAGCAGCATCACGGCGAACGAGACCAAGCGAGCGTCCCAAGTCCACCACGTGTTCCACGTGGGTTTGGCCCAGATCGAGCCCGTGACGAGCCCACCCGCGGTCAGGAACGCGCTGATACCGGCGGCAGCCTGGCAGAGGTTGTCGACGATGGGATCGCGTTTCCAGAGGTACCAGATGCTGGCCCCGAATAATACCGAGTACGCCAGCATCGCGGTTTGCACGATGGGCACGTGGATGTACAGGATCCGGACAACTTCTCCCTGGTAATAGTCTGGAGGCGACGCCACTAACGCCCAATAGAGCCCGGCCAAGATACACCCGGCGCCGACGGCTCCGAACCACCCCTCATACCGCTGCATCCATTTAATCAGTGCACCCATTGCGGCTCCTAGGAGTCCAAGATCCACTCGAACGCCCAAAACGACAAGACCAGGAACACGACGTCGAACACGGCCAGCAACTGCAACCAGTTCCCGTAGAGTGAAACGGGATCCCCGTTCAAGGCGCCTCGGGTGGCTTCGACCGCGGCGATCATCACCGGGACAGCCAGGGGCAGCAGCAGAATCGGCAGCATGACCTCGCGGGCCCGAGCTTGAACCGTCATGGCGGAAAACAACGTCCCAACGGTCGACAGCCCCAGCGTGGCCAACGCGAATACTAACAGAAGCAGCGGAAGGGCTTCAACCACGTCGAGATTGAAGAAAATCACGAACATCGGAAACAGGATGATCTCGACGATGAGCATGAACAGGAGATTGGCAAACAGCTTTCCCAGATAGATCGCGCCTTTTGAGCCGGGACTGATCTGCAGGTGTTCCAGGCAGTCGTTCTGGAGTTCCGAGGCGAAGGATTTTCCGAGTCCGATGATGCCGGTAAACGCGAACGCCACCCACATGATCCCGGCAATCAGCTCCCGCGCCTCCTGTTGATCCATCGAAAAACTGAAGCTGAACACCAGGATCACGATCAGGG
Source organism: uncultured Nitrospirota bacterium (assembly GCA_964570625.1). Lineage (GTDB taxonomy): Bacteria > Nitrospirota > Nitrospiria > 2-01-FULL-66-17 > 2-01-FULL-66-17 > JBFLXB01. Next base: position 89,202 of record CAZMYW010000023.1, on the reverse strand, counting down.
CAAAAAAGAACATCGACGACAGGGTTTCGCGGCTGCGGACCTCGCTGATCAGGTCCTTCCACGCCACCCATCGGATGACGTTAAAAAAGGGCATCGCGAGTCAAGTGGTCGACGGGCACTTCGCGCAGGCGGCCTTTATCCAATACCCCCGCACGGTGAGCCACTTGGGCGGATCGCGCGCGATCGTGAGTCGTCATCAACACGGCCGCGCCCTCCTTGGTCAGCGTCCGCAGGTAGTCGTTCACCAGCGCCATGCCCGACTCGTCCAGAGAGGTATAGGGCTCGTCCATCAGCAACAGTTTCGGGCGCACCAGGATCGCCTTGGCGACCGTGAGGCGCTTTTTCATGCCCGCTGAGTAGTATCGGGTTTTTAAGTCCGCAAACGCGCCGATCCCGACGCGGTCGAGCGCCGCCTTGATCTCGCGATCCGCGCGGTCCAGCCCGCGTAGCGCCAGCGCAAAGCGGAGGTTTTCGACGGCATCGAGGTCGTCGTAGAGGTGGGAGCCGTGCGCCAACAGGAGTAGCGCTGCGCGCACCGCGTCTTTGTCGCGAACGCCGTCCTGACCGTGAATCTGGAACTGTCCGGCCGAGGGTCGCGACAGGGTCGCGAGGATGCGGAGCAGCGTGGTCTTGCCGGCGCCGTTGGGACCGAACAATGCGAAACACTCGCCGGCGGCCAGGTCGAAGGACACCTGCTCGAACACGCGGTAGTGTCCGTAGGTTTTGGCCAACTCAACGGCGCGGATAGCGATCATGCGGCTGATCAACAGGCTGGAATTGAGACATAAATCGGCCCAGTATATGGGACGCTCTTGCGTAATGTCCAGAACGGGTCACATTGACGGTCTGTCCAGTCGTTAGTTATCATAAGCCGCGACGTGGAGCCGATGGTGGAGCTGTATAAGACCTACGACGCGCTGGAAGCCGACCGGATCGCCGATCTATTGGCCGAACACGGGATCTCCTGCGCGATCCGAGACCTCTCGATGTCGCCCTATCCGTTAACGATCGGGCGGTTCGCCGAGCGCCGCATCAGCGTGGCGGCCGACGACGCGGATCGGGCTCGCGCTGTGTTGGAACAGGCGATTCGCGACGGCTACCTCTCGTCGGACGGGTCGTGGGTCGGAGGCACCGGAACGGATGCGGGACCACCCTCTCGGGCGAACACCCTGGGCCTCCGGTTGATGAGTGTCGTGGCGGTGGCCATGCTGGGGGTGGCCTGTGACGACCGTCCGGCCGCGGCCCCGCTGTCCAACCCCGAGGCCGCGATTCCCGCGCTCCGTGAAGGGAGTCGGGTCGGGTTTCTGGCGCCGACGTTCGCGCTGGAGCGGCTCGGTGGCGGGACGTCCTCGCTCAGCGAGTTTCGCGGCAAGGTCGTGCTGCTCAATTTTTGGGCCACGTGGTGCGGCCCGTGCCGCGCGGAAATGCCCTCGCTCGAAGCGCTCTCACACGAGTTTCCGACGCAGGATTTCCTGGTGGTGGGGATTTCGACCGATTATGAAGGGGCGGAGATCGTCCAACCGTTTATGGATTCGTTCGGCCTGACGTTTCCGATCCTGCTCGATCCCGAGATGCAGGTCAACGACAAGTTCGAAGTGCGCTCGCTCCCAACGAGTATTGTTCTGGACCGACGTGGCGTGATCCGGCATAAGTTCTTCGGCGCCATGGACTGGAATACGGTGAAAAACCGCGACCTGGTTCGCACGTTGGTGGTCGACGTGCCGGACCGTCTCCAGCAGGGCCAATCGCCCCGCGGTGCAGACAACGGTCTCCCGGTGTCCATCAAGGCCCAACAAGGATAACCATGGACGCATCCGCTCCTTCGTTGGCGATCGCATTTTCCGCGGGGTTTCTCTCATTCGTGTCTCCCTGTGTGCTCCCGCTGGTGCCGGCGTATGTGTCGTTCGTGACCGGACTTTCCTTTGACGAGTTGACGCGCGGAACGGATCGGTATCGGGTGAAATGGACGACGTTGACGGCGTCACTCCTGTTTGTGGCGGGATTCTCCACGGTCTTCATTTTGTTCGGCGCATCCGCGTCGCTGATGGGTCAGGTGTTGCTCACGCACCAAGAACTGTTGCGATGGGTGGGTGGCGCGTTTATTGTATTTTTCGGTCTCTACGTGATGGGCGTCTTTAACCTGCCCTTTCTGGCGGCTGACCGGCGACTGCACTTGCAAGGCCGGCCGGCCGGGTACCTGGGCGCGTATGTCGTGGGGGTGGCCTTTGCCGCGGGCTGGACACCCTGCGTCGGGCCCATTTTGGGCTCCATTCTGCTCTATGCGAGTACCAAACAGTCGTTATGGGAGGGCGTCCAGTTGCTCGCGGCGTATTCGGTGGGGTTAGGCCTTCCCTTGCTGATCGCAGCGCTGGGGTTCAACGCGTTCCTCTCACGCATGAAGGCCGTGGGGCCGTACATGCCCATTGTGACCAAGGCGAGCGGGGTGTTCCTGGTCGCTGTGGGACTGTTAATTGCCACCAACTCGCTCTCCATTCTCAGTTCTTTCCTGACGCAGAACGGCATTGGCTGGTCGATCGGCCAGTAACCCCTGATCCGCTGATAAGCAGCCATCTGCTGCGTTGTCGGTTCGCGGTTACATCCTCACGTACGACCCAGTACGCTGCGGTGTAACCGCTTCCTCCGCCTTGCGACCCACCCTTCGGGAATGCAAACGTCGGAAGTCCCCGAAGGGGGCATCTGGCGCGGATGGAGCGCACAGGCGGGTCGCCCGGCGACTGAACCCGCGGCACTCGCTCCGCGGCGTCTACGGGTTGGAGGCCGAGATCACGACTCCAACCCAGCGTCGAGGTCGTTTTGGAAATGGGGGCGGTCTCGGGAGGATACGGGTGGACGTTTCCCAAATTTCAGGATCTGTGGGCGCGCTTGCGTCGACACGCGTTCCGTCTTGCGCCCGCCGTTCTGGCGGGTCGTGCCGCGTCGCTGTTTTCCCGTTGAGAGTCGTCGCTCGACGACTAGCGCTGCATCAACCAGCCGATGAAGAACGTGACGACCCCGACCATGGTCAGTTGAAGGAGCGGGCCCATTTTGTATACGGGGAAAAAGAACATGACCACGACATTAAGGACGATCAAGAGTCCGACCAGCTGGACGCCGCGGGCAAGGTAGTAGAGGAACTTGTCGAACGGTTGCGGAGGACGCGGCGTCACGATCTCTCTCGATGAGACGTCGAATCGCGTGCGACGCGCGGAGCGGACGCGAGGGTCAAGCCGGTCACCTTCCGGATGAGGCGTGTAATACCGTGTCGGTCGTTCGCGCGGACCAGGGCCGGGAGGTGAGCGGCCATGAGTTGATCGGTCATTCGGCGGCGTGTCTCCGGGGGCACGCCGGCCGCGCGCAACCCGGCTCGGACCGCGGCCAGGAGGGTGGTCACCCGAGCGTACTCGGGGCCGATCACGGTGCCCAAGCGGTGTCTGACCCAGCGCGCGAGCGCGGGACTCCGACCCTCGGTGGAGACGGTGATCGTGAGGTTGCCGCGCCGGAACACGGCCGGCGCGAGGAAATTGCACAACGCAGGTTGATCGACCACATTGACCCACGTCGTGGTGGTCCGGGCTTCTTCCGCGATCCGTTCCTGCTCGCGGGGATCCGACGTGGCGGCGATCGCCAGGCGCGAACCCTTGAGGTCACCGCGACGGTACGCCCGGGCACGGTGACGCAGCAGCCCTTCACGAACCCACCGCGTGAGCCTCGTGCTCAACGTGGGGCTGATCACCGTGACGCGCGCGCCCGAGACCATCAGATCGGTCACCTTCCGAGTCGCAATTCGTCCTCCACCGATGACGACCACGGCGCAGCCCCGCAAGTCGAGCATCGCCGGATAGTACCGCGGCTCAACCGGCACGGGAGGCCAGACGGGCCTTGAGTTTCGAGATGTCTTTCGCGTGTCGGGTCTTGGGGTACGCGTCGAGCAACGCCTGCGCCGCCTCGGTCGCTTTGTCGAGCTGGCCGTCGCGTTCGTAGGCCAACGCGAGAAAGTACGTCGACTCTTCCGCGACCTCGCCATCGACTTTGGCGTCGCGCACCTTCTGGAATCGTGCGATCGCGGCGGGATACTGCCCCTGTTTATAGTAGAACCGTCCGACTTCGAAGTCCGATTGCGCGAGGTGACGACGCACGTCGGTTAGTTTGGCTTGCGCGGCGTCGTGGTACCGGGTATCCGGATACGACAACACGCGTTCGAAGGCGGCGGCGGCTTTCTCCGCGATCGAAGGGTCCCGGCCGACGGCGGGAATTCGCTGCGAGTAGCACAACGCGAGCTTGAACTGGGCGTGCACCGCCCAGCGGTGGACCGGATGTAGCTCCAGAAACCGTTCGTATTCGGGCTCGGCTTCCTCGCAGTTTTCCTCGGCGTAGAGGTTTTCGGCTTTGTTCATGATGACCCCGGCGTCGTACTGCAAGTCGCTCAACGCGAGGAGGGGCTTGATGACGGGGTCGTCAGGGGTGGCGCAGCCTGCGAGGCAGACGGTGACGGCGAGCGCGGATGCGAGGACGGACCGACGAATCATGGGCGCCGGCAGCCTACCAGGGGGACGGGTGGAAATCAAGCGCGCAGACTTGACTCACGCGCGGACGCGGGGCGAAGATACGGTGTGCTGAGTGACCGGTCGCCGATCCGACGAGGGGAAACGCCGTGACTGCGCCGGGGGCCCTGCTCCGGATCGCGCGGGTCGTGGGGTTGGCGCTCGGAATTCTCGCACGGTATCAGGCGTTTGCCCTCGCCTCGTGGTTGATGTCCGATGAGGTGCGGGTTCAGCGTCGATCCCGCCTCCACCGGTCATCGGCGATTCGCCTTCGCGAGGCCGCGATCCGGTTGCGGGGCGTCTTCATCAAACTCGGGCAGTTCATGAGCGCCCGGGTAGACATCCTTCCCGAGGAGTACACCGAAGAACTGGCGGCGCTGCAGGATCAGGTTCCGCCGATGCCCTTTCCTCCCATCCGCGAGCGGGTGGTGCTCGAGTTGGGTCGCCCGCTCGACGCGTCGTTCACCGCGTTCGGTCCGGAGCCCATCGCGGCCGCGTCGTTGGGGCAAGTGCACGAGGCGACGTTGTCGGACGGCCGGCGCGTGGCGGTCAAGGTCCAGTACCCGGGGGTCCAGGCCGTGGTCGCCACCGATTTGCGCGCCGCGCGTATCGTCCTGCGGTTGCTGCAGTGGCGGTTTTCTCGGTGGCGATTCGACGCGCTCTATGAGGAGTTCGCCCGTGTTCTGCAAGGGGAGTTGAACTACCTGAACGAAGGGCGCTCGGCCGACAGATTTCGGACCAACTTCACGGATGAGGCGTCCGTGGTGGTCCCAGAAGTGGTGTGGTCGCACACCACGGCGCACGTATTGACGTTGGAATACGTCGAGGGAATCAAGATCACACGGTTCGACGAGATCCGAAGCCTCGGCATCGATCTGCGGGCCGTGGCGCGGTTGATCGCGCGCTCGTACATGCAGCAGATTCTTCTGCACCGCTTCTTCCACGGCGATCCGCACCCCGGGAACCTGTTCGTCCAGCGCGGGACCGACGGCTTGCCGCGCTTGGTGTTCGTGGATTTTGGGATCATGCAGCGGATCACTCCGCAAATGCACGAGGGCATCACCCAGACAATCCGCGCGATCATCGACCGGGATGTGCCCGAGATCGTGCGAGGGCTGCAGCGGTTGGGGTTCGTGGCCGTCACCGGAAACCTTGCGGACATCGAGCGAGCCGTGGATTTTTTTATGGACCGCTACCGCGACATGCCCCCGCGCATGTTCAAGAACATCACGGTCCTGGAGATCGCAGACGATGTGGAGCAGTTTTTTCGAGTGTCACACGCGTTACAAGTGCCGAATAACTTCATCCTCTTCGGGCGGACCGCAGGGATGCTGAACGGGTTGTGCTCTCAACTCGATCCCGAGTTGAATCTCATCGAACTGGCCAAGCCCTACGCCGTGGAATTCTTGAAAGCAGAGCGGGGTATCTGGTCGCGTCTGGTGCGACACGGGCGCGAGTGGGCCGATGTCCTGCTGACGCTGCCGCAGGAGCTGCACGCGTTCCTTTCCCGCGCCAACCGCGGCGAGTTTCAAACGTTGATGTCTTCGGAGGACGTGAGCGGCCGCATCGCGCAGCTCTACCGCCTGTCGCATCGGACATTGTTGGTTGGGGTCGCGCTCGCGGGAGTGTGGAGCGCGGTGTTGTTGTCGGAACGCGGCCATCTGGTTGCAGCGGGGGCGTGCGCGGTGGTGGCCTTCGTCGCGTTTGTGCTGTTTCTCGGATCGGCGGTGCGCGGCTAGCCGCATACCGGACCGAAGTCAGGAGGGACAATGGGCGGGTTCTTCAAAGCACTGGCATTTGCGGGGTGCCTGGCGCTCGCATTCTATGCGGGGTACTGGTTGGGCGATCACCGATTGGATGACGTCACGGCGCACGTGAAGGCGCTCCAAGGTGAACTGGAGCAAAAGACGGCCGCGATCGACCGGGAGATGGTCGCACTCAAGCGAAGGGAGACCCTCGCTCAGGCGCGGGAGGCGCTCGCACGGGCGCGGGAGGCGCTGGCCAACAAGAATTTCGGGGACGCCGAAGAGGAGATCCATCTCGCGGCGGAACGTATCGGGTCACTCGCGCGGGACGCGGCGGCCAACACGAAAGCGGGGCTCACCTCGGTCCGCGAGGCGTTGGAGGAGCTACGTAAGAAGGTCAAGGCGTCGCAGCCCGGCGTGCAAGAGCAGCTCCGCCGTCTTGCCCGCCGAATCGACGAGCTGGCACGGCAGTGGGAGTAAGGCGAGAGGGTCACCGTGCGGCCCGTTCTGGTGGGGCAGAGGCTACGGGCTGTCAGCGACGAGTGTTTTGAGGTCCGCAATGCGCGCGGACGTGGCTTCGGCGCCGAGCCGTATGCACTCGGCAACACGTGTGGCATCGTGAATCGCGATCTGGCCGGTCGGGGGGACCAGCAACAGGTCCGCATCGCGGGTCGAGAGTCGGGCTAGATGGTTGCGGGTGATCTCAGCGGCTCGCAAGACAATCTGGAGTCCTGTTTTGGGTCCCGTGGGTGTAAAGGGTACGTCCGCGTTGTCCGAGACCTCCACCGCCACGACGCGCTTTGCCCCCAATTGACGCGCCGCGTCGACCGGGATGCGGCTCGTCCAGCCGCCGTCCACCAGGACCCGGCCGTCGAACGTGATCGGGGGGAAGATCCCGGGCAACGCCACGCTACCCAGGACCGCCGGGCGTACCGGGCCCGACGTGTAGACGATCTCTTCGCCGGAGACCAGATCCACGGCTACGATGGCCAACGGCACGCGGGCGCGTTCGAAGGTTGTGTCGGGGATCAGCTGGTCGAAGTAGCCGTGGAACACCGCGGGTTCTAGGAGAGAGGCCTCATCGAGGGCGATCCCGCCGTGGCTTGACGCGGCCCGCACCGACAGCTGGCTCAATGCCGGACCGAATCGTTGGAAGAATTCTGCCAACGTTCGTTCCACATCGTTCAGCGAGGGGAGCAGGGCATACAACGCCGCGACAATCGCCCCCATGCTGGTGCCGGCGATCACACGCGGCGCCAGCCCTTCCCGCTCAAGCACGCGCAGCACGCCAAGGTGCGCGAACCCGCGAACCCCGCCGCCGCCCAGGGCCAGACCCAACGAGGTCACCGCCGCGTTACTCGGCCTTTGCGGCCTCGGTACCGGTCTTGGTGGTCATCTTGGCGGTGAGTCGGGTCTGTTGAGCCGACAGGGCGCGGCGGCGACGTTGCAGGCGACGGAGCGCTTTTCGCAGGCCCCGGAGCGTCGGATCCTGACGTGCGGACGCGGTTTCCGCGTGCCGCTTCTTCACTTGTTGTTTTGCGTCGACAATGGATTTAGTCAAGTCTTGCGATCGAGCCATAGGGTCTCCTTTCGTGGTCGGCAGCCTACCACACCTTCCCGCGCGTCGCAACGGGTCTTGCGGCGAGAGACCGACTCAGGCTTGATGGTCGCGCGTTGCGCGGCCGGCGCCTTGCCGATATAATCCGAAAGTGCCCCGATGACTCCGGACGAACTGACAACGCTGCGCGACCGGGAGGTCGAAGTCATGTACGAAGGGGTGGTCTATCGCGGACGGCTGGTGGGAGCCGATGAGACGGATTTGTACCTCGTCACCTCCGCCGGGTCGGTCACGCTCCCGTTAACCAGCATCTCATCGGTTCGAGCGGCCGCGTAACGGCCGTCCCAGCGACGCGAGACCATGTCTGACCAAACCAACCCCGCACCCTGGTCGCCGCCGGTCCCATCGGAGTCCGTTGGGCAGGACATCTCGCTGGATGAGCCCCAGTCCCGTCCGTCCTACGGCCTCGCCCTCGCGCTGTTCGTGGCCACGCTCGGGACCACGCTGCTCGCGGGGGCATTGATGGACGGCGCGAATCCGTTCCGCCAGCCCTCCGAACTCGCGCGCGGGATCCCGTTTTCACTCACGCTCATGGCGATCCTGTTGACGCACGAGATGGGGCACTATATTACGTCTCGACACTACGGCGTCAAGGCCAGCCTGCCGTACTTCATCCCCGCGCCGCCGATTCTTTTTATGATCGGCACGTTCGGCGCGTTCATCAATATGCGCTCGCCCATCCTGCGACGCGGCGCCCTCCTGGAGATCGGGGCGATGGGACCCATCGCGGGGTTCGTGGTGGCGGTCGTGGCCGTGACCGCGGGGCTTCTGCAATCTTCGGTGCAACCCACGGACTCCCTCGATGGGATGAAGTTGGGGTCGCCGCTCCTCTTACAGGGTCTCGGAGCGTTGCTCCTGGACACCCCGGGCGACGGGTACGATCTGGTCCTTCATCCGGTCGCCTTTGCCGGGTGGATTGGCTTGTTTGTCACCGCCCTGAATCTGTTACCGATCGGACAACTCGACGGCGGGCATATCACCTACGCCTTGTTCGGGAGACGACACAAAGCCATTTCAATCGTTGCCGTGTTGGGGCTTGCCATTCTGGGGGTGGTGAGTTGGCCCGGATGGCTGGTGTGGGGCATTCTGGGCGCGATGCTCGGCCTGCGTCATCCACCAGTGATTGATCAGGACCTGCCGCTCAACCGCCGCCAACGCATGATCGCCTGGGCCAGCGTCGTCATCTTTGTCCTGACGTTCACCCCCGTCCCCTTCTCCGTTTAGCGGACGTGCGCGATTGGATCGACGCCTGCCTCGCGACGGCCCGCGGTCTCGTCCACCCGTTGCAGCAGCACCAACCCCGCGAAAAACAGCGCCGCGATCGAGAGCACGGCGGTGCGGTGGCTGCCGGTGGCGGTGGCGATTTCGCCGTAGAGCAGCGGCCCCAGCGTGGCGGCGAATTTGCTGGTCAGCGAAAACAGCCCGAAGAACTCCGCGCCCCGTCCTGGAGGCGCGAAGTGCGCCAGCAGGGCGCGACTGGCCGCCTGGTTGCCTCCCAGCAGCGCCCCGGTAAAAAGCCCGATGACGTAGAACTCCGATGCGGTCTCAACCTGGGATGCCCAGATCGTCAGGCCGATCAGCACCACTAATGTGGCGGAAATCGCCCGGACGTGTCCCAGGCGATCCGCGATCCATCCGAACCCCCACGACCCGGCGGCGGATGACAGTTGCATGATCAAGAAAAAGATCACGAGTTCGTTCGCGCTAAACGCCAGGACCTGGGTGGCGAAGATGGCGGCAAAGACGAAGACGGTATTGACGGCGTCGTTGTACAGAAAATACGCGATGAAATATCGCCACAGGCTTCGGTAGTGTCTGAGACTCCGCAGGGTTTCGGCAACCCGCTTGAGACCCACGGCCCACGCCGAACCGGTGATCGACGACGGGACCGCACGCTCCTTCAGCCACATGAACGTGGGCAGCGCGGCGATGGCGAAGAACGCCGCGGTCACGGGAAAGGCCTCCCGATAGCGGGCGGCAGCTTCGCCATCCATCCCGCCCGCGATGAAGGGATAGACCAATGCGAGCGAAGCCAAGCCTCCGACGTATCCGAACCCCCAGCCCCATCCGGACAAGCGCCCCATCGAGTCGGCAGTGGCCAATTCCTTGAGAAACGCATCGTAGAGGTGCAACGCCGCGTTGTAGCCGACGTTGGCCACGATGAACAACCCCAGGCCCAACGCCAGGTCGCCGGGCCCCACCCATCCCAGAAAAAATGTGGGAACCACGCAGACCGCGGTCATCACCATGAGGAACCAGCGTTTGGAGGCGGTCGCGTCGGCGACCGCGCCGATGATGGGAGACAACACGCCCGCCAGCAGCATCGACAGTGCGTACCCTCGGCCCCACCAGGCCTCGCCGTCCTCCGGCGCGACCACGCGCGTAAAATAGACGCTATACGCGACGGTGACGATGATCGTGGTGAATGCGGAGTTGGCGAAGTCGTAGCCGCACCAGGCCCAGCGTTCGCGCAGGGGCGCGCGCGGCGCGTCGATAAGGGGCGTCTGCGGCGTTGTCACGTCAGCCCCGCATCCTCACGTACGACCCAGTACGCTCCGGTGCGTGGCTTCCGCTCCGCCTGGCATCCGCCGCCTTCTCGACGGCCGGAACGGCTAACGCGTGGCACAGATCGCGTGGGCAGACTCAAGGAGAAGCGGTTTGGTTGAGGACGGTCAGCATGGCGTCGTGGATCTTGCCGTTGCTCGCCACGATCTCCGGGGTATCGGGGGAAAACACCCGACCGGAGAAGTCGGTGACCCGGCCGCCCGCTTCTTCGACGATGACCTGGCCGGCTGCGGTATCCCAGGGCGACAGGAGCAGCTCCCAAAAGCCGTCGGACCGGCCGGCGGCCACGTAACACAGATCCAACGCCGCCGAGCCCGTGCGCCGCACGCCTTGGGCGACTCGGCTGATGGCTTCAAAGTGCCGAAAGTTGACGTTGGTATCTTGTTTGGGATCGTACGCGAAACCGGTGACCAGGAGGCTCTTGTTCAACGAGGCAGTCGAGGACACCGCGAGCGGTTGGCCGTTGCACGCGGCGCCGCCGCCCCGGATGGCGGTGAAGAGTTCGTCGCGGACCGGGTCCAACACCACGCCCAAGACCGGGTCGTTCCCGTGTTGCAAGCCGATGGACACGCAAAAAAAGGGAAAGCGGTGCGCGTAGTTGGTGGTGCCGTCCAACGGATCAATGAGCCAGCGGTAGGGCGACCGGTTGTTATGGACCGAACCTTCCTCGGCCAGGACCCCATGGTCCGGCGTGTTGGCCCGCAGGCGCTCGACCACGGCGCGTTCGGCCTCCACGTCGATCTGAGTGACCAGGTTGATCTCGCCCTTGTATCGGATGTCCAACACGTCGAACATGCCGCGACGGATGATGTCACCCGCAGCGCGTGCAGCATCCACCGCAAGCGCCAACCACTCGCGATGGAAATTTGTCGGCTCAGCCATGCCGCGGATCATACCACACGGTTCCGTCGGCCCGGCCATCGGGCAGTCAGGACGTCTGCGTGAAGAAAACCGCGATCCCACGACGGAGGAGTAAACGCGGACGCATCCGGCGCGCCATGTTCGCACTGGCGCTGCCCGTGGTGGCGTCGAGTCTGCTCGAGCGCTCCGTCGTGATCATCGACGTGTTTTTGGTGGGCGGGCTCGGCGCAGCCGCGATCGCGGCCGCCGGAGCGAGCCAGTTGCTGGTGCTGGCGCTGGTCAGTCTCGTGTCAGGGCTGCCCGCGGGCACCGTGATCGTGGTCGCGCAACTCTGGGGCGCGGGGCGAACGTCCGAAGCCGCGGCAGGGGCTCGGCGTGTGGTGGGGATCGCAGCCGTGGTGGGGTGCGTGGTGGGCATGGTGGGGATGGTGTGGGGCGCCGACGCCGTGGTGTTCCTGGGCGCGGCTCCCGATGTCGTGGCGCTTGCGCAGCCCTATCTGCGCATCGTGTTTCTGGCGTTTCCGTTGATGCTCTTGGTCACGATCCTGTCCGGAGTCCTCCAGGGGACGGGCGACACCAAGAGTCCGCTCTACGTGACGGTAGTGATGAACGTCATCCACGTCGCGATTGCCTATCCCACGATCTACGGTCGATGGGGTCTGCCGCGGTGGGAGCTCGAAGGCGCCGCCGTGGCCGTGGCGGTCTCGCACTTGGTCGGGAGCGCGTGGCTGCTTGCCCTGGTGTATCATCGCGGGCTGTTGCATCGAGGTCGGAGCGAGAATTTCGTGCGCGCCGTGGCGCGCGTGGGGGCTCCGGTGTCGGTGGACCGCGCGCTCCAGCACGCCTCACAACTGGTGTTCGCGAAGGTCGTGTTGCTGTACGGCACCGCCGCGTATGCCGCGCACCAGGTGGGGCTGGCGATCGAAGCGCTGTCGTTCCTGCCCGGCGCGGGATTCGCCCTGGCGGCGGAGACCGCGTTCGGACGCAGCCTTGGGGCCAACAACGTGGCGCGTGCGCGGATCCAGAGCTTGGAAGCCAACCGCATGGCGGTCCTCACGATGGCCGCCATCGGCGCGGTGTTCTACTTTTTCCCTTACGTGCTGCTCAGATCGTTCACGAGCGATGAAACCGTCGTCGAACTCGGTACGTTGTTCCTGAAAATTGTGGCGGTGCTCCAAGTTCCGCTGGCCATCACCATGGTGTTATCAGGCGTGTTGAAAGGCGCGGGGGATACTCGATTCCTGTTGCTCAGCACGCTGGCCGGGGCCTGGGGTGTGCGCGTGCCTCTGGCGCTGCTGTTCGCCTACGGGCTCCATCTGCCCTTAGGCGCGGTGTGGAGCATCATGTTGGTGGATTGGATGGTCCGGCTGATGCTCGTGCTCGTTCGATATCGCTCGGGCGCGTGGCGCTCCCAACAGGTCCTCTGGCGGGCTGAGACGCATTGACAGCCGTTCGAGGCGAGAGTTACGATCCAGCCGTTCATCAACCCCATCTTGGAGGGATACTTATGAGACGATTGGTGAGACACGCGATCGCTGCGCTCGCTATCGCAATGCCGATGGTCGTCGTTCCCGTCGGTGCGCTGGCCTGTAAGAGCGCAGGGGCGTTCAAACACGTGGGTGTGGTGGCGGCCGTGGATACGAAGGCCCTGACCGTCACGATCAAGGATGCCGAGACGGGCGAACCGATCACCTTTGCCGCCACGGCCAAGCAACTCAAAGACATCAAGCCGGGGGACGACGTGATGATCGGGTTTACCGAGAAGGACGGCACCCTGACCGCGGTTCAGATCCACTCGTAGAGCCTGTCCATGAATGGCCATCTGCGGCGTTGCCACTGCGCTTCCGGTGCTCACGTACGACCCAGTACGCTGCGCTCCGGTTCTCGCGGCGCCTTGCATCTGACGCATTCCTGAACAGGCTCTCAGACAAAAGGCAAGGCAGCGACCGTCGCTTGAACGGCCGCGTCTTGGCCGACGATCAATCGCGTGCCGGGCGTCTCGATCGTTCGGTGCACGTAGCCGAGCGCGATCACGCGCTTCAGCGCCGGTGAGTAGACCGACGAGGTGACGTACCCCGCCTCTTTGTCCTCCCGCAACACCGATGTCACGTCTGGATGGTAGAGCTTGGTTCCACGGGAAATCGGTTGGTCCGTGTCGGGCAGCAATCCGACCAGCAGTCGGTTCACGTGCCCGTAGGTCTTGATGCGGGCGATCGTTTCCTGTCCCAGATAGCAGCCTTTGGTGTAGCTGACCGCTCGATCTTCAATCCGCGCTTCGGGCGGAAAGTTGTCCTCGCTCATATCCATCCCGAACCGTGGCACACCACTTTCGATCCGCACGGCCTCCAGGGCCGCGGCCTCAACGTTGGTCGCTCCCGCGGTGAGCAGCGTCCGACGGGCTTCTTGCGCGGCCTCGGCGGGGAGGAGCAGCTTGTACCCGGGTGTCCCCGGGTATCCCGCCTCGGCGACCACCAGCGGGCGGCCGCTCCACATGGCCTCCGTGACCGCGAGGTCGGCGGCCGGCAACGCCAGCTCCGGGAAGGCGGCTGCCACCGCGCGCGGCGCCGCAGGCCCATAGAGCCCCAGCACGCGGTGACTGGTGGAGAGATCGAGGACCGTGGCATCGGTGCCGATGGTGTACCGGCTCAGCAACGTCGGGAGCTTGGCTGCCGACTCCGGTTCGGCATCCACCCAGAACCATTCCGTGAGGGCGTACACCGTCAGGTCCGCCTGCATCTTGCCCTTCGCGGTGAGCACCGCCGTGTACAGCCCGCGTCCTGGCTTCAACAGATCGGCGTCGTTGGTGAGAATGCCTTGCAGGAATTTAGCCCGCTGCGCGCCGGTAATCCGAAGCCGAATCCGAGAAGAGTGATCCAGGATACCGGCGCCGTCTCGGAGTGCCCGATAGTGGTCGTGAAGTTCGCTCGTCGCCAACGTGGTCGCCTCGTGCGTGAAACGGATCTTACCACAGCGGTAGGCACCCTGTGCCGGACGGGTGTTGCAATGGTAGGAAATCGTTGACAATGCGGTGGGCTTGGTGGATAATGCGGCCGTTTACCCACGGAGGGGTTATGACGTATCGGCATACCGGCATCGCCGGTGCACTGTTTGTTGTCATGGTCTATAGCCTTCTGGGATGCGAGAAGGCGCCTCCGCCACCCCCGACGATCTCCGGCACCATCAACATCGCCCCTGAACTCGCAAAGGACGTCACGCCGAATTTTGTGCTCTTTGTGACCGCCCGTGCCGCCGACGCGCCGCCATTCGGCCCGCCGATCGCGGCCCATCGGGTGACGAATCTGACATTCCCACTGCAGTACACGGTGACGCAGAAGGACGTCTTTTTTGAGGGAGTCATACTCGAGGGCAAAGTCAATGTCTATGCCAAACTGGACAAAGACGGCAACGCGGGTCCTCCGGAGCCCGGCGACCTCGAGGGGGAACACAAGGGTAATCCCGTGATGGTCGGCGCGACCGGCGTTGACATCGTCATCGACAAAATCCATTGATCCTCGGTCCACACCCGAGCTGTTCCCATTCGTGGACCGAGACCCCTCGGCCCCGCGTTGCGAGTTTTGCGGGTCCGTCATGCTGGACATTCACTGTAAGTTGGTCTGCCGCCGGTGCGGGTACATGCGTGACTGCTCAGACCCGTAACTGTCGCTTTACAATGCCTCGGGGGCCGGCTATCTTTTCGCGGACCGAGGCTCGGAAAGGAGATAGGAACGGACAGAACGCTGTAAGGTGAATCAGAAACCCTAGGGTGATGAGGGGGAGATCATCACACATCTCTTCAGGTAGGAGGAGAGCGATGAAACGATATCTAGTGTTCGGTGCGGTCCTAGCGGCCCTGTTGATCGGCTTCACGTCGGTCTCGTGGGCGCTAGATCTAGACAATTCAGGGAGTTACCGGCTGCGCGGGTTCTACAACGATAACCTGACGGACGGGGACAAGGATGTCCAGGATTCTGCCGCATATTATGTGTCGCAGTTCATGCTCACGACGAAGGCTTCCCAGGACGGGGTCAGCGGAGTCGTGACGCTGCTGGCCGGTTCCCAGAATGGAACTGGGAACCGATTGTTGGGAGACGGATCTGGACCTACCTTTAGTGGTGGGCAGACGTTCGGACCCACCGGGACGTCGATCGAAGTCCTCGAAGCGTATATCAAGGCAGATTTCAAGACGTGGGCTTTGACGGCCGGACGCGCGGGCCTGAAGTTCGGCAATGGCGTGATCATGGACGACTGGGTAGACGGGATCTGGGCTGACCTTGGGTTGGGTGGCATGACGCTCACGGTCGGTACGGCCAAGTTGGCTGAGGACACCGATGGCAACGTGATTGGTGTCGGCAACAACCCCACTGGTGGAACCGGAACCGGCGACGACGCGGATCTGTATTTTGTGAACGCGGGGCTGGGTAAGACCGGGATGGCCAGCGGAACGAACGTGTTTTTGAACTATTTGAGTGACCGTGGTGGGGTCGGTGGATTCGGTGGTGACGAGAGCACGCTCTGGATCCTCGGTGCGGCAACGGATCTCGACATGAATGGTCTAAAGGTGAAGGCCGAGATCGATATCCTGAACGGCACGTTTACGCCGACCGGTGGAGGGTCTGATACCGACCTCAAGGGGTTCAACGTGGTTCTCGGCGGGAAGTTGGATGCAGGCGGGATCCCGCTGGGCGTCGACCTGGTCTACACATCGGGTCAGGATAACGATACGTCAGCGACTGACGCAAACGTCAATGGTCTGAGCGGCAACTATCCGCTCGGGATCATCGTCACGAACACCGGTGCTCGTTCACTGGGCGTTACGGACGGCACCTGTGTGAGCACCGGTGGGTCCTCTACCTACAGCGGAGGGTCGGGGAGTTGTGTTGGTGGTGATGGGCTGACCGCCATCAAGGTGTCGACCGGGATGACGCACGGTCCGCACGTGTTGGACTTCGCCTTGATCTGGGCGCAGTCAACAGAAGATCCGTTCGATGCTGGCAGCGGTCTCTCTCCAGATCAAGCGGGTTACGATGCGGGGAGTAATATTGGCATTGAACTGGATGCGACGATGACTTGGGCGCTCACCAAGAACTTGAGCTGGATGCTGGGAGCCGGTTATCTATTGGCGGGCGATTATTTGACGTCGACGCCAAACAACAACGAAACAAGCGATCCTACCGACAATCTGATGGTTCTGGTCACGCAACTCGGCTTCACGTTCTAAGGAACTGAACAAACGACCTCGCTGCGGGGGACCGGCGATTGGCCGCTCCCCCGCAGTGCTTTTCAAGAGTCAAACAACGGGGTGATTGCTTGTCAGCGTGTGGCAACCGTGGCGGTGCGACACGCAGCACATAGTTTCTTCCCGTCGCTTTCCGTCAATCGTTCGATGTTGGTGTGTTCGCCGCAGCCTGTGCAAGGTTCGGCTTTGTATTTCCCCACCTTGGGTGGTGCGGGAAGCGTGACGCGCTGGATGTTGAACAGGGTCTCTTCCGTCGCGCGGAGAATTTCTTTGATCTTGGAGTTGAGTTCGCGCTGAAACAGTTGTTGGTCCTCCGTCGTGGCGTCGGGCGACGAGGCGTGTTTGCGCCGTTTGCCGAACGAGCCGTCGGTGTCGAAGGTCTCCCAGTATTTGCAGTAGATCCGCACGGCCACGCCGGATTTGGTGTTTTGCAGGATGTAGCCGGGTTTCCCGGTTCCGGCGAGGATCAGGTTTCGCTTGCCGAGCGTGCACCCCGTGAACTCCTGAATCGCGTCCACCGCACAGGTTTCGTTTTCCACGATGGCGAACACGTCCTTCATGTTGCGGAGTTCCTTGCCCATTTCGCGCACCAACGCCTTGCCCACCCGATACCCCATCGCGATATCCAGGCACAGGTGCCGGTGAAAATCCACCACATCGTCGAACGTCTTCTCCATGACAATCCCCTTTCGTAGGGTTGAGTATAGGCCAGGGCGCCGGGTGAAGGCAATCAGACCGCTCGAGCGAGGGTGGATGCGATTGATCCTCACGGTGCGGACTGCTATGATCCCAGCCGTGTACATCGAGATTGAGGACAGCCCCAACTGCGCCGGACGAGAACCGATGCGTTATAAGGAACTGGGTGCACCGGCGGTCGTGACCAAGATCCGGCTCTTCGATCGCCGGGACGAAGGAGAGTGGTGCCTGGTCACGGGAGTCCGTAGTAATCCCGCCGAGCCGTGGGAGCCGGCTCGTGTCCGAAAGGTTGAAGACTCCGGGGTGGGGGTCGCGTATCTCGTGTATGGGGGATTGTGGGGTATCCGGATTTGTCCGGTTGATCGCGCGCAACCCTGGAGTTTCTCCGACCAGGCTCAATGGGGCGAACCCTATCTCCTGTTGACCGATCCTCATGACCTCGTCGTGTCTCCAGAGGGCGGGTCATCTGCCGCCGCCTCCGCTCATCCAGGGGGCGAGTCGAGTCGAACGCCGTCGAGCGCTGCTTGAAGACGATCCTGCTGGTCGAGGACGATCCCGACATCGTCGGTCTGTTGGTTCACTACCTGCAAACAGCCGGATACCAGATTCATACCGAGTCGGATGGTTTCGCCGGCGTCCGGGCCGCACGCGAGCAGTCACCCGTCGCGGTGATTCTCGACGTGATGCTTCCGGGTCTGGACGGGTATGAGGTCTGTCGGCGCCTCCGCGCTGACTCGGCCACCGCCGCGCTGCCGATTCTCATGTTGACCGCCCGCGGAGCAGAGGGTGACAAGGTGCGTGGGTTGGACCTCGGCGCGGACGACTACGTCACCAAAC
Organism: uncultured Nitrospirota bacterium; assembly: GCA_964570625.1. Lineage (GTDB taxonomy): Bacteria > Nitrospirota > Nitrospiria > 2-01-FULL-66-17 > 2-01-FULL-66-17 > JBFLXB01. The sequence continues at coordinate 71,103 of CAZMYW010000023.1, read as the reverse complement.
CGTTCAGTCCGAAGGAAGTGGTCGCTCGGGTCAAAGCCCTGGTCCGACGCTCCCTGGGTGAAGCCAGTGGAACCAGGCTGGAGTATGGTGCCCTGACCCTTGATACTGAACGGCATGAAGTGGCCCTAGGGCGACGCCAGGTTCCGCTGACCGCAAAGGAATTCGCGCTGTTGGAGTACCTGCTGCGCCACCGTGGGAAATTGGCGACCCGCGACGCGCTGCTCAACTCGGTCTGGGGCTACGACGCCGAAGTCACCACCCGCACGGTGGACGTCCACATCCGTCGCCTTCGCGAAAAAATTCCCGCCCTGTCGACCGCGATCCAAACCGTCAAACCCTACGGGTACAAGCTCAAAGAGTCCCCAGCGGACGAATCGGACGTGCGGCCATGAAATGGCCCGTCGCCGTCGTTGGCGCGGGGTCGGGTGTTGGGATCGCCGCCGTGTCGTTCGCGCTAGGGCACGTCGGCAGCGGCGGAAGCCGAGACTGGTGGGTCGCCTCGCTGGTCCTGTCGCTCGGAACCGGAGCGGTGGCCGGTTGGCTCGGGGGTCGGTGGTTGTCCGCGCGACTGGCGCCGCTGATCTCCGCGGCATCGGACCTGGCTGCTGGTCGCCGCGCGCGGGTTCCAGCCGACGAAGCCGTGCAGTCCCAAGACGAGATCGGTCGGCTGGCCGCGTCGTTACACGATGCAGCGGAGGGCGCGGAACGGCGCGTGGTCGCGACTACCGAAGACCAGACTCGATTCGGCGCCGTGCTCTCCGGGATGGTGGAAGGGGTTCTGGTGCTGGATCGCCTCGGACGCATTTTGCTGCTCAATCCCGCGATGGAGCGTATGCTGGGGTACGGAGCGTCAGCGGCGGTGGGACGGCATTGGCTCGACGTGATCCGCCAACACGATTTCAACGAGTTGATCCGCGCCGTGATCCTCCACACCGAGTCTCGCGCGGCGACCATTACCATGGACGAGGTCGGCGGCGCCCGGACGTTCGCTGTGCAAGGATCGGTCACGCGGCGTCCGGGTGGAGCGGCGGACGATCTGCGTGCAGTCTTCGTGTTCCACGACGTCACCGCACTCAAACGGTTGGAGCGGGTGCGGTCCGACTTCATCGCCAATGTTTCGCACGAGCTGCGAACTCCCCTCACCTCGATTATCGGGTACCTGGAGGCGTTGCTGGATGGCGTTCAGCAGGACGCCTCGAAGCGGGAGGAGTTTCTTCGGATTATCAAGACCCACGCCGACCGGCTGAGCGCGTTGGTCCAGGATCTTCTCCAACTCTCGCAGATCGAGTCGGGCGATTACCGGTGGCGCCGTGATCTGGTCGACGTGGTCGGCCTGGCTCGCCGCTCGGTCGCGCTGGTCCATCCGCTGGCACAGCGTCGCCAGATCGTCGTGCGCTGTTCCAGCGACGCGGAGGTGGTGAGCGTCGGGGGGGACGAAGAAAAATTGACGCAAGTTCTGGTCAATTTGCTGGACAACGCGGTCAAGTACACGGAGCCCGGCGGGACCGTGGACGTGACGGTCCAATCGAGCGACGGCCGAGCAATCATCTGCGTCCGCGATACGGGAATCGGCATCCCGCCTACTGACCGTGATCGTATTTTCGAGCGCTTTTACCGAGTCGACCGCGCCCGATCCCGCGAATCTGGCGGGACCGGGCTGGGACTGTCTATCGTCAAACATATCGTGGAGGCGCATCGAGGCGCGGTGACCGTGGACAGCCGGTTAGGCCACGGCTCCACGTTTACCGTCAGCATCCCTCAGGAGCGGGAGACCTCGCCGGCGTGACGACCGATTGGTGGTTGCCGGTCCTGCTCGGCGTCGTCGAGGGACTCACCGAGTTTTTACCCGTCTCTTCGACCGGTCACCTCATCCTCACGGCTGCGGCGCTGGGGTTCACGGGCGAGTTCGCCAAGACATTCCAGGTGGCGATTCAGTTGGGAGCGATCCTGGCGGTGGTCGCCTACTTCCGAGAGCGGCTGTTCGCCCTCGTGACTGGATTACCGGTCGATCGGGACGCCCGATCGGTGGGCCTCGTCGTCATGGTGGCGGTACTGCCCGCCGGAGCCGTGGGGTTTCTGGCGCACGATGCCATCAAGGCCTATCTGTTCAACACGGAGACGGTCGCGCTGGCGCTGGTCACGGGTGGATTGGCAATACTGGCGATCGAAGCGCGCTCCACAACTGGCGGCATTTCGCGCCTTGAGGCGGTCGATCTCCGTGCGGCGCTGTGGGTGGGGGTGGCCCAATGCCTCTCACTGATTCCGGGAGTCTCGCGCGCGGGTGCGACGATCATGGGAGGTTTGCTGGCTGGCATGGACCGTAAGACGGCGTCGGAATTCTCATTTTTTCTGGCGCTGCCCACGATGTTTGCCGCGACAGTGTACGACGCGTACAAGAACCGTGCGCTCCTGGTCGAAGAGAACATGGTGTGGCTGGTCCTCGGACTGGTTTCTGCGTTCGTGACCGCGCTCGCCGTCATTGCGGTGTTCATGCGGTTTATCCAGCGGCATACCTTTCGGGTGTTCGCCTACTACCGTATTGCGTTGGGCCTGATCTTGCTCCTGGTCGCATAACGAACCACCAGACTCCGCGTTTGTTATACTGTCACGTATCGCGAGATCGCACCGGTTTCGGTTCGTTCCTGCATCGTTATGCCGTCTGATCACCTGTCCACCTCCGAGCCTCCCCAGCGTCTTTCCAGCGCTCAGGTCCGCCAGAGCCTGAAGTATTCCACCCGCGACGGCGTGTGCGCCTCGGTCATGTCGGGAGTGGGCGACAATTACCTCAGCGCGTTTGCCGTTTTTCTGCACGCCACCAACTCGCAGATTGCGTTCCTGGCAGCCGTTCCTCAGCTGGCGGGCGCATGTTTTCAGTTCGTGTCGGTGCGGGTCTTGGAGCGTTTGCAGCGTCGTAAGCCACTGATCATCGCGGGGGTGATCGGGCAGGCCCTGACGTGGGTCTTGATCGCGGCCACTCCGTTCGTGTTCGACCACGGCGGAGTGTGGTGGTTGATCGTGGGCGCCACCGGATATCACTTGTTGGGCCATTTCGTGTTGCCCGCCTGGAACAGCCTGATGGGCGACCTCGTGCACCCGGACCAGCGCGGTCGATACTTTGGGCGGCGCAACCGGGCCATTAGCGTGTCGGCGTTCGGGGCGTTGTGCCTCGGCGGCCTCGTCCTGCACCACAGCGAGCGCGCGGGCGTGGTGACGTGGGGATTCGTCCTGGTGTTCTGCTTTGCGTTGGCGGCGAGATTGGTGTCCGCGTATTACCTCTCCCGTATGATCGAGCCGCCGTACGTCACGCGTTCGGAAGACCGCTTCTCTCTCTGGCAGTTCCTTCGCGATGGGCGCCGGAGCAACTTCGGTCGGTTTGTGGCGTACATCGGGCTCACCCATTTTGCGGTCCAAGTGTCCGGGCCTATGATCGCGCCGTATCTGCTTCGTGACCTGAGCTTCACTTACCTCGAGTTCATGCTGGCCACGGCCGCAACGGTGGTGGCGCAGGTATTGACGTTGCCGTGGTGGGGGCGTTCGTGTGATCGATTCGGCAACCGACACGTGTTGCAATTGACTGGATGGCTGCTGCCCGTGATCCCGTTGTTCTGGCTCGTGACCACGAACGTGTATGGGATTATTGCGATTCAGATGTTTGCCGGCGCCGCATGGTCGGGGTTCGCCTTGGCGATGGGGAACTTCCTCTTCGATAACGTGAAGCCCGCGAAGCGCCCTCAGTGCGTCGCGGTGTACCACTCCGCCAACGCGCTGGGAGTGTTTCTGGGAGCGTCGCTCGGCGGGTTGCTGGTCCTTGTTCTTCCTCAGGCACTTCAGGTCGCTGGCATTCGGATCACCCTGATTTCGAATCTTCAGTGGTTATTTGTCATCTCAGCGGTTCTCCGGTTCGCGGTTTCATTAAAGTTTCTTCCGCTCCTGCATGAAACGCGCGCCGTCGTGCCGTTCCCCGCCAAAGAATTGACGGTCAGGATGTTGGTGGTTGGCTGGCGAACCAGTGCACGGGTCGTTGGAACGTTGGGCCGCGCCGTCCTGGTGGTGGTATGGGTGTTGGTTGGGCAGAAACGAACCGATATAGACAAATAACATATATATTTTTCAATAGGTTAGACTGTCAGTTGGTCCACGTTCCCTTCGAAGAACGCTCCAACATGATATGCTTTTTTCGAATACTTTGCTTGACACGTTCTGTCCCGACGGGGTATAACGTGGCGGATTCTCTACATGGCACGTCTGGCCCTGTATGCCGGACTGGCGGTGCTGGTGGTTGTGGTGATCACCGCCTGGACGGTTGGGATGCGGTCACGGGCTCGGCGGGCTGGGTCCGGCGAGCGACGCGACGCGATGGTGCTCGATCCGGTGTGCTCCACCTATGTGCCCAAGGCTCGGGCAGTGGTTCGGCGGGTCCAGAACGCTGACGTGTATTTTTGCAGCGAGGCGTGCGCACAGCAGTACACGCCGCATCACCAGGGAGATCACGAACAATGAAACTCTTCATCGACAGCGCCAACCTCAACGAGATCCGAGAGGCCGCTGCGATGGGTTTGGTCGACGGCGTGACTACGAACCCCTCGCTCATTTCGAAAGAGGGGCGTCCGTTCCGACAGACGATCGAAGAGATTTGCAAGATCGTGGACGGCCCGATCAGCGCCGAAGTCACCGCGGTCGAGTGCGAGGGCATGCTGCGTGAAGGCCGCGAACTGGCGAAGATCCACCCGAATGTCGTGGTCAAAGTCCCGCTCATCCCGGAGGGGCTCAAAGCGGCCAGGATTTTCAGCGAAGAGGGGACCCGGACCAACGTGACGCTCTGTTTCTCGGCCAACCAGGCCCTGTTGGCTGCGAAAGCCGGCGCGTTCATCGTGAGCCCGTTTGTGGGTCGATTGGACGACATCAGCGAAGACGGGATGGCGCTGATCCGCCAAATCGTCGCGATTTACAAGAACTATCAGTTCAAGACGCAAGTGCTGGTGGCGAGCGTGAGGCACCCGATCCACGTTGTGGACTCGGCGTTGTTGGGCGCGGATATCGCGACGATGCCGTACGTGGTGATGATGCAATTGGTGAAACATCCCCTGACGGACATCGGGTTGAAGAAGTTCTTGGCAGATTGGGAGAAGTTACCGAAGTCACCCTAACGCGGAGCCACGCGGCGGGGGGTCATCAGCACCCGCGCGCAGGCGAGCCAGCGAGGCCGTCACCTGGGAGCCGAGAAAACGAAAGCCGGACAAGCACTGACCTCTATTTTCGCCGCGGCCATCCGAGCGGCTGATCCCACCGCGCTCGTCAAGAATTCCCTGGCGATCAAGAATCGCCGGTTGATTGCCGGCAAACAATCGTATCCTCTCGACAAGTACGATCGTGTCCTGGTGGTGGGCGGTGGCAAAGCCGCGGTGCCCATGGCGGCCGCGGTCGAACAGCTTCTGAAGAACCGCTTGGATGGCGGACTCGTCGCGACCCGTTACGGTCACGGAGGCAAGCTGGCGAAGGTCGAAGTGGTCGAGGCGGGACACCCGATCCCTGATCGCGCCGGGTTGGCCGCGGGCCAGCGCGTGCTCGATCTGTTACGCAAAGCGGGCGAGCGCGACCTGGTGATCGCGCTCATCTCCGGCGGCGGCTCGGCCCTGCTGCCGGTTCCGGTCGACGGCGTGACGTTAACCGATAAGCAGGTCGTCACCGCGCTGTTATTGCGGGCGGGGGCCACGATCCAAGAGATGAACGCGGTGCGTAAACACCTCTCGCAACTCAAAGGCGGGAACCTGGCCATTGCCGCGGCCCCCGCGACGGTGCTGGCCCTGATCCTCTCCGACGTGGTGGGCAATGACCTGGCGAGCATCGCGTCCGGCCCCACGGTTCCCGATCCCACGACGTTTCAGGACGCGGTCGCGATTCTGCACCACTACGAACTGTGGGACAAGATTCCGCAGGCCGTGAAGGACCACTTGGTGCAAGGCAGCCGGAGCGGCGCGGGCGATACGCCCAAGCCCAATCACCCGGCGTTCGCCAAGGTCCAGAACGTGGTGGTGGGCGACGTGCGCGTCGCGCTCAATGCAGCCGCCGCGCAAGTCAAACGTCTCGGGTACCACCCGGTGGTGCTCACCTCGTCGCTCGTGGGCGAAGGGCGGGAAGTGGCGAAAGTCTTCGGGGCCATGGTCCGAGAATTGGTGGCCTCGGATCGGCCCATCAAGCGGCCGGCCGCGCTGATCGCAGGCGGCGAGACCACCGTGACCGTGCGGGGACAGGGGATCGGCGGACGTTGCCAAGAGTTCACGCTCGCCATGGTGATGGAGATCGCGGGACTGAAGAAAGTCACAGCCTTCGCCTTCGGCACCGATGGCACCGACGGGTCTACCGACGTTGCCGGCGCCATGGCCGACGGCGCCACGTTGGACAAGGCCAGAGCGTTGGGGCTCCAACCGCAACGCTTCCTCGACCAAAACGACTCGTATACGTTCTTCCACACCCTCGCCCAAACGATCCAAACCGGTCCCACCCGAACCAACGTCACAGACCTGTACTGCGCGCTCGTCGGGAAGTAGCCAGTACCCCGGGGTTGGGACACCTCCGAGAGAAACCGCAGAACCACTGAGCGAAGCCCACGGCCGCTCCCGCTGGCCGGGCCGGCTGCCTGTGGCGTCGGGTTAGTTCCAGTGAGCGGGTGGGTCACGCGAGCCGCGCGTGACGGGCGAGACTCAGAACAGGCTCCGTTGGTTCTCTTGCGGGGGACGGCGTTGCGGCGCTCGCCATTTTTCCAACCGTCGCAGCTCGTCCTGGATGTCGGCAAGGTAGGGCGACGGGTCAGCGTGCCGCGTCTTCCCATAGAGAAATCGGTCAGCCACTGACGAGAGAAAGAGCCGCTGCTTGGCGCGTGTCATTCCCACGAAGAACAGTCGCCGTTCCTCCTCCGTGTCCTCGCTGCGATTGTAAGGCAGCAGTCCATCGTCGCATCCTGCGATGCAGACCACCGGAAATTCCAGACCTTTGGCCCGATGCAAGGTCATCAACCTGATGGCATCCGCGCGTGGTCCTGGCTCCTGCGCAACAAGGTCTTCCCAATCCTCGGTGGCCGTGGATTTCCCAGCGCAGCGATACGGCAGACCGGCGCGCTCGAGCGCGTCCATGATCGGCCGAGCTTGCGCGTGCAGGCGGTAGAGGACGGCGATATCGTCCAGGCCGTAGCGGCAGGGCTCAGCGTCGGCCTGCGCCCATCCGCTGTCGATGGCGAAATGACTGGAACCCCCGAGGAGCCCTTCGATCTTGCGCACGATCATTTCCGCTTCCTGCCGGTCCGTCGCATAACGAGCGATGGCCACGGGCAGGCCGACCGCCAGGTGGGCGGTGAGGTGCCGTGGTAGTTGCGTCGGGTTTTTGGCAATCACTTGCGCGGCTGCCTCGACGATCGTGCTCTGTGATCGATAGTTCTCCGACAAGGTGATCAGGCGATGGCCGGGGAAGTCTGTTTTGAATGCCTCGAACGCGCGAAAACATCCGGCAAATCCATAGATCGCCTGGTCGGGGTCGCCGATCACACATATGTTCTGGGAGGTCATCGCGCGGAGGAACCGGTACTGGGCAACACTCGTGTCTTGAAATTCGTCGACGACGATGTGCGTGAACCGTTCGCGGTACGCGGTGGCTACGTCGGGGCATTCGTCGAACAGGCGAGCTGCATACAAGAAGAGATCGTCGAAGTCCAGCAGGTGACGCGCGAAGAGGCGCTGCTGATAGTCCGCAGCGATCCCGGCGTCCGGCCACACGAGCCGCTGTTTCTCCCGCCGGAGGGCGTCGAGGAACGCAGCGGACTCCTTACGGGAGACGAGGCCGTCGAGCAGTCCTCGCTTGTCCTCATCCGCTGCAAGGGCGAACGCCACTCCCGCCCCAAAGGGGTAACCCTGCTCACGTAGGATGCGAGAAGCCGTAGCGTGGTACGTCTCGACCCAGAGGCCGTCAGCATCTCTTCCTAACAGGGTATTCAAGCGGTCCGTCATCTCGCCGGCCGCGCTGCGGGTGAACGTGACGGCCAGAATACGCTCGGGGGGAACTCGGTGGTGTTGGATCAGATACGCGACGCGGTGGGCGAAGGCGCGGGTCTTCCCGGTACCCGGTCCTGCGACGATGACGACCGGCCCGTCCGTGGCTTCCACGGCGGCTTGCTGAGCCGGATTTAGGCGATCAGGCATGAAATAGCGCCATTTGGCGCTTGGACGTGCGATCCTCGTCGGCTAACAGGGAGATCGTGCCGTATTCGCCGTCATAACCCGGGTCAATGTGGACTTTCCCTCGACGCATGTGATCGAGCGCGAGGGCGACCAACGGGTGTTCTGGTTCGAGACGTTCGAGCGACAGGTCTCTCAAGATGGAGAGTTCGTTGCCAAACGATTCGAGCAGGCGGCGGTAGAGCGCATTCACTTTGACGCTCGTCGGACCCACGCGGAGCACCTGCCCCAACACCTCTTTCAACGGGATGAGGTTCTCGAAGTCCGCGGCGCCGGTCGGTTGACGGGCCGCGGGGCGATCAGCCAGGCGTTCGACGCGGTGCAGCACGCCAACGGTCACCGGTTTGCCGCAGACTGGACAAAGGCCACCGCGGCTCAGCGTTTCCTTGGGGTCGAGGCGGGCGTGGCATTTGCGATGGCCGTCCACATGGTACTTGCCTTCCTCGGGGAAAAATTCCAAGGTCTTGAGGAAGCGACCGTCTCGTTGTTTGATAGCGTCGAAAATGCCGGCGTACGACAACTCGGTGTCCAAGACGTTGGCTTCCCGCGCGAGTTTCTCTGGCGAGTGTGCGTCGGAATTGGAGATCAGCGTGATCCCGTCGAGTGCGGACAGGCGCCAGTTCATGGCGGGGTCGGATGACAGGCCGGTTTCGATCGCGAAGATATGCGGGGTGAGGTCGTCGAAGCATTCCTCCAGGGAATCGAACCCGGATTCCGATCCGAACACGGCGAAGTGTGGGGTCCAGGCGTGGGCCGGAATGAGCACGGCCTGCGCATCGGCCTGGAGGACCAGTTCCAGCAGGTTTCGCGAATCCAGTCCCAGAATCGGCCGGCCGTCTGAACGCAGGTTGCCGATCTTCCCCAGGCTGGTGTTGAAGCGTTCCGCGGCCTCGAAGGACGGCATGAAGACCAGGTGATGGACCTTGCGCACGCGCGGGCCCTTCTTATAGATGCAACTGATCTCGACTCCGAGCATGAAACGGACCGGCGCCCGGCAGGCCGGAAACACCCGAGCGTCTACCGGTGCCGCCAGCTCAGGTTTGAGGGAGAACAGGCCGGCCTCGGTCTCGACCAACGTGTCCCGCAGTTCAGCGAACCACTTGGGATGGGTGAAGTCGCCGGTGGCGAGCACGGTGAGGCCCTTGAGCTGGCACCACTCATACAGCGTGTGGGGTTTGAGCTGCGGACTACACGCCCGCGAGAGATACGAATGGATGTGAAGGTCGGCGATGATACGCATGGACGGCGCATCTTAGCATGACGCCGAAACCGGAGCCAGCGCTCGTGACGGCTCCTCCGCTCGCTCGTGCAGGATCACGCACTGCAAGTATTCGGTTTCCGGAATGCCAAGGACGATCGGATGATCAGGGCCTTGCGTACGGCGGGCGGTGACGCGGAACGCGCGTTTCGCGTCCGTCGCGGCTTCGACCAGCACATCGTGAAACGAGGGGCCGTCGATCAGGTGGGAGCAGGAACACGTCACCAGGGTCCCCCCGGGCGAGAGCAAGGACATGGCGAGCCGGTTGATCTCCTTGTAGCCGCGCAGCGCACGCGGCTTGTCTTTGCGCGTTTTGGCGAACGACGGTGGATCCAGGATAATCAGGTCGTACCGTTCCCGTGCCGCCAACAGCCGCCGCAACTCGGTGAAGACGTCGGCGCGTCGATACTCCGTGCGTCCGTCCAATCCGTTGCGCCGAGCGTTGAGGCGCGCCGTGGCCAGCGCGTTCTCGGACGCATCCAGACCCAGCACGGATGCGGCACCCTCCCGAAGCGCGTGTAGACCCCATGCACCGGAGTAGCAGAACGCGTCGAGCACCCGTGCATCCTTGGCCCACGGCGCCAGCGCACGATAGTTGGCCGACTGGTCCAAAAAGAATCCGGTCTTCTGCCCGTCCCACACGTCGATGGCGAATTGCAGTCCGTTCTTCGTGATGACGAGTTCGGAAGGCTGCGTGCCGTATAACAGGCGTTTCTCCGTGGGCAGGCCCTCCAGCTTGCGGGAGGCGGTGTCGTTTCGCGCCACGAGCGCGGCGGGGTGGAACCGTGCGATCAACGCGTTGAGGATCGCGTCGGTCAATCGATCCATACCCGCGGTCAGGATTTGGGCGACCAGGACCGAGCCGTACCGATCCACAATGAGCCCCGGCATATCGTCGGCTTCGCCGAACACCACCCGATACGCTTCCTCGCCGCTGAGTACCTGCTCGCGCAGCGCTTGCGCCCGGTCGATCCTTCGGCCAAAAAACGCCTGGTCGATTGCAACCGCCTCGCGCGCGAGCAAACGGACGGCGATGACTGATTTGGGGTTGTAATACCCTCGGCCGATCCATTCGCCGCGACCGGTTCGAACATCAACCACGCAGCCGGGCTCGGAGGTCTTCGGCGGCTTCGCGAGTTCGTTGGCGTAAATCCACGGGTGGCCGGAAGACAGGCGTCCCAGGGCGGTGGATTTCACCGTGAGCGTGAGTGTTGCGTCCATGAGGGCGTGTGCGTTCTCAGGGGGGCGTGGAGTCGTCGCGAACGTCGCGGGCCTCGGCGGTGATCTCCCCGTGTCCCAACGTGATGAGCAGGTGATCGCCGGGAGCGACGTCGGACGCGGAGCGAACCAGCCGTTTCGAGGGGAGCACACGCGTCAGGCTGTACCCTCGGCCGAGAATGGCCAAAGGACTGAGCGCGTCCAGGCGGGCGGCGAGTGCACCGGCGCGGCTGTTGGCGTCGGCCAACATCACGCGTATACGAGCGGTCAGACGCTCGGTCGCCCGGCGGTGAACTAGGCGGGCGGTGTCGAGGCGTCGACGCGGATGCGCCGCCAGCACGGCGCGTGCGAGAAACCGACGTTGCTCGCGTTGGCGATGGATCAGGCGTGTCATGCCGTCCCGCAGTCTCGAAAACAGGTCGTCCACACGCAACAACGAGCGCTCGACCAACCGCGCCGGGCTGCGCAGCGCCCGCAACTCGGCCAGCACGCGCGTCCGCCGATTGGTCAGGTCGTCGCGAACCGCCGCCACAAGCCGTCCTCGCGCGGTCGTGACCGCGGCAGTCAGGTGATCACGCCGTGGGACGATGAGTTCGGCCGCAGCCGAGGGCGTGGGCGCCCGCAGATCGGCCACGAAATCCGCGATGGTGTAGTCCGTCTCGTGTCCCACCGCCGACACCACCGGGATCGCCGACGCGGCGATGGCGCGGGCGACAATCTCCTCGTTGAACGCCCAGAGATCTTCGAGGGAACCCCCGCCGCGTGCCACCACCAACACGTCGGGCCGAAGCCGAACGGTCAGCGTGTTGGCGTGGTCGATGGCGTCCGCGATTTTCCCGGCCGCGCCGGTCCCCTGCACCGGGACCGGGAGGATCAACACCGGAACGGTGGGGAAGCGCCGGTTGAGCACGTGCAGCATATCCCGGATCACGGCGCCCGCGGGGGAGGTGATGATGCCGATCCGGGTTGGGAGGAACGGGAACGGCCGCTTGCGCGCGGCGTCGAAGAGCCCCTCGCGGGCCAGGCGTTCCTTGAGCTGCTCGAACGCGAGCTGTAACGCGCCCGCGCCTTTGGGCTCCACGTAATCCACCACGAGTTGATATTCGCCGCGCGGTTCATACACCGTCAGATGGCCGCGGCATACGAGGTGTAGGCCGTCTTTGAGGGCGAATTTCAGTACGCGCGCCACGGAACGAAACACCACGGCGCGAAGTTGGCTCTGCTCGTCCTTGAGCGTCAGGTAGCAGTGCCCGGACCCTGGACTACGCAGGTTGGAGACCTCGCCTTCGACCCAGAGGTCGCCGAAGTCGCCCTCCAAGCGTCGGCGCACGAGGGCAGTCAGATCTGAGACCGTGTAGATCTGGCGGGGTGGTTCCTCTGGAGAGGCAGCGTAGTCGAACAGATTCATAGGCACCACGTGCCTACGTTACGGATCGGTGATGCGAATCCGCTTGATGGAGACGGCCTTGCCGGTGACGTTGTCCACCTCCACGACGGCGCCGGAGAGCACCGACGGACCGGTCGCGGTCTCGAATTTCTTCGGCATCTGGGTCAGGAACTTCTGGATCGCCTCCTCGGTCTTGACCCCGATGACCGAATCGATCGGGCCGGTCATCCCCACGTCGGTGAGGAACGCCGTCCCGTGCGGGAGGATGCGCTCGTCCGCGGTCTGCACGTGGGTGTGGGTGCCGAGCACCGCGCTCACTCGCCCGTCGAAATGCCAGCCGATGCTGGATTTCTCGGACGTCGCCTCTCCGTGCATGTCCACCAGAATCACGTTGGTTTCGGTCCTCAACTTCTCGATTTCCCGATCGCCCACGCGAAACGGGCAGTCGAGCGAGGCGGGCATATACACGCGGCCCATCAGATGCAGGATGCCGACCTTGTCGCCCGCGGGGGTGGTGACGACCGCCCGGCCGCATCCGGGCGCGCCGTCCGGGTAGTTCGCGGGCCTCAGCAGACTGGGGTGATCGCGGATGTACGACAGGATCTCTTTCTTGTCCCAGACGTGGTTGCCGGTGGTCAGGATGTCGAACCCCATGCCGAACAGGTCCTCGGCGATCCGGGGCGTCACCCCGAATCCTCCGGCCGCGTTCTCCGCGTTCCCCACCGCCACATCGATCCGGTAGTCGTGTTTGAGGACGTGGAGGTGCTGGCTCAAGATCCGGCGGCCGGGTTCGCCGATGATGTCACCGATCAATAACAGGTTCATGCCGTTATTTCGCGTACTCCACGTAACGACTCTCTCGGATCACGGTGATCTTAATCTGGCCGGGATAGGTCAGTTCGCTTTCCACCCGCTTAGCCATCTCTCGCGAGATTTGTGCGGACTCCGCCTCGGACACGCCGTCCTGGTTGACGATCACGCGCACCTCGCGCCCGGCGCGGATCGCGTACGCCTTGTCCACGCCCTTGAACGACGTCGCGATCTCCTCCAGTTTCTCCAACCGCTTGATGTAGGACTCGTACGCCTCGCGCCTGGCGCCGGGACGGGAGGCGGAAAGGCCCTCCGCGACCGCCACCAGCACGCCTTCCGGCGAGATCCACTCGATGTCTCCGTGGTGGGCCATGATCGCGTTCACCACCCGCGGATCTTCGCCGCACTTGCGCGCGTAGTCGCCGCCCAGGTTGGGGTGCGTGCCTTCCTCCTCGTGGCTCACGGCCTTTCCCACGTCGTGCAGGATCGCGGCGCGCTTGGCGAGTTTGACGTCCAAGCCCAATTCGGTCGCCATGATGGCGCAGATGAACGCGGCCTCCCGGGCGTGGACGAGGTTGTTCTGCCCGTAACTGGTGCGGTATTTGAGTTTGCCGAGCAACTTGACCAGGTCGGGGTGCATGCCCTGAATGCCGAGGTCGAAGAGCACTTGCTCGGCTTCCGCGATCATGAGTTTTTCGGTCTCTTTGCGGACCTTGTCGACCACCTCTTCGATGCGCGCGGGGTGGATCCGTCCGTCGTGCATCAACCGCTCGAGCGCGATCTTGGCGACTTCCCGGCGAAACGGGTCGAACCCGGAGATGAGGATCGTCTCCGGTGTGTCGTCGATCACCAGATCGATGCCGGTGGCGGCCTCCAGCGCGCGAATGTTGCGGCCTTCGCGTCCAATGATGCGCCCCTTCATCTCGTCGTTGGGCAGCTGGACGACCGACACCGTCGCCTCCTGGACGTAGTCGTGCGCGTACCGTTGCAACGACGACACGATGATCTCGCGGGCCGTACGCTCGGCTCCTTCGCGCGCCTCGTCTTCGATGCGTTTGGTCAGTTTGATCCCTTCGTAGCGGGCCTCCTCTTCCATCGCGGTGATGAGGCTTTTCTTGGCCTCCTCCGCGGTCATGCCGCTCAGCGCCTCGAGCTGCGCACGTTGCTGCAGGAGCGCCTGGTCGACTTGCAGCTCCTTGTTCGTGACCGATTGCTCGCGCGAGGTCAGGTCCCGGTCCTTCCGTGTGAGGTCGTTCTCCTTCCGGTCCGCCGTGCTGACCTTTTTCTCAAGCGTCTGTTCGCGCTGGTTCACACGGCGTTCTTGCTCGACCAACTCGTTTCGGCGTTCGCGGTTTTCTTGTTCGAAGGCTTGCCGGGCCTGGTACAGCTTGTCCTTGGCTTCCAGCGTCGCTTCTTTTTGGAGCCGGTCGATGTCCCGTCGCGCGTCTTCGACGAGTCGGGCCGATTCCTGCTTGGCCTGGTCCACCGCCTGTCGGCCGAGCAGACGGGTGATGAAGACCCCGAGGCCGACTCCCGCGAATGCCGCGATTACCCCGATGACAATGAGCCAAATTATCGATGTAGAAATAGTCAGCCCTCCCTACCTCGCGTATGTCGCGCACCACCGAGCGAGGAGTCGCCCGGTGGGACGACAAGCGGTTGACGACACGACGTGCGGAGCGATTAGGCGCCGGCGCGAGGGGAGATGGCGAAGGCGGTGGGAACGACGAGCGGCGAGAGGCGGCTAGACCACCGGAGGCGACTGATCACACACCACGGTGACGTGGGTTGCATCCGGAAACTCTTTGCGATCTATACCAGAAGGTGGACCGGCGACAACCCCCGGTCCAACCGTGCCACTTGTCGATCTTGTCATGACCCAGCCGTCTGTCACCGAAGAGATCCCGGGTGTCGCGTCGCGACCATCCCTCTATCGTGCGTGTTGACCCCCACCATGCCGTGGTGACGGAATCGTTTGAAGCCTTAGGGCTCCAAGTGGGCGCCTCCGAGAGATTTTAGGCTTCCCCGCTCAGCGAGGCGTGCACACCATCTCTACGTGGAAGGCTCCCGTTTCACAACTGTTGGCACAAACATCCCGCCGACTCGCGCACACAGCAGGGGCACTCGTGGTCAGCTTAGCAAAAGGTCGGTGGGAATTCAAGCAACGTCGATCACAACGGGAGATCAAGATCTTCGAATTGTTCTTCGATGCTGTCGATCAAATCTTTGGTGCGTCTCGACGCATGGGCGATCGCGGAGTCCTTCTTGGACGCTTCCTCGAGGAGTGTGACGTAGTCATGGGCCAGGTTCACGGCCGCGAGGATGGCGAGTTTGCCGAGCGGGGTGCCCGGGAGTTGGCCGGCCGCTTCGCGGATCTTGCGGTCGACCACGCCCGCAAGTCGCTTCACGTACTCCGGATCGGCATCGCCTTTGAGGACGTATCGCTCTCCGAAAATTTCAACGTTGACGGTCTGCGAGGTCATGGGATGGCTCCGCTCCTTCGTGCGCGTTGGCAAGGTGGTCTATTTCGCTGAGCAGGCGCTCCAGGCGGGTCTCCAGCGAGGTGCGTTCCCGCTCCCACGCGACACACCGTTGCTGCCAGTCGGCCGCGCGCGCGGTCGACGACGCGAGATCGCGAGTGAGCCGAACATTGTCCGCCTTCAAACGGTGGATAGCCTGCGCGGCGCGCCGCACCCGTTCCTCCAGCGCGGTCAGCAGTTCTTGCAAGTCGGTGGTCGGGGGCGTGGACGCCATGGCCTATTCCAGCGGTCGCAACTGCGCCGCGCGTTCGAGGAGCTCCTGGACGCTCGCCGCCTCGGCCGGGTACGTACAGGTGCCGACCGAGAGCGTCACTTCGAGGGCCTGTCCGTCGCTGCCGCGCAAGCGGAATGTGTCCACGGCCTGCAGCAGTCGGTCCAGGACGTCCCGCATCGCGTCTCCGGTGTCGGGCATCACGATCGCGAACCGAGCGTCTTCCAGACGCGCCAGAATATCCACGTTACGGAACGTCTCGCGGACCATGCCCGCCAGCGCCCGCAGCAGTTCGTCCCGACCCTGGGCGGTGAACGCGCGGCTCAGTTCGGTAAAGTCGGCAACCTCCATGATCAGCAGCGACACCTTGCGTTGGTAGCGCTCGGCGCGTCGGATCTCTTCTGGCAGCCGCAGATCAAGGTAGCGTCGGTTACGCAGTCCGGTGACCTCGTCGATCGTAATCAGTGCCTGGCGCTCGCGGAATTCCTGGGCCTGGACCAACGCCCGCCCCATGTAGAAGGAAAATTTCTCGAGAATCTCTTGATCGTCGTGGTCGAATGCGCCGCAGGCGAACGAGTGATACAACACCTTATTGTACGCCGAGACCGTGCCCACGAGACGGTCGCCGGCGAACAGCGGACCCGCCATCACGGTGCGGTACGGAAACACGGCGGGCAACTCGACGCCGAACGCGTCCAGGCGGTCGCTGCGCAGGAACGCCCGAGACTCGGCCACCCGCGCCGCCACCGCCTGATCGATGCGCACGAGCGCCGCGTCGATCTCGTCGCGGTGCAAGCCATACGTGCTGCCCACCAGCAGGCGCTCTCCGCGCCGTTCCCGGATGCGCAGGACCACGGCCTCGGCGTCCAGAATCATCGCGGTCGACGCCGTGGCCGTGAGCAACACTTTGTCGCGGTCGGTCAAGGAGAGCAGCTGCAGACCCTCTTCGTTGACCGCGGACAGCTTGACCACCTTCTGCGACATCTTGTGGCGTTCCACGTCGCTGGCAATCGATGCCCCGAGGATCTCGCCTGCCTCGGCCAGGAGCGTGGTCAACCGGGTCGTGACTTCGACGGCCGGCGGCGCCTCGACCACCAGCACCCCGACCGCCTCTTTCCCCACCGAAAGCGGTGCGGCGATCAGCGACCGCCCCGCGCCGCTTGATGCCTCTTCCAGGTGTTCCCTCATGACCGCCGGCCGGTTGAACTTGGCGACTTCTCCGACCAGACCGACGCCCCATGGGATACGCGCGGAGCCCGACTGGTCCAGCCGCAACGACGTGGACGCTTGGAGCAGAATTTCGCCGGTCTGAGGAGCCCGAACGTACAAATGCACGGCGCTGGCCTGGAGAATCGCCGCCAGGGACTCCACTCCGCGCTGCAGTCGATGGCGAATGGGTCCCTCGGCGGCGAGGAATCCCTTGAGGTCGCGTCGCGTCGCCTCACCCTGCGCCAGTTCGCGCACCTCGCGCAACGTGCGGAGTTTCTTGAACGCGCGGACCGCCGAGTGCCCGAAGTCGGTGAGCCAACCCGCGGTCTCCGGCGGGAACGGACCGCGGCCTTCCGCCCGCCACAGTTCAACCACGCTCAGGACGTCGTCTTCGCTCGTCATCGGGGCCGCGAGCGCCGCCGCGGCTCCTTCATCTTCCAAGAGCCACGTGGCGGAGGGGTCGCCGGTCGCCGCCGCGATCACGCGGCGTTCACGCGCTGCGCGGACGGCCAGCGGTGAGACCCCGGGCGGACTACCCCACGCGCCCAGGGGGACCAAGCGCTGGCGCGTGTCGTCCCAGCGGTACACCCGTACGGCGTCCGCGCCGGCGACCAGACGAGCCGACTCGGCGATCAGGTAGGCGAGTTCCCCGGGGGTCGACAGGTCGACTTGATCGGCAATCGGCTTGAATCGTTTGAGGCTGTGCGCCGCGCGCTCGTTGGGCGGCAGATCGGCGAGTTCCCACAGGTAATGCGCCGAGGCTGCGCCGATCACGTCCACCCCGGGCGCGACGTGCGCCACCGCCCGACGAATGGACCGGACCGATGTGGCGTCCACCGCCAAGTCGACCGCGGGTACCTCCCGAATGGCGTCGATCGTATGGGCGACCGGAATCCGCGCGTGGTCGCCGAATTCGTACCCGTAGGCCTCGAGTCGAAACACCAGCGCTCCGGGGTCGGGATCAACGATCAGCGCCACCGTGGTTCGCGCCTGGCGGACGGCGGCGGCGAGCGTCTCCAGGCCCTCCTGGCCGCCCCCGATCAGCACCAGTCGCTTCACCGGGTTGAGACGGGGATTAGCCGGATGACGCCGGTCGCAGCGAGGCGTGCCAGAAAGTCTTCTTCGGTTTCCATCGGCAGCGGGGCATCGGGTTGAGACCGGTCCGCGTCGCCGACCGCTCGGCTGCGCCTCGCCGCCTCGGCCAACAAGTCCGGAAGGGGTTTGGTTACGCGGTGCGGCGCGGGCACCGTGGGCGGAGGATCCATCGTGGCGCTCAGATCGGTCAGCGGCGCGGCAAAGGCCGTGTACACCGCCTCATTCCCCTGCAGCCCGTCCGTGGTGGCGTCGACCAAGGCGCCGTTCGACCAGATCCATTCCGCCGTCCCCAGCGGAGTGGCGAGCCGCAACACGCCGTGGGCCGATCGGCGGGCCAACACATGACACAGATCGAGGAGCGAGGCGTCGGTGATCGGCAGCGGTCCCCGCAGCGGATGGGCCATGAGTCGCGTGCGTGCGACCTGGCGCGCGAGCAGCGAGGCGACCGCCGGCGCGAGTGCGTCGGCGGATGCGGTTTTTTTCAGCGAGTCGACCAGTCCCACCGACGGGTCGAAGAATTCGAGCGGTAACGCGTGGTGCGCACTCAGGAACAGCACGGGAGTTTCAGCCAGCGAGGGGATATGCGCGACCAACCGCTTGACCTCCCAGCCGTTGAGTTCCGGCATCATGACGTCGCACACCAACACATCGGGCGGGACGACAATGCCCTTGAGCACCGCGTCGTGGACACGGGTCGCGGTCGTCACTTCGTAACCGAGGTGACTCAGACGTTCCGACGCGGCACTCAGCAGTCGGACGTTGCTATCCATTAAAAGGATTTTCGCGGCCACTCAGCCGCCCTCCGGCAGGCGCGGACAATGTACAGCGTTGCCCGGGGGATGTCAAGGATTTTCGGGCTTTAGCGAGGGTGTTGCGCCGCGAACGAGCTGCGCCGGCCGGTTGCACCCGCGGAACCCGGTGTGGTACAACGACCGCACGGACGGGGACCGGTTATCCCTGAGGGGTGTGACGCGGATCATGGCAGCGGACGAGTGGATCGACGACGCGCAGCGCTACTTGATGGCGACGTATGCGCACGTGCGGTTTCCCGTGGTGTTGGTCAAGGGGCGAGGCACGCGTGTGTACGACCAGAGCGGGCGCGAATACCTGGATTTCGGCGCCGGGGTGGCGGTCACCAATTTAGGGCATTGTCACCCGCATGTGACCGTGGCACTGCAGAAACAGGCCCAACGCCTGCTCCACACCTCCAACCTGTATTACAACGAACCGCAGATCCGCCTGGCCAAGGCGCTGGTGGACCATTCGTTTGCGGACAAGGTGTTTTTCTGCAACAGCGGGGCCGAGGCGAACGAAGCGGCGATCAAGTTGGCACGCAAGTTTGCACGAACCTCCGGTGACCCGGATCGCTACGAGATCATCACCGCGCTGGGCGCTTTCCATGGTCGCACCATGGGCACGATCAGTGCGTCGGGACAGCCCAAGCTCCACGCCGGTTTCGAGCCGTTGCTCCCCGGCTTTGTGTGGGTGCCGTACGACGATCTCGGCGCGGTGGAAAAGGCCATTACCGACAAGACCGTGGCCGTCATGGTCGAGCCGGCGCAAGGCGAGGCCGGGGTGCGGGTTCCGCGCCCCGACTATTTGCCCGGTCTCCGGAAGGTGTGCGACCAGCGAGGCCTGCTGCTGATCCTCGACGAGGTGCAAACCGGCTTGGGCCGGACGGGCAAACTCTTCGCCTACGAACATGCGGGGATCACACCCGACATCCTCACGCTGGCGAAGGGGTTGGGCAACGGCGTATCGATCGGCGCCATGCTGGCCACCGACCGCGTGGCGGCGGCGTTTACCCCGGGCGCGCACGGCTCCACGCAGGGCGGCAACCCGTTTGCCTGCTCGGCGGCGCTCGCCACGTTGGAAACCCTGTTGGAGGACGGCTACCTGCTGGAACATTGCCGGCGCATGGGCGAGCGCCTGGTCAGCGGCCTCAAATCCCTCGCACCGCGCCGCGCCGCCATCACCGAGGTTCGTGGCCTCGGCCTGTTGGTGGGACTCGCGTTGTCGGTCCCGGCGCGTCCGGTGGCGATGACGTGTTTTGAGCGGGGACTGTTGGTGATTCCGACCGCGGACACCGTGATCAGGCTGGTTCCGCCGCTGATCGTCACGCAGGAGGAGGTTGATCAGGCGGTGGACGTGATCGACGCCGCGTTGGGAGCGTCCGCGACCCATGGCTGAGCGCGACCTGTTGGCGCTCCGGAGCCTCTCACCGAGCGAAATCCGGACTCTGCTCGACCGTGCCAAGACGCGAGCCGCCTCGCGGGCGCTGGCGGGCAAGAGTATCGGTTTGTTTTTCGAAAAGGCCTCGACCCGCACGCGGGTGTCGTTCGAAGTCGCGATCGCGCAGCTGGCGGGCCATCCCGTGTTCCTGCCCGCGCAGGAAATCCAACTCGGACGCGGGGAGACCATCGCCGACACCGCCCGCGTCTTGTCGCGCTACCTCGACGCGTTGGTGATCCGCACCTTCGGCCAGGACCGCTTGGAGGAGTGGGCGCGTTATGCCACGATTCCCGTGATCAACGGCTTGACCGATTCGCACCATCCCTGCCAGATTCTCGCCGACCTGCTGACGATCGATGAGAACAAGAGGCGCCTCGCCGGGCTCGTCGTGGCGTACGTCGGCGACGGCAACAACGTCGCGCACTCGCTGCTCGAAGGCTGCGCCATGATGGGGATGACGTGTCGGATCGCGGCGCCGGCCGGGTACGCCCCCGATGCGGAGATCGCGAAGTGGGCCGAGATCCAAGCCGGGAAAACGGGCGGCGCGGTGTGGATCGGTGAGGACCCCCGCAAGGCGGCGACCGGCGCGGACGTGCTCTACACCGACGTCTGGACCAGCATGGGGCAGGAGGCCGAGACATCCACCCGGGTTAACGTGTTCCGTCCGTACCAAATCAACGCCGACCTGGTGCGGCTCGCCAAGCCCGACGCCATCGTGATGCACTGTCTGCCCGCACACCGCGGTGAAGAGATCACGGATGAGGTGATGGAGGGACCGCGGTCGGTGATTTTCGATCAAGCGGAGAACCGGTTGCATATCCAAAAGGCGATTTTGGAAATGCTGGTCGGTGATGGGAAGTGAAAAGGCGACGGGGTGAATGGGGGAGGGGGTGAGGAGGTGAAAGCAGATAGGAAGATTGATGTCAGAAAGAGCAAGAGAGAATCCCCCTCGCCCATTCGGAAGTTAGTCCTTGCCTACTCCGGCGGGCTCGATACGTCCGTGGCGATCGAATGGATCAAAGAGCGTTACGGCTGCGAGGTGATCGCGTTCTGCGCGGACCTCGGGCAGGGCGAAGACCTGCAAGCCGTGAAGGCGAAAGCCCTGGCCACGGGCGCGAACAAGGCGGTGGTGCAGGACCTGCGCGAAACGTTCGTCACCGACTTCGTGTTCCCCATGCTGCGAGCGAACGCGGTGTATGAGGGGTCGTACTTGCTCGGCACCTCGATCGCGCGGCCCTTGATCGCCCAGGCGCAGATGGCCGTGGCCGCGAAGGAGAAGGCCGATGCGGTGGGCCACGGGGCCACGGGCAAGGGGAACGATCAGGTCCGCTTCGAACTGGCGTATCACACCATCGACCCCAAGATTCGTATCGTGGCGCCGTGGCGCGAATGGCCGTTTCGCTCACGCCAGGATCTCATCGACTACGCGGAGAAACACGACATCCCGGTCACGGCCACCAAGGCCAAACCCTATAGCGTGGACAAGAATCTGTTTCATACCAGTTACGAGGGCGGGATCCTGGAAGACCCGTGGTCGGAGCCGCCCGGCGAGATGTTTACGATGACGGTTGATCCGCAGCGCGCTCCAGCCTCGGCCGAATACGTGGAAGTGGACTATCAAGGCGGCGATCCCGTGGCCCTCAACGGGCGAAGGCTTTCGCCCGCGAAGCTGCTGGCTGCGCTCAATGGGATCGGCGGTCGTCACGGCATCGGCCGCGTGGATCTGGTCGAGAACCGCTACGTGGGCATGAAGTCCCGCGGCGTGTACGAAACGCCCGGCGGCACGATTCTGCACGCAGCGCACCGCGCGGTGGAGTCACTCACGCTGGACCGTGAAGTGCTGCACCAGCGCGAGGCGCTGATCCCCCGGTACGCCGAGCTGGTCTACTACGGCTACTGGTTTTCTCCCGAGCGGCGGATGCTACAGGCTGCGATGGACCAGGCACAGCTGAACGTCACGGGCGTGGCCCGCCTCAAGGTGTACAAGGGATCGATCACGGTCGCGGGCCGCAAATCGCCGGTATCGCTCTACCAGCACGACCTCGCCACGTTCGAGGAAGAAAGTGTGTACGACCAGAAGGACGCGGCCGGGTTTATCCGCCTCAATGCGTTGCGGCTGAAAGTCGGCAGTCGCGCGCGCCGGAAGTAGTCACAGCCCTCGGCGAGGGCACATCCCTTCTCTCCTCCCCATCTCGCGTACGGGACAGCTCCTCCGGGGCCTCGCCCTCGGCGTGGTCCTGCTGATCACGGCGGTGACCTATCGCGGGGTGACGGCCAACGGATACGTGCTGGACGATGTGCAGGCCGTTGCGAGCAACCCGTCGATCACCTCACTCGCGTTGGCCCACCGCTGGGTGTTGACCCCCGACGCGGTGAGTGCGCTGCGGGAACTCCCGGGCTATCGCCCGGTTCTGGTGGCGAGTTACGCACTGGATTACGCCCTGTGGTCCAACCCCGCGGTCGGGTATCACCGCACGAATCTGCTCCTTCATCTGGTCGCCATAGTGTTGGTGTATCTGTTGGCCCGTCGGTTGTGGAGCACAGGGGTCGCGGCGATGGCGGCGAGTGTGGTTGTGGCCCTGCATCCGATCAATGCCGAGGCGGTCAACTACATCTCGGCACGGTCGTCGTCCCTGGCCACCGTGATGATTCTTGCCTCGGTCTGGGCGTACGACGCGGCGGTTCGCGGTCGACCGACCCGCGGTGCATCCAGGGTCTGGTTCGGGGGCGCGCTCGTCGCCGGATTGTTGGCGCTGGGAACCAAAGAAGCCGCCGCCGTTCTTCCGCTCTTGATCCTTGCGTGGGATCGCGCGCGGTTTGGCGATCGAACTCCATGGCGAACGAGCTTGATGAGGTCCCTCCCGTTCTGGGCAATCACCGCGGCTTTTTTGATCGTGCGGTCGATTGTGATGGGACACGCACCGGTGGCCGCAAGCGGGTTCTCGATCCAAACCGCGTTGTTTGCCGTGAAGATCGTGCTGAGTTCGTTTGGCCACTGGCTGTGGCCGATGGGATTGGCTGTGGATCACGGCTGGAAATGGACCATCGGGGCCGGCGAGGCTGCGTGGTTGTTGGCCGGGCTAGGGGGAGCCGTGGTCGCAACGATCGCGGTGTTTCGCTACGACCGTCGAATCGGTTGGTGCCTGGTCTGGAGCTGGTTCGCGTTGTTGCCGCTGGTCGCCTTGCCGACGGTCAGCCGGGTCACCTTATATCAGGACCATCGGGTGTATCTCGCGGGTATCGGGCTTACGTGGGCGACCGGCGGGCTGATCGCGGCGGGTTTACGCGTTTGGTCGGGCTCGGCGCCTCGCGCGGTGGCCGCCGTGATCGGCGCGATTGTGGTGATCGCCATGATCCGCGCCGACGTCGCGCGCAGTGCGGTGTGGGTCGATGAGGCGCGGTTGTGGGAGGACGTGTTGGCGAAATATCCCGACAGCGTGGTGGCGCTCAATGCCCGCGGCCTGTTGTCCCTCAACGCCGGCCGACTCGATGACGCGGAGCGCGACTTCCAAGCCATGCTCAAGCTGGTTCCCGGGTCGCCCGACGCGCACAAGAATTTGGGACTGGTCTATGCCGAGGCCGGCGACACCGAGCGAGCGATCCAAGAACTCCACGCCGCCCTGGCCCTCAGCCCGCGCTCGCCGGCGATCTTCCTGGAATTGGGTCTGGTCTACGAGCGCACCAGAGCATGGGATGCCGCCACGCGCGCCTACGACCAAGCGCTGGCCCAGAGTCCGGGTCAAGTGATCGCGCTCAAGGGGTTGGCCCGGGCCGCGGAACGGGAGCAGCGATACGACGACGCAGCCAACCGCTACCGTGAGGCGCTGGCCGTGAATCCCGGAGATCACGACGCGTGGATGGCGTTGGGCGCGGTGCTCGTGCGTGTGGAACAGTGGGGCGAAGCACGAGAGTCTTATGAGGCTGTTCTCTCGCGCTACCCCGCTGACGCGCAGGCGCGGTTCAACCTCGGCGTGGCGCTGGACGGACTGGGTGATGCCACGGCCGCGACGAACGCCTACGCTCAAGCCGCCGCGAGTCTGCCGCGCGACGTGGATCTCGCGTTTCGTATCGGCCTCATGCACGCGCGCTACGCTCGTTGGACGGATGCTGCGGCAGCGTATGAACAGACCCTGGTCCGTGATCCACAACACGCGCCCAGCCATTTCAACCTGGGTCGAACGGCCGAACAGCTCGGCGACCGGCCCCGGGCACTCAGCCACTATCGTGCGGTCGCGGCCAACGACCCGTCGAGTATCGCGGGGTCCGCGCTTCGGCAACAAGCGCTGGCTGCCATCGAGCGACTCGAGGGCGGCACGGTGCGCCGCTCAATCTCCCCGGGTGTTCCTCGTTGACAGTGCCATGCCTTCGACCCTAGGATGGACCGCACCTCAAGGATACGAGGGATAGAGGAAATGGATAAACCCTGGGGCGGACGGTTTACCGAGCCCACCAAATCCACTGTTGAGACCTTCACCGCGTCGATTCCGTTCGATTGGCGGCTGTACCGCCACGACATCGCGGGCAGTATCGCGCATTGCAGAGCCCTGGCCGAGGCCAAATTAATCACGCCTGCGGAGCGGGATCAGATCGTCAACGGGCTCAAGGCGATCGAAGCGGATATTGCGGCCGGGAAGTTTGCGTTTTTGATCCAGCACGAAGACATCCATATGAATGTGGAGCGGGCGTTGGCCGAGCGCATCGGGCCGGTGGCGGGCAAGCTGCACACCGGGCGCTCGCGTAACGATCAGATCGCGCTGGACATGCGTCTCTATGTGCGCGAGGAGATCGACGGTCTGCTCGATCTGCTCCGCGGGGTCCAACAGGCGCTGGCCGAGGCCGCATCGCGGCACATCGACGTGATCCTGCCCGGCTACACGCACCTGCAGCGCGCGCAACCCGTGCTCCTGGCCCACCACTGGCTGGCCTATCATGAAATGTTCAACCGCGACGCGGAGCGGCTGCGGGATGCGCGAAACCGCGTCAACCGCATGCCGTTGGGCGCGGGCGCGCTGGCCGGGACCAACTACCCCATCAACCGCGAGTTGGTGGCCGAGTACCTGGACTTTCCGATCGTGACCCGGAACAGCCTCGATTCGGTGAGCGACCGGGATTTCGTGATCGAGACGCTGGCCGCGTGCGCGTTGATCATGACCCATCTCTCGCGTTTGGCCGAAGAATTGGTGTTGTGGTCCACGAGCGAGTTCGGGTTCATCGAGTTGCCGGACGGGTTTTGCACGGGCAGCAGCATGATGCCGCAAAAGAAGAACCCGGACGTGCCCGAGCTGCTGCGCGGCAAGACCGGACGCGTGTACGGCTCACTCATGGCATTGCTGACCACGGTCAAAGCCCTGCCGCTCGCGTACAACAAAGACCTGCAGGAAGACAAAGAGCCGCTGTTCGATGCGGTGGAGACGGTCAAGGCGTGTTTGTCGATCACGGGCGAGATGATCCCCGGGATCACGGTGAAGGCGGAGGTGATGGCTGCGGCGGCCTCGGACACGTTCCTGCTCGCGACCGAGTTGGCCGACGCGTTAGCGCTCAAAGGTCTCCCGTTTCGCGAGGCGCACGAAGTGGTGGGCAAGCTGGTCCGGCATTGCCTGGACGCCAAGAAGCCGCTGACCGGATTGTCGATCGACGAGTACCGGCGGTTTTCGCCGCTGATCGATGCCGACGTGATCGCGCGCCTCACCCCGCAGGCCGCGGTGGCGCGCAAGTCTCAGATCGGCGGCACCGCCCCCGAGGCTGTGCGCCAACGCCTGAAGGAGCTTGAGAAGGGGAGCCGGCGGGGATCGTGAGGCTCTGGCTTGCATTGTTCGTGAGTATTTTGCTAGCATCTTCCACGAGTTGTGGCCGTAAGGGTGATCCGATCGCGCCGGAAGACGTGTCGAAGCCGGCGAAGCAGTCTTCGCAGTCCGGCCCTCCTTCAGAGCCGGACCCAACGAGTCGCCAGATCCCGTGAGGGGTTGCTAGGGTAGCGTCAACGGACGGACGCAAGGAGGACGTATGGCGTCATCAACTCTTATCGAAACAGCGGACACGCGGTCCAAGGTCAGCGTACATTCGCGCAAGCGCCGTTTGCTGCTGGTCGAGCCCTACCCGGAGGACAGCCCATACCGCTTTACCGCGGGTGAGCGCCGCGCGCTCTGGTTCCCCAAGCTGTCGCTGCCCGTGATCGCCGCCTACACGCCCGACACCTGGGACATCACCTTCATCGACGAGGCGGTGGATCAAGTCGATTTCTCGATGGATGTCGATCTCGTCGGCGTGTCCGCGCAAATGACGTGTTATGCGCCGCGCGCGTATCAAATCGCCCATCGGTTTCGTGCTCGCGGCATCAAAACCGTGATCGGCGGGACACACGTCAGCTACTGCCCCGACGAGGCGCTTGAACACGCGGACACGATCCTTATCGGCGAATCAGAGGCGATTTGGCCGCAGGTGGTCAAAGACTTCGAAGCCGGCCTGATGCAGCGGAAGTACCAAATGGCGGAATTCCCCAGCCTCGACGACTACCGGCTCCCGCGCGTGGACCTGCTGAGGCACGAGGAATATATGACCACCTCGTGTATCCAGACCACCAGAGGGTGTCATTTCGATTGCGAGTTCTGCAGCGTGTCGCCGTACAACGGAAAGACGTCGCGGCGGAGGCCGGTGTCGCATGTGGTGGCGGAGATCCAGCGGATCAAGGACCGTCGTCGCGGCCTGATCGTGGACAAGATGACGTCGGGCCCGTACAGCCATCGGTTCCTGGCCTCGTTCAACTTGCTGTCGGGAATCGAAGACGGCACCATCTTCGCGTTCGTCGACGATCTGCACAATTCCAGCCGGGCGTATTGCAAGGAACTGTGGACGGCGCTGATCCCGCTCAAGATTAAGTGGGGCGCGCAGTGCACGCTGTTTTTGGGCGACGAACCCGAGATGGTGAAACTCGCGGCGGAGAGCGGAT
This sequence comes from uncultured Nitrospirota bacterium, assembly GCA_964570625.1. GTDB lineage: Bacteria > Nitrospirota > Nitrospiria > 2-01-FULL-66-17 > 2-01-FULL-66-17 > JBFLXB01. Next base: position 43,972 of record CAZMYW010000023.1, on the reverse strand, counting down.
GTGTGTCCATGTTCGTGGGCATGGAGTCGATCATCGAAGAGAGCATCGAAGAGACCAACAAACCGTTCAACCGGATTGCGCAGTACGTGCGGGAGATCGAGTGTTTTCACGATCACGGGATCATGCTCAACCCCGGCATCATCTTCGGATTCGATCACGACGATGAGTCCGTCTTCGATCGGACCGTGGAGTTCCTGGTCCGCAACCGGATGGAGTTGGCCTACTTCAACATTCTGACGCCGCTGCCCGGCACCGCGTTGTTCGATCGGATGAAGAGCGAAGGGCGGATCTTCGATTTAGACTGGTCCAAGTACGACGGAAAAAACGTGGTGTTCTGGCCCAAACGGATGAGCCCCGAGACGCTGCAGGAAGGCTTTTTCTGGGCCAATCACAAGTTCTTCTCGTGGACGTCCATTGCGCGGCGGATGCTCCCGACGCCCCAGCGGTTCGTCGCGCGCGCGGCCATGAACGTCGCGTTTCGTCACCTGGTCAAGCGGACCGCTCCGAAGGGGAGCCTCTCGCCGTTGTCGCAGGTGATCCAGGACCTCCACGTGAAACTGCCGTCGCTGGCCACGGAAAATCTGATTCCGAACGCGCTGAACGCGTTGAGAGAAAAGGCGGCCGACGCCGCGCAGCAGATCGACCGCTTCCTGCACATTCAGGTCAAGAAAGGCGACATCGCGCGGACAGCCGAGGCGGCGACCGCTCCCTTGCGGGCGGCATTGCACCTGGATCTCGTCGGCACGCTGGACGAGTTGGGCGCCAAGGAACTCAGAAAACGTCTCTTGGACGCGGTGAGCCAGGCCAAGAAGTTGGACATCGTCATCAACTTCGAGAACGTGCGACACGCCACTCCGCAGGCGGTGCACGCCCTGCTGGACGGCGAGTACTTGAAGGCGCTCAAGGCCAACGCGTCCGTGAAGTTCATCAATCTCAAGACCGCGTTCCAGGCGGCGTTGGATCGGATGACACCACAGACGACGCTTTGGAGCGACGAAACCATCGGGTAAGGCGCGCCTGTCCATGAAGGGTCATCTGCGGCGTTGCCGCTGCGCATCCGCTGCTCACGTACGACCCAGTACGCTGCGGGCCGGTTCTCGCGGCGCCTGGCGACCGACCTTTGATGGTCGAAATGCCGGAAGTCCCCGAAGGGGGCATCTGACGCCTTCCTGAACAGGCTTCAACACCAACGGATACGAGCAGAGTCACATGCATGACTTTCAGGACGTGAAGGGCGAGTTGTATTGCGAGCAAGTGCCGGTGGCCAAGATTGCCAAGGCGGTCGGCACCCCGTTTTACCTCTATAGTCACAAGACGCTGACCGCGCACTTTCAGGCGGTGGACGGCGCGTTCGCGTCGATCCCGCACGTCACCGCGTTCGCCATGAAGGCCAACTCCAATCTGGCGATCCTGCGATTGTTCGCCTCGTTGGGCGGCGGCGCGGATATCGTGTCGGGCGGGGAACTCTACCGCGCGCTGAAGGCGGGCGTGCCTCGAGACAAGATCGTGTTCGCGGGCGTGGGTAAGACCCGCGAGGAGATCGCCGAGGCCCTCAAGGCTAAGATCCTGCTGTTCAACGCGGAGTCGGCTCAGGAGTTGGCCGTTATCGACGAGGTGGCGCGCAAGCTCAAGACGCGGGCGCGGATCTCCTTGCGCGTGAACCCTCACATCGACCCTCAGACGCACCCGTACATCTCCACGGGGCTCAAAAAGTCCAAGTTCGGCATTGCGATCGACCAGGCCCTCGATCACTATAAGCAGGCGACGACGCTCAAGGGCGTGGAGGTCGTGGGCGTTCACCACCACATTGGGTCGCAGCTCACTCAGGTGCAGCCGTTCGTGGAGGCTCTCGCGCGCGTGTTGGAGCTGGTCGACGTACTCAAAAGCCGCGGTGTCGCGATTCGTTACTTGGACATGGGCGGCGGACTGGGTATCCCCTATCGAGACGAGACGCCTCCGTCGCCACGACAACTCGCCGACGCGGTGTTGCCGCTGTTGCGGGGGCGTAATCTCACGGTGATCCTCGAGCCGGGGCGGGTGCTGGTGGGCAATGCGGGCATCCTGGTGACCAAGGTGTTGTACCTCAAAGACGGCGCGGAGAAAAACTTCGTGGTGGTGGACGCGGGCATGAGCGATTTGATTCGACCCAGCCTGTACGAGGCCTACCACGAGATCCGCCCGGTCAAGCGGGTGGAGCGGGCGCCGCGCGTAGTGGACGTGGTGGGCCCGATCTGCGAGTCCGGCGACTTTCTGGCCCAAGATCGCGAGCTGCCCCGGGTGGAACCGGGCGAGCTGCTGGCCGTCATGAGCGCGGGCGCGTACGGGTTCGCGATGGCGTCGCGGTACAATTCGCGGCCGATGATTCCCGAGATCATGGTCAAGGGCAACCGTTTCGCGGTCACCCGCGAACGCGAGACCTATCGGGACCTGGTCCGCGGCGAAACGATCCCGGCGTTTGTGAAAGGGTAGTAGCAGTATGCCCGGCATACTATCTAACGGAGGAGCCTGTTCAGGAATGCGTCAGATGCAAGGCGCCGCGAGCACTGGACCGGAGCGTACTGCGTTTGTACGTGAGGACCAGACGCGCAGCGGCAACGCCGCAGATGACCATTCATGGACAGGCACGTGGGCTGATGGCGTTGGCTGCTGAAACGACCGTCCCCGCCAAGCGTGGCGAATGCAAAGGCCGAGGGTTTTTTCTCACCCTGATCATCGTGTCGGGGATCCTAATTCTGGGTCTCGCTTTCCTGTTCTTTCAGGGCAAGAACTTCTTCATCTTTACGTGGCAGAAGTTCGTGATCGAGAAGGCGCTGGTGCGCGGCCTGCCGCCCGAATACACGGTCGAGGAAGTCGAGCACATCAGACAATCGTTGATCAATTTCTACGACGCGGCCCGTCGCCACGAGGTCCGGGACGAGGCGTTGTACGGGTTGAGCCAGGGGATCAAGAACATCCTGGCCGATCAGATCGTCACCAAACCGGAAGCCGAAGCGCTCATGACGTTTATTACCGAACACGGCCCCAAACCCGCCCCGCAGCAGCCTGTCCATGAGTGACCATCTGCTGCGTTGGCGCTGCGCTTCCGGTCCTCACGTACCCACCACGTACGCTCCGGTCCGGTGCTCGCGTCGTCGGGCATCTGGCGCACTCCTGAACAGGCTCCAATTGCCGAATCATCAGACGGACTTCTAGAAATGGCTCGATCCAGGAATATCCCGTTCGCGAAGATGTCCGGCAGCGGGAACGATTTCGTCATCATCGACAACCGGAAGGACCTCGTCCCGCGTCGCAAGATGCCCGCGTTCGTCAAAGCCGTGTGCCGGCGCGGGTTATCGGTCGGCGCCGACGGCGTGATCTTCATCCAGAAGTCCCGTGCTGCGGATTTTCGCTGGCACTACTTCAACGCGGACGGCGGAGAGGCCGACATGTGCGGCAACGGCAGCCGTTGCGCCGCGCGGTTCGCCCTCATGCGGAAGATCGCGCCCAAACGTATGGCGTTCGAGACGCTGGCGGGCCTGATCCACGCCGACGTCGGTGCGAAGAGCGTGACCGTCGAGTTGCCGCTGCCCACAGGCCTCCGGCTCAACTTCGCGGTTGACCTCGGCGTGAAATTATTTGGAGCGCATTTTTTGAACACGGGTGTGCCGCACACGGTGGTGTTCGTCGACGACCTGGAAACGGTCGATGTCCACAATACGGGGCAGGCCATCCGCTACCACCGGATGTTTGCGCCCGGCGGCACGAACGCGAACTTCGTGAAAATCGACGGCCCCCGCAAGCTGACGATCCGCACCTACGAACGCGGGGTCGAGGGCGAGACCCTTGCCTGCGGGACGGGCGCTGTGGCCGCCGCGGTGCTGGCGGGCCTGCTCGGCAAGGTGACGTCGCCAGTCACGCTCAAGACGCGGGGAGGACCACCGTTGAGCGTCAGCTTTACGCTGGAGGAACAGCGCGTCACATCCGTCACATTGACGGGCGAAGCCCGGTTGGTGTACGAAGGAGCGCTCACCCCGGAGGCGTTCCTGTGAGCCTGTCCATGATGGGTCATCTGCTGCGTTGCCGCTGTGCATCCGGTGCTCACGTACGACTCAGTACGCTGCGCTCCGGTGCTCGCGGCGCCTGGCATCTGACGCCATCCTGAACAGGCTCCTCCGCTAGACATCGCGGAGTAACCTCGGCACAAAAGGACTAGCCATGTTTAGCGGTTCATACGTTGCCATCGTTACGCCGTTCAGGAACGGCAAGGTCGATGAGAAAGCGTTCGGCGACCTTATCGAGTGGCAGATCGAGCGCGGGACCAACGGGATCGTGCCGTGCGGGAGCACGGGCGAGTCGGCCACGCTCACGCACGAGGAGCACGACCGCGTCATCGCGTTGACCGTGGAAGTCGCGCGCCGCCGCGTGCCGGTCATTGCCGGGACCGGCTCCAACGCGACACACGAGGCGATCCGGCTGACCAAACACGCCAAATCCGCAGGGGTGGACGCGGCGCTGCTGGTCACCCCGTACTACAACAAACCCACGCAGGAAGGCTTGTTCCAGCATTTCGAGGCCATCGCGCGCGCGGTCGACCTTCCGCTCGTGCTCTATAACATCCCGGGCCGGTCGGTGGTGAACATGACGCCGCAGACCGTCGCGCGCCTCGCCACGATCACCAACATCGTCGGGATCAAGGAAGCCTCGGGCAATCTGGCGCAGATGAGTGACATCGTCGCGGCGTGCGGCGAGCGGTTTACCGTGCTCTCCGGCGACGACGCGCTGACCTTGCCGTTGTTGGCGGTCGGCGGCAAAGGGGTGATCTCGGTCACGGCCAATGTGGCGCCGGCCGAGACCGCTGAACTGGTCAGCGCGGCGCTGAAAGGCGATTGGGATCACGCCCGGCGGATACACTACCGGCTGTTGCCCCTCTCCAACGCGATGTTCCTCGAAACCAACCCGATTCCGGTCAAAGCCGCGCTGGCCATGATGGGCCGGTGTGCCGACGAGCTGCGCCTGCCGCTGACCACGATGTCCGATGGTCCCAAAGCCCAATTGCGTCAGGTGATGACTCAGTTCGGGCTGATATAGTCTCCCTCGTGTCAAAACCCTCCGCTACGAAGCCGATTCGCCTCGTCATGATGGGCGCAGGCGGCAAGATGGGCCTGCGTCTGGTCGCCCTTGCCGCGGAAACACCCGGGCTCGTGGTCGCGGCCGCGGTCGAGCGTTTAGGACACCCGAACGTGGGTCAAGATGCCGGCGAAGCAGCCGGGATCGGGTCGATCGGCGTGGCGATCCGAGACACGACGTTGGACGCGCTGTCGGCCGGGGACGTGGTCATCGACTTTTCCGCGCCGAGTTCCACTCTGGCGCTCATCCCGCAGGTTGTCGCTCGTCAGAAACCGCTCGTGATCGGGACCACCGGGCTTTCCCCGGACGCGGTGACGACGATTCGAGAAGCGTCCGCCAAGATTCCGGTGGTCTTCGCGCCCAACATGAGCCTCGGCATGAACGTGATGTTCAAGATCGTGGCGGACGTGGCGCGTGCGCTCGGTCCCGGCTACGACCTCGAGATCGTGGAAGCGCACCATCGCCTCAAAAAAGACGCGCCGAGCGGGACCGCGCTGCGCCTGGGACAGATTCTGGCCGAAGCGACGAAGCACCGACTCGAAGAAGTGGGCGTGTACACGCGTCAGGGCGACATCGGCCCGCGCACGCCCAACGAGATCGGCATCCAAACCATCCGTGCCGGCGACATCGTGGGCGACCACACTGTGTTGTTCGGCGGCCTCGGCGAGCGCCTGGAGATTACGCACCGGGCCTCCAGCCGCGACACGTTCGCGCGCGGCGCCTTGCGAGCCGCGCAGTGGCTGTTCGGGAAATCCCCCGGCCTATACGACATGCAGGACGTGCTCGGCCTGCGCTGAGCCCGCGGTCCTGTTTTCCCTTGATCCCGGAGTGACCACATGGAGTTGATCACCGACCCCAACGCCTGGCTTGCGCTCATCACGTTGACCGCACTCGAAATCGTCCTGGGGATCGACAACATCATCTTCATCTCGATCCTGGCGGGCAAGCTCCCGGAAGCCCAACGGGCTCGAGCCCGCACGATCGGTCTGGCTCTGGCGATGGGCACCCGCCTGGCGCTGCTGGCCTCGCTGGTCTGGATGATGCGATTGACCGCTCCCCTGTTTACGATTGCGGTGTTCAACCAGGAAATCTCGGGACGAGATTTGATCCTCATTGTTGGCGGACTGTTCCTCCTGGCCAAGAGCACGATGGAGATCCACGAGAAACTCGAAGGGGAGGAGGAAGTATCCGGAGGCCGCGCAGCCACTACGTTCGCAAGCGTAATCATTCAGATTGCCATCCTGGACATCGTGTTTTCTTTGGATTCGATTATCACGGCGATCGGCATGGCCAGTGAGCTCTCCATCATGGTCGCCGCGGTCATCATCGCCGTGGTCTTCATGATGTTCTTCGCAGGCGCTATCAGCGCGTTCATCGACCGACACCCAACGATCAAGATGCTCGCGCTGAGTTTTCTGATCTTGATCGGCGTGGCACTGATCGGCGACGGATTGGGGATGCATATTCCCAAGGGCTACATCTACTTCGCGATGGCGTTTTCGGTCCTGGTGGAAATGTTGAATATTCGGGTCCGGAGGAAGGCGACGCCGGTGAAGCTCCGGGGCCCGCATTCGATCTAGTGGTCGAACAGGGAGGCCTGAGCGCTCGGACGGCGGAATGCCGCGGTAGACAGCTCCGGCCAGCTGGTGAGCCCGGCACGTTTGCAGGCGATGGCGAAGAGTGCGTGAATTTGATCCGCGAACGGGCCGTGGCCTTCCATGCGCGAGTTGAAGTTCGGGTCGTTGAGTTTGCCGCCGCGTAGCTCGCGGATGCGGTGTAGGACCTTCTCTTTCATGCCCGGTCGGTGTTGTTCCAGCCATGATTCGAAGAGCGGCGCCACGGCGTACGGCAGGCGCAAGGGGACGAGGCCGGCGAATGTGGCCCCTGCGTCGGCCGCGGCCTGCACGATGCGGGGGATCTCTGAGTCGTTCAAACCGGGAATGACCGGCGCCACGTTCACGCCGGTGGGAATACCCGCCTTCGCCAGCGCCGCGATTGCGGCCAGCCGCTTAGTGGGACGCGAGGTGCGCGGTTCGAGGTCGCCGCAAAGATCAGAATCGAGCGTCGTCATCGAAAGCACCACCGCCGCGGCACGATGTTGAGCCAGATCGCCTAAAACGTCGGCGTCGCGTGTCACCAGCGCGTTCTTGGTCACGATGACGACGGGATTTCGAAAGGCGGCCAATACTTCGAGGCAACGCCGCGTGAGCCGCAGTTTGCGCTCGATCGGCTGGTAGCAGTCCGTCACCCCGCTCATCGCGATCAGCCGCGGCGTCCAGCTTCGCTTGGACAGTTCCCGCCGCAACAAGTCCGGCGCGTCGTGTTTGACCATGATCTTGGTTTCGAAGTCCAAGCCTGCGGAGAAGCCCAGGTATTCGTGCGTGGGCCGCGCATAACAATACGCGCAGCCGTGCTCGCATCCCCGGTAGGGGTTGACGCTGGCATCGAACCCCACGTCGGGGCTGGCATTGGTAGAAATAATGGACTTGGAGGCGTCGGGCAAAAACTGCGTGACGGGCAGCGGCCATTCGTCGTCGGTATCGACCGTATCGGGCACACGCGCGACGGTCTCGAAGCGGTTCTTGGGATTCTCCGCCGCGCCGCGGCCGTGGATGCCATGCGGCCCGGGGTGTTGCGGGGTCATCTCACCGCCCCCAGGTTTTCTTGAAAACTTCCGGCGAAAAACCCACCGTCACCCGCGTCCCGTCGGTGACGATCGGCCGCTTGATCAGCCGCCCTTCGGACGCCAGGAACTTGACGATCGTCTCCTCCGGTAATGTCTTCACCTTCTCTTTCATCTCGAGCGCGCGGTACTGCAGGCCACTGCGGTTCAGAAAGTCGGTATACGGTCGGCCACTCTTCGCGATCAACCCGCGTAGCGCATTCGCAGACGGTGGCGATGTGGTGATGTCGACTTCTTTGATCTTCTGGCCGAGCGTGGCGAGAAATTTCTTGGCGTTCACACAGGTGCTGCACTTGGCATAACCGTAGAAGGTGAGCATGTGGCCTCCTGCAAGGGGGAGCATGCTACCAGGTCATCAGACGCTCATGCAACGGCTGCACATGGCAGCTCCTCAGACGATGTTAAACCGGAGGACCCACGTGAGGCTGGGCCTCTGGCGGCACCTGTTTTCGCCCCGCCATCTCGGCACCGTCCGCAGGCGAGAGTCTCACGAAATAGAACACAGACGTCATCGCCACGGCGCTGACCACGAAGAACGCAATCTGAAAGTCCTGGACCAGAAGCCCCGCTCCTCCCCGAACCCATGCAGCCCCCTGGAGCGCATAGGCCCCGATCATCACGCCCAGACTAATCGACAACTGCTGTCCGACACTCATGAGACTCGTGGCTTGACTCATCTCGCGAGGCGATACGTCCGCAAAGCTGATCGCATTCAGGCTCGTAAACTGCAGCGAGCGCAAACACCCTCCGATCAAAAGCACGGTGAGGATCATCGCGTGCGGGGTGGTAATACTGAACAAGCCGCACGCGGCGAGCACCACGGACGCCGCGATCGCGTTCACCGCGAGCACGGTGCGAAAGCCCCAGCGGCCCAGGATCGTGGTGGTGAGCGTTTTCATAAACAGGGCGCCCACGGCCGCGGCAAACGTCAGCAGGCCCGACTGCAGCGGGTTGAGGCCGAACGCGATCTGCAGCATCATGGGAAGCAAAAACGGCACCGCGCCTTGTCCGGCGCGAAACAGCGAGCCGCCGATCACCCCGGCGCGGAACGTCGAGAGCCTGAATAGCCGCAGATCGAGCAGCGGATGTTCGGTGCGACCGGCGTGCCAGCCGTACGCGGCCAATGCCACCATGCCGACGGTAACGCAGACTGCCGAGGAGCGGGGCGACAGCATGTGTTCCCACAGCGTGGCCAGCCCGAGCGTGGCCGCAGACAGGCCGATGCCCGACAATATGAAGCCGATGCCATCGAACCGGGGCTGGTCGCGTTCGCGAAAATTCGGAATGAACCGCAACGCGAGCCAAATGCCCAACACGCAGATCGGAATATTGATCAGGAAAATCCACCGCCAATGGAAGTACGTGGTGATGAATCCGCCGATCGGTGGTCCGATCACCGGCCCGACCAGCGCAGGCATGGCCAGATAGTTCAGCGTCGGAATCAGTTCGCTTTTGGGAGTCGACCGCATCAGCACCAGCCGACCGACCGGCACCATCATCGCGCCGCCGACGCCCTGCAGAAACCGCGACGCCACGAACGCCTCGAGCGAACCGCTGACCGCGCAACAGATTGAGCCGAGCATGAACACCCCGACCGCCGTGGCGAACGTGGTTTGCGCGCCGACGCGATCCGCGACCCAGCCGCTGATCGGAATGAACACCGCCAAGCCCAGAAGATACGACGTCAGCGCGAGTTTGAGCGCAATCGGATCAACCTGAAGGTCGCGCGCGATGGCAGGCAGCGCGGTCGAGATCACCGTGCTGTCCATGTTCTCGATGAACAGACCGCACGCGACGATCAGCGGAATACGGAGTGAACTACGCATGGGAATGGATCAAGAACTCGGTGTGTGAAGCAGACGGTCGGCAGGGCGGGGTTGATTCATTGCTTTGATTAAGGAGGAGGTAGATCTATTGTTGCCATTTCTGCTGGAACGCGTTGAGAGTCTCGGAAAGGCCAACCGATCGGGCCAACGCTGAAAGCTCGTTCCAGGCCTCTGCCGGCGGGCATTGAACCTGGATAATAGTCGCTACGTCGAGAAGGTCTTGTGGTGCACCTCCATAGAGTTTCAACAAGACCAGTGCCTCCCACGAGACCACGGGAATCTGAGAGTCCAGCACCGGGAACGTGCGGAGGCCTTTTGTGATCACGTTGTTCCACCGCACCGGCAGGACGATGAGCTGGACGGGCACAGGGGCATCGCGGCTTGAAATTGACACGTGAAAAACCCCGCGCAGGGGATCGTCCGTTCCTCCTGGATGAAAGCTACCTCTTAATATTTCGGCAAGTGGTTTCGAGTCGTTGGTCGTGGGGACAACGGCAAAATCGATATCTTCTGTCGAACGCGGAACACCATGCACGGCGCTTGCAAATCCGCCGATGAGACCGTAGGCGCGTAGCAGACCGCCTTGTGTCGCCCGCTCCAAGCGCCCGGAAATTTCCTTCAGCGCGTCTTCGAACACTCGCTCTTGATCCTCAAAATGGCATTGGAGAGCTCGATTGCCCGCAGCAACCGTTGTTCGGGCGTCATCTTTTGCGCACGGTCGATCTTCGACTGATCCATCTCGTCGCCCAACTTGCTGGAGCGGCGGCCGGTGAGTGGAGATTGGGGAGTGTCGTCTGACATGGCGGCATTCTATTACATGCCAGACCGGCATTCAATCCGCTTTCGTTGACTTCCCCTAGGCCCTTTGCTAGCATCCCGCCCTATGCTTTCCCCGGAAAATCAGGCGATTTTGGATGGTCTCCATCCGTTGGAGGCGCGCGTGTTTCGCGCGTTCGGCGAAGGAACGTCGTCGCCCGAAGCGGCATTGCGCGAGGGAAGTGGGATGGCAGCGTCGCAACTTTCCATGGCGCTGGGCTGGTTGCTCACCAAGGGTGCAGTCCGCGTGGAGCAGGAGACCGTGACCCGTCGTGCGGCGTTGGCCGAGGCGGGGAAGCGTTACGCTGCTGATCTGATTCCTGAACTTCGCATGCTCAAGTGGCTCTCCGAAGGGCAACGGTTGACCGTCGGCGACTTGCGATCTGGTCGGGGGCTGGAGCTGGATGAAGTCAGCGGCGCGGTCGGGACGCTGAAGGGCCTGGGAGCGATTCGGATTGTCGAAGGCGGGGTGCTGGAAGCGGTGCCGGGTGCGGAGCTTGGCGAGCTACAGACCCTACAGCGCGAGATCGAAGCCCTTGGCAGCGCGGGTTCGCGCGTGATGGGTGAGCCTGCGACTGCGTCCGATCGGTTGGTCGAGCAACACTTCACCAAGCGCGGCAAGGCCAAGGGGATTTTCCGCATTGACGAGGACAAGGAGCGCACGTTTGCGCTGACCGATGTCGGGGTTGCGCTCGCTCAGGCGGTTCGCGAGCGCGGTCTCGGGCTCTCGGAAGAGATCTCCCAGCTCACACCCGACTTGCTCAAAGACGGGGCGTGGCGCGGCAAGACGTTTCGCAAGTACAACATCGGATTGCGTCCCGCGCGGGTGTTCGGTGGGCGCAAACACCCGTATCGGGCGTTTCTGGATGAAGTGAAGACGCGGTTGGTGTCCATGGGTTTCGAAGAGATGCGCGGGCCGCTGGTTGAAAATGAGTTCTGGAACATGGATGCGCTGTTCATGCCGCAGTTCCACCCTGCGCGAGAGATCCACGACGTGTACTTTGTACGTGAGCCGCGAGAATCCAAGCCGATTCCCGAGCCGTTCGCTGCCAACGTGGCGCGTGCGCATGAAAATGGCAAAGGGACTGGGTCGGTGGGATGGCGGTATCCGTTCGACCCCACCCGCGCGAGGCGTCTGGTGCTGCGCAGCCAGGGTACGTCTGTTTCCGCGCGAACCATGGCGGGTGGGCCCAAGATTCCGGGCAAGTACTTTTCGATTGCGCGCTGTTTTCGGTATGACCAGGTGGATGCCACACACGCGCCGGACTTTTTCCAGGTCGAAGGCATCGTGCTCGGCGAGGACATCAATTTTCGGACGCTGCTCGGTCTCTTACGGCTTTTTGCGGTAGAGGTTGCGCGTGCGCCCGAGGTGAAGTTCCTCCCCGCGTACTTTCCATACACCGAACCCTCGGTCGAGATGCATGCCAGGCATCCGAAGCTGGGCTGGATGGAACTCGGTGGCGCCGGGTTGTTCCGGCCCGAAGTGACGCGTCCCCTCGGGGTGAAAGTCCCTGTCATCGCCTGGGGGTTGGGACTCGACAGGATGGCGATGACCGCGCTAGGGCTGTCAGATATCCGCGATTTGTTCACGCCAGATTTGGAACAGCTTCGCGCGCACCGCGCGACCGCCACCCTGTAGCACGACATGCCTACTATTACGGTCCTCAAAACCGATCTTGAAGCCCTTGCTGGAAAGCGGTTCACGCCCGTTCAACTCGAATCGACGCTCTCGTTGGTCAAAGGTGAATTGAAGGAGTACGTCGAAGCCACTGGCGAGCTGCGCATCGAACTGAACGATACGAACCGGCCGGACCTGTGGTGCGTGGAAGGGATCGCGCGGCACCTGCGCCCAATCAAAACGTCGAAACCGCTACGAAAGCCGACCAGGCCGTCGAGCGCGTACCGCATCAATGTGTCGAAAGACATTCGTCAGGTGCGGCCCTACATCGGGGCCTGTGTGGCGCGCAACGTCGGGGTGACCGACACCTTGCTCACGCAGTTCATCCAGACGCAGGAGAAGTTGGCCGAGCTCTACGGCCGCAAGCGCCAGACCGTCTCCATCGGGTTGTACCCGCTGCAAAAGATCGTATTCCCGGTGTCCTACACGACCTCGGCGCCTGACGAGGCCAGCTTCGTCCCGCTGGGTGTTGACCGCGCCATGAGCTTACGCGAAATTCTGACCGAACATCCCAAGGGCGTGGCCTATGGCAAGATCATCGCCGACAGCCCACGGTATCCCTTGCTGGTCGATGCGCGGGGGGCGATCCTTTCCTTTCCGCCGATTATCAACAGCCAGGCCTTGGGCGCGGTGGCGGTGGGCGACGACGATCTGTTGGTCGAAGTCACGGGCACGGATCTGCGTATGGTGGTCCTGACCGTGAATATCTGGGCCGCCAACCTGGCTGATCGCGGCGCAACGGTCGAGCCCGTGACGATTGACTACCCCTGGACCACACCCATGGGACGCAAGGTCATCACGCCGCGGGAGATCGCAAAACCCGTGGTGGTGCCGTTGAACTTGATCGAGCAGGTGCTGGGTGAGTCGATCCGGCCGCCGGAAGCCGGTCGTCTGCTCACCGGATATGGCCATCGCGTGTCAGGATCGGGGCCGACCTTGAAGGTCACGCCGCCGTCTCATCGCGATGACATCCTGCATCCGATCGACATCGTGGAAGACATTGCAATCGCGCGCGGCTACGATTCGTTCGCGCCTGAAATGCCGAGCCAGTTCACGATCGGGTCGCTGTCGGCGATCGAGCGTTACGCGGACCGCGTCCGAGAGCTCCTGACCGGGTTGGGTTTCCAGGAAACCATGGACAACATCCTGACGTCGCGGCACGAAGTGGTGGAGCGGATGAGTGACCGGACGGTCGAAAGTAGGTTGGTCGAGGTGGATAACCCGATGGTTGAGACGTTCGCCGTCCTCCGTCCCAACCTGTTGGCGTCGCTGCTGCGGGTGGAAGCGGCCAGCTCGAAGGCGGTGTATCCCCATCGGGTGTTCGAGGTGGGTGAGGCCGCGACCATCGACCCGGCGTCCGACGTGGGTTGTCGAACCGACATGCGAGCGGCCGTGTTGATCGCCCATGCCGAGGCCGCATTTTCCGAGGCGCACGCCGCGCTGGAAAACCTCTGCTACGCCCTCAATGTGAGTTATCGCCTCGATCCGGTCCAGCACCAAACCTTCATCGACGGCCGGGCGGGAACCATCGTGGTGGATGGCCGTCCTATCGGCGTGATCGGTGAAGTCTCCCCCGCGGTCCTGGAGGCATGGGGCGTTGGGATGCCGTGCGCGGTGTTCGATCTCGCCCTCAACGCGCTGCTTTCCCGGTCCTAAAAACAAAAAGGGGCGCTGACGCGCCCCTTCCGGAAAACCTGAATCCCTGAACTTACGCTGCGACTGCGATCTTGGTCTTGGCTTGGCCCACGATCTTGGAGAATCCCGCCGGATCAACGATCGCCAGATCCGAGAGCACTTTCCGATTCAACATAATCCCCAGGTTTCTGAGCGCCGCCATGAACTGGCTGTAGGACAGGCCTTCCATCCGCGTGGCCGCGGAAATCCGCGCGATCCACAGGCGGCGAAAGTTGCGCTTGCGCGCCCGGCGATCGCGGAAGGCGTATTGCTGGCCTTTGTCCACCATCTCGGTGGCGGTGCGGAAGAGGCGGCTCTTCCCTCCGTAGGCGCCTTTGGCCAGTTTAAGGCGCTTGCGTCGTCGGTTTTTAGTTTTGGGTCCACCTTTTGTGCGGGGCATCGACTACTCCTTTCGATTCGATCTCGACTCGTCGTTATTGATAGTGACTCAGACCTTTCCCCCGTAGGGGAGCAGGCGTTTCACCATGGTCTGCTCGGGGGCGGACACCACCGCGGGAAGCGAGTACCCGCGCTTGCGCCGGGAGTTTTTGTGGCTGAGCAGATGGCGTTTGCCCGAGCGCTTGCGGACGACTTTCCCGGACCCCGTGGTCCGGAACCGTTTGGCCGCGCCCCGGTGCGTTTTCATTTTTTTTCCCGTTCGTGGCATCGTCGGTCCTTTCGCTGCGCCGGCCCCGCCGGACGCGGCTTGGTTAAAACGATCAGGGAGCCTATCCGGCTCCGTGTTTGGGCGCCAGGAGGATACTCATGTTCCGGCCCTCCATTCGCGGCTGTTGTTCGACCTGCGCCGCGGCTCCCAGTTGCTCGATGACCTTCGCCAGCACGACCCGCCCCGCGTCTTGATGGGCCATTTCCCGGCCGCGGAACATCACGGTCATCTTCACCTTGTGTCCCTCGGCCAGGAAGTCCCGCGCGTGGCGCGTCTTGAAGTCGAGGTCGTGTGTATCGGTGAAGGGGCGGAGCTTGACCTCCTTGAGCTGCGTCGATTTCTGCTTGGCCCCGTGTTGTTTCTTGGCCTGTTCGTACCGGTACTTCCCGTAGTCAATGATCCGGCACACCGGTGGGGCGGCGGTCGGCGCGATCTCGACGAGGTCCATCCCCGCTTCTTCGGCGCGTTTGAGCGCATCGCCGATCGGAAGGACCCCGATTTGCTCGGAGTTGGGCCCGATGACCCGCACTTCACGGATTCGAATCTCGTGATTCACCCGAAGTTTCCCTGCGATAGAAGACCTCCTTTACCGACTCAGTCTAACAGCCCGGTTCGGTTCCGCCGAACCCCGGCGGGTCACGCCCGGCCCTTCGGTGCGGGCCCCGTTCCCACAGACGGACCGGGTCCACGCAACCGGATTTCCGACTCGATATGGTTCGCCACGTCCGCCACTGGCTGCCCGGGGGTTTCCTGCCCGTCGCGCCGGCGCACCGACACGGTTCCGGCCGCAGCTTCTCGGTCGCCGACCACCAGCATGTAGGGGATCTTGGCGAGTTGCGCCTCGCGAATCTTCAGCCCGACCTTTTCGTTGCGGGCGTCGACTTCGGCGCGGATCCCGCGGCCCGCCAGCGTGGCTGCCACCTCGCGCGCAAAAGGATGCACGCGGTCCGCGATGGGCAACACGATCGCCTGCGTGGGGGCGAGCCAGGTGGGAAACGCCCCGCCGTAGTGTTCAATCAACACGCCGAGAAACCGTTCGAGCGATCCCAAGAGCGCGCGGTGGATCATGATCGGTTGGTGGTCCTTGCCGTCTTCGCCGGTGTAGGACAGGCCGAACCGGTCCGGGAAGTTGAAGTCCACCTGGATGGTCGCGCATTGCCAGGACCGCTTCAGCACGTCTTTGATCTTGATGTCGATCTTGGGCCCGTAGAACACGCCCTCGCCGGGATCGACCTGGTAGGCCAAGCCCTTGGCGCGGAGCGCGCCTTCCAGCGCGGAGGTCGCAAGATCCCACCGGTCCAGGGCGCCGACGTATTTTTCGGGGCGCGTCGACAGATACACGTCGAACTCAGGGAACCCGAAGGTGGTGAGGACGGCGGTCACGAAGTCCAGCACGTTGGTGATTTCGGGTTGGAGCTGGTCGGGCCGGCAAAACAGATGGGCGTCGTCCTGGGTAAACCCGCGGACGCGCAGCAAGCCGTGCAACACGCCGGAACGCTCAAAGCGGTAGACCGTGCCCAACTCCGCGAATCGCAGCGGCAACTCGCGATAACTTCGGGGGTGCGACTTGTACACCATGATGTGGAAAGGACAATTCATGGGTTTCAACTCGTACTCGACGCCCTCCACGTCCATGGGCGTAAACATGTTGTCGCGATAAAAGTCCACGTGCCCGCTGCGCCGCCACAGGTCGAGTTTGGCCACGTGGGGGCTGTAGACCATGTCGTACCCCGCGTGATCGTGTTCGGTGCGCCAGAAGTCTTCGATCACGCGGCGGATGCGCGCGCCTTTGGGGTGCCATAACACCAGCCCTGCGCCGACCTCGTCGGTCATCGAAAAGAGATCCAGCTCGCGGCCGAGTTTGCGATGGTCGCGGCGTTTGGCTTCCTCCAGGCGCGCCAGATGCGCGTCGAGTTCCTCGCGGGTAGGGAAGGACGTGCCGTAGATGCGTTGGAGCATCCGGTTCTTTTCGTCGCCTCGCCAGTACGCGCCGGCCACCGTCATCAGTTTAAAGTGGGCGACGCCCGAGGTGGTGGCCAGGTGCGGCCCTTCGCACAGGTCGATGAACTCGCCCTGCTGGTACAGGCTGACCGTGGGGTCGGGGATGCCTTCGATGATCTCGACTTTGTACGGTTCCCCGCGATCGCGGAAGAACCGGATCGCTTCGGCTTTGGGCATCTCCTGGCGTTCGATGGACAACCCCGCGCGCGCCAGCTCCTGCATCGTGGTCTCGATTTTTTCGAGATCTTCTGGGGTCAGCGCGCGGTCGTACTCGAAGTCGTAATAAAACCCGTCGTCGATCGCGGGGCCGATGGCCAGCTTGACCCCCGGGAACAGCCGTTTCACGGCTTGCGCCATCAGGTGCGAGGAACTGTGTCGAAAGACCTCCCGGCCGTCGGCGGTGTCGAAGACGAGTGGTTCGATCTGGGCGTCCTGACTCAGCGGGGTGCGCAAGTCGGACGGCCGCCCATTCACCTTCAGCGACACGATACGGGCCTTGACCGCGGGAGCCAGCCCCTCGATGACCGCCAACGGGGTGATCCCGGCTGGGTAGGCTCGAGTCGTGCGATCGGGGAACGTCAGTGTGATCTGGCGCGTATCAGCCGACATACAACGGGTGTTCGATGGTCATCGAAGCGGGGTCAAGAGGCGTAGCGGTGGCGGAGCGACGGCATGACGCGGTCCACAACGCACAGGCGTCGGTTCAACGAGTCCATACACTTCAGCAAATGTGACGATGGCACCTTCAGCACACCTGATACAAGGATTTCGCTTCTCGGCCCGGACACCGGGGCCTGCGAGGCGCTTATACACTCTGATGGTAGGCACGGGCGGTCTTGAACCGCCGACCTCTACCGTGTCAAGGTAGCGCTCTCCCCCTGAGCTACGTGCCTGCCCCACCGCGGAGTGCCCATCCTACGCAATGGCTTTCCGCCTTGTCAAGCGATTCGCTCGACGTGCGAACGGCTGTGACGGAATCCCGCCACAGCCGTTCGAACCACGTGGGGCTCACGCGCCGGGGCGCGGGAGCAACGGGTCTCAACGAATAGCGGATTTGAACGTCTTGCCAGCGGAAAAACGCGGTACTTTGGCCGCGGCGATCTTGATGGCCTCCCCGGTGCGTGGGTTACGACCCATCCGCGCCTTCCGTTTGGAAACCACGAAGGTGCCGAACCCCACGAGCGAGACGCGCTGGCCTTTCTTGAGCGCGCCCGTGACGCCTGTGACGAAGGCGCTCAACGCCCTCCCGGCCGAAGTTTTGGAGATCCCTGCCGAACCCGCAATCTTGTCGATCAACTCTGCTTTGGTCATGCGCCCCTCCTGGTCCGAGTGAATGTGATGGTGCCCGCCTTGCCCGCCCACATCCTCGTAGCCGCGCGGCCGAAATCGTTGTCCCAGGCCGTGCGACCCGCATACCGGAAATGAAATGCGCGTAGGATAGCAAGGCTCCGCAAGCGGTGTCAAGACTTCATTTGCGTCTCCTCGCGTTTACATTCCGGCGCGCCGACGCGTATAATCCTCGCGCACGCCAGAGCGGGACGGATGATCGCTCCGGTTCGTCCGGAGAGGAAAGTCCGAACTCCGAAGGGCAGGGTGCTCCGTAACGCGGAGGCTCCGTAAGGGGACGGAAAGTGCCACAGAAAAGAAACCGCCTCGGCATGTTCCACGTCGGGGTAAGGGTGAAACGGTGGGGTAAGAGCCCACCGCCCCGCGGGTGACCAAGGGGGCACGGTAAACCCCACCCGGAGCAAGACCAAATAGGAGGACGTTCTCCCCTCGGGGAGAGAAGGGTGGCCCGCCCAAGTCCTCGGGTCAGGTCGCACGAGGCCTCGGGCAACCGAGGTCCCAGAGAAATGATCATCCCTCGCCGGTTTCCGGTGGGGACAGAATTCGGCTTATGTCCGGCTCTGGCGTGCCGCCCTCATAAGCCGGCCGACGATACGGGGCGACTGCGGCGTGGTCGCTTCGGCGCTGCGTCCTCACGTACGACACAGTACGCTCCGGTTCAGCGCCTTGCTCCGCCTTGCATTCGCCTCCGTCTCGGCGGCCGGTCCGGGGATGCAACTCCGGGGAGTAGAGATAAAACCAATGCGAAAACAAACCTCCACCAATTCTTCTCGTAGGCCGGCGCAGTATCAGGGCACGGCGTTGATTGCGGATCCGATTCATGGGTACGTCACGTTTACCGTTCCCCGAGACGGGGATGGGAGCCGGGAGGCGACCGAGAAGGATCTGATCGACACGCCGTGGGTGCAGCGGTTGCGCTACGTCTACCAGCTCCAGAGCGCGCGCTGGGTGTTTCCCTCGGCGGAGCACACGCGGTTCGTGCACTCGGTCGGCGCCATGCACGTGGCCGGGCGCTTCGCCACGCACCTGTATCCGTCGCTCAAAGCCGCGGTGCCGGACTGTCCCTCTGCGGCGTATGTCGAAGAATTGATGCGGGTGACCGCGCTCCTGCACGACGTGGGGCATGGTCCGTTTTGCCATTTCTTCGACGACAACTTTCTGGACCGATACAAGATCACACACGAGGTCATCGGCCGGCGGATCGTGATCGACGAGCTGGGCGCCGTGATCCGCCGTATCCGGCGCAGCCCGAACGGGCCGTTCGCGCCCCGCGAGGTGTTGGATCCGGAATACATCGGATTTTTGATCTGCAAACACAGCGATCACAACCCGGACAAGTACCCGACCTGGCTCAAGTTCCTGCAGCCCATGATCGCGGGGATCTACACCGCGGACAATCTCGATTACGTGCTGCGCGATGCGTACATGTGCGGGGTGGCGATCGGTCCGGTGGACCTTGACCGGCTCATCCATTACACCTTCATCACCGATCAGGGATGGACGCTGCACCGCTCCGGGTGTTCCGCGCTGACCATGTTTCTCAACGCGCGCCTCTATCTCTATACCAACGTGTATTATCACCGCACCACACGCGCGATCGACCTCCATCTGCGTGAGCTCTTCGCGGACACGATGCGGTTCATCTTCCCGCATAACCCGTTGGACAAGATGAACGAGTACCTCGGGCTCACCGACTGGTCCCTGATGGAAGAGGTCCGCGCCTGGCCGCGGGCCACCAGTCGCGTGAAACGAGCCCTCGGTGAAGGCTGGCGCCAGATCCTCCAGCGAGAGGTGATGTGGAAAATGGCGTACGACGCGACGCTGTCGCTGCGTGAACCCGGCCGCGGGCGAACGTTCATCACCGAGGAAGCGCTCGAGTCGGGCATCAAGGCGGTGCTGCCGCCGAAGCTCAAATCCCTGGAGTTCCGGATAGACCTCGCCTATCAGGATCCACGGCCCGTCAACCCCTTGCGTATGGGCGGCAAACAGATCTACATCTACAATCCGTCGTCGCGCACAGTCTCGAAAGAACCCCTCCAGGAATTCCTGGACTTTATCCCCGCCAGGCTGGTGCAGTGCCGGATCTTTGCCAAGGACCATGCCCATGATTTGGAGTTGGCGGCGATCGCGGAAAAGGTCCTGGGCCAAGAGGGCGCCCACATCAAAACCAACGTCTAGAGGCAGCCTGTCCATGAGCGGCCATCTGCGGCGTTGCCGCTGCGCTTCCGCTGCTCACGTACGACTCAGTACGCTGCGGTCCGGTTCTCGCGGCGCCTGGCATCTGGCGCGCTCCTGAACAGGCTCCGATTTCTTCGAAATCGGAAAAACCTTAGTGTGTCGCGGGGCGACGCGCTTCGTAGTCAATGAAAAGTAAATCCGAACCGGTGAGTCTCGCGCGGGCGCTCTCCAAACTGGGGGTCACATCTCGGAGCCTGGCTTTAGAGTGGATCGAGGCTGGTCGCGTGTCGGTGGATGGGCGCGTGGTGCGCGATCCGGACCGGCGCGTGGATCTGGATGAGGGGCGTTTCTCGGTGGATGGTGTTCCTGTCGAGAAAGGGCCGCGGGTCTACCTTGCCCTGCATAAGCCCAAGGGCGTTGTCACCACTCGCGCGGATGAACACGGGCGCCGGACGATTTATGATGTTATGGCCGCTGCTCCGCTCGCTGCCGCGTGCGCGCAATGGCTGGCGCCGGTGGGACGACTGGATCGAGACAGTTCCGGCTTGCTCCTACTCACCAATGACAGTCAGTGGGGAGCCGGGGTGGCTGACCCGCAGTCCAAAGTTCCCAAGACCTATCACGTGCGCGTGCAGCCGCGCATGACGCCCGAGCACCTGGCGCGACTGTCCGCGCCAGTCCCGCTGTCCGAAGATTTCGGCCCGCCTACTTCGGTGTCCGTAGTACGCGAATCACCCCGCGGTACCTGGCTGGAGGTGACCCTCACCGAGGGCAAAAACCGCGAAATCCGCAGAATGTGCACCCGCCTAGGCTATCGCGTCGAGACTTTAGTACGAATTCAGATCGGCGTGGTGTTGCTTGGAACACTCAAACCCGGCGAGTCCCGCAAACTGACTACGCGGGAGGTCACGGCGCTCCGTTCCCGCGCCAGCCATTAGTCCGCGTGTTCTCCGAACACGCGAGCCTGTTCAGGAGCGCGCCATTCGCAAGGCGCCGCGAGCACCGGACCGGAGCGTACTGAGTCGTACGCGAGGACCGGAAGCGCAGCGGCAACGCCGCAGATGGCCGCTCATGGACAGGCTGCCTATTTCCAGGTGACGAGGGGCGGGAGCGACATGAGAATCGCCTCCACGTCGCCCTTGGTCTGCAAACCGAACAACGTCCCCCGGTCATAGATCAAATTGAACTCCACGTACCGGCCGCGGCGCTGCAACTGGTGTTCGCGCTGCGCCGGGGTGAACGGCAGGTCTTTCCTCCGGCGTACGATCTCGGGATAGATCGTGGCGAACGCGTCGCCGACTTCACGCACGAACGCGAACAGCGCGTCCGGCTCGCGGTCATTCACGTAGTCGAAGAAGATGCCGCCCACGCCGCGAGCTTCGTTGCGATGGGGGAGAAAGAAGTACTCGTCGCACCACTGCTTGAACCGGGGGTAATACCCCGGGTCGTGGCGGTCGCAGGCCTGCCGGAGCGCGTCGTGAAAGTCCCGAACATCTTCCTCGAACGGGTAGTAGGGCGTCAGGTCGGTGCCGCCGCCAAACCACCAGCGGTCCATTTCCAGGTAGCGGACGTTCATGTGAACCGCGGGGACCAATGGGTTTGTCATATGCGCGACGAGGGAAATCCCGGTGGCGAAGAACGCGGTGGTCTTGCTGTGGAGTTTGGCCGCCATCTCCGGGTCCATCTCGCCCCACACGGTGGAGCAATTGACGCCGACTTTCTCGAACACGGTTCCGCGCATGACCGACATCACGCCGCCGCCCCCTCCGCCGTCGCGCCGCCACGTCCGTTGCTCGAATTTGGCGGTGTCCAGGGACTCGAACGCGTGACAGATTCGGTCGCGCAGGTCGAGGGTATACCGTTCCATCTGCTGGCGCATATCCATGGGTGATCCAGTGCGTGACGTGTGTTGCGGCCCGCATTATAGGGCGATCTTCGCCGGGGAGGCAAGCGAAGCCGGGTCAGCCCACCATCACGCGGTGGAGGGCGCCAACACCCGGCGGGATCGCGCCGGGCGGGGCGGCGTTGTTGCGGCGGCGCGGCGAAGAAACTGCCCGGTGAACGACCGGGTGACGCGCGACACCTCCTCCGGTGTTCCGGACGCCACCACTTCGCCGCCCCCGTCTCCGCCCTCCGGACCCAGGTCGATCAGATGGTCGGCGTTGCGAATCACGTCGAGGTTGTGTTCGATCACCACCACGGTGTTGCCGGCTTCCACCAACCGATTCAACACGTCGAGCAACCGCTGGATGTCGGCGAAGTGCAGGCCGGTGGTGGGCTCGTCGAGGATATACAGCGTATTCCCGGTGGCGCGGCGCGAGAGTTCCTTGGACAGCTTGACCCGCTGTGCTTCGCCGCCCGAGAGGGTGGTAGCGGACTGTCCCAGGCGAACGTAGTCGAGCCCCACGTCGCGCAGCGTTTCGAGTTTGTGTTTGATCGGTGGGATCGCGGTAAAGAACTCCAGCGCCTGCTCCACGGTCATGTTCAACACGTCGGCGATCGACCGCTCCTTGTACCGGACGTCGAGGGTCTCGCGGTTGTACCGTTGGCCGTGGCACGCGTCGCACGTCACGTACACGTCCGGCAAGAAATGCATCTCGATTTTGATCACCCCGTCGCCCTGGCAGGCCTCGCACCGGCCGCCTTTCACGTTGAAGGAATATCGGCCCGGTTTGTACCCGCGCGCCTTGGACTCCGGCAGTTGGGCGAAGAGGTCCCGGATGAATCCGAATACGCCGGTGTAGGTGGCGGGGTTCGAGCGCGGTGTTCGCCCGATCGGAGACTGGTCCACGTTGACCACCTTGTCCAACACGTCGGCGCCGGTGATCGCGCGGCACGCGCCGGAACGCTCCGAGGCGCGGTAGAGCCGTCTGGCCAGCGTGTTGTAGAGAATGTCGATGATCAACGTGCTTTTCCCCGATCCCGAGACGCCGGTGACACAGGTCAACAACCCGAGCGGAATGGTGACCGTGAGGTCTTTGAGGTTGTGTTCCGAGGCACCTTCGATCGTTAAAAATTGATCGGCTGGCCGCACTCTGGGCGGCAACGCGATGGACAACTCGCGGGTGAGGTACCGGCCGGTCAACGAGTCCGCGTGCGCCATGATCGCCTTGGGCGGTCCTTCGGCCACGAGGGCGCCGCCGTGGATGCCGGCGCCGGGACCCATGTCGATGACGTGGTCGGCGGCCAGGATCGTTTCCTCGTCGTGTTCGACCACCAGCACGCTGTTGCCGAGATCGCGCAGCCTGATCAGCGCGGCCAACAGGCGTTGGTTGTCCCGTTGGTGCAACCCGATCGATGGTTCGTCCAGAATGTAGAGCACCCCCACCAACGACGATCCGATTTGGGTGGCCAGCCGGATGCGTTGTCCTTCGCCGCCGGACAACGTGGCGGCGGGGCGATCCAGCGTCAGATATTCCACGCCGACGTTGACCAGAAACCCCAGACGCTCGCGGATTTCTTTGAGCACGCGGACCGCGATCATGGCCTGTTGGTTCGTCAACCGAAGGTCCCGAAAGAAGCGGTCCGCCGCCCGAATCGAGAGCCGGGTGACGTCCGCGATGGACAACCCGCCGATCTTGACCGCCAGGCTTTCGGGTTTGAGCCGGTTCCCCTGGCACGCCGGGCAGGGTTGCTCGGTCATATACGCGTCGAGTTCGCCGCGCAGCAGGGTGGATTCGGTTTCGTGGTACCGACGATCCAGATTGGGAATCACGCCCTCGAACGGACGATGCAACGGATGGCGCCGCCCGTCTTTTTCGATCCAGCACTCCACGACCTCGGCGCCCGACCCGGACAGGATCACCTGTTGATGCGCGGGCGCGAGTTCGGCGAACGGAGTGCGAACCGAAAACCCGTAGTGGCGCGCGACGGCTTCCAGCAGATCGTCGTAATAGTTCGAGGTGCGTCGCAACCACGGGCGGATCGCGCCGTCCCGCAGCGAGAGCAACGGATTGGCGACCACGCGGCCGGGGTCGAATACCGCTTTGACGCCCAGCCCGTCGCACGCTGGGCACGCGCCGTGCGGGCTATTGAACGAAAAGATGCGGGGCTCGATCTCGGGGTAACTCACCCCGCACGTGCTGCACGCGAGGCGCTCGCTGAACACGTGGTCCGTCCCGTCCGCGTTGACGATCGCCACGCCGTCGCCTAACGGCAGCGCGGCTTCCAGCGAGTCGGCCAGCCGACGTTCGATGCCGGGTTTGACCGCGAGACGGTCCACCACGATCTCGATGGTGTGTGTTTTCTTCTTGTCCAGTTCGACCACGTCGTCGAGTTGGACCCACGCGCCGTCCACGCGCGCGCGCACGAAGCCCTTCTGCGCCAGGCGAGCCAGCTCTTTCCGATATTCGCCCTTCCGGCCCCGCACGATCGGAGCCAGTACCTGGATTTTCACCCCTTCGCGCAGGCCCATCACGGTGTCCACCATCTGCGATACGGTTTGCGCGGCGATGGTGCGCCCGCAGCGATAACACGTCGGGGTCCCCACGCGGGCGAACAGCAGGCGGAAGTAGTCGTAGATTTCGGTCACCGTGCCCACGGTGGACCGGGGATTCTTGCTGGTGGTTTTTTGTTCAATCGAAATGGCTGGAGACAGCCCCTCGATCGAGTCCACGTCGGGTTTGTCCATCTGCTGAAGGAATTGCCGCGCGTAGGCGGAGAGCGACTCCACGTAGCGGCGTTGGCCCTCGGCGAAAATGGTGTCGAACGCGAGCGACGATTTGCCGGAGCCGGACAATCCGGTGATCACCACCAGCCGGTCGCGCGGGATCACGACGTCGAGGTTCTTGAGATTGTGCTCGCGCGCACCCTTGATGATGATGGACTTGTTCGGTTCAGCGTTCACGGTCGTGGCTCGCAGGAAAAATGAAAGGCAATCCTAACATATTGCGGGTCCTTGGTCCGGGAGGTCAGGCGCCGGTCTCCAGCATAACGATCGTGACCGCGTCGCCGCCCTCGGGTTCGTCGCCGGGCCGGTGCGACGCCACGTACGGGGACGCGGCGAGATGGGCACGGATCGCGGTCTTGAGCCGTCCGGTGCCGTGGCCGTGCAGGAGACGGAGGCGGAGGGCACCCGCGGCCGCGGCCCGGTCCAAGACGCGATCGATCCGCTCCAAGGCCTCCTCGACGCGTGCGCCGATCAGGTTGACGGTCTCGGGACCCGGATCGTCCGCCGCGGGTCGATGATCGGGCTCCGGCCGGGTCTGGGCCGCGGTCACCTCCGCGCGACCGGGTCGCACCTGCGTGGTGGCCACCGACACCTCGCGATCACCCACCCGGACGCGAACCCGCTTGCGTCCCTTGGTCGCGTCGAGCAGGACGCCGTCGGCGGCGAGCGAGGCGACCCGGATCCGTTCGCCGGCGTCGTAGTCGCGCGGCGGCGCGGTCTCCGGCTCGGTGGTCGGGGATTCGAGCGACTCGGCCACGGCGTCGATTCGAGGTTTGAGCCCGCGAATCCTGCGCGGTTCGGATTCTTTGCGGGCCGCGTCCACAATGGCATCCAACTCGGTCTTGGCGCGGCGAACCTCGGCGGCCAGTCGTGTGCGCTTGGTCTGCGCGAACGTGTCGCGCTCGTGCTCCAGTGCCGCGGCGGCTGCGTCATGGCGTAACGCGGCGTCGCGGGCAGAGGCCTCGAGCGTGCTCAGGCGCGCCTTCAGATCGGCGAACGCCTGGCGTTCGCGGTCCAGCGCCGCGATCGCACCGGCCAGAGCCGCGGCCTGCGGAGCGACCAGCGTTTTCGCCCGGTCCAGCAGCGAGGCCGGAAGACCCAGACGGGCGGCCACCTCCAGCCCGAGACTGGCGCCGGGACGCCCGATCGACAACCGATACGTCGGCGCCATCTTCTCCACGTCGTATCCCATGCCCGCGCCGACGCGGGCGCCGGCGCCGCTCGGATCAGCGGCCCACGTTTTGAGCGCGGTGTAATGGGTCGTAACCACGGTCAACATGTGTCGCGCGGAGAGGGCTTCGACCAGGGCTTGGGCCAGCGCGGCCCCTTCCTCGGGGTCGGTGGCGGTGGCGAGCTCGTCGAGCAGGATCAACGATCCCTCCGGCGCCGAGACCAGCAGGGCGGAGACCACGCGGATGTGTGCGGCGAACGTGGACAGATCGCGCTCCAAATCCTGGTCGTCGCCCGCGTCCATCAGGACCGCGGGAAACACCGCCGACTCGGACTCGGGGTCGCACGGCAGGGGGAGCCCCACGCGCGTCATCAGCGCCGCGAGTCCCATGGCTTTGAGCAACACCGTTTTCCCGCCGGTGTTGGGGCCGGAGATCACCAGCGCGCGGACCGCGGGGTCGAGCGCGACGTCGTTCTCCACCACGGCCGCGCCGCGCAAGGCCAGCAAGGGGTGGCGCAGGCCGCGCCAGGCGATCGCGCCGGACCGGGACACGGCGGGAATCGATCCCCGGTACGCGACCCCCAAACGGCCTTTGGCCTGGATCACATCCAACGCGGTGAGGATCTCGACGTTGGCGGCGATCGTCGCCCGATGGGTGACCACCAGGTCCGTCAGGTGCCGGAAGATGCGCTCGATTTCCTGGGCCACGGCTATTTCCGCCCACTTGAGGTCGTTGTTCGCGGCCACCAACTCCTCGGGCTCGATGAACACCGTCGCGCCGCTGGCCGACAGGTCGTGCACGATGCCGGAGACCTTGCCGCGGTGCTCGATTTTCACCGGGAGGACGTACCGCTCCTCGCGCTGGGTGACGAAGGTGTCCTGCAGCCACGGTTCATACAACGGCTCCCGGATCAACTCGCCGACGCGGTCGACAATGATCTGGCGTTGGCGGTCCACCTCCCGGCGCAGGCGCAAGAGGTCGGGTGTGGCCGACTCGCGCAGGCGGCCCAACGGGTCGATGGCCTCGGCCAGCGCGCGGCGGAGAACGGGCAGTTCATCGAGCGGCGCGACCCGAGCGGTCAGCCGCCGGAGGTCGCGGCACTCCGCCGCCGCGCGCCGGACGTCGCGGGCCTGCTCCAGGACCACCGCGATCTCGCGACATTGCTCGGCGTCGAGCAGGCCCCCGGGCACCGCGGCGCGCAGCGCGGGCCGGACGTCGGATTCCGCCGTCAAGGGGAAGTCGTTCCCGCGCTCGCGCAGCGCCATCCATTCCCGCACCTCCTCGTACGCATCGGCCGCAGCCGCGGCATCGCCGGTTCCGCGCAACGCCACACAGGACTCTTTGGCCATCGGGGTGATCGCGTAGTCGGCGAGCCGGCGTAACAGGGCCGGCCACTCGAGGAGGGTTTCGGTCCGGCGTTCGAGTTCAACGCGCTCCGGCGTCAGCGCAGCCATATCGAGCCCGAGCTTAACAACACCGCGACGGCCCCGGCAAGCGGGGGTTACCGCGCTGGTGGAGGCGGGGTTGCTTCAGGAGCTGCTCATCCAGCAGGAAAAAACTCACGTGGACTGGAACGTGGACCCACACCATCATTTCCGCTGCACGACGTGTGAGAAGGTCGAGGACATTCCGTACAGCGTGCTCACGTTCGACCGGGTATCCAAGCAGATGGACGGGTACCGGGTGACGGGGGTGAAGGTCGTCATGGAAGGTGTCTGCAAGGACTGCCAGTAGTCGACCGGCCCTCGAAGCGATCAACGAGCGATACGAGTGACTTGGGGCGCCCTCCTCGCATGCGGGGGGCGCCCCGACGATTTTCAGGGAAGGGCGGGGGGTGGTTCGCACCCCAGCGACAGCCACGCGCCGTATCGGCGCAGCCACTCGCGGTATGTGTGGTACGAGGGGTCGATCGTTTCCAGGCGGCGCCAGAAACTGGGGGCGTGGCTGCGATCGACCAGGTGGGTCAGCTCATGCGCCACCACCGAATCCACGATGGCGAGCGGCGCCATCAGCAGCCGCCAATTGAACGCGAGGTTGCCGGCGGCCGAGCAACTCCCCCAGCGGGTTCGCTGATCGCGGACCGTCACTCGGTTGAATCGAAATCCTAAGGCGGCGTTGAGGGCCTGCAGGCGCTCGGCAAACAGGGCGGGCGCCTGTTGCCGGTACCACGCCTCGACGTCCTGGTGCAGGCGACGAGGACCGGCCTCGCCGGCACGGAGTATTCCGAAATCCTGGTCGCATTGCAGCGAACCGTCCCGACCCGCACCAACCTCCAGGCGAAGCACCGTCCCGAGGTAGGGCAGCAGGCTGCCGTGCGCCAACGGCGTGCGCCGCGGAACCGGCTGGCCGGCGACTCGCGCCAAGCCGCGGCGGATCCAATCCGCGTGTCCCTCCAGCAGCGCGTCCACATCGAGGTGGCATCGGATGGGCACGACTACGGACAGGCCGGTGTGAGGATGGATCGAGAGGCGCCACGATCGGGCCCGGTGACTCACGACCACCCGATACGAAACCGGTTGTCCGCGGAGGACGGCGGTATACGTGAGCGGAAGGTCGGGACCCTGGGGCGACCTCACGAGGCTGGGGGCGTCAGGAGCAGGTCCTTCGCCTTGACCATCATCTGCCGCTCGCTGTCGTAGGTCATCTGCGTCAGCGCGTCGTCCAGCGGCCACCACCGCGCCTCTTCGACCTCGTGGTCGTGGTCCGCGGTCTCGCCGCTCAGGTATTCGACGAGAAAGAAATGGACGGTCTTCTGAATTTTGGCGCGATCGCGAGGAGAGTAGAATGCATACTCGATGAGCCCGAGCGGATCCAACAGCCGCCCGGTCAGCCCGGTTTCTTCCCGAATTTCCCGCAGCGCCGCGTCCTGGATGGTCTCGCCCGGTTCGACCCACCCCTTGGGCAGGGCCCAGATCCGGCGTTTGGCGGGGCTGGTGCGGGCGATCAAGACCACGTCAACGCGGCCGTTGTTTCGCCGGTACACGATGCCGCCGGCGGATGTCTGGTGTCTGGTGTCCACGGTGCCGCTGGATGCGTGCCAGTGTATGCGCGCCGATCGACCGGTGTCAAAGGGCCCGGACGGTCCCTCGGCGATCGAGCGCCTGCAGCCAGCTGGCCAGCAGGGCACGAACGTCCGCGGGACCGCTGAAACGATACCGCGCCGCGCTCCGCCGCGGCCGTCCAACCAGCACGCCGACCCCGTTCCGCCGAACCGCGAGGAACGCGTCTTCGTCGGTGATATCGTCGCCCACATAGACCGGGGTTCGACCCGCCAGGGCCGGACGA
Organism: uncultured Nitrospirota bacterium; assembly: GCA_964570625.1. GTDB lineage: Bacteria > Nitrospirota > Nitrospiria > 2-01-FULL-66-17 > 2-01-FULL-66-17 > JBFLXB01. The sequence continues at coordinate 14,870 of CAZMYW010000023.1, read as the reverse complement.
GACAACACCCAACGCACCGCCGCGCCTTTGTCCCAGTCCACCGGCGGGCGCAATTCGATCACGGCTTTCCCGCGGATCACCCGCAGCCGGCCGCGCCCAGCCTCGGCGCGGAGTCTGGCGCGAAGTCCGGGAAGCCATTGGCGGCGGTCCGAGGCCGCGACGAGACGGTAGTGCACACTGGCGGTCATGCCTTTCTGTTCGAGGACGGATCCGAGCGGCGCGTCCCGTTTGATCGAGACGAGGAGTCGCGCGAGATCCCGTCGCCAGGCGGAAGGCACCGGCGTTTCATAACGCATGCGTGGCCCCGAGATCTCCAGGCCGTGATTCCCCACGTATACCAGGCCGGGAACCCCCACCAGGCGGCGTAACGACGTCAGCGATCGCCCGCTCACCACCGCGATCGGCACGTGCCGCGCGAGCGCCCGCAGCAACCGTTGTCCGGCGGCGTCGAACGTCGCCAGATGCGGGCGCGCGGCGATAGGCACCAGGGTGCCGTCGTAGTCGAGGCAGAGCAACACCCGGCGACGGGCGAGTCGCCGGGCCAACGTGTCGGGATCAACAACGACCGGGCGACCGTTGGTCAATCACGCGCCGAACGGCTCGGGGGAGGCCACCCGGACCTCGGCCACGTCGGCCACCAGAGCGGCGGCCCACCGGTAGATGTTGGCGGACCGGATCTGCTCGCGCATCGCCGCCATGCGGCGGCGCTCTTCCTCCACCGGCATCCCCAGCGCGTAGCGGAGGGCGTCGGCCATCTGTTCGGTATCGTAGGGGTTGACGATGAGCGCGTCCGGGAGCTCGCGCGCCGCGCCGGTGAACGGACTCAGAATGAGGGACCCGGTTCCGTCTTCGCGGGCGCTGACGTACTCTTTGGCCACCAGGTTCATGCCGTCGTGCAGCGACGTCACCAGGCACAATTCCGCGGCGCGGTACCACCGAAGGATGTCGCGGTGGGTATGGTGCTGCTTGAGGAACAGAATCGGAGTCCAGGTCTTGGTGCGAAACCGCCACGAGATGCGTTCGACTTCCGCGTCGATCTCGCTCACCAGGTCGTGGTAGCGGGGAATGTGCGTGCGGCTCGGCGCGCCCAACTCCACGAACGTGAATCGCTCCCGGAAGTCGGGGTATTTGTCGAAAAATCGCTCGATGCCCCGGAACCGTTCGACGATCCCCTTGGTGTAGTCCAACCGGTCCACGCCCACGCCGATTCGCACCGAGGGCGGCAGCCCGAACTCCTTGAGGAGCGCCTCGCGGGCCTGCGGGCCGGGATCGGGCTCGGACCACGGGGCCACGCTGATCGGGTACGGCCGGACCAGGGTGGTTTGTTGCTCGCGCGTGACCGAGAACCGCTCGCGGTCGATCCGGCACTCCAGCGCGCGGTCCACCGTGTCCAGAAAGTTGTTGCAGTGGAATTGAATGTGGAAGCCGATCAGATCCGCGCCCAACATGCCGTGCAGAATGTCCCGCTGCCACGGGCAGATCGCCATGGCTTCGGGATTGGGCCACGGAATATGCCAGAAGAGTCCCACCCGCGCGTCGGGCCGCGCGGTTTTGATCAGTCTCGGCAACAAGGCGAAGTGATAATCCTGGATCAAGACCACCGGCTCCGGACTGTCTTCGATTTCGCGGAGCAACGCGGCCGCGAACTTCGCGTTCACCGCTTGGTACGCGGCCCAGTCCTCGCGCCGGAAAATGGGGCGTGTGTGGGCGATGTGGCAGAGCGGCCACAGGCCCTCATTGGCGAACCCGTAGTAGTAGCCTTCTTCTTCTTCCTTGGTCAGCCAGACGCGTTTGAGGGTGTACACGGGATCGTCGGGCGGCACCCGCACGCGGTCGTGTTCATCCACGGTGAACGCGTCGGCGTCGCCGCTGCCGTGCGCCACCCACAATCCTTCGGACGCCCGCATCACGGGTTCCAGGGCCGTGACCAGACCGCTGGCCGGGACGACCCATTCGATCGCTTTGCCCTGGCGCATGTGGACGTAGGGTTCACGGTTGGACACCAGCACAAACGCCCGCCCCTGGAGTTTGGTGCGGACAAACTCTTTCAGCCGGTCCGCGGTCCACAACGATTCCGACGTCAGCCGGAGCCGCGCTTCGTGTTCGGCCGAGGCGCGGGCTTGTGCCAGCGTCGTCACCATCCGGGCGGCTTCGGACGCCAGGGGGCGGAACAAGGCTCCCGAAAGCGGCGGTTTGGACGCGGTGTCGTTTCCGAGGCGGAGTTGTTTCATCCACTCGGCCATCCGCGCGATGGGCCCCTCGATGCTCCAGCGGACCACGATCAACGTGGTCACCGCGATGGCGAACGCGTAAGTGAGCAGGCGCAGGAAGTTGTCGGTCCAAATCTGGCGAACGCGCGCGCGAATATAGTCCGCGTCGTGCACCACCGCGAGCAGGCCGAGCACCTGGTCGCCGTCGGTCAGCGGGAGCGCGTACACGTGCAACGCGTGAGCCCCGCGTTCGACCAACTCGGCCAGATCGTGCCCCGACTCCAACACCGACTCCACGTCCACCAGCGAGGCCGGGTCCCGCAGCGCGGTGGTGGCGGCGAGCGGGATGCCGACCGGATCGAACACCGCCAGGCCGGCCAAGCGTTCCCGGTTGTTGAACCGGTCCACGATCCGTTTCAGCGCGACGGTATTCTGATTGATCAGGGCCGGGGTCGTGGCTTCCTGGAGACTCTCGGCCAGCAGTTGGGCGCGCCGCAACAGATCGCTCGATGATCGCTCGTATTCGCGCCGGGTCTGATTCAGCGTGAACAAGGCGATCGCCGCGGTCAGCACCACCACCAGCGAGACGATCAGGCGCAGCGAGATCTTCACGCGTCCAGCTTTCTCGCGGTGGGCGTGGCGAGGCCTCCGGAACCACCCTGGACATACACCGTCCGGGAGGGAAACGGGATGTTCACCCCCTCGGCCCGAAAACGCTTCAAGATACGCAGGCGCAATTCGTGTTGGACCAGCATCTGGTCCGCAAACTCCCGGATCTGGACCACCAGCGTCACATCGAGCGACGACTGGCCGAAGCCCGGATGGAAACGGACGATCGGCGCGGGAGTGGGAAGCAGGCCGGGAATCTGGTCGATCCCGCGCGTGGCTTCTTCCAGCAACACGCGCTGCACCAGGTCCATGTCCGATTCGTACGACACGCTGATGGGGATCTGAAACGCCATGCTCCGGTCCGGGAGATTGTAGTTGGTGATGCGCGATTGAGCGAGTTTGTTGTTGGGGATGATGACCATGTTGTTGGGCATCAACTGAATCCGCGTGGTGCGCCAGCCGATGTCGGTGACAGTGCCTTCTTCTCCGCTTTCCAGCCGGATCACGTCGCCCACCCGGATCGACTTCTCCACCAGGATATGCGCGCCGGCGAAGAGGTTGGAAAGCGTATCCTGCAGCGCGAGCGCCACCGCCAGGCCGCCGACGCCCAAGGCGGTCAAAAGGGGCGTGATCGAGACGCCCATGGTGCCGAGCAGGATCAAGACGCCCAGCATGATGACCACGCCTTTGACCACCACCTGGGTCAGGCCGGAGAGCGGCAGCTCGGCGCGTTGAGCGGCGAAACGCAGCGCGTGCGACACCCCGTTGGCCGCCACGAAGGTGAACGACAGGATCATCAGCGCGTGCAGCACGGAAAACATGACCTGGATGATGCGCGGCGGGAGCACCGAGGTCCCGATGTTGACGTAGGTCCCGATGCCGATATACAGGCCTAGCGCGATCGCCCAGAAGATCGACGGCCCGCGGACCATGCTGAATAACACGTCGTCGATAGCCGTTTCGGTTTTGGCGGTCCAGCGGCGCAACAGGGCGAATAGGAGCCGTCGCGCGAACAACGCGGCCACCGTGACCGCGACGAACACGGTGGCGGAAATCGCCACATGGCGAAACGTGGTGGGATCCATCCCGATTCTCCAGGCGGTGGGCGATACCCGCGCTGTCTAGCGCATCCCTCGTGACGAAGTCAAGGTGAGTGGGAGGGCGGAGCAGAGCAACCGACGCGCCGTGAGATCAGGCGCAACACGAGTATAGCGAGCGGGTTATTCCAGCAGCGCCAGCACGGCGTCGCCGTAGCGCGCGACCTGCCAGCGGCGGATATTGGGGACGGCGGCGAAGTCCTGAACGGATTTGGGCCAGGCCCGCACCACGCCTTTGAGCTGGTCGGTGGAGAGCACCATCGCGGGTTCCACGCCTTCTTCCTTCGCCTGGTTGGTGCGCCAGACGCGTAATCGCGCGAACGCGCGCTCCTGGGCGGTGGAAAAAGGCTCGAACCGCATGCCGCTGCGCTGGGGCAGAGGTGTGTTGTCGTGCACCCCGTCCTTGATCGCGGCGAGCCATCGAAACGGCTCGCGCCTGGCGGGCGCCGAGGCCGAGGGGAACAGGGCTTCGAGGTCCTCGGGCGTGGCGGGGGCTTTGACCGCCATCGCCAGCAGGTCTTCGCCGGAAATCACCTTGAACGGCGGGCGGTTGGATCGCTTGGCGAGGCCGTCGCGAGTCACCGCCAGGGCCCGCAGCACGCGCTGCGCGGGCGGGGCAAGCGCCTGCGCGCCTTTGATGCGCAAGTAGTCGTCGGGGATAAACGCGTGGCCGGTCCACTCGCGCCGGCTGACCCATTCTCCCTCCTCTTCGATCTGCGGCAGGCGGCCCCGGGCCTCCGCCTCTTTGCGCAGGATGTCGTACAACGAGGGGAGATACTGGGTGTCTTTGGCCGCGTAGGCCAGCATGTCCTCAGACAGCGGTCGTTTGGACCAGTGGGCCTTCTGGTACTTCTTCTCCAGCGTCACGTCGAAGTGGCGCGTCAGGAGGTCCCCCAGGGAGTATTTGGGTTCGCCCGCGGCCTGCGCGGCGAGGCACGTGTCGAAGATCGACACGATCGGGAATCCGAAGTCGCGTTTCAGTCCCACCACGTCGTAGTCCGCGCCGTGGAACACCTTCACGATGGCCGGATCCGCCAATAGCGCCGCCAGGGGCTGCACGTCGGCGAGCAACACGGGGTCAACCACCGCGTTCAGCTGGCCGTCGCTGATCTGGATGAGGGACACGCGCTCCTGGTACGAATGCAGCGAGTCCGCTTCCGTGTCCACGCCCAGCACCGTGGCTCGGCGCAAGATGGACGCGGCGCGGGCCAGGTCTTCGGCCTCGGTGATATACAGGTAGTCCGACGGTGAGGTCATCACTGAGTGTCGCGGCCCATGCTCCCTGCATGTTGGCACGCGTGTCCAGAGGTCCGTGTGTGCTGGGAATTATACCGGATATGTCGAGGCCGTGCGAGGGACCCCCTTTGTCACCTGGCGGACCGGGTTGTGATACAATCCGCGCCTGCTGAGCCACGGAGGGGGGTATGGCCACGTCAAAGACTGAAGGCGACGTTCGGGTCGAGCGGGATTCGATGGGCGACATGCGGGTCCCGGCGTCGGCGCTCTACGGCGCACAAACGCAGCGCGCGGTGGAAAACTTTCCGATCAGCGACCTTCGCTGGCCGCGGAGCTTTATCCGGGCGTTGGGCCTCATCAAGTGGGCCGCGGCGCAGGCCAACCGGGATCTGAGCCTGCTGCCCGCCGACAAGGCCGACGCCATCATGCGCGCCGCGCGCGAGGTGGTCGACGGCACGTTGGACGAGCAGTTCGTGGTGGATCTGTTTCAGACCGGGTCCGGCACCTCGACCAACATGAATGCCAACGAGGTGATCGCCAATCGCGCCACCCAACTCCTGGGCGGGACCCTGGGGTCCAAGCTGGTGCACCCCAACGATCACGTCAATCTGGGGCAGTCCAGCAACGATGTGATTCCCACCGCGATCCACGTCGCGGCGCTGGAAACCATTGATCGTGATCTATTGCCTGCGCTGACGGTGCTGCACACCACCTTGGTCCACAAGTCGCTGGAATTCGCGCGGGTGGTGAAGATCGGCCGGACGCATCTCCAGGACGCCACGCCGGTGCGCCTGGGGCAGGAATTCGGCGGGTACGCGCGCCAGGTTGAACTGGGCATTCGCCGGGTGGAGAACAGCCGGGCGTCGCTGGGGGAACTGGCGTTGGGCGGAACCGCGGTGGGCACCGGGATCAACACCCACCCGGATTTTGCGGCGAAGGTCATTGCCTTATTGGCGCAGGAGACCGACTGCCAGTTCTTCGTGGAAGCCGCCGACCACTTCGAGGCTCAGGGCGCGCAAGATTCGTTGGTCGAGGCCAGCGGGGCGCTCAAGACCCTGGCGGTGAGCCTGATCAAGGTCACCAACGACATTCGCTGGCTCGGATCAGGTCCCCGGTGCGGCATCGGCGAAATCAACCTGCCGGAGACCCAACCCGGTTCGTCCATCATGCCGGGAAAGGTGAACCCGGTGATTGTGGAATCGCTGCTGCAGGTCTGCGTGCAGGTCATCGGCAACGATACCGCGATCATGCTGGGCGGGCAGGCCGGGAACTTTGAATTGAACGTCATGTTGCCGGTGATGGCCTACAATCTCCTCCAGTCGATTCAGCTCCAGGCCTCGGCGGTCAAGAACTTCACCACCAAATGCGTGGCGGGCCTGACCGCCAACGAAGCGCGCTGCGAGGCCATGATCGAGCAGAGCCTGGCCATGTGCACCGCGCTCGCGCCTGAAATCGGGTACGACGCCGCGGCCAAGATCGCCAAGGAGTCGTATCGCACCGGCAAAACCGTGCGCGAAGTCGCGCTCGAGCAAAAAGTGGTGACTCCCGAACGCCTGAAGCTGCTGCTCGACCCGGCAGGGATGACCGAACGCGGGTTTGCCGGGAAGGGCGAGTGAGTCTGAACACGGAGGCGGGTATGAGAACGATCGTTGCCATCGCAGTGGTTGCGCTGGTGGGAGTCATCTCCCCGGGTTGTCAGAAGTCGCAGGGGGATAACCTCCCGGAACCGATCGGCGAAGCCGCTGCTCCGGCTCCGCTCCCGCCAAACGCCACGCTCCCGTCCAACCATCCTCCCGTGACCGCACCGTCCGCAACACCCGATGCGTCGGGCGCCGACCGGCCGTTGCCGGCCGGCACGCGGAACCCCATGGAAGACATCATGGCGTTCAAGGCGCGGCTGGACAAGGACCCCAAGGATCTCGAAGCGTTGATCGCGTTGGCCAATGCCAACATGATGATCTCTCGATTCGACGCCGCGCAGGACCTCTATCTACGCGCGTTGGCGGTGAACCCCAAGAACCTCGAGGTTCGGACCAATTTGGCGATCGCGTACAAATACGGGGGCAAACCCGACCAGGCGCTGGCCGAACTGCAAAAAAACCTGGCCGCCGACCCGAAGGACGACCACACGTTGTATAACCTCGGGTTCCTGTACCTCTTCGATAAACACGACAAGGCCAAAGCCATCCAGACCTGGAACACCTGGTTGCGCCTGTACCCGGACGCTCCGGCCGCGGCCGAGGTCAAACAGCAAATCGCGCAGATCGAAGCCGAGTCAAAGCCAGGCCCCGGCCGTCCTCCGTCCGGCTCGTAAGGGTTCTCTCCCGATCCACGCCGGCTCGCCCCGGCTAGCGTCCACCCGAAACTTTGCTATTCTTCGTGGCGTCCGATGCGACGTCTGCTGACGATGGTGTCATCCCTTCGCGCGCGGCTAACCGTGATCGCGGCCGGTGTCGCCCTGCTGGTGGTGGGCCTGACCGCGGGCCTGGCATACGTGATCAGCGACCTGGCCCGCACCACGCACGATCTGGAGCGGCTGGCCTCGCGCATCGCGCTCACCGAACGCCTGCAGCTGGAACTGAATGGTCTCCTCTCGCCGCTCAACGACTACCTGGTGACTGAAGACGTCTCGCGCCGCGATGCTTTCGACCAGTCGGTCCGCGAGATCGCGGGTCTGCTCACGGAATTGCAACACGACCAGGCGGGCGCCGAATGGCGCGCAATCGCGCGCGAGATTCAGGACGACGTGACGCACCTCGGCACCCTCGCGGTGGAGGTGTTGTTCGTGGAACACCCGGTGGGCGACCGCCAGGTGGTGCGGGTGATGAACACGGTCAATCGACTCTCGGAGGAGACGATCAGCAAGGCCGCCCGGTTCCACGCATTGTCCGACGCCGAACTCACCGTGACGAGGGAGCGCGCCGCGGATCAATCCGCGCGGGTGGACCGGCTGTTCGTGGCGTTGGCCCTCATGGTGCCGATCGCTTTGGCGATCGGGTATCGGGGCATCACCCGGTGGGCCGTGATGCCGCTGGGCCTGCTGGTTCAAGGCGTGTCGGTCCTGGCCTCGGGCCGCGCCGCGCGCTTGATGGTGCGCGGCCACGACCAGATCGCCGAGGTCTCGCGCGCGGTCAACGACCTGACCGACCAGTTGGTCGCGGCGCAGGAAGATGCGCAGGGCCGGTCCAGACAGTTGGAGGCGCTCTACGCCGCGGGCCACGCCTTCACCCAGCCGGGTTCGCGAGAGGACGTCTACCGGACGCTGACTGCGTCAACGCGCCTGGCCACCGACGCAGAGTGCGCGGTGCTCGCGGTGGCCAACGACCACGAGCAGGTGCTCCAGATCATCGAATCCGGGGTGCCACCGTTCGGTCAACACACGCCCGAGGAATGGCAAACGTTCATCGCATCACTGCCCTCGGGCCATCGCCCGCTGCGGATCGATGCGGGCGAGCAGGAAACCCGCTGGAAGGGCCTGCGGGCCGGAGGCGTCACCCCGGCCCTGATGACGGTGCCGGTGCTGGTCCAGGCCGGGACGCGGTCGCAGCTCTACCTGTTCGACACCAAGCGCACCGCGTTTTCGGACGCGGAGGAAGATCTGGTGGTCCGGATCACGCAGGACGCGGCGCAGGCGCTCCGGCTCATCGGTCTGCGCGAAGAAGCCGAACGGATCGCCACGGTGGACAGCCTCACCGGGTTTCTCAACCGGTGGGCGTTCGAAGAGCGCCTGGCGGACGAGTTGCTCCGCGCCGCGCGCCACGGCCGGTCGTTCGCGTTGGTGTTCATCGACGTGGACCATCTCAAGGCCATCAACGAAAAAGGCGGCCACCCGGCCGGCGACGCCGCGATCCGGAGATTTTCCGACGCGATTCGTTCGGTGATTCGCACCACGGACGTGGCCGGCCGATACGGCGGCGACGAAATGCTCGTGCTGCTTCCCGACGCCATGCTCAAAGACGCGATGGCGGCGGCCACCCGGATTCTGCGTCGGGTCGCCAGCCTTCCGTTGAGCGTGAAGCACGAACGGATCGCGCTGTCCGCCAGTCTGGGGGTGGCGGTGTTTCCCGAACACGGTCGCGACAAGGAGTCGCTCCTGCGCGCCGTGGACTTCGCCCTGTATCAAGCCAAGGCCACCGGCGGCGGCCGTGTCCACGCGGTCAAACCCTCCGAAGGGGACGCGGCCGCGCCCGCGAAGGCCGCCTGACGCGCGGGTGGCTTCGCCACCCGGATTGACCGATTGACACATTCTGAAGGCGTTCGCTACAATTCCGCCCATGCCGACACACAATATTCAACGGTTTGCCTTTGCGTGGTGCGCGCTGGCCATGATCGTGGCCGTGAGCAGCGCCTGCCAGAAGAAAGAATCGCCTCCGACCGAAGCGCCGCCTCCTGCCGCGTCAACGGCACCTGGTGATGCGCAAGGCCTCCCGCAAGATCCGGCGCTGACCAAGGCCATGGACGACCTCGCGCAGTACCGCATGCGCGTGGACAAGGATCCCAACGACGTCGAGGCCCTGGCTCAACTCGGGAACGCCAACCTGGCCATGAAGCGGTTCGACCACGCCAAGGAGTGGTACGAGCGAGCGTTGAAGATCGATCCGAAACGCACCGAAACCCGGATGGATCTGGCGATCGCCCTCCGGTTCCTGGGCAAGCCCGACGACGCGATCAGCGAGCTGAATAAGGTCCTGGCCCAAGATCCCAAGAATGCAACGGCCCTGTACAACCTGGGTGTGATTCTGCTGGAAGACAAACACGACACACAAAAAGCCATTGCCAAGTGGGAAGCCTTAATGAAGGCCAATCCCGACTATCCGCACACCGCGGAGCTCCGGCAGATGGTGGAAGCGCTCAAACACCCGGCGGCCGCCGCCCCGTCAGCGCCTCCTGCGCCCGGCGGCTGACGCAACCCCAAGATCACCTCTGGTCCCCACGCCGGCGTGGCGGAATCGGCAGACGCAAGGGACTTAAAATCCCTCGGGGGCAACCCCGTCCCGGTTCGACCCCGGGCGCCGGCACCAGCTTTCGCGCGATTATAGAAGATAGAAGTCTGAACAAATCGAGAGTGGAGGACCCGAGGAGGTTACGGGTCTGAGGTCACAAACTGTGACCTCAAAGATCGGGGATGATGTGGAGTTCGATGCCGGTGCCTCCAATTTAAGGTCACAAATTGTGACCTTAAAAACCGGGCGTGGGCGGCATCGGAAGTACTTGCCATACGCCGTTACCGTTGACGCACGCTGCCGAATGGTAGTCACGGATAAAGATTTTGACCCCATCACGCATCACTCACAACGGGCTAAGCTCGCCGCACCTCGATTCTGAGTTGTTCCTGTTGAACTGGTTTTGAACACTAGCGGGGTGATCCGAGAATGACGCTCGCAAACGGTCAGTTGGCCTTTTACCGCATGCCCGGAACAAAGAGCGGGGTCTCCGTCCGCCTGGAGGGCGAGACCGTGTGGCTGACCTTAGACCAGATGGCCGTCCTGTTCCAACGCGACAAGTCGGTGATTTCGCGGCACTTACGGAACGTTTACCAGACCGGGGAGTTGGGCCGAAAGGCAACTGTTGCAAAAAATGCAACAGTTCAAAAAGAAGGCCGTCGTAGGGTTAAGCGGCTGATTGAGTCCTACAATCTAGATGCTGTCATCTCCGTTGGCTATCGAGTCAATTCGAAGCGCGGCACGCAATTCCGCATCTGGGCGACTAAGACGATCCGGGACTACCTCATCCAAGGCTACACGCTGCACGAACGCCGCCTCCGTGAACGGGGTGTGGCCGAGTTGGAGCAGGCCGTGCAACTCCTCTCGCGCACGCTCACCAATCAAGCCTTGGTGAGCCACGAGGGGAAGGGCGTACTGGATATCGTCAGCGGCTACGCGCGCTCCTGGCTCCTGTTACAGCAGTACGACGAGAACCGGCTCGGGATCCCCGAAAAACGTCATCCCGCCAAGGCCTCGATCAGCTACGACCAGGCGCGGGAGGCCATCGCAACGCTCAAAGCCCGATTGCTGGATCGGGGGCAGGCCTCAGCCCTATTCGGTCAGGAGCGGGGAGGGCAGCTGGCCGGCATCTTCGGCTCTATCGAGCAAACCTTCGGCGGGGAGTCTCTCTATCCCAGCATCGAGGAAAAAGCCGCGCACCTACTCTACTTCGTGATCAAAGACCACCCGTTCTCCGACGGGAACAAGCGCATCGGCTCGTTCCTCTTTATCCTGTTCCTGCGCGCGAACGGCTACTTGAACGATGCGACTGGCGCGCTCAAAATCAACGACACCGCCCTTGTCGCTCTGGCGCTGCTCACGGCCGAGAGCGAGCCCCAAAACAAGGATCTGATGATTCGGCTGGTCATGAACCTGTTGGCGGATAACACGAGAAGTGATGGAAAATAAATCTGTCCCGGTTCTCACCGGTTCTCACCGGTTCTCACGCGTATTCTCAGCATACGCGGCCAGCGGGTCATCTTGGACATCGACCTCGCCAAACTGTACGGCGTGACCGCCAAGCGGCTCAACGAGCAAGTGCGCCGCAATATCACGCGGTTTCCGCCCGACTTCATGTTCCAACTGACCGGTGACGAGTTCTCGGCTTTAAGGTCGCATTTTGCGACCTTAAAGCCGGGGCGTGGCCGGCATCGAAAATATCTCCCGTACGTGTTCACGGAACAGGGCGTCGCGATGTTGTCCAGCGTGCTCAACAGCGAGCGGGCCGTGCAGGTCAATATCGAGATCATGCGCGCGTTCGTCCGGCTTCGACAGATCCTCGCGTCGCATAAAGATCTGGCCCGAAAACTCGACGCCTTGGAGGACAAATACGACGCGCAGTTCAAGGCCGTGTTCGACGCCATCCGCGAACTCATGACCCCGCCCAAGACCGAGCGCAAACGGATTGGCTTTCAGGTCCGGGAACGAAGACCTCGTTATGGACGGTATGCGACGGAGGGACGTGAGGTGTGACGCGTGCGTCAAGACTCGACATTTCTGATAAGGGCTGTGGACGGCTGAAAATCTCCGGAATTTGAAAAATACGAGAACGGTCTACGCCTCAATATGAGTCGATCTCTTTGAATCTTTGGTGTTATTGCTGGTCTAAAAATTGGGCAAAGCGCTGACCTTCGTATGAAATGCGGGTAAAGACGTTCAATCATGATGGTTATCCCCATCTTGTCCACAGGGTCCGTGGATTAGGGACGGCCTCAGACAGCTCCGAGGCTCAGTCCTTGTACGGAGGACCGACGCTTCCTGAGGGGTTGACGATATAATAACCAATAGGTTATATTGAGTCGTGCAGGTTCGGCGGTACACCACGGCGAGCGGCCGCAGTCCCGTCGATGCGTATCTCGATGACCTCCCCGTGGGGGAGCGCGCCGAAGTGCTCGCCATCCTCGAAGACCTCCGCCGATATGGGCTCGATGCCCCGCTGGTCTCGATGCGGCAGATCCGGGGCAAGTTGTGGGAACTGCGGATCTCGCGAACCCGGATCTTTTACGTGATGGTGGTCGGTGACACGATGGTCTTACTGCACGCCTACAGGAAGCAGGGGCAGAAGGCGCCGACGCGGGAGATCGAGACCGCGAGTCGGCGCATGGCCGAAGTACTGGAGGGGAGAAGGCAATGAAGAAGGAGACTCTTCGCGAACGGCTGGCTCGTTATCCCACCCTGGGCGAGTCGATCAAGGCACGGGAGCAACGGGACCCTGAATTTCAGGCCGAACTTGCTCGCGCCAGACTCCGGGTCGCCATTGCCCGCGCAATCAAGCAAGCGCGGGAACTGGCCGGGATGACCCAGGCGGAATTGGCGAGCGCGCTCGATCTCAAGCAGTCCGCGGTTGGCCGCTTGGAGAGCCTGCGGGATCAACGACTCCCCAGCGTTGACCTTCTACTCCGTATTTCGGCGGCGACCCGCAAGCGGCTGGTAGTGAAGCAGGCGGGGATGCGGATCGAATTGGTCGCCAAGACCGCATAACCTTCGAGACTTTCGGTCGCAAAGACACCACCTTCGTGCGGGCATTCATCAATGCGGCCCTGGACGAGGGCATTCCGATTCAACAGGTCCTGCGCAAACTCGTGGACGGGGTCGGGCTCAAGGAAACGTCCAAGAAGACCAAAATCCCGAGTCCAAATCTCTTGCGCGCCCTGAACCCGAAGCACAATCCCACCCTCGACACGCTCAATCGAATTCTCCGGCCGTTCGGACTGAAGCTGTCCGTGACCATGATTCAGAAGAAGCCGAGCCGATCCGCCGCGTGAGGGTCGAACAGCGCAACCCGAGTCCGTAGGAGCACCCCCCCGGGGGGCGATCGCAGAGTCAACAAGTCAAGTCTGACCCCAAGAAGGCCCCCGACGCCTTGGAGGACAAATACGACGCGCAGTTCAAGGCCGTGTTCGACGCCATCCGCGAACTCATGACCCCGCCCAAGACCGAGCGCAAAAGGATTGGATTCGAAGTCCGGGAACGAAGGCCTCGATACGGGCGGTACGCAACAGCCGACGGCGAGGCTTGACGCACGGTATGACGCTGCCGAATGGTAGTCACGGATAAAGATTTGACCCCATCACGCATCACTTGCGTTCGTCTGATGGGTAGTGGTAACGTATACGTTACTTAGATGGCTTCGCCCCTAAGAGTCGTCGAGTATATCGAAGGGGAGATCTCGCCGTTCGGGCGATGGTTCGCGGCGCTCAATGCGCCTGCGGCGGCAAAGGTCGCGACGGCGCTCTATCGACTGGGCCAAGGGCGTCGCGCCAACGTGAAGTCGGTCGGCCAGGGGGTCTCTGAATACAAGGTGGACTTCGGTCCCGGGTATCGGATCTATTTCGGCCAAGAGGGGAACACGCTGATCATCTTGCTTGGCGGTGGAACGAAAAAGACTCAACCGCGCGACATAGAGCTCGCCCACAGGCGATGGGCGGTGTACAAGGCGCGAAAGTAATCAAAGGAATCGGGGAGGGCAAGATGCCGGTTACACGAACGTTTCGGGTCACCATTATGGAGCGGGCCACCCGCGACGCGCGGTTTCGCCAACACTTGTTGATCGAGGCGATCAATCAGTTGCTGACCGGCGATCTGGCTGCGGGAAAGGCCATGCTGCGAGACTACATCAACGCGACGATTTCCTTCGATCAGTTGGCGCGCAAGCTCAAGAAGCCCAGCAAGAGCCTGCACCGGATGCTGGGCCCGCAAGGCAACCCGACCGCGGAAAATCTCTTCGGGATCATCAAGGCGCTCCAGACCCATGAGCGCGTCCAGCTCCACGTGAAGTCCCAGCGATCCGCCGCGTAATGGCAACGGAATGGGGCGATACGTCAATGCAAGACCTGACCCTCAGCGTTGACCTCGGGTCTTGGCCAGCGACGCGGCCTTCTCCGGATGCCTCGTCATCACGCGCACCTGCTGTCCCTTGGCAAGAAGCGCCCTTGCGACGGCTCCCCCCTGTTGTCCCGTGGCACCCGTCACCAAAATGACCTTGGACTGTGTTGCCATCTCACACCTCCGTTTTTTTGGAAGATGACCTTCCTTGATGTTTTATAGGTGAGTGCCAGTTTCGGGACCAACAGAAATCTGACAGGAAACTCTTTTGGACATCTCGCTCATGATTTGGTCTCTCTATGCGCGGACGGTCTCGCATTCATGGTGTCGGGCCAGCTCCACGGTGTCGCCGACTCGAATCTCGCCGCCCCGGATCACGTAACAATTCAAGGCGAGCGTGCCCCCGAATT
>CAZMYW010000022.1:0-74741 GCA_964570625.1 uncultured Nitrospirota bacterium | reverse complement strand
CTTACCCCATCATCCGTGGAGCGGGCCACGAAGATCTCCTCACCCCCTGTCGTAGTATCTGCCCAGGCCACCAGGACAGTGCTGCCCGAGATCGCCACCGCAGGTAAAACAGAATCCCCAGCATTATTGGAGATGTTAACCGGAGTCCCAAAGCTTACCCCATCATCCGTGGAGCGGGCCACGAAGATCTCACTATTCCCAGGCGTCGTATCTTCCCAGGCCACCAGGACACTGCCGATCGCCACCGCAGCGGCATCAGAAATCCCAGCATTATTGGAGAGGTTGACCGGGGTTCCAAAGTTAATGCTTGGGATCACGACCGCCGTCTCATCATCCCCACCACTATCACAGGCGGGAAGCAATAGGACCACGGACAGCGCGACGCAGGAGAACAGTTTGTTTAAAAGCGGGGGGGCTTGTCGGGACATGACGGAATCTCCTGTCGGGAATCCCTCAGACAATCCAACACCAGCCGTTGAATTCTCTGCGGGGTACAGCATTTAAGACACAATCGGAATAGTCTGTCAATAGGAAAATCCAGAGGCGAATTCCGTGCGGCAAGGACCCGACTGAAGACTTGATAAAGGGCGACCCGGAACGCTGCCGCGATCGAGTCTGTCGTCTTTTTGGATGGAAGGCGACACGAAGCCGCGGGGGGGCCAGGAGTCTGGTGTTTCAAAAACTCTTACAGGAGTTGGCCAAAAGAAACACTGAAATATATAGCCTTTTTCTGCCACGAAGTGCGTTTCACAAACAACTCTCTTTGAAACAGGATCGACGCGTGTCCCCGCTCCAACGGCTGGCTTATGGGGCGTCCGCTTTACCGGCCTCCTCGATGGGCGCTGAGTTCTTTTCATAGTTCTTCACCGCATCACTGTTAAGTAGGTCGATGAGAATTTTGGCAGGAACGACTCTTCCCAAAAACAGCTCGCGTTCAGGCTCGCCGATGCGCGGGGTGGTCCCAACGTAGACGCCGACGAGCGTGATGTGTCTTTCTCGAAATGGAGACGATCCGGGTGTCGCGTCGAAAGAGTAAATGGGAGCACCGCTGAAGCCGGGATACAAAGGGGGATCGATGAGGAGGACGTTCGACGATTTCTCAACGGCTCCAATTGACTCGATTGGCCAGCTCACCAACTTCGTTTCCTTGGCGATGGGACTGAGTTGGTCTCCCGTGAGATTCGCCCCAACCGCATACGGAAAACCGACAGCGACCAACTGGTCTAGGAGGTGTGCCTTACCTTCATATAAGGTCTCCCCATAGATCAGTTTTCCGGTGAACCCCTTGACGACATTGGGCGCAAATGGGTGTATTGCTATATCGGCCGTGGGATGCCCAAGCCATGCGGAGCCCGGCAACCCCTTTTCGATCTCCGACACGGGAAACCGTGCGACCACCCCATCTTTTCGATTGCCGAGAATGCTGGTCTCTCTCAAATCCCCAGTGACAACATGCTTCGCAGTAACGAAATACCACCTCTGGTTGTGCCTAATCATAAATCCCGTTCCAGCGTTGATCTTGCCGGGATCAGAGGTGAGAGATTGGATCAGTACGACTGTTTTAGCCATTGGTTCGAGTGGGTGATCATTCGTCTCTCTGGTCTCTCCAGATTCGCCTTCAGCTGATGCACACGTGTGCTCGTAAAGAGAACTCAGCAGCAGGCAGGCCAAGAATATCGTCGTAGCAACCGATCGCTTCATGTCTCGCTAAGTAGCCAAGGAGGTGTTGGAATCATTTCTTTTTGAACCTAGCGGTTTGAACCCAGCCAGACCCGCGCAATGGACTCCCCTCCGAGCTATGTCACCGGTGGTTTTTGGACCACGCGATCTTAGCACCTCTGCCTGGACCAATCAAAGCCAACCGCCCGCTTGACACTGTCCCGGACGCCGCGGGAAGATGGCGCGTGCTCGTCAACGCCTCACAATTTCTCGATGTTTCCGGCCCGGTTCCGTTGCTGGCCAGAATGCCGCCTGGAAGTCTGACGCCTCTCGACGCGTACCAGGCGATCTCCCGTGATCAGCCATCGTTCTTACTCGAAAGCGGCGCCCAGGCCGGTCGTGGGGCGCAGGCGCGCTACTCATTTGTTGGCGGTTCGCCGTATCAAATACTTGAAGCTCGCGACGGGCTCCTGCGGCGGTGGACGCCGCGGAAGCAATGGCACGGCTGGACACCGACCAGTGATCCGCTTTTAGATACATTTGCCTTGATGAGTGGCCCGCCCGTCACCGTGCCTCCCGGCTCACCCCCGTTCATCGGCGGAGTTGTCGGTTGTTTAGGCTATGGGTTGTCCCGCCGCCATCTCCGTCCGGGCCATCCCACTCGACCGGCGATTTTTCCTGACCTGTACTGGCTGTTTGTGGATCTGGTCGGTGTGTTCGATCACGTGGAGCGGACATTCACCGCGTCGTTTTGTCCTTCCCCCGAGCGCTTCGCAAACGAGTCGCGCAGCAGTCTCTTGCAAGAGGGACGCGCACGGTTGGAAGAATTCATGGCAGCGATCACTCGCTCAACCACGGTGCCTCCGAGCGGCGACCGCGGGGGTAACGCTCCCACGGTCGCGGTCGGCATGCCCCGCGACGCATACTGCGACATGGTGGAACGAGCCAAAGCCTATATTGCCGCGGGGGACATCTTTCAAGCCAATCTGGCGCAGCGGTTCTCTGCGCCGTATGGCGGCCTCGACGGTTTGGACGTGTATCGCCGCCTGCGCGCGATCAATCCGTCGCCGTTCGCCGCGTTTCTGGATCTGGGAGACACACACGTGATCTGCTCGTCCCCGGAGCGACTGGTGAGACGCGCGGGGGGCGAGGCAGAGACTCGTCCGATTGCAGGCACGCGACCTCGTGGCGCGGACTCCGCGGATGACGCCCGGCTCACCACCGACCTGCTGCTCAATACCAAGGAGCGGGCCGAACATCTCATGTTGGTGGATCTGGAGCGCAACGACCTGGGGCGCGTCTGCGCCTACGGATCGGTCAAGGTGGATGAACTGATGGTTACGGAATCCTACTCCCACGTGATCCACATCGTCTCCAACATCCGAGGCACCCTGCGGGAGGACGCGTCGAACTTCGACCTGGTGGACGCGATGTTTCCCGGAGGCACGGTGACGGGTGTTCCCAAAATTCGATGTCTGGAGATCATCGAGGAGTTGGAACCCGTATCACGGGGCCTGTATACAGGGTCCATCGGCTATGTCTCGTGGTCCGGCCACATGGATTGGAACATCGTCATCCGGACCTTGACCCTCTCCCGCGGTGAGCTGGCGTTTTATGCCGGGGCAGGTATTGTCGCGGACTCGGACCCCGAAAAAGAGTACGCTGAGACCTTGTACAAGGCTCAAGCGTTGATCGACTCAGTTCGCTGATCCATGTGGGCGTTGGTCGGCGGGACGTTCGTTCGGGACAGCGAAGCCGTGATTTCGGTTCACGATCGCGGGTTTCGCTACGGCGACGGCGTGTTCGACACACTGCGGGTGTACGGGGGACGCCCGTTCTTAGTGGAGCGACACCTCGCTCGGCTCCTCGAAGGAGCGCATGCGCTGGGTATCACTCCCCCGTATGATGCTTCAGCGCTGGCCCGCTTGATTCGTGACCTGGTGGATCGAAACGGCCTGCTGCACGCAGTGGTCCGCACCACGCTGACCCGCGGTGTTTCCCCCGGCTGGGATCCCGACCAAGCCGCTGACGCCACCTTGGTGATCGTCGAGCAGTCGTTCGCCGGTTATCCCGAACGGTTGTCTACCTCCGGCGCCTCGATCGTCGTGCTCACCGACAGCCGCCTCCGGCCTGCCGCGTTCTCGCCGTCGGTCAAATCACTCAGCCTCTTGGCCCACGTGCAGGCCAAACGCGAGGGGACGGAACACGGCGCGGACGAAGCGCTGCTGTGCACCGAGTCGGGGTTCGTCGCCGAAGGAACGGTCAGCAACGTCTTTTGCGTCGAGGCCGGGCGGCTTCGCACTCCGCCGCTCTCCGACGGCATTCTTCAGGGCATCACCCGCGACGTGGTGCTGGATCTCGCCCGCCGCGATGGGCTGACCACCGAGGAGGCCCCGATCACCCCCGAGTCTCTTCAGGACGCCGACGAAGTGTTTCTGACCAGTACTGGAATGGAGGTCATGCCGGTCACTCGGGTGGATGGCCGTTCGGTCGGATCGGGACAACCCGGTCCGGTCACGCTAGCCCTGCGGCGGCGCTATCAGGAGTTTGTGATAGAAACGTTTGGAACGCGGTAGGAAGATCGTCCCTTACGAGACGGCGGTCGTTTCGTGTCCAGGAACTTTCTCAATCTTCACTTTCATGATCCGCCGGCCTTCCATGTCCACGATCGTAAACTTCAACGGGTTGTAGTGGGCGATGGCTCCGCTGCGCGGGATATTCTGCAACTGGGCCATCACAAAACCGCCCAACGTCTCGTAGAGCGGCGATTCTGGGATCGGCAGACCGTATTCCTCCTTCAGATCGCGGACCGACAGCGAAGCATCGACCACCAGCGAACCGTCTTTCAGACGCTCGACCGCACGTTCTTCGAGGTCGTATTCGTCCCGGATCTCGCCCACGATCTCTTCGATCAAGTCCTCCATGGTCACGAGCCCCTCGACCGTGCCGTACTCATTGACCACGATGGCCATCTGAGCGTGGCGCCGTTGCATTTCTTTCAGGAGGTGGCTCACCTTCATGCTTTCGGGCACAAAATAGGCCGGGTGCATCAAGGCCTTGATGTCGATGGGCAGGCGCCGTACCATCGCATCCAGGAGATCCTTGGTGTACACCACTCCGCAAATGTCGTTGAGTTCCTCGCGGTAGACGGGGTACCGGGAAAACTTGTTCTCGACCACGTCGGTCAAGACTGCGTCGAGCGGCGTATCCAGCCGAATGGCGTGGATCCGCGGGGCCGGGATCATGACTTCCTTGACGGAAATGTCCGCGAACTCGAAGACCGAGTGGATCAATTCCTGTTCGGTCGAATCGATCGCGCCGGATTCGCGGCCCTGCAATAACAGGCTCTTGATTTCCTCCTCGGGCATAAACGCCGGCCGCGATGGAGCACCCAACGGTTTCAGGATGAGTCGGCTCGACCAGGTGAGAATTTTAACCGGCGCGGAGGACAGTCGCGCCAGCGCGTCGATCGGCCACGCGACCCACAGGGCGATTTGCTCCGGATACCGCAGGGCCAGGGACTTCGGGACCAATTCCCCGAACACGAGCGAGAGGTAGGAAATGGAGAGGACCACGATCGCGAGCGCGATGCCCTCGCTTGCGCTGCGGAGCACCGGGTTCGGAATCCCTTCGAGATAGGGCTTGAGGTTCTCGATCGCCGCGACGCCGCCTAACGCACCGGTCAGGGCGCTGATCACCGTGATGCCGATTTGAATCGTGGCTAAGAAACGCTCAGGATCGGCCTGGAGCCGCAGCACGTCCTTGGCCCGGTGGTTCCCGGCCTCGATCAGTTGCAGAATTCGGCTTTTCCGGCCCGTGAGAATCGCGAGTTCCGCGGCCGCGAAAAAGCCGTTGGCCAGAACCAGTACCAGAATGACGAATATGGAATACCAGGGCAACGCTATCTCACGCAGGATCTGGGGGGGACATTCCGGCCTCAACCATAACAAATCGGACCGAATTTTGACAAGCCGCCCTCAACGAACGTCACATTAGGAAATACCTTGACATGCTCCATTGTCCACACCTATAGTTACTAAATCCTAAGTAATTCAGAGGGGTTGGGCTGTCTGGGCTCGTAACTGGCAGAGCTTCGAGCGGGAGTCTTACCCTTTGAGCAACTCATGAAGAGGAGCTGATTCAATCATGACGACCACTGCGGCAGGCCACACTCAGGAACAACTTTCATCCATCAATCAACAGTTCACCACCCAAGCGCCCGAGGCCGTCCTGAAGTGGGCGCTTGAGACGTATCAGGGACAGGTCTCGCTGGCTTGCAGCTTCGGCGCGGAGGATGTGGTCTTGGTGGACATGTTGTGCAAGTTGCACCCGTCCCCCCGGATTTTCTGCCTGGATACGGGCCGGCTGCACTCGGAAACGTACGAGGTGATGGACGCGGTTCGTGACCACTACGGCATTTCGATTGAGGCCTACTTTCCGCAGACGGACGCGGTGGAAAAGATGATTCGAACCAAAGGGGTCAACTTGTTCTATCAAAGCATCGAGAACCGCAAGGAGTGCTGCGGGGTACGAAAGGTCGAGCCGTTGAATCGCGCGTTGTCCGGTTTGAAGGCGTGGATTACCGGTCTCCGGAGCGCCCAGGCCGTGACCCGATCCGATACGCCGATGGTCGAACACGATGCTGCACACCGGGGGATCGCTAAACTCAATCCGTTGATCCACTGGTCCGAATCGCAGGTGTGGGACTATATCAAAGCCCACAAGGTGCCGTACAATAAGTTACACGACGAGGGGTTCCCCAGCATCGGGTGCGCGCCGTGCACGCGAGCCATCAAACCGGGTGAAGATGTCCGCGCCGGACGCTGGTGGTGGGAGTCGCCCGAACACAAAGAATGCGGATTACACAGTCATGCGAGCGCGAAAAGCGCCCGCTAGATCGTTCATGGTAAGGAGCGCGTCATGACACCGACGGCCGTCACTCACCAGTTGATCCTTCCGGAAGTCGAGGAGGAGATCGCCCACTACGAGCAGGAAACCCAGCGGTTCCTTCGCGGCGAGGTCCACGCGGAGGTGTTTCGGCGTTTTCGCCTCCAGCACGGTATCTACGGCCAGCGACAGGACGGCGTACAGATGATCCGGATTAAGATCCCGTTTGGAGGCATGAACGCGGAGCAGCTTCGTCGCGTCGCCGATATCGGGGATCGTTATTCGCGAGGGGTCGCACACCTGACGACCCGGCAAGACATCCAAATCCACTTCGTCAAACTCGAATATACCGCCGCGATCATGCGGCAGTTGGCCGAAGTCGGCCTGACCACTCGCGAAGCCTGCGGGAACACGGTCCGTAACGTCACTGCCTGCCCGTATGCCGGAGTCTGCCAGGGAGAGGTGGTGGACGTCACCCCCTACGCCAAAGGCGTGGCGTACCATTTCCTGCGCAACCCGGTATGCGAAAACCTGCCGCGTAAGTTCAAAATCGCGTTTTCCGGCTGCGGCAGCGATTGCGCCCTTACCGGGATTCACGACTTCGGTGTTCTGGCTACAGCCCGGGGCGTGGACGGCCGCACCGAAGTGGGTTTCCGGCTGACGGTAGGAGGCGGCTTGGGCCCGAGTCCCAAAAAGCCCTACCTGCTCGAAGAGTGGGTTCCGGCCGAGGAACTCCGGCCGCGGTGTGAGGCGGTCTTACGGGTCTTCAACCGACACGGAAATCGGAAAAACCGCAGTCTCTCGCGCATCAAGTTCCTGATCGAAAAGATCGGCTTCGAGAAATTCTACGCCTTGTACGCGGAGGAGTACGCGTTCATCCGCGAGGGCCGCGAGGCGTCCACACTCGCGCCGTTCGATCTGACGCCGGAACCGATTCCGACCAACGGCGCCAAACGTCCGCACGCCAACGGTCACCGCACGCCTCGATTTGAGGCGTGGCTCGCCACCAACGTCAGGGCGCAACGACAGGCCGGCTACTCCACCGCACTCGTGACCCTGCCGATTGGAGATCTCACCACTGCGCAGCTCAGGGGACTGGCGGACGTGACGGAGCGATTCGCGCACGGGTCGATTCGCATCACCGTGACCCAGAACTTCTTGCTCCGTTGGGTCGCCGACGCGGACCTGACCGCGTTGCATGAGACGCTTACCGCGTTGGGGCTCGGCAATCCAGGAGCCGACCGCGTCGGCGACGTGCTCGCGTGCCCCGGAGCCGACACCTGCGGGTTGGGCATCACCTCCTCGAAAGGCGTGGGAAGCGCGCTCACCGAACACCTGGCCCACACCGGGTCCGCGTTCGCCGACGACTTGAAGGGGATCGACATCAAGATCAGCGGGTGCCCCAACTCCTGCGCTCAGCACCACATTGCCGCCATCGGCTTTCACGGTCTGGGGCAGCGTATCGAGGGCCACCTGATCCCCGCGTACCAGTTGCACCTTGGGGGCCGCTCGACCGATCAAGGGGTGGCGTTCGGCCAATTAGCGGGCAAGTATCCGGCGAAGCGTATTCCCGAGGTCGTGGACGCCTTACTGGCCTATTACCGGGAACACCGCACTCCGGGAGAGTCGTTCACCGCATTTGCGGACCGCGTGGGCAAGGCGCCGATCGTCAAAACACTGGAACCATACGCCACGCTACCCACCTACCATGAAGCGCCTTCTCAGTACTTGGACTACGGTGCCTACGAGCCCTTCTCCTTGGAGGACGCCGGGGCCGGAGAGTGCGCGGGCGGCGTGATCAACATGGTGGAGCAACACCTGGAAGACGCCAAGTACGAATTGGCCCACGCCAGCGTGCTGATCGAGAAACACAAACCCGTGGACGCGGTGATGCGGGCTGAACTGGGCATTGTGGCCGCAGCCAAGGGGCTGCTCGTCACGCAGGCCATCGAGCCGACCAGCAACGAGCTGGTGCTCAAGGAATTCGCGCAGCGCATGGTGGAGAAGGGCGTGGTGCCGCGCGACGCGTACGACGCGGTGATGCGACAGAGCCAGACGATCAAGGCGCACCTCACGCTCGAGGACGCCACAATATTCGTCCGCGACGCGAAGGTGTTGGCCGACGCGTGCCGGCAAGCCTTCGCCAAAATCGATGCCTCGCTGAAAGTGGCGAAGGGCGAGCCGCAGCCGAACGCGGACACCGCAACGCCGTCGGCTGCCCCGACACCCCCGATCGCCGCCCCGGCGATCAAGATGGACCTGCTGGGGGTGGCGTGCCCCATGAACTATGTGAAGACCAAGCTACAGCTCGAAGAGATGGACCCCCTCCAAGTGCTTGAAGTCCTGCTGGATGCCGGCGAGCCCGCTGAAAACGTCCCGCGCAGCGTCACATCCGACGGGTATCGGGTAATCTCGATGGAACCGGAAGGGGACCACTACAAACTCGTGATCGAAAACAAAGCATCGTAGTCCGATGTCAACGGGGCGGGGCGTTTCCATCGAACGCCCCGCCCCGTTGATTCTCGCGTCTTCGCCCACACCGCCCTCATAAAGGAGTCATCGACCATGTCGAGTTTGTCCATCCCCCACGGCGGGGTCCTGATCAACCGAATGGTTCCGTCCGATCAACGGACGGATCTCGAACGCCGTGCTGGTGAGTACCCCAAAGTGACGCTCAATACACGCGAACGGTCGGATCTGGACCTCATCGCGGTCGGCGCGTACAGCCCGATCGAAGGGTTTATGGGAAAGAAAGACTACGAAACCGTGCGCGACACCATGCACCTCGCCAATGGTTTGCCGTGGAGTCTGCCGATCATCCTGGCCGTGGATCAGGACCAAGCCGCTTCACTCCGGGACGGCCGCAATGTCGCACTCGTTGAGGAAACGGGAGCCGTCGTCGCCATTCTGCACCTGGAGGAACGGTTCCAGCGCGACAAAATCCACGCGGCGCGGTCGATCTACCACACCGAAGATCGTAAACACCCCGGGGTGGACTATCTGTTCCGTCGCGGCGACGTGTTGCTGGGTGGAACGGTCGACGTGCTACGGCGCCAGACACACGCCGATTTCCACGCCTATCGACTGGATCCGGTGGACGCCCGCAAGGCATTCGCGGAACGTGGATGGAAAACAGTCGTGGGGTTCCAGACTCGAAACCCCATCCACCGGGCTCACGAGTATATCCAGAAGTGTGCCCTCGAAATCGTGGATGGCCTCTTTATCCACCCCCTGGTGGGAGAAACCAAGTCCGACGACATTCCGGCCGATGTGCGGATGCGCTGCTACCTCGCGCTGACGGAGAACTACTATCCCAAAAACCGCACGCTTCTTGGGGTGCTCCCGGCCGCCATGCGGTACGCCGGTCCACGTGAAGCGATCTTTCATGCCATCGTGCGGAAGAACTGGGGGTGCACACACTTTATCGTCGGGCGCGACCACGCGGGGGTCGGCAACTTCTACGGCTCGTTCGACGCCCACCAGATCTTCTCGGAGTTCCGTGACGGCGAGTTGGGCATCACCCCCCTGTTCTTCGACAACACGTTTTACTGCAAGACGTGCGGCAGCATGGCGTCGTCCAAGACATGCCCACACGACGCCGCCAATCACGTGTCCCTGTCGGGCACCAAGGTCCGCGAAATGTTGAGCGCGGGGACGATGCCGCCGGTCGAATTCTCCCGTCCCGAGGTCGCGAAGATCCTGATCGATTCCATGCGGAAACCGACGTAGCGCGTGCTTGTTTCTTTCGCCGATGAACCACGCGTTGATCGCGATTTCGTTTCTGATCATCGCCACCGCTCTCCTGCTGACGGCGTATCGAACTCTGGAACACCGCGCCCTCACCGTAGGAGCCGGGGTATTTACGCTCATCTTGGGAGGGTATGCCGCGTGGCTGGCGTGGCCCACACACCCCGCGCCAGCTCCTCAGGAGCCTGCGACCCGAGAGGAACGTCTGATCACGATCCATGGGTTCGGCGAACCGCCGTCCCTGGACCAACGCGTGGCCAGCGAAGCGGATCCGCCTGACCACATAGTCGCCAAGATGGGCTGCGGCGTGTGTCACTAGATCCCGGGAGTGGCCACGGCTCGGTCAGGAGTCGACGGCCCGCTGTTGATCCCCAGCGCGACGGCGGCACAACGGCTCGCATCGCCCCAGTATCGCGCCGCCCTCCAATCGGGTCGTGCCACAGCCCAGACACCGCGCGAATACGTTATCCAATCGATCCTCTCCCCTAGCGCATTTATCGTCCCCGGGTTCGAACAGCGAGGGAGCCCCTCCGAATCAGCGATGCCCGACCATTTCGGAACCGCATTCACCGTAGCCGGACTGGAACACCTCGTGGACTACCTCATGACCTTGGACTGCGAGGCCGCCGTCCGTGATGGGCTGACGGGTCCACGGGTTGAACCGATCGAAGAGCTGTGCCGAGCGCACCTGAAGTAGATCGGCCACCGACGCGAAGACGCTCCGAACAGTGCGCCGGCGGCGAGGAGGTCAGTACGAGGGCCGCGGCGACGCCGTGCCGGGCTCGGGGATCTTCTCCAATTCGATGAGACCAGACTCGCGACCAGCGTGGAAAAACGCTTCGTCGGCCAGGGCCTTATCCTGCACGTGGTGAGCCGCGATGCGGTCCAAGTATCTCAGCGACACGAGACTGATGGTGCACGCGAAGATCATGTGCATCAACTCCCACGTCGCCCAAGCGTAGGCGGCCGCTAACGACGAGCCGACAAAAATGACGCCCAGCACCCGAGCAAACCAGCGCAGGCCGATCGGCACCCACTGCTGCTCATTCGAACGCGGAAGGATCAACAGCCGACGCGCTTTCGGCTTGAGGATCGCCAGTCGCAGGCGATTGTCCGCAACGGCTTGTTTCACGGGCCCAAACGCTTCAATCACTCCGACCACCCTCCTCCGCCGCGGTCACCAGACACACGCCTCAGGTCACAGCCCGGTCCCGGTCGACGCGGCGATCGACAGCCGGTGGTAGAGGCCTCGGCTCGCCAACAGTTCGACGTGAGTTCCACGTTCCACGATTCGTCCTTGGTCCATCACGAGGATCTGATCCGCGCGTTGGATCGTCGACAGGCGATGGGCGACCACGATCGTGGTCCGACCTTTCATGAGCCGGTCGAGCGCGTCCTGCACCAGCACCTCAGACTCGTTGTCGAGCGCCGATGTGGCCTCATCCAATAGGAGAATCCGCGGATCTTTAAGGATCGCCCGCGCGATCGCGAGTCGCTGTCGCTGTCCGCCAGACAGACGCACGCCTTTTTCACCCACCACGGTTTCGTAGCCACTCGACAATCCCTGGATAAACCCGTGCGCGTGGGCGGCGCTCGCGGCGGCGATCATCTCTTCGCGAGTCGCGGAGGGCCTCCCGAATCGGATGTTCTCCTCCACCGTGCCGCCGAACAACATGGTCTCCTGCGGCACGAACGCAATTTGGGAATACAGGTCCGCGAGGCGAATCGAGCGGAGGTCACGACCATCCACGAAAATCGCGCCCGATTCGGGGTCGTAAAATCGGTGGATCAAGTGGACTAGGGTGGTTTTACCGCCCCCGCTCGGCCCGACCAACGCCACGATCTGGTCCGGCTCGGCGGTCAGGCTGACGCCCTGCAGGACCTGACGGCCCTTGTCGTAGGCGAACACGACGTCGCGGACCTGGAGCCGTCCCGCCACCCCCGCCAACGGAACCGCGCGCGGGGCGTCGGGAACCGTCGGCTGCTCGTTCAGGATCTCGGTCACGCGCTGCATGGCGCCTTGAGCCTCTTTCACCTGCGTGAACAGGCGCGCCACGGCGGAGAACGGTCCCATCAGAATTCCGCCGAATAACAGAAACGCCACCAGATCCCCTGGCGTCATGGCTCCTCGGATCACCTGCACGCCGCCGTACCACAACACACCGAGAGCGCCGATCAACGTGAGCACCGTGATCACGGGAATGAACACTCCCAGCAACGTCGCGCGCCGCAAGGCCACGGCATCGGCCCTCGCCAGTTGCGCCGCGAGCCGATCGACCTCGTAGCGCTCCATCACGAAGGACTTGAGCAGCTTGATACCGGAGATCATTTCCTCCAGGATCGTGGCGGACTCGGCGCTGCGGTCCTGGCTTTCGGTCGAGAGTGCCTTGAGTCGCCGTCCGAAGATCCGCGCCACCAACACCACCAACGGCACCACGGCCAACACGGCCAGGCACAACCGCCAGTTCATATACAGCAACAGGGCCATCGCGCCTGCGAACGTGACCGTCTGCTTGGCCAGATCCACGGGCACGGTCGTCGCCACCTGCTGGATCGTCCCGACATCGTTGGTGACGCGGGACATCAACTCTCCGGTTCGCCGTTTGACGAAAAAATCGAGCGAGAGTTTCGTCAGGTGCTCCACCACACGCAGCCGTAACGCAGTCACGATGTGCTGGCCCACGCGAGCGATCACCACGTAGTGGCGCACGGACATCACGCTGTGCAATGCGAACAGGGCGAGCGCGGCCCAGATGATCCGCCAGAGCGCGGTGGTGTCGTGGTGTACCAAGACGTGATCGACGAAGTATCGGAAGAGCCACAACAGTGCGAGGTTGAGCGCGGAGACCCCCATCACCAGCAGCGAGACCTCGATCATCGCCCCGCGATGCGGCTTCAGCAGCGGTTTGAACGGGGCGAAGTCGACTTTCACGACGCCAGACGCGCGGGCAGGCAGAACTCTCCGCCGAGTTTGACGACGGCCAGCCCCGGTGTGGGATAGACCTCACACGCTTTCACCCGGACGGCGATGGTGGTGTTCGGCAACACCACGGTCACCATACAATAGAGGCACGTGCCGTTCCAACAAAACCGGTTCGTGGCGGCTATGTACCCTTCGTCATACAGCGCCCACACCAACGAGACGTCGGAACGCACGCGGCGTCGTCGACCGAGAATCGTGATGTCGACGGAGGCCGGGGCCGGTGTCGCCGGCAACGGGATCATCATGACGGATTACTGTACATCGACACCTGACGAGGCTACTTCGGTCCCTGCTCGGTGCGGGGTCGGATCTCGGCCCCGCTCGCGGCGTCCGTTTCGGAGACCTCCAGCACGCGCTTGAGATACCCGGTCAAGACCTGCGCCTCCGGGGACTCCCCTCGTTTGGTGAAGACCGCTACCAGGTTTCGCAACATGCGCGCCACGATGTAGCGCGCGCCCACGGGCAACAGGAGGCGCGCATCCACGGAGAATCCAGACGCGCGCAACCACGCCGCGCAGTCTTCCCGCGTCAAGAGTCGTCCCCCTCCGAACGCATCCAGGTAAGGTCCGGACGGCTCAGTGCCGTATCGGACCAGGAAATGTCCCGGCATACCAATCCCGACGATCGGAAGGTTGAGGCGTTTCGCAAGCAGTAACAGCACGACCGACAGGGAGACCGGAATTCCGCAGCGTCGAATCAACACAGACGATAGGTAACTGTTCCGCGGATCCTCGTAACATTCCGTGTTGCCGTGGAATCCCAACTCCGTGAACAGAAAAGCTCTGAGCCGCGCGATCCGCTCGCCGACATCCGACGCCCCGACCAGACGGCGGTCCAACTCTTCCGTCAGGCGATCCAGCTCGCGTGTCACCAAACCGGAATCGCCCTGGGGATCGCCGAACCGGTCGATCAGCAACGCGCCGCGTTCGAGGTCGGCGTCAGGCATCTGTACCCATCGCGTCCACTCCACCGCAAGCGCCCGCCGCCGGATGTGCATTGCCAATACCGCAGCGGCTCCATCCTGGCGGCCACTCTCCGCGGCCCCCGCATCGAGCCACGGCAACGCGTCGGGTCCAAGTTCCTCCAGTCGAGAACGAATGAGCGCCACATTGGCCAGTTTGGACTCGTGTTCCAACAGTTTGACCAGGGCGACGATCGCCCCATCGGAGAGCGGTCGGGGGTTCCCCTCGCCCCCTATCACGGCAGGTACGCCCGGCGACGAGGGAGACGAGGATTTGGTCAGGCCGAACACGCCGCTATCATAACACAAGACCGTTCGGCAGGACCACGGGGCACCGCCCCGCTCGGAGATCGGAGTATAATGTCGGCCGTGCCAGATCCGATTCGTGACGTCATGGCCGACGCGATCGCCAAGGGCGTGTTCCCGGGTGCCGTCCTTCTGGTCGATGTCGCGGGCGAGATCGTGTTCTTCGAGGCGTACGGTTCCGCGACGCTCGTGCCCGCCGCGGAACCGATGCGCACGGACACGGTGTTTGATCTGGCGTCGCTCACCAAACCGCTGGTCACCGCCGCGCTCTCGCTGTCGTTGGTCGCCGACCGGCGACTCTCCCTCGATGACCCGGTCGGCGCTTACCTGCCCGCATGGAGGGACGGGCCGAAAGCCGGGGCCACGGTGCGTCATCTGTTGACCCACACGGCCGGACTCCCCGACTGGCGACCCCTGTATCAAACCCTGGACTCGTCGCTCATCGCCACCTCCGCCGGCAAACGCCGCATCGTGGAGTGTGCCGAACACGAACCGCTGGTGCTCGCGCCGGGAGCGGAAACCCGCTACAGCGACCTGGGGTTCATCCTCTTGGGCGCGATCCTGGAAAACCTCGCCCAACGCCCTCTTGATATGCTGGCTCGCGATCGCCTCACGGGTCCCCTCGACCTCTCATCGATCGGGTACCTCCCAGTAGGCCATTCCGAGGCACACGTCTGGTTGGCGGGACGGCACGTAGCGGCAACCGAGCAATGCGCCTGGCGAGGTCGCGTGCTGCGGGGAGACGTGCACGATGAAAACGCCTACGCCATGGGCGGCGTGTCCGGACACGCCGGACTCTTCGGCGATGCGCTGGGGGTCAGGGGGCTGGTTCGAGCGTGGCGCGAGGCGGCACTGGGTCGCTCCGCGTTGTGGCCGGCCGATCTCACGGCCGAGTTCGTGACCCGCCGATCTGATCTGGGGCAGGGCAGTTGGACGCTCGGGTGGGCCGTGCCGACGTCGCCGTCAACGTCGGGCCAGTTTTTCTCCCCACGCGCGTACGGCCACCTCGGCTTTACCGGCACGTCGGTGTGGGTCGATCCCGATCAAGACCTCACGGTGATCTTGCTCACCAACCGTGTCCACCCGACACGCGACAATCACGGCATCTCCGCGTTCCGGCCGACGATCCACGACACGGTCTACCGCTGGGTGGTCGGCGGCTCGGCTCGATAGTCGGCCGCATCGCCGACGTAGTTCGCGGCGCTTTCGGCTAAAAACGCGATCTCCTCCGGACGCAACCCTCGTCGCACCGCGGCCGGGACTCCCACCACCAGACTCCGGGGAGGAATCACGGTCCCTTCGGTCACGAGCGCCCCGGCCCCGACGATCGATTCTTCCCCGATCACAGCGCCGTCCATGACAATAGCACCCATCCCGATCAGACACCGGTTGTTGACCGTGCAGCCGTGGAGAATCGCCGCGTGTCCGACCGTCACCTCATCGCCGATGTGCAACGCCGCGGTGCGTCGTGTGACGTGCAGCATCGCGAGATCCTGGACGTTGGTGCGGGCCCCGATGCGGATGACGTTGACGTCGCCGCGTATCACGGCGTTGCACCAGACGCTGGACTGAGCTCCGATCACCACATCCCCGACGACCTGAGCGCCCGGGTCGACGTAGACCGTCGGGTCGATGAGCGGAGCCTTGCCGCGGTAAGACCGGATCACGGCCGGACCGGTGCGGGGCTGTTCGCGCGTTGCACGTCAACACCAAAGTTGGTAGACTGAACGATACGCACCCCGAGTGAGATGCGTCGATGGAACAAGCCCTGCTGCTGAACTCCACGTACGAACCCCTTCGGGTCATCCACTGGCAGAAAGCCATTACCTTGCTGTGGCAAGAGAAGGTGGAGGTCCTCGAAGTCTACGATCGGCGCATTCGCAGCGTATCCGCCACGCTGCCGTTGCCCGCAGTGCTCCGTCTGCTCAAACTGGTGCGAATCGAACCCGCCCGACGCGGCGTCAAGTTCTCTCGCGCCAACATTTTCATCCGCGATCACTACCAGTGTCAGTATTGCGGCAAACGATTTCGCACCGAGGATCTCACCTTCGATCACGTCGTCCCCATCGCGCGGGGCGGGAGAAAGAACTGGGAGAACATCGTCACCGCGTGTTGGCGCTGCAACAACCACAAGAGCGGCCGCACGCCCGGTGAAGCGCGGATGAAGTTGATCAAGACGCCCGTGAGGCCTGCGTGGAATCCGGCGCTCGCGATGACGATCGGCCTTTCGCATACGCCGTCGGTGTGGAAAGACTACTTGTACTGGAACGTTGAGTTGGACCACGATGAATGACCTCAGTCCGGGTGAGAATAGCGGCTTGTTTTCTCGTCTGTCAACCGGTCTGTAGCGGACCGACGACGGCTTGACCCTGTTCTTTTGACCTCGGTATAATCCCGCCGTTCAGCGCTCGGGCCTCGAGCCTTTCGTATGCTTCCACTCGCCGTTCTCATGACCCGCGACATCAAAGCGGTCGACCGCGACGCCTCGGTCCGCGATGCCGCGCGCCTGATGCGGGACAAAAGCGTCGGGTCGTTGCTGGTTGAATCACGCGGGCAATACATCGGGATCATCAGCGAGACCGATGTCGTTCGGCGCGGCGTGGCCGAAGGTCTGGATATCGATCACGAACCCGTCCACCGTGTCATGAGCAGCCCGATCATCACGCTCGACATCAAAAAGAGCGCGGTTGAAGCCAATGCGCTGATGAGCGAGCGCTCGATCCGCCACCTGGTGATCACGGAAGAAGGCAAGATGGTGGGCGTGTTGTCGGTTCGGGATCTGCTGGTCTACTTCAAGAACCAGTTTTAGCGCCTGTCCATGAATGGTCATCTGCGGCGTTGCCGCTGCGCTTCCGGTGCTCACGTACGACTCAGTACGCTGCGCTCCGGTTCTCGCGGCGCCTTGCATATGACGCATCCTGAACAGGCTCCCAACTACTGCCTAGTTAAGAGGTCCTGGAAATTACCGGCAACAGCCGGCTGAATGTTTTCACTCCCTCCCGCACGATCATCTCGGGTTCAATAAGCCGATCAAGCGACACCGCACGCTGGAGTTTCAGTATCGTTCGGCTCCGCGCAGCGGACATCACCGCGTCCCGGGTGTCCATTCGAATCGGAAGGACACTGGGTCCTCCGGCGCGCCACTCCCAGGGGGTCTGGGCCAGCGATAAGCTGAGTTCCTGGTCCGCCACAGCTGCGTATGCCTTGTCGAGATTGGACCGATACCGATCGAGAAGGCTCCCTTCCAGAATCATCGCAAAAAACAGTCCTTCACCCCACCAAAACATCGAGCGATAGGTCCACTTGGTTTCTCGGGAAAAATACTGAGGGAAGTCCAGGTACGCGTACGGGCGTTCCTCGAAGCGTTCGCCGCGTACGACTTGCCAGCGCGTCCAGTCCATGTCCGCAGGAGCCAGCAGCCGGTCGGGGGTCACGCGTGCGCTCAGCGCGTCGTGCAAGTCTTCGAGGGCGGTCTTGATCCGCAGCGTGAGGCGTTCCTTCCACGCAAACAGTCCGGCCTGTTTGAGAAACTCCACCTCGTCCCGCGAAAAGGCCGACATTCCTCGTGGCGCCTCCGACGCTTCAAACGGCGAGAGGCTGGGCGGGACCGATGCCCGCCCAGCCTCTCGCGTCATGACTTCGCGCTGTGATTACCCTCGTACGCCGGACCAAACCTTGTTCGGATCGATCTCTTTGTCGGGGTTGAGACGCCGCGCTTTATCGAGCAACACGTCTTTCGTTTCCGGAAATTGGGGATCCGAGATGCAGCAATCAGGCACCGGGCACACCGCCGCGCACTGCGGGGCGTCGTAGTGGCCGACACACTCGGTGCACCGATCATAGGTGATGACATACAAGCCATCGGCCATTCCGTCTCCCTCGGAGATGTGCCATCCGGCAGCCTCGGCCGCGGCCCGGCTGTCGAAAATCGCTTCATTCGGGCATTCTGGCAGGCAGGCCCCGCATGAAATACATTCCTCAGTAATCCTGACCGACATACGCCTTCCTCCTTCTGTTGTCGTCCCGCCAACCCGACACGTTGCCTACCGCCGGGAAACCCGTCACACCATGACGCCATGCCCCGACACTCCCAGGGCGGCGACATTCACTGTCGTTAGTGCCACGAGACGCGCGTCTCAGAGCGCGTCATCTCGACCACCACCATCGCCGTCAACCACTCGCGCCACGCCGCGGTGCAGAACTCATCGGCATCCAGACGCGGGCGATCCACCACCGCGTGTTCTTCGCTGTCCCATGCCGATTGATAACGAGCGCTTGCCACGTCGAGGCCGTTACGCGTTGGACGAAGTACCGCACCCGCAAGACGACTTGGCGTGCGGGTTGTTGATCGCAAACCCAGATCCCTGCGGGCTGTCGACGTAGTCGACTTCCACACCCTGGAGCATGGGTGCACTCTGCGCGTCGATGAACACTTTCACCCCGTGCGCTTCGACCACCGTGTCGTCGGGATTGGCCTGCTCTTCGAACGTCATTCCGTACTGGGATCCCTGGCATCCCCCGCCCGTGGCATACACCCGGAGACCGAACTGCGGCTTGTTCTCTTCGGCCAACAGCATCTTGATCTTGGCCCCGGCTTTCTCCGTAATCACCAACATGCGTTCTCCTCGCGTCGTCGCCGATCTACTTGAAACGGCTGGAAAAAATACTCGAAAAGTGTTGGTATCGTAGCATCGGGTCTGAAACCCTGTCAATGAGCGAGGAGTCCTAGGCCATTCGGACGGGAGGCCCCAGGCCTATAGGGCCTTTGGGGCTTCCGCGGCGACGGGGTAGGGACATCCGTGACCGGTGAGATGCGTGTCGTATTCTTGGCGAAAAAGCTTGACCGTACCTTCTGCCGAGCGCACCGCGCTGCTCACCAGGTCGCAGTACCCACGGCCCCTCACCAGCCCGAACACCTGGACGAGAAAATCCACGTCCTTCGGCGCCGCCTGTCCGTTTTCGATCTTGGTCAGCAAGTCGGCGATGTTCTGGGTACCCAGCTCGCACGGGGGACACTGGCGGCACGATCCCTCTTGATAGAAGCGCGCGAACCCGATCGCCACGCGCAGCAGGCACGTCTGGTTGTCGTACACCATGACACCGGCGGTTCCCAACCCGGACCCAATGCGCTTGAGCGAATCGAAGTCGAGCGGCACATCGAGGTCCTTCTCGGTCAACACGGTCTGAGACGGCCCCCCCGGAAACACGGCCTTCAAGGTTCGGCCATCCGGGATACCGCCGCCGACATCATATATCAGCGACCGCAACGGTGTCCCCAGCGGCAGTTCGTACACACCGGGTCGAACTACCGAACCGGTCAGACTGAAGAGCATGGTCCCCGGACTGGTCGGAGGCCCCAGGCCGGCGAACCAGGCTCCGCCTCGCAGCACGATCTTGGGAATGTTGGCCAGGGTTTCGGCGTTGTTGACCAGCGTGGGCAGCCCGAACAGACCGTACTGGATCGGGTAATACGGCGGTTTCTGCCGCGGCCGCGGGGCTTTGCCCTCGATCGACTCCAGCATCGCGGTTTCTTCGCCGGCGATATAGGCGTCCGGGCCGCGGAACAAGTGGATCGTGACCCCGAAGGACGAGCCGAGCACCGACGCTCCCCAATACCCCTTCTGGCGTGCCGCGTCCAGAGCGGACGCCAGGACGCGGTGTTCCTCGTGAAACTTCCCTTTCAGGAAAATGTAGGCTTCATCCGCCCCCACGGTATACGCCGCCAGGACCACTCCCTCAATGAGCAAATGCGGGTTGGCCCTGATGAGATGACGGTCCTTGAACGTGCCGGGCTCGCCTTCAGACGCGTTGCAACAGACATATTTCACCCGGCCGCGCTTGGCGAGCGCCATCTCCCACTTCTTGCCGGTCGGAAATCCTGCGCCCCCGCGGCCTCGCAAACCGGATCGCTTGATCTCTTCCACGATGTCGGCCGGGGCCAGACCGGCCACGGCCTTCCGAAGCGCCTGGTAGCCGCCGAGGCTTTCGTACGCCGCAAGGTCCAGTGTGCCTCCGGGCGGGACGCCTTCAAGGAGAATCGTGGTCACGGACACGGGTGTTCGCTCCCTAGACGACTCGGGAGGGGGAAGACGCCCTTGTTAGCGAGACGACAGGAACTTGCGGTTGCGGTTCTGCAAGGGGGTGGTGCGGTTGGTCCGGTTTGACGCGATCACCGCGTCGAGAATTTCTCCGCAGATCATACACCGCCAGCCCGAAAACGAGAGTTCGCCGGTGTCGTCGTTCAGGTCTTGAAAATCGTCGTAGGCCATATGGCCATGACACCGCGGACAATCCATTCCCGTCTCCGGGAGCGGCCTTCTCGGAACCCAACCCGACACGGGTTCCGGCGAAACCATCGCGTGCGAATAAGACCGCTTCACGTGGATATTCAAGCAAACTCGATGCCACAGGCGTTCTCTCACGTTCACACGGGCGTGTCGCCGGGATCGACTCACGGCTCCGCCCTTCTGGGACAAAACTTTTCCTATTTTCGGCCGGCGTCAACTTTGTCGCACAGTTCTCGGACCGCGGCGGCGGACCGTTCGAGCAAGCTGCGTTCGGAGGCTGACAAGTCCACCTGAACGATCGACTCCACGCCCTGCGCGCCGAGTCGGGCCGGAACGCCCACGAACAAACCGTGGATGCCGTATTCGCCGGTGCAATATACCGCGCTCGGAATCACCGCGTGGCGGTCGGCCAACACCGCCTCCGCCATTTCGACCGCGGCCGCCGACGGCGCGTAGAACGCGCTGCCGGTTTTCAGGAGATTCACAATCTCCGCGCCGCCTTCGCGCGTGCGTTTGACGAGCGCCTCGATGCGATCGGGAGCGATCAATTGATCCACCGGAATGCCGTTCACCGTGGTGTATCGCATGAGGGGCACCATCGTGTCGCCGTGGCCGCCGAGCACCAAGGCATGCACATTGTCCACGGACACGCCCAGCTCCATCGCGATGAACGCGCGCAGGCGCGCCGCGTCCAAGGCGCCCGCCATGCCCATCACCCGCTCCTTCGGGAAGCCGCTTTCGCGAAACGCGACGTACGTCATCGCGTCGAGTGGATTGGACACAATGAGAAGAATCGTCTGGGGTGAGCGTTTGGCCACCTCGCGGACCACGGTCTGCACGATTTCCGCGTTGATGCGGAGCAGATCGTCGCGGCTCATCCCCGGCTTACGCGGAACCCCC
Source organism: uncultured Nitrospirota bacterium (assembly GCA_964570625.1). Classification (GTDB taxonomy): domain Bacteria; phylum Nitrospirota; class Nitrospiria; order 2-01-FULL-66-17; family 2-01-FULL-66-17; genus JBFLXB01. Next base: position 53,011 of record CAZMYW010000022.1, on the reverse strand, counting down.
GAAGAGATCACGACCAGGTGCGACCCTGCCGTCTCATCGTAGTTCGCGGTTCCGGTCACCCGGACGTCGAATCCCTCGATCGGCGCCGACTCCATGATGTCGAGCGCTTTGCCTTGGGCCAGTCCTTCGTTGATATCCAGCAACACGATATCCCCGAGGTTGCGCTCCGCCAACCGTTGGGCGGTGGTTCCGCCTACGTTGCCGGCCCCGATCACGCTGATTTTGCGTCGTCCCATCCCCATGACGCCAAGAGCACGCATCTTAGCCCACTTTCACGGCCTTCTGCAAGGGAACCAGGGCGGCGGCTTGCGCCGCGATACGGACTACCTTACGAGGTCGGTGACGCGAGTGCCTTCATGGCCTTGGCCACCGGCACCATGTGCCGCGACAACCCCAGATCCTGCTCGGAGAGGCCGAGGGCCAGACCCACGAGTTGTGGCAGGTGAAACACGGGCATATCCAGGCGTTCACCCCGTTGTTTGCCGGCGCGTTCCTGGTAGATGTCCAAACTCATGTGGCACAGCGGGCACGGCGTGACCATGCAGTCCGCGCCCTCGCGCTTCGCCTCGGCGATGGCGTTTCCGCCCATGGCCAGCGCCATCGGTTCGTTCTCCAACGCGAGCGGAAAGCCGCAGCACTTGATCCGGCCGCTATAATCGATGCGCTCCCCGCCCAACGCGATGATCAATTCCTCCAACGACGTCGGGTTGTTCGGATCGTCGAATCCCAGGTTCTTGGAAGGGCGCAGGATATAACACCCGTAAAACGGCGCGACGCGGAGCCCCGCCAGCGAACGCTTGACCGCCTGACGAAGGTTCGACAGCCCCACGTCTTGAATCAACACCCAGAGAAAGTGTTTGACGTCGACGGTGCCCTGGTACGCGATGCCGTCGGGCGCCAACATGGCGTTGACTCGGTCGCGCGCGGCAGGGTCCTCCTTGAGCGTGTTGTTCGCGCTCGACAACACGCCCTGGCAGGTCCCGCAAATGGTCAGCATCGGCAGGCCTTTGGCTTCCGCCTGGGCGAATGTCCGTGCGTTGATCGCCAGGCCCAGGTCAGGGTCGCCTTCTTGGATCACTCCCGCGCCGCAACATGCCGCGCTCTTCATCTCATCCAACTCGATACCCAGCAACCCGGCCACTTTCACCGCCGACTGATACAATTCGGGGCACGCGCCTTTGGCCGCGCACCCGGTGTAGAACGCGTATTTCATTTCGACGTCTCCCTGGCCTCGAACAATCGCCGAATTTCCCGAATGCCGGAGATCGGCCGCTGAAACCACCCCGGGACTTTTCCCTTGAGGAACATCCTGAGTCCGAGGGGAACGATGGCGAGCATCCGCCGCAGGTTCGGCCACACCATGGCCACCGGCATTCGCGCCTCGTTGAGCCGGCCTTCGTGTTTGACGATCTCCATGAACGCGGTGATGTGTCTGGCGCCGGGGTGATCGGTCACACCCGTTCGCAGCGCTTCGCGGCGCAGACGGATGATCGCCTCCATCGGTTTCACGTCTTTGGGGCACACCTCGACGCACAGATTGCACCGTACGCAATCCCAGATCCCGTGTTCTCGGGTCAGTGCCTCCAATCGATCGCTCGTCCCACCCTCGCGCGGGTCGGCAACGAACCGATACGCCTTGGCCAGCGCGGCCGGTCCCAGAAACCCCGGCGAGACCTCCAGGCTCGAACAGGCCGACACACACGCCCCGCACAAGATACAGGCGTCCACGTTGTGGAATCCGTCTTCGCCGCCTCGGGGGGACACCGCGTGTTCGCGATCGGGCTTCGGGGTCAGGTACGGCGTGATGGCGCGGACTTTGTTCCAGAAGGGAGCGAGTTCCACGGCCAGATCTTTGATGACCCGCATCTGTCGCAACGGCCGTACCTCCACCCGCCCGTAGTGGTCGATTTCGTCGGCGACCAGTGTCTGGCAGGCGAGCCGCTCGCGGCCGTTGATGACCATCGGACAGGACCCGCAGATCGCGCTCCGGCACGAGGCGCGGAAGGTCAGCGAGCCGTCTATCTCGTGTTTGATTTGAAAGAGCGCGTCGAGGACGGTGTTCCCGCGCCATGCCACGTCGAGATGATACTCGCGCAAGCGTGGGCCGTCGTCGGTTTCGGGGTCGAACTTCTGGACTTGAAAGGTGGCGCGCATGGCGTTACCCGGAACAGGATAGCCGAGAATCCGGAAAACGGAATCCCACGCGTCTCAGGCGCGGCCCTCGGCCTGGCGTCGAGCGAACGCCTCATCGAACAGACGGCGCTCCTCATCCGACGTCAGACGCAGGCCCGGGACCGGAACCGGGCGTCCCTTCTTGTCGATCGCCACGTACGTGACGCGCGCCGTGCTGGTCTGCTTCCGGGTGCCGCTCGGAGGGTCGTCGACGAACACGTCGACGAAGACTTCCATCGAGGTCTTTCCGACGTAGATCAGACGCGCCTTCAGCAGCGCGATTTCTCCCAGTTTGATGGGATGCCGAAAATCCAGGCGATCGATCGACACGGTCACGATCGGCCCGTGGCAGTGGCGATACGCCACGATGGCGCCGACCAGGTCGATCCAATGCATCACACGGCCGCCCAGCACGTTGCCCAGCGGGTTGGTGTCGTTGGGCAACACCACTTGGACCATCTCCGACGCCGACTCGGCTACGGTCTTTTCAGAGCACGCGGGTGCCACTCTCATTATCCCCTCGCCCGACGGTTCGTCGGGCGAGCCTGTTCAGGCGCGCGCCAGATGCCAGGCGCCGCGAGCACCGGAGCGCAGCGTACTGTGTGCGTACGTGAGCACCGGATGCACAGCGGCAACGCCGCAGATGGCCGCTCATGGACAGGCTCTTTACAGTTCGAGCTCTTTGGAGAAGCGCGTGAGGTTCACGCCGCCGTCCGCGGTCACGAGCACCATGTCTTCGATCCGCGCGGCGCCGATGGACGGATAGTATAGTCCCGGTTCGATCGTGACGACCTCCCCGACCTGCAGGGCGTGATCGACCCTGCTCACGCGCGGGGCTTCGTGGATGTCGATTCCCACGCCGTGGCCGGTCCCGTGAAAGAATCCCTGCATCCGGCCGTCCTTGAGGCCGGTCTCATACCCCTGGCTCTTGAATCGCTCGCAGATCCCTTCGTGAATGGCTCGGCCGTTCACGCCGGCCTTCACCTCCGCCGCCCCCCACTCTTGGGCGTCGAGCACGGTGTCATACAGCCGCTTCATGCCGTCGGTCGCGCGACCCTTGACCACGGTGCGGCTCATATCCGCAAAATATCGGCTGCGGCTGGATCGAGGGAACACGTCGAAGATGATCGCCTGGTTGGCGAGCAGCGGGCCCGAGCCTTCGTTGTGCGGATCACACGCATCGAGGCCGCATGCCACGATCGTGTGTTGCGCCACGCAGTCGCGCTCCATCAGTTTGACGTTGATGATCTGCTTGATTCGCTCGGACGTGAGCACCTCACCGCCCACGTACAACAGCCCCTTGCGAACGTCCGCGTCCCGCAACGTCTTCATCGCAGCGGCCACGGCCTCTTCAACCGCCCGCTGGGCGGCGGAGATCGCCTCCACTTCGTACGATGCCTTCAACACTCGCTCGGGGAACAGGGGGTCAGGTCGCACCGCAATCGCGTAGCCCATCCCTCGAAACAGGTCTGCGTATTCGATCGGAAAGTTCGCGGGCACGTCGAACGCCTTGATGCTTCGCTCGCGCAATAGCTCGTGGACCGCGTGCACGGTTCGCGGTCGCTCGCTCATCCCGGCCTTGGCGCGTTCTTCATACGTCGTGTACGACAACACGGTGTCGACTTTGGCCTGCGCTTTGGCGCGGTCCATCTCCAAGTCGCTCATCAGCATGATCGACTGGCCGCGATCGCGCAGGTAGACGAACGCGTCGGGGGCGAGAAACCGCGTGGCATAGTAGAGATTGGAGTCGGTTTCGCTGGCGGCGATAATGAGCAGCGGATTCTCAGGCATCGGGGAATTCATCCTAACACAGCATGGTTTTGCCCGTCTAGGCGAACGCCGGTTGTCTTCTCACACGATCAATGCGATGATGCACGCACCACGCTGAAGCCCGATTGTGATTGCGCCCCCACCAGGATCGCCGATGGTCGACACCGATGACGCCTCACCCTTCTGGAGGGAGGCGGTAGAAACTCGACTCACCGTGATGGAAGACGTCGCGCGCCACGCCGCCCGGTCCGTGTGGGCGCTTCGCGACCGATTCGTCGCGGAGGAGAAGCGGCCCAACGACTGGGTCACCGACGCCGACCGGGCGGCCGACCGGATCATCCGATCCGCCAAAGACGCGCGGTTTCCAGACGACGGGTGGTTGTCGGAAGAAAGCCTGGTGGATTCGACTCAGGGCGCGTTCACCTGGGTCGTCGATCCCATCGACGGCACCCGCGAATTTGTCGAAGGCCTTCCCGAATACGCGGTGTCGATCGGCCTGGTGTGGGAGCACCGCGTAGTCGCCGGGGTCATCGCGCATCCTCCCAGCGGAGTGATCATGGCCGGCGCCGTCACCACCGGTTGTCGGCCGGCCGAAACGTGCCTCCTGCCCGGCGCGCGCGCCAAGTCCACCAGTCTCCAGATATTAGTCAGCCGAACCGATCTCTCACGCAATCGGTTCGCAGGATGGCGACCCGACCTCCCCCTGACCGCCGTCGGGAGCATCGCGTACAAGCTCGCCCTCGTGGCCTACGGCGAAGCCGACGCGGTGGTGAGCGTGACGCGAAAGAACCCGTGGGATATCGTCGGCGGATTCGGCGTGTTAGCGGCTGCCGGCTTTTCGCCGCGTTTTCTGGACGAGCGTGATCACATCACCCCAGCCATCAATCAGCCGCTTCCGCCGTTCATCGTCGCGCGGACTCCGGAGATCGAACAACGATTATTCGCTGAAGCCCAGGCCCACGCCAAACGGTACGCCGCCACACGGGACCAGCGGCGTTGACTCGTCTTCTTGTCGGTCGATGACCCGCCTTCATCGCGCCGCCCTCGTCGTCCTCCTGCTCGTGACGGTCCTCGCTTATCACGGCGTGCTCCGGAACGGATTCGTCTGGGACGACGCCCATACGATCGTCAACAATCCGGCGCTCGATTCCCTGTGGTCCGCCTCTCGGTGGTTTACGGAACCGGAGACGGGCAGCGCGCTCCAAGACGTCAACTACCGGCCCGTGCTGGTGGCAAGCTTCGCCGTCGACGTGGCGTTATGGGGCCGTCGGCCGGCGGGACCTCACGCCACCAACCTCGTCATCCACCTCTGCGCGTCGTGGTTGGTCTACCTGTTGGCGTTGCGCGTGTGGCGTCACCCGTGGAGCGCGTTCGCCGCGGCGGCTATCGTGGCGCTGCACCCGATCAACGCCGAGGCCGTCAACTACATCTCGGCCCGCTCCTCGCTGCTGAGCACCGCATTCGCCCTGGCGGCGCTCGCCGTATCGCAACCCTCGGACCGCCGCCCCGCAGGGCTCGGGCGCACTGCCGGAGCCCTCGTCCTAGGGCTGTTCGCATTGGGCGTCAAAGAAAGCCTGGTGATCCTGCCGCTGCTGATCATTATCTGGGATCAGCTGACCTCGGATGCAGGCCACCCCTGGCGCGTGAGCGTCCGACGCTCGCTGCCCTGGTGGGGGCTCGTCGCCGCGTATCTGGCATGGCGAACCGTGGTCCTCGCCGGGAGCCCCCCTGCTGGCGCTATCGGAGACGGCGTCGCCCAGCCGATCCTGTTCGCGATCAAACTGTTCGTGACGTCGTTCTGGTCGTGGTTCGTCCCGATCGGGTCGGCCGTGGACCACGGGTGGCCGTGGACGATCACTCGCGTCGAGGGCGCGCTCCTCATCGCCGGAGCCCTCACCGCGGCCGTGGCGACCGCGGTCCTGTGGCGATGGGACCGTCGAATTGGCTGGTGCGTCGCATGGTTCTGGACCTCGCTGTTACCCCTCGCCGCCCTCCCCTGGGTGAGTCGGCTCACGCTCTACCAGGACCACCGCGTGTACTTGGCCGGCATCGGGTTAGCGTGGGTCGCGGGTGGACTGATCCAACGGCTCCAACACGTGTTTGCCCCTCGTCCGATGCTCCGAGTTGGCGCTGCAACCGTCATGGTGGCATTGGTCATCGCGTCCGTGGCGTCGGATATGGCGCGCACCGCGGTGTGGAGGAACGCCGACCGCGTGTGGGCGCACACGCTCGATCGTTATCCCGGGAGCGTGTTGGCCCGTAACCATCAGGCGCTGCGGTGGATGGAACGCGGAGAAACCACCAACGCCCGCGAGGCGTTCGAGGCATCGGTCGCGCTCGCCCCGGATTTCCCGGTCACGCACAACTACTTGGGCGTCGCGTACGCTCAACTGGGCGACTTGAACCGCGCCATTGAAGAATTTACGACCGCGGTTCGTCTCAGCCCCAGGTTCCTCAACGCACGGCTCAACCTCGGGAACGCCTACGAACGAACCCGCCAGTGGGACCTCGCGCTGGCCGCTTACGAGCAGGGCGTGCCGGACGAACCATGGGCGATCGGTCTCATCGAACGCGCCGCGACATTACTCGAACGCATGGGCAAGACGGATGAGGCGCGGGCACGCTACCAGAAGATTCTCGCGATCGACCCGAACTACCCTTCCCACAAAATCGTGAACTGATACACGTGGGCTGCTCAAAAAGCTCCAGCCGCCCCCTTCGGGGACTTCCAGCAGTTCATTTTTTAGCGGAGGGTCGCAAGGCCGCAGCGACAACCGAGAATCCGCACCGCTCCGCAGGAGCGGCTATCGATCGACCATCCCTACGGATGGCGCAGCAACGCCGCGGATGGACTTTTTCAGCAGCGCACTACGGCGTTTGCAGGATCGAGGCCTTAGTGTAGTCGATCAGAGGTGTGGGGTAGACACCGAAGAAGAGGACCGCTGCGGTGGTGACGACCAGGGCGAACTGCGTGGCGGGGGACGTGGCGAGGTCGAACCGGCCAGTTGGCTCGCGCATGTACATCACCATGACTACCCGCAGGTAGTAATAGGCGGACACGGCCGACAGCAGCACCCCGATCACCGCGAGCCATACCAAGCCCGCTTCCACCGCGCCCATGAACAGATAGAACTTCGCCACGAAGCCCGCGGTCGGTGGAATACCGGCGAGTGAGAACATGAAAATGAGCATGATCAATGCGGCGACCGGATTCGTCTTGGCGAGACCCGTGAAGTCCGAGATCTGCTCCCCTCGCACGGTGCCCTTGCGAAGCAGGATGACCACCCCGAAGGCGCCCAGATTCATCAACGCGTAGATCATCAGGTACAACATCAGACTCATCGTGCCGAGACTGCCGCCCACGATGATGCCGATGAGCGCGTAGCCCGCGTGTGCGATCGAGGAGTAGGCGAGCATCCGTTTGATGTTGTCTTGCACCACCGCCACCACGTTGCCGATGATCATGGTCGCGACGGCGAGGGTGATGAGGATCGGTTGCCAGTGGGCCTTGAACGCGCCCAGGGACTCCGCGAATACGCGCAGAAACACCGCGAAGCTGGCGGCCTTGGGCGCCACCGACATGAAGGCCGTGACCGGCGTGGGCAAGCCCTCGTACACGTCAGGCGTCCACATATGGAACGGCACCACCGCGACCTTGAACCCGAACCCCACCACCAGAAATCCCATGCTCATGAACAGGCCCGGGTTGTCCAACGAGCCCTGCGCGAAGAACGTCCCCAGCGCTTTGATATTCGTAGTCCCTGCGATCCCGTAGAGGATCGAAATTCCGTACAACAGGATGGCGGATGAAAACGACCCCAGGATCAAATATTTAGCCGAGGCTTCGACCGACCGGCTCTCGTGCCGCTTGAAGCCCGCCATGGTGTACAGCGAGATCGACAGCAACTCCAGACCGAGATAGATCATGATCAGGTCGCCGGCTGACACCATGACCATCATGCCCGCGGTCGCCAGCAAGATAAAGGCGTGGTATTCGCCCAGGTGGATGCGCTCCACCTCCAAATAGGTCATCGAGAGCAGGATCGTGAGCACCCCCGCGAGGTAGACCAACACCTTGAAGTACGCCGAATACGGGTCCAAGATGAACATGCCGGAGAACACGTCCGTCTCCATGTCCGCGAGCTTCCAGGTCCCGTAACCGGCGATCAACAAGACTCCGATCGCGAAGTACCCCAATTTGTCCTTCTGGTCCTTCGGAATGACCAGATCGAACAGCAGAAGAGCGCACGCGCCGATGGTCAACACCAGCTCCGGAGCGATCGCCATCAGTTGTACCCACGAAAATTCCATCGTCCCCTCGATCCAGCTATGACGCGAACGCCGCCCGCACCAAACCCCACAAATCCGACCAGCCCAAACCCGCCACGGCGCTGTCCGTCAGTCTAGTTTGCTCGAGCAGGTGGTCCACCGATACGTGCAAGACATCCAGCAAGGGGGCCGGGTACACCCCGATCCAGAACACGGCGACCGCCAGCGGAACTATGGTGGCGAGTTCCCGCAGATTGAGATCCGGATGCCTCGAGTTTTTCGGATTGGCCTCGCCGAACACGACGCGCTGCACCATCCAGAGCATGTACACCGCGGCGAGAATAATCCCAAACGACGCGACCACCGCAAACACGGGGTACGTGATGAAGGCACCCAACAACACGAGAAACTCCCCGACGAAGCTGTTGGTCCCTGGCAGGCCCAACGACGACAGCGAAAAGATCACCAGCATCGTGGCGTAGATCGGCATCGTCTTGGCAAGGCCGCCATAGTCCGAGATCAGGCGGCTGTGCGTCCGGTCATACACCATGCCGACACACAGGAACAAGGCGCCGGTCGTAATCCCGTGGTTGATCATTTGCAGCATCGCGCCCTCGATGCCCTGCACCGTGAACACGAACAAGCCCAACATGACGAACCCCATATGGCTCACGCTGGAGTACGCGATGAGTTTTTTGAGGTCGACCTGCGCCAGCGCCATATAGGCCCCGTAGATGATCGACACGACCGAGAGCACCAGGATCAGCGGGGTGAAGCTCGCCGACGCCTCCGGCAACATGGGCAGACAGAACCGGATGAACCCGTACCCGCCCATTTTCAGGAGCACGCTGGCCAGGATCACGCTCCCCGCGGTGGGCGCCTCCACGTGCGCGTCTGGCAACCAGGTGTGGAACGGGAACATCGGTACTTTTACGGCAAACGCGAAGAAGAAGGCCAGAAACACCCAGAACTGGAACTGCGGGGAATACGGTTGCCCCATCAACGCCGGGATCGAAAACGTGTGGCCGCCCGCGAAGTACAGGGCGATCATCGCAATCAGGAGCAAGAGCGAGCCGGCCAGGGTATAGAGGAAGAACTTGATCGCGGCGTAGATCCGGTTGGGGCCGCCCCAGACCCCGATGATGAGGTACATCGGAATCAACATCGCTTCCCAGAACACGTAGAACAGGACGAAATCCAGCGCCACGAACACGCCGAGCATGGCGGTTTCCATCAGCAGGATACTCGCCATAAATTCCTTCACCCGCTTGTCGATGGCTCGCCAGGAGCAGAGGACCACGATCGGCGAGAGGAACGTCGTGAGCAGCACGAGTAGCAGGCTGATGCCGTCCACCCCCATCGAGTATTCGATGTTGAAGGTCGGAATCCAATCGTATCGCTCTACGAATTGAAACGCGTGACTCCCCCGGTCGAAGCCCGACCACAGGGGCAATGACGCGACGAGCGCCACCACCGTCGCGCCGAGCGCGGTCCATCGCACCGCTTCGACGTGGCGCAGCATCAGGAGCACCAGCGCGCCGACAAGCGGCAGAAACACTACGAGAGACAATATTGGGAAACCCGACTCACTCATCATTCGGTCCTAATCAGTCGCCTTTCCGGCGCAGCCGAGCCTGGCCAGGAATCGGCCAGATGCAAGGCGCCGCGAGAACCGGACCGCAGCGTACTGGTTCGTACGTGAGGACCGGAAGCGCAGCGGCAACACAGCAGATGGCCGTTCATGGACAGGCTCCTACCTCAACAGGTACACACCGACCACCAACACCGCGCCCACCACCATAAACAGCGCATAGTGCTGGAGCTGGCCGCTTTGCATCACGCGCAGCGCCGCGGCCCACGCTTGAGTCACCCGCGCCACGCCGTTGACCGCCCCGTCGATCACCAACACGTCGATCACCCGCCACAACGCCTCCGCCGCGGCTACGGTGGGACGCACGAAGAGCTTGTCGTACACCTCATCCACGTACCACTTGTTCAGCGACAGTCGGTACAATCCGGCCGCGGATGCGGCCAACCGCGCCGGCAGTTCTGGAGACCGGACGTAGAACAAGTGCGCGAGCCACACGCCTGCCGCCGCCACCAGGACAGACACAAGCATGAGTCCGTATTCGAGCGCGTGGTTTTCCGCGTGCGCAGCGACGGGGTGCGCGGTCAGCACCGGGGCCAGGAACGGCCCGATCAGGCTGAGATGTTCGCTCGGAATGCCCACCCACCCGGAGACCAACGACAACACCGCCAGCACGACCAGGGGAACGGCAATAACCGCGGGCGACTCGTGGAGGTGATGTCGCACCTCCTTCGGCACGTGGGAGGTCCCGTGAAACACGGAAAAGACGAGGCGGAAGATATAGAACGCGGTGAGAAACGCGGTGATCAGCCCGATGGCCCAGAAGACCACGCCCACCCCGCCGGCGGAAAACGCCTCCCACAGGATCTCGTCTTTCGAGAAGAAGCCCGCGAAGGGCGGAAGCCCGGCGAGCGCGACGGCGCCTGCCAGGAACGTCCAGTAGGTGATCGGCATGGCCCAACGTAACGCGCCCATCCGGCGCAGATCCTGCTCTCCGGCCAACGCGTGGATGACGCTGCCGCAGCCCAAAAAGAGCAATGCCTTGAACGCCCCGTGCGTGAGCAGGTGAAAGATTCCGGCCGTATACGCCCCGAGGCCGCAGGCCATCATCATGTAGCCGAGCTGGCTCACGGTCGAATACGCCACGATCCGTTTGATATCGAATTGCGTGATGGCGATGGTGGCCGCGAAGATCGCGGTCAACCCGCCCACCCACGCCACGGTGTCCATCGCCACCGGCGACAGCGAAAAAATCGGGTTCATGCGGGCGACCAGAAACACGCCGGCGGTGACCATCGTGGCGGCGTGGATCAACGCGGAGATGGGGGTGGGGCCCTCCATCGCGTCGGGCAACCAGGTGTGTAACGGAAGCTGGGCGGATTTCCCGATCGCGCCGACGAACAACAACAACGCGATCAGCGTGATCACCCCCACCTGCCATTCGCCGCCCGCCCAACCCAGGAGATTGACGGTTTCGCCCGCGTAGTCTGGCGCGAGTTGGAACGCCACCGAATAGTCCAGGGACCCGAAGGTCACGAACGCCAGCAGAATGCCCACTCCGAACCCGAAGTCTCCGACCCGATTCACGACGAACGCCTTGGTGGCGGCGTCGCACGCGGACTTGCGTTCATACCAGTGCGCGATCAAGAGGTACGAACACAGACCCACCGCTTCCCAAAACACGTACAATTGCAGGAAGTTGTCGGCCATCACGAGCATCAGCATGGAAAACGTAAACAACGCGATGTAGGCGAAAAACCGCGCGTACCCCTTGTCCCCGTGCAGATAGCCGATGGTATAAACGTGCACGAGCGCGCTCACGGTGGTGACCAGCAGCAACATCACGGCCGTAAGTTGGTCCACGTACAACGCGAAGTTCACGCGCAACGAACCCGAGCCGATCCACTCGTAGAGGGTGACGTGCAACGGACCGCTGCCGCCGGCCACCTCGAAGAACACCACAACCGACAAGAGCCACGACACCCCCACCGCAGGCACCGCCACCCAGTGGGCGCGCTCGCCGATCCATTTCGCGAGCAGACCGGTGATCAGGAACGCCAGGAACGGCAGGAGCGGGATGAGGACAAGCGATGCCATTACGGATTTTCCGGACGCAACGAGGACATCACCATTTCATCAAATTGATGTCTTCGACGTTGATGGTTGAACGGTTGCGGTACAAGGCGATGATGATGGCCAAGCCGATCGCCACCTCGGCGGCCGCCACCGTCATCACGAAGAACACGAACACTTGGCCGGTGATGTCCTGGAGGTAGTGGGAAAACGCCACAAAATTGATGTTGGCCGCGTTGAGCATGAGTTCGATCGACAGCAGGATGATGATGACATTTTTTCGGATCAACACGCCCACCACGCCGATCACGAACAACACGGCGGAGAGCGCGAGATAATAAGAGAGTGGCACCATCAGGGCTGGACCACGCGTTTTGCCAGTACAATCGAGCCGATCATGGCCGCAAGCAACACCAGCGACGCGACCTCGAAGGGGAGGAGGTACGTGGTGAACAGCGCCTTGCCGACGGCTTCGGTGTTGCCGATCGTTTGGATCTGCTCGGGCGTGTAGGAGCCGAACGCCGGCTGAAACCTGGTGCGGAACAAGACCAACACCAGTTCGGTCAGGATCACCGCCCCCAAGAACGCCCCCAACAGATATTGCTGGTGATACCGTTCCTCGCGCCTGAGATTCAAGAGCATCACCACGAACAGGTAGAGGACAAGGATCGCGCCGGCATACACCAGTACCTGGATCGCGGCGATGAACTCGGCGTTCAGCAGGACGAACAATCCCGCCACGTGAAAGAACATGATCAGCAGCGACATCGCGCTGTATACGGGATTGCGCAGCGTCACCACCAGCGTCGCGGTCCCCACCACCATCGCGCCGAAGTAGAAGAACAGGATCGGAGCCATCAATCGGTCTCGGTGTGTTCGGGATACCGGTTAGTCTTGACCTTGGCCAGGTACCAGTCTCCCTCGATCGAGCCCAGGTACGCGGGCTTCTTCTCGCGGACCGGGAAACACCGGTCTCCGATGGTGAGCAACTGGTCTTTGTCGAGAAACAGCGTCCGCTTGTTCCCGGACGCCCACTCGAATTCCTTGGTCATCGCCAGCGCGTCCACCGGGCAAGCGTCCACGCAAAACCCGCAGAACACGCAACGCGTCACGTCGAAGGTATACGTCTCCGCATAGCGATTGAGCGGCCGACCAGGCTCCTCAGCACTGACGACCTTGATCACGCCGGAGGGACACGCGATCTCACAGAGCGCGCACCCCACGCAGCGCTCGGTGCCGTCGTCGTACCGCAACAGCGACATGATCCCGCGGTATCCGTCGGGCAACTTAGGTTTGACATGCGGATACTGCTGGGTGATGGGCTTGTGGAACAGGTGGCTGAAGGTCAGCGAGAGTCCTCTGAGAATCTCGCCAAAAAAGACTTTATTCACCGCGTTCGAAAGCGACATAGCGAAGCCTCGCTACCGGAGAGTCCGACCGATGGGTTCTCGTAGCCTGTTCAGGAACGGGCCAGATGCCCCCTTCGGGGACTTCCGGCGTTTCGATCCTTGAAGGTGGGTCGCATGGCGCCACGAGCACCGAAGCGCAGCGTACTGAATGCGTACGTGAGCACCGGAAGCGCAGCGGCAACGCAGCAGATGGTCCTTCATGAACAGGCTCCCCTAGTTCATCCAGAAGTACGCGGCAATGGAGGTAATCAGAATGTTCGCCAAGACCAGCGGGATCATCACCTTCCAGCCGAACGTCATCAACTGGTCGTACCGCAGCCGAGGAAGGGTCCCGCGAATCCAGATGAAGAAAAATAGGAACGCGTAAACCTTGAGCAGAAACCACACGACGCCGGGAACGAAGTCCAAGAACGGAAACGGCGCGTGCCACCCGCCGAGAAACATCACGGCCGCGATACACGACACCAGAATCATGTTTCCATATTCGGCCAAGAAAAAGAACGCAAACCGCATCCCGCTGTACTCGGTGAAAAAGCCGGCCACCAGCTCGCTTTCAGCCTCCGGCAGGTCGAACGGCAGCCGGTTGGTTTCGGCAATGGCCGCAATGGTGTAGAGCACCAGCGCGACGATCTGCGGGAACGGCAGCGAAAACGCGTACCAGTGCCAGAAGCCGCCCGCTTGTGCCTGCGTAATCGTGACCAGCGACAGCGACCCCGCGAGCAAGATACACCCGACCAACGACATCCCCAGCGCCAGCTCATAGCTGATCACCTGCGCGGCGGATCGCAACCCTCCGAGCAGCGAGTACTTGCTGTTGGAGGACCACCCGCCGAGGAGGATCCCGTACGCGCCCACCGACGAAAGGGCCAGCAGGTACAACACGCCGATGTTCAGGTCCGTGATAAACGGGCGAAGCGTGACGTCGCCGATCAGCGGGAGCGTGAGGGTCAACTCGCCGTCTCCCCACGGGATCACCGCGAAGCCGATCAACGCGGGAATCAGCGACAGGATCGGAGCCAGCGTGAAAATGATCTTGTTGGCGCCGCTGGGAATGATGTCCTCTTTCAGGAGGAGCTTGATACCGTCAGCGATGGGTTGCAACAATCCATGCGGCCCCACCTCCATCGGCCCCATGCGGTCCTGCATCCAGCTCAACACTTTCCGCTCCGCAAGGGTCAAGTACGCGACGTGGATGAGGACCGTGCCCATCACCACGCCGATCGTCAACAAGATCACCACGATTTGTCCCAGTCCCGTCATCGTTCGATCTCCACCGCCACCGCCGTGCTCCCGAACACCGGCACGCGCGTGACGGCATCGACGTCCACCGGCACCAGGTCGCGCACCGCGTCCGCATAGTGCTCGGGAAACAACACCTGTCCGGGCCGCGCCTTGGAACTCACCCGGACCTTCACGCTCGCCGACCCCAGCCGGGATCGCAGGCGCACGGTTGATCCGTCGCCCGCGCGAAGTCGCACCGCGTCGTCGGGGTGAACCAGTAACATCCCCTGGTACGGCGCCTTGGCCAACGCCTCGGATCGCGCGAGCAACGCGCCGGATCGGAATAACGACCGCGTGATCGTCAGGTGGAACGGATACTCGGACGTCCCATCCGGCGTCGCGGCCAACGCGAACCGTCGCTCCACGTCCCGCGTGTGTCCTCCCGCCAAGTAGCCGTCCAAGACCGAGCGGATCACGGCCCCGGGGTGAACGTTCGCACCCTTGGGTGCGAACGCGGGCGCCACGCGCGCGATCTCGGCCGCGACGTCCCGCGGACCGGCATAGTCCAGGGGATACCCCATGGCCCCCGCGATCTCCGAGAAAATTTCCGTATCGGGACGCGCCTGTTCCGCCAACTCCACCGGTTGTTTACCCCGCTGCACCCGGCCTTCCTGATTGGTCCAGCTCGCGTCTTTCTCCGCGAAGGTCGCGGACGGCAAACACACGTGTGCGAACTCCGCCGACGGTCCGACGAACGAATCCTGGCAGATCAGCAGTTCCAGCTTGGCCAGCGCCCCTCGCACGTCGGCCGACGCGGGCAGATCGCCCAGCGGGTCCTCGCCCACGAGGTACAGCGCTTTGAGGCGCCCCGCGCGCGCCTGCTCCAGCATGTCCATCATGGTCCAACCGGGCCCTGCGGGCAGCTCGTCTTTCCACAACGCCCCCATGGCTTGGCGGGCCTTGGGATCGTCGGCCGGAGCCAATCCCGGCAGGTATTCCGGGGTCGCGCCCAGTTCCACCGCGCCTTGATCGTTGGCTTCGTCACACACCGGGCCGATGCCGCATCCAGGGGTGGTCAGCTTCCCGGCCGCGATCGCCAGATCCGCGATCAGCCGAATCGTATCCAGCGCGTCGGTGGAGCGCACCACATCTCGCCCGAACAGGATGACGGCGCGCTCGGCGGACGTATACACGACGGCCGCCGCTTCGATCGCCTGCCGGGACACGCCGCTCTGCGCGGCGATCGTCTCCCAGGTCACGCGACCCGCCAATTGGCGAACGCGGTCGAGATAGGCCGCCGGCAACGCGGCGTCGGTTTTCCCGGACTCGATCACGGCCTTGAGCATCCCCAGCACTACCGCGCGTTCCCGGCCCGGCTTGGCGATCAGGGGATGGGTGGCGCGGTTTACCAGATTGCTGACGAACGTGCCCGGGTTGGCGCCGTACCGCCCGATCGTGACCAGCGCCGCGTCGGCCATCCGCGTCGCGTGTTTGACGCGGTACGACAACACCGGATTGGTTTCGGTGAGATCCGCGCCGACCACCACGATCGTCTGAGCGCGGTCGATCTCTTCGTACGACACGGTCATCCGCGCGTGGCCCACGATCTCGCGCAGCGCGGCGACCGCGTTGTGATGGCCCAGACGCGCCGTGCTGTCCACGTGCGGGCTGCCCAACACGAGCCGCATGAATTTCTGAAAGAGGTACACGTCCTCGTTCGGCGCTTGCGCCGAGATGACACCGCCGATCGCAGCCCCGCCGAACTGCGTCTTGACCACGGCCAGGCGCTTCGCCACCAAGGCACTGGCCTCGAACCACGAGGTCTCGACCAATCGCCCGTCGCGACGAATACGGGGCTTGCGCAGCCGGTCGGCATGATTCACCACGTCGAACCCGAAGTACCCCCTGGCACACAGATCGCCGTTGTTGCGGCCTCGGCCGTGGTCGGAGGTGATCCGCAGGACCACGTTGTCCCGGCTCTCTACCTTGAGCTGGCAGCCGTCGCCGCAATGCGGGCAGATGGTCTCGACCTTCTTGAGCTGCCAGGGGCGATAGTCGTACATCGCGACTCGGCTGGTCAGCGCGCCGACCGGACAGATCTGGATACACCCGCCGCAGAATTCACAGTCCAGGTCATGACCGACCTGCGCGCCGATCTGGAGGGAGCTCCCGCGGTCGCGCGAGCCCAGGGCCCGCGAGTCCACGATCTCATCGCAGTAGCGCACGCACCGCAAACATTGGACGCAGCGCGTCATCTCCTTGTCGATCAGCGGGCCGAAGTATTCCTTTTCAAAGAAACGCTTGGTTTCGCGAAACGCGCTGTAGTTCGGCGTGTAGGCGTGGGATTCGTCCTGAAGCTGGCACTCTCCGCCCTTGTCGCAAATGGGGCAATCCAGCGGGTGATTCGCGAGGATGAACTCCAGCACGCCCGCGCGCGCCTCCGCGACTTTGGGCGATTGGCTTGACGCCACCATCCCGTCGGTCACCGGCAGGTTACAGGAGGTCTGGAGTTTCGGCGACTTTTCGATCTCAACCAGACACATCCGGCAATTGGCGTCCGGTTTCAATTTCGGGTGATAACAGAAGTGCGGAATGTCCACGCCCGCGTGCTTCGCGGCCTCGATCAGCAACGTGCCTTTCGGCACCGTCACCGACTGCCCGTCGATCGTCAGCGTCACCATGTTGGTTGTCACTGCGGTCTGCATCGTCATGTCCGCCTCGTCACCGGTTACTGCCCTGCGTGCGCCAACGCGCGCTCACCCATTGGACAGCGTTTTTCGCGGATGTGCGCGTCGTATTCGTCGCGAAAGTGCTTGAGCGTGCTCAAGATCGGCGCGACTTCGGCGTCGCCGAACGCGCAGACGGTTTTGCCCGCGATGTTGCCGCACAAGTGCTCGAGTTGCGCCAGATCCTCGGGACGACCCTCGCCGTGTTCAATCCGCCCCATGATCGTGTACAACCACGTGCTGCCTTCCCGGCACGGCGTGCATTTGCCGCAGGACTCGTGGTCGAAGAAACCCATGAGGTTGTACGCGGCCCACACCATACACGTGGTCTCGTCCATCACCGTCACGCCGCCGGAGCCGAGCATCGAGCCCGCTTGCGCCACGGCCTCGAAATCGAGCGTCACGTCAAGATGGTCTGGGGTGAAGAACGCGGCGGACGCGCCGCCGGGGATGATGGCCTTGATGCGGTGCCCATCCCGAACGCCGCCGGCGTGTTCGTCGATCAGTTCGCGCAGCGGGATGCCGAGCGGGACTTCGTAATTGCCGGGGCGCTTGACGTGACCGCTGATCGAGAAAATGCGCGTGCCCGGACTCTTGGCCGTCCCGAGCGAGGTGAACCACTCGACGCCCCGATTGATGATGTGGGGCAGGTTGGCCAGCGTCTCGACGTTGTTGACCACCGTGGGCCGCTGGTAGAGCCCGTTGATCGCCGGGAACGGGGGCTTGGCGCGGGGCAACCCGCGTTTGCCTTCGATCGACTCGATCAGCGCGGTTTCCTCCCCGCAGATGTAAGCGCCCGCGCCGCGATGCAGCCAGACCTCGATCTCGCGTCCGCTGCCGAACACATTCTTCCCGATGTAGCCTTTCGCCCGCGCCTCGTCGAGGGCCCGTTCGAGCACCTTCGCCCCGAGCGCGAACTCGCCCCTGATATAGATGTAGGCCACCTTGGCCCCGATCGCATACGCCGCGATCAACGTGCCTTCCAACATCTGATGGGGGTCGCGGTCGATTAACTCGCGGTCCTTGAAGGTCCCCGGCTCGCTCTCGTCCGCGTTCACGCACAGATACTTGGTCAGCGACGGGTCTTGGGGAATGAAGCTCCACTTCGTGCCGGTGGGAAACCCCGCCCCGCCGCGACCGCGCAGGCCGGACTTCTTGACCAGCTCGATGACCTCCGCGGGCTGGTGCTCCTTGAGCACTTTGCGGATCGCCTGGTACCCGCCCGCGCGCTCGTAGGCCGCCAGGTCCCCGGTATAGCCGGGGGTCAGAATATTCTTCAACAGAACCGGTTCGTACGTGGGCACGGTCGCGTTAGGCCATTTGTAAGGGGATCAAAAACGGCCCCGACGCCAGCGACGACCTGCCGTCGCGCTTCAAATCATCGAGAATCCGGTCCACCTTGTCCGTCGTGAGGTACTCGTAGAACTCATTGTTGATCTGCATCATCGGCCCTGCACCGCAAGCGGCCAGACACTCCACCTTCTTTACGGTGAACAACCCGTCCGCGGTGGTCTCGCCGACCGTGATCCCGAGCCGCTGCTCCAGATGGCGGATCAGGCTCCCCGCCCCCACCAGTGCGCACGAGAGCGTCCGGCAGACCTGAATCAGATACTTGCCGACCGGCTGCAGGGTGAACATGGTGTAAAACGTCACCGTCTCGTAGACCTGCACCGGGGTCACTTCCAGGAGCACGGCGATGTCAGCCATGGCCTCCTCGGTGACGTACCCCTTCTCTTCCTGCGTGATCCACAGCGCCGCCAACATCACCGACCGTTTGTCGGGATACCTTGGAAACAGCTCCCGAATCTTGTCCTTGGCGGACTCAGACAGCATCAGCGTCTCTCTGAGCAACCGCGAAAGCGGAGCCCGTTCAGGAAAGCGCCAGATGCCAGGCGCCGCGAGAACCGTACCGGAGCGTACCGGGTCCGTACGTGAGGAACGGAAGCGCAGCGGCAACGCCGCAGATGGCCTTTCATGGACGGGCTCTTCACCGATCGCACTCCCCCATCACCACGTCGTAGGTGCCGAAAATCGTGACGATGTCGGCGATGAGATATCCGCGCGCCATGTGGTCGAACGCGCCCAGGTGGACGAAGCTGGGGGACCGTATCTTCAACCGGTACGGATGGTTCTCGCCGTCGCTGTTGATGTAGAAGCCCAATTCGCCCTTCGGCGCCTCGGTCGCGCAATAGACTTCGCCCTTGGGCGCCTTGATCCCTTCACACGCCATCTTGAAATGGTGGATGAGGCTCTCCATGTCCACCATCACCCGGTCCTTCGACGGAAACGTGATGCCGGGCACGTCGATCGAGATCGGTCCGTCCGGGAGTTTGTCGAGGCACTGGCTGACGATACGCGCGCTCTGGCGGATTTCCTCGATCCGGATGAAGTAGCGGTCGTAGGTGTCGCCGTTCTTGCCCAGCGGCACCTCCCACTCCACGTCGCCGTACGCCGCGTAGGGCTCGGCCTTGCGAATATCGTAGTTCACGCCCGAGCCACGCAGCGCGGGCCCGGTGAGGCTGTACGCCACCGCATCTTCCGCCGAAATCACCGCCACGTCTTTGGTGCGCGCGAGCCAGATCCGGTTGGTTTCCAACAGCGTGTTGTACTCGCTGATCTTGTCCGGAAACGCCTTCAGGAACACGCGCAGGGTCTCGATCATCTCGGGCGTGAGGTCGTTGCTCACCCCGCCGATCGTGTAGTAACTGTAGGTCAGGCGCGCGCCGCAGAGCTTCTCGAACAGCTCGATCAGGATTTCCCGCTCGCGGAACGTATAGAAGAACACGGTCATGGCACCGATGTCGAGCGCTTGGGTGCCTAACCAGAACAGATGCCCGGAAATACGCTGCAGCTCCGCGACGATGGTGCGGACGTACTCCGCCCGCGGCGGCACCGTGACCCCCAGCAGCTTTTCGACCGCCCGGACGTACGCGAAGTTGTTGGTCATGGCGCAGACGTAGTCGAGCCGGTCCGTCAACGTCACGATCTGTTGATAGGTCTTGCCCTCGGCGAGTTTCTCGGTTCCGCGGTGCAGATAGCCCAGGTGCGGGGTGGCCTTGAGGATGCGTTCACCCTCCAGCTCCAACACCACGCGGAGCACGCCGTGGGTGCTGGGGTGCTGGGGCCCCATGTTGAGCAGCATTTCCTCGGTCCGGAGGACCGCGCGATCATCCGGCGCGACGTCCGGCCGGGGGTGGATCAGGCCGAACTCGTCGCGCTGCGCGCTCGAACCCGGACGCCGCGTCTGGGACACGTCAGCCATCACGTCCCTCATTGATGAGACTCGCACGCCTCATGTGATCGACGGGCCTTCACCCTTGGGCAGAAATTCAAACGTATTGCGCCATCCCGTGCCTTCGGTGGGGTAGTCCTTTCGCAACGGGTGACCCTCGTAGTCGTCGGTCAACAGAATCCGCCGCAAGTCGGGATGGTTGGTAAACTCGACGCCCATCAAGTCGTAGACTTCGCGCTCCATGAAATTGGCGCCGGGCCAGACCGATGTCACCGACTCGATCCGACAATCATCCTCGGCCACTCTCGCTTTGAGCCGAACCCGGTGGTGTTTCTCGATCGAGAAGAGATGGTAGATCACCTCGAAGCGCTCCTCGGCGTCCGGGAAATCCACGGACAACACGTCGCTCAAGAACGTGAACCGCCACGCCGGATCATCCCGCAGGGCCCGGCACACCGCCGCGATGCGGTCCTTGCGCACCGAGATGGTCAACTCGCCGAACGCTTCGTTGACGCCGATGACCGCGCCGGGAAACCGGTCTTGGACGAACTGCGCGAGGGGATGCATGCCTACGCTTTCGTCAAGACCTTACGCTGCATGATTTGCTGTTGGAGCTTGAGGATGCCGTCAAACAGGGCTTCGGGACGAGGCGGGCACCCGGGGACGTAGATGTCCACCGGGACGATCTGGTCGACGCCCTGCACGACCGAATAACTGTTGTAGATGTTCCCGGACGTCGCGCAGGACCCCATCGAGATGACGTACCGCGGTTCGGGCATCTGGTCATAAATCCGGCGAATAATCGGCGCCATCTTCCGGCACACGGTCCCGGCAACGATCATCAGGTCGGACTGGCGAGGCGAGGCGCGAAACACGCCGGCGCCGTAGCGGTCGATATCGTGCCGGGCTGACACCGAGGTGATCATCTCGATGGCGCAGCAGGCCAGGCCGAACGTCATGGGCCAAAGCGAGGACTTGCGCGCCCAGTTGATGACCGAATCGACCTTGGTGGTGATCAGCGTGGTGTCGAGCCCGCCCGTTACTCCCATTCCAGCGCCCCCTTCTTCCACGCGTACACGTAGCCGACCGCCAAGATGGCGATGAAGAGGACCATTTCCACCAGCGCGTAGAGCCCGATCTGGTTGAACACCACCGCCCACGGATAGAGAAACACCGCCTCGATGTCGAAAATGACGAACAACATGGTGATGACGTAGTACCGCATCGGAAATGGAATCCGCGCGTCGGAGAAGGGCTGCATGCCGCTTTCATACGGCTGGAGCTTTTCGCGGTAGGGATCATGCGGCCGGATGAACGACGCGACGAAGAGCTGGGCGAACCCGAACGCCGCCGCGATGCCGGCGAAAATCAGAATCGGCAGGTACTGCTGGGGGACGTACTCTCCAGGCACAGGGCCTCCTTGGAGACGAATTACCGATCACCGACTCTGTCCCATGTCCGCACGATCAGCCATGGAGCAGGGGTGACATTTTAATCGACTGCTGTTTTGAGTGTCAAGCGTTTTCGGCTGTTTATGAGGCCGGAGCCGCGGGCAGTCGCCCCGCTCCACCGGAGCCGAGGGAGAGGCCCGAGAGCCGGCCGGGGGACACGCCCTTGCTCTGGACCAGCACTTTGAATAATCGCCCCATGTCCTGCGGATCCAGGAGACCCCGGATGCCCGCCAGCGTGCGTTCGCGCTCGGCCTCCTCGGTCGCGGCGGCGAGCAACCGCTCCGCGGTCTCATGCACGCCCAACCCCAGGAGGAACCTCGTTTGGTCCGTGAACCCCACCACCTCCAGGCCGGCGTCCCGGCCCGCCCACGCCAGCGTGGTGAAGTCCACGTGTGCGGTCAGATCCTGGCGACCGAGACGCTCGTATAGGGCCTCGCTGGCGCGATGTTGGTGGTAGGCCAGCACGGTGCCCCGCCGGCGGAGCGGGTCGTACAATTGATCCGCGGGATACCCGTAGTCGATCGTCACGACAAATCCACGGCGGAGCGCGGCGCCCACCGCGCGCATCCAGTCGATCGCGGCCAGATTGACCTCCGCCTGCTGGCCCTCGACCAGCGTCACGCCGAGCCGGTCCAGGTGCGCCGCCAGCGCGGGGGTGGACGGCGCGTCGAACCGCTCGGCCAACCCCTCGCCGGCCGCGTCCACGAAGATCTCCTGGAGGCCGCCTTCCCGCCAGATCACGCGATGCACGGGAAACGCGTCCACCAATTCGTTGGACACCACACACCCGTCGACCGGCGATGTCGGCAGCGCGTCCGCCCACTCCACCCGCCCGGACGGGATCAACGGGGCCAACAGCCGTCGTTGTTGCGCGATCATCACCGGGCTTTTTTCTACGATCAGGTACGTCCACGGCGGCAGGCCCTGGATCTGGGTCAGCGACTGGAGGATGTCGAATGCGAGCACGCCTCGTCCCGCGCCCTGTTCGATGATCGTCACCGGCCCTTCCCCGAGGATGCCGGCCATCTCCACGAGCTGCTTAGCCACCAATTCGCCGAACACGGGGTGGAGGTTGCTGCTGGTGTAGTAGTCCCCGCGCGCGCCGATCCGCTCCGCATCGCGCATGTAATAGCCCACGCCTGGCGTATACAGCGCGAGTTCCATCAACCGGGCAAACGTGATGGGGCCGCGGTTCGCGATTTCGTCGCGGATCAGGGCAAAGACGTGAGGGTCGTGGTCAGACATGTCCGACCTGTCGGACTCGTCGGAGCATTGAGCCGGCAATCACCGCCGGTCGCTGGTACCCAGCGCGAGGGAGAACAGAATGAGCGAGATAAAAAACAGGATGGCCGCGATCGGCAGGGCCCAGAACGTGAGGCTCAGGGTGATCGCGAGGTAAAACCCGAAGATCGCCACGATCACCAACAAACAGCCGCCGAGGTTTTTGGCGACGCTCATGCGGCGGGAACACCGGTGCTACTGACGGACCTTTTCGTCCTCTTCCTGCTTGGTCTTACACTCGATGCAGAGCGTGGTGACCGGACGGGCTTTGAGGCGTTTCATCCCGATCTCGCCGCCGCACGACTCGCAGATTCCGAACGTGCCGGCCATCATACGGTCCAGCGCTTCGTCGATCTTCTTGAGCAACTTCTGCTCGCGCTCCTTGAGCCGCAGCATGAAGTTCTGATCGGTGACCGCACTCGCTTGATCACCCAGGTCCGGCAGGTTCTCGGCGCCGTAGGTGATGCCTTGGCCGATCATCACCCCCGCGTCGGACAACAGGGTCTTGCGCTGTTGTTCGAGCGCGTCGCGAATCTCGGCCAGGTCGCGCTCCTTCTCGGAGCCGGCGCCTTTGGCCGACCGCTTGGGTTCAGTCTTGGGTTTCGTATCTTTGGCCATCAAGGGCCCTCGTCTGGCGACCGGAGTTTGGGCAAAACGAGTCGGGATGTTAACAGACCTCTTCCGGCCAAGTCAAACCGGGCGCCGCACGCAACGATCGAGCTACATCGTTTCAAAGGAGACGACCAGCGGCTTCTGGGACGACGTTCCCGCCAACGTGACCCGTCGCTCCTTGGGGCGGAAGTTCTTGGGCGGAGCGAGCAGACTGACCGTATGTTCACCCGCCGGCACCTCGATAATTTCATCCGTTCGGCCCACGTTCCGACCGTCCACGGTCACCACGCGCGTGACGTTGCACGCCACCAGCAGGTACTGCGTGCCCGCGACCGCAGCAGCCTCCCCCGACGACGAGCCCGCGGTTACAGAAAACGACTTCATCGTACAAAACTCCCTCTCGCGGCCCGCACATGCCTCATGCGCAGCCTCGGTTCAAATCAAGACCGCGTGCTAGACAATCTCGCCCCCCCAGTCAAGAGGGAAGCGAGCGCACGAGCGGGTTACAGCTCGATCGCGCTGACGGATTCCGCGATCCGCGCCGGGCGATAGGGGTATCGGTCCACGTCCTCGCGCCGCGTGACGCCGGTCAACACCAGGATGGTCTCCATGCCGCTCTCGATCCCGGCCACCACGTCGGTGTCCATCCGGTCCCCCACCATCACCGCGTTTTCGGAGTGCTCCTGAATCTGGTGCAACGCGGTTCGCATCATCAGCGGGTTGGGCTTGCCCACGAAGTACGCCTGGCGTCCGGTGGCCTTTTCCATGAGCGCAACCAACGCCCCGGTCGCAGGCACGATGCCTGCCTCGGTCGGCCCGGTCACGTCCGGATTGGTGGCGATGAATCGCGCCCCGTCGTTGATCAACCGGATGGCTTGGGTGATGCGCTGGTGGTCATAGTGCGGCGCCTCGCCCACCACGACATAGTCCGGGCGATCCTCGGTGATCACGTACCCCACCTCGTGCAGCGCAGCAACAAGCCCGGATTCGCCGATCACGAACGCCGTGCCCCTGGGCCGCTGACTGTTCAGAAACCGCGCGGTCGCCAACGCCGAGGTATAGATATGCTCAGCCCCGACGTTGAGCCCGATCTTCCTGAGCCGGTGTTCCAGATCCTTGGGCGTGCGCTCCGAGTTATTGGTCAGCACCAAGAACTTCCGCCCCTGCGCCGCCAACCGCTCGATAAACGCATCCGCCCCCGGGACCAACTGCGGGCCACGGACCAGGACGCCGTCCATGTCGATGAGGAAACTTTTCAAGGGAGCTGTCAGGAGTAGGACCTTCAGCGCTCAGCGGTAGTTCGTGAACTGCAACGGAATCCCGAAGTCTTTGCCCTTCAGGAACGCGATGACCGACTGCAACTCGTCGCGGCTCTTGCTGGTGACGCGGAGTTGGTCGCCTTGGATCTGGGTTTGCGCTTTGAACTTGGCGTCGCGAATGGCTTTGCTGATGTCTTTGGCTTTCTCCGACGCGATGCCCTGGGTGATCGTGATGTTCTGGCGCACGGTGCCGGCGAGGGCGTGCTCGACTTTTCCGTAGTCCAGCGCCTGGATCGAGACGCCGCGTTTGATCAGTTTGTTCTGGAGAATGTCGATCACGCTCTTGAGTTTGCCGTCGTCCTCGGAAAGGAGCAGGAGCGCGGTGTCATTCTCCTCCAGCGTCACCTTGCTCTTGCTGCCTTTGAAGTCGAACCGCTGGGTGATTTCCTTCATGGTCTGATCCAGCGCGTTCTTCACTTCCTGGATGTTCACTTCGGACACCACGTCGAATGAGTTTTGATCAGCCATCGTCCCGCCTCCGGTTCACCGTTCCGGTTCTTCCGCGGCCAACGCGTCGGCCGCTGGACTGCCCCCTCGTTCCGTGCGCTCGGCGGCTTCGACCCGATTGCCACCGCCCTGCTTGGCGCGCCGCAGCGCGCGGCGGGCCGCGGCGATTACGTCTTCCGCGGTTTGTCCGTCCGCGAAAAAGGTCGCCACTCCGCCGCTCAGCGTCACACGCAGCACGGCCTCGACATCCCCGTTGATCTCGGCGCCCCGGATCGGAAACGTCGCGCCGGCGATGAGCCGCCGGAGTTTCTCCGCCACGAATTGAGCGCTCTCCTTGGACGTTTCCGCGAGCAACACGGCGAACGTGGACGGACCAAATCGGCAGATGGGGTTGATCGCCCGGGTGTGGCGACGCAGGAGGTCGGCCACCTCTCGAACGAATCGCTCGGCGCCGGGCGATCCACCGGACCGCCCGCCTGCGTCGGGCTCGAACAACACGATCGAAAACGGCCGGTGGAGCCTCCAGGCCCGATCCACTTCCTCGACCAAACAGTGTTTGAGGTAACGCGCCGTGTACAGGCGCGTGGCCTGATCCACCAACCCCGCGCGTTCCGGCAGGGCGCGCTCCAACCGGTAACACGCGCCGACCACCTCGTCCCGCAGCAACTCACCGCCGGCAGCAGCCACCCTGGCGCGTTCAGCCAGGAGCGCCCATTCCCCGCTCGCCGCGTGGTCCGGTACCGCGAGCACCCACGGCACCGACCGCGCCGCGGCATGCGGCGCGAGGCGCTGTGCGAGCGCAAACGGGTCGGTGTACCCGACGTCGACCAGCAACAGATCCGGCGCGAGTTCGCTCGCCACCGCCACAGCCCCATCCGGGTCCGCGGCCTGAACGCCCACTCCATCCATCCGGAGCGCCTGCCCCAGAGTCGCGCTCACGTCGGCCTCCGCCGCCACGAGCACCGTAATGGAGCGGCGCCTGACCGCGCCCAACACCCCGCACGCGCGGAGCGCCGCGCGCAATGCCTCGGGCGAGATCGGCGACGCCACGACGCCGACCGCGGCCACGGCGCATGCGCGGATTCCGTCGTCCGCCACGCCGAGCAGCACCGCGGGCACGTCGGGAGCGCTCCGTAGAACGCCCAGCGACGCGCGTGACGCGGCCTCATCCCGTGCGTCGATCACCACCGCGAACGGCCGGGTCGGCCGCGCGCGCAAGGTCGTCAGGTCGTCCGGCGTCACGGCCTGCACCTCGTATCCTTCCGGTTCGAGGCTCTGGCCGAGCCGTTCCGCCACGCGAGGCGACGCCGCCGTCACGATCCTCTGGCTGCGCCGCGCGTCGAGCGACCGCGCCGCGGCGGTGGCGACCAGCGACTCCATCACCGACTCCATGATGCCCGGCTGGCGGGCCGGCGCGACCGGTAGCGCGTCGGGCGTGTGCCCCAACGGCAGCCGCACCGTAAACCGGCTGCCCTCATCGAGCCGGCTCTCGGCCCAGATGCGCCCGCCTTGCAACTCCACCAGTCGCTTGGTAATGGCGAGGCCGAGGCCGGTACCAGGATGATCCCTGGTGGGGCTACCGTCCACCTGGTGAAACTCCTGAAAGACGCGCTCCAGGTCGCCCGCGGCGATGCCGATGCCGGTGTCTTCGACGCGGACCTCCACCGACTCCGGCCCGTCGGACACGGCCCGCGCGCGCACGCTGACGGTGCCACCGGCGGGCGTGAACTTCACCGCGTTCGACAACAGATTCAGCAACACTTGTTTGAGCAACCCTTCGTCGGCGAACGCGACCACCGGCCCGTCGTCGGCTTCCACGTCCACGGCCAGGTGCAAGTGCTGTTTGACGATCAGCGGACGCACGGTGTCGGCCACCGCGTCGAGCAGCGGCTTGAGGTCGACCGCGGCCGGCTGCCAGGGAATTTTCCCGGCCTTGATTTTGGAAAGATCCAGCAGGTTGTTGATCATGCCGAGCAACTCGCGTCCGCTGTCGAGCATGGTGCGCACGTAGCGTTCCTGCTCCGCGTTCAAGTCTCCCGGGATGCGCTCGAGGAGCAACTCCGCGAAGCCCATGATCGCGGTCAACGGAATCCGCAGTTCGTGACCCACGTTGGAGAGGAACTCGGTCTTGAGCTGGTTGAGCTCTTCCGACTCCCGCGCCATCGCGCACGCGCGCTCATAGAGACCCGCGTTCTCAAGCGCCGTGCCAATCTGGTTGCCGATCGAGGTCAGGAGTTGAAGGTCTTGGGCCGTGAACGCCCGCGGGTAGCGGCTGGCCACGGCCAGGGTCCCGAACACGTGCCCTTTGGCCGTCAGGGGCACACACGCGGCGACCAGAAACCCTTCGCGAAACAACGCCGACTCACCCGACCCGCTCAAACCCTCGAACTGCGCGTCGGCCACCAACGGCGTCCCATGGGCGGCCACGCGCCCGGACAGGCCCTCGCCGACCGGACAGACGGCCGCGGCTTCCAACACGCCGGCGGGCACGCCGCGCTGGGCACGGAGCGAGAGCCCTTCGACATCCAGCAATCGGATGAACGCCGCCTCGAGGTTGAGGACCACGAGCAGGCGGTCCAATACGCTGCCCAAAATGTCGTCGGGGTCCAGCGACCGGTTCGCGGCCACCGCCACGGTATGGACGGCGGTGAGCGCCAGCGTCCGGTCGGCCACGGTCTGTTCGAGGGTGCGGAACGACTCCGCCAACCGGCCCGCCATCGCGTTGAACGCCGGAGCGAGTTGCGCGACGTCGTGTGCGGCCGGGAGGTCCAGGCGGTGATCCAGGTCGCCCTCTCCCACACGCTGCACGCCCTCCCGCAGCGCCCGCACGGGCCCGGCCAGGCTGCGGGAGACGATCACCGCCAACACCGCCACCAACACGACCAGCACACCGTACCACGCGATCGCCGCGCCCGTGCTTCCGCGCGAGAGCGTCATCAGCGCGACGAACCCAATCGTCAGGGGGACCAGCCCCACCACGAGGCAGGCCGCGGCCACCGTGCGTTGAAAGGCGGACGCGGGCGACGTGGAGCGCTGCCGCGCGGCGCCGCGCGGCCGTTGGGAGTCAGTCACGGGATTCGAATCCCCGCACCGCGAGCACCAGCATCGCCACGCCGAACACCCCCATCACCGCCAGGTCCTGCAGGACGCCGTATCGATGAAATCCGATCACCACCGACCGTAGCGCGTCCACGCCGTAGGTGAGGGGGTTGAGCGTGACGAGAATCGTCATCCAACGCGGCAGGCCGTCCATCGGGAACATGGCGCCCGAGAGAAAGAACATCGGCAGCGTCAGGAAATTCATGATCACGGTGAACCCCTGCATCGACCGCATCCGCGAAGCCGCCGCGATGCCCATCGCGGTCAGTGAAAACGAAATGTACAACAGCAACGGGAGCAGCGCGGCCGCGGCGGCCCACGAGAGGTGGATGTCCAGAAACGGCGCGAAGAGCAACATCAGGCAGCCCTGCAGCATCGCCACCGTACTCCCGCCCAGGGTCTTGCCCACGGCCACCGCGGCGCGCGAGATCGGCGCCACCATCACTTCCTTGAGGAATCCGATCTCCCGGTCCCAAATGATGGAGATGGCGGAAAACACCGACGTGAACAACAAGGTCATCGCGATGATGCCGGGGTAGATGAAGGTCAGATAGTCGGGCACACCGGGCGCGAATTCCCGCGCGGAGGTCTCGACTCCGAACGCGTGGGGGATGCCCTTCCCGATTCCGGTTCCGAGCAAGAGCAAGAACAGCGCCGGTTGCACCGTGGCGCCGATGATACGCGGTTTGTCGCGCCAGAACTTGCGCACTTCCCGCAGCCAGATGGTATAGATACCCGCGAGGTCGTCCGCCCACCGGCTCGACGTGGCGCCGAACTCGAGCGCCGCGCGAGAACCACCGGTCGCCGGGGGCATGGTCACGTCGGCCTCCGCGCGCCGTCACCCTCGCTGCGCAGGTGCCGGCCGGTTTTGCTTAAAAACACGTCCTCCAGCGTCGGCCGGGTGAGGTTCACGCTGGTGACGTCGAACGGGGCTTGGCGAACGAATGCGGGAAGGAACTCTTCGCCGTTCGGCACTTCGAACGCCAACTCCCGCTCCCTCACTTGGACCGGCGACAGCCCCCGTGCCTCCAGGAACGTCATCGCCTGCTCGACCTGGTGCGTGGTGATCGCGATTCGGTCGCCTCCCGCGGTCTTCTTCAATCCGAGCGGCGTGTCGAGCGCGATCAGCGTGCCGTAGTCGATGATGGCGATCCGGCGGCAGTGTTCGGCCTCTTCTATATAATGAGTCGTCAGAAAAATCGTGATTTCCTCGGTCTCCTGAAGCTCGTGGATGTAGTCCCAGATCAGGCAACGGGTCTGAGGGTCGAGGCCCAGGGTCGGCTCGTCCAAAAACAGGATGCGGGGGTGGTGGATCAAGCCTCGCGCGATCTCCAGCCGCCGCTTCATCCCTCCGGAGAAATTTTTCACCAAATCGTCCTGCCGGGTGACCAACTCCACCATCTCCAGCATCTGGTCGATCCGGTTGCGGGCCAGGTCGCGCGGCACACTGTAGAGCCGCGCGTGAAACTCCAGGTTCTCTCTGGCGGTCAGGCGCTCATCCAGACTGGGGTCCTGGAACACCAGCCCGATCGATTTTCGCACGAAGTGAGGATGGGTGACGATGTCGTACCCGTTGAGCAACGCGGTCCCCGAAGTCGGGCGTAGCAGCGTGCACAACATCCCGATCATGGTGGTCTTGCCCGCGCCGTTCGGACCCAGAAATCCGAAGATCTCCCCGCGATCCACGCCGAACGACACGTCGTCCACGGCCGTCACCGGCCCTTTCTTCGTCTTGTAAGTGCGCCCCAGGTGGCGGACGTCGATCATCATGTCAGGAGCCTGTCCATGAGCGACCATCTGCGGCGTTGCCGCTGCGCTTCCGGTGCTCACGTACGACCCAGTACGCTGCGCTCCGGTACTCGCGGCGCCTTGCATCTGGCGCGCTCCTGAACAGGCTCAGATGAACAAACACTCTGAAAGTTCCTACCGGAGCGTAGGCGTTTCGACCACCTCAATGCCCGGAGGCACGGAGAACGAGAACAGGGACGCGTCCAGCCGCGGATTCACCGCAAGCTTGGTAAACACGAACGACGAGACGTTGCCATTGTGAGGATACAGCGCGATCGAGGTGATTACCCGGCGCTGGACGTCCACGCCGACCGTCACGTACTTCAAACCAGCCAGCGGGTGTTTGGGCTCGAGCCGCAACCGATACTCCGCGTCCCGGCGCGGCGCCTTGGGGTCTTCCCAGGCCACGGTGAAGTCCTGGTCCAGCCGCTCCAGGGTCAGCAGCAAGTGCAGCGGAATTTGATCGTCGTTCTCCGGGGAGAGCGTGCTGACGATAACCTGTTTGTGCGCGGGGATGTAGTAATGGATACGGCCCTCGTTGACGTAAATCTGCTGGTTGCTGGGCTCGGTGTAGTCCCAGCGCATCTTGCCTTTGGCCAGGTACAACTTGCCCTTGGACTGCACCGTGGTGGAAAACCCGGACACGGTGGTGGACTGCGCGAAGTCCGCGGAAAGGTCGGACAGCGCCTGGTAAGTCTCCCTGACGCCGGCCGCCACGTCCCCCGGCGTAGTGGGCGCCGCGGCTCCCCACCCCACCACACCGCACACCAGGAGAAGGCCCGCGACGCGACGGGTCACGCCTCGTCCTCACCCGGCACGGTCCGCCGCACCAGCACTTCGCGCGGCTTACCGCCGCTCGCGGGACCGACGATCTGGTCTTCTTCCATCATCTCGATCATCCTCGCCGCGCGCGGATACCCCACCCGCAGCCGCCGCTGGATAAACGACGCTGAGGCCTGGCCGGTGGTCGCGACCAGGTCGATCGCTTTGGCATACAGATCGTCGCGCTCCGCGTCTTCGCCGCCGCGCATGCCGGCGGCATCCGCCTCTTCGAGGTTCCACTCGTACTGCGGCGAGGCCTGCTCTTTGATGAACGCCACCGTGGCGGCGATTTCCGTGTCAGAGACGAATGCGCCGTGGATGCGGGCGATCCGGCCGGTTCCCGGCATGAGGTACAACATGTCGCCCCGGCCCAGCAGTTGTTCGGCGCCGTTCGCGTCCAAGATCGTGCGCGAGTCGGTTTTCGACGACACCTGGAACGACATCCGCGCCGGGAGGTTGGCCTTGATCACGCCGGTGAGCACGTCCACCGAGGGCCGTTGCGTGGCCAGGATCAGATGAATGCCCGCCGCGCGCGCCATTTGCGCGAGCCGCATGATGGCGTCTTCCACGTCGCGCGCGGCCACCAGCATCAAATCCGCCAGTTCGTCGATGATCACGACGATGTAGGGCAGCCGCTCGGGTGGGGCCGTTACCGCGGCGGATTCCCCGCTCGCCGTCTTGACCTCGACGGCCGGGCGCGGCGCCGCTTCGACCTGTTTGTTGTAGCTGTCGATGTTGCGTACGCCCGCCTCGGCCAACAACCGATACCGGCGCTGCATTTCCGCCACCACGCGTTTGAGCGCCAACGCCGCGTCTTTGGGCTGGGTCACCACCGGCGCGAGCAGGTGCGGGATGGCGTCGTAGGCCGACAGCTCGAGCATCTTAGGATCGACCATCAACAGCCGGACGTCGCGCGGACTCGCGGCCGCGAGCAGACTCAGGATCATGGTGTTGAGCGCCACGCTCTTGCCGGACCCCGTGGCTCCCGCCACCAACAAGTGTGGCATGGCCGCGAGATCGGCCACCACCGGCTGACCCACCGTGTCCTTGCCGAGCGCCAGCGGCAACCGGGCCGCGCCGTCCAAAAACTCGGTCGCGGCCAGAATCTCTTTGAGCGCCACCATCTCGCGCACCTGGTTGGGGATTTCGATCCCGATCGCGGACTTGCCGGGCAGCGGGGTGACGATTCGCACGCTCGGCGCCTTCATCGCCAACGCGAGGTCGTCGGCCAGATTCAGCACCTTGCTCACCTTGACGCCGGGTTCCAATTCCACTTCGTACATAGTGATGATCGGTCCGGGGTGGACCTCGGTCACGGTGCCGTCCACGCCGAAGTCCAGGAGCTTCTTTTCCAGCAGCCGCGAACTCATGACCAACTCGTCTTTGCCGAGCTTGCGGGACGACGCCACGGCGTCGGCCAGCAGCGACAAGGGCGGCAGTTGGTAGTTGGCGTGGCCGCGCATGAACGCCAAACTGGCCTGTCGTTGTGGCGCCACCGCGGGCACCGGCGCTTCTGCGATCCTCGGCGGTGGCGGCGCCGGGGCGTCGGGGGACCGGCGCGGGACCGGCGCGGTGTGTTTGCGGCGGGTGCGCCCGCGGCGGATCACCAGCAGCCGGGCTGCGCGAGTGGTGATCGCGGACGCCGCGTCCCCGACGCGGTCGAGGGTTTCTCGCAACGACAGCGGCGTGAGGGCCAGGAGCGACAGGATACCGAGCGCCGTGACCACGATGAGCGTGCCCCACCAGGCGAACGCCGTGAGCAGGAGCCCGGACGCCGCGCCCCCCAACATGCCGCCGCCGTAAACGTCGCCCTCCGGCAGGTAGAGTTCGGTCAGCGTGGACACGAAGAGCACGAGCAGGGCGCCGCCCCCGGCGCCGCCCCACGTCCACAACGCGCGTTTGCGCACCATCCCGTGCCAGGCGGCGAACGCCACGAACACGGGCAGCAGATACGCCCCCGCTCCCAGCAATTGGAACAGCGATTCCGATAGGTTGGCCCCGACGCGGCCGGCGAGGTTGTGGACCGAGTCGCGAGATGAGGAAAAGAGCGACGGATCCGACGACGTGTGCGAGAACAGGCTGACGGCGAGAAACAGCGACGCCATCGCCGCGGTCACACCCAGGATTTCCTGTACGCGTTCACGCGACATTCCGGCAAGCGGCATGGCTGGGCAGTATACCTCAGGGGCTCTCCGCGTTTCAACGAAATGCAGGCTGCTGAAAAAGCCCATCTGCTGCGTTGCTTCGCGATCCGAAGGGAAAACGGTTTCTAGCCGCTCCCTTGGAGCGGGGCGGATTCTCGGTCGTCGGAACTCCTCACGTACGACCCAGTACGCTCCGGGTTCCTCCTCCCTGCGGCCTGGCAGCTGGAGCTTTTTGAGCAGCCTATAGAAACTACCTCGAACATCGACGCGCTGGAAAGATGAAATCCTTCAGCGCGATTGTGACCGACTGAACTGATGACTGCGTAAACAGGAAACACCACCAGTCACCACGGCGAGACCTGGCTGCGGAGGGCGGAGTGTCGCCATCGCGGGGGGCTTGATCGGTCTGGATTTGCGCTTGACTTCGCTCTCACCCTCACCTATAGTGGACCCGTTTTTGCCTTGGAATATCAATGGTGTGGCGATCACAGAAGGAATTTTTCCCCCTACCCGCGGTCTTAGAGGTAGCGTCTGAGGCGTCCTGCCCTCTGCACCCGTGAGGTGCGTGTCGGTCGGGGTCAGTTCCGCCCGACGGTTGGTGCGTATTAGATGATTCGCCCGCGTCAAATGGTCGCGGTCGCGACCGCAGCGATCGCCCTGGTTCCCTTGGCAGTCGCCCTGGGAAACTCGATCAAGGGTTCCCGGCATGACCTGTCCGGCTTGAACATGCGTGGATACGGCGTGGAGTCCGGGCCCATGACCGGGGCGACGTTCAACGACTACAAAGAAATCTGCGTGTACTGCCACACGCCGCACAACGCCGACGGCACGGCCCCGCTGTGGAACCGCGAGCTCCCGGCGCAGAGCGGGTACTCGATGTACGCGTCCCCGAACTTCGACTCCCGGGCGGACGCGCCCGACGGGATCTCTCTCGCCTGTTTGTCCTGCCACGACGGCTCGGTGGCGGTCGATGCGGTCCGCAACAAACCCAAGTACCACACCATCGTGGACGCCGGCACGCACTACAAGATGGACCTCGAGGGGTCACCGGGCAGCGACAGTTGCGGCAAATGTCACAATCGACAGGAGGGCGCGTACGGCGGCATCGGCCGCGCACACGACGCGTCGATCCGGTATCTGACGCGCGAGTTGCGCGACGATCATCCGTTCTCCATTCCCTTTCCATCATTCGGGATTGACCGCGGATTCAACCAGCCCACCACGCTCAAGGCCGACGGCGGTCGGATGTTTCCCAACGGGGTCCAGACGTTCGCCGACGACAAGGTGCAGTGCGCGTCGTGCCACGACCCGCACGATCCGGACGAGCGGAACGAAGAAGGACGTGATCCGTTCTTGAGAACGTCGAACCGGGAAAGTGCCTTGTGTTTGACATGCCACGCCAAGTGAAAAATACCATTCTCCCACTCGCCGTTTCCCTCCTCCTTCTCGCCGGCTGTGCGTCGGCGCCAAAAAAAGAGGTCGACCTCGTCTGGCCGCTGCCGCCGGAAACGCCGCGTATCAAGTTCGTGAAGAGCGTGTCGTCGTCCGCGGACGTGCAGCCGCCGTCGTTTGTGCAGCGCATGAAGACGACCGTCATCGGCGAGGAACCGGCCGCATCGCTGGGCAAACCCTATGCCGTCCACGTGGACCGCAAGGGCCGCCTCTTCGTCGCGGACTCGGCGTGGCGCAAGGTGTTGGTGTTCGACGAACCGGGCCGCGACTTCTTCATCCTCGGCACCGACGGGCCCGGCGCGTTGATCAACCCGCGGGGCGTGACCACCGACGCGCAAGGGCGCATCTACGTCACCGACGGGTCGCAAAACCGCGTGGTGGTCTACGACGAAAAGGGTGAGTTCCAACTCGCCATGGGGTTGCGGGGCCAACTCGACAAGCCCGTCGGCATCGCGATCAACGACGCGCTCAAACGCGTCTACGTGGTCAGCACCGGCAACACGGCCACCCAAGATCACAAGGTCACGGTCTTCGACGCGACCGGCGGCAACGTGTTGTTCGAATTCGGCGGGCGAGGCATCGAAGACGGGCAATTCAATTTCCCCACCAATCTCGTGGTCGACGCCGCGGGCAAGGTCTACGTCATGGATTCGTTCAACTTCCGCGTGCAGATCTTCGACGCGGACGGCAAGTTCCAGTCCAAGTTCGGCGGCATCGGCACCGGGTTCGGGCAGTTTTCCAAACCCAAGGGTATCGGCGTAGACAGCGAGGGCCACATTTACGTGAGCGACGCGGCCTTCAACAACGTCCAAATCTTCGACCAGGAGGGCCGGCTCCTGTTGTTCTTCGGCGATCTCGGCAGTCGGCGCGGGCAGTTCTGGCTGCCGGCGGGCATCGCCGTCGACGCGCAGAACCGCAT
Source organism: uncultured Nitrospirota bacterium (assembly GCA_964570625.1). GTDB lineage: Bacteria > Nitrospirota > Nitrospiria > 2-01-FULL-66-17 > 2-01-FULL-66-17 > JBFLXB01. The sequence goes on along the minus strand of CAZMYW010000022.1, from coordinate 17,217 downwards.
CTATGTGGCGGATCAATTCAACGAACGGATCAACATCTATCAGTACTTGTCCGAGGGACCAGACGCCGAACGGGCGAACGACGCGTCGACGAACTGACGGGTCCGGGCGTTGAAAGCCCGGCGCGTCGGACCACGGCTTGACTGTCAAGAAGGAGGCACGTATGAACTCTGTTCGAATCGGATGGCTCGCGTTACTGGCGGTGCTGTTCGCCACCGGGGCGTGGGCGGTCACTGCCGCCTGGGCGGCTCACTGCGGCGGCACCACGGGGAAGAGTTGCACGGAAAACATCCGCGAAACCAAACACAATCTCGCGGCCAACACCGACATCCTAGCCGTCGGGACCACCGAGGTCTGCGTGTTCTGTCACACGCCGCACGGCGGCCGAACGGACGTGGCAGGCGGGGGCGCCCCGCTGTGGAACCGGGCCCTGCCGCCCTCCGATCAGTTCAATACCTACGACTCGCCGAATTTCGACAACGATCTCGGCGCGGAAAGCGCCGGCCCCAAGGGCGTGTCGCTGGCGTGTCTGTCCTGCCACGACGGGACCATCGCCTTGGACGCGTTGATCAACGCGCCGGGCTCCGGCGGCTTTATCCCGGTCAACCGCAACCCCTTGTCGGGACCCTCGGCCGGGACGAGCATCGACACCATCGACTTCAACAACCCCATCGGAGTCGATGCCACGGATTCACTGGCGGAAGGGGATCGGACCCCATCTCCGTCGCCCCCTTCCGACCCCGAACAAGGTTTCCTGGGCGGGCTCAACGACTTCGTGGGAGGGACCGGAGGTATGGAACCCTTTCCGAACTTGACCCGCAACCTGACCGACGACCATCCCATTTCCATGCGGATGCCGAGCACGGACCCGCAGTTCACCGACGCGCTGAACAACTCACCGGCCGCGGTCGGAAATGGAAATATCCGGTCGGTTCAGCGGGCCGGCGCGCAGTTGCCGACCGACAAACGCGACCAGATCCGGCTGTACAACAGCGGCATCAGTTCGGGGACCAGCGTGTCGGTCGACTGGGTGGAGTGCGCCTCGTGCCATAATCCTCATACCCCCCGCACCACGTTTCTCCGGTTGCCAAGCGTTCCGGCGGGGCTCACCGCCCCGGCGGACGGCGACGTCAATCCGGTGGTCGGCGCCTCGCGAAATCTCAACCACGAACCCAATCAAGGGAGCCTGATCTGCCTCACGTGTCACCAGAAGTGACCGGCTTGGCGGGGTCGGCCCCGCCAAGCCAGGGGCTCCCCAACTCGCGGTTATTCGCCCAGGCTCCGGTCTGGGCGAAGCCGCTTTTGGGTACGCCATCCACCGCGGCACGGGTGCGCGCGGGACTGGTCGTGGCGATGGCCGTGATCGCGGTTCCCAAGATGGGATATTGCGCCACCGATGCGGTGGTCGCGCGGGTCAACGGCGTGCCTGTCACCCTCGCGCAGGTCAACCGCGCGGTGAACGAACGGGTGCCCCGCATCACCGGCCACGGGTCGGTTTCGGAGACCCGGCGCGAGGCGTTGCACACCGAGGTGCTGCAGGAGTTGATCCAGGAAGAATTGATGGTCCAGGACGCTAAGCGGTTGAAGGTGACGGTGTCCTCGGCCGCGGTCGACGAGGAACTCGCCAAGATTCAGAAGCGCTTCGCCGATCCGGCGCAATACCAACTCTCGTTGTCCCGCGCCGGCCTCTCCGAACCCGAAATTCGCCGGGGTCTCGAGCGGTATCTGCTCGTCAAAACCGTGACCGATCGGGAAGTCACCGCCAAGATCGCGGTCACCGACGCGTCGATGCGCGCGTACTACGACGCCGACCCGTCGCGGTTCACGCTCCCCGAGCAGGTGCACTACCGGCAAATCCTGGTCGCCGTGGATCCCGCGGGCAGCCCCGCGCAGTGGGAAGCGGCCCAGCGTCGCGCTGTGGAGCTGGCGGACCTGGCCCGACGCGGACGATCTTTTGCGGAGTTGGCCCAGGCGCATTCGGACGACCGGGCCACCCGCGAGGCAGGCGGCGACATGGGATGGGTACACCGCGGGCGGTTGGACCACGACCAGGACGAGGCGGTGTTCGCGCTGGCTCCCGGCGGCGTGAGCAGGCCCGTGCGCACGCTGTATGGCTACGCGATCTATCACGCGGAGGCGAAGAAGGCGCCGCACAAGTTGTCGTGGGACGAGGTCAACAAGTCGCGGCTCGCTGATGAACTCCGGCGCGCGGAAGCCGATCGATTGCGCGCCGCGTGGCTGACCGATCTCAGACGTCGCGCCGTTGTGGAGATGTCTTCACCCGAGCCATGACACGTACCGCATGAGACGGGAGGTCCGGCGCGCGACAGGTCCATCCAGGGTGAAGCGCTTAGCGGCGCTCGCCGCGCTGGGCGCGTTTGTGCTGAGCTCTCCCGCTGCTCATGCCCGCGTTTTGAATCTGCACGGCGTGGTTGATATCACCTCCCGGTGGTCGCGCTACGATCACCGGACCCAGGGGGTCGACCTGAGACCCGCCACCACAACCGGGCTTCAACAGCACTACCAACTCGGCAGCACCGGAGATATCTATCACCCCAACGTTGGTGGTTACACCGCCAACGTCTCGTTGATCGACGACGTGGGACGGGTTAATGGGGACAAATCGCAGGATGTGTCGGTCAAGGACTTTTACTTCAGCGTTAACCTGTTGCCGCGGATGACGCCGGTGTCGCTATATGCGCAACGGGTCATCCAGGACAACGACGCGCTCAGAACGAGCAATTTCGGGTCGGTCTCGACCAACACCACATACAACCTGACCTGGGATCTGCCGACGCAACGGACGATCCCGCGGTTTCGCGTGAACCTCTGGCAGACCGAACTCAAGCTCGACTCCTCCGTGTTCTCGTCGCTTCAACGCACCAGGTCCGCGGCGCTCGACGCGGACGGACGCGCCGGCAACACCCGGTACTTCGCGCGGTATCAGCTCACCCAGTTGACGGGCAACGCGCAGGAGACCAGCGGGTACACGGTCACGGCGTCGGCCGATACGCAGTTCACCCCGGCGTTGTCCGCGGCCGCACGCGTCAACTACTCCTCCAGCGTGGCCACGCTCGGTGTCGTGACGCCGGGCCTGGGCACGCTGCAACAGCGCAGCGCCGGCGCCAGCGTATTCTACCGGCCGAGCCTGCAGACCACGCTGAGCGGCACCTACGATTTCTACCGGGATCCGTTCACCCGACACATGGCGGTGGGTAACGTGGTCCTGCGACCGCTGCAAGAACTGGACATATCCGCCGGGTATCGGGCGTCGCGATTCGACGTGCCCGACGCCCTCACCCTGTCGCACTACGCCTACGGGTCGGCCAACTACCGGCCGATGTTGGGGCTGTCCACCAACGTGTACGCGTCGCTGAGCCTGACGGACGTCAGCGGCGCGACCAACGTCTCGAGCGTGTATCAGAACTACGGATACGGGGCCAACTACTTCAAGACGCTCACGCTGGTGATGTACCGCCTGGGGTATCAGGGCAGCTACAGCCAGAACCGCCTCAGCAACATCCCCGGCACGTCGCTCGACTTGACCAACGTGTTTTCCGCCGGCGTGAGCAACACGCAAACACGGCTTGTCGCGCTGTCCGGGGACTACGCGTTGTCGCTGATCCGCCATCGCACCGTCGGCGCCGAGTCCACCGACCAAACCGACCATCGCGTGCAGGTGACGGCCAACAGCGCCGCGCCGCGCGATCTCTTTCTGCCCGGGGACTTTATGATCCTGACCGGCCTCGCGTCGTACACGCTCACGCAGTACGGGACGTTTTCGAATCACGTGTTCGTACTCAGCACCACCGAAACGTACGAGACCGGCCGCGGGGTAGCCGCCACGGTCGGCTACACCTTCGAGCAGCAGTCGCAACTCGCGTACGACCACAAGGACACGAGCTTTATCCAAGTGCGGTGGCTGTCGTATATTGTTCGGAACGGCGCGCTCGACATGACCGCCAAGCAGGCGTGGGAGCGGTACGCGGGCAACCAGCCGGACGTGACGCGCTCGGAAGGGGGTACCTTGTTCACCTATTACTTGGGGCTGATTTCGCTCAGCGCGGATTACCGCCTGACCTACGAGACGCGGACCAACGACCGCCAACTCAACCAGGTGGCGTTCTTCAAAGCCGCGCGACCGTTTTGAGTAACACATGACTGACAAGGGGCAGGTGAAAGGACGTGGGGGTGAATCCATGAAAAGGCGGATTGCCTTGGCCGTCGCCGCGTCGCTCTTGCTCCTCGTTGCCTGCGCAGGGGCCCCGCCCGCGCCGACGGCGCCGACCGTGGCGCGTGTGTGGCCGCTGCCGCCCGATCCCCCGCGCATCGTCTACGTGAGGGACCTTACGCAACCCGATTCGGCCAAGAAGCGCAAAGGATTTTTCACCCGGCTGCTCGAACGCGTGATCGGGACCGCTGAACAGGCCGCGCCGCGTATGATCCGGCCGTTCGCCCTATTCAGCGATGACCAAGGTGTGTTGTTCGTCACCGACATGGGGCTCCAGGTTGTGCACCGTTTCGGCGCCGACGGCGCGTATCGCCAACTGTTCCGTCTCAACAACGACCGGCGACTGCTCTCGCCCACCGGCGTGACCGCGGACCGCAACGGGGTCGTGTACGTGACGGACTCGCAGCTCAATCGCGTCTTCGTGTTCGATTCGCAGGGCGCGTATCAACGGGAATTGCTCGCGGACGGCGACGTGGTCAGGCTCTCGGGCATCGCGTACCATCCCGGGCGCGACGCGCTCTATCTCAGCGACACCGGCGGCCACAAGGTGCTGATCTACTCGCGCGACGGCCGCAAGCTCGGCGAATTCGGAACCCGCGGTCCCGCGGACGGTCAGTTCAATTTTCCCACGCACCTCGCCGTGGACGACGCCGGCCGCCTCTACGTCACCGACGCGATGAACTTCCGCGTGCAGGTCCTCCAGCCAGACGGCGCGTGGGTGCGCTCGATCGGCCGGCTCGGCGAGACGCTCGGCAGCTTCAGCAAACCCAAGGGCGTGGGCCTGGATCGACACGGCAACGTGTACGTGGTGGACGGCCTGTACGACACGGTGCAGATTTTCAATCCCGACGGCGACCTGCTCTTGAACTTCGGCAACGCGGGCACGACCGAAGGCGCGTTCTGGCTGCCCACGGGCGTCACCGTGGACGGGCAGGACCGGATCTACGTCGCCGACACGTACAACGCGCGCGTGCAGGTCTTTCGCTTGCTAGACGCGACGGCCGGGAATCCCGAACCGAAGAAACCTGGAGTCGGCGACGCGGAGAAAGTGAGCGCGAATGACGCGGCGACACCGTCAGCGCAGTGACATGCGAAACAGAGGAGCACGGGGCATGAGGAACCAGGGACGGCATGGGTCTGTTTGTCTACTATTCGCGGTTGCGCTCGTCACGGCCGTTGTGGCGTGGTCGCCTCCTGCCAGCGCGCAACCCCCACCTCCTCCGCCGCCCCCGTCCACCCAACAGGTGCTGGAGGACATCACCAACACCAAACACAACCTGTCCTCGGCAGACCCGCAACAACTGCTCTCATCGGGCGTGCTGCCGCGTCCCGGCTCGGCGCGCGACGCCGAAGCGGCCCCGGGCACCACCACCGAAATTTGCGTATTCTGTCACACGCCGCACGGCGCCAGCGCCACCGGCGGTGCGTTCAAAGCGCCGATCTGGAACCGGAACCTGGACTATCAAGCGACTAGAACCTATCAGCTCTACGATCAAGTATGGAGCTTCTCGTTCGAAGGCACGATCAACGACGCAGCAGGCCAACGGCCAACCGGGTACTCTCGCTTGTGCCTCTCTTGTCACGACGGCACCGTAGCCTTGGGCAATCTGATCAACGCGCCCGGATCCGGAGGATACCAGGGACGGATTACGATGACCGGTAATCTGGGGCCCGGAGCAACCATCCCACCGGGAAGCGGCGATCTCACGGGCGACACAAGACGGCTCGGGCTGGATTTGCGCAACGACCACCCAGTCTCATTCACATTCGACCAGGCGCTTGTGCTCCAGGATCAGGAGTTGGTCAATCCCGGTCCCGCGTTGCAGTCGCCCGCCAAAGTCAGCGACGCCACGCCCATCTCACCGCTGCGCCTCTATCCAGGCAACAATCCCGGGACCTACGACGCGGTGCAGTGTACGTCGTGCCACAATCCGCACCAAGTCAACTATCCGAAGTTCCTGCGGGCGAACTGGTTCCACCAAGAAACGAACAACCCGGACCCGACCAAGAACCATCCGACCGAACAAATCATTTGTATGTTCTGTCACGACAAGCCGCGGTGGATCGACAGTACGCACTCGATCTCGACGGTCATCCGAAGCCAGTACCCGTTGGTCAACAACGACCCCTCGAATATCAATTCGGGTTACGACTTCGACGGCAGCCACACCGTGTCCGAGCTGTCCTGCCGGAACTGCCACGACCCGCACACCATCCAGGGCGCGAAGCGGTTGCACCGCGAAGGCGTCAATGCCCAAGGCACCGACGGCATCGAGGCCACCTGTTATCTCTGCCATGCGCCCAATGCCTCGCCCACAGCCGCTGGCACGCTGGTGGCCGGCGACCCCACGTCGGGAGCCAATCCGCGCTTCGTCACAGGCACGGGCCGTCCCGCGCCCGACGTGTACAGCGATTTCTCCAAAGACATCGGCGTGGGCAACTGCACCACGTTCCCCAAGTGCGGGAGCGCCATGAACCTCCAGTTCGACCAGGGCCACGAACCCGTGTTCGTGGCGCGCTCGCAGGAGGGCGTGGAACTCCAGAGTCAGACCCCGCCCGCCGGCAACGAATCCTCACCCGGCCTGGGCACGCCCGATACCGCGCACATCGAGTGTGTGGACTGCCACAACCCGCATCAGGTGGTCCGCGACAACCGCCTGCGCGGCATGAAGGGCATCACGTTCGACAACCAGGTCATCGAAACCACGTCCGGAAATCTCAACCGCCCCTACGTCTACGAGGTGTGCTTCCGTTGCCACGGCAACAGCTACACCACGATCTTTCAGGGCGACCGGTTCCCCCAGGACACCGACTATCGGTCCAACCCATTGGTAGCTGTGAGTAACGCAAAGTTCAGTATGAAAGGATTCTCCAACAAGCGCCTGGAATTCGCCACCTATGGCACCGCCTCCCAGGAGCGCGTGGGAGGAACCGATGCAAGCTATGTGAACCTGGTCAACCCGCCGCCCTGGGGAACAGACCTGGGGACAGGCGCCACGCGGTACGTCGGTCCAGGTGTCCACAAGGCGTTTCATCCGGTGGTCGCTGGAGGTCGTAACGGCACCGCGGCGCTGACCAAGCAGCTCCAAGCGTGGTCCGGCGGGCGCCAAGCCCAAGACATCACGATTCAATGCACCGACTGCCATAACAGCGACTATTACAACGCATACGGCGACAGCGGATCGGCCACGGTTGTGCAGTCGAGATTCCTCGGGCCGATTACCGAGAGCAACGCGGTGCGTGCGGGAGACGTCCCCAACCTGGGGATCGCGCAGGATTATGACGGCGAGCGCAGCCAGCACCCGATCGGTCCTCACGGGTCCAACAATATCCGGATCCTCAGGGCGCCATACAACACGGACGTGGCCAATCCTAGCCGCGACTTTCGAACCAACGGTTTCAACTCGCCGCTCTTCCCGGGTTTTCCGGGCCAGACCAGCCACTGGGACAACTTCTTGCTGTGTTTCCAGTGCCACGACCGCCAGGCCTTTGATCCCATCGTCAACCCCGCCGGGGTCCAGGATCCGACGTGGACCAACTTTTTCGGGGTTCCATCGGACCCCGACGACAACCCGGTCTCGGTCGTGGGCAATTCCCAGTTGAGTTGGGAATCGAACCTGCACATGTACCATCTGCAACGGACCGGCGCGGTGTGTCACGAGTGCCACTATAACGTCCACAGTAACGCCGAAGCGAAGAATACGATCTTTGGCGATGGCACTGGATGTGTGGTTGGAGTATCTCCTGGTTGCGTCGTCGGGTTGCCGCCCGACGACGAGGACGGGATCGTTGACGGAGTCAGTGACACCCACCTCATCAACTTTTCGCCGCCGGGTCCGACCATCTACGCGGGGGAAAAGCGGTGCGACGCGGCGGGTATTTCCGGAGCCGAAGACGTTCCCTGCACCACCGGCTCAGGATTTACGCTCGACCAACGCAAAAACCCCAACCCTCAATTCGTCGGGATCACGGACCCCGCGTTTCCCAAACCAGACGTGTTCGAAGGGGTGGAGGGTGTGACTGCCACGCTTCCGGTGTGGTACTACACGCTGACCGAATCAACCGACGATCCCTTGCCCAGGACGTCATTCCCGGTTTTTCGCTGTAACCTCCGCTGCCACGGCGTGGTCATGTCCACGTGTTTTTACATCGGTAACTCCAGTCCATCGGCGAATAAACGAATGAACCGGACCACCTTTCCAGCCGGCGGTGCGAGCGACACGTGGTGCGCGGGAGGACAGCAACAGATCGCGCCGATTGCGGTGGGATCGGCGCCGCAGCAGATCAAGGACTTTCTGGCCCAGTTCACAGGCGGCCTCCCATCCGGAAATCTGACCGAGGAAACCCAACGTGCGGTGCAGGTCGCAGCCGAAAAACCTCGGCACGAGGTCACCAAGTAATGCCCGCGAGTCTGATCGTTCGTGGATAAGGGCTGGGTGGCGGTGACCGTTACAGTCGCCGCGGTCGCGGTGGTCGCGCTCTCCATGGAGGCTTCGGTGGGCGAGCCGCCGGAGGGCATGGTCTTGATTCCCGGTGGCACGTTCATGATGGGCAGCCGGGGCGACGAGGGCAAAATCGGGTTCGAAGTCGGGGTGGACGAGATGCCCCAACACCCGGTGCGTGTGCGGCCGTTCTTTCTGGACCGCAACGAAGTCACCAACGCGCAATACCAGCGATTTCTCGCGGCCACCGGTCGTCCGGTACCGGCGGATGAAAAAGATCCCCAGTACTACTCCTGGGTCGATGGACAACCGCCGGCCGGGCAAGAGGACTACCCGGTGTGTTACGTCAGTTGGGCCGATGCCGACGACTACTGTCGATGGGTGGGCAAACGCCTGCCCACCGAAGCGGAATGGGAACGTGCGGCGCGGGGCGACGACGGCCGGGTGTGGCCCTGGGGCAACCAACTCGATCCGGCACGGTGCAACGTGCTGGAAAGCGGGTTGCGCTGGGCCACGCCGGTGGGCAGCTTTCCCGACGGCGCCAGCCCCTACGGCGTGATGGACCTGTGCGGCAACGTGGCCGAGTGGACCTCGTCGTGGTACGAACCGTACCCCGGCAGCACGCTGCAGCGCGCCGCGTTCGGCCAACAGATGCGCGTCGCGCGCGGCGGGGCGTGGGTGCTGACGGCAGAACCCTGGTCGCGCGCCACCAACCGCAATCTGGCCCAGCCGCCGACGTTGAAACATCGCACCGTGGGGTTTCGGTGCGCGAAGTGATTGGACACCTGGTCGCTTGGATGGCGTTGGCAAACGTGAGCGCGTGTGCAGGTGTCAGTACCATACCCGCGGACGCTCCAGCGGGAATGGTCTCGATCCCCGCCGGAGCATTCACCATGGGGAGCGCGCCGAATCCCCGGTTGGCGTGGTACGAGCAAGGCGTGGATGAGACGCCGCAACATTCTGTGAAGGTGCCGGCGTTCTGGATCGACCGATATGAGGTGACGCAGGAGGACTACGCCGCCTTCGTCGTCGCGACCGGACACCGCGAGCCCCGCGTGTGGAGCAACGGGCAGGCGCGACGCGATGACCATCCGGTCATCGACGTGTCGTGGGACGACGCGGACGCGTATTGCCGCTGCGCGGACAAACGATTACCCACCGAAGCGGAGTGGGAGAAGGCCGCGCGCGGAGACGATGGCCGCATCTGGCCGTGGGGCAACGAGTACCGGCGCGGCGCCGCGATGCTGCAGGACACGGCTGGAGGCGACACTGCGCCCGTGGGCAGCCATCCGGACGACGTAAGCCCCTACGGCGTGTACGACATGGCGGGCAATGTGATGGAGTGGACCACGTCATGGTACGAGCGATACCCCGGCAGCACCCTGGCGCGACCGGACTTCGGGCAGAAGTACCGCGTGCTCAAAGGCGGCGCGTGGACCACCCCGCCTTTGCCATTCAGCCGCGCTGCGAACCGCCACGCCATCGCCCCGTTCTGGGACCACCCGCATTTTGGCTTCCGTTGTGCGAGGGATATCCAATGAAAAGAGGAACGCTCATGACACGCTGGCTATGCCTGGCGGTATTGGCATTTCCCATTCTCGCAGCGTGCTCAGCTCTGAAATCTCAGACCGCGTCCGATCGTCCCCTCGGCATGGTCCTCATCCCCTCCGGGCCCTTCTGGATGGGGAGTGATCCGACGGACGGGGCATTGGGCATTGAAATCGGGGTGGACGAGACTCCGCGGCATCTGGTGGACCTGAATGCGTTCTACATCGACAGGTACGAAGTCACCAACGCAGAGTACGCCACGTACGTCAACGCCGTGGGATCAGCGTATCAGCCCGCGCCGTGGCGCGAGCGCGATGCGTTGAATCGCGAACCGAATCACCCGGTCTCGGACACGGACTTCTACGACGCCGAGGCCTACTGCCGCTGGGCGGGGAAGCGATTGCCCACCGAGGCGGAATGGGAAAAATCCGCGCGTGGACCCGACGGTGCGGCGTATCCCTGGGGCCCGACGTTCGCGAGCGACAAGGCCAACACCATGGAAACCGGCCTGGCCTGGAGCCGGCCCGTGGGCAGTTACCCGCAGGGCGCGAGCGTGTACGGCGTGGAGGATATGATCGGCAATGTGTGGGAGTGGACCAGTTCCTGGTACAAGCCTTACCCCGGCAGCACGTTACAGCGGGCGTCGTTCGGCGAGAAGTACCGCGTGATGCGGGGCGGGTCGTGGGGCGCGCCGGCCGTGCCGTTTGCCCGCTCAGCCAACCGGCATGCGCCGGAGTTGTTTGCGATCAATGATCGCGATAAGGATTGGCATACCGGCTATGATGTCGGCTTTCGCTGCGCCAAAAACGCCCGCTAAGAGAGCCCGTTGATGAGGGGCCATCTGCGGTGTTGCGGCCGCGCTTCCGGTGCTCACGTACGACCCAGTACGCTCCGCTCCGGTTCTCGCCGCGCCTAGCGACCCACCTTCAAGAATCGACATGGCGGAAGTCCCCGAAGGGGGCATCTGGCCCGCTCCTGAACGGGCTGCCTTGTCCGGACTTCGGGACAAGGCTTTCATGACAACCTGTCCGTCGTACGCCTAGTCCTTCAACCCTAACGGCATTTGTCGTTTGGGGTCGAGCAGCATCCCCGGTTGGCACTGACGGCAGAAATTCGTGGCCCGCTCACGGCCGCCTATCGTCGCAATACGCTGGCCGCAGCGCGGGCACGGTTGGTCGCCCTTGCCGTGGACTGCCAGAAAGTCCCGAATCTTGAGGTGAAGTTGGTCACCCATCCGCTCGGCTACGATCCGGCTCGCGCGAGGCAACACGGTGCGGATGGAGTCGTAGACGCGGCGCAATTCCTCGGGTGAGAGGTCCTTCTTTTTGCGAAACGGATACACCCTAGCCTCAAACAGGATTTCGTCCACGTACGCGTTGCCGATGCCCGCGATGATTTTGGCATTGGTCAGCAGGCCTTTGATCTCGCCGTACCGGCCCTTGAGTCGATCCAGAAACCGTTCGAACGTGAAGTCCCGCGCCAGCGGTTCCGGGCCCTGTTCCAAAAATCCAGGAATCCTGGCGTAGTCGCGATCCGGCACCAGGTACAACCGCCCCATCTGCCGTTCGTCCGCATACCGCAGCGCCTTGCCGGTGGAAAGTACGAGGTCCATGACGGTCTGCCGCGGTGGCTTGGTCTCCAGGTCCTGATGGTAGAAGCGGCCCACCAGCATGGAGTTCACCACCAGGCTGGCACGTTGTAGCGTAAACAGGATGTGTTTGCCGCGGCGGTCAATGGCTCGGATCGTCTCGCCGGCCAGCATTTGTTCCGCAGGCTCCGGCGTGGAAGATCGCAGCATCCACGGGATGGGCAGCGCGACCTTCGTGATCGTCGCGCCCACGACCTGGCGTCGCAGGTAGGGCACGATAGCATCTAAATCAGGGATCTCGGGCACGCCCGAGTCTACCGCGTCGTTACGGTTGGATCAACGCGCAGGCGCTTGGGGCGGGCCAGCGGCCTTGAGCGTGGTCATCGCAGTGGCGATCAACGAGGCCATGTCCCCCAGGTTGGTGGGCAGGATCAGCGTGTTGGTCTCTTTGGCCACGTGGCCGAACTGGGTGATCCACTGCTCGGCCACGCGCAGGTTGATCGCCTCCATCCCGCCCCGCTCAGCGATCGAAGCCGCGACCTGACGGATCGCTTGCGCGGTCGCGGTGGCCACTTCGCGGATGGCCTCGGCCTGGCCCTGCGCCACGTTGATCTGCTGCTGTTTGGACGCCTCGGACTGCTTGATCACTTCCTGCTTCTCGCCTTCGGCGCGGTTGATCTTGGCGTCGCGGTCGCCCTCGGAGGTGAGAATCACGGCGCGCGTTTCGCGCTCGGCGCGCATTTGTTTTTCCATCGCGCCCAGCACGTCCTTGGGCGGAGTGATGTTCTTGATCTCGTAGCGCAGGACTTTGACGCCCCACGGTTCAGTGGCCTTGTCCAACTCACTCACCACCAGCAAATTGATGTTGCTGCGTTCCTCGAACGTGCGATCCAGCGTAATTTTCCCGACCTCGCTCCGCAGCGTGGTCTGGGCCAGTTGCGAAATCGCGAACAAGTAGCTGCCGATCCCATACGACGCCTTTTGCGCGTCCACCACGCGCAGGAACAACACGCCGTCCACCCCGACCTGCACGTTGTCCTTGGTGATGCAGATCTGCTCCGGGATGTCGATCGCCTGTTCCTTGAGCGTGTGCCGATAGGTCACGCGGTCGACGAACGGGATGATGAAATTGAGCCCCGCAGTGAGCGTCCCGTGATACCGTCCCAACCGTTCGACGATGTGGGCGCTCTGCTGCGGCACGATGCGGACGGCCAACGCGTAGACGATGACCGCCAGAACGATCAGAACGATCCATGCTGGGCTGATAAAGTCCATAGTCACTCCTCAGTAGGCCATCACGCGGATCGCACGAAGAGTCGCGTTCCGTCCTGCCTGACAATACGGACACGTGTGTTCGCAGGCAAGCGCTCGCCGGACGCGGCCTCCGCGTCCCACGTGCTACCTTGGAACTCCACCCGCCCCAGCGTCGTCGGTCCGACTTCAGAGACCACCACCGCGGTCTGGCCCGCGGCGTCGCCGATCGGCACGATCGGCTTGCCGCGATTGAGCCACCGCACCAGCGACCGACGGAACAAGATGAGCGGCAAAACGGAAGCCAGCACGAATACCGCGAGCTGAGCGTTGAGGGTCTCGACGACGCCGAACCAGACCAGCAGGCCAGCGACGATCGCGCCGAGCCCAAAGAAGCCTATCCAGAAGCCGCCGGTGGTGACCTCGACGAGCAGCAACAGGATGCCGACGCTGAGCCAAATAATTTCGGGCGAGATCATGGGCAGCGCACTCCTGGACGGTAAAAACGCACGGCGAGTATATCAGGAATGGCAAAGCCGCGTGCGCGCGACGCGACGATAGCAACGAGGCTGCTCAAAAAGCTCCCGATGTCCCCTTCGGGGACTTCCGACATCTTCACTTCTGGATGTGGGTCGCAAGGCCTACGCCCTCTGGTCCATTGACACCACTACAAAACCTTCCTTAGAATAAGCCGCTCCAGGGGCGGGTTGTCCCCTTCACGTCCGATCACTCTCAGCACTGACTCATAAGGAGGAAGGTTATGTCACTGCAAGCCATCCAGACCGTGTATAAAAAGATCGCCGAGGTCTCCCCCAAAGCCCGCAAGAAATTCGGCCGGCCGCTGACCTTGACCGAGAAAATTCTGGTCTCGCACGCGGATGATTTCGAGACTCAGGTGTGGGATCGCGGCAAGGCGCAGTTGCTGCTGCGGCCCGACCGTGTGGCCATGCAGGACGCCACCGCGCAAATGGCCCTCCTCCAATTTATGCAAGCCGGCAAAAATCGCGTGGCCGTGCCTAGCACCGTCCATTGCGATCATTTGATCCGCGCGCAGTCCGGCGCCAAGACCGACATCGACCGCGCTATCGAAGAAAATAAAGAGGTCTACAACTTCCTGCGCTCGGCCGCGGCCAAATACGGCATCGGGTTCTGGAAACCGGGCGCGGGCATCATCCACCAGGTGGTGCTGGAAAACTACGGGTTCCCCGGTGGCTTGATCATCGGCACCGACTCGCACACCCCCAACGGCGGTGGGCTCGGCATGCTGGCCATCGGCGTGGGCGGCGCGGACGCGGGCGAGGTCATGGCCGGCCTGCCGTGGGAAGTGCTGCATCCCAAACTGATCGGCGTGAAGCTCACCGGACAACTGCAGGGCTGGGCCTCAGCCAAGGACGTGATCCTGTATCTCTGCGGCCTGCTCACGGTCAAAGGCGGCACCAACAAGATCATCGAATACTTCGGCCCCGGAGCGGCCACGATCAGCGCCACGGGCAAGGGCACCATCACCAACATGGGCGCGGAGCTGGGCGCCACCACTTCGATCTTCCCCTTCGACGAGAAGATGGTCGCGTACCTGAACATCACCGAGCGCGCCGATCAGGCCCAGCTGGCCCAGGCCAACCGCGAATTGCTGGTGGCTGATCCCGAAGTCATGCAATCGCCAGAAAAGTATTACGACCAGATCGTGGAGATCAATCTGTCCGAACTGGAGCCGCACGTGGTGGGCCCGCACACGCCCGACCTCGCGCGTCCGGTCTCCAGGCTCCCGTCCGAAGCCAAAGAAAAGAACTACCCCCTGCAGCTCACCGCCGCCCTGATCGGCAGCTGCACCAACTCCTCGTACGAAGACATCAGCCGCGCCGCGCACATCGCCCGACAGGGATTGAAGGCCGGGTTGAAGGCCAAAGCGCAGTTCCTGGTCACGCCCGGCTCGGAACGGATCTACCACACCATGCAGCGCGACGGGTTCATGAAAACATTCGAGGACATGGGCGGCACAGTGCTCGCGAACGCCTGCGGCCCGTGCATCGGCCAGTGGAAGCGCGAGGACGTCAAGCAAGGCGACAAGAATTCCATCATCAGCTCGTTCAACCGTAACTTCCCCGCGCGCAACGACGGCAACTCCGAAACCCTCTCGTTCCTGTCCAGCCCCGAAGTCGTGACCGCCATGGCGTTCGCCGGAACATTAGACTTCAACCCCGTGACCGGCACCCTGACCACCAAGGACGGCACCAAGATCAAATTCGAGCCCCCGGTCGGCGAGGAGTTGCCCGCCAAGGGGTTTGCCAAAGGCGAAGAAGGCTTCATCGCCCCGGCCGAAAACGGCGAAGCCGTGACCATCGAAGTCGCCCCAGGCAGCGAACGCCTGGCCCTGCTCGAACCCTTCCCGAAATGGGACGGCAAAGACTTCGCCAAGCTCCCCATCCTCCTGAAGGCCAAAGGCAAGTGCACCACCGACCACATCTCCCCGGCCGGTCCCTGGCTCAAATTCCGCGGCCATTTGGACAAGATCAGTGACAACATGTTTCTGGGCGCCACCAACGCGTTTACCAATGAAGGCGGCAAAGTGAGCAACGTGCTGACCGGCGAGGCCGGCCTCACGCCCACCAAAGTGGCGCGCCACTACAAATCCCAAGGCATCGGCTCCATCGTGATCGGCGACGAAAACTACGGCGAGGGCTCCAGCCGCGAACACGCCGCCATGTCCCCTCGCTTCTTGGGCGTCAACGTCGTGATCACCAAGAGCTTTGCCCGCATCCACGAAACGAACCTCAAAAAACAGGGCATCCTGCCCCTGACGTTCGCCAATCCCGCGGACTACGATAAGTTCGAGGAAAAGGACCGCGTGAGCATCACCGGCCTCTCGGCCCTCGCGCCCGGCAAGCCGGTGGACGTGACCATCCACAAGGCCAATGGCCAGGACGCGAAGATCCCGGCCAATCACAGCATGACCGCGCAGCAGATCGGGTGGTTCAAAGCAGGATCGGCACTGAACGCGCTGAACTAGGCATCTTGCAGACTTCGGCTCCACACGGAACCGGTAGATGCCCACCATTGTATGGTCCGGGCCCTACCGGTTCTTTTTTTATGCCGGCGACCGCGATGAACCTGCACATGTTCATGTCGAGCGTGACGATAAGATTGCAAAGTTCTGGCTCGATCCGCTACGCTGACAGAGTAGCGGAGGATTTTCACGGGTTGAGCTCGCTCGTATCGAGCGACTCGTGAGGACCAACCGGACGAAACTCATCGAGGCGTGGAATGAGTATTTCGGCCATTGAAATCGACGTCCCCTTAGCCCAAAAGGTCACGGTCACCGACGATACGCTCTCCGTTGATCTGAGCGACGGGCGTAGTATCTCGGTCCCGTTGGGCTGGTTTCCCCGATTGCAACACGCGTCATCGGCCGAGCGCAAACGCTGGCGCCTGATCGGCAAGGGCACCGGTATTCACTGGGAAGACATTGACGAAGACATTAGTGTGGAGGGGTTGCTAGCTGGGCGGCCATCAGGAGAAAGCCAATTGTCGTTCAAGCGTTGGTTAGCAACTCGCTCCTCTCGCCGCCCCAAGCGCTCGAACGGACAGGCGAAAAGCGCGCGCAGGTAAATTCTGATGAAAGATCCTTGCGAGGCTTGGCACTTCAGAGCGGAGCAGGCGTGGCTCTTGGAGTCCATCCAGTCAATTCCCTGGGATCAACGTCGCGCGCGGCTTTACGGCAGTACCAAGTCAACAAGTCAAGCCTGACCCCGGGGAGACCAGCGGCTATGACAAAGAGGGCGGCCGGGATCGTTTCGGCCGCCCTCTGCTTTTCCCCGCAAAGCTGATCGTTTGGCTGGTGCTATTTCTCGATGGCGCCTTGTCTCACGGCGTGACACTCTCTTTGACGAAAGCTCTCACTATCTTTGAGTCAAGCTCGTAACGCTTTTCTTCAACAAACCCTCGGACCCCTGTTATGGGGTCTTGGCTGTCTATAATAAGCCCTTTCTCGCCACCTCTCATATATTTCTTTGATGCCACAGTGACCTTCCCCCCGTGTAGCGGTCCAGTGTAAAGTTCGGCCTGCGGTCGCTCACGAGAGGAGCAGCAGGCATGCGAACGGCGCGATTTACTGAGGAGCAGATTATCGGGATCCTGAAGGAGGCGGAAGCGGGGCTGAAGG
>CAZMYW010000021.1:0-12862 GCA_964570625.1 uncultured Nitrospirota bacterium | reverse complement strand
CGCCCCCGCCGCCTCCTCCGTCCGAAGCCGAGCTGGCGGCCCAACGGGCTCGCGGTGAGCTGGCGCAATACAAGTACCTCGTATATTTGAGTCGCGGCGGGCGGGATCAGGCGTTTGTTTCGCGCGGGACCGAGACATTCACCGTCGGGCGCGGCGCCCCGCTGGTCGGCGGCGTGGTGCTTAAGGATCTCACCCCGTCCTACATTGTGCTTCACCACACCGAGACCAATCTCGAACTCACCGTGGCTCTTAGCGGCTCCTAGTTCTCCCGCTGTTTCCAGTTCTTTCCCGCTCGTCCAATCAGACATTTTCGACGCCTCTCGCTTGCGGATCTAAAGACCTCTGCTACATTGAGGCTCGCTACGTCGCGAACGTGCCAAGGCAGAACGCCTTGCACCGAAGGACAATTCACTAACTACAAAGGAGTGGACGATGCGGTTGATTCGGAACGAAAAAGGGTTCACGTTGATCGAGTTGGTGATCGTGTTGGTGATTCTGGGTATTTTGGGTGCGGTGGCGATGCTCGGGTACACCGACCTGAGCTCTCAAGCGCGCGTTGCGGCGCTGGAGGGCACTTTTGGAGCCCACTCGTCCCAGTTGGCGATTGCGATCGGTCTCTGTAGGAGCCTGCCAGCACAAGCTACCGGTAACGGTTCCTGCGACGGAACGGCGGACTTCTCGGGCGACTTTGTGACAACCGTCTATAACGCGGTCGGTGTGACGGGCAGTGAGATCACGCGAAGCGCCTACGTCCCCGCGGCGGGCCTGTTTCAGCTTTGCACCGGGTCGGCGGGCAACGGCCAATTTACCACGGTAACCTACGATACCGCCGCCACCCCGCAACTGACGAGAACCACACCACTGGCGTGGACGGCCGGAGCGTGCGGTTCGGCGACGTAGTCTGTTTGGGCTGATGCCCAGAAGGAGGGAGCGCGGCTCCCTCCTTCTGGCGTCCAGCGCGGAAGCCCGCAAAAGGTATCGGGAGGAGAGAGACAACTCAGAAGGAGTGTGTGTATGACGGGTTTACGGAGTCAACGCGGGTTCACCTTGATCGAGTTGGTCATCGTGCTGGTGATTCTTGGCATTCTGGGCGCGGTGGCTGTGCTGGGCTATACCGATCTCAGTACACAAGCGCGGGACGCGTCGTTGGAAGGGATGTTCGGCGCTCACGTTTCGCAACTGGCGATTTCGGTCGGGCTCTGCCGCAGCATGCCGACTCAAGCAACGGGAACCGGATCCTGTGACGGGGCCACGGATTTCTCGGGGGACTTTGAGACCGCCGTTTACGACGCGGTCGGAGTCACCGGGAGTGAAATTACACGAAGCGCTTATGTGCCGGGAACCGGGAGCTTCCAGTTTTGTACGGGATCAGCTGGGAACGGCCGGTATACGACGATCACCTACGATCCGGTCGCGACACCGCAGCTCCAGAGGATCACGCCAGCGCCATGGACGGCTGGAGCGTGTGGTTCGGCGACCTAAACCGCGCGGCTGGCGCCACGTGCGCCGAAACGGCGTAACTCGTCTTCTTGGCTTAGGCGACGTGGGGGGGGATTCCCCCACGTCGCCACGAAGGCGATGTCCGTGATGGTCCGTCGTGCTCGACGACATTTTTCTCGACGCTCGAATCTTGGGACTCGTGAGTACGCCTGGTCGGGTTCCTGGTGGTACGGTCTGGTCCTGCGGTGGGTGAGGGCCTGTTATCCACCCCAAGTTCGACGCGACGGGTTCACGTTGGTCGAACTCGTTATCATCATGCTCATCCTGGTGATTGTGGCCGCCGCGGTCATCCCGTCGATCGGGGACACGACGGGGATGCGGATGTCCGCCACCGCGCGCAAGCTCCAATCGGATATCGCGTCCGCTCAATCGCTCGCGATGACGGGTGGACAACGATACCGGATCTACTTCAACCTCGCGCCGGCTCCCGTGCAAGGCTACGCCGTGGTCAACAATTCAGACGGTGATGGCACCTGGGGAGAAGCGGGCGAACTTGCCCGCGATCCCGTAGGCGGCGGACCCCTATCCGTGACCTTGAACGCGGGGACATATGTCGGCGTCACGGTCTCCGCCGTGGGGTTTTCGGGGTCGTTTGTGGAGTTCGATACTCTGGGGAGGCCGTACGACAATCTCGGCCTGCTCGCGGCGGCCAAAACCGTGACCCTGACGGGAGGCTCGGCGACTCAGACCGTCACCGTGACGCCGCAAACAGGCCGCGTGACTGTTCCGTGACTCGCCCTGACGGTGCCTGCCACGATCACTGTGGACCCATTCAACACAGGTGGACTTAACGACGCTTACCTTGACAGGCGGTTAGGCGAGGCTAGACTTGCCAAGCAGTGTAGAAGAATAGATTTGTCAGTCGAGGGCTTCGTGAAGACCAGCGAACTGCTCAAGCGAGTCGATATCCCGCGGCACAAACTCTACTACCTCGAACAAAAAGGCTATGTGGTCCCCACGCGCATCCCGATGGGTGATCTGGAAGCACGGGAGTATTCCGACTCGGATGCGAAGCTCGTTGCCGCGATTTGGAAATATTTGAAAAAAGGCTTCAAGCATAAGACTGCGTACCGGAAGGCACTCGATGATGTCGGGCACACGCTGCCGGCACGCCGAGCGTCTCTACCGGAGGCGGCGTGAAGGTTCTGCGCGGCCGGCGTTCGATCGTCGGCTGCGATCTCGGACGCAGTTCGGTCAAGTTGGTGCAATTGGTGTGTACTGGCGGAAAGTGGTCCGTGGTTGGCGCGGAGTTACGCGAGTTACAGCCCGAGGCACGTGATGGCGATCAGTATCGATGCGCGCATCGTGGAGGCCAGTACGAGTTTTACCCGTGAGATCGGCGTGCAGTGGGGCGGCGCGTACACCGCGCAGTCTGGGAATCGAACCACCACATATCACGGCGGGGCGACCAAGCAGTTGTCCACCGATACGTTTGCCCAACCCCTGACGGGGGGCATCGGGCTGAGCGGCGGTCCCTTTGCAGTCAATCTGCCGGCGGCGGTTGGCCCAGGCGCAGGAGGCGCGCTCGGCATCTCGTTTGGGAATCTGGCGGATACCGTGCGGTTGGACCTCCAGTTGTCAGCCTTGGAGGATTCCGGGCAGGGGCGCATCCTCTCGACGCCCCGCGTACTGACCTTGGATAACAAAGAGGCCAAAATCTCGGCCGGGACCGAAATCCTCATCCCCACCACTACGATCGTGACGGCTGGCACCACCACGGGTGGAGGCGCCGCGGAGGCGCCAACGGGGGTGCAAACGATTGACGCCAAGCTGGAACTGGCTGTGACACCGCATGTGACGCCAAATCGGGAAATCGTGATGCATGTTAGGGCTGACAAGAAAGACCCGGACTATTCTCAGAAGGTTCAAGGTATCCCCCCTCTGAATTCCCGCTCTGCGGAAACCGATCTATTGGTGAAGAACGGCGAGACCGTCGTGATCGGAGGGATTGTGATCACAGTTCGTCGTACGCGGAAAACGGCGTTCCCTGGCTGTCGAAGATTCCAATCTTGGGTTGGTTCTTCAAAAAGCAGGCGACGGTGGAAAGCCAGGCCGAGCTGCTGATCTTTATTACCCCGACGATTTATGAGGGGCAGGCACTGTAAAGCCCTCCAAGCGGCGACCTGTTTTGGGGCTTGATTCCAGGTAGCCCTTTCCCTATGCTCTCGGCGTGGCCGAACTGTTGTCGCAACCGATCGTGGTGTTAATGATGTTCCCGTCGCTAGAGGAGGCTGAGCGAGTCGCCGCTGTGCTTGTAGATGAGCATCTGGCGGCTTGTGTGAACCTTTTGCCAGGGGTACGCTCCCTGTTCTTTTGGCAGGGCGCTCGGGAGGAAGCCGTCGAGGTTCTTGCGATTGCAAAAACCACCTCGCAGGGCCTTGCGAACCTGGCGGCTCGAGTGAAATCGCTCCACAGCTACTCGATTCCGGAGATCGTTGCCCTGCCTATTGTTGGCGGAGATGAGCCGTATCTCAAGTGGGTGGTTGATACCGCATCAAATCGCTGAATTAATCAATATTTTCAACAGACTTTAGCCGTTTTCTTGACAGGCCTGAAACCCTGTGCTAGGCTCTGCACCGACTTTTTGCTAGGACAGCAGTACGTTAGGAAAGGACCGGTCTGGATGGACGATAGGACAAAAGAAACGTATACGGTCATGATCCTGCCGAACCCTACGGCTAAAGCCTACCGGTTCAGCGTCAGTAAGAAACAAGTCAAGATGGCACTTTCTATTACTGCGGCCACCACGATCCTGCTGTTAGTCTTCGTGGTGCAGTATTTCTATATGGTGGGCAATATCTGGGAGCTCACGTTGTTGAGAAAAGAAACTGAGGTTCAAAAGTCGAAAATCGAGTTCTTCGCGGAATCGGTCGATGGCTTGAAACACCAAATGGATCGCCTCAAGGAATTCGATATCAAGTTGCGCATGATTACCGATTTGAACGTGCCGGCTGACGCTGGCCGCTTCCTCGGAGTCGGGGGCCAATCAGAGGCGGAGGCCGAATCAATTGGATCGCCGGTGCAGGAACCGGTCCCGGCTGCGCTGACTTCGTCCCCGATCCAGGCCGCTCCTGGTGGCGAAGGCGGCACGGAAGATCCGGTCCCGTCGATTGGGTTGACCGAGATCCCTCGCGAACCTCATGCGGCGATTATCCGTGGCTTGGAGGACGACCTCGCCACGTTACAGATCGTTGCAGCCAAGCAACAACAGAGCTTTGAAGAGCTGACTGAGGCGATTCAGCACCGGCGGGCCAAATGGGCGTCAACTCCCTCGATCTGGCCGGTTCGTGGTTGGGTGACGTCGGGTTTTGGTCGACGGCTCTCGCCGTTTACGGGTGAACCCGCCATGCACCGCGGCGTGGATATCTCGGTCCCGGAGGATACTCCATTCGTGGCGCCAGCTAACGGGGTCGTCACGTTTGCCGGGTGGGATGGCGGGTTAGGTAACACGATCAGGATCAATCATGGCTTCGGGTACGAGACGATCTACGGCCACCTCAATAAGGTCCTGGTGCGTACCGGCCAGCGGGTCAAGCGCGGCCAAACTATTGGACTGGTCGGCAACACGGGTGCGAGCACCGGTCCTCATCTGCACTACCAGATCCAGGTCAATCTGGTGGCAACAAACCCGCTCCGGTACATTCTGAACTAACGTCCGCGTCGCACGTCGTTGTTCACCGTTCCTCCTCCTGCTCGTCTTGAGAAATTGTTTGTAGTTCCCCTGACTCGGTAATCGTCAGAGAACTGGACGGGAAGTCTTCGCGCGTCAGGTCGGTTATCAGTCGGACCGCCTCGTTGTAGGGGTCGGGCTCCGGAATACCAGGTAACCGTTGCCGCAGGGAGACCAATCGGCCGGACAAAAACGTCCCGTCGGGTGCCAACGCGACTCGCAGCAATGGCATCACGCCTTTGGCTCCCTTGATCGACACGTTCCCGTAGGTCCAGAAGTTTCCCAAGGAGTACGCGATGAGCCGCCCGTGGTAGAGCTCCACCGCTCGCGGGACGTGAGGACCGTGTCCCAGCACCAGATCGGCTCCGGCGTCTATGGCCGCGTGCGCGAATTGCACGACGTTTCCTCGATCTTCGCCAAGATAGTCCTCGGTGGCGTCGACGACTTTGGAGGCATGTTCCCCCTCCGCTCCTCCGTGAAAGGAGACGATCACGAGGTCGGCGAGGCGGCCCGCTTCCCCAACCACCGAGCGCGTCGTTTCCAGGTCGGACACGTGAAAGGATCGCCCCGAAAAGCCGAACGGTACGAATGCGATCGTCACATGGCGAACCGGTAGCGCTACGGGCGTACGTTTCGGAATCGCGACCATCCCGGTTTGAGCCAGTAGACCTTGGGTGAAGACATATCCGGCGAGACCGTAGTCTTCCGCGTGGTTGTTATCCAGCGACAGCACAGTGAATCCCGCGTCTTTCAGAAATGACGCGAGAAACGGAGGAAAACCGAACTCATAACAACGACCGGCCCCACGAGACTCCGGGCGACACTTGGCAGGCGCCATTCCCTCGACCATAAACGTCCCCTCTAGGTTGCCGAACACCACGTCGGCTTCCGACACCAATCGACGAATTTCCTTCGGGATGAACAGATCCGTTGGTGCCGGCACGAAGGGAATAGGCGTCATGGATCCGGGCATGATGTCTCCTACCGCCACGACCGTGATCGGGGTTGAATCGGGCTGGCGAGAAGGCGGATTCGCCGGTGCGGGGTTCGGATCTTGAGGCGCGGCGTAGGTCGGAAGGGTCGACAGGGGATCGGCTGAGACGGCCTCTACGGCCAGGCCCGTGCGGCATCCGACCATCATGCAGACTGAAAATCCGATCTTGAGCAGCTGGGTGATCAACGAGTTGCGATGCTGCGACACGATCATCTTACAAGAAATGAGGGCGTGTGTAACTATGTTATAATGTCGCCCGCCAATTGCGGGAAGCCGCCGAGACCTATCCATGTGGAGTATTATTCGAAAAGTTGTCGGAAGCAAGAATGATCGTGAACTGAAACGTATCGCACCACTCGTCGACCGAATTAACGCGGTGGAACCCACGGTCGGGCCGCTGACTGACGAGGAGCTGAAAGTAAAGACCTCTGACCTTCGCGGCCGTGTCGCCGGGGGAGAACTACTGGATGCCTTGCTGCCGGAGGCCTTTGCCGTCGTGCGAGAAGGCTCGCGCCGGGTCCTCGGCATGCGCCATTTCGACGTACAGTTGATCGGCGGAATCGTTCTCCACGAAGGCAAGATCGCGGAGATGAAAACCGGCGAGGGGAAAACCCTGGTCGCGACGCTGCCGGTCTACCTCAATGCGCTCGCCGGCCACGGTGTCCATGTCATCACAGTCAACGACTACCTGGCCAAACGGGACAGCCAGTGGATGGGAGAGCTTTACCGGTTCCTTGGTCTCACCGTGGGCGTGATTCAGCACGATCTCGACGACGCGGCGCGGCAACTGGCATACGCCGCGGATGTGACGTACGGGACCAACAACGAATTCGGTTTCGATTATCTTCGTGACAATATGAAGTTCGATCCTCGTCAGTTTGTGCAGCGCCCACTGCGCTTCGGCATCGTCGACGAGGTGGACAGCATCCTCATCGACGAAGCGCGCACGCCGTTGATCATCTCCGGACCCGCGGAAGATTCCACCGAGCTCTACTACAAGATCAATCGGGCTATCCCGTATTTGAAAGCTGAGGTGGACTTCACGATCGAGGAAAAATCAAAAACCGTGTCCTTGACGGAAGAAGGCAACGCAAAGGTCGAGCGCTTTCTGGGTGTTGAGAATCTCTACGATCTGAGCAATATGTCGCTGGTCCACCACGTGCATCAAGCACTCCGAGCCCATGTGCTCTACAAGCGCGACGTGGACTACGTGGTGAAGGACGGCGAGGTGCTCATTGTCGACGAATTTACGGGACGTTTGATGCCGGGTCGTCGCTGGAGCGACGGCCTCCACCAAGCGGTTGAGGCCAAGGAAGGCGTCAAGATCGCCAACGAGAACCAGACGCTCGCCACGATCACCTTCCAGAACTACTTCCGCATGTACAAGAAACTCAGCGGTATGACGGGTACGGCAGATACCGAGGCGGCTGAATTCGCCAAGATCTACAACTTGGACGTGATGGTGATCCCGCCGAATCGCGCGATGGTTCGGATCGACAACGCGGACGTGGTGTACCGAACCGAGGGCGAAAAATTCGCGGCGATCGTGGAAGAAGTCGTGGAGTGCCATCAGCGCGGCCAGCCCGTCCTGGTCGGCACGATCTCGATCGAAAAGTCTGAACGTCTCTCAGGTCTTCTCAAGAAACAGGGCGTCAAACACGCGGTACTCAACGCCAAATTCCATGAAAAAGAGGCCGAGATCATCGCGCAGGCGGGGCGAAAGGGCATGGTCACGATCGCGACCAACATGGCTGGTCGGGGAACCGACATCTTGCTCGGCGGAAACCCGGATTTCTTGTTTAAACAAGCGGTGATCCGAAACGCCGACCTGTCGGCGCCTGAGCACGAAGCGGAGCGAACTCGTCTCCGCGAGCAGCTACGAACCGAGTGTGAGACCGAAAAACAGGAGGTCGTTGCGCTCGGCGGGTTGCATATCATCGGTACCGAGCGGCATGAGAGTCGCCGCATCGACAACCAGTTGCGCGGTCGCGCCGGTCGCCAGGGCGATCCCGGGTCGTCGCGGTTCTATCTATCTCTACAGGACGATCTGTTGCGCATCTTCGGATCCGAGCGAATTTCCGGATTGATGCAGCGACTGGGCATGGAAGAAGGGGTGCCTATTGAGCACCGGATGGTCACGCGTGCCATCGAAACCGCCCAAAAGAAAGTTGAAGCTCATCATTTTGACATTCGCAAACAACTGATCGAGTACGACGACGTCATGAACAAGCAGCGGGAGGTGGTCTACGAGCAACGCCGTCAGGTATTGGGCGGTGAACCGTTCGTCGATGACATCCACGAGATGGTGGATGATCTGGTAGCTGGGATGATCGCACAGTATTGCAACGAAGCGAGCTACGAAGAGGCGTGGGATTTGAAAGGTCTGGCGGAGGGGTTGACGGCTCAGTTCTCTGCGCCATTCGATCCGTCGGCCTGGCAAAACTCCGGCGTGGACGCTCTCAAGGAGGACGTGCTCACACGGGTGCGGGAGGCCTATCGACGTAAAGAGCAGGAGTTCGGGCCGAAGGTGCTTCGCGAGTTGGAGAAGGCCGTGATGCTCCGGGTGATCGACACCCACTGGAAGGACCATCTGTTGACCATGGACTACCTCAAAGAGGGAATTGGCTTGCGAGGATACGGCCAGAAGGATCCCCTGGTGGAGTACAAGCGAGAAGGTTATGAGTTGTTTGTTGGGCTCATCGAGCGAATCAAGGTCGATGCGGTCGGGCATTTGTTTCGGATCCAAGCGGTTCGCCAGGAATCGGCGACGCCCCCACCCCTCCCGCGGCCCTCGCCCACCATCCTGAGCGCGCCGGGGATGCCGCCGGCCGGTGCTCAGGCTCCGGCCGCCCGAGACCACGATCGAGTAGGACGCAACGATCCCTGTCCCTGCGGCAGTGGCAAGAAATACAAAAAGTGCCACGGCGCCTAGTCAGTCTCAGGCCCGGTCAAGGTGGCCGGTCCTCCGCGCATCTGAAGCGAGAGGTCGCCACCCTTCGAGCCCAACTCAAAGTCAAAGTGAGAGAACTCGCTTTTTTCATCAATACCGCCAAAGCGCTGACCTCCACGCTCGACCTCGACAAAGTGCTTGATATCATTCTGGAACGAGCCCATCGGCTTATCCCGAGCGAGCGGTGCGCTCTGCTCCTGGCTGACGAGACCGACGGACGGCGAGAACTTAAGCCCCACCGACCGCGGGCTCGTGTCGGAGGACGCGACGCCCGCCCTGTCCCGTGGGGAGTGGGACCCAGTGGGTGGGTGGCTCAACACGCCGAGCCGCTGCTGATCCAAGATCCACGCCTGCCGCTTCCAGCGGGACTACGTCACTGGAAACCGGTCGGTCGCAAACTTCACTCGCTTCTGGCGATTCCAATCGTCAACAAGCGCAAGACCCTCGGTGTACTCGAGCTGAGCAATCGGTTGGATGGACGTGCATTCGATGTCACGGATCGTGACTTGCTGATGCAGTTGATGGGCCAAGCCGCGATCGCCATCGAACGTTCTCAGCTGTATCACCGCAAAGAAGAGTTGGCTATCCGGGACGATCTAACGAAGTTATTCAATTTCCGACATTTGGATCAGGTCCTCGACAATGAAATTCGCCGGTGCATCCGCTACGGGTCGGTCCTGTCAGCGGTGTTCCTGGATCTCGACTATTTCAAGGTGGTCAACGACCGCTACGGTCATCTCATGGGGAGTCGGGTGTTGGTCGAGGTGGCGGAGTTGTTGATCCGCAACCTCCGCGATGTGGACATTGTTTCCCGGTACGGCGGAGACGAGTTCGTGGTGGTCCTTCCCGAGACAGGGTTACGCACGACGATTACGATCACCAAGCGTCTGCATCGAGCGTTCCATCGCCACGAGTTTCTGCGCGCGGAAGGCCTCAACGTGCATCTGACGGCCAGCTTCGGCCTTGCGGGGTTTCCGGACCACGCCCGCAACAAGAAGGACCTCATCCGATTGGCGGACCAGGCGATGTATGAGGGCAAATACGGCGGTCGGGACCGAATCTGTGTCGCGCGCCGCCGCGCGACCACCGGCCATCGCTCGCCCGGTCCATTGGTGGGAAAAACGCGTGCGGTTAGAAAGGTTGCCCGGCCGTGAGGTAGAAGTGGGGTTGTTGCTCCTCGGCCCGGAGCGTCTCTTCGACATTGACGGGCCAGGCCACGTCAAGCCTCGTGACGATGGGATAGAGGCCCAAGACCTCGTGGGTGAGGCGGAGTCCCACCCCCACATCGGTCAGGAAGTTGGCGAAGTTGCGAGGCGCCCCCACGGTCCCCACGTCGGTGAACACCGCGGCCTGAAGCCGCTGGAGCAGGGTCAAACCCCAGATATTGATCCCCATGTCGCGCACGATGGGGTACCGGTACTCTAACGATACCAGTAGGATCGACAAGCCGGACACGCTCCCCGGCGAGTACCCTCGCATCCCACCCGAGCCAGCCAGCTCGAACTGGCGGGCGTCATAGAATCCTCCCGCGGATTGGCCGATCGTGCCTCGCGCAGCGACCTCGTGCAACGTGGCGAATGGCCACTGATGACGAGCGTCCAGTTGAAGTTTCAATGCGCTGGGATACTCGCCGCCTGACACGCGTTGAGCGAACGTGGTGGTCAGGCTTGAGTACGGGATAGCCCCGAAAAAAACCTGTTGGATCTCCTCCGAATACACCAGCGGAGTTTGCGCGTTCGAAACCACGTGTGAGAGCTGAACCGATGTCACCGTATCCGTCGAGCCGCCCGGCGTGATCGGAATCGTGCGGCGGCTCGCCTTCACCCCCACTGAGATGGCCTGACGTGTGGTGTACGAGAAAACGGGCTGCTCGAAGTCGTGAGTCGCGGCGATCGCGCCTTGCGTCTCGGTGTCCTCTTTGGAGTAGCTAAGGCGCAGAATATTGTGTTCGTCGTACCGCCGCTGAAAATACGCGCTGAGGTCGTAGCTGAGATTTTTAGTTTGAAAATCGTAGCTGACTCCCGGAAGTTTCTCCAGGATGAACTTGACCCTGGGCGGCGCGCGATCGTTGAAACGGTCCGGGTCGGTGGTCTTGTGGTCTGGATCGAGTTCGATGGCTGTAACGGCCGACGGGGTTACAAACGTTTCCTGGAACCGGGGTTCGTAGGACAACCAGGTGGTGACCAGTGGCGGTCCGTCTCGCTGAACGAGGCGGACGGCCACTGGTTCAATCCCTTCACCGGTTTTGGTCAGCGCCACGGTGGTGTGATGTCCGTCCGCATGATGCTCCCGATGGACCGACTCTATCGAAAAGTCCGTCTCGGGGTTTTTCGTCAGCCATTGGTTGTAGAACCAGTCCAATTCGCGGCCGGTTTCCTCCTGCGCCACTGCGCGAAACGGCCGCGGGGCGTCGCCGACCGAGAGCTCGGTGTACCGCTCCAGTACGGTGTTGACCGCGTCGGTCCCGATCAGCGCCGACAGTTTAAAAAATATGCTGGATCCGTCGGGCCGTCGATTGTTGAAGAGTGGAAGGTCTTCACGCGGCACGATCGGAGTGGTTTCCTTGAAATAGACCTGACGGAGCGGAAGGCGGTTGGAGTACAGGATCTGGTCGACGATGGGAATGAAGGCCACGGGTTTGAGCAACCGTAACAAGCTCGGCGGCCGCTTGAAACGTTCGCGCAGGTAGGCCTGCGTGCTGGCGTCAGCCAGCCCCTCGAGCACCCACGTCTCCTCGTCCGGCAGGCGTACGCGCCAGAGCACGAAGAAGAGACCTTTCACTATCTCCGCTTCGTGATATTTTTTGAGCGGGGCGAACACTTTGTAGGCCCGCGTCGCGACGAAGATCACTCCGGGATCTGGCGAGACCACCTCTTGATGGAGGTAGACTTCCGCGACGCGGACCTCCGGAAGCGCCACGCCTCCGTATTGTTTGCGAAAGAACGTCAGGCCCCGTCGGAGTGCATCGAGAACCCGCGGTGTGTAGGCCCGGTCATGGGGAAGGAACGCGTAGCGAATGCGGGTCGATTCGTGTTGCTCCATTCGTTCCTGGTAGTACGGACTGAGCGCCAACGCGACGTTTGCCGTTCGCGGTACGTGAAGCCGCCAGCGGCGGGTCGAGCCGTCCGAGTCATCAGCCAACTCTGCACCTGCAAGCATGACGTCACGAGGAGCCACGATCTGAACCGAGTACTCCGCAGGATCCGGCAGCGTGTCGAGCCGCCATTCCCCGTCATGGAACGCAGCCACGTAGGGATACCAGCCGCCTTTGAGCGCGGTCACCCCTTTGAAGTGGCCGAACACTCCGTATTTTTCGGGAATAAACGTGGTAAACCGGAGCTCAACCTGAATGGAGCCGTTCGGTGGAATCGGTTGCGGCAGGGTCGCATACGCGACGGCATGTGGAACGTTTTTCGCCGTTGTCGCCATCTCGAACTTCACTGCGTCGCCGGCGTCGGTCGTGATGGCCGTGACGGCGATCGAGCCGGAGTTGAACGCCCGCGGGTAGATGCGCTCGAGGGTGTCCTTATCCAGGTCGGGAATCGGTTCCTGGTAGATGTTGGGATAGAGGAGAAACGGTACTTCGCGAAGAGGGTTCCCCGAACGGTTGGTGATTGACACCCGCGCGGTGCCGGAGATGGCGTGGTCGACCGGAGAAAAGCGGGCGTCAATGTCGTAGCGGACGTCCAGCGACGCGGCGGGGAGGGGGCTGGCGACCCCGAGTAGCAGGACGGTCGCCACGGCGGCT
>CAZMYW010000020.1:0-61802 GCA_964570625.1 uncultured Nitrospirota bacterium | reverse complement strand
AGCTTTGGGACACCGGTCAACCTCTCCAATAATGCTGGGGAATCTGGTTTCCCTGCGGTGGCCATCTCGGGCAACACTGTCCTGGTGACCTGGGTAGATAACGATGATATCGTCGTGGCCCGCTCCACGGATGGGGGGGTAAGCTTTGGGACACCGGTCAACCTCTCCAATAATGCTGGGATTTCTGAAACCCCTGCGGTGGTGATTTCGGGCAACACTGTCCTGGTGGCTTGGGACGATGATACGCCAGGGAACTATGATATCTTCGTGGCCCGCTCCACGGATGGGGGGGGAAGCTTTGGGACTCCGGTCAACCTCTCCAGTAATGCTGGGAATTCTTTTTACCCTAGTATGGTGATCTCGGGCAGCAGTGTCCTGGTGGTTTGGGATGATGATACGCCGGGGAATAGGGAGATCTTCTTGGCCCGCTCCCAATAGGGACTCTTGATGAACCCTGAGGGGAATCACCTTCCCTCTCTGATGTGTTGTAGATCCCCGTCCAATCGGTGAGCCGTTCGTTTCTGTCGCGTTCCGTCCCCAAAGGCGACACCGCCGCTCCTCGGTTGCCCCGCTCCCCGTGTTTCTCCCCCTATGGAGAAAAACGGATTGCGTCAAAATGTCGTGATCTCTAGAAAACACGACAGTATCCCTGGCAAGGATTATGTGAATTGTGCTCGATAGTGTGCTCAAGCCCACCACTCTCAGGCCTATTCAGGCCTACTCAGACCAATTTAGACTGAACGCGAATCTCTTGGCTGGAGTGGGGTTTAGTGAGGTGGAATGAGGTGGAAGAGGGAGCGTCTTGCCGAGTGTGAAGCAAGCGCTCTACCCCTACGACGGAGCCGTAGTGTTTCAAGTTCTAAAACGGCGCTGGGACGGGGGCTTCTCTCCTAACCCGCATTTGCGTTGACACGGGTTCGACCGCGGCTATACTTGGTCGCTGTCGCGCGGGGCCGGGTGTGGTGTTCCGGCCCCGCGCCGTTTCTACCCGCATACCATGTCGAGTGATACTGTGCAGCCGGTCCCGTCGGCCCCCCCGCCGACGTCGGATCCCCCCGATCTTCAATCGGTTGAATCGGCCCGAGAAGTTATGCGCGGCCTGACCAAGGCCGTCAAAGCCTCCAAGATGTATTTGCCGGAGCACGACATCTGTCGGCGCTTTCGGGACGAGTTCGCCACCCGCTTGTTTCGCCACCTCGATGAACATGCCAGCCTCCCCCTCACTGTCAGGGGCTACGAGTTTTTGGTCGGGAGCACGCCGGTTTATGAGGAGCCGACCCGATTCGAGAATCTGGCGTTCCGGTGTTCCGCGGACGGGCTCCGACAACTCGTCTTACATCAAGGCCTGACCAGAGACGAACTCGACGGCCTACTGGGTGTGTTGACCGCGGAGTCTCGGCCGTTGGATAGCGACATGGTGACGAGGTTGTGGGAGCTGGCGCTCCCACATGTCACGTACGAGGTCGCAGAAGTCAAAGATGGGGACGGGACCAACGATCCGGTGCTCTCCTCCCTGCCGCAGTCGACCGCGGTTTCCGTCGGAACGGATGGGCCGACACCAGACACGGAATCTGCGGCGGGTAACCCTGAACTGGCGCAGATTCCCGAGACATCGGCCCAGGCCGGCGCGGCGGTGTTCACGCTCACGGACGAGGAGATTGCGGCACTTCGGCAGCAGGTGGCGGACGACGCCACGCAAGATTTTGTGGAGCAGTTGATCGACATTCTGGTGTCGATCCTCGCGCTGGACGATGACGAGCAGTCATTCCTGGAAGTGTTGCAGGTATTGGACGATATCGTGGCCACGTGCGTGCGACAGGCCCGGTTCAGCCGTGCCAAACACATCATTGCGAGATTGCTCGATCTTTGTGATCACGGGAAGCTCTCGGAGCGTAGCCGGGAGCTCATTCGGGTCGTGTGGACCCAGGTGGGACGCTGGGAGCGTGTGGCGGTGCTCGAGGAAGCCCTCAATCAGCAAGGCCCGTGGGACCGCGACGCGTTGGCCGCGTATCTGAGCGTCCTTCCGCCCACGGCGAGCGATGCCTTGATCACGTTGCTCGAACGCACGCAGACGGCGACCGGACGCCGGACCGTGTGTGATGCGCTGACGGCGTTTGGCACGGCCGCCGTCGAGGCGATTCTGACGAAACTGCCGACTGCGCCGTGGTACGTCGCGCGAAATTTGGTCTACATACTGGGGGCCGTCAAAGACCTACGCGCGCTGCCGGCGCTCGAAGCCGCGATGCATCACGCCGAGGTCCGGATCCGGAAGGAGGCCCTGAAAGCGATCGAGTCGATCGGCGCGGCGCGGGTGAGCCAGACGCTGCCGAAGTGGTTGGGTGATGCCGACGAAAGTGTGCGCCTGCACGCGCTCAAGCTGGCACGTCGGCACCCGTCACCGGGGTTGCTGAGCGCATTGTCCGACGTCATCGTGGACCGGGCGTTTATCCGTCGTGGCGAGGCCGAGCAACGTGAGTGTTTCGAGGCCCTGGCGGATGTGGGATCGGACGCCGCGCTGCCGTTGATCCAGCGGTTCTTGACGCCCGAACATGCGTGGCCGCTGATTTGGGTGGTGCGTCATGATCCGCGGGTTCGACACGCCCTAGCGGCGGCGCGTCGTGTCGGCACCCCGGCTGCGGCGGCCCTGCTTCGGGACACCGCCGCACGCCTGGGTGGAACGATGGGCGACGAGGCCCGCCGCGCAATGCGGGACCTCGACCGGGCTGCGTGATGAAGACCGGAGCCGCTCAGAACGCCGCGCCCAAGCTGTTCGAAGCGCTCAAGGGCAGCACCATTCGAGATGAGAACCTTCACCGACTGGGCAAGCGTCTGGTCTACCAGATCCACATCTT
Organism: uncultured Nitrospirota bacterium; assembly: GCA_964570625.1. Lineage (GTDB taxonomy): Bacteria > Nitrospirota > Nitrospiria > 2-01-FULL-66-17 > 2-01-FULL-66-17 > JBFLXB01. The sequence continues at coordinate 58,950 of CAZMYW010000020.1, read as the reverse complement.
GCTCAAGACCGCCCACATTCATCTTGCCGGGAACGTGGCTTTCAATCAGCCCGCGGACCGGCTGGTGAAAACCGTGGCCGAGGTGGACGAATGGCACGGTGAGCCGGTATTGCGGCAGGACGGGGATCACCTCTACCTCGACGATTTTCGTCTCAAGATGGACCTGGAAGGTTATATCGGGTTTACCGAAATGATCACCGAGATGCGGAAGCGTGGGGTGGGCAACATCCGCTTCGACCCTGCGATCAGCGCCCACGAAGTGATCGAATTTTCGCGCCTGTGGGCCACCGGAGCGACGTCGACCCTCGACGAATTGTCGGCGTTGCTGCGCGAGCGTGGCGTGTTGCATGTGGAGCTCTCCCCGCCGGTCTCAAACAGGGGCAAACCGGCCCGCGAACGGGAAAGCCAGAAGGCGGTGGCGAAACGCACGTATTTTCGCACCATCTCGGCGGTGTCGGAAGTGATGGAGAGCGTCAAACTTAAGCAGGCGGTGGGCGTCCGGAAGTCCAAGCGGGTGGTCCAGGGGTTGGTGGATCTCATGTTGCAGGATGAGAACACCTTGCTGGGGCTGGCCACGCTGCGCAGCCACGACGAATACACGTACAGCCACTGCGTCAACGTCTGCATCCTGGCCCTGACCATGGGGCAACGGTTGGGCTACGACCGTACGCATCTTTCCGAACTGGGCGTGGCCGCGCTGTTTCACGACGTGGGCAAAGCCGACATTCCCTTGGAGGTCTTGAACAAAGGGAGCGCGTTCACACCCGAGGAATGGCAGGTGATCCGGCGACACCCGATTCTGGGGGTGAAAAGTCTGCTGCGCCTCAAAGGGCTCGACGACGTCTCCACCAAGATCGTCATCGCGGGGTTCGAGCACCATCTCAACTATGACTTATCCGGCTACCCCAAGATGGCGGAGCCGCGCAAACTGACGCTGTTCGGGCGCATTATCGCGTTGGTGGATTGCTACGATGCGATGACCGCGTCGCGGGTGTACAGCCGGGTGCCGCTCGCGCCTGACAAGGCCCTCCGCCTGATGGTGGCCAAGGCCGGGACCGTCTACGATCCGCTGCTGCTCAAGGTGTTCGCCAACTGCATGGGCGTGTATCCGGTGGGAACCGTCGTGCGATTCGACAGCGGCGAGCTCGGGGTGGTGGTGGGAAGCCATTCGTCGCCCGATCACCGCGCGCACCCCATGGTCAAGCTTATTCGCGACGCCGCGGGGACGGACGTGGACGGAGACACAATCGATCTCGCGGACCATGACGCCCGTCCGGTCCGTCGGATCGTGGACACCAGCGACGCCCGATCGTACGGCATCGACCTCGCCAAGTATTTTTGCTGACGCATCCCTGCGTCGCTCTTGATTTCTCCAAGGCCGTGGTGGTATGTGTATCCCCGTTTTGCGGCGTGTGTTCCAAGCCGGAATACGCACCCTGACGATAAAAAATATACGAGAGAGAGGAGGTGACCTGACTGATGAAGAAGCTCGTGATTTTGCCCTTGATTGCTGCGTTGATGATCCTGCCCTTAACCGGATGTGAGTCTAAAAAACTCAAGGAGGAGAACGCCAGCCTCAAGCAGCAAGTGGATTCGTTGACCCAAGAGAAGAATGGGTTGGCGGCCAAGACTGACGAAATGAGCAAGGCGAACGCGGATCTCCAGGCGAAGATCGGCGACTTGTCGAAGAAGGTTGAGGACCTGTCGAAACCAAAACCTGCCGCCAAAGCGCCGGCCAAGAAGGCCCCGGCTAAGAGGTAATAGAACCGTTCTTCAAAAGGGTTTCCGAGGGCGGACCTCCTGGGTCCGCCCTTTCCTTTTGTGAAAGTGCGGTATGCCCGGCTGTGCAGGGTGCCTGAAATGCGGCGCTCGAACGCCATATTTCGGGCGATCAAGCGCGCTTCCCCCGGATCCGAAAATCCTAACTCTCGCTGTGGTGGCGATTTCCGGTCTCTCGCGAGATTGGCACGCCTCGTGCTCTACGTGGTTCGCGAGGGGAAGGGGGTGATCAGGGATGAAGAAGTGGATACAGGGGGCATCTGCGATGGCTCTCGTGCTCGTCTTTGCCGTCGCGAGTTATGCCGCGATGGCGATGCTGAGCGGCGAGGTGATCAAGTACGAGGTCGGGAAGACCATCTCGGTGAAAGACACCCAGGGAATGGTGTACGCCCTCGAGATCACCAAAGATACCAAGGTGGAAGGTGATGTCAGGGTCGGTGCGAAGGTCTCAGTGGAAGCCGAGGGCAAGACCGCTCAGAGTGTGAAGGCCGCGGTCGGCGGCTAGAAGCGGTTCCCGAGCCTCCAACGGTACGGCAAGGGCGGCGACCGATCCTCACGGGAGGGGGGATCGGTGCCGTGGTGAACCCTCGGTACAACCGCCCTTGTCGTACCTACCGCAGCAGGCTGCTGAAAAAGTCCATCTGCTGCGTGCTCGGTCGTCGGCAATGCTCACGTACGAACTAGTACGCTCCGCGTTGCCTCCTCCCTGCGGTCTGGCATCTGGAGCTTTTTGAGCAGCCTGTCAAATCCGACGGGAAAACTGGTGATCGTCAGAGACGAGCACGGGAAACTGCTGCCCCGGCGCCCAGCCCAACTCGCCGTCCATCGTATCGTAGACGAAATCTTTGCCGGTGAAGTCCAGGATCTTGGGAATCGGCAGCGTGCGGGGCGTGGGACACGACCGGCCCACGTGTTTGGAGAATTCTTCAAGGAAGTGTTTCATGATCGTCCGAACGATGATGGACTCGGCGTTGATCAAGAAGCAGCGGCCCTTTCCCGGCATCCGCTCGGTGATTTCCCACGCCTCGATCATGTCGTCCTCGGTCCCTCTGCCTTGCTCCATCTTCAGGATCAGATGGGAGATTTCCTTGGTGCTCCAGTTGCACGAAAAACACTGGCCGCAGCTTTCATTGGAGAAGAACCGCGAAAAGTTATAGGCCACGTGCACCATACAGGCCGTGTCGTCGTAGACGATGACGCAGCCGGAGCCGAGGCCCGAGTCCACCTTCTTCAGCGAATCGAAGTCCAGCGGGGTATCGAACTTGTCCGGCGTCAGGAGTCCGCACGAGGGACCTCCAGGGAACACGGCCTTGAACTTCCGGCCTGGCTTGGGCCCTCCGGCCACCTCGAGGAGCTGCACCATCGTGGTGCCCATCGGCAACTCGTAGAATCCCGGTTTGGTCACGTCGCCCGAGACAGTCCAGATAAAGTTCCCCGGGCTTCGCGGCGGACCAATGCCTTTGAACCAGTCCGCCCCGTTGCGCATGATGTGCGCGACGTGGGAGAGCGTTTCCACGTTGTTGACCACGACCGGCGAGGCAATCCCTCCGCCGGAGAACGGCAGGCCCCACTCGAACGGTTTCACTTGGCGCGGCATTGCGGCGTTGCCCATGATGGATTCGAGCATGGCCGTTTCTTCACCGTAGAGGTACGTGGCGGGACCGATCGAGAGCTCCGCGTGGACCGCTCGGCCTGACTTGAGCACGTTGGGCCCGAGATAACCTGTTGCTTCGCACTCGGCGATGGCTTCGCCCAGCCGTTTGATCTGGGGATGGAAAATCTCCTTCAGGCAGATGAACGCCTTGTCCGCACCGATTGTCAGCGACGCGATGGCCACGCCCTCGATCAATTGGTAGGGGTTTAGTGAGATCAAGGGGCGGTCTTTGTATGTGCCGGGCTCACCCTCTGCCCCGTTGCAGGCGAGATACTTTTTCCCGTCCGGCGACTCTTTCTGCCGTGTGCCCGCCCACTTAATGGCGGTGGGAAATCCTGCCCCCCCTCGTCCGCGTAGCCCGGACTTTTTGATTTCGTCGATGACCGCTTCCGGGGGCATGGACAGGGCGCGTTCAAGGCCCTTCCATCCACCGGTCTTGGCGTACTCTTCAGCGGACGTGATCGGCTTCTCGGGCAGGAGATATGCGGGCACCGGGACCTCCTCGTGATCAGCGCAGCCGTTCATTGCGGCTTGCCATCAGTAAAAACGTACCAAGGGCGATGGTCCGCCGTGTCAAACTCAAGCCCAGCTAGGCTCGACGGACGGCGGAAGGCGCTTAGGATAATGGAGATATCGGGTAGAAGTCAATCGGGACTTACACCTCGAACCGGGGGGCGCAGCGAGCCCCGCGTTCGAGCGCGACCGCATCGTCTTGCAGCGTCAATCCATAGGTCTGGGCATCCGACGTGAGAGGTCGCCGTACCAGGATCAACGTGGTGCGGCCATCGTCCCACATCTCCACCGCGCCTCCGGGTGTGGGGAGGTGGAAGCTCGTCCCGTACTTGCGCACGGCCATGGCCACGAACTCTTCCCACGAAGTGCGGCCGGAGTAGGCAACGGAATAGGTGACGTCGATTCGCGCGAGCCGGTCGTCGGCAAACGCGACAACGACCCCGTTCAGGTCATTGGGCATGTCGGTGATCGAGAACAGTCGCTCACCCGCCTCACCCTGGATCTCCTCGACCGGAGTCGTTTGCAGGAAGAGGTCGATGGGCATGCCAAGTTGGAGGGAGAGAAAGCCTCGGTGGATCGACGCGGCATGTGCATCGGGGGGTACTCCAGCAAACCAGGCCGCAGCGCCGCACGCGACCAACAGGGTCATGGCCTGATAACGCCGTGACGGGACCATACCAGAAGTGTAGGACAGACTGCTCGCTGCTGGCAACCATTCCCTGGAGGGACAAGACAAACGAAAACCCGGAAGCGGATCTTTCGACCCTGGTGCGGCTCCGGCGTCCGCGCTTCCGGGCTCGGTGGCGCTGGGGACTACGTCCCAGCTTCGCCGAAGAAAGGGGCGTGGCTTAGGACGCCGCCACCTCACTCGCCGTAGGGTTGGTACTTCCCACTGGACCACCTCCTCTCTTCGGCGCGAACCTTCGGCCCTCGGGCCCAGACCCGGGGCTCCCACGCTCCGGACCGCCGCTGTCCGGTTTGTGGGCCGCCTCCCCCTGTGGGAGACTCGGGGAGGAGTGACTCCCCTGATATGAGGCAATATAACATAGCAACATGAGGAGCGCGACGGGATTTTTTCGCCGGTGATCCGGCGATGGGACGCCCGGTGCCGCTGTTTTTGCGCCGGCTCTTGTGCGATAATGAGCCCACATTCCGTCCGACCTGAGGACGCATCGACGCAATGAAGCCCAAGACCATGTTCGAAAAGATCTGGGAGGCCCATGTGGTGCACGAGGAGCCGGGCAAACCCTCCCTGATCTACGTCGACCGACATTTGATTCATGAAGTGACCTCGCCGCAGGCTTTCGACGGATTGCGATTGGCCGAGCGACGGGTGCGACGCCCCGACCTGACGTTCGCGACGATGGACCACAACGTCCCGACCACAGACCGTGCGCTGCCGATCGCCGATGAAATTTCCGCGCTGCAGATGCAGACGCTTGCGAAGAACTGTCGGGAGTTCGGTGTAACGCTGTTTGATCTGGACAGCCCTGACCAGGGCATCGTGCACGTCATCGGCCCGGAGTTGGGATTAACGCTCCCCGGACTTGCGATCGTGTGTGGGGACAGCCATACCTCCACGCACGGCGCGTTCGGGGCGTTGGCGTTCGGTATTGGTACCAGCGAAGTCGAACACGTCCTGGCGACGCAGTGCCTGCTCCAAGACAAACCCAAGACCTTTTTGATCGAGGTCAACGGCACCCGGCCTTACGGCGTGGAGGCCAAGGACGTGATCTTGTCGATCATCGGAAACATTGGCACCGACGGAGGCACCGGAAGCGTGGTGGAATACGCGGGCGACACGATCCGCGCGCTGTCGATGGAAGAGCGGATGACGGTCTGCAACATGTCGATCGAAGGCGGGGCGCGGGCCGGCATGATCGCCCCGGATGAAACCACGTTCCGGTATCTGAAGGGTCGGCGGTATGCCCCCAAAGAGTTCGACACCGCGGTGGCACGCTGGAAGCCGCTGCCGTCGGATCCCGGCGCCGCGTTCGACCGGTCGTTGCGACTGGATGCCAAGACGCTTTCGCCCCAGGTGACTTGGGGCACCAACCCTGGTCAAGTGGTGGGTGTTGACGCGCGCGTGCCGGCCCCGAACGAGTTTGCCGATCCCAACGCCCGCAAGGCCGCGGAGCGGGCGCTGGAGTATATGGGTATCCGAGGCGGCATGCCGATCACGGATCTGGCCGTCGACCGGGTGTTCATCGGCTCGTGTACCAACTCTCGAATCGAAGATCTTCGCCGGGTGGCGCGGTTTGTCAAAGGACGCCAGGTTTCGTCTACGGTTTACGCCATGGTGGTCCCGGGCTCTCAAGCCGTGAAACAGCGCGCCGAGGCAGAGGGATTGGATCGAATCTTCAGGGAAGCGGGCTTTGACTGGCGCGAGTCGGGCTGTTCGATGTGTTTAGGGATGAATCCCGACACGCTCAAACCGGGCGAACGGTGCGCGTCCACGTCGAACCGCAATTTCGAAGGGCGCCAAGGCAAAGGCGGACGTACGCACCTCGTGAGTCCCTTGATGGCGGCTGCGGCTGCGGTGGAGGGTCGCTTCGTGGACATTCGTCACTATGAGTTGAAGGAGAGCTGAGTGGAGCCGTTTCGCACGCTGGACGGGGTGGCGACGCTGCTGGACTTGCCCAATGTGGATACCGATCAGGTCATCCCGAAGCAGTTTTTGAAGCGGATCGAACGGACCGGGTTCGGAGAATTTCTGTTTTACGACTGGCGCTTGATCGGCGGTCACCGACCGAACCCAGAGTTCGAGATGAACGCGGACCGCTACCGGGGAGCGTCGATTCTGATCACACGCGCGAACTTCGGCTGCGGCTCCTCACGCGAACACGCACCCTGGGCGCTGCTCGACTACGGGTTTCGCTGCCTCATCGCGCCGTCGTTCGCCGACATTTTCTATAACAACTGTTTCAAGAATGGGATACTGCCGATCCGCCTCGGGGAGGACCAGGTTGAGGCCTTGTTCCAGCGTGTCCGCGCGATGCCAGGCTATCGGCTGCACGTGGACCTCAGCAACAAGGTGGTCACATCCTCGGAGGGAATTCGGTACTCGTTCGAAGTCGACGAGTTCCGCCGCGAGTGTCTGCTCAACGGCCTCGACGACATCGGGTTGACGCTGCGGCACGAAGACAAGATCACGCATTTTGAAGAGCGCCACGTCACGGTGTGATCGGTAAGCCGGGCTCCAGGGGGCGTGGTCATACCCCGTGGGAGCCGTGACCTGAACTGAGGAGACGAGAATATGGCGGGGAACGCGAAGGCACGGTTCGAAAAGCGTCAGAAGGAAATGAAGCGGCAGAAAAAGCACCAGGAAAAAGTCGCCAAACAGGCAGTACGTAAAGAGGAGAAGGCGAAGAACCTGTCAGGTATGGCGCCGGGACAGGATCCGGATCTCGCGGGCCTCATTGCCGGGCCGAATCAGCCGATCCCGGAAGAAGCCGCAGACATCGCCACTCTTCCCAAACGCTGATTGTCCGATCAGCGTTTGGGGGCGCTGGTTAAGCGCACCCTGGGCCTCTGATTTCCTTCGCCGCGGTACCGGCCGGAAGGAGGTTGGCGCTGAAGGCCGTGGGGTCGGTCTGGTACTGTTCGATCAAGGCCTGCAGCTGTTGTAAACAATCTTCTCGCGTACACAGGCGAAAGCCGTAAATCCCCATCGGGGCGATCAGCTTCAGATAATAGTGGTTGCCCGCGTCGTAGTCTGTCGAACAATTGCCGGGTTTGTTCGCGACCTTCAGGAACTGGTCGAACGTCGTCGCAAATCGCTCCAGGAGGGGTTCGCTGTGTAAATCCGGGGGGATTTCGCGGAAGCGCTTGATCAACTCGAAAACGGTCATCGTCATTCGTCTCCAGCGTGTGCCGATGTCATGCCACCAAGTATATCGTCCCGGCAACCCCTTCAGCAAGCGTGGAACGTGAATGCCCCTGGTATTGGCTCCTGTGTTGGAGGATAATACAGGCCTCTCTCCGCGGAGTTCCACATGTCGTTCCCTGCGCAGGAGCGACGCCATACGCTGGTCGGTCTGTTCGCCATCTGGACCGGGATGGCCGGAGTCTTCTTGTGTCTGGCCGGGGTTCTGATTCTCGGCTGGCAGGTCTACGTGTTCGTGAAGTTCGGGACGTGGTTATCCAAGCCGTTGTTGGGATTGGTGTTGGACTTCGTCGATCTGAATACTTCTTGGTTGGTGCATCCGCAGTCCTATGCTGCGGCCCAAGCTGTCCTGACCGGAGTCCTCGGATTGATCCCAGTCTCCGTGTTTTTGATCGTCGCGGGCTTCTCACTTGTCACCGCGGCGCACGCAGTGGGCGGTCGCCCGCCGGCGAAACGGCACTGGGAAGAGTCCGGTCGCGAACCAACCGCGCCCGACGAGTGGTTCGGCAGGAACTAGCCCGTGGTGCGAGGGAACAGGACGAGGCTTCGCGAGGCAACCCAGGCCAACGTCGGCAGACCGACTGGACTGGTCTTTCGGCGGCTGGTGTTTGCCGCACTGCTGGCGGTGTTAGTCGCCGGGCCCGAACGTTCCCACGCGGAACCGATCGAACTCGGCAAAGGGTTCTTTCTCATCGCCGAACCCGCCCTTCGCGATCCCAACTTCCGCGAGACCGTGATCCTGATCACGCACCATGATGTCACCGGAACGATGGGTGTGGTCATCAACCGGCCCACGGCCACGCCGCTGTCGCACCTTTTGCCCGACCGTGCAGAACTTGAGGGGCGGCCCGAGACGCTCTACCTCGGCGGGCCGGTAGAGCGGAGTATCCTGGTGCTGCTCGTGCGCATGCGGTCAGAGCCCGAGCACGCGCACCGCGTATTCGACAACGTGTACCTGACTCAGTCCACTGATGTGCTTGGCGACGCGCTGAACAGCGACGATCCTTCTGCAGGCATTCGCTTGTTCGCGGGGTATGCGGGATGGGCGCCAGGACAATTGGCCGATGAGATCGCGGCCGGGGGGTGGCGCGTGGTGCCGGCGGACGCGAGCGTGGTGTTTGATCGCGACGCCGACCTGATCTGGAAGGAGATGATCCGGCGGACGTCAGAGCACTATATCTGACGGCACGCCGCTTCGCGGGTCAAGCCGAGCCAGTGCCTTCGGATTTGGGCGGAGGTGCCGGCGTCCCGCTGCCTCCATCGGATTTCTTGTCGGCGGCGGTGGTTTTGGGTGCGGCGCCCGACTCGGACGCGGGTTTGGTTTCGCTGGTTTTTTTGTCGGCGGGCGTCTCGGGGCTTTTCTCTTTGCCTTTGGCCGAGTAGTCCGTGATGTAAAAGCCGGAACCTTTGAACTGGAGGGCCGGTGCCGCGAGCAGTTTCTTGACCGCTCCGTGGCACTTCGGGCACTCGGCCAGCGGGGCGTCGCTGCGTTGTTGGATCAACTCGAGGCGGTGACCGCAGCTCTCACACTGGTATTCGTAAATCGGCACTGCGACTCTCCCTAACGCCCGTCCATGAATCCCGCGGCGCCTTGCGACCCACCTTTAAGAGTCAAAACGCCGGAAGTCCCCGAAGGGACATCTGGCGCATTCCTGAACGGGCCTGAGTTTGTAGATCCTCGGACACCATTCCTAACCTAACTTCGACAAGGCGGCGCTCATCCGATCAAGGCCTATCCGAATTCTATCGAGGGACGTGGCGTAAGACAAGCGCACGTGGCGATCGGCCCCGAACCCCGCGCCGGCAACCACGGCGATTCGCGCCTCCTCGATCAGATAGGTGGCCAGATCGTCGGAGTTGTTGATCGTCGTTGATCCCGCCTGTTTGCCGTAATACCACGCCACGTCGGGAAACGCGTAGAATGCACCCTGCGGTCGAAAACACGTCACCCCCGGCATCGCGGCGAGACGCCGGACCATTTCGTCGCGGCGCGCGGCGAACTCAACGACCATCCGCTCGATCGATGTCCGCGGGCCGGTCAGGGCCGCCACCGCGGCCTTCTGCGAAATCGATGCAGGGTTAGACGTGCTTTGACTTTGCATCGTGGCCACCGCCGTCATCAGCGCGGCCGGACCCGCGGCGTAGCCGATCCGCCAGCCCGTCATCGCATACGTTTTAGACACCCCGTCTACCACTACGGTGCAGGCCTTCATCTCGGGCGACAGTGACGCGATGCTCACGTGGCGGAAGCCGTCGTACAGGATTTGCCCGTAAATCTCGTCGGAGATGACGATCAGGCGGTGGCGCAACGCGACGTCTGCGATGCGTTCCAGTTGGTCCTTGGTGTACCCCGCGCCGGTTGGATTGGACGGAGAGTTCACAATCAAGGCCTTGGTGCGCGGGGTGATCGCCGCCTCCAAGCGCCGGGGATCGAGGACGAACCCGCTGTCCTCGGTGGTGGGCACGACGACCGGTGTGGCGTCGTTGAGCAACACTTGATCCGGGTATGACACCCAATACGGTGCCGGGATGATGACCTCGTCTCCGGCTTCGAAGAGCGCCTGGGCCAGGTTATACAGCGAGTGTTTGGCTCCGCACGACACCACGACTTCGTTCGGTTGGTACCGCAGGCCGCGATCCGCGTCCAGTCGCGCGATGATCGCCCGTTTCAATTCATCGGTCCCGGCCGGAGGGGTGTATTTCGTGAACCCCGCGCGGATCGCGGCGATTGCCGCCTCCTTGATAGAATCGGGCGTGTCGGAGTCGGGCTCGCCCACGCCGAAGTCGACCACGTCGATGCCTTGTGCGGCCAAGGCCTTGGCGCGCGCGGCCATGGCCATGGTGGGGGAGGGCTGGATGCGGCCGACGCGCGTCGCAAGCTTCATCGGCGGCCCCCGTATTTTTCACGCAACCGGCCGGCGACCAGGGGTGGAACCAGATCGTCCACGTTCCCGCCGTAGTTGGCGACATTTTTGATGATGGTGGACGTCAGAAATGAGTACTCCACGCTGGGCATCAGGAACAGGGTCTCCACGGTGTGATCGAGATTGCGGTTCATCATCGCCATTTGTAACTCGTACTCGAAGTCCGACACCGCACGCAGGCCTCGGATAATGGCGTGGGCGTCCTTCTGTCTGAGATAATCGACCAGCAGGCCATCGAACGCCTCGACGATCACCCGGTCCATTCCGGTGGTTGCAACCACCGCCATTTCCAGCCGTTCCTTGATCTCGAACAAGGGGGTCTTCTGTGGGTTGAGCGCCACCGCCAGGATGACGGTATCGAAAAAGGTCAGGCTGCGGCGAACGATATCCAGGTGGCCGTTCGTAATCGGGTCGAACGTGCCCGGGCATACCCCGACGCGGCTCACGGTGGTGTTTCCCGAGTGCAGATCGACAGCGCCGTGTCTCCGTACACGCGGGTTTCGGCCAGGGTCACCGGCGGCTCGGTCGGCGGGATCAGGGCCGCCCGCTCGTGTTCGACCACCAGCCATCCCCCCTCCGCCAGTCCCAAGCCCGCGACGAACGGCCGGAGCAGGCGCAGCGTTTCTTCGTGCCGATACGGGGGATCGGCGAAGATCAGATCCGCGGTTTGTGCGGGGCGTGCTTTTAAGTGACGGATAAGGCCGGCCACGCCCCGGCCCTTCCACACCGTGGCCTCATGCGCTTCCACCCCGCACGCGGCCAAGTTGGCTTCAAGGGCCTCACGGGCCGCGGGATCGTCTTCGACGAACAGCACGTGGGTCGCGCCGCGACTCAAGGCTTCGATGCCGACGCTGCCAGTTCCGGCGAACAGATCCATGACCGTGGCTCCTTCGACCCGTGATCCCAAGATGTTGAACAACGCGCCTTTGACCTTGTCCGACGTTGGGCGAACGTCATACCCGCGGGGAGCCCGCAACCGGCGGCCCCTGAACCGTCCTGCAATTACGCGCATGGCCACACCCGGCCCCGTGGTCGGGCCGGGTACCTTAGCACGCGCTGAAAACACGGGTCAACCCTGTTTCGAGCCTGTCCATGAGCGGCCATCTGCAGCGTTGCCGCTGTGCATCCGCTCCTCACGTACCTACCTCGTACGCTCCGGTGCGGTGCTCGCGGCGCCTTGCATCTGACCGCCCCTGAACAGGCTCCCACCTCGGAGCGGTGAGACAGAATATCGAAGATTGTCATCGGCGACCGATCTCCAGTTTGCTGAGTCCCTTCCACGTGCCGAACCAACGGACGCCATGATCGTCGAACGCCATCGAAAACACATTGTTGTCCAGCAGGCCGTCGCGCGTGGTGTAGGTCCGCCAGCGGCCGTTGTGGTACCAACTCGCGCCACCGTCGGTTGCTGCCCACACCATTCCGTCGTGATCAATGCCCAATGCATGGATGTAATTACCCCCCAGTCCGTCCGCCGTGGTGAACGTCCGCCATCGGTGGCCGTCGAATCGGCTCAGCCCCGCTCCCCACGTCCCGAACCATTTAGCGCCGTCGCGGTCGATCGTGATCGCGAGCACGTAGTTGGGGTTGGCCTGACCGATGCCCTTGTATTCTGTCGTGTGGTGAGGACTCGGTGGTTCACCGGCCGTCTTTGAAGGCAGGGTCCCCGGGTCGGCTCCCAGGCCGTCGCGGTGCGTGTAGGTCGTCCACGACGTTCCGTCGAAGCGGTTGACGCCGCCTTCAGTGCCGAGCCAGAGGGAGCCGTCCGGGTCCACCGCGATGGCATACACCCATTTGTCGACCAAGCCGTTTTCCACGGTATACGTGACAAACCCGCAGGGCACCGCGCGATCGGGAGGCGCCGCCGTCATTGGGAAACAGTCGGTTCCGTCCAACCGGCTCAGGCCCTTCCACGTCGCCACCCACGCCCCGCCGCGGTCGTCGAAGGCCACGTCATACACCCACAAATCGCCCAACCCGCGATCCGGAGAATACCGCGTCCACCCCGCGCCGTAGGTGGCGACCCGACCGGCGCCGTATGGTGTAAACGTCACCCAGTGTGTCCCATCGAGCACGGAGAGCCCCCCGCCGTAGGTGCCGATCCAGACGCGTCCGCGTGGGTCCACGCGAACCGAGTACACCCCGTTGCTCAGCAATCCGCCGCCGGTTCTGGCCGCGGTATAGATATCATGGGTATCGTGGGTCGCGGCGTCGTACCGGATCACGCCGTTAGCCAGGCCTAGCCAGAGAAACCCTCCGTCGATGGCGATGGACTTGACGTTGGCGCCGGTCTCGAAGCTCGTCCATTTGGCGGTCGGCGGCGTGTGGGGCGCGGGGGAGCAGGCGGACAACGCGAGGAGCACGAGGAGTGCGGACGCGAGCCGGCTGGCCGCAGGGCGCTGGTCGTGAGGACTGTCAGTGGTCAACGGACGACGTATCGTGTGTGGTGGCTCGGCGCGCGTAAATGCGTTGACAATGTGCGAATCGGATTGCTATAGTCTACGCGGTTTTTTGGCGCGTCGCAACGCGCGGCGCGCCGCGGCCCGGTGCCACGAATCCCACGGGCGGATAGCTCAATTGGGAGAGCGCTGCCCTTACAAGGCAGAGGTCAGGCGTTCGATCCGCCTTCCGCCTATGCCGTGAACGACACGCGAGCGGTGAGCCAGATATGCGGGGCCGTAGTTCAGTTGGTTAGAACGCCGGCCTGTCACGCCGGAGGTCACGGGTTCGAGCCCCGCCGGCCCCGCCATCTCTCGCCAGGCACGCGCAGTCTTGGCCGCGCCGGGGCGCCGAACACGCGGTGAGTTCTCCCCTCCCGACCGCATCGCGCATTGGACCGAGCCTCCACCTCCATCAGGAGTACACTCTGTGACGTCGTCGATTGATCTCTCCGATTTGATCACGTCCGCCAGCCCGATCAGCCAAGCGGTGCTGGTGGTGCTGTTATTGTTTTCGATTTTTTCGTGGGCCGTCATCTTGTACAAGTGGCGGCTGTTTCGGGTGGTGCGGCGTCAGGATCGTCGGTTCTTGGCGGTGTATGAGGCCTTGGACGATCCCACCGAGGTTCGTCGCCGCAGCGCCACGATCGGGCGTAGCCCCATGGCCGAACTCTTTGCCGAAGCCCACCGCATCGCGTTGAGCCATGATGGAAGCGAGGCGTCCGCGGGCGGGACGTTCAACGGAGGGATTCGTCGGTTGGAGCGCGCGCTCCGGCAGATTTCAGAGCGACATCTGCTTCAGGAAGAAGAGTACTTGTCCTCGCTGGCCACTGTGGGCAATGTGTCGCCGTTCGTCGGATTGTTCGGCACCGTGCTTGGCATCATTCAAGCGTTTCAAACCATAGGGCGGATGGGTACCGCGAGCATTACGGCCGTTGCGCCGGGCGTGGCCGAAGCGCTGGTGGCGACCGCCGCCGGGTTGTTCGCCGCCATTCCGGCGGTGATCGCGTATAATTATTTTCTGACGCAGATTCGACGCCACGCCACCCAACTCGACGTGTTCCGGCAGGACCTGATCGGTCTGGTCGAATCGCGGCTTCCGACCGGATCGGCCATCTCGGAGGCGTCGCGCCGGTTGTAAACTATGCTGAGTGATCGACGGCGCACCGATCCCGGACGACCGCTGGCCGAGATCAACGTGGTTCCCCTTGTTGACGTTGTTCTCGTGCTGCTTATTATTTTCATGATCACGGCACCACTCATGTTGCGCGGGATCGACATCGACTTGCCCAAATCGTCGGTGAACACGATCAAACCGGAAGATCGCGTGGTGGTCACGGTGGCGCGCGATCGCGCCGTCTACCTGGACAAGGAACGGGTGGCGCGGGTGATGCTCGACAACCGGCTGAAAAAATTGGCCCGCGAACAACCAGACGTCACGTTGTACTTGCGGGCCGATCGTGATGTCCCGTACGGCGCGGTGGTCGAGGTGATGGACGCGGTCAAGCGCGCGGGGATCGACAAGTTGGGGATGGTGACGCAGCCGGTGGCCGGGTCCGAGGGCGCTCCGTAGGAGCCTGTCCATGAACGGTCATCTGCGGCGTTGTCGCTGCGCGTCCGCTCCTCGCGTACGACCCAGTACGCTGCGGTGCGGGTGCTCGCTCCGCCTTGCGACCCCCCTTCAACAATCGAAATGTCGGAAGTCCCCGAAGGGGGCATTTGACGCATTCCTGAACAGGCTCCGATCTACAGGACGCACTGACACCGTTTTAGCGTCATGATGCAATCCCAGACGAGACTCACTGCTTCGTCGCCCGCGCGTCGCGCCAGGTTTCGTCCGATGGTCGTGCTCTCGGCGGGGCTCCACGTGGCCTTCGCGGTCGCGCTGGTGTGGGGGCCGTCGTGGATTTCGCCGCGGCCGATCGCGCCGGCGTACGAAGTGCAACTGGTCAGCCTTCCGGTTGAACAGGCGCCGAAACCGAAGGCTGCGCCGGAACCAACACGTCCAGCGCCGAAAGTCCCACCCCCTGCGCTGGTCAAACCCAAGCAATTGGTGAAGAAGCCGGCCCCGCCTCCCGTCGAGAAGGTCAAGCCGAAACCGGAATCCGCGCCGGCGGCTGTCCCTGAGGTGGCCGACGAAGCGGCTGACCCCGAAACGCCCGAGCCGCCGTCGGAGCCGGTCGCCAAGGCGACGGAGCCCGCTGAACCCGGCATCCAACTCGTCACGCCGCTGATGGAAGCGGTGGCACTCAAGTATCCGTACTACATGAACGCCTTGAAACGAAAGATCAATGACAGCTGGTCGCCGCCGGGCGGGGGATTTGCCGAGGCGCGCGAAGTGCTGGTGGTGTTCACCATCCTCCGGGACGGTAGCGTCCGCGGGGCCGAGGTGGAACAGAGTTCAGGCGACATGTTTTACGACCAGGCGGCGTTGCGCTCGGTGTTGCGGGCCACCCCATTCCCGCCCCTCCCTGATGGATACCCTGGTCAGGATATGAAAATCCACTTCAGTTTTCTGCTTGATCCCGATCGGATGTCGTGACGGATTGATCTCCGGCCGGATGGTCATAGCAGGAGTCCTCGCCGTAGTGATGGCCACGGGACTTCTCCTTGCGATGCCTGATCGCGGGAGGGGGACCGAAGTCTATTTGGGTCTCTCGCGATCCGCAGGTGCCAAGATTCCGGTGGCTCTACTCGGGGTCGAAGCCAGCCCGGGGTTGAGCGAAGAAGCCGCGACGCTTCGCTCGGTGATCGAGTCGGACCTTCGTCGGTCCCTGCTCTTCGAGGTCATGTCGTTGCCGGCGCAGAACGTGCGCGGCGCGCCGGATGCGGCGCGCATCAAGGAGGCGGCTGCGGCTGGCGCCGACGTGGTGGTGTGGGGCCGGCTGACGCGTGAACGGGACGGCGGATTGTTGTGGGAGGGCAAGGGGTACGACGGGGGCAGCGGATCGGCGGTGACCGAAAAAGCGTATCGCGGCAAGGACAAAACCTTTCTCCGGTCGATGGCGCACAAGTTTTCGGACGCATTGGTCTCTGCGTTTACCGGTGAGACCGGCATCGCGCAGACGCGTATTGCGTTCGTGTCCGATCGCACCGGAAAGAAAGAACTGTACGTGATGGACTACGACGGGGCGAACGTGATCCAGATCACACGGGACCGTAGCATCGCCCTCACCCCGCGCTGGAATCCGGACGGCAAGTTGATCACGTTCGTTTCATACCGTGACGGGGGCCCGGCCCTGCACTCCTATGTGCCGGCCAGCGGTCGCCGCTGGTCGTTGCTCAAGCTGTCGGGCACCACGATGTCTCCGGCGTGGTCCCCGCGGGGTGATCGCCTCGCCCTATCGTCCAGTCAATCCGGCGATCCGGAAATCTATCTTGCGGACGCCGAAGGCAAGAACCTCCACCGGATGACGTTCGGGTTGGGCGCGGATCTGTCCCCCTCGTGGTCGCCCAACGGGCAACAGATTGCGTTCAACTCGGATCGCGGCGGCTCCGCGCAAATCTACCTGATGAACGCGGACGGCAGCGACCAGCGTCGTTTGACGTTCGACGGCGGGTACAACACCACGCCGGCGTTTTCCCCGAAGGGTGATTGGATCGCCTATACCTGCCGGGTCGAGAGCGGAGATCAGGTGTGCCTGATGAGCCCCGACGGCATTCGACGCGTTCAACTGACCACTGCGTCCGGCGGCAACGACAGCCCGTTTTGGGCTCCGGGCGGTCGGCACCTGGTGTTTTCGTCCAACCGTGGCGGGGATTCGCACCTCTACGTGATCGGCTTGGACGGGACCGGAGAAGAGCCGCTGACCTCGGGCGCGGGGAACGACCAGATGCCGGCGTGGTCGCCGTCCTAAGAACAGGCCGGACGCGGAGCGCGTATCCATGAGTCGGACGCAGCGAGACTTAGACGCCAAGCTCGGGAAAAAATGGCTGTCCAGCAACGCGGTGCGGGAGGGGTTGCTGACCAGCCTGATCTTGACTCTTCAAGCAGGCGGTGAAAGCGGCGACGTGGAGGGTCGCGTCGACCGCGTGGCTCAGGAAGAGTTCCGTCGCGAGCAAGCCGATGAAGAGTACGCGCCGCCGAATACGCTGCGAACCGTCCTCACCGCGATCGAGACTCGCCTGGATCTGAACGCGTTGCCCGCAGACGTGGTGAGGCGACACCGGGACGTGTGTGCGGCGCTCCTGGGCAAAGTCGATCAACAGAGCGGCTACCAGTAGGAGCCTGTCCATGAGCGGCCATCTGCGGCGTTGTCGCTGCGCGTCCGCTCCTCACGTACGGAACAGTACGCTCCGGTGCGGGCGCTCGCTCCGCCTGGCATCTGGCGCGCTCCTGAACAGGCTCCGCCGCGCGTAGTTTGCGCGGCGGGAAGAGGTCAGAACAACCCCCCCTACAGGCGATGCAGTTCGGCCAGCGTTTCGACGTGGGCGGTGTGGGGAAAGAAGTCGAAGCTCTGGAGGCGCGTCAGCCGGTATCCGGCGTCGGCAAACCGACGCGCGTCTCGCGCCAGCGTCGCGGGCTCGCACGAGACGTACAGCAGGCGGGGGGCGTCCAGGGCCAGCACGGTTGCCAGCGCGGGTCGGCTAAGACCGGCGCGTGGCGGATCCAGCACCACTACATCGGGGCGAAGATCGTCGGCCGTCGGCCGCCAGGCCTCGACGCTGCGGTCCACCACTCGAACGCTCCGCCCGGTTGTGCGTGCGTTCCAGCGGGCGTCGGAGGCGGCGCTGGGGGACGATTCCACTGCGGTCACGCGGCTGACGGCAGCGAGCGCTAGACTGAAGTTGCCGAACCCTGCGTAGAGATCCACCACCCGTTCTCCGCCTCGCAGCGCCGCCCATGCCACCACGGTCTCCACCAGCGCGGCGTTCGCGCCGGCGTTGATTTGCAAGAACGTGCGGTCGCTCACCCGGCAGGACAGGCCGTTGACGCGTTCCTCGAGCCATTCAACGCCATCGACGTGGCGGGCCTTCGGTGTCCACGCGATCAATCCGCGAAGCGGGACCTGCGCCCGCAACGTGGTGGCGAGCGAGCGCAACGCTGCGGAACGCCGTGCGTCGAGACGGACGACCGCGATGCACTCGTCGGCGGCCCCGGTCGTCTGGAGTTCCACTTCCCGGATGTTCTCGACGTGAGTATCGGCGCGGGCCACCAGGTCCTGCAGCGCGGCCAGGGCGGTCTGGAGTCTGGGGTGCAAGACCAGGCAGGTCGGCGCGGCGATGACGGTGTGGCTGTTGGCTGCGAAGAATCCAAGAACCGGAGATGGTCCGGTTCGGCCGACCTTCAACTGGGCGCGCAGGCGATACCCGAAGGGGCTGGGGGACGGCACCACCGGTGGAACGTCCACGTCCATCTTGCCGAGTCGCTGCAGGGTTTCGCGCACCATGGCGCGTTTGATGATGAGTTGGGCGGAGTAGTTCGCGTGTTGAAGGTGGCAGCCGCCACACGCGGAATAGACGGGACACGGGGCCTCGACCCGCTCGCTCGACGGCGTCAGGACCTGTTCGGCCTCGGCCTCGAGGTATCCCTTGCGCTGTGCCGTGACCCTCGCGGTGACGCGCTCGTCCGCGAGCACGTTTTCCACGAACACGGGAACGCCGTCCCGTCGGCCCATTCCTCGTCCCCCGTGAACGATCTTCTCGATCGTCAGGGGGACCAGGTCGCCGACCGCGGTCATGTGTCCCCGCTAGCCCGGTTATTCATGAAGGTTCGTTCATGAATTGTCCGGGTGAGGGTCCGGCCGCAGGTCAATCCCTAACATCTTGATCTTGCGGTGCAGGTGGCTCCGCTCGAGCCCCAAGGCGTCGGCGGTTTTGCTGACGTTGAAGTCGTGGGTTTTCAGCGATCGGGTGATGAAGTCGCGCTCGAACGCGGCGCGTGCATCGCGGAGCGACGCGCCACCCGGCGGTCCGGATAACGCGGAACGTTCCGCGCCGCCCCATGACGACGCGAGGTCGTCGGGGCCGATCACGGGACCCGGGACCATGATCAACAACCGTTCGACGCAGTTCTTCAACTCGCGCACGTTGCCCGGCCACCGAGAGCGGACGAGCGCATCAAGTGCGCTCGGGTGGAGCGTTTTCAGGGCGAGTCCTTGATCGGCCGCGATCTCGCGCAGGAAGTGCGCGACCAGCGCCGGAATGTCTTCGCGCCGTTCCCGGAGCGGCGGTACGGTGAGCGGGATCACGTTGAGACGGTAAAAGAGATCCTCGCGGAACGTCCCGCGCGTGATGGCATCCGCGAGGTCTTTGTTGGACGCGCTGATGACCCGGACGTCCACCTCCAATGTTTTGCTTCCGCCCACGCGGGTAAACCGTTGTTCTTGGAGCACGCGGAGCACTTTCGCCTGGGTGGGGAGGCTCATATCGCCGACTTCGTCGAGAAACAACGTGCCGCCGTCGGCATCCTCGAACTTGCCCCGTTTCATGGCGGTCGCGCCGGTGAACGACCCGCGCTCGTGGCCGAAGAGTTCGCTTTCGATCAGCGTGTCGGGAATTGCGGCGCAATTCACGTCCACGAATGATCCCCCGGCCCGCGGGCTGTTCGCGTGGATCAGGCGCGCGACGACCTCCTTGCCGGTGCCGTTCTCGCCCGAAATCAACACCCGGCTGTGGGACGCGGCGGCCGACGCGATTTGCGCCTTGAGCCGCGTCATCGGCGCGCTGTCGCCGATCAGCGCCAATTGTCGGGTGATGGTCGCCTTCAGGCGACGGTTCTCGTCGCTGAGCCGCTTGGTCTCCAGCGCGTGTTTGACCAACAACAACACCTTGTCGAGTGAGAGCGGCTTTTCGATGTAGTCATAGGCCCCGAGTTTGATCGCCTTGATCGCGGTTTCAATGGTGCCGTGGCCCGACATCATGATCACCGGGACCTGCGGGGCCGCGTCGCGGATGTGGCGAAGGGTTTCCATTCCATCCTGTCCCGGCATCCAGATGTCGAGCAGCACGGCGGCCGGCGGTTCTTTGGTCACTTCTTTGATGGCGGAGCCGCCATCCGCCGCCTCCGTGACCCGGTAACCCTCATCTCGCAAAATGGCGGAGAGCGCCTGGAGGATCGCTTGTTCGTCGTCGACAATCAGAATCGTGTCCGCCACGTTGCGCTCCGTTACGAGGTAGCCGCCTGGATGCGCGACAGGCGCGCATCCGGCGCCAGCGGCAACTCCACCACGAACGACGAGCCGCGCGGCTGGCGGTCCGCGACGCGGATGTGGCCGTTGTGATCCGAGACGATCCGCTGCACGATGGCCAGCCCCAGCCCGGTCCCGCTTTTTTTCTTGGAAAAATACGGCAGGAACAGTTTGTCGCGGTCGTCGGGGTGAATGCCCGGACCGTCGTCCGCCACTTCGATTCGGATGCGAGGCTGATGGGGGGACAGCGAGGTGCCGACCCACACCTCGCCGCGCTTGTTGACCGCTTCGACCGCGTTTTCGACCAGGTTCGTGAACACCCGTTTCATTTGATCGCGATCAACGAACGCGGGTGGAAGGTCCCCGTCGAACCGGGTGTGAAACCGGACGTCGCGATAGGCCGCCTGGTACAACTGGATGACTTCCCGAAGCACGTCGTGCAGATCGAGCACTTCCGGCTGGGGGACCGGCATGCGGGCGAAGCTGGAGAACTCATCGACCATCGTTTTCAGGCTGGTGACCTCGTTGATGATGGCGTTGGTGGCCTCGTCCACTACCGCGCGCAGGTCTGGGGCCTGTTCCGCGGCTTTTTTGCGCAGGCGTTGCGCGGAGAGCTGGATCGGAGTGAGGGGATTCTTGATCTCATGCGCGATGCGTTGCGCGACTTCCTGCCACGCCGCGGCTTTTTGCGCTTTGATCAAATCGGACAAGTCGTCGAAGACCATGACCAAACCCAACGCGTGCTCCGGGCGGCCCAGGCGCGACACGATGACGCGCAGGGACAGCGGGCGTCCCTGCGCCTGCACTTGGATTTCACGTTCGACCAAGTCGACGACCGCGGGGTCCAGGAGGTCGGCAATCGCATCGAGCTCCCGCGCTCCGAATACCTCGCGCGTCGAGCGCCCCAACGCGTCCGCGGCGGGGATGCCCAGGATCCGCTCGGCGGCCTGATTGAAGATCGTGATGCGGCCGCGACCGTCCACCGACACCACCCCGGTGCCGATCGTTTCGAGGATCGTTTCCATGTAGGTGCGTCGAGACTGGAGTTCCGTATTGGATGTGGTGAGCGACTGGGTCGCGCGCTCGACCTGTTCCTTACTCGCTTTGAGGTCCCGGGTCATGGTGTTGAAGGAATCGACCAGCACGCGCAACTCGTCGCTGGCTTCGACGTCGATGGTGAAATCCAAATTACCCTGTGCGACTGCGTGGGTGCCTTCGGCCAGCCGTTGGATCGGCACGGTGACGCCGCGCGCCACGTAAAAGCCGAACCATGTGGCCGAGAAGATAATGAGCAGGGTGATGATCAAGAACGAAAGAATGTAGCCGCCCTTGATAGGGTTCTTGAAGGTCTTGAGTTGGTTGTAGTCCTCGTATGTCTTGCTGATGCCTTCGAGTTTGGCGACCAACTCTGGGGGGATCACGCTCTCGATCACCACTGCGCCGAGCGGGGTTCCGTCCCGGTCCACCACCGGCACGGAGGCCCAAATCACGTCACCGTGTTCGGCGGAACGCACGACACTGTGTTGGGCGCGCGCGCGAAGGACTTCATCCGGCGGTGCGTCGAACGGCGGCGTCGCGCTCGGCGACACCGCACGCACGGCCTCGCTCTTCCACGCCGGGCCCACGCCCGGAGCCGTGGGAGGGGGGACCAGCCAGATCGCGCGCCGGCCTGCGCCTGCGGCTTCGGCGGTCAAAAATGCGGTCAACTCCTCGCGGGCGTCCGGACGCCACGACCCCTGGCGCGCGATTTCGCGCGCCATCGACCCGCCGTGGATGAACAGCCCGGCCTCGTGTTCTCGATACACGGTTTGCGCCACGTCGAGCGCGCTGCTGAGCGAACGTTCGACTTGAACGCCGAACCAGCTTTCGACCGCAGAGGTGAGCAGGCCCCCCGCGACGACGAACAGGAGCAGCGAGGGAATGAGCGACAGGCCGACGAACGCGACCGTAATCTTGGTCCGAAACCCGGTACCCAGGCGGCGATGCCGGCGCTCGAAGAACAGCTTGATCAGATTGCGGGAGAGCAGAAGCGTCAGGAGAATGACCAGGATGAAATTGACGTTGACTAAGGTGAGGACCAGGATGTTGTTGGAGAACGGCGACGGCGTGGACAGGCCTTTGTAATACAGCGTGGTCGCGGAAATCGACAAAAGGATGAGGATCAGCCCCAACCAGAGGGCCCGCAGGCCTTTCTTGGACCACCCGCGTAGTGCGGCGTTAGCGGCCATGGGGGATCGCGGTGGTGGCGTGACGTCGCCACCCACGAGTGAATGGGACCTGTCGTGTGTCACGGACCATCGGGCGCTCGAAACGTCGCGGAGTCTCGCCACTCGGTGTCGATCTCCAAAAACGGGATGAAGAACAAGAAGTAGTCCAGATAGAGTGGTAACTGCGGCGCTTTCATCTCGGCTTTGACACTGACCAGATATTTTTTCCCGCGCTTCAGGCGGCGGGTGTCCGCGATCGGAACATGGTCCACTCGGGAGACCAGCGCGCGCGCGGACTGAAAGTCCGGAACAATGGTTTGGATGGCGCCGGACGGCAATCGGCTGATGACCAGGTACTCCCGTTTCAAGAGGTCATATTTGATGCTGTGTTTGATCGTGACGGTCACGACCTCCTCGTCGACCCAGACGCGCTGGCGTTGCTTCAAGACGAGATAATAGTATAAGTCTTTCGCCAGCCCCCGGCGGAGGTCGTCGTCGAGATGAGAGGACAAGCCCGGATTGAGCACCGCGGAGACGTACACGCGCCCATCTTGCCGCGTCACGGACAATTGGTCGATACTTTCGTCCGCGCCATAGGCCGGCGGAGAAGCCGCGAGGAGCCACAACGCGACGGTGAGCCCGCGGACGAATCCCGTCCGGCTGAGTCCTGTCGTGGTGGCGGACCCGCGCCGCACCGGTCGGTCGGTGGCGCGTCGCGCGGTGAGTTGGCTCATCGAAGTCGCCGCATCTTAACACGAATCATCAGAACGCGTGCCCGAGCGTGAAGTGGAATGCGCCGTGCGCCTCGCCCGGCTCCCAATTGAGCTTATGCCCGTAGTCGAGGCGGAGCGGGCCGACCGGCGTATTGTAGCGGAGTCCCATTCCCACGGTGGTCACGATGTCGGTCCAGCGAACGTCATCCACATCGAGCCAGGTGTTCCCGCCGTCCCAGAACGCCACCACACCTAGAGATCCCATCACCGTCACGCGAAGCTCCGCGTTCAGTACCAGGAAGACGTTGCCGCCGGTGGGGGTGCCGTCATCCAGTTTTGGACCCACGGTGTCTTCGTCGTATCCACGAATAGAACTCCGGCCTCCGACGTAGAACCGTTCCGTCGGCGGGAGGAGGAGGGGAATACGCACATCGGTCCCCGGGGGCGCGTCTTGTATCAGGGCCTCTTGGGTTTCACCGAAGCGGCTGGCCACCCCGGCGCGTGTGCCCAGCGCCAGGACGACCGGCGTTGACACAGGGATGAACCGGCTGGTCCCGGCCGTGACCTTCCAGAACTGCTCCTGCGAACCAAGGAGCAACGCGGCGCTTTCGAACGCGACCGTGGCGAGCACACCGGTGCGCGGATTGAACAAATCATCGCGAGTGTTCCATACCAGCGAGGGGGTGAGGCTGCCGATATTGGCCCGGTCCTCATCGAACGGGAGGAACTCTGGCGGGGTGTCGGGATTGAGTTGCTCGAAGTCGTTGATTTGGTAGCTGTAGACCAAGGAACCGAACAGCCAGGGGTGCAGGGTCCGATCGACCCCCGTGCTCATACCGTACGCGCTCACTTGGTACCCTCTCGTTTCTTCCTCGCGGACCTCGTGGTACACTGCGGCCTTCCCGTCGATCCGTCGCTCGAAGAGCCACGGGTGACGGTAGCCGAGAGAGGCCTTGCGCTCGATGCGGCTGCCCTCCAGCCGCAGGCTCGCGCGTCGCCCGAGGCCCATCAGGTTGCGGTATGTCAGCTCCCCAAACCCTCGCATGCCTTCGTAGTTGGAGTAGCCGACCCCGATGTCCACCATGCCCGCGTCGCGCTCTTTGACCGACAGGCGCAAGTCCTTGACCGGTTCCTGGCGCTCGGGGTCGATCGGTTCCGCCGGGTCCAATCGCACCTCGCGCAGGAACCCGAGCTGGGCTACCCGCCGCTGGTTGTCGAAGATGTGCTGCGGGTTATAGGGATTGCCGGGCTTGAGAGTCAGCTCGCGGAGGATCACGTGATCGCTGGTGCGTTCGTTCCCAGACAGCGTGATCGCGCCGATCGTCACAGCGGTGTTCTCCGTGATACCGATAGATACGTCGGCGCGGGTGTGATCCGGGCTGATCGTCGGTGCGGCTTCGACGGTCGCGTAGAGATAACCCTGTTCGCTGTAGGCCTCCAGGATGGCGGCTCGCGCCGCGCGCAACTGCCCTTCGACGTACGGTGAGCCTTCCTGCAGGTTGTAACGTGACAGAATCGGATCCAACGGCACGGTTCCCTGTCCGTCGATCTGCACTCGGCCGATCCGTGTCTGTGGGCCCTCCTCCACCGCGAACACGGCGGTGGCTCGTGGCGGGTCGTCGGTTTCCTCGACCCGGGCCGTCGCGCTGGGCGACAGAAACCCGTGCGTGCGATACCACGACAGAATCGTTTGGCGGTCGACCTCCAGCACGTCCTGTACGGCGTAGCGAGCGCGCCAGAATCCTCCCGGTCTCGTGGCCAGCAACGCCTGCAGCTCCGAATCAGACGCCGCGATGTTGCCGGTGATGGCTACCTCTTGGAGGGGAAGCCGTGGACCCGCATCAACGACCACGCGGATCACGACGGTGCCGTCGGCGTCATCGTGCCGCTCCAGCCGCACCGCGGCGCGTCGGTAGCCGTGGTCCGCCAGGAAGCGAGTGATCCGGTCGCGCTCGTCCGCAAGCGCCTCTTCGTCGTCGCGCGGGTCGTCGAACAATGCCATCTGAGCCGTCAGGGCCCGTTCCCCGACGCCGGCGTTGCCCACGACCTCCACCCGGTGCCGGGTCCCTCTCTGAATCGGGACCGCCAGAACGACACCTCGAGGGGTCGTAGACCAGTCGATCGGTCCAACCGACACAGAGAGATACCCGGCGTCCCGATACAGATTCCGCAAGCGCTCCAAGCCGCGATCAATGTCGTCGCGCGACACGTACTCCCCACGCGCGGTCCGGAGGGCTACGAGGTGACGAAACGTTGAAAACGCCGGCGTACCGGGGAAGGTGATCGACTGCAGTCGAAGGCGGTCCCGCTCCCGAATGGTGAAGATGACACGCGCCTGGGTATTCGACGACTCAAGGGTCACGCCGGCAGAGATGTCGACGATATACGCCGATCGGTCGTACCAAGCACGCACGCGGTCCACCGCGGTGGCAATCGCGGCGTCGGTCAACTCGTCGCCGGGTTTCAGTCCGGAGACTTTCTTCAGCGCGCTGGTCGGCTGATGGTGACCGTGAAACTGCACCTCACTGATGCGCACCCGGGGAACAAAAGAGATCGTGAGCGCCACGCCGGCGTCGCGGGGGTCGGCCGCGATCCGAATGTCGGACCAATCTCCGGAGCCGGCGAGCTCCGCAATCGCCCGTCGGATCGCGACGGTTGAATACGTTGTTCCAGGACGAAGGCGGCTCCGTTGTTCAAAGGCGTCACGATCAGGCGCGGTCGGGCCGAGCAGCTCGATCGCCACGATCGGTTGTCCCTGGAACAGTCGAGGGGGGGAAGGCGATTGCGCGTCGGCTGGTGACGGCGACGCATGCAACGCCCAGATGAGCACCGCGGCTGTCATCCCGCGCGCGGCGACCGTCATCGGAACTCGAACCGGAATCGAAGGTCTCCCCCGAAGCCCCGCGCGGAGTCCTGTTCGCCGATGAGAAACACATTACGAGTGAGTTCGTATTCCACTCGGATGCCTTGGCGGCCCGAGTCGTCGAGCGCGGTGCTGTAGCGAAGGATCAACCGGTCCTCGAACAGTTGTTTCCCGACCGACAACTCCGGGGTGCTGGTGTTGAGGGTCGGGTCGTAGCGAGAGTCGATCTGGAAGGTGTCCACTACCTGATCGATGCCTGGAACGCGCTGGACGCCCTCCTCCAGCAACTGCTGCATCGCGATGGATGCGGCTTCATCCCGGCCCACACTGTCTTCGGATTGCGCCACCTGTTCGGTGGTCCGCCCCACGGTGAGGAGCGCCAAGACATCGGTCTCGCTGAGCGATGGGTCGGACGTCAGATCGAGGGTGAATCGCTCAATCGTCCCGGCGAGGTGCAGGGTGATGTCGTACTCCTGGACGGTCGTGGTGGCCTGCAGGTCGATCACCGGGCGAAAGCGTGTGGGGTCCACGAAATCCAGCGTGGCGGCCTGCACGCGGAAGGTGTTGCTGCTGAACATGAGCGTGCCTTCGCGGGTGTCTATCCGGCCGATGAGATAGGGGTAGTCGACGGTGCCCTTGAGGAAGAGATCGACTTCCAGGGCGACGTCGGCGAGATTGTTCTTGATGAAGATCTGGTCCCGTCCGATAAAATGAATGTTGAGCGACAGCCCGCGCGCCAATGCCGGTGTCTCCGGGCTTGCGGATTGCGCCTCCGCGCGTCGTCGCAGGTCGAGAATCCAGTCCTGAACGTTGATGCGTGTGTTGTACAACGCGCGGTCGATCGTCAGTTCCCCGCGAAGGCTTTGTGCGTCCGGCGTGCCGGTCAAGACAACCTGACCGCTGAACGTGGGGACCAGCGTGTCCGTGAGCGGAAACTGCACGCCGGTCAGGTCGATGAGGACGCCGAAACGGTTGGCCCGGAAACCGGTGAGCTGAATTTGTCCGCTGGCGGAGAGGCGCCCGCTGCCGATCGAGCCGTCGAGCGATTCCAACACCACCTGGCGTTCGTTGAAGAACAGGCCCACGGTGTCGATCGTGATCGGCTGTTTGAGCGCGCGGCTTCTGATCACCGCACTCTGGATTGTGACGCCGCCCTGGAGCTTGGGGGCCGTCCACCGATCGGAAATCTTCAACACGAGGTAGGTCTTCCCGCGCCCCGACGTGACCGTGGGGACGAACAGCCGGGTCAGACGCAGATCCGCTTCGCCGACGATCAGGAGGTCATATTCCTTGAAGAGATCCACGCTGCCCGAGACCGTCAGCGTGGTGTCGGTGCCGCGCAGGCGGCACGATCCCACGGTCACTCGGCCCCGATCGACGGTCAAGATCAGATCGTCCTGGTTTTCGACCACGTACTCGCCGACATCTGCGGAGAGCCGGGTTAGCCGTGCGTCGACCCGCCACGCGAGAGGGTCTCGCAACGGCCCCTCGACCGCAACCCGGCCGCTCACCGCGGCGTTCATGTCGGCCACCGCGGCCGGCAGCCACGGCCGCACCAGGGGCACCAACGAGCTGTTGTCGATCGTCAGCACCGCTGAAAACGGAAACTGTGGCTCCCAGCCCACGGTCGCGGACAGCTGGGCGTGTTGATCGTCCAAGGCCGCGATGAGCGTGAGGCGACGGTCCACCACGTCGAGCGTTGCGCGTCCACTGCCGAGCGATTGCCCCGCGCCTTCCAGATAATCGATCGTGGCGGAGCCGTGCATCTCGGGTTTGTCGAAGGTGCCTTTCATGGACAGCGCGACGGAGGCGATTCCCGAAATCGGCAAGTTGTTCAGCGCGAACAAGTTGAGCGTTTGCAAACGAAGCATCGGCGCGTCGAATTGCGCCTCGAATCCCTCGGGGTAGGTGATCGACCCACGACCGTGGACCTCGCTTTCTCCCCGGCGCAACACGGCGCGGGGAAAGCTGATCCGTTGGGGGTCGATCGTCATGCGGAGCGTACCGCTGTCGAACGACTGGCCCCACAGAGACCCCTCGCCTAAACGCAAGTCGGCGCTGATGAGAAAATCGGCGGGCGAGCCCCGAAATGTAAACGTCCCGTCCGCGGCCGTGTGGATCGGGAGATCGCGAAAGGCGATGGGGAGTACCTCTTCTGTGCGGGCGCTCCGCAGGGTCGTGGTAACATCAAATCCCGGAACGGACTCTCCCGTCCAGGTGAGCGTCCCGACCGTGTCGTACCGCGCCGCGCCCTTGCGCCAGGCGGTGTCGCGGAAGGACAACGTCCGATCCGCGTAACGCAGCGTGGTGGCGAGATCCCCGGCCGGCTGGTCGCGCAGCGCCAGGTCGCGGATTTCGGCCCGGCCCTCAAGCACCGGCGCCGAAAATCGTCCCGTTAACCGTCCGCGAAACGCGCCGACCCCTCTGGTGGCGAACTGCAGCCCGAGCGCATCGACCACGGCGGCGACATCTTGTCCGGTTGCATTCAGGGTCAGGTCGGCTTCCCCGGTGTTCGTGACGATCCCGGTCGCGGATATCCTTCCGGTTTCGGTGGTCACGGACGCGGCATCGAGCGCAAGGCGTCCCGCGCGGAGGGTCCAAGGGATGTCCGCGGAGACGATCAGCCCGACCAGGTCGTGGACGCGGCGGTTGGCCGAGGGTTCGACCGATGTGTTCGGCGTTCGAGCCATCGCGATTCCGAGTTGGCCCTCTCCTTCGATGGCGTCCGGCGAGAGCCCGCGTCCCCGGATCGCCAGCGGACCGGACATGTCGTCCACGGGGAGCAGAGAGGACCACGAGGCGATCGACTGAAGAAGCGCCGAGGGACGAAGGCGAGACGTGTCCGCTGTCACGGACCATACCGGTGGCGCGACACCGAGGTCCACGCTCCCGTGTCCGCGGATCGAGCCCTCGAGCACACGGCCGGTGGCGTCGGTGACGGTCAGGCGGCGGTGACGGAGCTTGAGGCCGGCCGACAGATCACCGATGGGGACTCCGCGATAGATGATGCCCTTGGCGGCGAGGCTTCCTTCCACCGTCGGCTCCGCAACCGGCCCGTTCACCCGTGCGTGGGCGGTTACGCGACCCACCCACGGCTGGGATGAGGCCAAGGCCGCGAGCAACGGTTGGACATCGAGCTCCCCGTTGGCGGAGAGATCCAGCGTCGGGGTGCCCTCGAAGGTCAGCGTCCCCCGCGCGGATACCGAGAAGCCGGCCCCATCCAGCGAGAACTCCGCCACGGTCAGGCTCCCGGCGTCCACGGCGCCCTGCAGGTGCGCGTGGCCGAACGACACGATGCGCGTGCCGATCGTGACGGTGCCGTTGGGCGCGTCCACCTCGATATCCACGTGGCGGGTGACCAGGTCGGGCAATAAGACCGCGGTGACTCGGTGCACCGAAACCTCGGCGGTGGGCGAGCGGTAGACGAGTTCAGCGTCCTGAATGTCGATGCGTTTGATCAGGACGGGCGGGCGACCGTCGGTGGTCGGAGGTCGAGTGGCGTCGACGGCGGGGAGGTTCGAACGTCCGTCGGGTCCGGTGACCAGTTCGAGGCGCGGGTGCTCGATGCGCAGCCATCGGATCACCGGGGTCTCGGTCAGAAACGAGATGAGGCTCGGCCGCACCACGATGCGGTCCACGGACAGCGGCGCCGCGGGGATCTCTTCGGAGGGTGATCGCACGGTGAGCCCCTCGATCACCAAGGTCAACGGCACCGCGTCGAACCGTATCCGACCGATGTCGACGCGGCCTCCGAACTGCGCGCTGAGGGTGTCGGTCAGTGACGCGCTCAGACGGGCGAGGACCTTGTCGCGTTGCGTCACGAAGGCCACGACCGCGGCGACGGCGAGGATCACCACACCGATCGCGCCGACGCGGAGGGCTGTGCGCATGGGTGGGGCGGAACGGCCTCCGGCTACGGAGTGACCGGCGGGACCCGGCTAACGGGCGTGTTCCACATACCGCAGGCGGAGGGTGTACAGGATGTTGGTCAGCAGCGCGGACTCGTCGGGCGTCAGATGACCCGCAGTCTTTGCTTCCAATACGCCCAAGAGATCGATCATCTCCTGCGCGCGCGGGAGGTTCACCGGAGAGATTTCTCCGCTGGGTGTGGGGGCTCCGAGATGTATGAGCGCGGTGGAGGCCAGCGAGATCAGCAACCCGGACAGGTCCGGCGGGCCGGGTGGCCCGTCCTCGAGATCGGCTGCAGCCGGCGCGCCTGTCGCGGTAGCAGACTGCGGAGGTGAGGCGGTCGATGCGCTGGACTCCTGAGCGACCTTCCGCCGGTCGGAGATAGTAAACCCCCGGTCTTCCTCGCGTTCCATCACCCGTCGACTCCGTTGACGCGCGCCACCATAACACGGCCTCGAACGGGATTTCAAGAAACTGCGACATGACTCACCGCCGGGCATTCCCGGGGCTGCAGATAAGCTCGGTCCGTGGAAAAAATGATTGACAACCTAAAAATCGCTGTTGTAGCATACGTCCCTCCAAAGGCCGTTTCGGGGGAGATGTGACGCGCAGTGAACGGATTGGCGTTGTGGTTGAGACTGAGCGGGCGATCTCGATCGGCCGCTCCAGAAGAGATGGGTTGATCCGGTGGACGTGCGTGGCGTTAGCAGGTACCTGTTGGTTGATGATGGGGGCGCCGGCTTGGGCCGAGCACGAAGTAGATCACCGGTTCGACGTATCGGGAACCGTCCGTGCAGCGGACGGTTCGCCCAGTCCAGGCCTCAAGGTGGCTGTCGAACATCCGCGAACCAATCTCAAGGAAACCGTATTGACCGATAACAGCGGGCAATATTCGGTGCGGCTTCACCTCCACGATAAGGATGCGGGCGACCCCGTAACCGTGACGGCCGGTGACGAAACGAAAACCGTGAAGGCTGATTACGATGCGAAGGATCATCACACGCCCCGCGTGGTGACCGTGGATTTCGGGCCGGTGGTACAACGCCCGGACGACCAGTCGTTGATGTGGTGGTACGGCGTCGGGGGGGGCGTGTTGGCAGGGGGTGTGATCTATTGGCTGCGGACCAAACAGTCGCGGCGCGTGGCGAAGGCGGGCCGATCCGCTCGCCGGAGAACGAAATCCAATGCGTGATCCACGGTGGGCCGCGCGGCGCGTCACATCACCCGGTGACATGAAGACAACTCGCCGCGAGGTTGGACGGGAGGTGCCGAACTTATGACAACCCCAGCAACGCCAGCAGCCGACCAGGCCGCTCAGCAGAAGCTCAAAGAGCAGGACCTGTCCCGCCGGAAGTTCTTTACACTCGTCGGATGGGGCGGTTTTCTCGCCTCGGTGGGCGGGTCGGCCTTCGGCACATTTCGGTTCATGTTTCCGGAAGTGTTGTATGAGCCGCCCACCATCTTCAAGATCGGTAAGCCGCTCGATTACGGGATGGGCGTCACGGACACGCTGAAGCAGGAGCGCCAGATTTGGGTCGTTCGAAACGAGAAGGGCATGTACGTACTCGTCGCGATCTGCCGGCATTTGGGATGTACGCCCAACTGGTTCCAGGACCAACAGCGGTTTCGTTGTCCGTGCCACGGCAGTATTTATGATATTTTTGGCAATGTCCGTGGAGGACCCGCGCCGCGTACCCTTTGGCGAGCGGCCGTCAGCCTCGATCCCGTCGATGGTCAGGTGGTGGTCAATTTTATTCAGCGCCAGGACCCGGATCCGCAGTCCACGGTGGAGGGGTTGACCGTTCCCGAGGAAGGGCGGGAAGTCGAGCCATTTTTCATCAAGGTGTAACGCCGATCCGTGATGACGCAGGCGTCTCAGCACGGAGAGGACGCAAATTAATCGCGCAGCCGCGGCGCGTTCAACCGCGCCTGCGTTGTGCACCGCAAGCGAGGTAGGGAGGACGGACGCATGATTCGTTGGTTTGAGCAACTCCAGCAACAGATCGTCAACACGCAGGTGTGGCGATCCCTCTTCCGCCACGGCTATCCCGATACCGACATCAATCGCGCACTGGTGATGTTCACGAACGTGATCCTGCACTTGCACCCGGTGCGGGTGAAGCGGGGCGCGCTCAAAATTCGGTACACGTGGTGTCTCGGCGGATTGACCTTCTTCATGTTTATCATTCTCACGATTACCGGTGTATTCCTGATGTTCTACTACGTGCCGGATACTCGTCGAGCGTACAACGACATCAAAGATCTGCAATACGTGGTGTACATGGGCAACCTGATGCGGGATATGCATCGGTGGGCGGCTCACGCAATGGTGTTTTTGGTGTGGCTGCACATGACGCGGGTCTTTTTGACCGGATCGTACAAGCCCCCGCGGGAGTTCAATTGGGTGGTCGGAGTCACGTTGTTGGTGCTGACGTTGATCCTCTCGTGGACGGGTTACCTGTTGCCCTGGGATCAACTCGCGTTGTGGGCCATCACCGTGGGCGCGAAGATGGCGGAGGCGACGCCCGTGATCGGCGTCGCGGGGCCGTTCGGACTCCAGGCGGGCATGCGCCCGGACAACGATATCCGGTTCATGCTGTTGGGCGGGACGGTCGTGGGCCAGAGCGCGTTGCTCAGGTTTTACGTGTTGCACTGCGTCGGATTGCCACTTATTGCCGCGTTTTTTATGGCCGTCCATTTCTGGAGGATCCGCAAAGACGGGTTCTCCGGGCCCCTATGATTATGCGCTCCGCCACTGGCGAGATGGTGAGGTAAGGAGTTCTTATGGCTGATCAGACTCAGGCACCCGCGTCCACCAGCGGTCAGAAAAAGCCTTACGGCTTGGCCGAACTCGTCCGGGGAACGGCTCCCGGCTCCTCCAAGCCCCCTGAAGAAACGGTCTTCACGTGGCCCCACCTCGTATACGTCGAGTTCTTGGCGATGCTGGCCTCGACGATCGTATTGATGGTGCTCTGCCTCATCTCCGGGGCGCCGCTCGAAGAGTCGGCCAGCGCCGACACCACACCCAACCCGATGAAAGCGCCGTGGTACTTCCTGGGTCTTCAGGAGTTGCTGGTGTTCTTCGACCCCTGGCTTGCCGGCGTGGTGTTGCCCGGGCTGATCATCGTGGGCCTGATGGTCGTCCCCTACATCGACGTCAATCCCAAAGGCATCGGCCAGTATAACTACCGGGATCGCAGGTTCGCGGTGCTGACATTTTCGTTCGGCCTCGCGCTCTGGTATATCTTCATCGTGATCGGGGTCTATACGAGGGGACTCGATTGGCAGTGGTATTGGCCGTGGGATAACTGGCTGCTCCACAAAGAAGCGTCGGCGGTCGCCTTGATCGACTTGGAGATCATTTTCTCGCAGAAACTCGGCATCGCGCAGACCCCCACCGCGAATCTGCTGACCTACGTGTTTACCATCGTGTTTTACGCCGTCGGGTTCTCCATTCCGTTCCTCTTTTACCGGAAGTTCTATGACTCGCTCGGATTCGTCCGCTACAACGTCATGATGATGTTTTTCATGACCATGATGCTGGTGCCGTTCAAGGTGATGCTTCGCCTGGTGTTCAGCATCAAGTACATGCTGATCACCCCCTGGTTTAAGATCTAGCGAGAAGGATCGAGACGATGAGCATGGAAAATCTTGAAATCGGTCTCTTCATCATCGTGGGAACAGGATTGATCATGGGCTTCTTTGTGGGGCTCGCGATCTGGCTCGAACGGTCGTTTAAGAAGTAACCACGGACGAACCTCCTTCTACCCGGAGTCGCGAACCGATGTTGGGAAAAAATATTCTCTTTGGCGTGTTGAGCCTGACGTTGCTCGGCCTCTTGGGATTTGTCGTGTATAAAGACGAGAATCCGGAGTGGAAACCCTACCAGCGCGAGTACTACCGCATATTGGCGGAAAAGATGGGGGACCCCAAGCTCGCCGCCACGCCGGTCAAGCTGGTGCAGACGTGGTTGCCGGATCTGAGCCGAACCGACCGCTGCACCAATTGCCACATGGGGATTGCCAACCCCTTGTTCGCGGACCAGCCACAACCGTTCACAACTCATCCGTTCATGGATGGTTATATGAAGAGCCATGAGTTCGAGAAGTTCGGGTGCACGGTGTGTCATGACGGCGACGGGCCGGCCACGGTGGTGGAAAAGACCCATGGGATCGTCCACCATCTGGATCGTCAATTGGCGACGGGTGTGATGGTGCAGTCCGCTTGCGCGCGTTGTCATACCGACATTCACGAGCCGGGCGTCGAGTACCCGGAAGCCCCGGCGATCATGTTCGGCAAAAAGTTCGTGACGGAAACGGCATTCATGAAGTGCGGGGCGTGCCACGCGATCAAACAATACGGCTGGACCGCGGTGGCCGCGCCGGAGCTTTCCGGAATCGGCAGCCGGACCGAGCTCTCTTTTTATCTGGTCCATGAATTCCAGCACGTGGAGTCCGACGTCCATACCAAGGCGCAGTGGGAATTCGAGCACTTCCTCGATCCTCAAAAGATCACGCCAGGGAAGAAGCAGATCAACAAGGACACCGGACAAGAAGAGTGGGTGGGCCGAACGATCATGCCGAACTTTGTGGCGATCCACAAGCTCACTCCCGAGCAGACGTGGATGCTCACCGCCTGGGTGATGAGTCTGCGCGATCCGAAGGTCGAGAAGATTCCGATGGCCTACGCGCCGCCTCGACGCAAGCCCGTGGTGGCGGAGGCCGCCCCAGCAAAACCCGCTGTATCAGCGAAGCCCGCCGCGGCCAAGCGTAAAGCCTAGCCTGAGAGGCCACCCCGCTCCACACTCACCCGTTGGGCGTGTTGGAGTATGATCGGCGTTCGTTCGGGCGGTTCCTCCGACAGCCCGTCGAGGTCGGTATCCATATCGTGGATACCGATTCTAGATGTCTTGACTCGGCCGATGCCCTGTGGTAGGGTGTGCCCCTCCTTTTTCACGGAGCCCTAGGTATGCAAAAGAAATATCTGCTCGCTCCCGGTCCCACCGCTGTTCCCCCCGAGATTCTGTTGGCCATGGCCCAACCCATGGTCCATCACCGCTCCAAGGATTTCGAGCCCATCGTCGCGTCCGTCAAGGAAGATCTCAAGTGGCTGTTCCAGACCCTCCAAGACGTGATGATCCTTGCGTCCAGTGGTACGGGTGGAATGGAGAGCGCCATCGCGAACATCCTGTCGCCCGGGGACAAGGTCATTGCAATCAACGGCGGGAAGTTCGGCGAGCGGTGGGTCAAGATGGGCCAGGCCTACGGCTTGATGGTGGACGAAGTGAAGGTCGAGTGGGGAACCGCCGTGGATCCCGCGGCGATCGAACAGCGCCTGAAGCGCGACCCGGCCAAAGCCGTGTTCGTCCAGGCAAGCGAGAGTTCAACCGGCGTGGCCCACGACGTCAAGGCGTTGGGCGCAATCGTCAAGAACTTCCCCAACACCCTGCTCGTGGTCGATGCGGTGTCCGCGATGGGGGTGTTTGACTTGAAGACCGACGAGTGGGGCCTGGACGTAGTGGTCACCGGTTCGCAGAAAGCCTTGATGCTTCCCCCCGGATTGGCGTTCGTGTCGCTGAGCGAAAAGGCCTGGGAGGCTGCGGAAAAGGCCACGCTCCCCAAGTTTTATTTCAATCTGAAACGTGAGCGGGACAACATCCGGAAGAACACCACGGCGTATACGCCAGCGATCTCCTTGATGATCGGTCTGAAGAAAGCCTTTGAAATGCTCAAACCTGAAGGGTTGGACGGCATCTTCGCTCGGCACGCGCGTTTGGCGCGGGCTACGCGGGAAGCCATGAAAGCCGACGGGTTGGAGCTGTTCGCGAAAAGCTCCCCCAGCGACGCGTTGACCGCGGTGAAGACGCCGGAGGGCGTTGACGCCGAGGCCGTATACAAGACACTCAGAGATCGCCACGGAATCACCACCGCGGGCGGCCAGGATCACTTGAAGGGAAAGATCTTCCGGATTTCGCACATGGGGTACGCGGATACGTTCGACGTGATCACGGCGGTCGCCGCGGTCGAGATGGTTCTGAAGAGCATGGGCCATCCCATCACGCTCGGCAAGGGCGTGGGGGTGGCTCAAGGCGTGTTGTCCAGTTAACCACCAACCTCAAGACTAGAGTCTTCCTCCACTATGCGCGTTCTCGTCAGCGATAGCCTCTCATCTCAAGGGGTCGAAATTCTCAAGCAGGCCGGCTTGACGGTCGACGTGAAGACCAAGCTCACTCCCGATGAGTTGTTACAGGAGATCGGGCAGTACGAAGGCCTGGTGGTTCGCAGCACGACGAAAGTCACCGCCAAGGTGCTTGATGCGGGGATCAAGCTCAAGGTGGTGGGACGGGCGGGGTCCGGCCTTGACAACGTCGATCTTGAAGCCGCGACCAAGCGCGGCATCGTGGTGATGAACACCCCAGGGGGGAATACGGTCACCACGGCTGAGCATGCGGTCTCCATGCTCTGTGCGTTGGCCCGGCAGATTCCGCAGGCCACCGCTTCGACCAAGGCAGGGAAGTGGGAAAAATCAAAATTCATGGGCGTGGAGTTGTACCAGAAGGTGCTCGGGGTCGTTGGGTTGGGGCAGATCGGCAGCCACGTGGCCAAGCTCGGGCAAGGCCTGATGATGAAGGTCATGGCGTACGATCCATATCTGTCAGAAGAACGCGCCCGCCAGATGGGGGTGGAGCAGGCGACGATCGAACAACTGTTCCGGAAGGCGGACTTCATTACCATCCATACTCCGCTGACGCCGGAGACCACCAACTTGATTCGCACCGAAACCATCGCCACGATGAAGGACGGCGTACGAATCGTGAACTGCGCCCGCGGTGGAATCGTCAACGAATCGGATCTTCACCAGGCGTTGGTGAGCAAGAAGGTGGGGGGCGCGGCGCTGGATGTCTTCGAGAAGGAACCTGTCGATCCCGCCAATCCCCTGTTGACGCTGGAGAACTTCATCTGCACCCCGCATCTCGGCGCGTCGACCACCGAAGCACAAGAAAACGTCGCCATCGCGGTTGCGGAACAGATCGTCGATTTGCTCGTCAAAGGTATCGTCCGAAACGCGGCGAACATTCCGTCGGTCCCGGCCGACCTGCTGCCACAAATCCAACCGTACTTGGTGCTTGGGGAGAAGTTAGGAGCGTTTGAGGCGCAACGGCTCGATGGTGCGATTCGGCGAGTGACGGTCGAATACCACGGCGAAGTGTCTCAAATGCCGACGGCTCCGATCACGGTGGCAATTCTCAAAGGGTTGCTCAACCCGATTTTGGAAACGAGCGTGAACTACGTCAACGCGCCGGTGATCGCCAAAGAGCGTGGGATCGAGTTGAACGAGGTCAAGCGCAGCGACGCCGGAGATTTTTCGAGCGTGGTGGTCGTGGAACTCAAAGTGGGCGACAGAACCTCGCGGATCGCCGGGACCCTGTTCCACCGACGTGAGCCGCGCATCGTGAGTATCGACGACTTCTCAGTTGAAGTGGTGCCGGAGGGGGCCATGCTCGCCGTGTCGAACTCCGATCGACCGGGAGTGATTGGAACCATCGGAACCTTTCTCGGGAAGCACCAGGTGAATATCTCCCGGATGCAGCTCTCGCGCGAGCGACCTGGTGGGCACGCGATTTCGGTGATCGGAATCGACTCTCCCGTGTCCGCGACGACCCTGCAAGAGCTTCGGGAGTTGCCGGGGATTCTATCCGCCAAGCAGATTCGTCTGTGACCTGATCCGTCGATAACGGGTCATCTGCGGCGTTGTCGCCGCGACCCCCCCATCCTCACGTACAACCCAGTACGCTCTGGTGGGGGGTCTTGCTTCGCCTTGCATCTGACCCCTTCTCGACGGCCAGGGGTGACGAGAGGCACCGTGACCCGTCAGAAACCATCTGAGCGCACGCTGTTACCGAAAGGCATGGCGACGTTGCTTCCTGCTGCCGCGGCGGTGCGCCAACGCTTGGAGCGGACAG
The DNA here is from genome assembly GCA_964570625.1 of uncultured Nitrospirota bacterium. Lineage (GTDB taxonomy): Bacteria > Nitrospirota > Nitrospiria > 2-01-FULL-66-17 > 2-01-FULL-66-17 > JBFLXB01. The sequence continues at coordinate 20,971 of CAZMYW010000020.1, read as the reverse complement.
CGTTAGATGTCTTTAAGAGTTGGGGGTATGAGGAGATCATCACGCCGCTGTTTGAGTATCTGGACGTCATCACGCCGGGTCTCGGTCCAGGGTTAGTCGAGAAGGTGTACACGGTGGCGGATCGCAGTTCGGGGCGCGTGATGGTGCTCCGTCCCGACATCACCCCGCAGATCGCCCGGATGGCGGCGACCGTCCTGCGCGGGGCCCAGCGGCCCCTGCGTCTGTGTTACGGCGCCAACGTCTTTCGGTACGAGGACGAACACGCGGGACATGAGCGGGAAATCTTTCAACTGGGGGCCGAACTCATCGGACCGTCGGCTCCGTCCGCCGACGCGGAGGTTTTGGCGCTCGCAGTGGACGTGCTCGACCGGTTCGGTCTCTCGGGTGCGACGGTCGCGGTGGGGCACGTCGGGTTTTTCCGCGGCTGGCTCACCGCGGCTGATGCGTCGCCGGAACTGGCACAACAACTTGAGGACGCAGTCGCCAAGAAAGAACGAAATCGGGTCATCGACCTTCTGACCGGAGGCGGTCACACCCGCGCAGCGGCGACGCGATTGGCGGGGCTACTCGATCTCATAGGCCCCGAGTCCGTGCTCACTCGCGCTCTGTCCGTGGTGGACAGCGCACTGGCGAGGGATGCCGTGGCCTCGCTGCGGGAAACCGCCCGTCAGGCGCGTGACTACGGGATGGCGAAATCTTTGGTGTTCGATCTGGCGGAGATCCGCGGACAAGAATACTACTCCGGGCTCATCTTTGAGTTGTTCGCCGACGGCGTGGGATACGAAGTTGGGCGCGGGGGTCGGTACGACGATCTCATCGGGCGGTACGGTACCCCGGAGCCCTCCACCGGGTTCGCGATCCACCTGGAGCGCCTTCAACAAGGACTCGATCGTACGCGAACCCGGCCCTCGGTCACGTCGACCCAAGCGCTCGTGTTGGCAAACGGCGGTTCGCGCGGTGCCATCCGGTTGGCGCGTGAACTTCGCGGTGCTGGACTTTCTGTCGCGATGTGGAACGAGGACGGACGCGCGCCAGAAGAATACGCACGAGCGGTAGAGATCCCGTGGATGGTGGCGCCGGGTCCAGCGAGAAACTTTGTGACGCTGACTTCTACACAGTCTGGTCGTTCCCGACGGATGTCGGTGGCGGCGTGTGCAACCTTTCTGAGCCGACGGCGGCCTCAGGAGTGACCAAGATAGACGCCGCATCGGCAGTCTGCGCGACTGGTAAGTGCTTCGTATGGATCGAATCGATTTAGCCGAACGAGTTCCGCCGCAACACGTCGAAGCCGAGGAATTTGTGCTCGGTGCCATCCTGCTCGATAACCAGGCGCTCAACAAAGTCCTGGAAGTCCTCTCCCCCACCGCCTGGTACCGCGAAGCGCACCGCAAGATTTTTCAGGCCATGATCGAGCTGTCCGAGACCAACGAGGCCATCGACCAGATTACGGTCTGCGAGCAACTGAGGCGCCGTAACGAACTGGAGCAGGTCGGGGGGGCGGCCTACTTGGCGCAGCTGGTGGCCCAGGTTCCCACCTCAGCCAACGTCAGACACCACGCCAAAATCGTCCAGGAAAAGGCGCTGCTTCGCAATCTCATCACGGTGGCGACCGACATTGTGGCGTCCGGATACCAGGACGCGGAAAAAGTGGACGACCTAATCGATCAGGCTGAACGCAAGATTTTCGAGTTGGCCGAACGTCGGATGCGTCAGTCATTCATCCCTGTTCGGAGTATCGTCAAGAGCACGTTCGAGATGATCGAGCGGCTCTACGAACGAAAAGAACTGGTGACTGGTGTGCCGACCGGCTTTGTGGATCTCGATAAGATCACTGCAGGTCTTCAGCCGTCGGATCTGATCATTCTCGCGGGGCGCCCTTCGATGGGGAAAACAGCTCTGGCGCTCAATATGGCTCAGCACGCGGCGATTAAATGTAACGAGGCTGTCGCGATCTTTAGTCTCGAGATGTCCAAAGAGCAATTGGTGCTCAGAATGTTATGCTCTGAAGCTCGAGTTGACGCTCACAAATTGCGATCCGGCTTTCTGGCCCGGGAAGATTGGCGGAAGTTGACTGATGCCGCGAGTCGTTTGTCTGAAGCAAAAATATTTATCGACGATAGCCCGGGAATTACGGTATTGGAAATGCGGGCTAAAGCGAGGAGACTGAAAGCAGAGCACCGCCTAGCCCTCGTGATCGTGGATTACCTTCAACTGATGAGAGGGCGTGGAGATGCGGACAATCGAGAACAAGAGATATCAGATATTTCGCGTTCCCTCAAGGGGTTGGCCAAGGAGCTCAGCGTCCCGGTTATTGCGCTCTCTCAGTTGTCGCGAGCAGTCGAGACTCGAGGTGGAGATAAAAAGCCACAACTGTCTGATCTCCGGGAGTCTGGCGCGATTGAACAGGACGCCGACGTGGTGATGTTCGTGTTTCGTGAAGAAGTCTATCGGCAGGACGAAAGTAATCGAGGGGTCGCAGAAATATTGGTTCGCAAACAGAGAAACGGCCCGACCGGTGAAGTCCCATTGACGTTTCTGGATCGATACACCAGATTCGAAGACGCCAGCGATCGACAGGGCGGCGGTCCTCGTTAGGGGCCGTTACCGCACTCGCCTTCCTATCGATTTGGTTTTCTTGACACCCTTTCGAGACGGGCCATATAATCGAGTCGCGGGTGGAGGTGCGCCATGTTTGGTCTAGGAATGCCCGAGCTTCTCGTAATTCTCGTGGTAGTATTGTTGTTGTTCGGTGCCAGCCGGCTTCCTGAAATCGGCGTGGGATTGGGGAAAGCTATCCGTGGTTTCAAAAAAGGCGTTCAGGAACCTACCGAGCTCAACGTCACCACAAAGCCTGATTCCGATCAGCGCGGGAAGCCGAGTGCCTGAGCGCGGTTTTCGACGGCTCAGGTCATTTACGCTCATCGTTCTCGCTAGCGCGGCTGTCGGATGTGCCGTTATCCCGGTGCCCAGGCCGTCCGTCCCGGTTGATGCCTCTTTTGGGAACCAACGTCATACTCGGGTTATACCTCCGCCTGGTCCGACGCGGGTGTCACCGCCCGCTGCGTACGCGCACTTTGTCCGCGGCTATCTCCACGAACTGAGAAACGAAGAGGCGCAAGCCCTCACCGATTACGAAGACGCGCTGCGCGTCGACCCCGAGTCAGTCGCGTTGCACTACCGTGCGGCGTCGCTGGCGTTCCGCCAAGGTCGCTACGACGTTGGGGTGACTCACGCGGAAGAAGCCTTGCAGCGGGACGGCAACCACCTGCCGACGTTGGTGCTCCTGGCACGGTGGTACGCCGCCAGCGGAACCGAGTTCGACCGCGCGGTCGAATTGTTTGAACGCGCGGCCTCCTTAGAGCCGGACAATCTGGAACCGTATCTCAGCCTGAGTCTGCTGTACGCGAAAGTGGGGCGATACAGCGATGCCGAACGGACTCTCGATCAGGCGCTCGCGATTGATCCGACCGCGCCGTCCGCGCATTTGTACCTCGGAAAAGTTGCGATGGCGCAGAAACACTGGAAAGACGCGGAAACGCACTTTGAGCGCACGATTGAACTGGCCCCCTATTCAGAGACGGCCTACATCTCGCTCGGTGATCTCTACGTGCAACAGGGTGATCGAGAGCGTGCCGTTGAGGTGTACAAGGAACTGATCGACCGAGTCGATCCTCGCGATTCCGAGGCAGTGGGCCGGCTCATTCACCTCTATCTTCAGGATCGGACATTTGATCAAGCGATCGCGTTGCTGGATGACATCATCAAGGTAGATCCGCAGAACGCAGACGCGTATTTGCTGAAAGGCCGAATTCTGGGGGAAATGGGCCATCCGCAGGATGCGGTGAAAGCGTTGGAGCAAGTGGTGGCTATCCGGCCGGAAGATACCGCCGCAATCTACTATCTCGGTCGCTTGTATGACGAGCAGAAGGAGAGCGACAAAGCGATCGCTCAATTTGAAAAGATCGTCGCGATGGACGTTGACGTGACCGAGGCGTATCTGCAACTGGGCATCCTGTATTCGCGTGCGAAGCGATTTGACGAGGCCCAGTCGGTCCTTGAGAGAGCAAAAGCGAAGGAGCCGGATCGGGCGGAAGTCTACCTGGTGCTCGGCTTCGTATACTCGCAACAGGAATTGTACGACCGAGCCGCCACCGTATTCTCGGAAGGTCTCGCCCTCCATCCAGATAACGCCACACTCCATTTCAATCTGGGTTTGGCGTATGACAAGCTCAAACAGTTCGACCAGTTCGAGAGAGAACTGGAAGAAGCCATCCGACTGGATCCCAAATACGCGGAAGCCCTGAACTACCTCGGGTATACCTACGCCGAGAAGGACACCAAACTGACCGAGGCGATGGGCCTCATTAAACGCGCGCTGGTCGTCAAGCCGGACGACGGCGCATACGTGGACAGCCTCGGATGGACCCATTTCAAGCTGGGGCAGTGGGACGACGCGGTTCGGGAACTGGAGCGCGCGGTGTTACTGCTGCCGGATGACGCGGTCATTCACGAGCACCTCGGCGAGGCCTATCTGAAGAAGAGCCGACGCGACGAGGCCCGCGAGTCGTGGCTGCGTGCCCTTGAGCTGGATACGACCAACGCCAAACTGATTGAACGTTTTAGAACCACCGGGTTTGGGGACCCTGAATCCGAGGAGCGGTTTCAGCGAGCCAAGTCCCGGAAAGACTCGCAAGAGCCAGCGGCGGACAACCGGGGTTCTGCGAACCCCCCACCACGAAACGCCAAATCCGGCACGTAACGTCCGCCCGCTGGACTCTCGTTCACGCGAGGCACTGGCCAGGGCCTTAACGAGCTAAAAATTGTCAGTCTATGAACAACCAGTTGGCAGCTGACACGTCCGTTCATGCACAGTGTGGCTGACATGTTACTTGACGTCTTTGATTTCCATGACAAACTAGACGGCTGGAGACGGGGCATAGATCATGCTATGTAGTTCAAACCGAAGCTGGCACACGGGTCGCCAGCCAATACCCGAGACGGGGGAGGAGGAGCAACCATGGTAAGGGCAATGCACACGCTCAGAGCAAAGGTGGGCAAAGGCGAGCGGGGTTTCACCCTGGTCGAATTGCTCATCGTGGTCGCGATCATCGGCATTCTGGCCGCGATCGCGATCCCGCAGTTCGCGGCGTACCGGATCCGGAGCTTCAATGCTTCGGCGCAGAGCGACGCTCGGAACATGCGGACCGATATGGAGGCGTACTACGCGGATAATTTCTTCTATCCGTGAAGCGGGTGGCTCTAACGGAAGACACATGAATCTCAGATCAGACTGCCAACGGAGGATGACGATGAAACCGAAGAGCGTGGTGGGAATGTTGGGTGTGATAGCGATGGCTCTGCTGCTGAGTCCCTCGTGGGCTGCCGCGGACTCGGCTATCCAAACCGCCGGTCAGGCGGCACTGGACATGACGGTAATGACATTCAAGACCTCTCCGAACGTCCTTGCCCACATTGAAACCAACAGCGGGGCCTTTGGCGACGGCACGGGCACGACGTACGTCGCAGGGACCGTTCACCGGGCGGGTGACAGAGCCTACGGAGTTGATCCTGACTACACCGGGATGTTCGTGGGAACCGTGCCGGTCGGAACGGAGGATGCTTGGGACGCGGGTACGCCCAGCGTAACCGCCGGTGATAGCGGCGACTTTGGGACGGGTTGGACGGCTAAATAGCGAGGTTATCAGGTTGGAAAACAAAGAGGGGACCTATACAGGTCCCCTCTTTGTTTTGGTTCCGGTGGAGACCATGACTCCGAGAACTTTCTGGCTTCTTCTGATGTTCATCCCGCTTGCTCTCTACTCGGGGATGATTCATGGAACCTTCTTAAGTCTTGATGAGTTGGAGATCCTCCAAGATCTCGACCAGGTGTCCTTCAATATTCGCAATTATTTCTTCCCCGCTGGGGGGAGTGTTCATCTTTATTACCGACCGGTCTACGGACTTTCTCTGCTGCTCGATCGTTTTCTGTGGGGAACCCAGGCATCCGGATTTCATCTCACCAACATCCTGTTGCACATGGCGAACGTTCTTTTAGTGTACGCGCTGGTGTTGAAGGTCACCACCGGACCGCGTCTGCACCTCACCGCATTTCTGGCGGCGCTCCTATTTGCCGTTCATCCCGTTCATGCCGAGTCGGTGGATTGGATCGCAGGCCGTACTGACTTGCTGGCCACTCTTTTCAGCCTCCTATCATTCATGGCCTATCTGCGATTCCGCCACGATCTCAGGCGGCGGTATCTGTGCGTTTCGGCGGCTTGTTATTTACTCGGTCTGTTCTCCAAGGAAGTGGCGTTCGCGGTCCCGTTGATCATTGCCGCGTATGAATGGATCATCCGTCCCAGCGATCTTCAAACCAAACGCATGCGTTTGGCACTGGAAGGAGCCGGGTTCTATGGTATCGCGACGGGGTGCTACCTGCTGCTCCGAGGCGAGGCCCTGTCCCGCGGCGATCTCGGGCTCGCGAAAACGGTGAGCGCGTTCGACGCGTCGTGGTTCGACCACATGCACTCAATCTTGTTGGCGCTGGGATTCTATGTGAATAAGCTCGTGCTGCCGTTTCCACTCAATTTCGCCATTGGGCCGATTGAATCGCCGATGTACCTTGCTCTTGGGGTGTGTGTTGTCGGCATCGCGTGTGTGGCGGTGGTGAAGCGAACGGAAGAGTCGTTCTGGATTTGGTGGATTCTGCTTGCGTTGGCTCCCGCGGTGTTAGTCGCGATGACGGGGGTGGCCTGGACTTCGGTTGCTGAACGATACTTGTATTTCCCCTCAGTGGGGTTTTCAATTCTAGCCGTTCTGTTACTATCTCTCGTGTTTTCACGAGTGCCCCACCCAGTGTTGGCGCTGAGTGCGGTGACCCTCGCAGTATGCGGGTGGTTTTTCGTCGGGACTTACTTAAGAAATGTGGTGTGGCAAGAACAGCTTCTCCTCTGGGAAGACACGGTCCGAAAATCTCCTGAATTCCCGATCGCGCGCAACGAATACGGTATCGCGTTGATGGGAGAGAAACGGTACGACGAGGCGAAGGAGCAGTTCGAAAAGGCCATTGAACTCGGCTACCGCGCCAAACCGTTGGAGAACTTGGCGCTGATGGCATCGTTCGTCGACCATGATCATGAGGAAGCCGAGGGACTGTTGATGCAGGCCATAGAAGGCGGTGGACAGCGAGGCAGGCTCTATTCCAGATTGGCGACGAATTATGTACGACGAGCGAACGACGAATCAAATCCGAATTCGAACGACTTCCTCCGGACGGCAATCAGGTTATACGAGCAGGCGTACGCGCACCACGGAGACCCGGTGGTCTGGTATCGGATCGGTCAGGTGTATCTCCGGCTTGGAGAATACAAGAAGGCGCAATCCTCTTTCGAGCGGGCGATCGAGAAAGGCGGCCCGGATGATTTCTTTGTGGCTCCCTCGAAAACAATGGTCGTAAAACTGGCGAGTCAGCGTGGCTAACTTGCGACTGGTCAAGAATCCGGTTGAAGTCAAGAGCGACTCGGTTCTGGGTGAACACGTCTCCGGGCACCCAATCCTGGTTGTGGCGGATCTTGTGCGGTTGTCGCACTGGATCAAGAATCTTCTGCTTTTCGTTCCTCCGTTTTTTGCCGGAACACTCATGGGGCCACTCACGGTTTCGCGTGCGCTCCCGGCATTCCTGGCGATGTCGTTGATGGCGAGCGTGGGCTATATCATCAACGATATACAGGACATTGAGTCGGATCGGATGCATCCTCGAAAGAAGTTCCGGCCTCTTGCGTGTGGCGTCGTTTCGACCCCGATAGCTTCGGTAGCGGCTGGTCTCCTGTCTGCCGGGGCGTTGCTGCTGGCGCGCGAAGTTTCGCCGTGGTTTCCCGCATACGTGCTGGGGTATCTGGCGATCAGTCTGGCCTACTCGTGTTATTTCAAGCACGTGTTTCTGGTTGATATTTTTCTCATCGCCTCCGGATTCATCGTCCGGTTGTTGGCGGGGGGTGAAGTGTTCGGCGTCGAGATTTCAAGTTGGCTGTTCTTGACCATGTTCTTTGTCTCCCTGTTCATGGCCGCAGGTAAACGCATGGGAGAGGTCGTCGCTCTTCGGGAGTGGGCGTCGTCGCATCGCGTCACGCTTCTCGAATACTCGCCGGACTTCCTTCGAAGTGTGCTCTGGACGGCAGCCGCTTCCTCGCTCCTCACGTACGCGTTATACACGACGGAGGGACATCACAGGCTGTTCTACACCGTTCCCCTTGCGACCTTCGGAATGTTTAGATATTTATTCTTGCTCAGCAGAAAACAAGAGTCGGATCCGACCGAGTTGCTGCTCCATGACAAGGTGCTGTTTGCGACGTTCGGGCTGTGGACGATGCTCGTCGCGTTGATGATGTATGGTCCACTCGTCCTGCAATAGGCGATCGGGCAGTGCGGCTTCCACATCTCGGCGGGCAGAGATCTCAATCATGAATGTGCGGTCGTCGGTGCTCCCTTGGATCTATCGTGTATGCCCGTTTCCGCTGGTGGGAGACGCGAACATCGAGCCGACCTCACCTCGATTTGATATTTCTTGTGTGATCAACTTTTTCGGACGGATTGACCTGTTGGAGGGCACCCTCGCGTGTCTTGCCCAGCAAAACCTTTCTCGGGATCGGTTCGAGGTGATTCTGGTGGAGGACCGAGGGGGAACTAACCAGGGCAAGGACGTCGGGCGACGGTTTGCCGGGACGTTCAATGCGCACTACATCGCGCTATCCGACAACTTCGGAAGGATGGGCTATTCGCGGAACGTGGGCCTTGCCGCGACCGCCGGGCACTATGTGTTGTTCCTTGATGACGATACGATCATCCTTCAACCTGATTTTTTGTCGAACCTGATCAGGGAATTTGAGGTGTCCGGTGCAGATGCGGTGCTTCCACGCGGGGAGGCGAGTTTTTGCTTTTGGAGAAATCGCTATGGGTTTCACGACCCCTATTTCCCCACCAATCGTTGTACGGCCTATCGCAGGGCGGTCCTGGAGGAGTTGGGCGGTTTTGTGTCGAGTATCATCGGACAAGAGGATGTCGAACTCACCATCCGATTTCTGGCCGCCGGCAGGCGGTTTCACCGCTCAGGACTGCTGGGATACTTGCACCCGCCGTTGATCGTTGATCACTACCGAAAGCCCGCCGCAGTCGGTTTTTCATTCGCTGGGCTGCAGTCGCGATATCCGTTCCTCGTGTGGATCCTGTTGCTCCTGAATGGCTGTCGATACCTTCCTCTGGCCATTTGGCCGATGAATCTGAAGTGGCGAATGCAGAGTCTGTTTAGCTGGGGATTTCTGATCGGGTTGATTAATTTTGCGACGAAACGAACTCCGGAATACCGTTGAATAGGCGACCAGATCACCATGAAAATGATAAAACGCCTCTATCCGTTCAAGGATCTGTTGGCGATCTTTATCTGGCGAGAGTTTACGATCCGGTATCGCCATTCCATCCTTGGGGTCGCGTGGGCACTTGTTCAGCCCGTGAGTATGATGCTCCTCTTCTTGTTCGTCTTTACCTATACGCTGGACCTTCGTCTCTCGGAGTATCAACCGGCTCTCTTCTTCTATGCCGGTCTGTTGCCGTGGATTTTTTTTTCCTCATCCGTAAATTTCTCCATCCCCAGTTTGACGAATCACTACGGACTCATTACCAAGATCTATTTCCCGAGAGAGATTATCCCCTTGGCGGGGGTCGCTCTGGCGCTTCTCGACGCGGTGATCGGGGCCGTGGTGCTGGTGGCGCTGTTGGTCGTGTACGGTGTCTCGCCGACATGGAATATGATGTGGGTGCTCCCACTCTGGGCGTTGTTGGTCCTGTTTACGATCTCGGTGTCGATATTTCTCGCAGGTCTGAACGTGTACTATCGTGATGTCAGATTGGCATCCGGATTCTTGATTCAATTTCTGTTCTTCGCCTCGCCGATTGTCTACTCGTTGGATCGTGTCGATCCTTCCGTCAAACAGATCTTGCTGCTGAACCCTCTGACCTTTCTGATCGAGAGCATTCGAGAGTGCTTGGTCGGCGGGCGCGGCATCACGCTGTTGTCATTCGTCATAGTGTGTGCTGTGGTGGGAGGCTGCTATTTACTGGCGCACCGATTCTTTATCAGCGCGGAACGGGCGTTTGCCGATGTCATCTGACGTGGCCATGGGTTTGTTTGACGTATGGAAGAAGTACTCTCGGCGGGATGTGTTCCATCGATCGCTACGGCACGATCTGGTCAACCTGTTTCGAGGCGGATATACTCAAACGCTTGGGGACGGTGAGTTTTGGGCGCTGAAGGGGCTTACCCTGTCGGTGAAACAAGGGGAATCGGTCGGGTTGTACGGTCCCAATGGCTCCGGCAAAACTACGACGCTCAAGTTGATCGCATCAGTCACCACTCCGACGCGCGGCGACGTAGTCGTCAACGGACGAGTCGCCCCGCTGATCGAGGTTGGGGCTGGATTCCATCCTGACTTGACCGGCCTTGAAAATATTTATATGAACGGTGCCATCATCGGGATGACGTTGCGGGAGATTTCCAAGAAGAAGGACGACATTATCGCCTTCTCAGAGCTGGAGTCGTTCATCCACATGCCGATCAAGAAGTATTCTTCAGGCATGAGCCTTCGATTGGGGTTCTCGATTGCTGTTCACAGCGAGGCGGAGATCCTGCTTATCGACGAAATGTTGGCAGTTGCGGATGCCGCCTTCCAAAAAAAGTGTATCGATAAAATCAACACACTTCGTGGGAAGAAGACCATGCTCTGTGTGTCTCACGACCGCCCGTTGATGGAGCGCCTGGTGGACCGAGTGGTCGTGCTTCATCAAGGGGTAGTCAGCGAAGCCCCCGCAGCGGTGAACTCGTGAATCCGAAAACCGCCCGTGTCGGCATCGTGATCTTGAACTGGAACAAAAAATCATACGTCATGACCTTGCTCGGCGCTCTGCGTAGTCTTGACTACCAGTCGCACGAGATTTTCGTGGTGGACAATGCGTCCACCGACGGGTCGGTCGAGACGATTCGAGCCCATCACCCCAAGGTGCATCTGGTGATCAATGCCGAAAATCGGGGCGGGGCCGGCGGGTTTAACTCCGGAATGCAGGCGGTTCTGGATCGCGGCGGGTTCGATTACATCTGGCTTGTCGACAATGACGCGCTCGTCGAACCGGACGCCCTGCGGCGTCTAGTCGACGTCATGGAGGGGGATCAGTCGATCGCGCTTGCGGGATCACGGATCGTCGATAGTGAGGAACCAACCGTCACGGTCGAAGTGGGGGCGTTGTTTCGGTGGGACATCATCGGAGTGATTCCCTTGGAGCGAAATCGGCGAGGTCCGATCGACGAATCACCGCGCGAGGTCGATTACGTCGCGATCTGCTCGGCTCTGGTGCGTACGTCCGCGCTTGCACAGGTGGGGCTCTTGGACGAGCGTCTCTTTCTATTTTGGGACGATATGGACTGGGGTCTGGCGTTTCGAGACCACGGCTTTCGCGTCGTGGCCGTTCCCCGGTCGGTGGCCTACCACCCGTCGTTCACCGAGCGGAGACGTGGGCTTCCCACGAACTTTTACTACGGCATTCGAAACGCCCTGTTGGTGTATGCCAAACACGCTCCACCGCTGACTCGACTGCGCCTGTTTCATCGGTACCTGACCGACTACCTGAAAATGGTGATTTTCCTGTTACTGAATCAACGGAGGGAAGAGGCGAGGATTGCCCTGACCGCGTTGAGAGACTTTTGTGCGAACCGATGGGGCAAGTATTCACCAGTCCGGATGGATCAACGGCCGGCGTTATCGCCAGACGAGGAAACCGAATTGGGGGGTGACTCGATTCGGAAGGTCTTAGTCATCGCCGGAGGCAGCCGGGAGGAAACGTTAGGGCTCAAGACCTGTATCGAGCAACGTTTTCCCAAGGCCCGTGCTGTCCTGCTGATCGCCAGCGACCGCGAGGATGTGTACCGCCCGCATTTTGCGGAACGCCTTGTTCTCCAATCGAAACGATTCGGCGGAATAGTCTACACGACACAAGTGTTTGTGGGTATTCTGTTCGATGGGTTCGATGCGGTGGTTTCAGTCGATCCATCGCCATTTTCGTTCGCGGTAGGACGGTCATATACGTATTTACCAGAGAACGCCCGTCTGATTCCTTCGGCCCACAGCTATCGTCATCTCTATAAGGTGGTTGTGCCGGTTCTGTTGTCGGGCGTGGTGGCGTGTCTGGTGACTCCAATTGTTTTCGCGCGAAGTTTTCAATACAGGGCAAGGTTCCGACGTTCGTCTTGACGCGGGTACGAATTCTCAGAAGAAGAGGAGGCGTATGAGCGCTCGAACCGTCGTACTGGGCGGTGGTATCACAGGATTGTCTGCGGGGGCGGCCTCCGGTTTGCCGGTCTACGAGGCGGCGGATGTTCCTGGAGGTATTTGTTCGTCATATTACATGCATCCGAAAAGCACCGAGCGACTCTACTCTCCCCCGGCAGACCGCGAGGCATACCGGTTCGAAATCGGAGGCGGACATTGGATCTTCGGTGGAGACCCTGTGGTCCTTCAGGCCCTTCGGTCAATGGCGCCCGTCAAGACGTATGCGAGAAAGTCCTCGGTGTATTTTCCTGACGCAAAGCTTTCAGTGCCCTATCCGCTTCAGAATCACCTGAGATTCCTGGGCGAGGCTGCGGCCGCCAAAGCATTAAGCGAGATGATCGCGGCCTCGAGCACGTCTGGCGCGACGGGGACGATGGCCGAGTGGCTCAGGACCGCGTTTGGGGATTCGTTGTGTGAGTTGTTTTTTGACCCGTTTCACCAGCTGTACACGGCCGGTCTGTGGAGGGATATCGCCCCGCAGGACGCATATAAATCGCCAGCGATGCTGTCCGCAGCGGTTACGGGAGCATTTGGAGACGCCCCCGCTGTGGGATACAACGTAACGTTTGTGTACCCTGAGCACGGCTTAGACGGCTTAGCTCGTCGTCTGGCTTCACACTGCGCGATTCAGTATGGCAAGCGAGTCGTTCGACTCGACGTCCAGAAGCGGGAAGTCGTGTTCGCTGACGGAGACGGGGTGCGGTACGACCATCTAATTTCGACGTTACCACTGGCGCACGTGATGGAAATGGCCGGCCTGGCGTGTGGTGTTGATCCGGATCCGTACACCTCGGTGCTCGTCGTGAATATCGGCGCAATCAAGGGGCCCCGGTGTCCGGAGGACCATTGGGTATACGTCCCCAAGAGTCGAGCAGGGTTTCACCGCGTGGGATTCTACAGCAACGTCGACACGTCGTTTCTCCCGAATCTCGGGGATAGTGAAGGTCGGCGGGTCAGCATCTACGTTGAACGCGCGTATCGGAGCGGGACGAAACCCAACCAGCAGGATCTGTCAAATGTCTGCGAAACGATTGTGGCTGAACTACGCGAATGGGGCTGGATCGGGGATGTCGAAGTCCTCGATCCCACGTGGATCCAGGTGGCATACACGTGGTCCCGTCCGGCCTCACGCTGGAAGGCCGAGTCGATGAAGTTGCTGGAGAAACACGGCGTTTACCAAGTTGGTCGATACGCGCGATGGGTGTTTCAGGGCATCGCTGATTCGATTCGGGATGGCTTCATCGCGGGAGGAGCGTTTAAGGCGCGCTGATCATTGTTTCGATGATCGGCCCGACGTAGGAAGTGAACGCGAGGTCCTATCCGCATCCGACTACTCAAGACGCTCGATTCCGTCATTGGCCGGTTCTTGGTGTGGGTATTGACCCGGTGGCCTTCGACGCCTCCAGTTTCTCCGGCCAGGATGGGCCCAGGGTGTTCGGTATTGATAATTCGACCGGGCGGCCTCGGGGATGCCGTCCTCCTATTGCCGGCCCTCCGAGCGCTCAAGATCGCGGCCGACCCAGTGAGGATCGATGTGCTCGCCGAGGCCCGCAACGTCTCGGTTTTTTCTCTGTGTGACGCGGTCACAGCGACCTATCGTTACGAACGAATTCGGGACTTGTTCCAAATTCTGACCACGCCGTACGATGTGGTCGTTGATACCGAGCAGTGGCAGCGATTGCCCGCCGTGATGGCGTTTCTGACGCGAGCCAAGATTCGAGTGGGCTTCGCGACGAATGAGCGCGCGCGGCTACTGACACATCGTGTGTCGTACGCTCAGACCAGGTACGAAGTAAAGAGTTTTCTGGACTTGATTGGAGTGGTGACTGACATTCCTGCGTCTTCCGATCATGATGTGCTGAGTATTTCGGCGCCACTCCGGGATATTGGCGATCGACGGTCGCGGAGCACGGTGGTGCTGTTCCCTGGCGCGAGTGTGCCCGAGCGACGGTGGGGGGAGCAGCGGTTCGGCGAACTGGCCGCGCGGCTGGTTCAAGACGGCTGTGGGGTTGCCGTAGTCGGTGGACCGAGTGAGATCGAACAGGGCCGAGTGATCAGCTCGGTCGGAGGTCCCCAGGTCCAGAATCTGGTGGGAACTCACTCGCTCATAGCGGTTGCCGAGGTGTTGTCACAGGCTGACGTGATGGTCACTGCTGATTCCGGACTGATGCACTTGTCCGTAGCAGTCGGCACGCCGACCGTGGCGTTGTTCGGAGCAGGCATTCGTGAGAAATGGGCGCCCCGCGGCGGTACGCATCGGGTGCTTGATGCGCGGCTTCCGTGTAGTCCCTGTACCACCTTCGGCCATACTCCTCCGTGCCCGATCGGCGTCGAATGTCTGCGGCGCATATCCGTGGATGAAGTGCGGGCCGCGACACTGGACCTCATTCGACAGGGCCGATTGCGCGGCCGACAGGAACCCCGCTGCGGGAGGGCCTCGCCTGCACCATCCGTGGTGAACCGATGAACGCCATATGGGGAATCGCCTCGATTACGTGGAAAGAGGGCGTGAGGACGAAAGCGATTTACGGCGTGTTCTTCCTAGCATTGCTGCTGTTCCTCTGTACCCACACGTTCAGTTATATGTTCATGCGAGACGTGGTAAAGGTTGCGGTCGATGTCAGCTTGGCCGGTGCGGCGTTTGGTGGGTTGCTGCTCACGCTGTTCCTCGGGACGAATCTCATCGCCAAGGACCTGGACAAACGTACGATTCACGTCGTGTTGGCCAAGGCAGTGTCCCGACCCCAGTATCTCGTCGGGAAGTTTCTGGGACTGGCGGCCCTGATCGCCACCGGGATGACGGTCTTGGGCGTGATGGCCCTGGGATCGCTCGCGCTCGCCGATGTGGTGACTCCGGACATCTACGGCGTGGTGCATTGGCCCAAGGTCCTGGTCGCTCTGGCCGCTTCAACGTTGATGTTGATGCTGTTGGCGTCGATCGCCTGTCTCTTCGCGGCGGTGACGTCGAATTCGTTCGTGACGCTTGGTCTGACGGTGGCAGTGTATTTCATCGGCGAGACGGTGGGGGAGATGCGGATGTTTCTCCAAACCGGAGCCGAAGGCGCGGTAGTCAGTTCCACCATCGTGTGGCTGGTCGAGATGGCGTACTACGTGTTCCCAAATCTCACTGCGTTCGACCTCAAATCTCAGGCCGCCCATGGCCTGCCGCTTGATGCCGCGCATCTCGGGTGGATCGCGTTGTACGGCGTGGTGTACACGTCGTTGGCCCTGCTCATCGCTTCGTGGCTGTTCAGCAAAAAGGAATTCACCTGATGGTCCGCACGGTGATGGCTGTGGTCACGGTTGCGCTGTTGATGGTCTTGCACGTGGTCGGGCTCAGGCACGTTGGCGGCTTCCGAGCCTCCGAACCGTCGCGGACCATCGACTACGTCCTGCCGGGCCCGATTCTTCGCATCACGGCCGTTCAGTTCGACGGCTTGGCCGCTGATCTGATGCTTCTCAAGGCAACGACCTTTTTTGGCGAGCGGACGTACAAACGGATGCGCCTTGCGCCGCAGGAGTGGGACCGTTTGACCGAGACGCTCGAAGCCGCGACTGTTCTTGACCCGGTGTTTCTCGATCCCTATCACTTCGGCGAGATGGTGCTGACCTGGGATGCCGGGCGGGTAGAAGACGCCAACCGGTTGCTCGAAAAAGCGCTCAGCCACCGCCGGTCCGATTGGGTGATTCCGTTCTATTTGGGATTCAATCACTTCTACTTTCTTCATGACGACGAGAAAGGTGCCGAATACCTGATGATTGCGTCCCGGCTGCCGGACAGCCACAAATTCGTCGGCCTACTGGCCGCCCGCCTGTCGACCCGGGCCGGCCGGACGGAAGCCGCGATTATTTTTTTGGACGAGCTTGGCGGTTCGATCTCCGATCCGCGCTTGAAACAACGGCTTAGCCAACGGGCCGACGCGCTGAAGGCGATTGCACTGATCGAGCGAGGAATCGCCGTCTACCAGGAGCGATACGGCAAGGCGCCTGAGCGCGTGGAGCAGCTCGTCGAGGGGCGCGTTTTGAAGGGACTCCCGCCGGATCCCTACGGCGGCCGGTTCTTTCTCGATGAACACGGGAGGGTGCAGACCACGAGCCGACTGGTCGCGCGGCCCGTGACCAAACAACCAGGCCACGCGAACAGCCGATGAAGGCGATTGCAACCGAGAATCTGACCAAGGTCTTCACCGATCCCCTGCGCCGGAAACCGATAGCGGCACTGACCGACCTGACGTTGGAGATCGGGGAAGGCGAGGTGTTCGGTTTTCTCGGCCACAACGGAGCCGGAAAGAGCACCGCAATCAAACTGTTTGTCAACCTCATATTTCCGACATCCGGTCGTGTGACGATTTTCGGTCAAGATGTCTCGGACCCTCGCGTGCGCGCCCAAGTCGGGTACCTGCCAGAAAATCCGTACCTGTATGACCACTTGACCGCCGAGGAACTGTTGCGGTTTGGCGCGCGGGTTTCGGGCGTCGGAACGGCTGCGGTGAGCGGGGAGATCGATCGGTTGCTCACGCTGGTAGACCTGACGCACGCGCGCACGCGCGAGCTCAGAACCTACTCCAAAGGCATGTTGCAGCGCGCGGGGTTAGCGCTCGCACTTGTCGGAAATCCAAGAGTCGTCATTCTCGACGAACCCATGTCGGGGTTGGACCCCTTGGGTCGGCATCTGGTGGCCGACGTGATTCGGCGCTTGCATGACGAAGGCAGGACCGTGTTCTTCAGCACCCACATTCTCCCTGACGTCGAGCACCTCTGCGATCGGGTGGGGATCATCGCAGGCGGAGCCCTCCGGTACGTCGGCTCGTTGGTGAATAGGGAACAGCGCGAACCGAACGCGTGGATTGTGACGGTGGTGGATCTTCCCAAACCCTTGGAAACACAACTCCTCAGCGCGGGCACCCCGGTTGTCAGGAGTACACGGACGGTTGACATCTGCGTGAATCACGACACACTCTACGTTGTGCTTGAGCTATTGAAAAAAGAGAACGTCGGGTTGCAGTCGATAATCCCGAAAAGAGAATCCCTTGAAGAGATCTTTCTGCGCGAGACCGCCAAGAGCCAGCACCGTGCCGAGTAACCGTTCCCTCCGGGATTCCCTTGGGGCCGGGTCAGCCAACGGCTTTACCCTGGTCGAACTACTCATCGTGATCGCCATCGTGGGCATTCTCGCGGCCATCGGGATCCCGCAACTGGCGGCATACCGCGTCAAGGCATTTAACGCCACGGCGCTGAGTGACATTCGTGAAGTTCGGACCGTTGAAACCGCTCTCTACACAGAGCACGAGCAGTACTATTCCACCGCTGGCACCGGCTGTTCCGGCGATCCTATTTGCGTCGATCGCGTGGACTTTGACGGCAGCGGCACGGTTGATTTGATCAGTTCGGGGAGCGCGCTGGAAGCGATCGGTGATACGATCTCCTTCACGGCCGTGACCAAGCATCGCCGCGGAGACCGTGTCTACTGTATTGATTCCGACATCGGAGTGATCCGGTATGTGTTCGACCTGGTCGGCGCTCCGCTGGGGGCCAGTTTCTCTGCACCGCCGACGGTGGTCAATCAAGACGATTGCTTCTTGGGTGGGTTTACTCAGACGCTCTAGTCACACGGCTCATCCTCTATACCAACACCAACTAGTTCGGTGTCGTCCAGGTTGCTTCGCCACACGTCATGTGCGGTGAACGGTCATCGACACACCACCCTTCGGGCGGGTAGCACACGTTTGACACCCCTGGGATCGCTTGCTACAATCCGCGGCGATGCGAGTCCCCCTCCTAGACCTCAAACTCCAGTATCAGAAGCTGAAACCCGACGTCTTGCAGATCATCCAGCAGGTCTGCGAAGAGCAGGGCTTCGTTCTCGGACCCCAGGTGGAAACGTTCGAGCGCG
Source organism: uncultured Nitrospirota bacterium (assembly GCA_964570625.1). Classification (GTDB taxonomy): domain Bacteria; phylum Nitrospirota; class Nitrospiria; order 2-01-FULL-66-17; family 2-01-FULL-66-17; genus JBFLXB01. Next base: position 2,707 of record CAZMYW010000020.1, on the reverse strand, counting down.
AGATCGCCAAGTACCTGGGAGTCGAGCACGCGATCGGCGTGTCCTCGGGGACCGACGCGCTGCTGCTCAGCTTGATGGCGGCCGGCGTCAAGGCCGGTGACGAAGTGATCACCACCCCCTACACGTTTTTCGCGACGGCGGGATCGGTGTCACGGTTGGGCGCGAAACCGGTCTTCGTGGATATCGATCCGTCCACGTATTGCCTGGATGTCTCGAAGCTCGGCGATGTGTTGACACCGAAGGCCCGCGCCGTGATCCCCGTGCATCTCTTCGGCCGGCCGATGGACCTTGATCCCATCATGGAACTGGCTAGGGAAGAGGATCTTGTAGTCATCGAGGACGCGGCGCAAGCGATCGGAGCGTCGGTGCACGGCAAGCGGGTCGGGGGAGTCGGCGCGTTCAGCGCGTTCAGTTTCTTTCCGTCCAAAAACCTGGGCGGGTTCGGCGACGGCGGTCTGGTCACGACCAACGACGACCAGCGCGCGTCCACGATCCGCCGCTTGCGGGTTCACGGGAGCGAGCGCCGCTACGAACACGTCGAAATCGGCATCAACGGCCGACTCGATGCGCTCCAGGCCGCGGTGTTGCGCGTGAAGCTTGGGCACTTGGACGCATGGACCGAAGCGCGTCGGCGCAATGCGCGCCGATACCGCGCGCTCTTCTCCGACGCGGGGCTCGTCGATCTCTTGGCGGTGCCCGACGCGACCGAGGGCCACGTGTTCAATCAGTTCGTCATCCGTTCGAAGCGGCGGGACGACCTCAAGGCGTTCTTAGCGACCCGGGAGGTTGGGACGGAGATCTACTACCCTATTCCGCTGCACCTGCAGCCGTGTTACCGCCACCTTGGGTATGCTCCGGGGGACTTCCCGGAAAGCGAGCGAGCCGCGGCAGAAACGCTCGCGCTGCCCATCTTCCCCGAACTGACCGAGACGCAGCAAGCGTTCGTCGTCGACTCGATCGCGCAGTTTTACCGGTCGTAGATCGTTCGAAGAGGAAGGTTTTTGAAACCGCCACCGGGTGCGCCGCGCCCGGTGGCGGTTTCAGCTAGAAGCTCAGATTGATCCGGAAACTGTACGCCTGAATCGCGGCAAAATCCGCTTCTGCCACGAAGCTCAACATGAGCAAACTGATTTTTGCGCCGATGAACCCGTGGGTCGCAGAAATTGACTCGTCCTGGAGAACAGGACCGGCGGACGACAACGCGCTGCTGCTGGTGTTGATCGCAATTTGACCGATGCCGGCATAGGGAGTGAACGGGCCGAACCCCTTGCTGACCGAGAGGTCAGCGCCGTACGTTGAGACATCCAGATTGTCGACACCGGAAAGCGTGGTGTAGCTCCCGCGGAGCGCGAGCGCCGGCGTGGCGACCGTGCCTTTGAGAATGGCCCACTTCAACTCGCCACCGTACATCACGATATTGCTGGACGGAACCTGTGTGTAGACCAGACCCACGTCGAATCCGAACGGTAGCCCTTTTTGGGCGTGAAGTTTGGGGAAGGTGAGGTAGCTGGGGAGGTCTGCGTTAACCTCCGTCCAGAACGCCTCGCTTTCGTCGATATCCACGGCCATGAACTCCAAGCCGATGTCGAATCCGAGGAGGCCCAACGGCGCGGCCGGAGCCACTGGGCGATAGGCTAGGGCAATGCCGATCTGTTCGCTGAGGTCGTGAAACTCAGATTGGCTGAGGGTGTTCGGGATGGTCACGTCGTATTTTGCGGCGTGTGCGGGTTGCGACGACAGACCGAAGACCACTGTGGCGGCCACGGTGACGGCGGCGAACAGTTCGTGGATGCGGAACCGGGTCGTTTGTGCGATGGAATCGGTCATAGGTTGGTCATCCTCCCTGCGTGAGGCTCCGGGGATCCGTCGCCCGGTGCGAATCCCTTGACAAGGCAAAAGTGGATTCCTATAATGACGTGTTTAATCTTCTTGGATATCGACCCTCCGGTGATGAAACAGGCGTTACCCGAACGACGGATGTATTGATAGCAGAGGACTGTGTGTTTGTAAATGTCACTCCCGAACCTCGAAGACGCTGGCGTAGCTCAGTTGGTAGAGCAGCTGACTTGTAATCAGCAGGTCGGGGGTTCGATTCCCTTCGCCAGCTCCATGATGGTGACTGCGGAAGAAGGGCAGAGGCGTCTCACTGCTCGGCCCTGGGGTGCAGGGCCAGCGCGGCGCGACGCACGCGCTGAGGGGAGGTTCCCGAGTGGACAAAGGGAACAGACTGTAAATCTGTCGGCTTCGGCCTTCGGAGGTTCGAACCCTCCCCTCCCCACCCCGCAGAGCGGACGGTGTCACGCAGTCACGACTCTCAACGTCGGAGGCTGTGCCGAGGTCCGGACATGTGACGCGGGAATAGCTCAGCTGGTAGAGCGCCAGCCTTCCAAGCTGGGGGTCGCGGGTTCAAATCCCGTTTCCCGCTCCACCCCGAACGGCGTAGGCGGTCGAAATCATTTCAGTGAGTCACGGTGGCTCAGCCGGATCGGAGATGCCCTTGTAGCTCAGTCGGTAGAGCACTTCCTTGGTAAGGAAGAGGTCACCGGTTCGATCCCGGTCGAGGGCTTACCCGCGGTAGCTGTTGCCCTTCGGATTTGAGGAGGCCTGTACATGGCGAAAGCGAAATTTGAGCGGACGAAGCCGCATTTGAACGTGGGGACGATCGGACACGTGGACCATGGGAAGACGACGCTGACGGCGGCGATCA
>CAZMYW010000019.1:0-76111 GCA_964570625.1 uncultured Nitrospirota bacterium | reverse complement strand
TGCGCCGCGATCCGTTCGAGAAGGCGCAGCACCACTCGAACACCTACAACGACTGGCTGCTCGACCGGGTGTTCCTGATCGGGCCGGCGGTCGAAGTAGCCGCCAAGTTCCTCCTGACCATGAAGGACTATCCGCCCAGCGCGACGGCGGGTTCGTTCAACCTCTCGAAGATGCAGAAGCAGATCGAGGAATTGTCGAAGGCCCACTAAGCCGGGCTGACGGAAACACTGACTTAAATTAGAACATCGGACCGCACCCGCTTGCACCCCGAAGCCTTCCGCGGGGTGTCGCATCGGCGGGTGCGGTCTGATGATTTTTGAAATTAACTGAGGAGTCCGACGATGAAAACCCTCCATACCCGAATTTTTATCGCCGCCGCGCTCGTTTGCGCGCTGGCAGTATTCGGCATCCTCGCTCCGGCCCAAGCAGCGGACAAGCAACCCAACATCCTCTTCATCCTGGCGGATAACCTGGGCTATGGCGAATTGGGCGTCTACGGCGGCGGAGCCACGCGGGGAGCGCCTACGCCGCGCATCGACAAGCTCGCCAGTGAAGGACTGCGCCTCACGAACATGAACATGGAGACGCAATGCACGCCGAGCCGCTCCAGTCTCATGACCGGCCGCTTTGCCATCCGCTCCGGCACCTATGCGGTTCCATTTGGTGGCGTGCCCGAAGGCTTGACCCAATGGGAAGTTACGGTGGCTGAGGCACTTTCTGCGGCCGGTTACGCCACGGCGTTGCACGGCAAGTGGCATCTTGGCAGCCACGATGGCCGTCTGCCGAACGATCAGGGTTTCGACGAGTGGTACGGCATCCCGCGCACGACGGATGAGGCGTTGTGGTCATCCTCGGTTGGCTACTCGCCGGACATTGTGCCGCTGGAAAAGATCATGGAGGGCAAAAAAGGCGGGAAGAGTGTTGCCTTGAAGGACTACGACATCGTTCAGCGCCGGCTCATCGATGCCGAAATCACCAAGCGCTCGGTGGCGTTCATGGAGCGGCAGGCCAAGGCGGGCAAGCCGTTCTTCATGTATGCATCCCTGACCCAGCCGCATCTGCCCACCGAACCGAACCCGGCTTTCAAAGGCAAGACGGGCAACGGCGATTGGGCGGACATGCTGGCCGAGATGGACAGCAACGTCGGGCAGATGCTTGATGCCGTGGACAAACTCAGCATCGCCGACAATACCATCGTGGTTTTCACCAGCGATAACGGCGGGGAATTCGTCAAGCCGTGGGACGGCTGGTCGGGTCCGTGGCGGGGCCAGTATTTCACCGCGCTGGAAGGCGGGATTCGCGTGCCGTTCATGATCCGCTGGCCGGGGAAGGTGCCCGCCGGGCGCGTCAGCAACGAGATCGTGTATGGCGTGGACATGTTCGCGACACTCGCGAGGATTGGCGGCGCCAAGGTGCCCAACGATCGGCCCATGGACAGCGTGGATCAGTCCGATTTCCTGCTTGGCAAATCCGAGAAGTCGGCCCGCGAGGGTTTCCCCATCTGGTGCGCGGACCGCCTGACCGCCGTGAAGTGGCGCAACTGGAAGTTGCACTTCTACCGGCAGGACACGATGTACGATCCGCCGGTGAAGCTTGGGATTCCCTTCATCATCAACCTCTACACCGACCCGCGCGAGGAGAAGCCGACCGTGGATACTTGGGTGGTGACTCCGATGTTGAAAATAGTGGGCGCGTTCAATGCGACCATGAAAGACAATCCGCTCATCCCGATGGGCACGCCGGACCCTTACACGCCGCCGAAGTGAATGTGCAAACCGAGTGAAAGTGAAATGACCAAACCAATCAACCAAAGACAGGAGACAACAATGAAAATCACAAAAATGAAAACAAAAACTCTCCTCGTCACCGCGCTCGTCAGCGCACTGGCTTTCACAACCACCGTTGTGCAGGCGCAAGGCGACATGCCACCGCTCGTGAAGCAAATGTATAACGGCACCTGGCCGGATCGGGCGGCCGTCGAGCAGTTGAATCAAGAGCGCCTCCAGCAGCGGGGCATAGAGGCTTACATGCAGACGCTGCCCATCTTGAATACCATCGGCATGCGCGACGGCTCGGAGGCGAAGTTCGGCAAAGGCTACAACGTGCTGCCGATCTGGAAAGACCGGATGAACGCCAAGACCTGGGTACCCACGCCGAACTGCGACGTGATTTACTCGATGAGTTACCTCGACCTCAAGGAAACCGGGCCACTTGTCGTGTATGCCCCGCCGAACGTCATCGGGATGTTCACCGACTTCTTCCAGCCGGCGTGGGCCTGGCGCATTCCTCCGTATGCCATCGGCAGTGTCGCCATGTTCTGGGTCATCCAACGCGTCGCTGCATTTTGAAACAATCGACCAAGGAGAAGTCACAACCATGAAAACCAAACGCATAAAATACCTCATCGCCGCCGCGCTCGTTGGCGTGCTGGCCGTCGCCGCCGGTGCAGAGGCGCAGGAGGGGGACGAGGCGGCGGAGCTGGCGAAGAAACTGGCGAACCCGGTGGCGGCGCTCATCAGCGTGCCGTTACAGTACAACTACGACGAGAACATCGGCCCGAACGATGAAGGATCCAAGTCCGTGCTGAATGTCCAGCCGGTCTGGCCGTTTTCGCTGAACGAGGATTGGAACCTCATCACGCGGACGATTGTGCCGTTGGTGAACGCCGATAACGTGCCCCCGGGCTCCAGTGAGTCGGGCCTGGGCGACATCGTGCAGAGTTTCTTCTTCTCTCCCAAGCAACCGGTCGGCGGGTGGATTCTGGCGGTCGGCCCGGTGGGACTCTATCCCACGGCGTCCGACGACGTGCTCGGCGGCGGCAAGTGGGGCGCGGGGCCGACGGTGCTGGCGCTGCAACAGAAGAACGGCTGGACCTACGGCCTGTTGGCCAATCAGATCTGGTCGCTCACGGGCCAGGATGACCGCGCAGACATCAGCCTGAGTTTCGTACAGCCGTTTATCTCCTACATCACGAAGACCAAAACCACTCTCGGTCTCAACACGGAGTCCACCTACGACTGGGAGAACGACCAATGGTCGGTGCCGGTGAATGCGACGGTGTCGCAGTTGCTGAAAGTCGGCCCGCAGATCCTCCAGGTTTTTGCGGGCGCGCGGTACTGGGTCGAGTCGCCGGACAACGGGCCGGAGGGTCTCGGCCTTCGCGCCGGCGTCACGTTTCTGTTCCCGAAGTGAATCAGTCTGAAGCGGAGGAAACAGACATGAAAGCCACGGTCAGACCAACCCTCCTCGCCGCCGCGCTCGTTGGCGCGTTGGCGCTCCTTGTCGTCTAAAGCGAGCGGACCGATCAGATTGTTGACATTAGAATAGTCGGGCGTTTATAAAGCAGGCAATATGTTTGGTCGCTGGGTCGAACCGCTGTGGAAGAAGAAACTTGCCGCGCCATACGTGCATCTCGTGTTCGGTGCGCGCCAGACCGGCAAGTCCACGTTGCTGCACAAACTGCTGCCGGAGCCGCCGGTCTGGCTGGATTTCTCCCGGCCCGCCGAACGCGCCGAATACCTGCGCAACCCCGATCTGCTCGTCCAGCGGTGCCGGGCGCTGCCGAAATCGCGACGCCCCGCGACGGTCGTGGTGGACGAGGCGCAAAACGTGCCGGCGATCTTCGACGCGGTGCAGCATCTCTACGATTCCGACAAGCGTCGGTGGCGTTTTGTGTTGTGTGGCAGTTCCGCCCGCAAGCTACGCGTGACGGGCGCGAACCTGCTGCCGGGGCGCAGTTTCCTGCATCATTTGTATCCGCTGCTGCTGGCGGAGCGCCCGCCGGCCGGCGCCGGGAAGATGCGGGCCGAGTCGCCGTTGCCGATGCCCGCGCGCGGGGCGGTGGATGAGCGTCGGTTCGCCGCCGCCGACTTGTTCGAGCGGCTCACATTTGGCGAGCTGCCCGGCGTGGCGACCGCCACTCATGCTCATCGCGCCGATCTCTTGCGCGCCTACACGGTGGTGTATCTGGAGGAGGAGCTGCGGCGCGAGGCGCTGGTGAAAAACTGGCCGGCCTTCTCCCGGTTCCTGCAACTGGCCGCCGCCGAGTCCGGCCGGATGATCAACTACGCCGGGATTTCCCGCGAGGCCGGGGTCAGCCTGCCGACGGTGAAGACCTACTATCAGTTGCTCGAAGACATGTTCCTCGGGTTTCGGGTGACGGCATTTTCTGGGAGTCCGCGCAAGAGCCTGCTGTCCACGGAGCGGTTTTGCTTTTTCGACGTCGGCGTTCGCAATGCCGCTGCCGATTTGCCGTTGGAAGCCGCCGCGATCCGAGCGAATCCCGGACCCGTGTTTGAGCAATGGGTGGGCATTGAGTTGTGGAAACGTCTGCAATATCTGGGCGGCGGCAAACTGCATTACCTGCGCACCAAGGCGGGCGCGGAAGTGGATTTCATCATTGCCCGCGCCGGCCGGCTCATTCCCATCGAAGTGAAATGGACCGAGCACCCTACGTCCGGCGACGCGCGACATCTGCTGACGTTTCTGGACGAACACCCGAAACGTGCCCGGCACGGCTACGTCATTTGCCGCTGCTCTGCCCCGCTGGCGCTCACCGACCGGGTGACTGCCCTGCCGTGGTCACAGCTATGAACGCCGTGGTGCGACAACGCGCTGGCCGCCACCGGACATCGAAAAGGTGAAGTGAACAAACCAATCAATCACTGATAAGGACACAACCATGAAAACCAAAAACGACCAAAGCCTCATCGCCGCCGCGCTCGTTGGCGTGCTGGCGTTCATCACCTCGACCGCTGCCCACGCAGCGGACAAACCCAACATCGTCTTCATCCTGACCGACAATCTTGGATACGGCGAAATCGGCAGTTACGGCGGGGGACTCACACGCGGCGCAGCCACCCCGCGCATTGACAGTCTCGCCAAAGAGGGCCTACGCCTGCTGAACATGAACATGGAGACGCAGTGCACGCCGAGCCGTTCCAGCCTGATGACCGGCCGGTGGGCGATCCGCTCGGGCACCCATTCCGTGCCGTTTGGCGGTGTGGCCGACGGCCTCACGCAGTGGGAAGTGACCATCGGCGAGGCGCTGTCGGACGCGGGCTACGCGACCGGCTACTACGGTAAGTGGCATCTCGGCAGTCACGACGGACGGTTGCCCAACGACCAGGGTTTCGACGAGTGGTTCGGCATCCCGCGCACGACGGATGAATCGCTCTGGCCAACTTCGCCCGGATGGTCCTCCGACATTATGCCGGCGGAACACATGATGGAAGGCAAGAAGAGCGAGAAGAGCCGCGAGTTGGGAATTTACGATGTGGTGCAGCGGCGACTCATTGATGCGGAAATCACCCGGCGCTCGGTCGCGTTCATCGAGCGGGGGGCCAAGTCCGGCAAGCCGTTCTTCGCCTATGTGGCGCTTACTCAGCCGCACTTGCCCACACTGCCGAATCCTGCCTTCGCCGGCAAGACCGGCAACGGGGACTGGGCGGACATGCTTGCCGAAATGGATGCCAACGTCGGCCAGATTCTCGACGCGGTAGACAAGGCGAACGTGCGCGACAACACGATCTTCATCTTCACCAGCGACAATGGGGCCTAATTCCTCAAGCCTTGGGACGGTTGGGCCGGCCCTTGGCGTGGCGCGTATTTCACCGCACTCGAGGGCGGCATTCGCGTGCCCTTCCTGATTCGCTGGCCCGGTAAGATCGCCGCCGAACGCGTAAGCAACGAGATTGTGCATGGCGTGGATTTATTTGCGACACTCGCCAGATTCAGCGGTGCCAAAGTACCCATGGATCGGCCGTTCGACAGCATTGATCAGTCTGCCTTTTTCCTCGGCAAGACCGAAAAGTCGGCGCGGGAAGGTTTCCCAGTCTGGGGAGCAGAACGTTTGCAAGCAGTGAAGTGGCGTAACTGGAAATTGCATTTCATGCGCCAGGACACCATGTTCGATCCGCCGGTCAAGAACCCTACGCCGACCATTTACAACCTCTACACCGATCCGCGCGAAGAGAAGCCAACGGCGGATTCGTGGGTGGTTGGTCCGGTTCTGAAAATCGTGGGCGCGTTCGAGCAGAGCGTGAAAAAGTATCCGCTCATTCCGATGGGCACGCCTGATCCTTACACTCCGCCGAAGTGAAATGGCCAAACCAATCAACAACTGAATGGACACAACCATGAAAACCACACGCACACCAAACCTCCTGGCCGACGCGCGCCGCTTCCATGGCCTCGCTGCAACGAAACTGAGCCTGTGTCTCGCGGCGGCGCTGTTCGCCGGCTGCACGCACCTCGGTCCCAAGACCATGACGGTGGACCGTTTCGACTACAGCACGGCCATCGCCGATTCGTGGAAACAGCAGACGCTGCTGAACATCGTCAAGCTGCGCTACATGGACCTGCCGGTGTTTGTGGACGTGGCGTCCATCGTCGCCGGCTACTCGTTGCAGACCGGCGTGAACGTCGGCGGCACCGTCTCGTCCAAAAATGCGATCCAGGGCAATTTTATGTCGGCGGGGGCGCAGGCCATCTACACCGACCGGCCCACCATCACCTACGTGCCGATGACCGGGGAAAAGTTTTTGCGCGGGTTGATCACGCCGATTGATCCGAAGAACATTTTCTTTATGCTGCAATCGGGTTACCCGGCGAACTTCATTCTGGGCCTGACCGTCGAGTCGCTCAACGGGGTGCGCAATCGTTCGACGACGGGCGGCGCGGTGCGGGAGGCGGACCCGGAGTTTGTGCGCGCGCTGGAATTGCTGCGCGAGGTGCAGGCCGCTGGCGCTGTCGGGATGCGCGTGGAGGAGGACAAGGCCAAAGGCTCAACCGGCGTCGTGTTCTTCCGGCGTGAGGACGTGCCCGCCGACATCCTGGAAAAGGCGGCAGAAGTCCGGCGGTTGCTCAAGATGCCCGCCGAGGGGCAAAAGTTCGTGCTCACCTATTCGCCGGGGCGTGGGGCGGAGGGCGAACTGGCTGTCAACAGCCGCTCGATGCTACAAATCATGGGAGCGTTCGCCAGCTATCTGGACGTGCCCGAGGCGCACCTGAAGGCCCACCGCGCGCTGCCCAACTTCGAAAACGCCTCCGCGGAGACCCGGCGGGACGTGGTGCGAATTCACAGCGGAAAGGACAAGCCGGTAGACGCGTTTGCCGCTGTGTATTACCGCGACTATTGGTTCTGGATCGATGACGGCGACTGGAAAACGAAACGCGCGATGACGGCGATCATGTTTTTCTTCACGCTGGCGGATACCGGCGGCAACGAGAAGCTGCCCTTGATCACCATTCCGGCGCAATAGGCGTGCGAACCACACCAGATGAATGTGCCGAGCGAAGCGACGGTGAAAGGCGGGACCCTGGGGGCACCTGCATCAATGATGGACGATATCACCTACCGTGTGTGGAGCCGCGAATGACTCATCCTGAGCCTTCCCAGGAGTTGCCCGAGTTCTCGCTGGTGCAGGGGCCGCTCTATCGGCTGTGCCTGCGGACGGGGGTCGCCGATCCCCAACTAGGGCGTGCGGGGCGACGAGTCGCACTTATTGCCCTGATCGCGTGGCTACCGCTGCTGCTGCTGTCGGCGCTCGAAGGTCACGCGCTGGGCGGCTCCATCACGGTTCCGTTCCTGTACGACTTCGAGGCGCACCTCCGATATCTGCTTGCACTGCCGGTGCTGATCATCGCCGATCGGATCTCCCATAATCGGCTCCAATCCGTGGTCCACCAGCTCGTGGACCGGGGCATCGTGATTCCCGAAGATCGACCGGCGTTCCGCGCGGCGATCGACTCGGTCATGCGGGTGGTCAACTCGGTCATCGTGCAAAGCGGGTTGGCGGTATTCGTCTATACGGTGGGACAGTGGCTGTGGAGAACCCAAGTCGCGCTTGATTCCGCGACCTGGTCTGCACACCCGGAGGGCGCGGGCCTCACCCTGACGCTCGCCGGGTCCTGGTACGTCTTTGTGAGCATTCCGCTTTTTCAGTTCATCTTCTTTCAGTGGTATCTGCGGTTCTTCGTCTGGATATGGTTTGTGTGGCGCGTTTCGCGATTGAACCTGCACCTCGTACCGACCCACGCGGATCGAACCGGTGGAATGGGGTTTCTGGACAACACCGCCTACGCCTTTGAGGCAATCCTGTTCGCCCACGGCGTCCTGCTCGCCGGGATGATCGCCAACCGGATTTTTTTCGAGGGACAGAGCCTGTTGGCCTTCAAGCTCGACATCGTCGCCTTTGTGTCCTTCTTCGTGCTGGTCATCCTCAGCCCGCTTGTCCTGTTCACGCCGCACCTCACGCGCGCGTGGCGGCAGGGCCGGCGCGAGTACGGCTCGCTGGTCAACCGGTACGTGCGGGAATTCGAGGCGAAGTGGATCCGCGGAGGCGCGCCGAAGGACGAGGGCCTGTTGGGCAGCAGCGATATCCAGTCGCTGGCCGACCTCGGGAACAGCTACGCGGTGGTGCGCGAGATGCGGCGGGTGCCGTTCGGGAAAGAGGTGGTGCTGCGGCTCGCCGTGGTGACGGCCGCGCCGTTGCTGCCGCTCACGCTGACGATGGTTCCGCTCGAGAAGGTCGTGGACTACCTGATCAAGGTCCTATTGTTCTGATCGCGGTGGCCAGGGCGAAGAACTGCCGAATGTCACGAAGACCCGTGCGAGCCTCGCTGCGGTTCTGCTGATTGGGAACTTCGCGTTGACCGCCTTGACCCGGGTGTTCGATTTCGACATGTCGTTAATCTGGGATCGCACCGCATATCCACAACCCGGGGGCCGACGGCGTGGTGCCGAAGAAAAATGATGTCCGCCTGAATTTGGCATTGGGGTTTGATTTCTGATCGGGGCTGTTTCAGGTCCGTGAAATTACATAATGAAAATTGAAATATATAGTTTCATATTTCATGGTACACTCCCGTCGTGATTAAACGGCCACAATTGATCGAACACGTTCAAAAAGCGATTCAGCGTAGCCGAGTTGTGGTGTTGCTGGGGCCGCGTCAATGCGGCAAAACAACCCTTGCTCGGCAGTTTTTATCTGCGGAGAAGAAGAATTATTTTGATTTGGAAGACACGGATGATTTGGTGCGTCTTGAAGACGCCAAATCGGAGCTCGCGGGGCTTCGCGGACTTGTCGTGATTGATGAAATTCATCGTAAACCGGAGCTGTTCCCATTATTGCGCGTGCTTTCAGACCGCAAACCATTGCCTGCCAAGTTTTTAATTTTAGGCAGTGCAAGTCCGGCGCTTTTAAAACAGTCGTCCGAGTCCCTTGCCGGAAGGGTTGAAACGATTTTCATGAGCGGTTTTTCGCTCAAAGAGGCGACGCATCGCAAACTAAAAACACATTGGTTCCGTGGGGGATTTCCACAGTCATTTCTTGCCGGCACCAATGCAATCAGTTACGCCTGGCGTAAGGAATTTGTTCAAACGTTTCTTGAGCGGGATGTCCCACAGATGGGACTCAACATACCGGCGCCAATGTTCCGCCGATTTTGGACGATGCTGGCTCACAGCCATGGTCAGATGTGGAACGCGGCTGATCCCGCGTCATCGCTCGGAGTGAGCCAGCCGACGGTACGAAAATATCTGGATTATCTGGATCATCTTTTGATGGTGCGTCAGCTTCAGCCATGGCACGAAAATCTTGGCAAACGACAGGTGAAGGCGCCCAAGGTGTATGTCCGTGATTCAGGACTTTTACACTTGCTGCTTGGAATTCAAAACGAGAAAGACTTTAGAGATCATTCGAAGCGCGGGATGTCCTGGGAGGGATATGTGATTGAGGACTTATTCAAACAGGTACAACCGGATGCCGCCTATTTTTGGGCAACCCATAATCGGGCGGAATTGGATCTTCTCTTTCTTAAGAATGGAAGAAAAATTGGCTTTGAGATCAAGCTCAGTGATCGTCCAAGCCTCACACCATCCATGCGAATTGCCGTGCATGATTTAAAGTTAGAAAAATTATTCGTTATTTACCCTGGGAAAGAAAATTATGACTTGGGTGAACGCATTCAGGTCATTTCAATATGTGATTTTGAAAAGATAAAACACCTTCGTGGAGTCTCCTAATGGGAAAATCCTGCCAACCACCGAAAGGTCAGAACCATGACAACCACCCACACGCCGATCCTCATCGCCGCCGCGCTCGCTTGCGTGCTGGCTCACAGCGGACGTAGCTCAGGCAGCCGACGACGGCTCCGTGTTGCCCTTTCCGCCAACGCCCTCCGCCAGCGTCGCCGGACCGACGGTCCAGGATTCCCCGATGTAGTGGCGGAAGGAGCCGGAGCGGCTCAAGCCCGGCAAACGAAGCGCGCGATGACAGCGATCATGTTTTTCTTCACGCTGGCGGACACCGGCGGCAACGAGAAGCTGCCCTTGATCACCATTCCGGCCCAATAGTCGCGCGAAGCGACGGCGAACGCCGGGACCGTGGTGGGATATGAAGCAAGACTGGAAACAGATATTCCCGTGAGGACGCTACTCATCGCGACCGCAGTGATTGAGCTGGGAGCCGGCCTGGGGCTCGTGATCGCACCGTCGGTGCTGGCGCCGGTGCTGCTCGGCACATCGCTCGACACGCCCGGAGTGGTGGTGGCCCGTGTGGCGGGGGCGGCGCTGCTCTCGCTGGGCATCGCCTGCTGGCTGGCGCGTAACGACCCACAGAGCCGCGCAACCATGGGGCTGGTCGCGGCCATGCTGTTCTATAACGCGGCCGCTGTTGCGGTCCTCGGTTTTGCAGGTCTAGATTTGGGACTCTCCGGCGTCGGTCTTTGGCCGGCAGTACTTCTTCACGCGGCGATGGCCGGCTGGTGCGTTGCGTGCCTTCGGCACGCGGGTGAACGCGACCGAATGAACCACATGAAAGGAGCACAGCCATGAACCGGTTCTCTCTCGGAGCTTATGACAGGAAAAGAATCAGGACTATTGTGCAAACCGGTCTGGTCGCAGTGCTGTTCGCAGCCGGACCCGCCGGCGCCGATACCATCATGCTCAAGGACGGCCGGGTCGTGCAGGGATTGTTCAAGGGCGGAAACGACGCGACGGTCGTCGTCGAGGCTGGGGGCGTGGTTCAGACCTATGCCATCACCGACATCATGTCCGTCACCTTCAACTCGCCTCGCGCCGCATCGGCGCCAGCCCCCGCGGCGCCTACCCCTGCTCCGGGGGCGCAGACTGCGGCAGGGACATTGCCGGTGGGCACGCGGCTCATGGTCAAGCTGGATCATGACGTGAGCACGGCGTCGCACAAGAAGGGGAGCCGGGTGACCGGCGTCTTGGACACCGATCTCGCGAGCGGCGGATCAGTCATCGTCTCCAAGGGGACCAAGGTATTCGGCACGGTGACGGAATCAATCGGCGGAAGGCGCGTCGGCAAGGCGGCGATCATGATGACCTTCACCGATTTGAGTATCAACGACCAGCTCGTGCCGATCGCGACCGGCCACATCGGCGCTGAGAGCGAGGGGGGCAAGGTTGTTCGGAAAGCCGCTGCCGGCGCGCTCATCGGGGGAGCTGTTGACGGGGGGTCTGGCGCCGGCAAAGGGGCCATGATCGGCGCCGGCGTGGGGCTGCTGGGACCAGGAAATAACCTCAAGGTTCCTGCCGGTACGGTGGCGGACGTGACGTTGACGCAGCCGTTGACCCTCACAAAGTAACTGTCGAGATACGAGATACGGGATGCGAGTTGCGAGATGCGAGAAACGGGATGCGGGATGCGAGATATTCCGAATCGCGAATCACGCATCTCGGATCAAGCACTGCAAATCTCGAATCTCGGATCGCGAATCTCGCATCCCGGATCACGAATCCCGAATGAGGGTGGGTGATGAGCTATAAGAAGCTTGAGATTTGGCAATTGGCAAGGGAAGTGTCCGTTGGAATTCACAGGATGACCATTGAGTGCCTCCCGAAGTTCGAGATGTTCGAGGGGCACGGGGCGATAGGTTGAGTATGATGTGATGAGAACGCTGCTCATCGTGACGGCCCTGATTGAGCTGGGCGCCGGCCTGGGGCTGATGATCGCGCCATCGGTGATGGCGTCGGTGCTGCTCGGTACATCTCTCGACACGCCCGGCGGCTTGGTGGTGGCCCGGTTGGCCGGCGCGGCGCTGCTGGCGCTGGCACTCGCCTGCTGGCTGGCGCGCAACGACGCGCAGAACCGCGTAGCGGGAGGATTGGTCGCGGCCATGTTGCTCTACAACACCGGCGCCGTCGCGGTGCTCGGTTATACCGGCACCGGCTTGGGGCTCTCCGGCATCGGCCTCTGGCCGGCCGTGGTCCTTCACGCGGCGATGGCCGTTTGGTGCATGGCGGGCCTTCGGAACGAGCGGGAAATGCGAGCGGTGGAAAGTAGGTCACGAAACATCACCGAAAGGATACAACGATGAAAATCGCCTGCACACAAAATCTCATCGCCACCGCTCGTTGGCGAAAGGACACAACGGTGAAAACCGCACACAAGTATGACCTCATCGCCGCTGCGCTTGTGGGTGTGCCGGCTTTAACGCCCACTCAGAGGAGGCTGTACCTGAGATCAACCGCACTGACCGGTTTTAGCCTGTGGTTCCTTGTCGTCGGCATGTTCGGCTGTGCCGGCGTGCCCGGCAAAACAGGCGCGGAGCAGGAGCAAACGATCGACGAGCTGGTCGAGCGAACGCTGTCCGACTTGTACACGCAGGAACCGAAGACCAAGGAAGCGATAGAGAGGTCCGTTGGCTACGCGATCATGAACAACAAGATCACGAAGATCCCGGTTGTCGGAGCAGGCAGCGGATACGGCGTGGCGATCGAGACGAAGACCGAAGAAAAGACCTACATCAAAATGGAGCGGTTCGATATCGGTGGAGGCTGGGGAGCGAGAAGCGTACGGCCTGTGTTGATCTTTCAGGATGAAAAGAAGTTCAAGCATTTTATCAAGGGTGAATGGGAGGCGCAGGCCGGCGCAGAAGCGGCCGCCAAGGTTGGAGAGACAGGTGCTGCGGGCGGCGCGGGGAGCGGTGACGTTGGAACGGATAAGGGATATTCGGTCCATTTCATCACCGACGCAGGCGTGTCAGCCACCGTCACCGCGGGTGTCATTCGCGTGAAGCCGATCAAGCTGAAAGAGTAGCGACGGTCAGGGCCATGCTTCGACGCCGTCGCGCTCGCCTTCGCGTGCGGTGGGGGTAACGACATGCCATATTCGGTCGAAATTGGACCTTGAAAACTCGGTTGATCCCACCGACTTTTCAAGGCATATTCCCCCACCATGATCGGGAGCAATGAAACACCGATTGGAAAAAAGTGCACGAAGAAACCGAGTAACAACCAACCCCGAGAGGACACAACGATGAAAACCACCCGTACGCGAAACCTCATCGCCGCCCTCGCGTACATGCTGATGGGCGCCGTTGCGACGACTGCACACGCGCAGACGGCCGATCCGCTTCCCTCGTGGAACGACGGGGCGGCCAAGAAGGCCGTCACTCAATTCGTTGCGAAGGTGACCAAGGACGGCTCGCCGGACTTCGTCCCGCCTGCCGAACGCATCGCGGTTTTCGACAACGACGGCACGCTCTGGGCCGAACAGCCCATGTATTTTCAGCTCGCGTTCGCGCTCGACCGGGTCAAGGCGCTCGCGCCGCAACACCCGGAGTGGAAGGACAAGGAGCCGTTCGCCTCGCTGCTGAAAGGCGACGTGAAAGGCGCGCTTGCGGGTGGTGAACGAGCGATCCTCGAAATCGTGATGGCCACGCACGCGGGCATGACCACTCAGGAGTTCGAGCAGGCTGTCACGGACTGGATCATGATCGCCCGGCATCCGAAGACCAAACGCCGTTACACCGAAATGGTGTACCAGCCCATGCTTGACCTGCTGGCCTATCTCCGGGCCAACGGGTTCAAGACCTTCATCGTGTCCGGGGGCGGCATCGAGTTCATGCGGCCGTGGACGGAGAGAGTGTATGGCATCCCGCCCGAGCAGGTGGTCGGCAGCAGCATCAAGACCAAGCTTGATCTACGCGACGGCAAGCCGGTGCTGATGCGTCTGCCCGAGATCGACTTCATCGACGACAAGGCCGGCAAGCCGGTGGGCATCCACAAGTTCATCGGGCGGCGTCCGATCTTGGCCTTCGGCAACTCCGACGGTGACCTGCAGATGCTGCAGTGGACGGCTGCGGGAAGTGGGCCGCGTTTTATGGGGCTGATCCACCACACCGATGCCGACCGCGAATGGGCGTACGACCGCGCGTCATCCGTCGGGCAGTTGGACAAGGCGCTCGACGAGGCGAAGGCGAAGGGCTGGACGGTCGTGAACATGAAGGCGGATTGGAAACGCGTGTTCGCGTTCGAAAAGCAGTAAGGAAGCTGGAACAACGGTGGAGCACGGCTTACCGGACGGAAGTCAATGACGACGATGTCAGAACACGTCCACCTGACCGGAGGCAATTTCGGTCCAGGGGATGCTCTCGATTCCGGGCGACAGGTGACGCGCCTCGCGCGCTCTCACCTGATCTCGCCGAGGTCCGTCCACACGCGACCGAGGGGCAATGCCGTGATCTTCGGTCCCAGCGAGAATGTTTCTTTGCCCGCATGGATGACGTAGAGATGGGACAGTCGCAGGTTGTCGAGCGCGGAGCGCATCGAGGGCGTCACCTCGGGTGCATCCGTGTGTTTCACCTCGAAGCCCAGGCGCACCAGCCCGCGCATCACCAGAAGGTCGAGCTCCGCTCCGGAGTGGAGACCCCAGAAGAAGCACTCCCGGGGATGGGCGCCGAGGCGGCTGATGACCTGGCTGATCGCGAAGCCTTCCCAGGATGCGCCGCGTTTCGGATGTCCGAGCAAATCATCGCGCGTACTCACGCCGAACATGGCATGCAGCAGCCCGCTGTCGGAGAGGTAAACCTTGGGCGCCTTGACCTCGCGTTTGCCGACGTTCTCGTGCCAGGGAGGCAGGCGAAACGCGACGAACGTCGCGACCAGAAAATCGAGATAGCTACGCACGGTCTTCTCCGACACGCCGAAAGCCCGAGCGAGCTCGGCCGCGTTCCAGGTCTGCCCGTGATAGTGAGCGAGCATGTTCCAGAAGCGCCCGATGACGGCGGGCGAGAGACGCAGCTCCAGCTCCGAAATCTCCCGCTCGACGAACGTCGCGATGAATTGTCGGCGCCAGAGGAAGCTTGCCGCCTCCGTTCTGGCGGTGAACGACAGCGGGAACCCGCCTCGAAGCCACAGCCGCTCGAGCGCCCGCGGTCCGACCTCGGACAGATCGAACCCGAAGAGTTCGTGGTAGGCGATGCGCCCGGCGAGCGTCTCGGAGCTCTGACGCAAGAGCGGCGGCGAAGCACTGCCGAGCACAAGGAAGCGCGCGGGGCGACGGGGTCGGTCCGCCAGCACGCGCAGCGCCGGGAAGAGGTCGGGCCGGCGCTGGATCTCGTCGAGCACGACCAAGCCCCTGAGCCCTTCAAGGGCGAGCATGGGCGCGTCGAGACGCGCCAGCGCTCGGGGGTCCTCGAGATCGAAGAACGCCGCTCGCCCGCCGGCCCGCTCGACCAACGCGCGTGCGAGCGTGCTCTTGCCGACCTGTCGCGCGCCGATCAAACCCACCACCGGAAACTGCCGGAGCAGGCGCTGCAGGATGGCCAAGTGTCCGGAACGCTCGAGCATGGCCTGCATATTACCATGAAAATCGGGAGTCTAACTCATGTTTTTCCTGGTTCTGGTAACTGGATATGATGCTGCCAGGGCATAAGAACTTCGGGAAGGCCGAATTCATGCACATCGGCCGCCGTCCGATCGCGGCCTTCGGCAACTCCGACGGCGATTTGCAGATGCTCCAATGGGCGACCTCCGGGAGCGGCCCACGTTTCGCCCTGGTCGTTCACCACACCGATGCCGAGCGCGAATGGGCCTACGACCGCAAGTCACACATCGGTCAACTCGACAAGGCGCTGGACGAGGCGAAGGCCAAGGGCTGGACGGTGGTGGACATGAAGAAGGACTGGAACACGATTTTCCCGAAGTAAACACTTGCAGAACATCGCACCGAAGGAGTAGTTTCTCGCGGATGTGGGCGAGCGTTAGGAGCCAAGCAACGGCGGTATTTCCTTATGGAGACGCATATGGAACAGGTCCAGTCGATTCTGGAGTCGCTCGGCGCCATGGGCATCGTGGGCACCATTGTCATCGGAGCGGTGGCCGGTATCGCGGCCACCCTCATCATGCCGGGTGATGATCCCAGCGGGCTGATCGTGACACCGCTGCTCGGCATCGCCGGATCGAGCCTGGCGACCTATCTCGGGCACTATTTCAAGCTTTCCAGCGCCGGGGAGTTTTCCGGATTCGTGGCCGCGGTGGTCGGCGCCATGCTGATTCTGCTCGTGTATCGCATCGTGTTCAGAAAAACCGGCTGAGCACCAGTTACCAATGGAGATAGACGCGGGGTTGGTCGTTGTATGACATGGGGTGGTGTGGAGCTTTTCATCGCGAGGGAGGGAGCCAATGTCGTTAGTGAAACGGTCGGTCGCAGAGTCGGTGGGCACGTTCTGGCTCGTGTTGGGCGGATGCGGGAGCGCGGTGCTGGCCGGGGCATTCCCGGACATCGGGATCGGGCTGCTGGGGGTGTCGTTGGCGTTCGGGTTGACCGTGCTGACCATGGCATACGCCATCGGCCACATCTCGGGCTGTCATCTGAATCCCGCGGTGTCAGTCGGACTCTGGGCGGGGGGCCGCTTCCCGGCGGCTGAGTTGCCTCCCTACATCGCGGCGCAAGTCGTGGGAGGCGTGTTGGGCGCGGGCGTCTTATATCTCATTGCCAGCGGCGCATCGGGTTTTGACCCCAGCCGAGGCTTTGCCGCGAACGGATATGCGGAGCATTCTCTGGGCGGGTACAGCCTGCAAGCCGGTTTTATGGCGGAAGTGGTGTTCACCTTCATGTTCCTCGTCATCATTCTCGGTGCGACCGACCCCAAGTCGCCTAAAGGGTTTGCGCCCATTGCGATTGGCTTGGGGCTGACCCTGATCCATTTGATCAGCATTCCAGTCACTCAGACATCCGTGAATCCCGCGCGCAGCACCGGCCCGGCCGTGTTCGTCGGCGGATGGGCGATCAGCCAGCTCTGGCTGTTCTGGGTCGCGCCGATGCTCGGAGCCCTGGGCGCGGGCTGGTTTTACAAATGGCTGGGCTCTGATCGGTCGTGACGCACCGCGGCAGGTCATGGTGCCGGACGGTCGTGGACATCAAGAGGGACTGGAAGAAGGTCTTTCCGTCGGAGGAGTGAGGGATGAGGCAAGGTCGTAGCGCGCTGGTCGCCCTGAGCTGTGCCGCGGTGCTCATCCTGTTTTTGGTTCCGTTTCGAGCCCTCGCCATCGACTGGCCGCAGCAGATCGATATTCCCGAGGGGAAAATCCTCGTCTACCAACTCCAGCCGGAAAAGCTCAGCGGCAACGTGTTGACCGGACGGGCCGCGATGGCGCTCGAACTCACGAACACGCCGGAGCCGGTCTTCGGGGCGTTCTGGTTCTCTGCGAAGATCGATACGGATCAGGACGAGGGGACGGTGATGGTTCGCGATCTGCAGGTGACGAAGGTGCGATGGCCGGACTCGTCGGACGAGGGTGAAGCGCGGTTCACCGACGTCGTGAACAACGCCGTGCCCAAGGCGGGATTCGAGGTGTCGCTCGAGCGGCTTTCCGCAAGTCTGGCGACCGCGGAGCGTGAACAGCGAAGTCTCGCCGCATTGAAAAACGATCCGCCCGCCATTGTCTTCAAAGAAGAACTCGCGGTGCTGTTGCTCTACGACGGCGCGCCGCGTTTCAAAGCCGTCGAGAACAGCTCGTACGAGCGGGCGCTAAATACGCCGTTCGCGGTGGCCCGCGACAAGAACACGAAGCGCGTCTACCTGAGCAGCGGAACCCTCTGGTACAGCGCCGACGATCCGCTGGGACCATTTACCCCAGCGCCGCCGCCCGACGATCTGGTCAAGATGCTGCCGCCGCCCGATCAGGACATCCCGGTACCCAACGTGCCGCCGAAAATCATCGTCGCGACCAAGCCGACCGAGCTGATCGCGACCGACGGCAAGCCGAATTGGAAACCGCTGTCGGGCGATAAGCTCCTTTACGTCGAGAACACCGAAACGCCGTGGCTGCGCGCGATCTCGGACCAGCAACTGTACGTGCTGCTCTCAGGCCGCTGGTATCGGGCCAAGGCGCAGAAGGGCCCCTGGTCGTTCGTGCGGCCTGATCAACTTCCGGCCAGCTTCCAGGACATCCCCCCGGACTCGGCGATCGGGGGTGTACGCACCTCGGTCGCGGGAACGCCGGAAGCCGAGGAAGCCGTGCTGGCCGCCGCGATTCCGCAGACCGCCGCGATCAAACGCAGCGAAGCCAAACTGGAGGTCCAGTACGACGGCGCGCCCAAGTTCGAGAAGATCGCGGGTACGAACGTGGCTTACGCCGTCAACACCGGCGCGCAGGTGCTCGAGATCAACACGCGCTACTACGCGGTGGACAACGGGGTGTGGTTCACGGCCGCGTCGGCCACCGGCCCGTGGACCATCGCGGACAAGATTCCGAAGGAGGAGATCGACAAGATTCCGCCGAGCTCCCCGGTCTACAACACCACCTACGTTACTATCTACGACTCCACGCCCGAGGTCGTGTACGTGGGTTATACCACTGGTTATCTTTGGTCGTATCCGTACTACGGCGTGCCGGTGTATGGCACCGGCTGGTACTACCCGCCGTACTGGGGCCCCTCCTATTATTACTACCCGCGGCCGCCCACGTGGGGTTTCCACGTCGGGTATAACCCGTGGACCGGCTGGAACTACGGCGTGAGCTGGAGCAACGGCTTCTTGAGCGTCGGCGTGAGTTGGGGCGGGGGCTACGGGCCCCATCCCCCCCACGGCTGTTGCGGCGGATGGTACGGTGGCGGGTATCGTCCGCCGATGGTGGTTCACACCGGCGACATCAATATCGGCAACACGGTCAATGCCGGCAATCGGGCGAACGTTGGCAACAGGATGGATGCCTCGGCCGGGGGCGACCGCAGCCGTCCCAGCCAGACCAATCTGTATAACCGGCCGGAGAACCGCGCGCGCACGGCCGACCGCGCGGCCGGATCCCGCGACCTCACGCAGGCTGGCGCCGCGCCCGGACGAGACAATAACGTATACGCGGACCGCAACGGGAACGTGGCGCGGCGCACGGGCGATCAATGGGAAACGCGCGACCAGGGCGCCTGGAAACCCGAGTCGGCCGTGGGCGACCGGGCGACGCCTCAGGCTCGCGAATCCCAAGCGCCGGCGCGCGACAATCGCCCCGCGAGCGCTCCGCCCTCGGCGTCGCAACCGTCGGCGGACCGGGCGGACCTGAATCGCTCGTATCAAGCGCGGCAATCAGGCGCCTCGCAAGAGCGAATGCATTCGGCGCCGCGTGGAGGTGGAGGGGGAGGAGGGCGACGGCGGTAGGGCCACCCGATGACGAGCCGACCTGCGGACCGCGGGGTTAGAACGCGACGGTGAAGCTCACCTCGGGATAGGTGTCCGAGCAGGAGACATATGTCGACTCGTCGCAATCAAAGTAGGACTCGTACACCATCCCCAATCCAACGTGGGTGTTCCGTCCGGCGGAAATGTACACGCCGGCTCGGCCGCCGGCGGAGTTGAGGTCCTCGAGGTCCTGCAGGTAACTGCGGCGATAGAACGCGCCGACGTACGGAGCCACCCGCGGCACCTGATAGAACACGTACAGCAGCGAGGGTGACACCTTCACGATTCCGGGGTCGCCGCCGGTCCACCACTCGACGTCCAAGCCCGCGCTGAGCCCGTCGGCCACGAAGTAGCCCGCGCCCACGCCCAGCACGAAGTAGCTTTCGTTAAACGCGTACCCGTTGCCACCCACAACCGAGAAACGCGAGCGTCCTTGGCTGAAACTCGCGCCCACCTCGGCCGCGTCCGCCCGGGCGAAGGGCTCCACCACAAAGGCCATTACGAGCGCGGCGCACAGCAGGCCGGCGGGGATGACGATCGTTCTCGTATCGAGCACCGGCTTCTTCTTCACGCGATCCTCCGTTGTCACTGAGTCAGGGTCTACATTGCGCGCGATGTGGGCTGTTACCGGACGATACCGGCTTCTTGCATTTCATGCATCATCAGGCCGACGTACTCCTGAAGGAGCTTGCGCTCCGCCGCGTTGATCCAGGTTTCGGTCGCCGCGGTCCAGATGAGCTTCTCGGTTTCGACGTCGTAAAGGTTCGCCTCGGCAATTGCGAACTTGTCCTCCACGACATAGCCGGGCGCGTACATCGTGTTGTACCCGGCTCCGTAGGCGCCGGGCCACGTCGCTCCAGCCGGGTACACGGCGCCGGGAACATAGGTCTGTTGGCTTCGCTGGTCCACGAGCCGAACGACCAGGAGCGCGTCGAACCCTGTCTCGCGGAGGGTTGCCGCCAGCGTCTCTTTGGTGGCGGGTTCCTTTTCCGAGAGCACGGTATGACCGGCCGTGGCGTCAAGGCCCTTCTGCTTGAGTTGGACGGTGAACTCGTCTTCCAACACGAGTCGGTTGGTATTGCTCTTCAGGATGGCGACGGTCAGCACCTTCTGCGGTTTCTTCTTGTACGCCTCATCCTTCCATGTCGACGTCACCTTCGTAGCGGCGCATCCCATGAGGACTGATAGAACAATCAGTGGAGCGATGGTTGCGAGAGCGGTTTTGTTCACAATCTCCTCCGGGTTACGTCGCCGTACTGTGGTCGGGCGGACGTTGATTTGCGGCCATTCTCCACCAGTGCTGACCTGGTGTCAATCCTCGGCCTGACGCTGGTCGCTTGATGCGTGATCACGGGCGTGGCGTCGACCGTGATTGAAAGACATATCGAAAGTCGGCATAATGCGATCCCCAATCGGAGTTCTCTTCGCGAGCCCGGAGGCCGGGGACCTGTTCGCGGAGGATTTCGATCAGACCGCACGGGGGAATGCCTTCCGCGTCGAATTCAAGGAGCGGTCCGGCACCACGTCCCGGCGCCTGAAATGCCGATCGAGAGCCCGTTTTGAGAAACAGCACGCAACCTCGGGTTCGGAGAGCTATGAGCGTGAACGCGTTGGTGTTATGGCGTCCAACTATCACCAGGATCAACAGGGAGAGCAAATTGATGTCTAGGATATCTTGGCCGCTCCGGGCACTGATCGTCTTCGTGGCGATCCTGACGTCAGGATGCGTGACGTCTCCGGTCTATCGCGTGGCACCCACTACGCAACAACCGGGCTGTGTGAGGCCGACGCACGCGCCCGACCAGGACGTGCTTGTCGGCCTGTCCGTGTCCGGCGGAGGCAGCAGGGCGGCGCTGTTCGCGGCGGGCGGGCTGGAGGCGCTGGGCCGGCTTCAGGCCGGGCCGGACCACCGGTCCGTGCTCGAGCAGGTCTCCTATATCTCCAGTGTGTCCGGTGGGAGCATGGCTTCCGCGTACTACGTCCTCAAGAAGCCCTCGCACGCGACCCGGGTCCTCACCGAGGACGGTGAGATCAGCGAGGAGTACCAGCGGTTTTTCGCGGGCTTCAAAGATGCGATGGCGAAGGACTACGAAGGCCCGCTGTTATGGCGGCAAATTTTTCGCCTTCGCTGGTTCAATCCCTCCTGGAC
Organism: uncultured Nitrospirota bacterium; assembly: GCA_964570625.1. GTDB lineage: Bacteria > Nitrospirota > Nitrospiria > 2-01-FULL-66-17 > 2-01-FULL-66-17 > JBFLXB01. The sequence goes on along the minus strand of CAZMYW010000019.1, from coordinate 54,534 downwards.
CGCGCGTTCCCTCGCCGAAGTCCTCAATGAAGAGTATCTCAGCGACGCGAATTTCTCTGCGCTGGCGCGCCGGGAAGCGCAAGGCGACAGTCCCTATCTGCTCGTCAACACCACGCTCTATAACGACGCACGCCGCTTCGTGGTGACCACACTTGATCCCGATGAACTCCGATATGACTTTGTCGGCGAGTTGGAGCGCTCTCCCGGAAAAGTGGAACTGAACGAGGAGGTTCAACGCCTGCTCCACGCCCGATGGGAAACCCTGCAGTCCCGGACCCCCAGAGACCTTCATCTCGATGTCTGTTCGATGAAAGTCGCCAGCGCCGTGGCGGCGTCCATGTCCTTCCCGCCCGTGATCGGTCCGATCACGTTTCGCGTGGGTGACGAAGACCCGTACTGGCACGCCGGCGACGGCGGGCTGTCAGACAACTCGGGCGCCGAATCCTTGTTGATGGTGGCCCTGAAGAACCTGCAAGCAGGGAAGGCGCGGCGTGTCCTCATCATCTCGCTGGACAGCTCGTTTCCGTTCGACGTCGGCGGCAAGTCTCTGAGTTTCCGCTCCGAAGGGTTCAGCCTCTTCACCTACGACTACTCGCGGATTCCGAGCATCATGGAAGAGCGGTCCAATGCGTATCGAACCTTTTTCTTCCGCGTCGGACAGCGCGAGGGGCTCTTGCCGGATGAACGCACCCTGACGTTTGTCCACCTCCGGCACACCGATGCGGTGTGGAAGGAAGATTTGAGCGATCTACCGGAGTCCTGCCGCGACGAGGATGTCAAATGGAAATCACCAAAGGAGGTCGGCGAGCACCTGTCCGGGATTGTCACGCGGCTCTGGTTGAAATCAACCTGTGATCGAGACCTGATCGTGACCGCGGCCGCGAAGGTGGTTGCCCAGAATGAACCGAAGATCCGGGCGTTTCTGGAAGCTCGGTGAATGGCCAGGTAGTGAGGTGAGCCGACTTCGACAGGGCTGGCGGTTCTGGATCGCGCTCTTACTTGGCGCAATGAACGCCGTAACCGGCATCACACACTCGGAGCGTCGAATGTCGTGGCGATGCGGATGGATCTTCCTGTTCGGGAGCGTTCTGGGCGTGTTTTCCGCCGCGACACCGGCGGTCGCCGGTGTCGAAGTCACGCCGTTTGCCGGGCTTCGCTTTGGCGGCTCGTTTGAAGACACGAATACCGGGAATCAGATCTCGCTCGACGAGTCCGGCAGCTATGGACTGGTGGTCGACGTGGACCTCGAACCCGACAAACAAATCGAGATCTACCTGAGCCGCCAGAGCACCACACTGTCAGCGGATGGGACATTCACCGGCAACCCGCTCTTCGACCTCACCGTCGAGTACTACCACGTGGGCGGCCTGTATCTCATCGACATCCAGAACGAGCGCGTCCGACCGTTTGTGTCTGGAACCTTGGGTATCACCCGGATGAACCCGCAAGGCGACGGCCTGAGCACCGAGACTCGTTTCTCGCTGGCCATCGGCGGTGGCGCCAAATTCTTCATCACGGACCACTTGGGCCTTCGACTCGATGCGCGTGGGATCTTCACGGCGCTCAGCTCCAGTGGTGCGGTTTTCTGCTCGGGCGGCTGCGCGATCAGCGTGCAGAGCAGTGGTTTTATTCAGGGAGAGCTGGCCGCCGGTTTGGTGATGCGGTTCTGATCCAGAGCGTGACATCAGGCGTCGTGACTAATTGAACGCTGAGGGCTAAACAGATGATCGAGTGGTTCGTCTCGTCGCTACGTGGCAATCCGGAACTCGCGCTGTTCCTGGCCATCGGCCTCGGGTTCTGGCTCGGCTCCCGGAAGTTCGGCAGCTTCAGCCTGGGTGCTGTGACCGGATCCCTCCTCGCGGCGTTGCTGATCGGTCGACTCGACATCGAAGTGCCGGGCCTGGTCAAGACCGTCCTGTTCATGCTGTTCCTGTTCGGCACCGGGTATTCGGTGGGCCCGCAGTTCTTCCGTTCCCTGAAGGGCGACGGCTTGCGCGCGCTGGCGTTCACGATCGTGCACTGCGGCGCGGGTCTCGGCGTGGCGTATGCCATGGCCCGACTGCTCGGGTTGGATATCGGCCTGTCGGCCGGGCCGTGGCTGCTGCTCGGCGGGGTGGTGGTGACGATGGTTCCGCTGGTCGTCGCCTTCGTGTTCGGGCGTTACGTCCTCCGGATGCCTCCGATGCTGCTGATCGGCGCCATGGCCGGCGCCCAAACCCACCCCCCGGCTCTCGCAGCGGTTCAGAAAATCGCGGAGAGCCAGACCCCGGTCCTGGGGTACACGGTGCCCTATGCGTTGGCCAGCATTCTGCTCACCATGTGGGGGAGCTTCATGGTGTTGTTGCGGTTTCAGGTGGGATAGTCCTCGTATTTTTACCAGTAGACAACGCGTTTCTATATTTCTTTATGGTAGAAAGATTTTATTCGTCTGGAGTAGGGTGATTCGTGGTGCGACCACCATCAACCGTCAGGAGAATAGGGAGACGATCATGTTGATGAACACGGGGTTCAAAGGGAGAGCAACTGCGCTGGTCGCGGTGATGGCGGCAATCTTCGCGGTGGCGCTGGCCGCTGCACCCACGTCGGCGGAGGCGGCGGAAGAGTCACGTGTGCAAGTCTACGGGTTCGCCCAAATGGATGCGATCTACGATTTCAACACCATGGACCCGAGTTGGAACGCCGCGTTGCGTCCGTCCAAGATCCCCGTGAACTGCCCGGGAGACGTGGGATGCGGGAAGGACGGCGAGATGATTTTCAGCGTCCGCCAGACGCGGCTCGGCGTCAAAGCCGCGGTCCCCACGTCCATGGGCGAGCTCAACACCAAGGTCGAGATCGATATGTTCGGCGTCGGCCCCGATGCCGGCCAGACCACGATGCGGTTGCGGCACGCGTACGGGGAGGTCGGATCGTTCCTTGCCGGCCAGACCAACAGCCTGTTCATGGACATTGACGTGTTCCCGAACACCATCGAATACTGGGGGCCGGTGGGCATGATCTTCTACCGCAACATCCAGGCGCGCTGGACGCCGGTCAATCGGGACGGCTCGAAATTCGCCGTGGCGCTGGAGGCGCCGGGGTCGGCGGTGGACTCCGGGAATATCGCCAACGTGGCCCCCCCCATTGCCGCAAACATCCAGGGCTATACCAAGTACCCTGACGTGACCGCTCAGTACCGCATGGACCAGAGTTGGGGACACATTCAGGCCTCTGGCATCCTGCGCTGGATCGGCTGGGAAACACCCACAGCCGTCGACTCTGAACCCTCGGACAACGTGATCGGGTGGGGCGGCAATCTCGCGGGCAGTTTCAATACCATGGGCAAGAGCAAAGTGCTGTTCCAAGTGGCCTATGGCGAGGGCATCGCCAGCTACATCAACGATTGCTGTGTGGACGTGGCGCCCAACGCCGCGCTCAACGACGGCGAAGCCGTGCCGCTGCTGGGCTGGCTCCTTTATTACGATCATTACTGGAGCGATCAATGGAGCAGTTCGATCGGATACAGCGCGGTGGATCAGGACACCACCGACGGACAGACCGCGACCGCCATGGCCAAGGGCAGCTACGCCTCCGCCAACCTGTTGCACTACCCGGCTCAAAACGTCATGGTCGGCGGCGAGCTGATCTGGGGTCAGCGCGAGAACAAGAACGGCGCGGACGCAAGCGATACGCGCCTGCAATTCTCGGCGAAATACAATTTCTAGTGAAAGGTCTCTCGACTGGATCACCCTGGTTTCCAGTCGCCGGGGTGGTCCAGTCGTTCACGCGGGGTTGAGTGATCGAATGCCCGGGGCAAACCGGCTCCGATGTTCTGTCGCGTCTGTTTGCCTTCATCCTGATCTGTATCGGAGTGCAGCTCTTGTGGGGCGGCTTCGCGGAGCTTTGGAGCGGGCTGCCTCAGAAACTGACGGCGTCCTGAGAGCGGGCTCGTAAGCATCGTGCCGAAAACCTCGTAGATTTACGAGTAGCCCTGGATCTTTAGAACTCATTTTAATATTATGGCGGTTCAGTTTAACGGGACAGCGTTTTGGGACGACCCGCGTGGTGCGGGTCGCGCTTGTCCCGTGGCAAAGGAGACGGTTATGGGACGCACAATGAAGTGCGAAGCGCCTGATCGTGCGGGTGTCATCGAACTGACACGCATGCGTGAAATAGTTTGTGTGGGGCTGGCGCTGCTGCTGGCAGTTGCCTGGGTGGGCATTCCCTCCGGCTCCGTCGAGGCGCAGGAACCGGTACCAGCCCCGACCCCAGCGCCGGCTCCAGCGACGACTCCGGCTCCAACCACGACTCCAGCCCCAGCTCCGGCCCCCGAAAAGTGGCAGTTCGAGGTCACCCCGTATTTCGTCGCCGCGGGTCTTGACGGTACTGCGGGGGTGGCCGGCGTGACGGCCGACGTGGACATGGGGGTCGGAGACATCCTGGATCGACTCGACAGCGCGTTTATGGGGGCGGTGGAGGCGCGGAAGGGATCCTGGGGGCTGCTCTTCGACGGCGTGTATTTTCACCTCAAGGGCGAAGGCACCAGAGCGTGGCAGGGACCCGGAGGTATCGGGACCGCAACCGGCGACCTTGCGGCGGATGTGACCGACGAGATCTTCCAACTGTCTCTGGCAAAACGCGTCGTGGATGATGGCTCCATGGTCGATCTGATCTTCGGAACGCGCTACACCAGCCTTGACTCCCATCTCACGCTGACCACGACCACCGGAGGGACGCTGCCGGGTGGCTCGCGCAGCGTCAGCGACCAGCAGAGCTGGTGGGATCCGATCTTCGGTTTCCGGCTCCTCTTCCCGTTCGCGGAGCGCTGGACGGCAGTAGGGTACGCGGACCTCGGGGGCTTCGGCGTGGGCTCGGACGTGACTGGGCAAGCGCTGGCCGGCATCAACTGGGAGATCACCAAGCGGTTCGTGGCCAAAGGCGGGTATCGCGCGCTCTTCCAGGACTATTCCGACGACGGGTTCGTGTGGGAGATGGCGATGCACGGGTTTTACGCGGGTGTGGGCATCCGGTTTTAGCCGGGTTATCCATAGACGTTCAACTCAACACTCACAAGGAGGTATTCCCATGTTTCATCTCATATTGATTGCTGCAGTGCTTGCGATGACTTCTCCCGTACTCGCCGGGGACCCGGCCGACAAACCGGCCGGTATCATCGCGTCGTCGACGACGATTAAGGCCACGGTTGACGCCATTGACTACGACAAACGGACCGTAGTGCTCCGGAGCGAGGATGGGAAGAGCACGACGACGATGGACGTGGGCCCCGAGGTCAAGAACTTCAAGCAGGTGAAGAAGGGTGACGTGCTCGTCGTGGAGCAGGTGGAATCCCTCGCGCTGCTGGTGGTGCCGAAAGGCGAGGCGCCCTTGGCCAAGGCTAGCTCCAGTTCACTGGAAGTGGCGAAGCTCGGTGAAAAGCCGCGCGCCGTCGAGGTGAATACGCGCGAGATTGTCGCCACGGTGGAGGCGATCGACTACAAGGCGCGGACGGTCACGCTCAAGGGCCCCGAGGGCAACAGCCGAACACTGAAGGTCGGTCCGGACGCCAAGCGGTTCGACAACGTCAAGAAGGGCGACGAAGTCTACGTGAGCTACACGGAGACGACGGCGATTTCCGTTCAAGCGCCGCAGAAGTAGGACTGAGAGTCCATAGACGCGCGGTCCGGGTTGCGACGGGGCTTAGTGTCGCACGGACTGCGGGTGGCAAGAGAGAAACCATCAGAGAAAGGACGGTCACACCATGAACCATGAAGGCAGACGCCAATCGCTGGCGCGCTCGTCCGTACGAGTGGCCCTGCTGATCGTCGGGCTCCTCCCGATACTCGGGGGCTGCTACCCGTACGATCGCGAGTCCACCTCGGACTACGACGTCATCGCCACAACTTTTGATCCGAATGTCGTCTTTGCCAACCTGAGCACCTACGCCATGCCGGACGAGATTGTCGAGGTGACGGATCCCGACACGCCGCCGGACCAGGCAGACCGGATCAACGCCACTGTTGAATCCGCCATTCTTGGCGCGATTGCCACCAACATGCAGGCTCTGGGGTACACCCGGGTGGCGAATAATCCTGATGGCACTGCGCCAGCAGGCGTCGACGTGCAAATCACGCCGTTCGCCGTTCAGAGCACGTGGGTCGGCGGCTCGTGTTATCCCTACTATTACGATTGGTATTACTCAGGATACGGGTGGTGTTACCCGGTGTACTACTCGTACACCACCGGCTCGGTCATTGTTCCGATGATTGATCCCGATCCCCTTCTCCCCCCGAATTCTGAGCCGCTCTGGATTGCCGGCATCAATGGGATTACCGGCACCGACACCCCGTCCGCGACTGCCTCGAGGGCCCGGAATGCGATCAATGCGGCCTTCAATCAGTCACCCTATCTGAACACACTGCCGTAAGGAGGATTCGATGCGAACCACGCGCGTGAGATTTTTGTGGGTGATTGTCACGGCAATCACCCTGCTAACAACGGTTCTTCTGCCCAGTTCGGACGCCTCGGCGAAGGACTCGTGGGGCGTGTTCAACTACGAGATTTCGCTCCCCACGTCGGACACCTCCGACTTCGTCGACGAGACGAGCTTCCGGGGCATTGGGTTTGAGGGGCGATGGTTCAACTCCCGGAACACGTCGATCGGGTATTCCTTTGATTGGAACGTGCTCCATGATAAAACCGGCGATGCTATCACCGTGAACAACGTCACGCTGTCGGGGACGCAGGATCGAACCATCAACACGTTTCCCATCCTCGTGACCGGCCACTATTACATGGGCCCGGAGAACCGGTTCTTCGCCGGGCTCGGTGGGGGGGTCTACTACGAGGAGCGGCGCTTCGACATCGGGATCTTTTCGTTCGACGAAGAGCAGTGGCATTGGGGCGTCGCGCCGGAGGTCGGGGTGTCGTACGAGATTGATTACGACGTGCGGGCGCTCCTTGCTCTGAGGTACAACTACGGCTTTGAGGCCTCAGACTCGACGCTCACGTACTGGACCTTGAAACTCGGGATCGCCTGGTAGAGGGTGGTCGAGGGTCGATGGTCGGACCCAGGGATGGACCATCCCGGATCTGAGTTGCCAACATGATGAACGTGATAAGCAACTCTTCCCTGTCGCAGCGACGAGCTTGGCTTGTCGCTGCGACGGCGTTTTGGGTCCTCTCGGCATGGTTCCCGTCGTCCACTCGGCCGGACTGGTCAACGACCGTACCTCGGGCGGTGCGGCTCACCCTAAGATCGTGCCGCCGCGCATGGCCGATGTCGTGGCTTGCGCTGGGTCTTGTGGTGCCCTCCACCGCCCGCGCCTCCATGTTCCAGGGCGAGGCGCTCGACACGGTCGCCAACGTGATTTCGTGGGTGGTGCTCGTGGTCGCGCCCGTCGCTGCCATCGTCATCTTCTGGTTGGTCCACATCCTGCCGGAGAAGATCGCTGAGAAGCGAAAACATCCGCAGGCCAAAGCGATTCAGACGCTTTGCCTGCTGTCGTTGGCCTTCGGCGGACTGCTCTGGCCGCTGGCCTGGATCTGGGCCTACACCAAGCCTGTCCTGTACAAACTGGCCTACGGCACCGACGTGGCCGAGGAGCACGGTCACGAGGGGACGGCGGACGCCGACGAGGGCGTCGCGCCTGACGACGAACTCCAACGGCTGCGCCGCAAAGTGGCGGCACTCGAACTCCAACTCGCGGACACGCGTCTAAAACGAGGCGACGCCTGACCCATGGAATTGCTGCTACTACTTATCTATTCGTTTTTCGTGTGGCTGATCTTCTTCAAGTTCAAGTGGCTTCCGTGGAATATCGTCAGCCAGGTCATCGTCGTTACCCTTCCGATCATCGGGATGGCGGTGCTCATCCTGGTCCTCAATATCGTGGCGCCGTCGTCGCACGACGTTCGCGTGATCAACTACTCCGTGGCCGTGGTGCCCCGAGTCACCGGCCGGGTCATTGAGGTGCCGGTTGAGCCCAATCAGGCGGTCAAGAAAGGCGACGTGCTCTTCAAGATCGACCCCGTGCCCTTCGAAATCGATGTGCGGGCTGCGGAGGCCAATCTCGCGATGCTGAACGCGAAGCTACTGACCGCCCAGGCCAATACCCGCAGTCTCGACGAACAGCTCAAGAGCGCGATCGGCAAGAAGCAGGCGCTCAGCGCCAAACTGACCCTGGCCTACAAGCGGGTCGAGCAGTTCCAAGAGCTCGCGGACACCGGAGCAGGCAGCAAGTTCGACCTGGAGCAGGCCCAGGCCGACGTGCAAAACCTCGAGAATGAACTCGCGTCCCTGGCCGCCGCCGAAGGGCAGGTCAAGGAAAAACTGGCCGCCAAGAACACCAAAGGCGAGCAGGACGAGGTTGCCCAGGTCCAGGCGCAGATTGCCCAGGGCGAGGCGCAGGTGGCTGACGCGAAATGGAACCTCGAACAGACCGTCTATTACGCGCCGGCGGACGGGACGGTCATCAACCTGCAACTGCGTCCGGGCGCGGTGGCGTCGCAACTTGTGATGGCCCCGGTGATGAGTTTCGTGGAGAGCGAGCAATGGGTCGTCGCGCTCTTTCACCAGAACGAGGTGCGCCAGGTCGAGCCGGGCAACGAGGCCGAGATCGCGATGCGCATGTATCCCAACCGCATCATCAAGTGCACGGTCGACTCGGTCGTCTGGGCCACGGCCGGCGGTCAGTTGCCGATCGGCGGAAACCTCCCCAACCAAGCCGTCGCGCCTCTACCGGAGGGAAGCCTCGTCGTCAGGCTCGCGGTCGGCGAGAAGGACAAGGCCCTGTTCCTGGCGGCCGGCGCGCGCGGACAGGGCGCGATCTACACCAACAGCGGTCACATCGTTCACATTATCCGCAAGGTCATCCTCCGCGTCGGCTCCAAGATGGACTGGTTGATCCTCAAACTCCACTAGCCCGGATTATTCATGAACCTTCTGCTGCAACCGTGGATACGCCGCTGTAACGGGCGGTCTCGCCGCTCAGGCGGTCAACGTACCGCAGAGAGTACGCCTCCCGCCTTCACGGCTCCGAACGCCCGTTTCGCGGGCGTCTGCACCGTTTCGCAACGAACCTTCATGAATAACCCTGGCTGGCCGACGATCACCTCACCTATCGCAACAGTCGGACGAACGAGCGCGCCACTGGGTCTGGTGGTCCTGATCGGTACCGCGATTCTCGTGGCCGGCTGCCAAACCTTGTCTCCTCCCTCTCGCGAGGAACTCCAGCGGCAGGCGCTCGCGAATCTCACACTCACTCAGCCTTGGAAGGCCGGCGGATCGTCCGATGGTGTCCAGGACCAGTGGCTCGCCGGTTTCGACGATGCGCAACTCAACGCGCTCGTGGCCGAGGCGATCACCAACAATCCCGACCTTCGCGTCACGACTGTGCGCGTCGAGCAAGCCGCTGCATACGTGAACCTTGCCAAGGCCGCGCTGCGCCCGACCGTGAATGTCTTGGGCACCGGCGGTCTCAACATGGGCGGCGGCGACGTCAGCTCCGCTCTGCAAGGCATCTCCCTGGGCGCATCGTGGGAACCAGACCTCTGGGGACGGATGCGTTACGGCCGCAACGCGGCACAGGCCGCGCACGCCTCGGTGCAGGCCGACTTCGAATTCGCCCGCCAGTCACTTGCCGCCACCACCGCGAAGAACTGGTTCATGGCCACCGAGACCTGGCTCCAGAAGCAGTTGGCCGATGACATGGTGACCATCGCAAAGGAACTCGTGACGCTGGCTGAAAAGCGCCGCCAGGTCGGTTCCGGCAGCGAGCAGGACGTGGCGGTGGCGCGCGCCAACCGCGGCAATTTCGAAGACACCGCGCGGCAGGTGAAACTCGCCCACGAACAGGCGCTCCGCGGGATCGAACTGTTGCTGGGTCGTTATCCCGCCGCTGAGTTGCAGGCGCGACACGACCTCCCGGGGTTTCCCGGTGCCGTACCTGCCGGCATGCCGCTCGACATGTTGGAGCGCCGTCCCGACATGGTGGCCGCCGAACGCCGGGTCGCCGCCGCGTTCAACCGCGTCGGCGAGGCCAAAGCCGCGCGGTTGCCGAGGATCATCCTCAACACCAGCATCGCGGCCATCAGCAGCGACATCTTGCAGTTGAAGCAGGACTTCGAAAACCCCACCGCCGGTGTCGGAGGCAGGCTCATCGCTCCTATTTACACGGGCGGCGCATTGACGACCCAAGTCGAGATTCGCACCTTGGAGCAGAAGGAAGCCGTCGCACAATACGCCGGCATGGCGTTGCGCGCCATCGGCGACGTCGAGAACGCCCTTGCCGCCGGTCAAAATCTGGCTGAGCGTGAAACCGTGTTGCGCCAGGTCGTCACGGACAGCGAACGCGGCCTGGAGCTGGCGCAGATCGGTTACCGTGTGGGTCGGCAGGACCTGCGGAGCGTGCAGCAGCAGCAGTTGAACGTCCATGCCGCGCGGCTGGTGCTGCTGCGCGTGCAGAGCGAGCAATTGAGCCAGCGCGTCAACCTGCACCTTGCGCTCGGCGGGAGCTTCGAGACGCGCCCCGAGCAGCAAGCCGCGTCATCCTCGCCCTAACCGCCGGCCTTCCGTCGTCGGCGGGATACCGGGGGGGGCGACGGGGTTACCAAAGGAGATCGGACCGTCGATGCTCAGGCCATGACACTGAAGCCGTCGCTCAACTGGCTCTTCGTGTTCATTCCCGTGACCGTGGTGGCGGAACACGCGGGCACGATGCCGGCGTCCGCCGTGTTCTTTTCGGCCGCGCTCGCCATCGTTCCCATCGCGAGGCTCATCGTCATGGCCACGGAGCAGATCTCCACGCGCACCGGCGATTCCGTCGGCGGCCTGCTCAACGCGACCTTTGGCAACGCCCCGGAGCTGATCATCACATTCGTGGCGTTGAAGGCGGGTTACCTGGACATGGTGCGGGGAGCGCTCATCGGCGCGATTCTGGCCAACCTGCTGCTCGCCCTGGGCATCGCCTTTTTGCTCGGCGGCTTTCGTCACCGCGACCAGCAATTCAACCCCGCCGCCGCGCACGCCTACAGTACGATGATGTTGCTCGCGGTCATCAGCCTGATTGTTCCGAGTGCCTTCAGCCGGTACTTTGCGCCGGAAGGCACGATTCCACAGGAGCAACTCCTGAACCTCGGCATCGCGGTGGTACTCCTGCTGGCCTACGGTCTGTATTTGGTGTTCTCGCTCGTCACGCATCCACGCGTCTTCGCCAGCGCGGACGGCACGGGGGACGCGCACCACGAGGGTCCGCCATGGAGCCTGCCGCGGGCCATCGGCGGCCTGCTGGCGGCGGCCGTGCTTGCCGCGTGGATGAGTGAAATTCTCGTTGGCGTGGCCGAGGAGACCGGAAAGGCGCTGGGCATGTCCCAGACGTTCATTGGCATCGTGTTCCTCGCCATCATCGGCGGCGCGGCGGAAAGCAGTTCCGCGATTGCGATGGCTCGCAAGAACAAGATGGATCTGTCGGTGGGTATCGCATTGGGGAGCTGTATCCAGATCGCATTGTTCGTCGCCCCGGTGCTGGTGTTGATGAGCTACGTGATCGCGCCGCAGCCGTTCGACCTTTCGTTTAATCGCGCGGAGGTCGGCTCATTGTTTCTCGCCGTGTTAATCGGAACCTTGGTCTGCGGCGACGGTCAATCGAACTGGTTCAAGGGCGTGCAGCTCACCACGGTGTATGTGATTATCGCTCTGATGTTCTACTTCATTCCCGAAGTGGCGCATTAGAAAACGATCACGACGCGCGTGGTGATGGTGGATGGGGTGAGTTTCGCGATGAGATGGATGGTCCCGACGCGGTTTGAACACCTCCGGTTCTTGCAGTTGGCGGTGTTCGTTGTGGTCCTCCTGCTAGTCAACGCGATCTTCCCCCACGCGCTGCTGGTGCGCTCCCTGGTGTCGTTGATGTTTCTCAACACCCTGTTCGTCACCCTGTCGGCGGTGGGCCATGGGCCGATGGTGGGCCGAACTCTGGTTGGCGTATGGGTGATCGGCACGCTGTGCATGGCGTGGGGGGAGATTCACGTCGGCGAGGGGTTCGATCGGCTGGCGGTCTTTGCGGGCCAGAGTGCGTACCTCATCTTGATCATGACCGGGGTGGTGGCCACGTTCCGGTACGTCATCACGACCCGCCGTGCGAGCCTGGACACAATCTTCGCCGCGGTGGTGGCCTACCTGCTAATCGGCGTCGGCTTCGCGCTGCTCTACACCATGTTGTTGGGGCTCGACCCCCAGGCGTTCAACGTGGCCGACCGCCCAGGCTTTGATGACCGTGCGCCGTTGCCCTCGCCGCTGTTGTATTTCAGTTTCGTCACCATCGCCACGCTGGGTTACGGGGATATCACGCCGCAGTTGCCGCTTCCGCAGATCCTCGCGGCGCTGGAGGCGGTGATCGGGCAGTTCTACATCGCCATTGTGATTGCCTGGCTCGTGAGCCGCTACGTCATGGAGCCGAACCCGGACAGCGAGAGGACACCGACGCGGGACTGACCGGGGAGGACGCTGATTTATGGGACAGATCTTGGTTTTTTTCGCAACGCTCGCGCTCGCGACGGCCCTGATGGCGTGGCAGGCGCCGGTGGCGCAACCTGCCGCCGGCGAGTCGGCTGAGGTGTCACGCGAAGCGCTCGAGGCTGCGGAATCGATGGCGGCCGTCGAGCTCGACGGCGTGGTCTTGTTTCCCGTGCGGGGTACGACGTCATTCCCGGCGGAGAAGCGGGCGCTCGCGATTCGCAAACGCCTCGAGGCGGTCGCGCGGGACGCGGAGGTTCGTCCTGAAGCCGTGCGAATGGTGGAGGCCGAAGCGAGCACGGATATCATGGCCGGTGATCGGTTCCTCATGTCGGTGTTCGACGCGGACGCCAGACTGGAAGGGCTGGAACGCCAGGTGGTCGCGGGCGCACACATGGCCATGATTCGCGCCGCGATCGAGCAATACCGCCGAGACCGCAGCCCGGAGAGCCTGATGAAAGGCGCGGCGGCGGCCGGGATCGCGACCGTCGTACTGGTCCTCTCGATCTGGCTCGTGTTGCGCGCGCTTCGCCGCGCCGAGCGAGCCCTCGAGGTACGGTACAAGGCGCGAGTCCAGGGGTTGACCATCAAGTCGTTCGAAGTGATCCACGCCGAACGGGTCTGGGGCTCGCTGACCAGCGGGCTCAAAACGCTGCGCGCGCTCGTCGTCCTGGTACTGCTCTTCGTGTATGTGGAATTTTCGTTCGCGTTTTTCCCTTGGACGCGACCCGTCGCGGCTAAGCTGGGCGCCTGGGTGCTCGACCCCGTCGTCACGCTGGGCCGCGGCGTGGTGTCGTATCTGCCGAATCTCTTGTTTCTCGCGATCCTCTTTATTGTCATCCGCTACGCGCTCAAGGTAACGAGGTTGTTCTTCATCGGCGTCGAACGCGGCACCGTGACGCTTTCGGGGTTCGACGCGGACTGGGCCCAGCCGACCTACAAGATCGTTCGGCTGTTCGTGGTGGGCTTCGGCCTGGTGGTCGCATATCCGTACATTCCAGGATCCGAGTCTCCGGCGTTCAAAGGCCTGTCGCTCTTTCTCGGGATCCTCGTGTCGCTCGGTTCGTCCTCGGCGATTTCGAACATCATCGCCGGATACACCCTGACGTACCGCCGAGCGTTCAAAGTCGGCGACCGAGTCAAGATCGATGACGTGATTGGCTATGTGATGACGGTCCGACTGCTCGTCACGCACCTACACACGATCAAGAACGAAGAGGTCATCGTTCCCAACTCGAAGATCCTCAACAGCGACATCGTGAACTACAGCTCCCTGGCCCGCACCCGGGGCCTCATTCTCCACACTACCGTGGGGATCGGTTACGAAACGCCCTGGCGGCAGGTCGAGGCGATGCTGAGAATGGCAGCGGAGCGCACCGAGGGGTTACTCAAGGACCCGGAGCCGTTTATTCGACAGCTGTCGCTCGGTGATTTCTGCGTCACGTATGAGCTCAATGTTTACTGCAACGACGTCAAGGCGATGGGAGTGCTGTATACGGGCATGCACCGGAACATTCTGGATGTGTTCAACGAATATGACGTGCAAATCATGACCCCAGCCTACGAGGGCGATCCCGAGAAGCCCAAAGTGGTGCCGAAGGCGCAGTGGCACATGGCGCCGGCGGCGGTCCGACCGGAAAGGAACGACGATCGGAAGCAGCCGGAGTAGTACCTAACTCCCCACTTGGGAGATGGATAAGTGGGCGGCCAGCCGATATCGTTCAGGCGAGAATCAGCGAGTTGAGGCGTCGCGTGGCCTCGGCACGACCCCTTACCTGCTATCTGACCGAGCCAAGGGAGGAATCGTATGAGCGCCGAAAAGAACCGCCTCGATGAAGTGCGGGGACAGAACGCTCTTTGGAAGAAATGGGGACCGTACCTCAGTGAGCGACAGTGGGGAACGGTGCGCGAGGACTATAGCGAAGGAGGCGACGCCTGGAATTTCTTCACCCACGATCATGCGCGCTCGCGCGCCTACCGCTGGGGTGAGGACGGCATCGCCGGCATTTCCGATGACAAGCAGCGCCTCTGCTTCAGCCTGGCCCTGTGGAATGGGAAGGACCAGATCCTCAAGGAACGGCTCTTCGGCCTCACCAACAGCGAAGGCAATCATGGCGAGGACGTCAAGGAGTACTACTTCTACCTCGACAGCACGCCAACCCACTCGTACATGAAGTATCTCTACAAGTACCCTCAGGCGGCCTATCCCTACGCGGACCTGGTCGAGACAAACCGTCGTCGCACCCGGAACGACATGGAGTATGAACTCCTCGACACCGGCGTCTTCAATGACGACCGTTACTTCGACGTCTTCGTGGAGTATGCCAAGGGCGGGGCCGAGGACATTCTCGTCAAGATCACGGCCTTCAACCGTGGGCCGGAAGCGGCCGAACTGCATCTCCTGCCGACGCTGTGGTTCCGGAACGACTGGGCGACGTGGATCGCCGAATCCAACCGAGCTCCCGAGAAACCACACCTCAAGCAGATCAAGGCAGCGGTGGGCGCGAGCACGGTCGCGGCAACGCATCGGCTCCTGGGTGAATTCATCTTTTCCTGCGAAGGCGAGGTACCGCTGCTCTTCACCGATAACACCACGAACAACGACCGGCTCTTTCCCGGTCAGCCCAATGCCGGCCCATACGTCAAGGACGGCATCAACAACTGCGTGGTACAGGGCGATCAGGCTGCGGTGAACCCCGAAAAGGAGGGCACCAAGGTTGCAGCGCACTATCGTGTGACGATTGCCTCAGGCCAGTCGGCGACCGTGCGGCTGCGCCTGACCGCGCGTGGATCCGCCGCGCAAAGCACAACCACCAAAGGCGCTGCCGTGCCCTTCGGGCCGGCGTTTGACGCGACCCTGGCGGCACGGTTGCAGGAGGCGGACGAGTTCTATCGCTCGGTGACCCCGCCCTCGGTCTCCCCGGACGCGGCCAACGTGATGCGCCAGGCCATCGCCGGCATGCTGTGGAGCAAGCAGTTCTTCTTCTTCGACGGTGATAGCTGGTTGGAGGAGCACCACTCCAACCCTCTGCATACCGGATATCGTATCTCTCGGAACTCGGAGTGGTTCCACATGCTGAACGAGGACATCATCTCCATGCCGGATAAGTGGGAGTACCCCTGGTACGCGGCCTGGGACCTGGCGTTCCACACACTCCCGCTCGCGATCGTGGACCCCGACTTTGCCAAGGAGCAGATGGAGCTGATGCTGCGCGGCCTTTACCTGCACCCCAGCGGCCAGATGCCCGCGTACGAGTGGAACTTCAGCGACGTGAATCCGCCGGTCCACGCCTTTGCGACGCTGTTCCTGCACCGCACGGAGCAGGCCCTGCGTGGCGAGACGGACGTGGATTTCCTCAAGTCGGCATTCAACAAGCTGCTGTTGAACTTCACCTGGTGGGTGAACCGCAAGGACCGTTTCGGCAAGAACGTGTTCGAGGGCGGCTTCCTCGGCCTCGACAACATCGGCGTCTTCGACCGCAGCGCCCCACTGCCCACCGGCGGCCACCTGGAACAGGCGGATGGCACGGCCTGGATGGCGCTGTTCAGTCAAAACATGTTGGAGATCGCGGTAGAGCTCGCCGTCCACGATCCCGCTTACGAAGATATGGTCATGAAGTTCGCCGAGCACTTCTACTATATCGCCGCAGCCATGAACAAGCCCGGGCAGGACGGCATGTGGGACGAGGCGGACGGCTTCTACTACGATCTGCTGCAGCTCCCGGACGGTAGCGCCACGCGGCTCAAGGTGCGCTCGATGGTGGGGCTTCTGCCCTTGTGCGCCACCACGGTCACCGAGGCATGGCAGCGGGAGCGCGTCCCGAAGGCGATGGCCCATCTCTCGGAACGCTGGCGCCGGATGCCCGAACTGCTGAAGACCATCCATCCCACCGGCCCGGGTCATCTCGGTGTGGCGGATCGCGGGATCTTGGCCTTGGTCAACCCGGAGCGGCTGCGCCGGATCCTCACGAAGATGCTCGACGAGAACGAGTTTCTGAGCCCCTACGGGATCCGCTCGCTCTCCAAGTTCCACGAACAGCACCCGTTCGTCTTTCACGTGAACGGCCAGGAGTACCGGGTGGACTATCTGCCGGCCGAATCGAACACCGGCATGTTCGGCGGTAACTCCAACTGGCGGGGCCCGGTCTGGATGCCGGTGAACGCGATGATCATCCGGGCGCTGCTGAATTTCTACCTGTATTACGGCGACAACTTCAAAATCGAATGCCCCACGGGGTCCGGCAACATGATGAACCTGTTCGAGGTGAGCAAGGAGATCGCGGATCGGCTGAGCCGGATCTTCCTGCGTAATGAACAGGGTCAGCGGCCAGTCTATGGCGGCACGGAAAAGTTCCAGACCGATCCCCTCTGGCGCGACCATCTCCTCTTCTACGAATACTTCCACGGCGACAACGGCGCCGGGCTGGGCGCAAGCCATCAGACAGGGTGGACCGGACTCGTGGCCAAGACCATTCAGCTGTACGGCCTTCTGGATTCCAAGCGGGCCCTGGAGGGCGGCAAGCAGGCCGCGTTCAAGAATGGCACCCCGGATGCTGGGGGCGTGAACAAGGCTACCAACGTGACCGACGCCAACAAGGAAGGCGAAGTGACGATCGAGCTAGAGGCAATGAAGGCGGCTGACAAGGCGGAGGAGGACAAAGCCCGAAAGGTTTGACGAGATGCGCGATGAGGCCGTCTCATGAGGGGCAATTCGAGGGCATGGAGGTGCGGTTGCCTGTCTTCTTTGGAATGTCGTTGCGGTGGCGACCAATTTCTTCACGGTCGGCGTGTACTTCTATTTTGCCCGTCGTGAACGGTAGGTGATCGCACATACCGTATGGCTCGTTGTCCTCACGGCGCTGCTCGTCAGCGTAGGGCCGGCGTCGGCCCAGCAGCTCGAACCCCGGGCGTATTCGCCGTCGCCGGTGGGCGCGAACTTCGTCGGCATGGGCTACTTGTATCAGAGCGGGGGCGCAGTCACGGATTCCTCCGTGCCGATCACAAACATCCATGCCAGGGTCCACAGCACGGTGCCGTACTACGGACGGACATTCGGTCTCTTCGGTCGGCAAGCCAGTGTGACATTGACGACGCCGTACGCGTGGGCCGCGGTTTCCGGCGACGTGCAGGAGGTGAATCGAACCGTTGATCGGTCCGGATTCGGCGACCCGCAATTTCGGCTCAGTGTGAATTTGATCGGCGGCCCAGCGCTGACGCCGCAGGAGTTCCAACGGCACCAACACGTCACCACCCTGGGCACGAGCCTCATTGTCGTCGCTCCCTTTGGTGAATACGACTCCTCAAAGCTGATCAATTTGGGCACCAACCGCTGGGCATTCAAGCCGGAGTTGGGACTCTCGTACCCCCTCGGGAATTGGGGCTTCGAATTCTACGCTGGGGTCTGGCTGTTCACGGAGAATCGCGATTTCTTCGGTGGCCAGGTGCGAAAACAAGATCCGCTTGCCTCGCTCCAGACTCATGTGGTATACACGGTCCGTCCGCGTCTGTGGCTGGCCTTCGACTTCACCTACTACTCGGGCGGGTCGACAACGGTCGACGGCGCGGTCCAGGACGACCGACAAAACAATTCGCGCGGGGGAGTCACGCTCTCGGTCCCGGTGACGCTCAGCCAATCCGTGAAGCTCACCTGGGCACGGGGAGTCTCCACCCGTATCGGGTCCAACTTCGATACGATGGGGGTGGTCTGGCAGGTGCTCTGGTTCTGATTGCGCCGAAGGATCTCTCCTGCGGTCCACCGTGACGGAGCACGGGCCGACTATCTCACACAAGGAGTCTCGAATGCTTCAGCACAGGCGACAATGGATTCACGCTCTGGCCATCGCTCTCATCGGTGGGGTACTGGTCGGTTGCGCCCAGCCAAAGCCGTACCCGACCCATGGTTCGTATCGGTACCAGTGCGAGGGTGGGAAGACGTTCGATGTGACTGTGGCCCCGGACAAGAACTCGGCGGTGACGAAGTTTGACGACCAGGAGTGGACGATGAAGCGGACCGTGTCCGCAAGCGGCGCGACCTTCACCGATGGCGGCAAGGTCCTGTGGATGAAGGGCAACCAGGCCCTTGTTGAGTCTGACAGCGAGGTCTTGTTCCGAAAGTGCACGTCGGTATCCTCGCCGCCCTGAGGGCGTGCAATCGAACGATAAGCGACGACAGCAGACGATGGCAGTTGCCCGTGAGGTTGACGTGACGAAATGGGCAAGGCGTGCGAACGATGCAACTACTGGCTGAATCAGGGGGCGATGATGGCAAGAGGACTGTGGATCGTGATGGTTGCCGCGGTGATCGGGCTGGCGGCGAATGAGACGTGGGCGGAGGAATTTCCTGATAAGTGGGCGGTTCGAGCCGGAGGTTTTTTGGTGCGCAACTACGACACCACGATCCGCCTGGACTCGGCCGGGTTGCCGGTGGGCGCGACCATTGATTTCAGCGACACGCTCGGCGGCGAGGTCAGCGCCAACGTGGCGCGATTCGATGCGTACTATCGGTTCAATCCGCGGCACCGCCTGGACGCGTCGTATTACAGTATCCATCGTCGAGGCTCGCGTGTCTTGGATGTCGACATCCAATTTGGCGACCAGTCCTTTTCCTTCAACGACGTGGTCAACAGCGAGATCGACACCGGCGTCGTCAAGGTCGGGTACACGCACTCGTTTTACCACAATGAGGAGGTGGAACTCGGCGTGTCGGTGGGCCTACATACCTCCGCCGTCCGGGCGTCGCTGTCGGATTCGGGGGGGCAATCCGAGGCCGAGAATGTCACCGCCCCGCTGCCGGTGATCGGTTTCCTGATGGAATATCACATCACCCCGCGCTGGACCTCGAAAGTATCCGCGCAGTACTTCTTCTTCAACGCCTTCGGCCTGAGGGGGCTGCAGACGGACGCTATCCTCGCGACCGAGTATCGATTCACCCGGCACTTTGGCGCGGGTATCGGTCTCAATCATTACGCCAACGGATTGGAGTATGAAGGGGACAATGTCGTGTTGACGGAGCGCAGTGCCTTCACGGGATTCCTGGCTTACGTGTCCGCGTCGTTCTGATCGTCACGCCCCGGGGTAGACCTTCAATCGGTACCACGAGCGCCCTCGACCTCTTTCGGCTTCTTCCCTCCCGGGATCACCGGGGCCATGATCTTGAACGGGAGTTTCAGGGTGCGCGTCATGATTCCGCCAAGCTCTTTGGCGACCGCTGCCGGTGGAACCGCGTCCACTTTTGGATCGTCGAATGGACCGGTCACGCGAACCGGAATGGTCACTAGCGAGCCCCCCAGGATCTCCCGCACGAGAGGGATTCTTTTCACCACGGCGTCCACCGTCGTCAACGGTGCGACGAGCACGGTGATGTCGAACGTTTGTTTTCGCAGGTCGAGTGATCCCGTTGCCGCCATTTGCGCTGTCGAACTGGTCACCACCGCCTCGTTAATCGCCAGGCGACCTTGCTGCGCGGTGCCACGCACAACCACGCTCTTGTAGGGAAGGCCGTCTGATCCCGGGTCGGGAAAGGCCCCTCGCAGCAGCTCGGTGAGGTTGAGGTACGAGAGGATTCGGACGACGGCGGAATCTGCGTAGAAGCGCCCACCCTTGACTGAGAGCGCGACGGTGCCGCCGAGGTTGTCCACCAGGGTCTTGCCGGTCCCCGTCGAGTCCAGTTTTCCCGACAAATCGAACGTGCCGGTCACCTGCATGGGCTTGCCGACCAGGCACGTCAGGGTTGGCTCGAGGTTCTGACCCTTGGTCGATGACGTGATAGCGATCCGCGTTGCGTCCCCCGCGATGGTGGCCGATCCCGCAACCGTGATGCCGCATACCACTGCTTCATGAAGCGTGATGTGGGGTGGCTCGGGTCCGATGGCGATGTCCGCGCGCGCCGGGGCCGCGGTCCATCCTCCGGCCGTGAACGAGCCGGCTGCCACGCGGATGGTCGCGGGAACGGGTCTGGGAGGCTCCGATCCGGTGGTGTCGGAGCCGGCGGTCTTGGAACCGAACAATGAGTCGATCGTTTTCCAGTCGAGTCGGTCAATACTCAGATCCAGGAGCCATCGGTCGGCGGCGGCGGTGACCCCGCCGCGAACCGTGTGTTGGGTGCCGTCGATGGTGACGATGAGCGGATCCACCGAGACCGTTTGTTTCGCGGCTTGCGCGACGACCCGGTCGATGAACACGGGGGGGCGGGTCTGGAGCGGAAGAACCAGCCGGTCTCCCTCCAGTCGACCCTGCGCGGTCGAGTCGCGTGGACGGTCCAGCACAATTCGCGTTCGGAAATCGCCGCTCAGCGAACCGAACGTCACGCGCTGCTGCGCGAAGATCTGGGCCAGCGTCGAGTGCGCGAGGTGTCCATTAAACGAGAGGTTCAACACTCGGTCGCGGAGGTCCATGGTTAGAGCCGCCTGCGAGCCCTTCTCCCTCACCGTCAGTTCCTTGACGGTGAGGCGATCCGGAGTTCGTTGGATGTTGAATGTGACTGAGACATCGCGCGGGACCGACACCGACCCCGTGACCCGCGCGGTGCGGTCCGATGTCCAGACCACATGTGTCGACGAAATCGACAGCGGCGCGCGGAGAAGCAGCTCCTCCGGCACCGAGGAGGCGGTGTGAACCCACTGCATCATCTGGGGTCCGACGGACCCGGCGAACACCACGTCGGCGGTGGGGCGAGGCGTCAGGTAAGCATCGAATTGGCCGGAGAAGGTTCCCTCTGCGTCGAGGGCTTGCGCCTCGGTGTCGGAGAAGGAGAGGGTGTGGGGGAGGGCTTCGAACCGTCCGATCCGAAGCCGGACCGGTCCCGGGAAGGCCGGATTCGCGAGAACGGCCCGCGCTTCACCCGTGATCAGAAACGGCTGGCCGGAGTCGGCCGCGCCCGCCCCGGTCGGCGCGGTGTTCTCGGGCGACAACGCGAGCCGGATCGCGGCATCCTCGAGGGCGAAGACGCGTTCCTGCTGCCGGATGAAGACCAGGTGTCCGTGGTCGATCTGCACCGTCAGATGTGGCATGGTCGCGGCCAGCCATCCCAAGACGGCGGGCAAGGGCCGATCGGGAGACGCGTTGCCTGGGCTTGATGGCGCCGTCGGGGCGTCTTTCAACATGAGCGTGATGTCGGGGTGACTGAGCCGCACGTCGGCAAGCCGCGCCTTTCCGACGAGCAGAGGAAGTAGCTCGAACCTCACCTTCAGGGATTCGGACGTCCCGACCACGCTTCCAGGAATCGTCACCGATAGGCGGGTGATCACGACCTGCGGCCGCGGGAGAATCGCGAGTGCCACGCGTTCGTACTGGAGCTGGCCACCGAGGTCCCGAGAGACCGCAGTTTCAATCCGATTCTTGATCGCCTCGTGATTGATCAGCCTCGCGGCCAGGATCGTGAGGCCGACGAAAAGCAGTGGCGTCAGGACAAGGAGAATGAGAATCCAGAGTGTAGTCCGTTTCACAATCGGTTACCCGGGAGATGAATTCCGGCATGTTACCACTACCGACGGTCGTGATGCATCGAACCGACAAGCGCTCCGCCGACGCGTGCCTCGCGTTCGGTCCTGGTAGGAGTTTCTTCAAAATCCCGTAGATTTACGAGTAGTCGCGGGGTTTCAGAAATCTCTAATATTCTGATCTTACACGGTGACGTCCGTCTCACGACACGTGTGGTTGACGCCACCTCCAATCTCTGGTTTTTGACCCAGAAACGCCTCCATGCAGCGAGGTCGAATGAGGGGGGAAGGTCCATGCTGAGTCGCCGGATCAATTGTCGCGCCGCTGTCGCGATCTGGACCGGCGTCGCCCTCTCGGTCGCTCCTGTTGCGGCAACCGCGCAGAGCGCCCCGGTCGTACACGACTCGCACTTTCACCTCACGAACTACATTCAGGAGGGCACCGACATCCGGAACTTCCTGAAGATCATGGGCACCAAGGTCGGCCGCTCCACCCTCTTCGGAATTCCGCTGCAGCAGACGTGGGACTACGGGAACTCTGGCGACTTCGCGCCATGGTACTATACGCAGACCGACGCGCCGCTCTACTACTACTCGTTCACCGATGCGTATATTGCGACGGCGTACAAATCGCTCACACCGGCGGAGCGGGCACGGTTCGATCCCATGATCACGGGCTTCAACCCCGCCGACATGTACGCGGCCGACCACATCAAGCGCGTCCTGCAGACGTTCCCCGGCGTGTTTTCCGGCATCGGCGAGTTCACCATCCATAAGGAGTTTGTGTCCTCGAAGGTGGCTGGCGAGACCGCGAGCCTCACCAATCCGGCGCTCGATCGGATCCTCGATTTTGCGGGTGAAGCCGGACTCGTCGCGCTCCTGCACAACGACATCGACATGCCGTATCCCAAGCCCGGTCAGGACCCGTATCAGCTGGTCCAGCTCCGGGACCTGTTCAAGCGCCATCCGAAGACTACGATCATCTGGGCGCACTGCGGGCTCGGCCGCGTGGTGCGCCCGGTCAAGGACCAGATCGGGCTGATCGATCGCGCGCTCTCGAACCCCGAACTCAATCACCTGTATATCGACATTTCCTGGGACGAGGTCGCTAAGTACGTCGTGGCGACTCCCGAGACGATCCAGGCGACCGCCGACCTGATCAACCGGCACCCCGATCGCTTCCTGTTCGGCACGGACGAAGTCGCGCCGAAAGACCAGGCGAGTTATCTGAAGGTCTACGACATGTACGCGCCGCTCTTTGCGAAGCTCACTCCCGAGGCGAGTGAGAAAGTCCGCAAAGGTAACTACGAACGGCTGTTCGATGCGGCCCGCGTCAAGGTGCGAGCCTGGGAGAAAGCCAACGTCCGATGAATCCGCTCGGGGTGGAGAGGTGTAAGCTCGGGTCACTCTAACAAGAGGGGAGAACGTCCATGCGAATCATCCACAACAGACAGACGGCGCTGGTGTTGATCTCGGCCGTGGTAATGGGCGCGTCGCTGACAACCGCTCATGCGCAGGTTCCGGCCAAAGCCGACATCGACGCCGCACTGACAGCTGCGCACAACAAGTACAAGACGCTCAAGGAAGGCGCGAACGCCGACTACATCCCGGCACTTGCGAAAGTCGACCCCAACATCTACGGCATCGCGCTGGTGACGGTGGACGGCAAGGTCTACACCACGGGAGACGTGAAGTCCGAGGTGTCGATCCAGTCCATCTCCAAGGTGTTCACCATGGCGAAGGTCATGGAGGAGCAGGGCCCGGAGGCCATCGAACGCAACATGGGCGTCGATGCCACCGGCCAGGTCTTCAATTCCATCGTGGCCGTGGAGCAACACAAGGGCGCGGAGATGAACGCCATGGTGAATCCCGGGGCCATCACCGCCACGAGTATGGTCAAGGGGGCGAGCCGAGACGAGATCTGGAAGAAGATCCTGGGCTGGTACGGTGACTTTGCCGGGCGGGGGCTCTCGGTCAACCAGGAGGTCTTCAAGTCCGAAGCCGACACCAACCAGCGCAACCAGGCGATCGCCATGCTGATGCACGCCTACGGCCACATCAAGGACAACCCGTTGCAGGCCACAGACATCTACACCGAACAGTGCTCGGTGAGCGTCAACGCAAAGGACCTGGCTATGATGGCCGCGACCCTGGCGAACGGCGGGAAGAACCCGGTAACGGCCAAACAGGTGATGAAGAGCGACAACGTCCCCGAGGTGCTGGCCGTGATGGCGACCGCAGGACTCTATGACGACTCGGGCAAGTGGTTCTTCAGCACCGGCCTGCCGGCCAAGAGCGGGGTGGGAGGCGGGATCATCGCCGTATCCCCCGGCAAATTCGGCATCGCCGTCATCTCGCCGCCCCTCGACAAGGCGGGCAACAGTGTACGGGCCCAGAAAGCGATTGCGGACATCTCGAACGCGCTCGGCGGCAACCCGTATGCGGTGAAACCGCGCTGATCCAACGACTTCCTACCAAGCGCTGGGTCTGCGGACCGTGGCAGGGGCGCCGAATGGCGCCTCTGCCACGCGTGCTGGTGATGAGCCTCAAGGTAATGGGTGCGGGGCTTATCCTGCTGATGCCCGTGAGCGTTCCCGTGTTCGCCATGGACGGCCAGGATTCGTCTGACGCCGGCTATTCCACCCCGTCCGCAACCCCGGTGCCCTGGCGACCCCTGGAGCCGGGGGCAGATGGATTCGACTGGATCCAGTTGAAGTCCGGCGAATGGCTCAAAGGAAGCCTCAAGTCGATGCAGGACTACAGCTTGGAGTTCGATAGCGAGGAGCTTGAATGGCAGGAATTCGATTGGGAAGACGTCTATCAGGTTCGTTCGCCGCACCGCCATGAGGTGTTGTTGGATGGAACACCAGGGGAGGGGGCGCCGCATCGAGACGTCGCGCTGTTGCCTTACTTCAACGAATTCTTGGCCTTTTCGGATGAGCGGGTCAAAGTCGAGGGCACCTTACACGTATCAAGGGACAAGGTCACCGTGCAAGGCGGGGAAGGTCCGATCGTGTTCGACCGCGCTCGACTCATTGCCATCACGCCCGCGGGCTCTCACGAGATCGACTACTGGTCGGGCAAGATCAGCATCGGCCTGACCACACTCACCGGCAACACCGAAAGCACCGGACTGAACATCACAACCGATCTGACCCGGCGCACTCCTACCACCAGATTGGCCCTGGATTACTTGGGGACTATGGAAGAGCTCAACGGCGTGGAGTCAGCCAACAACCATCGTGTGACGACCGTGTTCGACTATTGGCTGTCCCGCCGTGTGTACGTCCGTGCTCCTGTCTTGGAATACTTCAGCGACCCCTTCAGCAATGTGGCCTACCGGGTCACCGGCGTTATCGGGCTGGGCTATGACATCGTATACCGGCAGAATCTGGAGTGGGATATTTTCATGGGTTCGGGGTATCAGCGGACCAGGTTCGAGACCGTGGAGACAGGACAAGCCGAATCGGAGGACACCATGGTCGTCGCAATCGGCACCAGCGCAGAGGCGGACCTCACCAAACGGGTGGACCTGAATCTCTCGTACACCGGCCAATTCGTCAGCGAAGAGGCTGGAGGCGCGCTGCATCACACGGTGGCGACGCTCGAATTCGAGCTCACCAAGGTTCTCGACGTGGACCTTGCGGTAGTGTGGGATCATGTGTCAGATCCACAGACGGCTGCCGACGGCACCACACCCGAAAAGAACGATTTGCGCTCCAGTTTGTCGTTGGGCGTGGAATTCTGACGAGCGTGAGGTCTCCGGGTTTCCTCCCTGATCGCGGATCGCGACTACTCCGACGAAGCAATTTTTTCTGAGTTTCGTTGTCGATCTCAGGTTCCCCCGAACGACTAGAGGGCGTAGACGGCAATTCACGCATCCCAATAGCAAGGAGAGCCCATGCGATTCATGATCATCGTCAAAGCCACCAAGGAATCGGAAGCCGAAGTCATCCCGAATCCGGGGGAGGAACTCATGGCCGCTATGGCCACGTACCACGAGGAGCTGGCAAAAGCCGGCGCGCTCCTCGACGCAAGGAGTGCGCCGGCGACGACCTGAAAACGGGCAGAGTGTACGGATGGCGCTAACATTCGGCGCCATGCACGACGAGGAGTGGACGGAACGGGCGGTCATGGGTTGGGAGAACGAGCTGGGAAACTTGGAGCAAGTTATTGGCGGCGTGCAGGCCAAGCGATGAACAAGACCGCGACAAAGAAAACCTGGCCTAGAAGCATTGCCGCGGTGTTGGCGGGGATGCTCACCAACATCATTCCCGCGGTGGCCATCGACGCCGTGCTGCACGCCACCGAGGTGTATCCGCCGATGGGCCAACCCATGTCCCACGCGTGTGTACTCGCTTTTTCCTATCGGTTTGTGCAGCCGGGGTTTGTTCGCGATGTCGTGCTCGAACAAACATCCGGTCCGGGCAGATTCAACGTCGTCACGCTGGTCGAGTGGCAGAGCCAGTCCGCCATGGAAGCGGCCAAGGCGGTGGTGATGGCCGCCCACGCCAAGAGCGGATTCAAACCGCAAGAACTGTTCGCGCGACTGGGAATCGAAGCAGATATTGCAAACTACACGGCCGTCGATGCCTAATCCCTTCTTGCCCCGCTTACGCCCAGAATCTCCGAAGGTCAAAGGACAACTGGCGGTGATGTTTGATCGCCAGAAACAAGAGCTTCCTTCGGCGACGAAGATACAGAAGGAGGTAATCGTCCAAGACAAACTCCCGGATTTGGTCGGTCGGTGACATCAGCGAGCGAAGTTTGCGCACGAGCGTCTGCGCCTCGCGGGATCGGACGGGATGGTGGAGGAAGGGTCGCCCGCTGTCCGGAAAGCGGGCGAGCATCGGAACAATATCGCCGAAGAGTCGATCCATCAGACGCCGAAACGCCGCAATCCCCCCCGGTTTGAGGAAGGTCTCGATCGCGTCCAGATTAGAGAGAAAGTTGTCGGTAAAGACCGAGGCGAACCGCCTATCGGCCATACCGGGTTTTGAGGGCCTTCAGCGAGACGGTCTTGCCAGCCGCCGCATCCGTCATCCCCTTGACGGCCTCTTCCAACAGAGTGAGATGGATATGCTCACGTTCGAGGCGGTGGTAGTGGTCCAGGAGGTCGGCGTCGATCAGCGCCGCACAGCTCTCGCCGTTCTTGGTGATCAGCTTCTCGCCCCGCGTGCGGCGGACTTGCTCGCACAGTTCCGTGAGGGTGGCACGGGCTTTGGTGAGAGGAATCACGTCTTTGGGGGAGATCGCCATCGATAGGCCTCTGATCGAAACGATACCACTATACGTGACTGTACAGAATTCTGTCAATATCATGAATCGGCGGAGCTAAAGATTGAAGATTCTCCCCGTCCAGACTGCTGTTGGTATCCCGCCATGAGTGGCGCCCATGACGCGTCTGCCAGGAGGCGAAGATTATGAAGAAGATCAGTCGAGCCCTTCATGTCGGCCTCGTTATTGTCCTGTGCGGCTGTGCGGCGGAAGTGTCGAGGCATGGTTACGTGCTGGATCCCTCCCAAGTTGGGATATCTTGTGACGTTCCCATAAAAAGAGATTTCCATTTTTCCGATCAAGAAATTCACGTGCTCGGCAATATAGAAATCCATGACAAATTCATGCCTAACCAATGTGATGAAGGGGCCGTCTTCAAGACGGTCATCGCTGACGCATGTGCCTTGAACGCCGATGTCATCAACGTCGTAGGAGAGAAGCAACCGGACTACGTGTGGACCTCCTGTTATGGGGTCAACGCGCAATTCTTGCGGTTTGTGGATCGCGAGCAGACGATTTCAATCGAATCGGATCCTCATTATGAGATGTCTGCGATCCAACAGAGAGCCGCGATCAGTAAGCAGAGGGCCAGCGCGGCGTCCGCGACCGCCATTGCCATCGGGGTAGTTGCCGGCGTGATCGCGGGGTCCATGGCGGGTTCCGCGGCCGGATCAAAATAGTCACCGGCTCCTGGCCCAGCAATACGTGATCCTGGGCGTGGCCAAGGCGTACCGCAGGACACCTTGCGCCTGATTTCGGCGCAAAAGGCCGCGACCAATGAGCAGCTCGACACCGCGCAGGCGCGGTTCGCGGTGCAAGAGGTCCGGTAGTCAGATCTGGTTTCGCAGCATCAACTCGTCAGGGTGCGGGGCGAGATAGTGTTGGCTTGCGAGATAGGGATCGGGAAAGCGCCGCAGGTAATGCCGAAGCAAGGTGATCGGCACGATCAGCGGCACCTGTCCGCGTCGGTAGGCGTTGACGAGGTCCACGATCTCGCGCTTGTCCGCTGCATCGAGTTGGCTCTTGAAGAAACCGAATACGTGCTGAAGGACATTGGCGTGGCGCTTGCGGGTCGCCGGCTTCTTGAGGGCCTCCATCAGGCGCCTGATGTAGCGCGTGCCCAGGTTCACGATAGGGTCTGTTCCGGCCGCGGCCACGAGCCGGCCCAGGGCGCGATAGGCCGGTTCGTCGTGCGCCAGCACCAATAACTTGTGCCGGGTGTGAAACTCGACGAGCGTTTTGGGCGTGAGGCGGTCTACCACCAGCTGCTGCCAGCGATGGTAGACGAACACCCGCTCGACAAAGTTCTCACGTAAGACCGGGTCCATCAGACGCCCTTCTTCTTCGAAGGGTAGCTCGGGGAGCCGTGTCATGATGACGCGTGCATAAATCCCGGCGCTGCTGGCGACAGGCATCCCTTTGGGACTGTACTGCCTGACCCGCTCCATCCCACAGCTCGGCGACCCTTTTTTCAAGATATACCCGCTGATCGCTCCCAGCGTCACCGCCACGAGCTCCGCGTACGCCTCAAGCACGTCGGTCACATCCAGATTCGGGTCGGTAACGCCACGGGCGCGCGGGCTGCCGCCAATCTGCACAAGACGAATCGGCTGGCGCGGGACTCCCATCCCGATGGCCACCTCGGGGCAATAGGGCACGAAGCTGAAATACTGCCCCAGGGTTTCGGTGATGTAGCCGTTGTGCTTGTGGCCTCCGTCGTAACGCACCTCTTCCCCGAGGAGGCAACTGGAGATGCCGATGCGAATACGTTCGGTACTCACGGCATTCCGCCCTTGTCCTGTGCCACGTAGACAAGGTTGTCGACCTCGAATCCCATGGCCCTGGCCGTGTCGACCAACGCGCGCACCGTGGCATCCTCCAGTGTGGGCTGCCGTGCGAGGATCCAGAGATACGACCGCGAAGGCCCGCAGACCAGCGCGTATTGATACCCGTCGTGATCCAGGTCGATAACGTTGTACCCGCCATAAAACGGGCCGAAGAACGACACCTTGAGGCTTCCAGCGCTCGGCGCGCCGACGAAATAGGCCTTGCCGATCGCTTCCTCCCATTCCCCGGTGGCGGGGCGAAACCCTCGGTTGACCACCCGCACGCCCCCGTCGTCGCGCATTGTATAGGCAGCGCTGACGTTAGTGAGCCCGCGCTCGAATCGGTGATCGAGCCGGGCAATCTCGTACCAGGTGCCCAGGTAGCGCGCCAGATCGAATCGCTCCACGGGTTGAACATGTTTCGGGATGCCTGCGCAAGCTCCGAGGAACAGCGCAGTGAGCATCAAGTGAGCCATCAGGGTTGGGCGCATACGTCACCGTTGAACGGGTTAAAAGTTTCCGGCAAACCGAACCGCCGTACCGTGCATCGAACATCCATTACGCATCACACTCCGGTCCTGCTCGCTACCGCTGGGACGCCTCGATGTTCCTGGCGCACCGAAATCCCACGCCGTCGGTCTTCAGGGCGAACCCGCCTTTCTGGCGGGCGGTGACTCGAAGCTCGTTCGCCCCGTTGTGCCACGATCCACCGCGAATGACCTTGAGGATCCCGTCGCCCGGGCCTTGAGGGTTCCGCTCGGGCGCGCCGGCGTAATATTCGGGGTGGTACCAATCCGCCACCCACTCCCGCACGTTTCCCGCCATGTCCATGACGCCGTCCGGCGAGCGCCCCTCCGGCGTCGTTCCGACTGAGCGCATGGTGCCATTTCCGTCCCACTCCCGCGCGAAGTTTGCCCGTTCGGGATTGGGTGGTGCGTTGCCCCAGGGGAACCTTCTTCCATCGATGCCGCGGGCGGCCTTTTCCCATTCCGCCTCGGTGGGGAGTTGTTTTCCGGCCCAGCGGCAGTAGTCGAATGCATCGTGCCAGGTGACTTGAACGATGGGAAGCGCCCCGATCCCGTCCGAGTCCGCGATAGTCCCTTGGCCGTAGGGATTGGGTGGCCATGCGTGACCCGTGGCCCTGACAAAGGCTCCGTAGCGTTCGGTTGTCACCTCAACCGCGTCGATGGAAAAAGCGTCGAGATACACCTTTCGTTGCGGGCGCTCGTCGCTCTGATCCACCGGGTCCGAACTCCCCATCAGAAACCAGCCCGCCGGCACCACAACCATGGTCACCGGGTCGCGCCCAAGTCGGGACTGAGCCTGGTCCGCCACAGTGTGGGGCGGCGCGACGGCCATCACGGCCGCGAAGACCACGAGAACCAGGACCGGTGTCGCTCGTGTGTTCACTGTTTGGGCCTTTGGCTCTCGGTCATGATCCGGTCCGTCAGATCGTAGATCTGGTTGAGCCAACCGTTGGAGAGGCCGACTGCGACGGGGTCATCCGTCGCCTCGACTTCAGCGAGCAGCGCTCGGGCTGCGCGCAGGTCCTTCTCGATGCTGACTTGGAGCGCCGGGGACTTCAGGGTGCCGGAGAGCGCGGCACGGTGATACACCTCCCAAGCGTGGTTCACCGCCGCCCGGGCCTCCTGGATTGAGGCGAGGCGTTCCGGATCCAGCGCATACGTCAGACTGACGGGTGCCGACGCCACGATGCACCAGGCTAGGAGCCAGGCCTTCACAGCAGGGCTTGCGAGCGCGTACATGAAAGAGTCCTCCTCTTGAAGCGGGCCGGAGGGTCGTAAAGACCCCTCCGGCTCGGTACCGTTATTTCTGCTTGCGGGCTGCTTTCTTCGTGACTTCCATCTTGAGCTCCAGGTACCCCCGGTTTCCTGGCTCGGACTTGAGTGCTTCGTCGATGGCCGCCAAGGCCTCCGGGTAGTTCTCGGTCGCGAATTTGATCAGTGCCTTGTTGTAGGCCGCGCGACTGGTCTGGTCGAATCGATTGTCGGCATCTTTCGCGCAACGAAATCCCAGCCCGATCCCATAAGAGTTGTTCTCGGGCTGGTTCCAGAATCGGTGTGTCGTAGTCAGCGAGCCGCTGGGCGCAAACCATGAGCCGCCGCGGATGACCCTCATTTCGCCCAAGGCGCCCCAGTTGTAGCCCTTCTTGGGTCCCTGCGGGTTCAGCACTGTCTTTACTGTGTTGTAGTACTGGTGGTCGTACCAGTCCTGCACCCACTCATAGGCGTTTCCTGCCATGTGGTAGACACCATATTCGCTGGCGCCCTCAGGGTGGGAGTCCACCGGCATGGTCGAGTCGTTCATGTTGCAGCAGTTGGCATTCTTGTCGTTGAACGCGTTGCCCCATGGATACAGGTTGCTCGAGGGACCCCTCGCTGCCTTCTCCCACTCGGCTTCGGTAGGAAGGCGTTTTCCGTCCCACTCGCAAAATGCCTTGGCGTCGTGCCAGTTGACGCCGACCACCGGGTGGTTGGGGAGGTTCAAGCGCCGATCGTCCGAGTACGCTGCAGGGGAATGCCCGGTGGCCGCGACGAACCGTTGATAACGCGCGTTGGAGACTTCGTGTTTATCGATATAGAAGGAATTCAGGACGACCTGATGGGTGGTGTCGTCGCCTTCCAGGCTCGCTCCCATCGTGAATTCGCCGAACGGGATCAAGACCATTTCCTCGATGTCCCCGGCATAGACCCCCGCGGCGGCGCCGGCGAGGAGTGTCAGGGTTGCGATCAAGACTCGTTGAACGTTGCGTGCTCTGCGGTTCATGGTGCGGCCTCCTTCGTGGTTGGTGACATTCGTTTTGAGACCTATGTTTGTCCAATGTTATGCCGGACGTTACCACAGCGTTGTCTAATGTGTCAATAGTTATTTATAATTTGTTTTGACATTCATTAGTTATCAGTATATTATGTTGACGTGAACCAACACAGAATCCATCGGGTTGCCAAGCTTACGGGCTTGTCCAGGGACGTGATCCGTGTCTGGGAGCGGCGGTTCGGGCTGGTCCGGCCCATTCGAGGCGCCAACCGATACCGCCTCTATAGTGATGACGACGTAGCGCTACTACGCTACGTCAAAGAAGAATTGGATAAGGGGCGATCCATTGGTGAGCTGGCTGCGCTGGGGCCTGAACAGCTGCGGGCTCAGGGCCGTGCGTCCATCCCCGCCGCGCCGCCGGGAATCTACGCCCGAGTGCTCGCCGAGCTCGAGTCGGCTCTCACCCCCTTGAATCCCGCGGCGTTTGAGGCGCGCCTCAACGGCGCGGTGGCCGTGATTCCCTTTGACCAGGCGTTAAGGGGAATCTTAGTGCCGCTGCAGATCCGAGTGGGGGAGCTGTGGGCCGAGTCGAAGCTGGATGTTTCGGTGGAGCACTATGTGACGAAACAGGTCCAGCATAAGCTGTTCGCGGCGATGAACCAGTTGCCGGACAATGAAGCTGGTCTGCGAGTCGTGGTGGCTTGCGCGCCGGAGGAGTTGCACGAGATGGGCGCCCACGTCGTGGCGTATCTATGCAAGCTTCGGGGCCATCGGGTGCACTACCTCGGCGCCAGGGTTCCCGTTCCAGCGTTGGCTGCGATGTGTCACGGTGTGACGGCGGCCGTGGCGCTGGTCTCGTTGACGGTTACGATCGGCGAGACCGAGGCCGACACCCTGGCGAGGGAGCTGGTCTCCCATGTCAAACCGCGTTGTCCAGTCTGGGTCGGCGGCCAGGCCAGCGCGACGATCCAGGGAATCTTGACGTCCCACCATCTTGATGTGGTCGACAGTCTCGCCGAACTCGAAACACGCCTCGCCCGCCTGTAAAGAAATCTCAGCAGATGGTGTGGATGTTTGATCGGAAAGGGGCCGGATTCACTTCCCATGCAAGCGAGGAATGGAGAAGGCAGGGTCAAGAACTTCTCCCAGCCTCGGCGCTGGACTGCGCGCCTCCGTTCGGCTCAGCAAGCTCGGGATGGTGGAGGGTACCGGGATCGAACCGGTGACCTGCTGATTGCGAACCAGCCGCTCTCCCAACTGAGCTAACCCCCCACGTGCTAGCGGCCGACGGATCATAGCAAAAGTCACCCGGGCGCGCAACGCCGAGTCGCCGCGACCTACTCGTTCGTGTTGGGATGTCCTTCGGGAAGCCCGTAGCGTTCGTCGACTCCTCCCGGAGGGCTGGCGTCTTTGTACGGGCTCATGTTGGCGCACTCCGAGGCCTTTTTCCCGAGGGCTTCCAAACGCTCCTTCATCGGCACGGCGGAGTCATGGGCGAGGCGGAAGTACTCGACCTGGCAGTAGAGGTATTGCTGGTCGATGCCCGCGAGCGCTTGGCGAACCACGGTCAGCGCCTGTTCCAGCGGAATCCGGCGGTTCTTCTCCGGGCGGTAAAACCCGTCGAGTTGTTCGATCAGTTGTGCGTACGTCACGTCCGCAAACGCCGCGTTGCTCTCGCGCAGTGCGTCCAGCACGGGCTCAAACTGCTCGCGAGCCTCTGGGGGCAGTTGCGCGGCCGCGTCATCGGCCAATTGGCCCCACCGAGTCGCTTGTTCCTCGCGCCCGGCCAGATAACCGGCCACGTACCCGAGTTTGAACGATTCCGGCGCGGTGAGCCACCATGCGCCGTCGCGAGGCGCGGCCGACGAGGCGCTCGCGGTGCCCAACAGGAGGGTGAACGCAATGACCGTTCGGATCAAGCCGCGCGACTTTTGGTTCGCCAGCGCCCCAGACACCGGTTGATAAAATGCTGACGGGGGAGGAACTGGAGCAGGGGCCGACCGCGGACCCCCAGTCGCTTCAATTCGGTGATGAGGCGGGGATCGTCGTCGATCTGAAGACCGTGCTGGAATGCGGTGATGGCCTGCGCTTTGTTTCGTAATGCCAGATAGGCCTTTCCGAGGTTCCAATAGAACTCAGACTTATTGCCGGCTTCGTTGACCGCGCGTTTGCACAGCGTCATCCCCAGCGATGGGTCCTGGCGCAGTATGACCAGGCACAGGCCGTAATACGACATCAAGGGGTACGGCAGGTCGTGGGTGTTCTGTTCGCTGTAGCGAAACATGGCCTGCCGGAGCGAGCGGAAGGCCTCTTCGTAGCGTCCTTCACGGACGTAGAGCATGCCGAGTTCCACGTAGTCTTTCGGGCGCATTTCTTGACTCATGGCGTCACGTCTCCGTCGGATGTGCCGTTGATCGAACCGGCGGCGCGATCATCACGCGCCGCCCCACGAGGGTCAGTCGTCCCTCGGCGTAGAGTTGCAGGGCCGCCGGCAACAGGCGGTGTTCTTGGTCGAGGATCCGGTCGGCGAGCGACGCGTCGGTGTCGTCGTCGTGCACCGAAACCGCGGCTTGTAAGATGATCGCGCCATCGTCGACGCGTTCGGTGACAAAATGCACCGTGCATCCCGAGAGTTTCACCCCATAGTCCACGGCCTGTCGCTGCGAGCGCATCCCCGGAAACGCGGGCAGCAAGGAGGGATGTACGTTGATAATTCGGTCTGGAAACGCGGACAGCAATTCGCGCGTCACGATACGCATATAGCCGGCCAATACCACCACGTCCACGCCGGCGTTCTTCAGGAACTGGGCCAGGCCGGTATCGTGCGCTTCGCGGTTCGGAAACGTTTTGGGGTCGAAGAACCTGGACGGGAGGCCGGCTGCCCGCGCCCGTTCGAGTGCCGGGGAGTCTTCGCGGTCGCTGAGCACGACCGCGACCTTGGCGTCGAGGCGTCCGGCCGCGATCGCGTCCAGGATCGCATGGAGATTACTGCCGCGTCCCGAAGCCAGGACGCCGAGCGCGATAGTTCGGTTAGGCATAACGAACCGATGGGTCTCCAGATTCAATTTTCCCCACGATGAACGCTCGTTCCCCCAGCGCTTCGGCGGCGGACCGCACGGATTCGGCCTTGTCCGCGCCGACCACGAGCAGCAGGCCGAGCCCCATGTTAAAGGTCCGGAGCATCTCGTCGTCGGAGATGGCCCCTCGGGACTGCAGGACGGAGAAGATGGCGTGCGGAGCCCACGCCCCGCGTTCGATCACGGCGGCGCACCCCTCCGGCAGAATTCGGGGAAGGTTTTCCGTGATCCCGCCGCCGGTGATGTGCGCGATCCCCTTGAGTGTCGTGGTTCGCATCAGGGCCAGAACCGTTTTGGCGTAGATCCGAGTGGGCTTCAACAGGACCGCGCCGAGCGGCTCGCCCAGCTCCGGGAGGCGATCGTCCACCGCCAGGCCCTCGACCTCGAACAATAGCTTGCGGACGAGGGAGTACCCGTTGCTGTGCAGCCCGCTCGAAGCTAGTCCGACCACCACGTCGCCGGGCACAATCGAGCGTCCGTCGATGATCAGCGGCCGGTCGACCACGCCGACCGCAAACCCCGCAAGGTCATAGTCGCCTTCCGCGTACATCGAGGGCATTTCCGCGGTTTCACCGCCGATCAGGGCGCACCCGGCCTGGCGACACCCGTCGGCGATCCCGGCGATGACATCGCGCGCGTGTTCCGGGTTGAGTTTCCCGGTGGCGAAATAGTCCAGAAAAAACAGCGGTTCTGCGCCGCAGACCACGATATCGTTCACACACATCGCCACCAGATCAACCCCGATGGTGTCGTGGCGTCGCATGAGGTGAGCGATCTTAAGCTTGGTTCCCACCCCGTCGGTTCCGGAGACCAACACCGGCTCCTGATAACGGCCCGCGTCGAGTCGGAACAAGCCCGCGAATCCGCCCAGATCGGTGAGTACCTCGGGACGAAATGTGGCTTTGACAAGGGGTTTGATCAGTTCGACGACACGGTTGCCGGCCTCGATATCCACGCCGGCGTTGCGGTAGGTTTGCTTGGTCACGAGTGGGGGCTGCCCTGCGCAGGAGGCATGATACAAGAACATCCCCAAAAGATCAATTTTAGCAAATGGCGTCAATACGCCATTTTCGAGCCAATGCGAACGGAACTTTTACTCGCGTTGAAAGCGAAGGCGCTATCTGGATGTGGGTGCCCAGGCGAGTCTGCGTACCCATGCGGGTTGACACCTCGAGGGCTTGTCTTTAAGATCGCTGCCTATGCGCCTCGACCACCGGACCGTGTTGATTACCGGGGGAGCCAAGCGGATCGGGAGCCATCTGGCGCGGGCGCTGGCTCATCGCGGCGCCAACCTGGTCATCAACTATCGCTATTCGAGCGCCGACGCCCAAGCGGTGGTCCGTGAGTTGAAACAGATCGGGGTCGAGGCGCTCGCGGTGCAGGGCGACGTGTCCGTGGCCGCCGACGTGCAACGTCTGACGGCGAGCGCGCTGGAGCGGTTCGGGCGGATCGACGTGTTGATCAACAACGCCGCGGTGTACTTCAAAACCCCGTTCGCTCAAGTGACGGAGAGCGAATGGGATCTCACGCTCGCGATCAATCTGAAGGGCAGTTTTTTATGCGCCAAAGCGGTGGCGGACCACATGCGCGCCCGAGGTGACGGAAAAATCATCAACTTCGCCGACTGGGCGGGGATGCGTCCGTACCCGGAGTACCTGCCGTACTGCGTCTCCAAAGCGGGGGTGATCGCGCTGACACAGGCGCTGGCCCAGGAGCTCGCCCCCGCCGTCCAGGTCAATTGCATTGCGCCGGGACCGATTCTGTTGCCCGAAGATATGGACGAGGGTGAACGGGAGCGGGTCGTCCGCGCCACACCGCTGAAACGCATCGGTTCGCCGGAGGACATTGTGCAGATCGTGCTCTTTCTGATCGAAGGGACCGATTTTGCGACCGGGGGGACGTATCTGATCGACGGCGGTCGGTTCATTGCATCGTAACGGCATTCGGAGCTAACGCTGTATGTATAAAGTCACCAAACGACTGACGTTTTGTTACGGCCATCGATTGATGGATTATGACGGCAAGTGTCGGGTGCCGCACGGTCACAACGGGGTGGTGGAAATCGAGCTCGAAGCCGAGGGACTCGATCACCGCGGGATGGTGTATGACTTCAGCGAGATCAAATCCGCGGTACAAACGTGGCTGGATCAAGAGCTCGATCACCGCATGTTGCTCAGGAAAGACGATCCGCTGGTCGAGGTGTTGCAGCGCATGCGCGAACCGTTCGTCGTCATGGATGAGAACCCGACCGCGGAAGCGATTGCGCGGCTAGTCTACGATTTTGCGGAGGCCCGCGGGTTCCCCTTGCGGCAGATCCGATTGTGGGAAACCGAAACGTCGTACGCCACGTACGAGCGGCCGCGGCCGGCTGGCCGCGGGTGAGAGCGGGGGTGGGCGCGAAGCCCGAGGCGCGCAGCGGGGGCGCCGGTGTCCTGGCGAGCGGCGGCGTGGAGAGCGCCGCGCTGGTGGTGTGGGCGCTGGAACGATACCGGTTGGTGACCCCTCTCTACGTTCGCGCCGGGCTTCGGTGGGAGGCCGTTGAGCTTCGTTGGTTACGCAAGCTGGTCGTGAGGCTTGGCAATGCGCGGCTGGTCTCGCCGGTGGTGCTCGACGTCTCGGTTCGGGATCTCTACGGGAAACATTGGGGCCTGACTGGGCGGGGGGTGCCCGATGCCTCCAGCCCGGACTCCGCGGTGTCCCTGCCCGGGCGTAACCTGTTGCTGCTGAGCAAGGCCGCGGTCTACGCGTCGCTTCACGGATTGGAGGCCGTGGTGCTCGGCCCGCTCAAAACCAACCCGTTTCCGGACGCGACCCCCGCCTTTTTCGACGCGATGGGCCGGGCCATTCGTCTAGGCCTCGACGCGCCGATCACCCTCCACACACCGTTTCGGAATTTTCACAAAGCCGACGTGATCGCCGGACATCGCCACCTTCCGTGGAGCCTCACCTTCTCCTGTATCCACCCCGCGAATGGTCGACACTGCGGTCGATGCAACAAATGCGCGGAGCGGCGACAGGCGTTTGCCGACGCGGGGGTGCGCGATCCGACACGTTATGGACGGTGAGCCTGTTTGAGCCGTTCCAGGGCGGTCCTCGCCGCCTGTTGTTCAGCTTCTTTCTTGCTCCGCCCCGTGCCCACACCGTAGCCCTCGTCGCGGATCGAGAGTTCCACGTCGAATTGTTTGTGGTGGTCGGGTCCGGATTCCCGGAGCACGCGGTACACGGGTAGCACCGAAAAGTCGCGCTGACACAGTTCCTGTAATTCGGTTTTGAAGTCGGCGACGTCCGAGCGCCCGAGGTTGTCGAAGAGATCGGTAAACGCGGTGAGTACGACCTGCCGCGCGGCGGCGAGTCCTCCGTCCAGGTACACCGCGGCGATGACCGCTTCCAGCGCGTCGGCCAAGAGCGAGGGTTTATCCCGCCCTCCGGTCAGTTCCTCGCCCCGGCCCAGGACCAATGCGCTGCCGAGATCGAGCCGTCGAGCGACATGACTGAGGGCCGTCTCGCTGACTGTTTTGGCCTTGAGTTTCGACAGCTCACCCTCCGGGGCTTCTGGAAACCGGAACAAGAAGAGTTCACTGACTATCAGATCGAGGACCGCGTCGCCCAGAAACTCCAGCCGCTCATTGTCTCGTCGCTCGGAGCTCGGGCATTCGTTCAGGTACGACTTGTGGGTGAGCGCCTCTTCGAACAGGCGCCGCGTCTGGAAGTGATAGCCGAGACGATCGGCGAGAAGGTCGATGGGTAAATCAGTAGGCATGCTGTTGGGCTGATACGCTCCTGAGAAAGCCTGTTCAGGAGTGTGTCAGATGCCCCCTTCGGGGACTTCCGGCGTTTCGATTTTTGAAGGTAGGTCGCAAGGCGCCGCGAGACCCTGACCGGAGCGTACTAGTCTGTACGTGAGGACCGGAAGCGCAGCAGCAACGCCGCAGATGACCGCTCATGGACAGGCGCGTTTCTAGCCGTTGAAGCGGCGGAAGACCAGACACGCATTGACCCCGCCAAAACCGAAGGAGTTGGACATCGCGACCTCCACCCTCGTGCGACGCGCCGTGTTGGGCACGTAGTCCAAATCGCATGCCGGGTCGGGGTGTTCCAGATTGATGGTCGGGGGCAGGATTTCCCGCTGGATCGCCAAAATGGAGAAGACCGCTTCGATCCCGCCGGCCGCGCCCAACAAGTGTCCGGTCATGGATTTGGTCGAACTGACCGCAACCGTGGTCGTGGAACCGAAGACCGTCTTGATCGCGCGGGTCTCGATGGCGTCCGCCATGGTCGACGTGGCGTGTGCGTTGATATACCCGACCTCGTTGGGTTTGGTATCCGCGTCGCTCAAGGCGGTGCGCATACACCGCACCGCGCCTTCACCGTCATCGGGTGGAGCCGTGATGTGGTAGGCGTCCGCGGAGGCGCCGTACCCGACGATCTCCGCGTAGATGTTGGCGTTGCGCCGGCGGGCCGACTCCAGGATCTCGAGCACCACGACTCCGGCTCCCTCGCCGATGACAAATCCGTCGCGGTCCCGATCGAAAGGCCGGGAGGCGTGGGTGGGATCGTCGTTTCGCGTGGACAACGCCCGCGAGGCCGCGAAGCCGGCCACGCCGAGCGGGGTAATCGCGGCTTCAGTGCCTCCTGCGATCATGACGTCGGCGTCCCCGCGCTGGACCAGACGAAACGCGTCTCCGATGCAATGGTTGCCGGTGGCACACGCGGTAACTGCCGCAGAGTTAGGGCCTTTGGCGCCGAGCAGGATCGCGAGTTGTCCCGACGCCATGTTGATGATGGACATCGGGATAAAAAATGGCGTAATGCGCTTGGGTCCCTTTTCTCGCAAGACGTCGTGCCACTCTTCGATCGCCTGCAGCCCCCCGATGCCCGATCCGATGTACACCCCCACGCGTTCCGGGCCGACAAGTTCCATCCGCAGGCCCGCGTCGGCAAACGCCGCCTGTCCGGCTGCACAGGCGTAGTGGATAAACGTGTCCATCTTCTTGACGTCTTTTTTTTCGACGTACTTGGCGGGATCGAACCCTTTGACCTCGCCCGCAATGGTGACGGGGAAATCGGTGGTGTCGAAGCGTGTGATCGGCCCGATGCCGGAACGACCCTCGCAGAGCGCCGTCCACGTGTCTTCCACGGTGAGGCCTAAAGGCGTAATGAGGCCCAACCCCGTTATGACGACGCGACGGGTCATCGAGACTTAGAGTTTTTCGTTGATATAATCGACGGCTTGCTGGACGGTCAGGATCTTTTCGGCATCCTCATCAGGAATTTCGATGCCGAATTCCTCTTCAAACGCCATGACCAGCTCGACGGTGTCGAGCGAGTCCGCGCCGAGATCCTCCACGAAGTTGGCTTCGGGCGTGACGTCCTCTTCGTCGACTCCTAGTTGCTCGGTGATGATTTTTTTGACGCGATCCTCAGCACCCATACTCTCTCACACCTCCTGTTCTCTCTGTCCCGTGATGTCGGTGACTGACGGTCCGACGTCCGCGGACCGTCAGGGACGGGCTACCCCATCCACATCCCACCGTTGACGTGGACGACTTGCCCCGTGATGTATGCCGCTGCGTCGGACGCCAAGAAGGTCACGGCGTGGGCCACGTCCTCCGGTGTGCCGAGCCTCGCCAACGGAATCTGTTCGCGCAGCCGCGTCTGAACCTCTTCGGACAACTGGTCGGTCATGGCG
Organism: uncultured Nitrospirota bacterium; assembly: GCA_964570625.1. Taxonomy (GTDB): domain Bacteria; phylum Nitrospirota; class Nitrospiria; order 2-01-FULL-66-17; family 2-01-FULL-66-17; genus JBFLXB01. The sequence goes on along the minus strand of CAZMYW010000019.1, from coordinate 13,963 downwards.
GTCTTGATGAAACCTGGCGCCACCGCGTTGGCCGTGATGCCGCGGTTCGCGTACTCGCGCGCGACGCTTTTGGTAAACCCGATGATGGCGGCCTTGGAGGCGGCGTAGTTGGCCTGCCCCGCGTTGCCCATGACGCCGACCACCGACGCGATACTAATGATCCGCCCGCGTCGTTGTTTGATCATGACCCCCAGCGCGGCCTTGGTACAGCGGAACGTCCCGTTGAGATTGACGTCCATGACGCGATCCCAGTCCTCATCCTTCATCCGGATCAGCAGGCCGTCGCGGGTGATTCCCGCATTGTTGACCAACACGTCGAGCCGACCGAACTCCGCCATCACGCGCTCGATGCCGGCGGCGACCGCCTCGCTGCTCGTCACGTTCATCGCCAGGCCCAAGGTCCGTTTGCCGAGCGTTTTGGCCGCCTCCTGCGCCTTGTCGGCGTCGACGTCGGCGAGGACCACCGACGCCCCGCACCCGGCGAGTTGTCGCGCGATCGACCATCCGATGCCCTGCGCGGCACCGGTGACCAATGCCACACGGTCGGCCAGACTTGAGGCGTTAAACGGCATCAGGGTCGGCGTCGCGTCGCTCACGACGAGGCTCCAACTTCGACACGCTCGATCTCGGCCCACGCGGCCTCGATCGTGTCCGGCGAGTCGGCTTGCAGTGTGCGTGCCGAACGTTCGATCTTTTTCGTCAACCCGGACAACACGCGGCCGGGTCCCACCTCGATGAACGTGGTCACTCCCTGACGGAGGATGAATCGAACCGAGTCCTCCCACAACACCGGAGAAGAGAGCTGTCGGACCAGGGCCGGCACGATCGCATCGCGCGACGCGATCGGTGTGGCGTCCACATTGGTGACCACCGAGACGGCGGGCGCGGTCCACGTCGCGTGTCGCAAATCCGATTCCAGCCGTTGAGCCGCCTGGCGCATCAGCCGGCAGTGCGAGGGAACGCTGACCGGCAGCGACACCACCCGTTTGGCACCCGCAGCCCCGGCGAGTTCCGCCGCTCGTTCGACGGCTCGACGTTCACCGGACACGACGATCTGGCCCGGCGCGTTGAAGTTGGCCGGTTCCACCACGCCGAGTGCCGACGCTTCTCGGCACACCGCGAGGACGGCCTCCCGATCGAGACCGAGCACGGCCGTCATCGCTCCCGTCCCTTCCGGCACCGCCTCCTGCATATACCGGCCTCGTTGATGGACCAGCCGAACGGCTTCAGCGAAGGGAACCGCTCCGGCACACACCAACGCCGTATATTCTCCCAGGCTGTGTCCGGCGACGAATGCCGCAGCGGTGGGCTTGCGGCTCAAGACACGCCAGGCCGCCACACTTGCGGTGAGCAGCGCGGGCTGAGTGACCGCGGTGCGGTTGAGTGCTTCCTCGGGACCGTTGAACGAAATCCCCGCCACGTCCCACCCGAGCGCTTCCGCGGCTTCGGCATAGACCAGTTTGGCTTCGGGGCAGTGCTCGTACAGAGCCTTTCCCATGCCGATGGCCTGGGAGCCCTGGCCGGGAAACAGCCACGCGATCTTTGGGAGTGCCGTCACGGTCGGATTAGTGTTCCATGGAAAACAGTGGCCTGATATTGCTGAAAACCTCTTCGCTTGTCAAGCTTACGGACGGCAGATTTACCACCGTACGATCGCAGATCCCCACGTCAGTCCAGCGCCGAATGCGGCGAACAGCAAGAGATGGTCGGGGGAGACGCGACCCGCCCGGACGAGTTCATCCAGGGCGATGGGAATCGACGCCGCGGAGGTATTGCCGACGCGTTCGAGGTTGACCACCACGCGCTCACCGGCCAGACCCAGCCGGGCGCCGACCGCTTCGATGATGCGGCGATTGGCCTGGTGGGGAATGAACCACTGGATGTCGGCGATCGAGAGTCCGTTGGCTTTGAGTGCTTCCCCCGCCGTGTCCTCTAGGGTCCGTACCGCGACCTTGAAGGTTTCGCTGCCCTTCATGCGCAGGAACTGGAGGCGACGGTTGAGGGTGTCCTCCGAGGGCGGGTGACGAGATCCCCCGCCCGGAACGTGGATGAAGTCCCACAACGACCCGTCTGCGTGAATGTGGGTGGAGAGGAGCCCGCGGTCGCCGTGTTCCGCCTGCAGGACCGCGGCGCCCGCGCCGTCACCGAACAGGATACACGTGCTGCGGTCGGTCCAGTCCATCACGCGAGACAGGACCTCGGCGCCGATGACCAGCACGGTCCGTGCGGTCCCGGCGCGAATATACTGATCCGCGACCGACAATCCGTACAGAAATCCGGTACACGCGGCCGACAGATCGAACGCGAAGGCGCGCGTTGCGCCGAGACGGGCCTGGACCAAACAGGCGGTGGCTGGGAACAACATGTCGGGGGTCGCGGTGGCGACCAGGATGACGTCCACGTCCGTCGCGCGCACGCCGGCCGCCTCCAGCGCGCGGGTCGCCGCGACCACGGCCAGGTCCGAGGTGGCCTCGGAAGGCGCCGCGATCCGTCGCTCGCGGATGCCGGTGCGTTCGACGATCCAATGGTCCGTCGTCTCGACCATCCGCTCGATCTCCGCGTTCGTGAGGACGCGTTCGGGGAGGTACGAGCCGGTGCCGACGATGCGCGAGCGAAGCATCAGGCCTTCGCGCCGAGGTGGCGTTCGATGTCGTCTCGAATGTGTCGATTCACATGACCGGCGACGCAGTCGCGCGCCACGTGAATGGCATTCTTGATCGCCTTGGGTGAGGATCGCCCGTGGCAAATGATCGACACGCCGTTGATACCCAACAGCGGCGCGCCGCCGTATTCGGCGTAATCCACCCGACGTTTGAATCGGCGGAACGCGGGCCGCAACAACACGAACCCCAACCGTCCGACCGCCGACTGCATGATTTCTCGCCGCAGGACTTGCATGAGCGCTTCGGCGAGTCCTTCGCTGATTTTGAGCGCCACGTTGCCGATGAACCCGTCGCAGACGATCACGTCCGCGTTCCCGGTGTAGACGTCCCGGCCCTCTACGTTTCCGATGAAGTTCACCTGGGTCTGTTTCAGCAATTTGAAGGTGTCTTTGGTCAACTCGTTGCCCTTGGTGTCTTCTTCGCCGATGCTCAACAAGCCGACCCGTGGGCTGGGGACGTTGAGCATGCGCTGTGCGTAGACGTGCCCCATGATGGCGAACTGCACGAGGTGTTGCGGTTTGGAGTCGACGTTGGCTCCCACGTCGAGTAACACGGCGGCGCCTTTGAGCGTCGGGAGGACGGTGGCGATTGCGGGGCGTTCCACCCCGTGCAAGGTGCCCAACAGGAAAAATGCCGTCGCCATGGATGCGCCGGTGTGCCCGGCACTCACCACGGCGTCGGCCTCGCCAGCTTTCACCAGCTCGGTGGCGCGCCAGATGGAGGAGTCCCGACGCCGGCGGATGACCGACGAAGGGCTTTCATCCATGGCCACCACCGTCGGGGCGTGAACCGTGGTAATCCGCGATGACGTGGCGTAGTTGGCGAGTTCTTTCTGGAGCCGGGCCTCGTCGCCGACCAACACCACGCGGGTCTGTTCGTCCGCGGTTGCGAGCACGGCCCCTTCCACCACCGAGGAAGGCCCCGCGTCGCCGCCCATCGCATCCACGGCGATCGTTGTCACGCTGGAAGACTCAGGCAACGGTGAATGGGGGGCTCAGCGGCTTGACCGGTCGCGGCACCAGCTTCGGCGACGCGCGGGAAGGTTAGACCTCTTTGACGGGAATCACGTCGCGCCCGCGGTAGGTTCCGCAGGACAAGCACACCCGGTGCGGAAGTTTGGGCTCCCGGCACTGCGGGCACAGCGTGAGCGTTGGCGTTGCCAGCGCGTGGTGCGCGCGACGTTTGTCCCTCCGCGCGCGGGAGATTTTGTGTTTAGGGTTTGCCATGTGATCGTCCTTCGAGTGTCCTTCCCAGCCTGTGCCTCACAGGCTTGTGGTGATGATCCCAGCCGGTGTTACTCCTGCGCCCGACGCCGCGCGTTGCGGAGCGCCTCGAAACGCGGATCGACGGGCGTTGATTCCCCGCATCCGCACGGGCCTGCGTTCAAATTCTCTTGACAGCGGGGACAGAGGCCCAAACATCCCTCGCTGCATAACGCCCGCATGGGAACCTGCAAGAGCAATTGCTCCCGCACCAGATCATTGAGGTTCAACAGCGGACCCGAGACGAACGTGACGTCCAAGTCGCCTCGTTCCAGCCCGCGCCGTTCTCCCGACGAGCCTCCCTGCGGGAGCGGAACCAGATCCAAGGCGCACAGCGCTCGCACCGTCAACGGCACGGCCTGGAGGCATCGGGCACACTCAACCTGAACCCGCCCGCGGACTTCGCCCTGGACGAAAAACCGATCCTCTTCGGGCGTAATCCGGAGTGAAACCGCGACCGAGTCGAGCAGGCGGACTGCTTCTCCCAGTGGTTCGAGGAGGGCCGGCTCGTGAAGGTATTCGAGCGACAAACCCTCGGTCGGGATATCAGAGAACCGGATCGGCGCGGAGACCATAGCCGTAATAGCGCGCTGACTATATGGAATCTCTCGGGAACTTGTCAAGCGATGCGGCCGGGTCTCGACGGTCGGGTCAGATCCCTTCGCGCCTGATCATGGCCAGTTCCCGTACCACCGCTCGCTTGGCCTCGCGGTCCGCATCCGGGGAATCCACGAATCGTTGGTAGGCCGCGGCGGCACGTCCCGGCATCAATGACAGGCGAAAGTGCCGGCCGAGGTGATAGGCCTCACGGGTGGCGTCGCCCAGAGCCGAATACGAACTGGCGAGGCGAAGATGTGTGGTCGGGTCGAACGGATCCTCGGCTGTTGCGCGGAGGAATTCTCTAATGGCCGTCTGATGGTCCCCCGTATCCTGTGCCAGAATGCCCAATGTGACGCTGGCCCCGGAGAGGCGAGGGTCGTCCCGCCGTGAGCGCAGCGCCTCGTCGCGCGCCTCATCCCGGTGTTGGTCGTTCAGCAGGGCCCAGGACAGGTCCGCGCGCGCGGTCGCGTGGTGCGGTTCGACGGCGAGGGCGGCTCGAAAATCTGTGATGGCGGCCGCGAACCGTTGATTCTTCATATGGTTGACGCCGCGCAGATACCGGTCGCGGGGCGAAAGTGTCGGCCCGTCGGGGACAACCCCCAGGCCGGCCCTCAGGCGGCCCCAGTCGATCGATGTGGGCTCGACGGGGGTTCGTGGTGCATTGTCGACCATGGTTTCCACCACGTGCAGCCGCTCCGACACCCCCGGGTGAGTGGTGAAATACGCAGGGACCGAGGGCGGGTTGAACCGCTCGTAGACCTCCAAGGCTTCGAAGAACCGCGCGAGCCCCGACGGGTCGTAGCGTGCCTTGCGCAAGAAGCTCACCGCGGCGGAGTCCGCCTCGGCTTCGTGCTCGCGGCTGTACGCCAACTGCAAGTGGTAACTCGCGCCGCTTCCGAACGCCAGTGCCGCGGGGTTGCCGCGGCTCAGGAGCAGCGCGGCGACGGTCGCGAGGTTGAGCGCGAGGATCTGGTTGCGGTCTTGGAAAAAATGGTTGTACGCGACATGGCCGAGCTCGTGTGCGAGCACACCGGCCAGTTCTTCGTCGTCCGACAGCTTGGACAACAACCCGGTGAACACGAAGACATAACCGCCCGGGATGACAAACGCGTTCGGTTGGGGTTCGTCAATGACGAAAAAGTGAATCGCCTCCGCATCCGCTCCGATGGCCTTGACCAAGCGGGTTCCGGTTCGTTGCACCGGGCCGGTCACATCCGGGTCGAGGATGAAGCGATAGGTGTACAGTGCTTCCGCCAGAAACGCGCGACCGTAGGCCTTGGAGGGCGGCCCGAGATCGGGATCGGAGGGGGGTGGTCGTTGCGGCGAGGAGGCCACACATCCCGCGAGCGCCGCAGCCACCAGACACACAAGCGCGACGGGGCGCCGCCGGAGGTGATTGTGCACCCCGTCAGGGTACCAAAATTTCTGGAGCCTGCGCCAGGTGCGACTACTTGCGCTTATGCCGCAGCTTCTTGAGCAGCTTCTTGTATTTGTGTTTGCGCATCTTCTTACGGCGTTTTTTGACGACTCGTGACATGCAGTATCTCGCGGTGGGTGACGATGTGAAGCGGCATTGTAGGGCGATTGCCGGTTGGAATGCAAGCTGACGAGATGGCTTGACCAGTTCAGGCGGGGTTCCTATAATGCGGCGCATGTCTCATTTGAGGTGGATCTTGGTCGCGTTGCTGGTCGTGACGGCGTTGACCGCCTGTTCCGGCGCCCCCAAGCTGTCCGACGACGGACGGTTGGTGCGTGATGTCCACGCGTTGATCGGCGAGCTCGAGCGCGCCTACGAACGCCGCGACCGGCCCGCGTTCATGGCCGGCGTGGCCGCGCAGTTTCCCGGACGGGACGCTCTCCAGGGATCTGCTGAAGCGGCTTTCGAGCGATTCAGCCAGATTGAACTGACCTTCACGGTCGAACGAGTCCATCTCGAGGGAAAGACCGCGACGGTGTATCTCCATTGGGACGGCCAGTGGCGCGCGTCCTCAGACCAGCCGATCGTTCGACAAGGTACCGCCCGCTTCGTGGTCGATGCCGAGATCCGTCCCCTGCTCACCGCGGTACTCGGCGACAATCCGTTCGCCGCCAGTCCCGCGCGTCTCTGACCCGCCTTTCGCGTGTTGCCGTCGTCAACCGATGTGTTGATCGTGGGCGGAGGTGTCGCCGGTCTCCGGGCGGCGATCGAGGCCGCGCGGACGCACCGGGTGGTCCTGATGAACAAGGAACGGGGCAACAAGAGCAACAGCGCCTACGCACAAGGCGGTATCGCGGTGGCGCTGGAGGGCCGCGAGGAGCGCGACGCGCATTTTGCCGACACGATACAGACCGGCCGCGGTCTGTGCCGGCCGGAAGCGGTTCGGATTCTGGTGGACGAAGGGCCGCGACGCGTACGCGAGTTGATCCGCTGGGGCGTGCGCTTCGATCGCGCGGGCCGTGGATTTGCGAAAGCGCACGAGGGGGCGCACACGCGGCGGCGGATTCTCAGGGCCGGAGGAGATCGTATCGGCTTGGAGATGACCACGGTGTTGGCCCGCTTGGTCGAATCCCACCGCCGAATTATCATGGCGGCGGGCGTCTTTTCGGTTGACCTGTGTATGGAAGACGGGCGTTGCACCGGCGTGTGGGTGTTGGACCGCGGCCGCGTGCGACTCGTTCGGGCCGGCGCCGTGATCCTCGCGACCGGCGGGGTCGGCCAGGCGTATTCGCGGACGACCAACCCTGCGGTGGCGACCGGCGATGGCGTGGCGATGGCGTACCGGGCCGGCGCCGTGCTGGAAGATCTCGAGTTCGTTCAGTTTCATCCCACCGCGTTAGCGGTGCCCGGCGCCCCGGCGTTTCTCCTCTCGGAAGCGATGCGAGGGGAGGGCGCCATCCTGCGCAATAGGTCCGGAGAGGCGTTTATGGGACGGTACGATGCGCGGCGGGAACTCGCGCCCCGCGACGTGGTCGCAAGAGCTATCTGGGAGGAGATGACCACATCCGGTGACGATCACGTGCTGCTGGACGTCACCGCCCTGCCGCGCCGATGGTTGTGGGAGCGGTTCCCGTTGATTGCCAAGACGTGCCGACGGTACGGCGTGGACATCGCCACGACGCCGATCCCGGTGGCGCCGGCTGCTCATTTCATGATCGGGGGGATCAGAACCGATACCAATGGGGCGACCAGTCTGCCCGGCTTATTCGCGGTGGGTGAGACCGCATGTACCGGGGTGCACGGAGCCAATCGCCTCGCGAGCAACTCGTTGCTCGAAGGGTTGGTGTTCGGGGCGCGGACTGGAGCCGTGGCGTCCGCCGGTGTGCGTCTCCCGAAGGCGCAGCGTATGTCTCCCCCCGTACCCAGCGCAACCCGGGCCGTTCCGGATACCACGAGGCTCAACGCGATTCGGACGACCATTCGTCGTCTGATGTGGGAAGGCGTCGGCATTGAGCGCTCCGCCTCGTCGATTCGTCGCGCCCTCCAGGGATTGGGTCGAATCGGCTGGCTGGAGCGGGCCATCTTCACGTCCCGAGTCGGGGTCGAGGTGCAAAACCTCCTTCTGGTGGCGAAGGTGGTGGCGAAGGCGGCGTTGGAGCGCCGGGGCAGCGTGGGGTGTCACTTCCGACGGGACCACCCGAAGAAGGGGCTGCACTGGCGGCGGCATGTCACGGTCCAAACGGACCAGACCGAAGAAAGCCGCCGACGCGTGGTGAGTAAGCGCTGAGAGGACGAACACGGCGTCTCGGCCTGGCGCGGGCGGTCACGCCCGTTGCGTTACCGAGTCGAGTTGGGCGGGGTCGTGGTGTAGTGCAAGGCGTCTCCGGACTGGATTCGATAGATCGCCGCATTTCCGGCGGGCATGGTCCGCAGATACCCTTTGTGGAACTTGAGGACGCGCTTGACGTACGTGCGGGTGGCTTCGATCGGGGGGATGCCGTTGTGCCGATCTACGTTCTGCTCGCCCGCGTGATATGCGGCAAGGGCCAACGACGTGTCGCCGTTGAATCGATCGAGTAAGTAGCGAAGGTACTGTACCCCGCCTCGCACGTTTTCTTCCGGATCGAACGGATTTTTCACCGCGAGGTCTTGGGCAGTTCCCGGCATGAGTTGCATCAAGCCGAGGGCTCCGGCCGATGACACCGCTTTGGGATCATAGTCCGATTCTGCCTTCACCACGGCCCGAATCAACGCCGGGTCCAATTGATACTTGAGGGCGGTGTCGTCGATCATCCGGTAGTAGCGGCTTCGATCGCGGGTAGAGATTGATCCTAGCCTCGAAAATCCGACGTCTGATCGGATCGTATACGGACGATACCCCCCCTCAACCGGAACGTTGGAGTAGTGGGCCGAGCCGTCCGGGGCCAGGTACCGGAAAATCTCGGCCAGACTTTCGCTCGGTAGGGCGAGGCCGGTCACAGCCAGTGCGGCCAGGGCCCCTGTGATCATCCGGTAGCGCATCGGGTTAGAAGGTATCACAGGGTTGGGACAGCCGTCAAAATCCTCGAATTCCCTCCAGTCTCTTGAACTTGACGTGGGATCGATCATTTTATATAACTGTTTTCAGTGAGATTATCTTAGTCGTCATTTCCACGTGGAGACCACGATGCGCTGGGAACCATTTAAAGACCTGCTGTCGCTCCAGGACCGGATGAATCGGCTTTTCGAAGAGTCGCTGGCCCGCGGGACCGTCAAACACGGAGAGGAGCGGCCGTCTCAGTGGAGCCCCTCCGTCGACATCCTGGAGACGGAGACGGACATCGTGTTGCTGGCGGAGGTTCCTGGGGTGGATTTGGAGAACGTTGAGCTGCAGATCCGGGACAACGTACTCACGCTCAGAGGGGAACGAACATTCGAAAATACTCTCAAGAAAGAGCACTACTTCCGGATCGAACGGGCCTATGGGAGTTTTAGTCGGTCATTCACCTTGCCGTCGACGATTCAGCAAGAACACGTGCAGGCGCGGTTGAAAGACGGCATTCTTGAAGTGCGGATGCCGAAGCGATCACAGGGTACGAGCCGGGCCATCGCCGTCGAAGTGAAATGATCGGGGTGTCATGACGCGATGACCGACGACCCGACCCGACCGACCTACCATATCGGAGGCGTGGCTGCGATCGCCGCGGTGCATCCGCAAACCCTGCGTCAGTATGAGCGCCAGGGGCTTCTCAAGCCGTCCCGCAGCCAAGGCAAGACCAGACTGTATTCAGAACGGGATGTGGAACGGGTGAAATTGATCGTGCACTTGACCCGAAACGAAGGGGTCAATCTTGCGGGGGTGGCCAAGATTCTGGAGTTGGAGGACAACATCCGCGAGGTCGAAGGTGTGGTGCGACGGTGGATGCAGGAGTGGTCTGCACGGGTGGAGCGCGAGTTGGCCATGCGCCACGAACCTCTCGATGCCGCACCGCATCCTGCCGAGCGCGCCATCACGGTGCCGATCCGCCGGGGCTGAGATGGGTGCCGCCAACGCGACAACTCACCACGAGAAAGCCGTCTGACTATGAGACTCGATCGACTGACTGTCAAAGCGCAGGAAGCCCTGCAAGCGGCTCAGCGGAGCGCTGAGAGCCGGGGCCACCAGCAAGTGGACGCCGAGCACCTGGGGTGGGCGCTCGTGACGCAAGACGACGGTGTGGTCCCTCCCCTGTTGAAGAAGATCGGGGTGGATGTGGGGCGGGTTCGTCAGGACCTAGAGCACGCGCTCGATCGTCTCCCCAAGGTCACGGGAGGCGGGGCGCAGGTGTTCGCCGCCCCACGTCTTCAAGAGACCGTCACCAAGGCCGAACAGGAAGCCGAGCGTCTCAAAGACGAGTACGTCAGTGCGGAACATTTGCTGATGGTGCTCCTCGACGTCGGGGGAACGATCGGAACGGTGTTCAAAACCGCTGGAGTCACCCGGGACCGGCTCCTGGCCGCGTTGACCGAAATCCGCGGCACCCAGCGGGTGACCGACCAGAATCCCGAAGATAAGTATCAAGCCCTCACGCGGTATAGCCGCGACCTCACCGACCTCGCGCGCAAGGGGAAGCTGGATCCCGTGATCGGGCGCGATGAAGAGATCCGCCGCGTGATCCAGGTGCTGTCGCGGCGGAGCAAGAACAACCCCGTGCTGATCGGCGAACCTGGCGTGGGCAAAACCGCGATTGCCGAGGGCCTGGCCCAGCGCATCGCGCACGGCGACGTACCGGAAGGCCTGAAAAACAAACGGGTCATGAGCTTGGACATGGGCGCGTTGATCGCCGGGGCCAAATATCGCGGCGAGTTCGAGGATCGGCTCAAGGCCGTACTCAAGGAGGTGACGGCTGCTGAAGGCGACATCATCCTGTTCATCGACGAACTGCACACGCTGGTGGGCACGGGCGCCGCGGAGGGAGCGATGGATGCGTCGAACATGCTCAAACCCGCGTTGGCGCGTGGAGAGCTGCGATGCGTCGGCGCGACGACGCTCGACGAGTACCGCAAACACATCGAAAAGGACCCGGCTTTAGAGCGGCGCTTCCAGCCGGTGGTCGTGACCGAGCCGAGCGTGGAGACCACGATCTCGATCCTGCGGGGTCTGAAAGGGCGTTATGAGATCCATCACGGCGTTCGTATTCGCGATGCGGCCCTGGTCTCCGCGGCCATCATGTCGAACCGGTATATCACCGATCGGTTCTTGCCGGATAAGGCCATCGATCTGATCGACGAAGCTGCGTCGCGCCTTCGCATTGAGATCGACAGTCTGCCGACCGAGTTGGATGAAGTCGAGCGCAAGATGCGTCAGCTCGAGATCGAACGTGAAGCGGTGAAAAAGGAACGAGACGACGCGTCGCGCGCGCGACTGGAACGGATCGAAAAAGAGTTGGCGGAGCTTGGCGAGGGAAAGAAGCGATTGACCGCCCAGTGGCAGACCGAGAAGGCCGCGATCGGCACGCTCCGCGCGATCAAGGCGGACATCGAGAAGGCGATAGAAGACGCCGAGCGTGCGGAGCGCGCCGGGGATCTCGGTCGCGCCGCCGAGCTGCGGTACGGTCGGTTGATCGAACTCAACAAGCGACTGGAGGCCGAACAACTCCGTCTGAAGGACGTTCACGCCACCACGCGCCTGCTGAAGGAGGAAGTGGACGAAGAGGACATCGCGGAGATCGTGGCGAAATGGACCGGCATCCCCGTGTCGCGTCTGATGGAAGGAGAAATCCAGAAGCTCGTGCACATGGAAGAGCGCCTGCGCGAGCGCGTGATCGGGCAGGACGAGGCGGTGGTCGCGGTGTCCAATGCGATTCGGCGAGCTCGATCCGGGATCGCGGATCCCAATCGGCCGATGGGGTCGTTCATTTTTCTCGGCCCGACGGGCGTGGGTAAAACCGAACTCGCCAAGACGCTGGCGCAGTTTCTGTTCGACCAGGAGCAGGCGCTGATCCGGATCGACATGTCCGAGTATATGGAAAAACACGCGGTGTCGCGTTTGATCGGCGCGCCTCCGGGATATGTCGGGTATGAAGAAGGCGGCCAACTCACCGAAGCGGTGAGACGACGTCCCTACGCCGTGCTCCTCTTGGACGAAATCGAAAAGGCGCACCCGGATGTGTTCAACGTGTTGCTTCAACTCCTGGACGACGGCCGACTCACCGACGGGCAGGGGCGCACGGTGGACTTCAAGAACACCGCCGTGATCATGACCTCCAACGCCGGCAGCCAATTTATCCAGGACCTGGCTCACGATGAGACGGACATGCGTACCCAGGTCATGGCGGCCCTGCGCGCCCAGTTTCGTCCCGAGTTTCTGAATCGGGTCGACGACATCATCATCTTCCACCCGCTGCGAGCCGAGCAGATCGGGGAAATCGTGGATATCCAGCTGGCAGCGGTTGCGAAGCGCCTCGACGATCGGCACATCCGGCTCGGTCTCACCGACGCGGCAAAAGCGGTCCTAGCGATGGAGGGGTATGACCCGGTCTACGGCGCCCGGCCGCTCAAGCGCGTGATCCAGCGCGACCTGTTGAATCCGTTGTCGCTGAAGTTGTTGGCGGGTGAGGTCCGGGATGGAGACGTGATCCGCGTCGACATTCGCGAGGGCGGATTGGTGTTTGAAAAGACGGGCGTGACACAGCCCGCCTCATAATCCCCCTCCCCGAATCGTTGATTTTTGGCGTGATCGGCCGCTATGATCGGGGCATGCCGAAGGCCCGGACGGTGTTCGTCTGCCAGTCGTGCGGGGGGCAGCATCCCAAGTGGCTCGGGCGGTGTGCCGAGTGCGGCACCTGGAACAGCCTGGTCGAGGAACCGATCGCCGGGACCGTGATGTCCCGCCCCGGCGGGACCTCCACGGCGCCGGTTCGGTTAGCCGACGTGCCCCTCGATCTCGCCGAGGCCAGACTTCCAACCGGGATCGGAGAGTTGGATCGCGTGTTGGGCGGCGGCTTGGTGGCTGGTTCGGTCACCTTGATCGGCGGCGATCCCGGTATCGGTAAGTCCACATTGTTGCTCCAACTGGCCGACTCTCTGGCGCGGTCCGGCCAACGCGTCCTGTACGTCTCCGGCGAAGAATCCACTCGGCAAATCCGCCTGCGCGCGGAGCGAATCGGCGCGACGGGCGACGCTGTGTGGCTGTTGGCGGAAACGTCGCTCGACCGCACCATCGAAGCCGTGATCGCTCACGCGCCCCACGCCCTGATCGTCGATTCCGTCCAGACGTTGCGCAGCGAGACCCTGGAGTCCTCGGCGGGGAGCGTGGGCCAAGTGCGCGAGGTGGCCGGCCGCCTGATGGTGCTCGCCAAACAGACCGGGACCGCGACGTTTCTGGTCGGGCACGTCACCAAAGACGGTGCGATTGCGGGTCCTCGGGTGCTCGAGCACATCGTGGACACGGTCCTGCACTTCGAGGGAGAGAAAGGCCACCCCTATCGCATCCTGCGGACAGTGAAAAACCGGTTTGGGTCCACGCACGAAGTCGGCGTGTTTGAAATGAAAGGATACGGCTTGGCCGAAGTGGCCAATCCGTCCGAACTCTTTCTCTCCGAGCGCTCGCACGGTACGTCCGGTTCTGCGATTCTGGCTAGCGCCGAGGGAACGCGGCCCATTTTGGTGGAGTTGCAGGCCCTGGTGACGCACCCGGTCTCGGGAACTCCCCGGCGAACAGCCAACGGCATCGACCCGGCTCGACTGGGATTGTTGCTGGCCGTACTGGAAAAGCGAGTGGGATTGGGAGTGGGCGGGCAGGACGTGTTCGTGAACGTGGCTGGCGGTCTGGCGCTCGATGAACCCGCGGCCGATCTGGCGGTGGCGGCGGCGGTGGCCTCGAGCTGGACCGACCGCGCGATCGACCCCAAGACCGTGATTTTCGGAGAAATCGGCCTCGCGGGCGAGATCCGGGCGGTGGCTCAGGCGGACATCCGCCTTCGCGAGGCCGCGGCGTTGGGATTTGCACGCTGCGTGATGCCGTCTCGAAATGCCGAGAGGGCCGCGGCCTCGGGGATGGT
>CAZMYW010000018.1:0-45499 GCA_964570625.1 uncultured Nitrospirota bacterium | reverse complement strand
AGTACGCTCCGGTGCGGTGCTCGCGGCGCCTGGCATCTGACCATCCCTGAACAGGCTTATGGAATGGAGTACTCGGACAAGATCTGGTTCAGGGGAGAGACGGGAGTATGTTGAGGTTGATGCTGCGGTCAAAAATTCATCGCGCCACGGTTACTGGCGCGGACATTGACTACGAAGGTAGTTTGACGCTGGATCAGAATCTGATCGACGCGGCGGGCATGTTGCCGTACGAGCAGATCATGGTCTCCAACGTGCAGAACGGCGAACGGTTCGAGACGTACGTGATTCCTGGGCCCCGCGGGTCGGGCATCGTCTGCCTGAACGGACCCACCGCGCGCAAAGCCATGATCGGCGATCAAGTCATTATCTTCTGTTACGAATATTACTCGCAGGACGAGTTGAGCAACTACAAGCCGACGATCGTGAAGGTGGACGAGAAAAATAGGATCAAGTCGTAGGGCAACGCTCACGAGCCATGCGAATCGAAGCGCTCAAACAACCTGAACTGGCGTTCCTGGGCGCCCTCAACCGGCGATTCCCTCAGGCCGAGGTGTACCTGGTGGGCGGGGCGGTGCGCGACGCCATGCTGGGGCGCGAGACCAAGGATCTGGACTTCGTGGTGCGCGGCGTGCCGGGCAACGAGTTGGAGCGGTGTTTGTCCGATCTCGGGCGGGTCAATTACGTGGGCAAGACCTTCGGCGTGTATAAGTTCGTCCCGCAGGGAGGAGACCCGCAGGACGCGATCGATGTGGCGTTGCCGCGAACCGAACACTCGGAGAGTCTGTCCGGCGCGTATCGCGAGTTCTCGGTGCAATCCGATCCCCTGCTGCGGATCGAAGAGGACCTGGGCCGGCGGGACTACACCGTCAACGCGATGGCGCTGAACGTGGCGACCGAGGAGTTGGTGGATCCCTTCGGCGGCAAAGCAGACCTCTGTGGACGCCGCCTGCGCGCGGTGGGTGATCCAGGCCATCGATTCGCCGAAGACTATTCGCGGATGCTTCGCGGCCTCCGGCTGGCTTGCCAGCTCGGATTCGAGTGGGACGAACTCACGTGGGCGTCGCTCGTCCAGCTCATGCCCCAGATCAACACGTTGCGAGGGAGCGAGTTCCTGGTCCCCCGGGAAACCGTGGGCCGTGAGTTGGTCCGTGCGTTCGTGACCGATCCCGTCAAGGCGCTGGACCTCTGGGACACGAGCGGCGCCATCGCCGCGGTGGTGCCCGAGTTGTTGCCCATGAAGGGGTGCCCGCAGCCGACGAATTACCACGCGGAGGGTGATGTGTGGACGCACACGCGGCTGGCCTTGCAGCGCGTGCAGTCGCCGGAGTTCGCCGCGGAGTGGCCGGGGAGATCGTCGGACGCCGAGGTGATTTTCGCCGTGTTGCTGCACGACGTGGCCAAACCCGTGACCATCACCACGCCTGAAAAGGACGGGGCGGACCGGATCCGGTTCAACAATCACGACAACGTGGGCGCGCGGATGGCGCGGGTGATCTGCGAGCGGATCAAGTTGTCGCAGTTCCCGCGGGACTCCGAGTGGCATATCGATGCGGAACGGCTGGCATGGCTGGTAGCGCACCATTTATTGCTCGTGCACGGGGCGATCGAGGAGATGAAAAACTCCACGATCGAACGCTACTTTTTCGCCGATCCCAAAGCCGGCGAGCAGCTCCTGATGCTCATGTGGGCGGACGGGTCCGCCACGGTCCCGCCGTCGGGGACGCCGGATCTGACCAACTACCGCGCGATGCGGGCGCGGATCGCCAAATTGGCGGATCTCGACCGTGGCCGCAAAGGGCTGCCCCCGCCGTTGCTCGACGGCAGGCAGATCATGGACGAGTTCGGGCTGAAACCGGGACCGATGATCGGAAAGTATCTGGCGATGGTCCGAGAGGCGCAGTTGGCGGGCGACGTCACGACCGCTCACGAAGCCCTGGCGTGGCTCAAACGACAAACGGGCGCTGCGGTGTCGGATGGCTGAGGCGCGGGCGCTGTACGGTCTGACGATCCACGAAGCGCACGAACAGTTGGTGGCGCGGCGAATCAGCGCGCGCGAGTTATGGGAGAGCGTGGAATCGCGGATCGCGGCGGTCGACTCCGAGGTACACGCGTACCTGCTGCTCACGCGCGACCTGGCGCGCCGGCAAGCCGACGACGCCGACCGGAGGATCCGTTCGGGGGAAGGGGTGACACCCCTGACCGGGATTCCGATCGCGCTGAAAGACAACCTGTGCACCACCGGGATCAAGACCACGTGTGCGTCGAAGATCCTTGAGGGGTTCGTGCCGCCGTACGACGCCACGGTGGTGGACCGCCTGCGGTCCATGGGCGCCGTGTTCGCGGGCAAGACCAACATGGACGAATTCGCAATGGGCTCGTCCACCGAGAACTCCGCGTTCGGCGCCACCAAGAATCCCTGGGGCCGCGACCGGATACCCGGCGGGTCGAGCGGAGGGTCCGCGGCGGCCGTGGCCGCTGACGCGTGCCTTGGCGCACTCGGGTCCGACACGGGTGGGTCGATTCGCCAGCCGGCCGCGTGTTGCGGGGTGGTCGGGCTCAAGCCCACGTACGGACGGGTGTCCCGCTACGGCCTGGTGGCGTTCGCATCGTCGCTCGATCAGATCGGACCGCTCGCCAAGGACGTGGAAGATGCGGCGTTGTTGTTGAACGCCATTGCGGGCCACGACCCGAACGATTCCACCTCGGCCGATGTCCCGCCGGTCGACTACACGGCGGACCTCCGGACCGGGGTGCGGGGGCTTCGTGTCGGCGTGCCCAAGGAGTATTTCGTCTCCGGCATGGATCGGGCGGTCGAAGAATCGGTCAGGGCCGCGTTTCGAGTGCTGGAGCAAGAGGGCGCAGTCATCGAGGAAATTTCGCTGCCCCACACCGAGTACGCCGTGGCCGTGTATTACCTGTTGGCCACCGCCGAAGCCAGCTCCAATCTGGCGCGCTACGACGGCGTCAAATACGGGTACCGGGCCAAATCCCCGGTCAACCTGGCGGATCTGTACTTCCGGAGCCGCGCCGAAGGGTTCGGCCCCGAGGTCAAACGCCGGATCATGCTCGGGACCTACGCCCTGTCGTCCGGGTATTATGATGCGTATTACACCAAGGCCCAGCGCGTGCGGACGCTGATCACGCGCGACTTCGACCGGGCCTTCCAGCAGGTGGACGTTATCGCCACGCCCACCGCGCCGACGCCCGCGTTCCGGTTCGGCGAGAAGACCCAGGACCCGTTGCAGATGTATCTGTCGGACATCTTCACGATCTCCGTCAACCTGGCGGGTGTCCCCGCGTTGTCGTTGCCGTGCGGGTTGTCACCGGAGGGCCTGCCGATCGGGTTGCAGATCATCGGCAAACCGTTCGCGGAGGCCACGATCCTGCGCGCCGCCGCCGCGTACGAGCGCGTCACGGAGTGGAAGACGCAGAAGCCGCCGATCGGACGGCACGCATGACGATCGCGGCCGCGACCAACACCGTGTACGAGACCGTGATCGGGCTGGAGGTGCACGCGCAACTCCTCACCCGGTCCAAGATGTTTTGCGGCTGCTCGACCACGTTCGGGGCGGCCTCGAACACGCAGGTGTGCCCGGTGTGCCTGGGGATGCCGGGCGTGTTGCCGGTGATCAACCGTCGGGCGGTCGAGTTCGCGATCCGCCTCGGCTTGGCGGTGAACGCCCGCATCGCGGTCGCGAGTCGGTTTGCGCGCAAAAATTACTTCTATCCCGATCTGCCCAAGGGCTACCAGATCTCGCAGTACGAACTGCCGATTTGCGAGGGCGGGTGGGTGGACGTGGCGCTGGACGGGGACACCAAACGGATCGGCCTGACTCGCGCGCATCTGGAGGAAGACGCGGGCAAGAACCTGCACGACGTGGGCAACGGTGAGAGCCACGTGGACTTGAACCGCGCGGGCACACCGCTGCTGGAGATCGTGAGCGAGCCGCACTTGCGGTCCTCCGACGAAGCGGTGGTCTATCTGAAAGCGCTGCGCGAATTGGTCGTCTACTTGGGCATCTGCGACGGCAACATGGAGGAAGGGAGTTTTCGCTGCGACGCCAACGTCTCGATCCGCCCGCTGGGCAGCGAAGCCTTTGGCACGCGCGTGGAGTTGAAGAACATCAACTCCTTCCGGTACGTGAAGCGGGCGATCGAATACGAGGTGCAACGGCAGACCGAACACGTGGAGTCGGGCGGACGGGTCGTGCAGGAAACCCGGTTGTTCGATCCGCAACGGGGCGTGTCCGCGTCGATGCGGAGCAAGGAAGACGCACACGACTACCGATATTTCCCGGACCCTGATCTGGTGCCGCTGGCGCCGCCCGCGGCGTGGATCGAGGAGATTCGCGCGGGCATGCCCGAGTTGCCCGAGGCCAAACGCACGCGGTTCGTTGCGCAGTACGGACTGTCCGCGTATGACGCGACCGTGTTGACCGGCGCGCGCGCGCTCGCGGAATACTACGAGGCCGTGGTGGGCCACCGGGCGCCGGCCAAGGCCGCCGCGAACTGGATCATGAGCGAGTTGCTCGCGTTGCTCAACGCCGACGGCATCGAGATCGAAGCGTGCCGGGTGACCCCCGAAGCGCTCGCGGCGTTGTTCGCATTGATGGAAAACGGGACGATCAGCGGTAAGATCGCCAAAACCGTGTTCGAGGAGATGTACCGGACCGGAGCCCAACCCGGTGCCGTGGTGGCGGCCAAGGGGCTCACCCAGGTCAGCGACGCGGGCGAACTGGCCGCGGTGATCGATCAGGTCCTTGCCGACAGTCCCAAGGAACTCGAGCAGTACCGATCGGGAAAGGACAAACTCTTCGGCTTCTTCGTCGGCCAGGTGATGAAGCGCACGCAAGGGAAAGCGAATCCCGCAACCGTCAACGAGCTGCTCAAAATGCGGCTTGCGTGATGAGGTGGCGATGGGCGCTGATTCCAGCGGCGGGAGTGCTCATCGGCCTCGGGCTCTCGACCGGCGGACGGGCGTTGGAGCACAGTCCGACCTTCTGTGTCTCGTGCCACGAAATGGAGCGGCCTGGAAAAGGGTGGGAGGTCTCCGGCACGAAGGACAATCACGCCGACTGCATCATGTGCCACTCGGGGCCGGGGCCGTTGGGGGTGCTGGAATCGCAGATGCGCGGCCTCACCATGATCGCGTTGCACTTTCTCGACGACGAGGATCAGCTCACCGGGCCGTTCACCGCCAAGGTGCCGGACCGGTTCTGCACGCAGTGTCACGATCCGGTGAAAATCGAACCGCCGCACAAGAAGTTGCCGATGGCCGGTAAAGCCTGTAAGAATTGCCACAAACACCAGGAAGACTGGGAGTTCGCAGGGGAAATACGGGAATCTGAGGCATTGTAGAGACGACCGCCTGGTCGTCCCACCGAGAAAAAGGATCAGCGGATGAGTGAAATCGTCCAAGTGTACGGTCGGGAGATTTTGGATTCCCGGGGGATGCCTACCGTGGAGGCGGAAGTCGTTCTCGACAGCGGGGCGAGTGGTCGCGCGGCGGTGCCGTCAGGCGCATCGACCGGGGAGCGCGAGGCGTTGGAACTGCGCGACGGCGACGCCAAGCGGTTTCGCGGCAAAGGGGTGCTGAAGGCGGTCCGGCAGGTTAACGACACGATCGGGCCCGCGCTCGTGGGCTACGAGGCGTGTGAACAAGCGGTGGTGGACCGCGCGATGATCGAGATCGACGGCACGCCGGCCAAACAGAAACTGGGCGCCAACGCGATTCTGGCCGTGTCGCTCGCGGTCCTGCACGCGGCAGCTGCCGAACAGGGCGTCCCGCTCTACCGATACATAGGAGGAGTCCGGGCAACGCGCCTGCCCGTGCCGCTGATGAACATCTTGAACGGCGGAGCGCACGCGGACAACGGCATCGACCTGCAGGAGTTCATGATCATTCCCCGTGGCGCCGAGTCCTTCGGTGAAGCGCTCCGGATGGGAGCCGAGGTGTTCCATGCGCTCAAAGACGTGCTCAAGAAGAGCGGCCATACCACGGCGGTGGGGGACGAAGGGGGATTCGCACCGCGCCTGGGGTCGAACGAAGAGGCCTTGACCGTAGTGGTGCGAGCGATCGGCGAGGCGGGGTACGAGGTTGGTCGCGACGTGGCGCTGGCGTTGGACGTGGCGTCCAGCGAACTCTATGGCAAGGGGAAATACGTCTTCCGTGCCGGCGGTAAGAAGGTGGAACGTTCGGCCGAACAGCTCGTGGACTGGTACGAAGGACTGCTTGACCGTTTTCCGATCGTGTCGATCGAGGACGGGATGGCCGAGAACGATTGGAAGGGCTGGCGCCTGTTGACCGAGCGGCTCGGCGGACGGGTGCAATTGGTGGGAGATGACCTGTTCGTCACCAACGCCGAGTCGTTGGCGCGGGGGATCGCCGAGGGCTGCGCGAACGCGATCCTAGTCAAGCTCAATCAGATCGGAACCGTGACGGAGACGTTGGATACGGTGGATCTGGCGCAACGCGCGGGCTACGGGGTGATCATTTCTCATCGGTCGGGGGAGACTGAGGACACGACCATCGCCGATCTCGCCGTGGGGGTGAACGCGGGCCAGATCAAGACGGGCTCCCTGTCGCGCACCGACCGGGTGGCCAAATATAACCAGTTGTTGCGGCTGGAAGAGGACTTGGCTGAAGCCGCGCGGTTCGACGCCAGGGACCTCTACGTCGGCGCGAGACCCGTGCCAAGGAGACGGCGGTGAGGCGCAACCTGAACGCAGGAGGCGGAACCGACTGGCGGTCAAAACCGACCCGGGTCCATCGGGGCGGCTCGTGGTCGCGAGCCAATCGCCGCAAGGAAGACGCCGAACGTCGACAACGCGTCGGCCGTTTCATCACGGTGGGGGTGGGGATTCCCCTGCTCGTGGTCCTGACCGGGGCGCTGTTGTTCGGAGAACGAGGACTGTGGCGCGTGGCGGGGATGGCGGATCACCAGCGTCAGCTCAAGCGGAACATCGCCTCGATCGAGGCGGAAAACGCCGCGCTGCGCAACGACATCGTGCATTTGAAGTCCGATCCGCTGACGATCGAGTCGATTGCGCGCGAACGGCTGGGCATGGGGAGAAAGGGCGAGATCGTGTACCACTTCCCCCGCCCGGAGGGTGGGACGAGGCCGTGACCCACCCATCGGCGCATACGGTGAATCCCGAGACGCCGTCGTCCCCGCCGTTTCGAAGCGGGACGATCGCGCTGGTGGGACGGCCCAATGTGGGCAAGTCCACGTTGATCAACCGCCTGGTCGGAGAGAAGGTGGCGATCGTTTCTCCGGTCCCCCAGACCACGCGCACGCGCGTGGTGGGGATTCTCCATCGGCCGGACGCGGAGCTGATTTTCATCGACACGCCGGGCCTCCACAAGCCGCGTCACTTGCTCAATGAGACGATGGTCCGCGTGGCGCGCGGGGCATTGAACGACGCGGATGTGAGGTGTTTGTTGATCGACGCCACGACCGGCTGGGGACCGGGCGACCGGGCCGCGCTCGAGTTCGCGTCGTCGCCTCGGATTCCGGTCGTGTTGGTGATCAACAAGGTGGATCGCGTGAAGAAGCCCACGTTGTTGCCGATGATTGATGCGTGTCGCCGGGCGGCGGATTTCTCGGACATCGTGCCCATCTCGGCCCAGAGCGACGAGACGTTCGAGCCCCTCTTGCGCGCACTGGCGGCCCACTTGCCGGTCGGCGAGGCGCACTACCCCAAGGACGAATACACCGATCAGGCCGTCCGGACCTTGGCCTCGGAGTGGATTCGCGAGGCCATTTTGCTCCGGACCCGCGAAGAAGTGCCTCATGCCGTGGCGGTGCGGATCGAAGAATACACCGAAGACCCGGACGCGAAACTCGTTCGCATTCGCGCGCAGATCCTGGTGGAGAAAGAGTCGCAGAAAGCCATCGTGATCGGATCCGGCGGCTCCATGATGAAACAGGTCGGCGAGCAGGCGCGGCTGGAACTCGAACGACTGCTCGGCTGCCGCGTGTATGTCGCCCTCTGGGTGACGGTGGAACCGCAGTGGCGTCAGGACGCCAGACAACTCAGCGACCTGGGGTATATGTGACCGACGCGACGTTCGATATGATCATCGAGACGCTTCGGAAATTCTTGCGCCGCGGAGCCATCACGCATCTGTCCAACATGATCAACAAGATGCGGCCCGCGGATTTGGCGCAGGTCATCCATCGATTGGGGACGGTTCAGGAGCGGCGCACGGTGTTCGAACTGGTTCGCGACGTCAAAACTAGGGCCGCGGTGCTCAGTGAAAGCGAGCCCGAGACGATCAGTCCCCTGTTGCTCGACATGCCGCCGCACGACGTGGTGGTGGTGCTCCGCGAACTGGCGTCCGACGACGTGGCGGACATTCTCGGCAATTTGTCCGAGGAAAAGGCGCAGGAAATTCTGCACCTGATGAAGGCCGAGGACTCCAGCGAGGTCAAAGACCTGTTGCAGTATCCGGAGGAAACCGCGGGCGGTATCATGACCACCGACTTCGTGTCGCTGAACGAGGACACGACGGTCAAAGACGCCATCGCGCACCTGCAAGAGACGTCCGCCAAACAGATGGTCTTTTACCTGTACGTGACGGACGCCCCCGGTCGACTGGTGGGCGTGGTGTCGCTGCGTCAGTTGCTGGTGGTGACCCCCGCCACGCCGCTGAAGAAGATCATGACCACCGACGTGATCAGCGTGGTGGCCGACATGGATCAGGAAGAAGTGGCGAAATTGGTCGCCAAGTACAACATTCTGGCCATCCCCGTGGTAGACAAGGACGCCAGGCTGGTCGGGATCATCACCGTAGACGACGTGGTGGACGTGATCCGCGAGGAAGCGACCGAGGACATCCTGAAGATGGCCGGCGCGACCGAGGCCGATTTGCTTCAGATGTCGAGCATCCGGGCCGCAAGGATGCGGATGCCGTGGCTGCTGACCAGCCTCGTGGGTGGGATGATCGCGGGGGTGTTTCTGTGGTTGTTTCGGCCGGCGATCCAGCACGTGATCGCATTGGCGAGTTTTATTCCCGTCATTACCGCGATGGGTGGTAACGTCGGGTTGCAGACCTCGACCCTCATCGTGCGGGGACTGGCGATGGGACGGATCGAGTCCACCCAGCTCGGTGCCGTGTTTCTCAAGGAGCTCACGGTCGGGCTGATGATGGGAACGATCTGCGGGTTCATCGTTGGTATCGTGGCCCACGTGTGGCATGGTCCGGCGATGCTCGGCATAGTGGTGGGCTTGTCGATGTTCACCGCGATCACGGTCGCTGCCATCATGGGAACCCTGACGCCGATCGTGCTCAAGAAGTTCGGCGTCGACCCCGCGATCTCCTCCGGTCCCTTCGTCACGGCGGCCAACGACATCACCGGACTCGTGGTCTACCTCGGTCTGGCCACGCTCCTGTTGCAGCAACTGATGTGATGACCCGGCATGCTGGTTGACTGTCAGGCGATCGTGCTGGCGGGGCAAAAGCTGGGGGAGGCCGACACGCTCGTCACCCTGTTGACCCTGGAGCGCGGCGTCCTCAAGGGGGTGGCCAAAGGCGCCCGCCGCATGAAGAGCCGGTTCGGCGGCGCCATTCAACCGTTCACCTACGGATGTGCCATTCTGTTCGAGCGCCGTGCCGCCGGACTCCGAACCCTCAACCATTTCGATTCGCTCCACTCGTTTCAGCGGTTGCGTGACGATCTCGACGCGTTGACCAACGCCGCGGTGATGACCAACGCGGTGAGGAGGCTTCTCCCCGAGGAACAGCCAGCCGGTGACGCGTTCGCGCTCTTGCTCCGATCGTTGCGTGCCCTGGAGGCTGGGGAGGACGGCGACCGTGAAGTGTTCTGGTATCTGTTGTCGCTCTTGCAGGCGGCTGGGTATCAGCCGCGAGTCGACCGTTGCCTGGTGGGTCGACACGGCGACGTCGCACGGATCTCGGGCTCCCGGTGGGTGTTCGTGCCGCAACTGGGGGGGGCGGTGTGCGGATCCTGTTATGAAACACGAACCGAAGGCACCGCCGGTCCGGCTCCGGCCTTCCCGCTGGCTCCGGGAGTGCATGCGTTGCTCCGGCAGGCCCTTCGGATGCCGGAAGGCCTGCGGCGACGGCTGCAGCCCGCTCCCGGGCTCATTCGCGAAACCAGGACGCTGCTGGAGGCGTGTGTGACCGAACGCGGCCGCCGTCTCGTCAAACGCCCCGTTCCGGATCGTCCGGTGGTCGCCAGCGTGAATGCGGAGCGCGTCGGTCACGTCTAGTTCTCCGAGCCACCCCGTCGGATCCGCCGGTGACACGTTGCCGAGCCCGAACGCGCCGCAAGAAGCTCCGGATGACCGCGCCGCCATCGCGCGGGCGCAACGGGGGGACGGCGACGCATTCGGGGAGTTGGTGACGCGGTACCGGATGCGGATGTATCAAGTGGCGTACGGCATGGTCAGCCACCACGAGACCGCGATGGATCTCACGCAGGAGGCGTTCCTGCGAGCCCATCAACACCTGGGGGCATTCCGCGGGGAGTCCAAGTTCTCGACGTGGTTGAGACGGATCGTGACCAACGTCTGCCTCGACCACCTCAGGAAGTCGGAACACCGGGCGGTGGTGTCCTCCTACGACGATACGCGGGGGGAGGACGAGGACCCCGAGGGATTGCGCCTGACCGGATCGTTGGAGCCTCCGGACGCCGGTGTCGCGCGCCGAGAGCTCGGGCGGGCGATCATCGAGGCCATGCGGGTCCTCACACCCGAGCAGCGCGCGGCGATCGTGTTGCGGGAAGTCGAGGGTCTGTCGTACGAAGAGATCGCCAAGGTCTTGGAATGCGCGGTCGGCACGGTGATGTCACGATTGCATTACGCCAGAAAGCGGTTACGCTCGTTGTTGACGGACCACTATGAAGCCTGATCCCGCAATGATCGCGCCGGACGATTGTGACGCCATGGACCAGTCCCTGAGCGCGTTCGCCGACGGTGAACTCTTGGCAATCGATCGAGCGACGGTTGAACGCCATCTGGCCGGTTGCGCACGCTGTCGAACCACGGTGAACGACTATCGGGGATGGGGGGTAGCGCTTCGCGAGACGGTCGGAACCGAAGGCGCTCGAGATCTCTCGGGAATTACCTGGCCGCCGGCTCCGGCGAGTGCTCCGGCTCACCTGTCGCCCTTGACACCTCGTCGAAGGCTCTTCTATGATGTCGCGCGGTGGAGCCATCCCTGGCCGGTCTTCGCCGGCGCCGCGGCGCTGGTTGCGCTGATCATCGGCGTCGGGTTGTGGAGACCCGCGGTTCCCGAACGACTGGTGGAGATCGATCGGCTCGACGCAGCGGGCTCCGTCATGGTATTCACCGCGGACGAAGGTCGGACCGCCATCATTTGGTTGTCAGAACCCGAAGAACATTTCACGCCAGAGCCGACGCCCATATGAGACCTCAGACCGTGTTCTCGATTCTGTCGCTCGTCCTGGCGGTGACCTGTTCAGCCGGCGATCGTGCGGTGGCCCAAACCCCGATCGGTTTGACAGTTCAGGTCATCCACGCGTCCAACCAAGGAACCGCGGTGGATCCCGCCCTTGCCAAGATTCGCTCCCAGCTCTCCTCGCTCACCTACACCAACTATCGGTTGCTGGAGACCCGCCCGCTGTCGACCACACTCGGGGCGAAACACGCTATGCCGCTTCCCGGAGGGCGGACCCTGGACCTCTATCCCTACGGGCTGTCGGACGGGAGACTGGAACTCCTCGTCACCATCACCGAAGGGTCCAAACGTATCTTGGATACCACCGTCCGCCTGTCGAACAACAGCACCATTGTCGTGGGCGGCCCCGCTCATGCCGGCGGAGTGCTCATTGTCGCCCTCTCCGGAGCCTTTTAGCTACCGAAGGCCACGCGTCCCCGAGGGCGGCCTCACCACAAGGATGACCCGATGAACCGGTATGGTACGGCAGCGTCGTTGGCGCGGATGGTTTCCATCCTCGGCCTTGGATTTATTGTTGTGACCCCCGGCCTCGGCGAAGCGGCGGAAGAAGGCCCCATGGTCGCGTTCCGGGTCACGGCCTCGGCGCTTCCAAGCGCAGCGTCGGTGGTTCAAGGAAAAACTCCGGACGAGATCGTTGAGATCGTTCTTCCCGGACGCGTATACGACCCGCCCATCAAAGTCGCCTTGGTGAAAACAAAGCGTGAGGCCAGCCGGAAGACGCCGGAGCAGGCCTCCGCGTCTGATTTCTCCGCATTCAGGGAGGCTGATCCGGAATGGCTCCGTGAAAACTTCGTGGAGGAGGACTATCCGCAGATTCAGCGGATGGTGGAAGATCGGAATATGCGGAAGCTGAACCAGAAAACCTACAGGCGCTACGCCGAAAAAACGATCCTGTCCCGCTGTACGTATAGAGACTTCGCCCTGGTGTTCGCTCGATACGATGGTGCCGCGGCGAACGGGGTCATCGAGATCTACCAGAAGGTGAAAGGCGATTGGAAGCGCACCAGTGCCCTGGCCAAGGATGACACCGTCGGGGTCCTCCTGACGATGTTTCGCCAGGGCGTTGTCGAACAAATCAGCCGCTAAGCTCCTGCACGCACTTGGGCCGCCGGCTTCTCCGCAATGAATAAAGGGTCATGGTTTCCGTCTGAGGTGGCGAGGGGATTGCCATCAGCGGAGGGGAGCCATGGCGCGGAGATTGCTGATCGGGTTACTGGCGTGCGGGGCGGTGTGGTTGTTCGGAACCAACAACGCGTCATCCCACGATGAGGACTGGAGCAATGCGACCATCAGCGAGGGGAGACACGGTCCTCCTGATGTCAGCGCGCTTGCGGCGTATGGTGAATGGGTTAGGGAGCCCGGAGTCGGCCGTGTGTGGCGGCCTGACGCTGAAGCCGACTGGAGGCCCTACTGGCGTGGGCATTGGGCATGGCGTGGCGATTGGGTGTGGGTGTCGGCAGATCCGTGGGGCGACGGGCCGTTTCACTATGGGGAGTGGGTGCTGTCCCGCCGACTCGGATGGGTCTGGGTTCCCGGAACGGTCTGGGCTCCGGCTCGAGTCACCTGGGTTGTATCGGGCCCGGTGGTGGCATGGGCGCCGACCGGCCTTCACGTGCACGTCGGATCCGACCCGCGGTGGTGGGTGTACGCGGACGCGCGAACCTTCCACCGCCCTGTTGTACGTCCGTACCGAGTTCCTCCTCCGCACGTGAACGTTCGCGGGGGCGCGGTCACTCGAGATCTCGGCCGTGTGTTGGTGCCGGATCGTCGAGGCTCAGATCGAGAGGTCCGAGTCCGTGCCGGAAGCGAGCGGCTCCGGGGAGGCGGTGCTGATCGTCGCGTCTCGGCTCCTCGGCAGGACTCGCGGGGACGGGGCCGCGACACCGCACGCGTGCGGACGAGTGAATCCCGGAACACACGAGGATTCGACGTCAGGGACCGCTGATAGTCTGAACCGGGCGGGAGGTGATCGCGACCGGACGAGATATCCCGGGTTCGTGTGCTACACTTAGCGACGCCTGATCGTATCGGCCACTCGTGGAGGGCGATATGGAATCCTCAGACCGGCGCCGCGGTCCTCGGATACCGCACCTGATTGAAATCCGTTACACCAGCGACAGCCCCCCAATGACGGCCCGGATGACGGACCTCAGTGAGCAGGGGTTGTTCGTTGATGTCCCGAATCCTCTTCCTCCGGGCTCGCGCGTGACGTTCAGCTTTCGGCTGACCAATACACCGTGGGATCAGCCGGTCACCGGGGAAGGCACCGTGACATGGCACCAACAGGCGGTGGGGATGGGGATCGAGTTCGGTCAGATGACGGACGAAGATCGAGCCAAGATCAAGTTGTTCGTGACAAATTCCCAGTAAGGCAAGACGATCTCAGGGCGATTCGGGCGAGGAGCCCGCTACGCTGTTTTTCCGAGCAATCTGCCCAGTGCGGGTACACCGAAGAGCCGGAAGCCGCGAAGCGCTTCCGGGGGGTGACCGGCGACGCAGACGATAGGAACCTCCCCGGCCACGCCCATGATCAAGGGTTTCCCCGAGCGCATGGGTACTCCGTTGACCAAAACGCCGGGAGCGCCCAAGGCCGCTACCAAATCCTTCACAAACTCTCGTCCACCCACGGCGGTGCCGCCCGCGATCACGATCATGGCGCAGTGAGGAAGCGCGCCGGTCAGGGCACGGAGGAACGCGTCGAAGTCGTCGCGAATCACGCCGAAGGTCTTGGGAACCCCGCCTTCCCTCCGGACGAACGCGGCTAACGCGGGAGTATTGCAGTCCCAGATGGCTCCTGGTGTGAGGCGGGCCGTGTGCGGGACCACCTCGTTGCCGGAGCCGAAAATTCCAACGATCGGCCGTCCTGATACTGGAATGGAGTCATACCCTTGAGCCGCGAGCAGGGCGACCTCATCCGGACCGAGCCGAGAGCCT
Source organism: uncultured Nitrospirota bacterium (assembly GCA_964570625.1). Taxonomy (GTDB): domain Bacteria; phylum Nitrospirota; class Nitrospiria; order 2-01-FULL-66-17; family 2-01-FULL-66-17; genus JBFLXB01. Next base: position 31,119 of record CAZMYW010000018.1, on the reverse strand, counting down.
TTGGCCACGACGACCGTTCCCTGCCTGAGATCACAGCCCTGCGCCTCGATATTCGCGTGTTCCGCCGGAGCGACGGTGCACACAACGCGGCGATTCGCCGTGGTGACGTCCCACAACTTGAGCACGCTCCAGGTTCCGGACGGGATCGCGCTACCGGTGGACACCTCCCATGTCGTGTTCGGGGCGAGGTGTTGGGGCGGGACGTCTCCCGGGCGGATGACCCCGGCGATGGACAACGTGACCGGAGTGGCCGTTGAGGCCGACGCGGTGTCAGCCGGATTGACCAGGTACCCTTCGACGATCGCACGCGGGTAAGGAGGCGAATCGACCACCGCGGCGATGTCGCTTGCCGCCACGCGATCGAGGCCTTCGTCCAAGGTCACGTGCTCGACAATGCAGGGACCGCCGGGAAAGGCGGAGAGGAATCGATCGAGCGCAGATTGAACCGGGTCCGGCTCTCCAGGCGTCGGGGCGGATGACACGGCCATGCCGTCAGGCCGTCGTGAACTCTGCGCCGCTGACCATCATGCGACGGCGTCGAATGGCGGCGAGGATTTCCTGGTTCGTGGGAAACTTGAACTCTTCGACACCGGCCCGCGCCGCCTCTTCGCGCTCGATGTCGCCCAGCACCTGAAGGTCGTCCTTGGTGACTACGTCGGTCTGGCGCGACTCGATCAAGGCTTTTAATTGTCGCCCCAGTTCGTCCAGTTTGGCAGCGGGGCGCGGAGCGCGGGTGGCGAGGTAGCGGTGCACCACCTCCGCGCACCATTCACCGTCCCGCTTGGCGATGCCCACCAGCCCTTCGCTCGCTTTTCTGGCCCACCCGGTCACGAAGACGCCGTCCAACAATTTACTGGTGGCTTCGTCGTAGACTTGGAACCACGAGTCGTCGGGATCGTTGCCGGATCGCGTGGGATTGGTGGTGAACATTCCGGTCTTGTAGGGGAGGCCGACCGCTTCGTCGACGCAATCGCCGACCGCGAAGATCACGCTGTCGCACCGGATTTCGTCCACCGTGCCCGTGCCTTTTGCCGCGGTGTCATCGCCCTTCTTTTCCAAGCGGGTGTTTTCCACCTCGATGCCGCGCACGCGGTTTTGTGCGTCGACCAGCACCCTCCGCGGCGAGGACAGAAACCGAAAACGCATCATCGTGCCGCTGACCGCCGGGTCGCACTTCTTGAATTCGCCCACCATGTCGGCGTGGACCTGGTCCGGGCTCTGCCCGACGGCCTCCAATCGCTCGCGAATCCGCGCGAACTCGCGGGAGAGCGCGTCTTTGTCGATGTTCGCGCACACCGCGTGTGTTTCTTTGGGATTGTACTTACGTTCTGCGGGACCGCGACGCACGATGGCGGTCACTTCATGGACGTTCTTGTATCGAATGAGCCAGTGCGCGATATCGATCATGACGTCGCCGATGCCGATCACACACACGCGTTGACCGACGTCGAACGGCCGCTCGGAAAACCCCGGGAGTTGGTTGTAGTGGTAGACGACATCTTTGGCGTGGAAGACCCCGGCGGCATCATCACCTTCCACCCCGATCGTTTTCGTGCCCTGGGCGCCGGTTCCGAACACGATCGCGTCGGGTCCGAGGCCGCGGAGTTCGTCCACGGTCACGGTCTTGCCGCGTCCCACGGTGGTATTTCCAAAATAGAGCACGTTGGGTTTGGAGAGGATGTCGCGGTACGTTTTTTGGAGCCCGGTGCGCAGGCGGTGTTTGCTCGGAAAGATCCCGTATTCGGCGAGGCCGCCGACCTTGCAATCCCGGTTGAGGATGACGACCCGGTGTCCACTCTTGGCGAATTGGGCGGCTGCCGACATGCCGGCCGGTCCCGCGCCGACCACGACAATACAATGCCCTTGTTGGGGGTCACTCATGGATATACTCCGTTCAACGGACGGGGCTGCGACAGAGGCTCATCGTATCCGAGGGGCGTCCGGGAAGTCAACGGAAAACATCCTCCTCCGGGCTAGAAGGCCCGGGGGCGCGGCGAGTGGGTGGGCCGTCCGGCCTAGGGGCACTGTCATGAGCCGGTGTATTTGCTGACGCCGCCGTAGGTACCGAACCACTTGGCGCCGGTTCCGTCGATCGCAACCGCGTAGACCGCGTCGTGATACAGACCATCGAAGGTGGTGAAGGTGGTGAACCGACATCGAAGCGGAGAAACGGAATCACCCGACGGGCGCCCGGTCGCGTCGGCAGTGCAGCCGCTCGGGTCAACCCGGCTCACGCCCGCGTCGGTACCGACCCACAACACGCCGCGCTGATCGAACGCCAGCGCGTTGACCACGTTGCCCGCGAGTCCGTCTTTGGTCGTGAAGGTGACCCACTGTGTCCCGTCGAAACGCGACAGCCCGCCGCCCCACGTCCCGAACCATTTATTCTGGGTGCGGTCGATCGCGGTGGCCAGGACGTAATTCGGATTGTAGTCGGAAATGGCTTTGTCGGACTGTTGGTGGTGCGGGCTCGGCGCGGACGGTTTGGGTCCGGTGGTGGAGCGTGGGAGCGACGCGCCCAATCCGTCTGGGTGAGTCCAACTCGTCCATGTCCGCCCGTCATACCGGGTGACGCCGCCTTCGGTCCCGAACCAGAACCGGCCGTCGCGGTCCACCGCCATGGAGTACACCCACTTGTCCGCCAGGCCGTCACCGGTCGAGTAGGTTGTGAAGGTCTTGCCGTTGAACCGGCTGGCTCCTTTCCAAGTCGCCGCCCACATGGTGCCGTTGGACAGAAACAACGTCTGGTAGACCCACAGGTCGCCCAGGCCCTCTCCCGGTTGATATCGGACATAGGCGGACCGGTACTGGCCGGTGGCGCCGGTGCCGTAGGGGGTGTACGTTGTCCAGCGGTTGTTGCCGTCGAAACGGGTCAGCCCGCCCCCGTACGTGCCGATCCAGGCCGCGTTGTCCGGGGCGATCGTGATGCCCAGCACGACGTTGCTCAACAGGCCGTGTTTCGTGGTGTAGATCTGATTCCGCTCGGTCGGGATGTGAAACTTCATCACCCCGTTGGTGGTGCCGATCCAGATCGAGTCACCCTGGACCGCGAGCGCGCGCACCAGCGCCCCCACGCGCCAACTGGTCCACAAGGTGCCGGGCTGGGCGAAGGCGGGGAGGGCGGCTGCCACACACGCGGCGGCCGCGAGCGCCGCCGTGACGCGCGTCAGGCTTCTCCCCACTTCAGTTTTTCCCGGAGGATGGCGTAGAAGTTTTTTTCCGGCGCGCGGATCAAGGTGATCTTGTGCTCCGCGGCTTTGATCTCGATCACGTCGTCGGGGCGAAGCGTAAAACCGACCTGCCCGTCGAACGTGACCATCGCGCCGTCTTCCCGGCTTTTCACCGTGACGTGGACCTCGGCGCTGCTCGGGATCACGATCGGCCGGTTGGTCAACGTGTGGGGGCAAATCGGCGTGAACACCATGGCGTCCACGCTGGGGTTGATGATGGGCCCGCCCGCCGAGAGGGAGTAGGCGGTGGAGCCGGTCGGCGTCGAGAGAATCAGCCCGTCGCCCCGCAGTGACGTGACGAACTGTCCGTTGATCGAGACTTCCAGGCGAATCATCCGCGCCAGCACGCCTTTGCTGATCACGGTGTCGTTGAGACAATACGAGGACACCACCCGTTCGCCTTGGCGGAACACTTGCGCGCGGATCAACAGCCGGTGATCAGGCGTGAATTCGGCTTTGAAGATTTTTTCGAGGGTGAGAAACAACTCGTCGAGCGTGACTTCGGTCAAGAATCCCAACCCGCCGAGGTTGACGCCCAGGATCGGCACGTCGCGATTTTCGATCAGCCTGGCGACGCTGAGCAGGGTCCCGTCGCCGCCCAGCACGATCATCAGGTCGACCATCGGCGGGATTTTCGGTTTGGGCAGGCCGGTCTTCGAGCCGACGAGCGCCGCGGTGTCGATGTCGAGGAAGACGTCTTTATCGTGTTGCGTCAGCCACGTGATCAACTGCTCGACGATGGGTTTAGCGTCGTGGTGCTGGTGTTTGGCGATGATACCGACGGTTTTCACGTGCTGTGGCGTTCCGCGTGGGACCCCATTGTAATTCCGCCGTAAGGGCCTGTCAATTTATGCCCCGGTTTTCATGGGCGAGAGCCTGTTCAGGAATGAGTCAGATGCCCCCTTCGGGGACTTCCGACATTTCCATCCCTGAAGGTAGGTCGCCAGGCGCCGCGAGCACCGGAGCGGAGCGTACGAGGTGGGTACGTGAGCACCGGATGCGGAGCGGCAACGCCGCAGATGACCATTCATGGCCAGGCTCTCAGGTGGTCAGCCGTTTGTAGAGCCGCGGTAACCGCTCGGGCAGCGCCGTTACGTCGTGAATGACCGTGTAGTGGACCTCGCCGTACAGGCGTTCGATATAATCGTCGGCACCGTCGTCCACGGTGACGCAAAATGGATGGACACCCGCCAGGCGGCATTCTCGGAGTGCGGCGCGGGTATCGTCCAGCGCGTAGTCGCCGGTGTAGTCGTCGTCCAGCGGTCGGCCGTCCGACAGGAGGATCAGGAGCTTGACCGCGGCGGCGCGACTCCGGAGCCGGCGGCTCACGTGGCGGATTGCCGCGCCGTCGCGGTTCTGCCCGGATGGGGTCAACCCGCCGATGCGGGCCAGCGCCGGTGGACCGAACGGCTCGTCGAACCCTTTTACCACGCGACAATTCACGCCGTGCCTGGACTGGCCCGAGAACGCGTATAACGCGAATTGATCGCCTAACGCGTGGAGCGCGGAGCCCAGCAAGGCCAGACTCTCTCGTTCGACGTCGATCACGCGGCGGGGCCGGTGGGAAGACCCCTCGATCTGCCGGCCGGTCGAGCCGCTGGTGTCGATCAACACGGCCGCCGCCACGTCCCGAACCCGTTTTTCCCTCCGGATGTACAGCCGGTCGGACGGGCTCAAGCCTGCGCGGCGGTCGATCGCCGAGGCGGTGGCGGCGTCGAGATCGACCTCATCGCCGTCCGGTTGGCGTTTCGCCTTACGAAACGCTTCGGGTCGAAGGACCGCGAAGTAGCGCCTGAGCGACGCGTCGATCCCTCGCGTTTCCGCGAGCAAGGCCTCCACCTCGTCGGGCGACGCTTGAACCGCGGGGGACTCGTCCACCCGGCACCACCGCGGCAGGTATTCAAATCCGGTGTGGTCCCATTCGTCGTACCAGAATCCGGAGGCGGTGGAGGAAGCGCCGGCCGCGACCTGGTCTCCGGGTTGGGGGTCGCGGTGCCCGACCGCGGCGTCGCGTCGGTCGGCGGCGTCCTGGAGGTGCGTAACGTCCGGCGGGGACTGGCGCGCTTCCCCGCCGTGTTGCCCCATCGTGACCTGCGGGGCCTGCAGCGCGTCGCGAAACGCGAACGATCCGATGGGCGCGTGCCCCATGGCCAACTGGTCGAACTCGGACGTGGGTTCGGGTGCGACTTCGGCTTGAGAGGAGGGGTCCGCGCGGTCGTCGAATCCCTCCGCCACGACCGGGTATAAATCCACCACGGCGCGCAGCACGTCCATCACCGTGGCTCCGGGGGTTCGGAGCCGCTTGATCACGTCGTACCCTTGGGTCACCGGTTCAAGCACCGGGAACGGGACGTCGGCGGTATCGGCGACGGAGAGTTGAAGTAACGCTTCAAGGATCGATTCTCGGCGTCTCAGGGTCTCGATCTTCGGGCGGCTGCGCAATTGCTCGAAGAGCACGCGGTCCATGTCCGCCCGTAGCCCGGGGTAGTGGTGGCGCAGCAAAAAATCGATCCGCGCTTCTTCCGCGATCGTCCACAGGTTCTGCGCGAGGCCGGGGTCGGGAAACCGCGTCATCAACGACGCGGCGTGGTCGGCCTCAACGGGGGTCGCGCCTGCGCCGAACCAATGCGCCGCCTCCGCGGGGATCGGGGCATACGTGCCGAATTCCAGGTGAGCCGCCTCGTGATGCGTGAGCACGCGGTAAAACCGGAGGTTGTCGTCCGGTGCGGGGTAGACCGTGATTTTTTCCGGCAGCGTGATGACGCCTCCGCGCTCCGTCAGCGAACTCGATGCGCCGGGGCCCGGGTGGATCTCGACCGAACGCCCGCACAGCGCCTCCGCGAGGTACGTCAGGGTGGCTTTGATATCGCGCAGGAAGATTCCGCGAGATAATCGTTGCGCCACCTCGACCGCTTGTTTGGACCGCAGCGAAAAAAACGCCTCGGCCCGTTCGGCGTGTCCGTCGGCGATGGTCAGCCCTTCGGCGACCCACTCCTCCAGCCGGGTGACGGACCCTTCCACGAGCCGAATCACGTCGGGCGCGTGACGCAGGAACGTCTCGACCAGGGCGGGTGCGCGATCGGCCACGCGAACACCCAGCGCCAACCAGGCCCGTCGCGTCTCGTCGGACGGCAGGGCACTCAGCAGGGTGTGCGCGTATTGCAGAATGTCGAGTGCGACCTGCCCCGGACGCCGTGACCTGCCGGGAGGAAACTCAGCCGCTGCGACACGGCACGCCAGGGCGAGGGCCGGCGGGCGCAGACTCGGGTCGGTGATCGCGCCCAGCCACTCGGCGCTCGAACGAAAATAGGTCAGAGCCAGAAAATCTTTGACCGAGCGATCTGCGTGCGACAAGCGCACCCCGAGGTCGGCCCAGAGCGAGAATGAATCCATCGGGATCACCCCCGCCAGGTCCGCGCTTTCTTTCACGTACTCGATCACCGCGTCGTAGTCCTGACCCGCGACCTCCGCCCCGATTCGTCCCCACTGCTCGAGCGCGGCGTCGTCCAGCCGTTCGACCAACCGAGCGGCGTGCCGAAGGAGTTCCAGCGCCACGTTGGGTTCCTGTTGTGCGAGGACCCGACCGACCCGGAGAACGCCGGGTCGGCGCTCGGGCGGCACTCGATCGAGCAGCGCCGGACTTTCGCGAAAAAATTTGACGGCGGATACGCCGGACCCCGCGGCGATCGCGCACCCCAACTCAACCCATCGCGCCAGATCGTCGGGACTCAGCAGCGGGGCGACGGCCGGCCCCGCGTCATCGAACACGACCGCGGCCTTGGACGAGACCACATCGATCAGGGCCCGCAGCCGTGAAAAGTCATTCCGCTCGGACAAAGACGCGTCTCCGGGTGAAAAGGTAGGCGGTGATCAGCGTGAGCGAGACGATGAAGATGATCCGAATCCGACCCATACCGAAGACCACGAGATTCACGAGCGCGCTGGACAGGCCGAACCCGGCGTACGCCATGTACAGCCAGTAACTCCAGCGACGCAGCCGCAGGAACCCGTACCCGAGCACTCCGTGCAGAATGGGCGACTGGATCTTGACGAGCCACCCCCACGCTCCGGTGAACGTAGTGCCGAACACCGGCAATGCGTAGTCGGGGTTGGCGACGATCAACCAGGTGTCCATCACCACATTCAGCACGAAGATCACGCCGATGGCATAGATGTCGTACGGGGGTTTGGCTGGCGAAGATACCACCGCCGGGGATACCGTTGGCAGCGAGTCAACCGGTGCGTTCATGGTCAGGCCGGACGAGTTGCGGCCATTGTAGGGATTCAGCAGGGAGAAGACAACACGTGCGGATCTGAGGCTTATGGAAGAACGGGTACCGCTGTAGTCGTCGGCGGGGGATGGGAAACGGGCGCGATCGCGGGGAGTCCGGGCCACGTGAACGAGTAGGTCACGGTTTGCCCGGTCGCCGGAGGCGGGTGGCCGCAATTCAGGCACGACAAGAGAAATCCATCCTCGATTTGTTGTTCATAGATGAATGTGAAATCTCTATTGTGGCCGACCCCGGACTCTCGACAGGCCTCGTCACAGTCTTGTCCTGCGAACCACTCGAAGTCCTGGTCAAAGTTCAGCGTGAACGCGCCCTCGGAGTCGAGGACCGGGGCACCACTCAAATCCCGAACGATCGCCTTCCCCCAGAAGGGATCCACGGTGGGATTGGTTTTTCCGTCACACGCCGGGTCCAGAAGTGGCGGCATACACTCTGCGATCGGGACCGAAGGGTCTTGGGTGAAGCCGCGCCGCCTGCCGTCGGTGACATGTTGCATGAGGAAATTGTAGGGATAGGTGCCGGTTCCGATGTCGCTTTGCGTCAGCCGCCACTCGTTGACATAGAGGGCGCTGCTGAGGTCGGTGGGGTCGAGTGTGTTTTCGAATCCATATCTCACGAAGAGATTCTGTGAAAAATCTTGTTCAGGCGTGTTTGCGGCGGTGTATTTGACCACCAGTTGGTCGAGCCACGCGTCTCGCACTGCGCCTTCATCGTCGCCTCCTTCGCTGGGCGGGAGTGGGTCGAATCCCTCGCCATCGGGTCGGAGCTCGTTGTGCAGCGCGTCATACGCCCCGGGACTGGGAGCGGTGACGGGGAACGACGCAAAGAACCACAGGCAGTTGTCCAAGGCCTCGTGTGCATACTTTCTGGAAGGCCGAATCAACTCCGGGAGCGATGCCTGTGAGTTGTTTCTGAACGGTACACGATGTCTCTTTGGAGTCGCGCGTCTCTCGGCGACGCACTCATGGCGTTGTCGCCGAGAACACCCTCGAGCGGCACTCGCTCGCGTGCGTACACGTGACCCGGTCGGGCGCTCCGAACGAAACCTCTCGGCGCTACGAGGAGACGAGGATCGCGGACGCCAATTCCAGAATCGCTCGTTGCATGTCCCGATCGTCGGTGATCGGTTGAGCGATCGCGACTTGGCAGGCCGTGGCGGGGGCGACGCCGTCGCGAATCAGCGTGCCGGCATAGACAAGCAGACGGGTGCTGACGCCTTCGTCGAGCCCGTGGTGTTTGAGGTTCCGCACTTTCTCGGCAAGTTTCACGAGCGCCGCGGCGGTCGCTTCCCCGACCCCCGCCTCGTGCTGCACGATGTGGCGCTCGACGTCCGCCGGAGGGTAATCGAATTCGAGCGCCAAGAACCGTTGTTTGGTGCTCTGTTTCAGTTCTTTGATCAGGCTTTGGTACCCGGGGTTGTACGAGATGACGAGCAGGAAATCGTCATGAGCGCGCAGCACGTCGCCGGTCTTTTCGATCGGCAGGATGCGCCGGGTGTCGCACAGCGGGTGGATGACCACGGTCGTGTCTTTACGGGCCTCCACCACTTCGTCCAGGTAACAGATCCCGCCGTAACGAACCGCGAGCGCCAGCGGTCCATCCACCCACACGGTCTGATCACCTTGTAAGAGGTAACGCCCGACCAGATCCGAGGCCGTCAGGTCTTCATGACACGCCACGGTCATGAGCGGCCGGTGGAGGCGATGGGCCATGTGTTCCACAAAGCGGGTCTTCCCGCAGCCGGTGGGGCCTTTGAGCATCACCGGTGTATGGTTCCGCGCGGCCAGTTCAAACAGCCGGACCTCGTCTCGAACCGGGACGTAAAATGGCTCTTTGGCGACGTGATACTGGTCGAGCGACGGTTTCGTCATCAGATTCCGGAGCCTCGCAACGGAGGCACATTGTAGCGGGTCGGGAAGCACGGCGCAATGCCGACTTGGCGCCCGGTCTCGGGTCTCATATAATGAGTGCGCACCGCGAATATTCCGAGGAGAGATGAGGATGGCCGTCGTTCGTCTGCTGGTGTCTTGTCCCGACCGTCCCGGTATCGTGGCGGCGATCGCTCAGGCGGTGTTCGGACTGCGGGGCAACATCACCCAATCGGATCAGCACACCACCGACCCCTCCGGGGGGGCGTTTTTCATGCGGGTGGAGTTCACGTTGCCGGAGCCGGTTGACCGCGCCTCGCTGGCCGCCACCATCGATCGGCTCACGCACCAATTCGGCATGCAGATTCTCGTCCGGTTTGCCGACGACAAGAAGCGGGCGGCGATCTTCGTCTCGCGTCTCGAACACTGTATGGTGGATCTCCTCTGGCGCTGGAAGACCGGTGAACTGCCCATGACCGTGACCGCGGTGGTGAGCAACCACCCTGACCTCGCGCCGGTGGTCAAGCCGTTCGAGCTGCCGTTCGTGGTGTTTCCCGTGACGCCGGACACCAAACGCGAACAAGAGGGGGAGATCCTCGCGTGCCTGGACGGCCAGGTGGACCTGATCATCCTCGCCCGCTATATGCAAATTCTCACGCCGACGTTCGTCGCCGCCTACCCCTCGCGCATCATCAACATCCATCACAGCTTCTTGCCGGCGTTCGTGGGGGGGCGACCCTATGAGCAAGCCTCCCAGCGCGGAGTGAAGATCATCGGCGCCACTGCCCACTACGTCACCGAGGGATTGGACGAAGGCCCGATCATCGAGCAAGACATCGTGCGCGTGAGCCATCGCGACCGCGTGGGGGATCTGATCCGGAAGGGGAAGGACATCGAAAAATCCGTGTTGTCGCGGGCGGTGCGTTGGCACGTGGAAGACCGGGTCCTGGTCTACCAAAATCGCACCGTGGTGTTCGCGTGAAATGGTTTGCTGCCGGAGGAATCGTCGCAGTAGTTTTGTTGGGCCACACCCCGGTTAGCTGGGCCATGGAGCCCGAAACCCAGGAACGCGCCTACGAACTCAACCGGGAAGGCATGATCGCCATGTCCGAGGCGCGGTTCACAGACGCGATTGCGGCGTTCGAACGGGCGGCCGCGTTGGTTGACGACTACGAGATCTTGGGGAAACCGTTGACGTATACGCCCGTGTTCATGGCGGGGTGGGCCTCAGAAAAAATCGAACGAACGCCAGAAGCCTGCAAAGCGTACCGTCGCTATCTTCGCCTTGCCGTGGAACATCCCGTCGAGCCCACGAAAGTCGAACACGCCACCGCCTACGTCGCGACTAACTGTCAGGACCCCGTTCGACAATGATCTGCAACGCTTGGCCAAGTACTCGGCCAAGCGAGCCCGCTCAGAAATCGGCCGGTCGCCAGGCGGAGCGAGCGCCCGCACCGCAGCGTACTGGGTCGTACGTGAGGAGCGGACGCGCAGCGACAACGCCGCAGATGGCCGTTTCTCAGCGGGCTACGGGTTATTCTTCGGCAGGGGGAGGGGGCGGCGTCAACTGATACTGAATACCTTGAAACAGATCCGCCACGCTGACGCCCGCTTTTTCTTTCAACGGATCGCCGTCCACCCAACCCTTGGCCTTTTTGTCGAACTTTTCGAATTTCCGTTCGACCTTAACCTTGGTCAGGTCCACCGGCTTGTCGGCCGGCAACGGGGCCACGCCGGGAACCGGTGGGTTCGGCGGCGGAGGTCCTTTGGGCAACGCGGTGACCGTCACGGTGTAGGTGTCGCGGTAATCCTGCTGCTGCGGGGGAAACGCGGCGGAAGAGATCTTAAAGTACCGGTTTGGAGTCGTGGAGATGATGCCTTTGGGAGCGTCCTTCGGTGCTTCAGGATCCTTCTCCGCGCTGGTGATCGGGACGGACCGCATTTTGAGGAACGTCTGCGCTGCGGACCACACCTCGTCGAACTTGGCGGCAAACACGTGTTCGGTGAGCGGAGCGGCGGGGGGAACTTGCGCGGGTGCCGCGGCGGGGGGTTGTGCGCGTACCGCACAGGCGCAGAGGACTCCGAGCGCGACGCCACCGAACGCCAACCATTGAGCAAGACTGACTCTGCGATTCATCGAACTCCTTCCGGATCGGGCGAGTGAGCGCTTGGGAAGCCCGTTGGACGGGCTCGGAGCGCATGAAGAATGGCCTAACATAGCCGATCCCCTTTCGGCGTGTCAAGGCACCCGGCCTCCCGGAGAGCGGGCGGACGTTGACCGGGTGTGGCGGCCACGGTAGGATGGCTGCGTCTTCGGAACAGGAGTCGATTCAGGACGATCCGACATGTGGACCGCGACCCAGACATACCCCTCCGCCGCATGGCGACAGACTCGCCGCGTGGCCGTGGTTCGCCTGAGGCGTCCGGACGAACATCCGTGGGCCGCGGAGGCGGCGTTCGACGCGGTTGAAGCCTGGCTGGTTGCCGCCGGACATTCGGTCGTGTACCGGGTGTGGCAGCGTCGCCGGGCGCCGGCGACATCCACGTACCTGGGGCGAGGAAAGGCCTTGCAACTGCGGGCATTGTGCCGGATGGCCGGGGTGGAGGCCGTGGTCCTGGACGGCACGCCGACACCCGCACAGCGGATCAACCTCGAACGGTTGCTCGGGTGTCCGGTGGTGGACCGCGGGCGGTGGGCGCGCCCAGGCGCAGCGGCCCTCGCGGTGGAGGGCGTTCGGAGAGTGCAACGGGACGCGCGGCGCGCGCGGGGTGCGCGGAGTGTGGTCCTGGTGGGGTGCGCGGGCGCGGGGAAGTCGGCCTTGTTCTCCACGTTGACCGGTGGTCCGCGGCAGGCGCCGTCCTGGCCGCCGACGCCAAACCCGGCGCGTCCAGCGGTGATGACGAGACGGTTGCGCGGCTCCGGCAATCGCCCCCTGGTCCTGGTGACCGATACGCCGGGCCTGATCTGGAATCCCGAACACGGGACCTGGACCATCCCCGTTGAGACGGAGGCGGAGCGGCGCGCGGCGGATCTCGTCCTCCACGTGATCGATGCCGCACATCCTGAAGCCGAGCGGCATGCGAACCGCGTCGGGCGGTTGTTGGCGGCCATGGGCACGGACCGGTCCGCGTCGATCATCCGGGTGTGGACCCAGGCCGACCGAGTGTTCGATGACGGCGGTCGTGATCCGAGGGGGTGGATGGTGTCCGGTCGAACCGGCGCGGGGTGTGACCAACTGATCGCTCATCTGAGACAACCTGGGGCGCGGCCGTGACGCGGCGCGTCGGCTCGCCGGGATCGGTAATCATGGTCTTTGGCCGTGGCGTTTGTGATATAGTCTGCTCCGGCGCGTCCGGGGTCGCGTGACCCATGGCGGTTCGTTCGATGGCATGGAAAACGCTCCCGCTCTGGGCGGGAATCGTCGGTGCGCTGGCCGCGTTGGGATCCGTGCTGGTATCGGAATTGCGCCTTCAGGGAACGCCCACGACCTCACCGCCGTCTAGGATAGACGGCGATCTGATCTTGACGGGTTTCCGACTGTCCACGCTCAGCGACGGTGAGCAGGAGTGGGAGGTCTCGGCTGATCGAGCCCGCCTGTTCGAACGCGACCACCATGCGCTCCTCGACGGCGTGCGCGGCACGGTGCGAATGGACGACGGGTCAGTGGTGGAATTCGAGGGGGAGGCCGCGGTGTTCGATACCGAAACCCGTGACTTGCAACTCACCGGCGGAGACACCGGCGCGGTGGTCAAGCTGCCCAGCGGGTATGTGCTGCGTACCGACCGGTTGCAATGGGTCCAGTCGCGAGGAGAGTTGCTATCGGACGACCCGGTCGAGTTGCGTGGTCCGCGTCTGGCCATCCACGGCGTCGGGGTTAGAATCCTGCCCGCGACAAGGGAACTGACGATTCTCAACCGGGTTGAAGTCGATGTGTCATAACGTCCGTTCCACGGTCTGGGGGCTGGCGTTCGTGCTGACGTGGCTCGCGTCGGCCTCCGCGGATGAACTCCCGTCCGTCCGGACGCCGGAATCCACACCCATGGCGATCACCTCCCGGAGTATGACCGTCAAGAATCTGGATCACCGCGTGGTCTTCGATCACGACGTGACCATCACCAAAGGTGACATGGACCTGAGCGCCGACCGCGTGGAGGTGATCCTGTCGGGTTCAGCCGATTCCAACGCGGGAGACGTGTTTGCGACGGGGCCCGGGCCGAACGTGTTGTCCGAAGAGAACATCGAACGGATCGAGGCGAACGGGGGAGTGAAGGTCGTGCAGGGGAAAAAAACCGCGACCGCGGACCACGCCGTGTATCATCGCGCGCAGGAAACCATCGTGCTGACCGGGCGTCCTGAAAGCTGGGAGGAGGGCGTCAGGATCCAGGGATCCAGAATTACGATCCTGCTGAAGGAGCAGCGGAGCATCGTGGAAGACAGCCGGGTGGTCATTTATCCCGAGACGGACACCGGAACCGCGGCGGGGTCACCGACGCCGCAGGCGCGCGATGGCGGATAACGCGGACAACGGCGAGGCCGGCGCGGCGACGGGTGATGCGTTGTCCGCGGTGGGGGTGGAAAAAGCCTTTCGCCGGCGCCGAGTGGTCAACGGCGTCACGCTGAACATCAAGCCGGGCGAAGTTGTCGGATTGCTGGGTCCCAACGGCGCGGGGAAAACCACGGTCTTCAACATGATCGTGGGGCTGCTGTCGCCAGACCGCGGCGACATCTTCCTCAACGGTCGATCGATCACGGCGTTGCCGATGCACCGTCGCGCGCGTCTGGGCGTGAGTTACCTCCCGCAGGAAGCGTCGGTGTTCCGCAAACTCAGCGTGCAGGACAACGTGATGGCGATCCTGGAAACCCTCCCGTTGTCCAAGGACGAACGACGCGCGCGGCTCTCGGAGTTATTGGAAGAGCTGGGCGTGGCCCACTTGGCCGAACAGATGGCGTACACCTTGTCGGGAGGTGAACGTCGGCGGCTCGAGATCGCCCGGGCGCTGGTCCTGTCGCCCAAGTTCATCCTGTTGGACGAACCGTTCGCGGGGATCGATCCGCTGGCGGTGATCGACGTGCAAAAAGTCGTGGCCCACCTTCGCAGCCGCGGGATCGGCGTGCTCATCACCGATCACAACGTGCACGAGACGCTGGAAATTACGCAGCGAGCGTATATCATTAACGGCGGGGAGATCCTGCAGGAGGGCACGCCGATGGAGATTGCCACCAGCCCGATCGTCAAAACGCTGTATCTGGGCGAACGTTTCGCGTGGCAAGGCCAATCCGCGACGCAGGAGACCCTGTGATGAAACCCCGCCTGGAGCTCCGGCTTCAGCAAAAACTGATCATGACCCCGCAGTTGCAGCAAGCAATCCGGTTGCTGCAACTGTCGCGATTGGAACTGAATCAGACGATCAGCGCTGAGTTGATGGAAAATCCCGTCCTGGAAGAGGAGGCCTTACCCGAATCCGCGGAAGAAGACTCGGCGAACGCAGACGAACCCGTCACACCAAAGGTGGAGACCGAGGGCGAGCCGGTCGAACGCGAGGAGTCGGGGGAGGCGGCGCTCGACCGACTGGAATTCAACTGGGACAACTACTTCGAGCAGGACGACTTTGGGCGTTCGGGCGAGACCGACTACGCAAAGGCCTCGTCGGAAGACCTCCCATCGTACGAACAGACCCTCACCAAAGCCGTCTCGTTGGAAGACCACCTCACGTGGCAACTGCGCTTGTCCAACGTCGCCGAGGAGGACCGCCACATCGGCGAAGTCATCATCGGCAACTTGGACGAGGACGGGTACCTCCGGCTTGATCTCGATGAATTGGGCCGAACCGCGGCCAGTCCCGTCGCGAAGGTGGAACAGGTGCTCGGACTGGTCCAGGGGTTCGACCCCGTGGGCGTGGGAGCACGGGATCTCCGAGAATGCCTGACAATCCAGATCCGCCAACTGGGATTGCAGGGCTCGTTGGTGGAAGCCATCATCAACCAGCACCTGCCGGACCTGGAGAAGAAGCGGTACGCCGCGATCGCCAAGTCGCTGGGTGTTCCGGCGGAGGAGGTGTTCCATGCCGCCAAGGTCATCGAGCACCTCGAGCCCAAGCCCGGTCGGCCCTTCGGTTCCGCGAACAACGTGTACATCATCCCCGACGTGTTCGTCATGAAGATCGAGGGCAAATACGCCGTGCTGTTGAACGACGACGGATTGCCGCGCTTGCGCGTCAATCAGTACTACCGTCGGCTGCTCAAGACCAAGACGCCGGGGGTGGACCCGACCAAGACCTATCTGGAGGACAAGTTGCGATCCGCGTTGTGGTTGATTCGGAGCATCGAACAGCGCAATCGTACGATCGTGCGGGTGGCCGACAGCATCGTGAAGTTCCAGTACGAATTCATGGAGAAAGGGGTCAACTATCTCAAGCCCTTGATCCTCAAACAGGTTGCGGAAGACATCGGCATGCACGAGTCCACCATCAGCCGAGTCACGACCAATAAATACATGTATACGCCGCAGGGCATCCTGGAGCTCAAGTTTTTCTTCAACAGCGGAATTGGTCGGGTCAACGGGGTCGGGGAGGATTTGTCCTCGGTCACGGTGCGCGAACGCATCCGGTTGCTGGTGGCGGGAGAAGACCCGCGACACCCACTCACGGATCACGAACTCGTCGAGCGATTGTGCGCGGAGCAGATCGCCATCGCGCGACGAACCGTCGCCAAATACCGGGGCTGGCTGCGGATTCCTCCGGCGAACAAACGCAAACGGGCCTTTTAGGGCGTGTTCCGAAGCTGGCTGCTCACAAAGGGGGCCGCGAGATGATGAAGACGACCGTCACCGGACGCCACGTCGAGATTACCTCGGCACTGCGCGCGCACGTTGAAGAACGCATGGATCATCTGGCCCGGTATTCGGGACGACCGACCGAAGCCTCGGTGGTGTTGACCGTGGAGAAGTACCGGCACCAGGCGGAGGTGACCCTCAACGTGGACGGGGTCCTGATTCAAGCCAAAGAAGAAACGTCGGAAATGTACGCCTCGATCGATCAGACCGTCGCCAAGATCGAACGCCAACTCAAAAAGTACAAGGATCGCCAACACGTCCGTCGCCAGCGCCACCCCGCGCCGGAGTCCAACGGCGAGGCCGTCGAACCGCCCGCGACCGGCGAGACCCTCGTGCGCGAGCGGCCCAGGCTCGACGCCATGACGCCCGAGCAAGCGGCGGCCGCGTTGAGCGACGGAGGATCGTCGCTCCTGGTGTTCCGCCGCGAGGGGACGGACGAGGTGAACGTCGTGTACCGGAAGGCCGACGGATCCGTGGTATGGATCGACCCCGCACCGTAACCGACTCCGGCACGCACGAACCAACGGCCGCCCGGGAGTCGGCCGAGCCCTCTTCGGCCCCGCAGATCGTGATCGTCAGCGGGTTGTCGGGAGCGGGCAAGAGCCACGTCCTCCACTGCTTCGAGGACGTGGGATTTTTTTGCGTGGACAACCTGCCGCCCCCGCTGATCCCCACGTTCATCCACCTCTACACCCAGAGCGAACCCAACAACCGTCGGATTGCCTTGGGGATCGATATCCGGGGCCGGGAGTTTCTCCCGCAAAAACTGGCCACGATCGAACGGCTCATGCAGTCGGGGTTCCGCGTCGAGATCCTGTTTCTGGAAGCGCGCGACGACGTGTTGATCCGGCGGTTTTCCGAAACGCGACGGCCGCACCCGTTGGCCCGCTCGCGGCCCGTGCTGGAAGGGATCGCCCAGGAGCGCGACGAATTGAAAGACCTGCGCGCCCGCGCCGACCTGATCATCGACACGTCGGACTACACGGTCCACCAGCTCAAGGCGTTCATCGCGCAGCGGTATGTGGAACAACGCCAGGGCCTTGCGGTCACCTTGTGTTCGTTCGGATACAAGTTCGGCCTGCCCCACGAAGCCGACCTCGTGTTCGACGTCCGGTTTCTCAGGAACCCCAATTTCGTGGAGGCGCTCCGATCGTTGTCGGGCCAGGACGCCCCGGTGGCGGCGTACGTCATGGAGCAACCCGAGACCGCGAACTTCGTGTCGCGGTTGGAGAACCTCATCGACTTTCTGCTGCCCCTGTATGAAGCCGAGGGGCGGTCGTATCTCACCGTCGGCATCGGCTGCACGGGCGGCCGGCATCGCTCGGTGGCGGTGGTCGAACGCCTGGCGCAGTTTTTTCAACAGCGCGGGGTGAAGCCCACCGTACGACATCGCGATATTGATCGCCACATCGCGGACTGAGCAAAGGGACGACATCATGGCATCGTACACGGTGGCGATGACGGGGGCGAGTGGGGCGGTGTATGGCGTGACCCTCGTGGAACACCTGGTTGCGGCAGGGCACGACGTGGCGTTGATCGTGTCGCCGGATGGCGTCACGGTGCTCAAGGAAGAAACGGGTGTGGATTGGTCGGGGAAAGGGTCTGTCGTACAACGTGTGCTGGACCGGCAATATCACGGCCGGGTGACGTGGTGGGAGCCGAAGAATTTCTACTCGCCGATTGCGAGCGGGTCGCACTTGAACGACGGGATGATCATTGCGCCCTGCTCCATGAAAACCGCAGCTGCCGTAGCCCACGGGTTGTCGGCCTCCTTGATCGAACGCGCCGCGGACGTGACGCTCAAAGAGCGTCGGCCGCTGGTCGTGGTCCCGCGCGAGACGCCGCTGTCGTCCATTCACTTGGAGAATCTGCTGGCGTTGTCCCGGGCCGGCGCGCACATCGTCGCGGCCATGCCCGCGTTTTACCATCACCCGAAATCGATAGACGATCTCGTCGCATTCGTGGTGGGGCGGGTGTTGGACCATCTTGGGGTCGTACACGATCTGGTTCCGCGGTGGGGGGGAGCCCGTTCATGAAGGGTCACCGGCGGCGTTGTCGCTGCGCCTCCGGTGCTCACGTACGCACCCAGTACGCTGCGCTCCGGTGGCTTGCTCCGCCTTGCGACCCACCTTCAAAAATCGAAATACCGGAAGTCCCCGAAGGGGGCATCTGGCCCGTTCCTGAACGGGCTGATATGGTTAGAGCCGAGAATGGCGGATATCAACGGAGGTCCTTGTGAGCGCTGAACGTGCTGATCGTGTTGACCCGGCGCAACCTGATGAAACGCCGGAGAGCGGACAACCGGTTGATGTCCCCGTTTCTGCTGAGGCGGCAGGTAAGCCGGCAGAAGGGGCTGGTGAGGCCGAGCTGACGGTGTTTCAGCTGGTGCAGCGGATGAATGTGGCTCAGAAGGTCAAGTTTGCGTTCCGGGCGGACAAGGAAGGCCGCACGCTGCTGCTCAAGGACACCAGCAGACTGGTCGTCCTGGCGGTGCTGAACTCGCCCAAGATTACCGAGCAGGAGATCGAAGCGGTGGCCAAGTCGCGCAACGTGTCGGATGACATCTTGCGCGCGGTCGCGCGCAAGAAGGAGTGGATGGGGAACTATGCGATCAAACTCGGGATGGCCGGCAATCCCAAAACTCCGATCGCGATCGCGATGAGCCAGCTCCCGTTGCTCAAGACCCGGGATTTGGGTTTCCTCGGCAAAGATCGAGGGGTGGCGGAGGCGATCCGCAACGCAGCCCAACGGTTGGTCCGGCAACGACTGGAAAAAGGCGGATAGGCGCGGGCGAGTGGGCGGTCGCCCTACGACGAAGCGGGCGCGGCGTCCGCGTGACAACGCGTGGTGAGGGCCGCCCATTCCTCGGCGGTTCCGAGGGACAGGGTGGGCGAGTCGGCGCCCTCGGCCAGTTGTCGGATCCGCGCGACGCGTTCGCCGGTCGCGGGATGGGTCGCGAGGTAGTGCAGCGGACGGGGCAGGGTCAGGCCCTCCCGGGCCAGCACCTCGTAAAACGCGATCATGCCCGACGGATCGATGCCGGCGGCCAGGATCATCTCCAGGCCCTTCTCGTCGGCCGCTGTTTCGTTCTCCCGGCTGTAACGCAACAGTCCCAGGTTCCGCGCGGCGTCTAGTCCGAAGGCCGCCACTCCGCTCACGTCTCCGGTCAACGCAGCGACCAACACGCCGGCGGAGGCGTGGTGCAGGATTGCGCGGGTCGAGTGGCGTTGGGTGATGTGTTGGATTTCGTGCGCGAGCACCCCCGCCAGTTCTTCTGGCCGAGTGGTCCGCTTCAGCAGTCCCCGCAGAATCACGATGGTTCCGCCCGGCGCGGCAAACGCATTCAAGGTGTCGTCGTCCGCGACGTGAACTTTCAGGGTGTACGGGGAGGGCGACTCCGCGGCGAGCGCGGAGACGATCTGGTCCAGCCGGTCCTGTAGGATCGGATCGTCGCACCGGTTCTCCGCAGGCACCAGATGGTCCACCACGGTGTCGCCGAGCCGGACTTCCCAGGAGATGGGCACCCGCGCGGCGACCAGCGTGGCGAATGCGGGAAGCCCCCAGCGAAAGACGGCCGCCGCGAGGCCGAGCGCCGCGACCGCGGCGAGGGCGGTCCATACCATGCGGGTCTTGCGACGGGAGGGATCGTGAATGCCGGACGCGAGACCGGGCGCTACGCGGAGCAGACTGGAGAAAAATCCAGTGTCCTCGATCAAGAGCACTTCCGCGATCGGGCCGCCGTGTTCGAGGCGCACGTGTTCGCCGGCATATCGCCCTTGGGTGACGCGAATCGCGTGATAGGGCCAGGAAAAGGTCTGGCCTTGTTCAGTGGTAACGGACAGGGCCTCGGACAGCAGACGGATGGTCGCGCCGCGGCGTGCGGCGGTACGACCGTCCAGGTACACGCCGCGCCAATCGGTTGGCATGAGGAGTTCTCGGAGGGTTGGGTCGGCCGGGCGGATCGAACCGGGAACTCAGCCGCTCACGAGCCCGCTGTCCATGTCGAGCAGCAGATCGAGGCCTTCGCCGGTCGCGGTGGCCGGCTGCGCGCTTTGCTGGATCGCGTCCACGTCCAGGGGGCCTTCGAGCGTCAGGTTGTCGAATTCGAACCGCGCCCGCCGCACCGCCACCCATGCCCACCCCAGTCCCAGGGTGAAGACGAGCAACAACAGGTTCCCGCTGTGCAGGCGCAGCAAGCGCCATCCGGTCATGCTGGAACGAAACCGCGCGGCGCCGAAGGAGGTGTGATCCCACCAATACCGCTGCCGGCGCGCCAGAAACCACACCCAACACAGTCCGAGGGTGGGAATCGTCAACACCAGCGCGAGCAGGAAGGGGGCGAACAACGCGCGGCCGCGGCCATCGAAGGCGAACGTCTGGTTGCCGAAATAGGAGTGCGAGACCATGAACGCCTGTCGCGCGGTCGCCCAGAACGGATAGTAGAGGCCCAGGGTCAGCACAGTGAGGAGAAATCCGCCCGCAAAAATCGGGATAAAGGTCTTCGCGTGACCGCGGAACGAAAACCGGATATTCCGCCACGAAATGCGGCTCAGACGATACCGGCGCGCGCCGACCAGCGCGATCGGCATGAGAATCAACAAGAGCGCATACGCCGTGGCCATGGTTCCGATCTTGACCGGGAGTCCCCCGGGGAGGAACGGCACGGCGTTGAAGAGCGCCATGATCGCACCGAACACCAGCCCGCCCTTCAGAAAGCCGATGAGCA
Organism: uncultured Nitrospirota bacterium; assembly: GCA_964570625.1. Taxonomy (GTDB): domain Bacteria; phylum Nitrospirota; class Nitrospiria; order 2-01-FULL-66-17; family 2-01-FULL-66-17; genus JBFLXB01. The sequence goes on along the minus strand of CAZMYW010000018.1, from coordinate 10,173 downwards.
ACTCCATTCCGGTCCCGTGGTACGCGAACCGATCGCCCTCGAACCCGCTTTGGCTCAAGAGGAACGTCCGCACGCGGACCTTGCCCCAGAAGTGATACACCCCCAGCGTGATCAAGGTGCGAAAGATGTTGACGAGGTGGATGCCGAACAAGGTTCCGCCGTTCCCGAAGAAGAACAAGCGGCGCGACTCGCCGTCATCGGAGCCCGCGTCGACAGCGGTCGGCGGGACGAGGGTGAGCGCGACCGGTGGCGCGGTCACAGCCGCGGGACGGGGCACCTGGGGCGGCGCGAAGATGGGACGCAGGGCTCGCGGCGTCTGGGTAGCCGCGGTGGTGTCGTTCGCTGCGCCGCACGACTTACACGTCGGGGCGGCGCGTTGGGTGAGTCGGCATTTTCTGCATCGCATTGAATCGAGCATCGCAGTCCTCTTGTCGCTGGATTGGAGGCCCAAGTGTAGCAGAACGCGGTCGGAGCGATACAAGTGCCTGCGACATGGGACAGCTCGGGCGTGTATGACGCGCAATTCTTGACTTTGATCCAGCGCTTTGTTACGGTGGGCACTCTTTTTCCCGGCCGGTGATCGCGGCGAATTTCTCGTGAAAGCGTTGAGTTTCCAAGAGATTATCCTGCGTCTGCAGCAGTACTGGGGCGCGCGCGGGTGTCTCATCGTCCAACCGTACGACACCGAGGTCGGCGCCGGCACGTTCCATCCCGCGACCTTCCTGCGCGCGCTCGGTCCGGAACCGTGGAGCGCGGCCTACGTGCAACCCTCACGACGGCCCACGGACGGTCGGTACGGCGAGAATCCGAATCGCCTCCAGCACTACTACCAGTTCCAGGTGATCATCAAACCGGCGCCGGAAGATATCCAAGCGCAGTACCTCGACAGTTTGACCGCGCTGGGGCTCAAGGTCTCCGATCACGATATCCGCTTCGTGCAGGACGATTGGGAGTCGCCGTCGCTGGGCGCCTGGGGACTGGGGTGGGAGGTGCGGCTGGACGGAATGGAGATCACCCAGTTCACGTATTTCCAGGAGATCGGCGGCATCGAACTCACTCCCATCTCGGTCGAGATCACGTACGGCCTCGAACGCATCGCCATGTATCTCCAGCAGGTGGACAGCGTGTTCGACCTGCGCTGGTCGGGGAACGTTTTGTACCGGGATGTCCATCACGAAACCGAAGTCCAGTTCTCGCGGTACAACTTCGATCGCGCGCACGTGGAAACCCTGCTGACGCTCTTTGATCTCTACGAACGGGAAGCCAAACGCCTGATCGAGGCCGATCTGGTCCTGCCGGCTTATGACCAGTGCATGAAAACCTCGCATGTGTTCAACGTGCTGGACGCGCGGGGCGCGATCAGCGTGACCGAACGCGCCACGTACATCGGCCGCGTACGAGGCTTGGCACGACTGTGCGCGGAAGGCTGGGTCAAACAGCGGGAGGCGATGGGATTTCCGCTGCTGGGCCGATCGGTCGCACGTCACCCGACGCCGAGGGCGAAAACCGCTCGTTAGCCCGTGCCTAAATCGCCCTCCTCGAAATCAGCGACCGCAGATCTCCTGTTTGAAATCGGGACCGAGGAACTGCCGGCTCCGGTCGTCCGCGCCACAATCGGTCAGTTGGAAATCCAGGCTCGCGACGCCATGGAGCGGGCGCGACTGGCTGTTGGTTCGATCCGCGTCTACGGCACGCCCCGACGCCTGGTGCTGGTCGGCGAAGGCGTGGCGACGCGTCAGGCCGAAGCCACCACGCGGGTGGTCGGGCCCCCGGCATCGGCCGCGTTCGCGGCTGACAACACGCCCACCAAGGCGGCGGAAGGATTCGCCAAATCGCAAGGTGTGACGGTCGCGGACCTCACGGTCGTGACCACCGAGAAGGGTCGGTATGCGGCCGTGGTGCGCGCCGAAGAGCGCCGGCCCGCGACCGTCCTCTTGCGCGAGATCCTCCCGCGTCTGGTGGCCGGGTTGTCGTTTCCCCGCGCCATGCGGTGGGAGCCCAGCGGCGCGCGATTTTCGCGGCCGATCCGGTGGCTGGTGGCGTGGTTCGACGGGAAACCGGTCTCCTGCGGATACGGGGGCGTGGTCTCCGGCGCGATGACCCGCGGGCACCGGCTCCTGGCGTCGAAACCGTTTCGCGCGCCCGCTCAATGGCCAGCGTTCGCCCAGGCCCTGCAGCGCAAGGGTGTGATTGTGGACCACGACCAGCGCCGCCGCCTGATCGCGTCGCAATTGGCCGATGTCGCGCGCGAGGCGGGTGGCCGTCTGGTGGAGGACGAGGACCTGCTGGAGCAAGCCACGTTTCTCACCGAGTCGCCCTGCGCGGTGGCCGGAACCTTCGACCGCCGGTACCTCGCGATTCCCCGTGAAGTCATCATGACCGTGATGAAGGAGCATCAAGGGTATTTCTCCCTGGTCGACGGCCAAGGCGCGATGGTGCCGGGGTTCATCGCAATCAGCAACGTCAAACCCGCGGGTCGGGCGCTGGCCGCGATTCGAACCGGGTACGAACGGGTGCTCCGCGCGCGGCTGGACGACGCGAAATTCTACTTCGAGCAGGATCAGAAAGAACGGTTGGCCGATCGGGTGGACCGCCTCAAGGGGGTGGTCTTCCAGGAGCGCCTCGGCACGGTGTATGAGAAAGTCGAGCGGGTGGTCGCGCTGGCGGGCTCCCTGGCCGCGGCGTTCGGGGTGGATCGGTCCGCGGCCGAACGCGCGGCGCGGTTGTGCAAGGCGGATCTGACCACCGGGATGGTGCGCGAGTTTCCCGAGCTGCAGGGCGTCATGGGGCGCGAGTACGCGCGCCGCCAGCACGAACCCGATGCGGTGGCGGAGGCGATCGGCGAACACTACCGGCCCCGATTCGCGGGGGACACGCTTCCCGGGTCCCCGCTGGCCCAACTCATCGCGGTCGCGGACAAAGCGGACACCATTGCGCGTTGTTTCGGCGCGGGACTCATCCCGACCGGATCTCAGGATCCGTACGCGCTTCGCCGGCAGGCGCTGGGCATCGTGCAGATCCTGCGCGAACGCCCGGTTGTCACGGTGTCGTTGTTGATCGCGCGCGCGGCACTGCCCGGGGCGGATCACGCGCCGATCCAGGAATTCTTCTGCCAACGCCTGGAGTCCCAGGCCAAGACGGAGGGCTTTCGGAACGATTTTATCAACGCGGTGTTGGCCGTGCCGGCTGCCGCGGACGCTCCGCACCTGGCGTTCCGCCGGCTGCGCGCGCTGACCGAGTTTTCGAAGCGGCCGGCCTTCGAGTCGCTCATGACTGCGTGCAAGCGCGTGATGAACATCCTGCCCGAAGAGGCGTTCGCGGGCGTCGACGTGCAACACCTGCAACACGAGGCCGAACGGGCGCTGCACGACGAGACCATGAAGGTGGCGCGGGCGGTGGAATCCTCCGAAGCCGCGGGACGCGACCACGCGGTTCTGGAAGCGTTCGAATCGCTCAAGCCGACCATCGACCGATTTTTCCAGGACGTGATGGTCATGGCGGAAGACCCGGCTGTGCGGGCCGCGCGGTTGGGATTGCTTAAAGCCGTCAGCGATTTGCTCGCGCGGTTCGCGGACTTTCGCGCGGTGGCGACGGACGGCGGGACACGGTGAGCTCGAAAGGGAGACCAGTGATGGCACGAACAACGGCACGCAAGTGGGTGTACTCCTTCGCGGATGGGCGCGCCGAGGGCAAGGCCGGCATGAAGGACCTGCTCGGGGGGAAGGGCGCCGGCCTGGCGGAGATGACCAACCTCAAAATCCCGGTGCCGCCGGGCTTTACGATTACGACCGAGGCGTGCGTCCAATACTTCCAGTCGAAAAAGACGTTCCCAAAAGGCATGTGGGAGCAGACCCTGGCGGGCATGAAAAAAGTCGAGCGATCCATGCAAGTGGGCTTCGGTGATCCCGAACAGCCGCTGTTGGTGTCGGTCCGCTCCGGCGCCAAGGCGTCCATGCCGGGGATGATGGACACGGTGCTGAATCTAGGGCTCAACGAAAGTACCCTGCACGGCTTGATCAAGAAAACCGGCAACCCCCGGTTTGGGTACGACGCGTACCGGCGCTTCATCACCATGTTCGGGGCGATCGTGTTGGGCGTGAAGCGGGAGAAGTTCGAACGCCTGCTGGAAGACGCCAAATCAGAACGAGGCGTGCGCCACGACACCGATCTGGACGAACACGCGCTCAAGACACTCGTCACCGACTACCAACGCCTCGTGAAGGCCGAGACCGGCAAACCGTTTCCCGAAGATCCGATGGAACAGCTCACGCTTGCCATCAAGGCGGTGTTCGATTCCTGGTTCGGCGCGCGCGCGGTGACGTATCGCAAACTGAACAACATCCCAGAGTCCTGGGGCACTGCGGTGAATGTGGTGGCGATGGTGTTCGGGAACATGGGCGAAACGAGCGGGACGGGGGTGGCGTTCACCCGCGATCCGTCTACCGGCGAGCGCAAGTTTTTCGGCGAGTGCCTGCTCAACGCGCAGGGCGAAGACGTGGTCGCCGGCATCCGCACGCCCATGCCGATCGAGTCGCTCAAGGACACCATTCCGGCCCCCTACCGCGAGTTGCTGCGGGTCTACAAGACACTCGAGCGCCACTACCGCGACATGCTGGACCTGGAATTCACGATCCAGGAGGGCAAGCTCTATATGTTGCAGACGCGCGTGGGCAAACGCACCGCCGCCGCCGCGATCCGCATCGCCACCGAGATGGCCAAAGAACGGCTGATCGACCGCGAGACCGCGATTCTGCGCGTGGATGCCGAACAGCTCGATCAGCTCCTGCATCTCACGATCGACCCGCATGCCAAGGTCAAGGTCATCGCCAAAGGCTTGCCCGCGTCGCCGGGCGCCGCGGTGGGCAAAGTCGTCTTCACCGCGGAAGATGCCGAGCGGATGGCCGCCAAAGACGAGAAGGTGATTCTGGTACGGACCGAAACCTCGCCGGAAGACATCGGGGGGATGAACGCGGCGCAAGGGATCCTGACCGCGCGCGGCGGTATGACCTCGCACGCCGCGGTGGTGGCGCGCGGCATGGGCAAGTCCTGCGTGGCGGGGTGCAGCGCGGTGCAGATCAACGAAGCCCACGACGCGTTTTCGGTCAACAACCATGTGGTGCGACGCGGCGACTGGATCACGCTCAACGGGTCCACCGGCGAAGTGATCCTGGGCGAGGCGCCGTTGATGAAGCCCACGTTGGGCAAAGAGTTCAACGTCTTGATGGGCTGGGTGGATAAGGTCCGGCGTCTGCGCGTGCGCGCCAACGCGGACACGCCGCAGGATGCCAAAGTGGCGCGCGGATTCGGCGCCGAGGGGATCGGGCTGTGCCGGACCGAACACATGTTCTTCGAGGGAGACCGCATCCGCGCCGTACGCGAGATGATCCTCGCGGAGGAAGTGGAGGGCCGGCAGCACGCGCTGGACAAGCTGCTGCCTATGCAGAAGAGCGACTTCCTCGGCATCTTCAAAGAAATGGCCGGCCTGCCGGTCACCATCCGCCTGCTCGACCCTCCGCTGCACGAGTTCCTGCCCCAGACCGAACAGGAACTGGCCGACCTGGCACGCGACATGGGCGTCACGGTCGACGCGTTGCGCGCCAAGAACAAGAGCCTGCACGAGTTCAATCCCATGCTCGGGTGGCGCGGCTGCCGCCTGGGCATGACCTACCCCGAAATCTACGAGATGCAGGTGCGCGCGATCTTCGAGGCCGCCTGCGAGCTGGCCAAGCAGAAAGTTAAAGTGATTCCTGAGGTCATGATCCCATTGGTCGCGCACGTAAAGGAATTGGCCCGGATGAAGGAACTGCTGATCCGCGTGGCCGAAGCGACCATGAAACGCTACGGCAAAAAAGTCGCGTACACCATCGGCACCATGATCGAACTGCCGCGCGCCGCGCTCACCGCCGATGAAATCGCCAAAGAAGCCGACTTCTTCTCCTTCGGCACCAACGACCTCACCCAAACCACCTTCGGCCTCTCCCGCGATGACGCCGGCAAGTTCCTGCCGTTCTACGTCGAACAAGGCATCCTGCCCCGCGATCCCTTCGTGGCCATCGACCAGGACGGCGTGGGCGCGCTGATGCGCATGGGCGCAGAAAAAGGCCGCTCAGTCCGCCCGAAGTTAAAGCTCGGCATCTGCGGCGAACACGGCGGGGAACCGTCATCCGTGGAGTTCTGCCACCGCATCGGATTCGACTACGTGAGCTGCTCACCGTACCGCGTCCCCATCGCAAGACTCGCTGCTGCGCAGGCGGCGTTGAAGGACAGCAAGAAAAAGCGGGCGGTGTCGGACACGCGGTAAGCGCGTCTTGGCTGACCCTAAAGATTAAAGATTTGACCCCCTCCATGCCGTAAAGATTTGACCCCCTCCATGCCGTACATCGGGCTCTATGGCCAGTGTCGACGCCTTCGCTGCCATGTAGAAGACGCGCTGCCCAACAAGGCGCTGGAGGCGACGCTGACAACAGCAGGCGCGCTCCTCAGCGCTGAGCGTTAGCCAGACAGAATCGGAAGTATCGATCATCGACATGCCTGTTCCGACCTACGACAGATTCATAGAACCGGTCTTGCGGTACTTGGCCGTGCACCCCAATGGTGCGACAGCGAGGGACGTTCACGATGGCGCAGCTCAGGCCCTCGGGCTGAGCGATGCCGATCGTGCAGAGCTTCTCCCGAGCGGAGCCCAGCAAGTGTTCAAGAATCGGGCTGGTTGGGCACACGATCGACTGAAGCGGGCAGGGCTATCGACGAGCAGCCGGCGCGGCTACTGGCAACTGACGCAGGCCGGTCTCGACTTCGCGCGCAATCATGCGGCGCCACTTCCAGAGAACGTGCTGGAGACGATCGCAGTGTGGCATAACGACGTGCGGCTGCGACCAGGCGCTGAGGAGCGTCAGGAGCCATCCACCGTTACCCCACCGCTCGCAGATCGCGGAACAGTGAGCCCGGACGATCGACTGGAGCAAGCTCTCTCTGAGCTGCGGCAGGGAGTGGCTGCGGAACTGCTGGAACTGCTGTCGCAGGTCTCGCCCGAGTACTTCGAGACGATCGTCTTGGACTTGTTGCACAAGATGGGGTACGGCACGAGCCGCGCAGATCTCGTGCGAGTGGGGCGGTCTGGGGACGGAGGAATCGACGGGGTCATCTCGCTTGACCGTCTTGGTCTCGAGAAGGTGTACGTCCAGGCCAAACGTTGGCAGAACTCAGTCGGACGTCCGGAGGTGCAGGCGTTCTTCGGAGCTATCGCCGGGAATCACGCCACAAAGGGCGTACTGATCACCACGGCATCGTTCAGCCAGCAGGCGATCACGTATGCGGGCACGGTCGATGGTGTGGTTCTGGTCGATGGGAGCAAGTTGGCCTTGTTCATGATCGAGCATGAAGTGGGAGTGACGTCTCGGCCCGTTCGTGTACCAAAGATCGACTCCGACTACTTCGAGGAATGATCTGGCTAACTTCCGGGCAAGGCTCAGGGGTCAAATCTTTCGATTGGGAGGAAAAGGGGGGAGGAAAAGGGGACAGGCTCCTTTTCGAGTGCCTCTGGCAACGATACACAGTATTGAAAAATTTCCTGTCCCTTTTATTTTGTCAGCGCTGGAAGTTGGGCATCACATGACCAACGATGGGCAGACTCGAGCCGCCGAGGGGTTTCGCCTTTTTTTGCTCTCACAGGAGCGACATGAGAAAACTATCCGCGAAAATTAAGGAAGAGATCGAAGCACTGCTCCCGCCGACCATTTTTTTCTTTATTGCCCTGCACATGATCGCGTTCGTCCGCGTTCTGATGCTGAAGGGAACAGGGATCGCACTTAGTACCTCGGCATCGGTAACGGTGGCAGCACTCGTTCTGGGCAAGGCAGTGTTGGTCGCGGATTTGCTGCCGTTCATCAATCGCTTCCCCGAAAATCCGCTGGCATACAACGTTGCTTGGAAGACCACCCTCTACTTTCTGGTAGCCGCGCTCCTCCATTACCTGGAGCGTCTCGTCGAATTCTGGCGAGAGGCGGGTGGTTTGATCGCAGGCAACGAGAAGTTGCTCGCGGAGATCGTGTGGCCACATTTCTGGGCTATCCAAATCTTCCTGTTGGTATTAATTCTAATGTACTGCACGATGTCGGAATTCGTTCGCGTGATCGGAGGGGACAGAGTGCGACGCATTTTCTTCGGGCCCCTGGAGAAAATGCGGCCTCTATAGTCGCTGGAGCATAAAATGAGACAGGAGCTTTTAATGAGAAATGACATGAAACCTCGCCTTTCGTATCTATTCGCTGTGCTTGTTCTGATGACCACTGGCTGTGCTGGCACGATACCGATCAAGAAATTGGCCTTGCCACCGGTCAGTACGATCGAGGGAACCGTCACCCAACTTGATGAAAACGGTTTTACCTTGACGGACCATTCCGGCTCAATCGTTGTTCGGGCGAAGTTGCCAGACAATCAGCAATTGGATCTGGCTCCTGATGAAAAGGTCAAAGTGTATGGCAACGTGCAGGGCGGCCAGGAAAAGATATTTGATGGGTATGTCATCAAGAAACCGACGGGGGAGCAGATCATTGTGAGCAATCCCTCCCCGCATTTCGGCTTCATCATAAACAAAGCTGAGGGGTCAAATCTTTAATCTTTAGCCCGCTTGCGCCGACTGCGATGGTCGGCCGTCCTTGGCCCGGCCTTTACCCGCGTTCGGGAACCGTGCTATAAGCGCGGCATGGCGCGGCCGCTGCGCATCGACTATCCCGGCGCGATCTACCACATCACCTGCCGCGGCAACGAGCGGCGGGTGATCTTCTCCGATGACGGGGATCGGCTCGCCTTTCAGAAACGCCTCGCGCGCTGTGTGGAGATCTACCAGCTTCGGTTGCACGGCTACGTGCTTATGGACAATCACTTTCACCTCGTGGTGGAAAGCCCACTGGGGAATGTCTCGCAGGCCATGCGCCAGTTCAACGTCGCCTATACCGGCTACTACAACCGCCGGCACCAGCGCAGTGGCCATTTGTATCAAGGGCGCTTCAAAGCGATCGTCGTTGAGGAGGATGCCTATCTCCTGGAGCTATCCCGTTACATCCATTTGAATCCGATCCGCGTCGGGCGCTCTCGGTCCATGACGGCCGAGGAGCAGTTGCGAAGCCTTCGACAGTATGGATGGAGCAGTTTGCGCGGCTACCTGAACACCCGGGACCGTGAGGGGTGGATCACCTACGATCGCGTGCTCGCGTATACCGGGGGCGATACCCTGAGTGGGCGGGCGGCGTACGCGCGGTTTGTGGAAGAGGGGGTGAATCAAGGCGTCACCAGACCCTGGGACAAGGTGGTCGGCGGAGTGCTCCTGGGCGGGGAAACGTTTGTGGCCTCTATGCAACGTCGGTTTCGGATGACCAAGGATCGCGAACGTCCGGCGGTCCGTGCCGTCGCCCAGGTCGTACTCCCTGGGATGATCAACAAGCGGATTGCGGCCCTGCTCCGTGGTGAGGGACTCTGGGACACCACGCTTGGCCGCGGGCTGCTGACAGAGTGTTTGTACCGCTACGGTCAGATGACGCAATCGGATATTGGAAAGCAGGTTGGTGGAATTGGCTACAGCCGCGTCAGTCAGTTGCGGCGGGCCTTTCGGGAGGCGGCGGAAGCCGATCGCCAGGTTCACGACCTCTTCGTGCGGGCGCAGCAATTGATCGCTAAAGATTAAAGATTTGACCCCAGGTCCTGCAGGTCCTGGCGTTATGAGCCGCCGAGCGGTTTAGCCTTTTTCCTCTTTTACAGGAGCGACATGAGTAAACTATCCGCGAAAATCAAGGAAGAGATCGAAGCACTGCTCCCGCCGACCATCTTTTTCTTTATTGCCCTGCATATGGTCGCGTTCGTCCGCGTTCTGATGCTGAAGGGAACAGGGATCGCACTCAGCACCTCGGCATCGGTAACGGTAGCAGCACTCGTTCTGGGCAAGGCAGTGTTGGTCGCGGATTTGCTGCCGTTCATCAATCGCTTCCCCGAAAAGCCGCTGGCATACAACGTCGCTTGGAAGACCACCCTCTACTTTCTGGTAGCCGCGATTCTCCATTACCTGGAGCGTCTCGTTGAATTCTGGCGAGAGGCGGGTGGTCTGATCGCAGGCAACGAGAAGTTGCTCGCGGAGATCGTGTGGCCACATTTCTGGGCTATCCAAATCTTCCTGTTGGT
>CAZMYW010000017.1:0-102211 GCA_964570625.1 uncultured Nitrospirota bacterium | reverse complement strand
TGATCGCAGGCAACGAGAAGTTGCTCGCGGAGATCGTGTGGCCACATTTCTGGGCTATCCAAATCTTCCTATTGGTATTGATTCTAATGTACTGCACGATGTCAGAATTTGTTCGCGTGATTGGAGGGGACAGAGTGCGACGCATTTTTTTTCGGGCCCCTGGAGAAAATGCGGCCTCTATAGTTGGTTACGACGACTCGGAAGCCCCGACCAGCGAGTGGTGGTGATGCACTAAACGGTTTTACCTTGACGGACAAATCCGGCTCAATCTTTGTGAGGGCGAAGTTGCCGGACAATCAGAGCTTGAATCTGTCTCCTGATGAAAAAGTGAAAGTGTATGGCAACCTGCAGGGCGGACAGGAAAAGATATTTGATGGAATTTGATGGGTATGTCATCAGGAAACCGACAGGGGAGCAGATCATTGTGAGCAATCCCTCCCCGCATTTCGGCTTCATCATTCAAAGCTATTTTTCACCGAGGTGACACCATGTGTAGGAACATCAAGACGCTGTTCAACTTCGAGCCGTCTGTGACTGACGAAGAAATTCGTGCGGCCGCACTCCAATTCGTGAGAAAGGTGAGTGGCTTCAATAAGCCATCGAAGGCCAACGAAAGTACATTTCTCGCGGCTGTGGATGAGGTGGTGGCCGTTTCCAGAAATCTCTTGAACGCGCTCGAGACGAATGCGCCGCCGCGGAACCGCAAAGAACAGGTCGCCAAGCTACGAACGCGCGCAGCTCAACGGTTCGCCAGGCGGTAGCCTGGGATGGAGAGAACGGAAACGGACCTGACTCTCCGCGAGATGGCGGAGCCGAGCGCCGCACGCGGTTAGAACGGTGAGTGTGAGCGGTTCCAAGCCCCGCCTGTCTTTGCTACGGCCGGGACTGACTACTCCTGTCGAATCCGGAACGTGATCTGGAAACCGGAGTTTCCGACGAAGATACCTTTCGGATTGATCCGGACGTGCGTCACGGCGGGGTCGACCCCATTGCCGTTCGGCGTGGGAACATACACGTACGTTGCGCCGCCGTTGTTGGAGAAACTCACGTCGTCGGTGGCGCTGGCCAGGGACGTGAAGGTATAGGTGAGCGTGCTGGATGGCGCGCCGTCTGCGAACGCCACCGGGCCGGAACCCGCGCCCCCAAGGTCGTTCACAAATAAATCGGTATTCGCAGGTATCGGATCCACGATAATCACCGTATTGTTGTCTACCGGCCCCCCACCGGTGTTGCTGACCGTGACGGTGTAGTTCACCAACGAGCCCGGAATGCGCTTGGGGTTCGTGGTGCCATTAAACGGATCCGAGTAGACCGTCGATGCCTTCACCACGGTGAGATTGGGAAGCGCAACCGTCAGGGTCGCGCTGGGCGCGTTGTCGTTGGATCCCAGAATCGTTGAAAGCGCGCCGGCCGCGATACCGTTGTTATAGACGCCGAGCGCCGCGCTGCGAACGTTGACGGTGACCGTGCACGACCCGCTCGCGGGTATGGTGCCGCCCGTCAGGGCCACGGTGTTTCCGCCGGCGACCGCCGTCACCACTCCGCCGCAGGTGGTTGCGCCGCCCGGGACTGGGGCATTCACCACGCCCGCCGGGTAGGTGTCGGTGATGGCCGCGCCGCGCATGGGCTGGGCATAGGTATTCGTCAGCGTCAGCGTCAGGACACTGTTCATATTCGGAATCACCGCGGCTGGGGCAAAGGATTTAGCAATAGTAGGCGGCGCAGCCGGGACGCTGCCATAATCCTGGGCGAGTTGGCCCATGGGGCCGATCGTGGTGGCGGGGCCGCCGGTGAGGGGGGCTGTGTAGAGATTGTACACGCCGGCGGCCGCGACCGACCCTCCGAAAAACACCGTGCCTGCCGCGTTGAACATCACCGACGTCACGACATTGCCGCCGGCCGGGGGTCCGGTGATGATCCCGGTCTGTACCGCAGGGCCGCCTGCCAGCGGCAACCGGTAGACCCGGATGCTGACCGGGGCACCGGTATACGAAATCAAGTACAGGTTGTTGGTGGTGGGATCAAACGCGATGTCTCCCGAAATATTGTTGGCGATACCGGTGATCGTGGACACAAAGGTCGCCGCCCCGGTGGCCTGATTGATGGAATAGATCGTCGCGCCGTCGATCGCGAACGCGTAGAGCACGCCGCTGGTGGGGTGAAAGGCGAGACGGTGCAGGTACTGGACGCCGGTGGTGCCGAGCAACACTGGAGCAACGGCGGGGTTGGCCGGATCCCAGCGATAGACCTGCTGGTTCGCGATGTTGTTATAGGTAAAGAACAGCATTCCGTCGCTCGGACGCTGGCCCGCGCCGGCGACGATCGTGGCGCCGTTGAACGGGGCGGCGCCGTACTGCAACGTCGCGGCGCCCGTCTGGGTGTTGATCCGGTAGATCCCGTTGGGGTTCGTCATGTAGCCCCACATGGCGGCCAGGGCGGCGGACGGGGCTAGTAGCCCGCACATGAGCACGACAAGAGACAGGCCAGCTCGAAGAGCCGCCGTCAGGCTCGCAAATTGGACGATGTGCCGCCTCATCACACCTCGCTTCATGGTCGCCCCACGTACACCCCGGGGGGGAGCGTTCGCTCGGAAGACGGGGATTTGGGCAGACGCGTGAACTGATCGATCTTGATGCGAAGCTGGATGTAAAATCCCTGCGCGGTGTAGTTGGCCGCCGAGAAGTCTCGGTCGCGAAAACCGAGGACGTTGTAGCCTAGCGAAATCCAGGCGTTTTCGATTGGCGAGATGCCGATCATGGGGCCCCAGGAATAGGAATAGTTCTCCGCCGACCACACGTGTAACATGCCGGCCTTCAGGCCCATATCCACCACTCGCGTGACGTCATATCGCCACTCCAGACCCAGGAGATCGGTGTAGCCGCTGTAGTCCACACCGTCGAAGCGATCTAGAACGTACTTGGCGCCGTAGAAAAACGACCATTGGTTGCGCTGCTGGAGTTGAAACAGGTTGCCCTGCCGGTCCTTTTCGGTCCACGCACCCGACACCCGGTTTAACACAAAGTTGTTGACGAGCCGCCGAGACCTGGCATCGCCGGCCACCGTGAGACTGGTGTTGCCGAAGAGGCCGCTCCCGGCGATCCCAGTGCCGTTCTTGATTTCATCGGTCCGGAACTCGAGGCGATCCAGCACCGACCAACGGCGGCCCAGCGGCCGGAAGGCCCACGACAGGCTGACGTTCGCCATGGTGCCTTGTGTGCCGATTTCCTGATCCGTCCGGAACGCCTGTGCGGACATCGCGAAGGCCACTCCGGCGCGAGCCTGCCGCAGAAAGCCGGTGGTGATCCCATAGCGGTCGGTGCTTTCGCCGTTCCGGCTCTCGAGGCGCCCGTTCCACGACCACAGGTCCGAGCGGTAGGTGGCGCCACCGCTGAGAGCGAAGAAGTTTTCGGTCAGCGAACCGTCGTTGAGCATGCCGCCGGAGGAGATCGGGTGATCGGGGTTGATCACCAGGGGAGGTGTTCCGGATTCATTGAACGTGCGGTTGCTGTCTCCCGAGAGATCGAAGCCCCAGTGCTCGCCGACCAGAAACGCCTGAGTCAGCCCGAGTTGTCCGAAGGTCCGCGGCCCATACTCCGCCATCTGGCTCTGGTTGAGCGTGCTGGTCAATCGCGCGCCCTGCCACGGCACGGCCTGGAACCCGACGCGTGTCATGCTGGCGTCGAACGCGTCGCCGTTGGTGATTTCCTGAACTAGCATCAGGCGGACATCCTCAGTGAGCGCATAGCTGGCGCCCATCTGATAACGCGTTGGGAAATCCACGCTGTCGTTCTTACCCCCCACGCTGAGGTCGGTTTGAGCCTGCAATTCCAGCTTCTTCTCAAAGAAGTACCGGTTGGCGCCCAACGTCGCCTGTTGGGACTGGAATTTCTCGCCGCCCGCCGCTTGGTCCGTCACGAGCTGCACCCCGCCGCGCGCGCCGCCGGTATTGGTACGGTATTCGAGCTGTGCCTTCGCCATGTCCCGCGTAGCGTCGCTGGTGAGGTTGTCCAGCATAGAAACTTGTCCCTGCAGGGCGACCTGGTCGGTCAGACGCGCTTGGGCATCCAGGCCGATCTTGGCCATTCCGCTCTCGCTGGCGTTCTGCTGATTGACACCGAACTCGGGTTCCTGGCGCTTGACGTACGTCAAAGCGTCGAACCGACCGGCATGGTGTTCGAGTTCGAGGAGGTAGGCGCTGCCGTCGCGGTCTCCCGTGGTCGTCCGGCCCTCGCTCAGTGCCCCCTCCAACCGTAACTCGGTGTCCCTGCCGAGCTGGAGTGTGGCGTCCAGCCCGCCTAGATCGGTCTTCGCCAAGTCGGTTTCATCCCGGAGGTAGGACATCCCCGCCGAAAGTCTGCCTTCCAGGAATCGGGAGCCGAGGCGTCCGCCCGCGTTGAGCACCTTATCCGCCGGTTCGGTGGTCTCGTATTCGGCGACGATGAAGATCGGATTGAAGGCCTGATCGCGGTTGTTGATCGGTTCGCGGAAGAACAAGGTGCCGGCGCTGTAGTCGATGTCGTAGTCCAGGTGACGCAGGAGCATTCGGGTGTGTACGATCTGTTCGCTCTTCAAACGACCGCGCGTTTCGATGCGGATCTTTTCGCTGTTGATCACGATGAAACCGTTTGACAGCCGATAGAGCCCCGACGTCCCGTCGCCCTGGATTTCATCGCGCGCGAAGTTGAGGTCCGTCTCGGATGCATATGCCGTTACGTCTACGGGGCCGTCGTGGTACTCCGCCTTGACGCCGGTGAGGCTGCGGTTGTAGCGGGACAATTGGGTCTGTGTCAATCCTGTTTCGAAGTCGCCGAACAGCGCGTAGAACTGCCGGCGTTCCAATCTGAGATAAAGGTTCTCACGGCTCGAGGCGTCGTACCGTTGCTCGGTGCCGTCGCCGTAGAGCGTATAGAACTCGTTGGGGTCGATCACGGAGAACAGGCTTTCGGGATCGTCCGGCTTGTCTGAATCGTACGCCAGGGTCAGCAGCCATTCGCCCGACACCCGGCCCTTGGCGTAGAGGCTCACCTGTCCGTCGGTGTAGACGCCGTCTTCGCGCCCCTGGTCCTCGAGCGCCTGCATGTTGCCCTTCAAGGTTTCATAGCCGATCGTACCCGCGGCGAAGCCGACCACCACCCAGTCGCGCGGCGTGGGGTCCAGCCACACGCGGAGATCCTGAGCGCGACTGGATTGGCCGTTCTGGAACGTGAAATTCAGCGCGACGGTGCCTGCCTCGGTGGTGGGCGACAATTCGATGTAGGCGACGCCGTCATCGCCTTCAACCGTGAACAGGGGCTGGAATCGATCCATGCCGGCGAGTTGCCGTTCCTGCTGCTCCTCCACGGTTTGTGCCGGAACATAGGGCGGATTCACTGCGTACGCGCCGGTCACCCCGGCGCGTACCGGGCGGTCGTAACGGTCGAGCAGGCGTATGGCGATGACGGGTTTCTCGATGCCGTCGGCCACCAGCACGGACTCTTCCGGCACGAGCTCTGTTCGGACCGGCTGATTGGCGTAGTGCACCTCCCGCGTCAACGTCGCCACGGAACGGCCGGCGGCATCGCGGACCTCGGCTTCGAACCGGTTGGCGCCCTCAACCAGCGGCAGGCCGCGCCAGATGCTGACCGCCACGTTGTCTTCGGCGTTCGCCTTGACGCCGTCGAAGGTCAGCGGATCGACCGGCTTGCCCTTGTACGTGAGCACGACCGTCTGGTTCGGGGCGTGTTTGATCACGACACGCACCGCGGGAGCGCGGGGATTGTGATTCGGCTGCGGGAAGAGCCACTCCACCCCCGGCGCCTGGCCCGCCAGCCAATCCGTATCGCCGCCGGCGGCGTGGACGTCGTCCGCAATGGCTCGTCGCTTACGCAGCCTCTCCTCAGACAATGACACGGCATGGATCGTCGCCTGTGTCCGGCCCAGGACGGTGGTGGTGTGTGGCCCGCTGTCCGCCTGAACCGTTCCCGGCGTTTCGCTGCCGGGGTTCGTTGGTGCCGTTCCTTGTTCCACCACCCGGTTGCCGAGCCCTGCGGAGAGTCGGGACTCCCCACGATGCGGGAGGGGGCAGGCCAACACGTTTTCCACCGCGGATGTGCGGAGGTTCTTGTTCTGATCCGTATCCAGGAGGGCCACAGCCCTCGTGGCGTAGCCTCCAGGCGGGCAACTGATCACGTCCGGCGTGGGCGCGCTCGTCGTCCGTCCTGAAAATTCGATGAGGCGATGCCAGTTGGCGCCGGCATCGCCCAAGCTGTAGGTAAGGACGTTATCGATCACGCTGGGATCCGTGGCGGGTGCTCCGTCCAAGGTGCTCGTGCCGGAGAGATAAGCAACACCCTCCGGTAACATGACGGAGACCCGCACGTTCTGCACGGGTACCGCGCCGCCGTTCACGTCTAGGCGATAGCGGAAGCTACCTCCCGCAAAGGACGGAGGGGCGTCCGAGGCTTCGCGTCCGTAGACCATGATCTCCACTCGCCGGTTCAGTTGGCGACCCTCCTCGGTCCCGTTATCCGCGACGTCGTCCGGTCCATGACCGACAGCGCGAACCTGGTCTGGCGAAAGGTGGAGCCTCAGCGCCAAGTAGTCGCCCACGGCTTGTGCCCGCGCCTGAGAGAGGGCGTAGTTGTCCGGGAATTCATCCTGGTGTCGTGACCCGATCGGGACATCATCGGTATAGCCGATCACGTCGATGCGCTGGATATCCACCCCGTCTTGTTTCATCGCGACCGTGTCGAGATCCATTTCTTTCTTGGGCGTCAACTGGGCGCTTAAGACTTCGAACAACTTGTAGAGCGTGTATTGCCGCCCCACGGGCGGGGCTTCCCGCCATTCGGGCGTGAACGCGCTCTGCAGACGGAGGCTGACCATTCCTTCCTGAGGCGGCTTCGCCTTGACGTAAAAATCCGTCTTCCACAACGAGCCGCCCTGAGCCTCCACGAATTGCGAATAAGAGCGGCCCGCAAAGCGGCTGTTCTGAATACACGAGTTCACTTCGAGGTCGGCCGGCAGCGTGTCGAGGTCGAGCTGCACCACATGGGTGCCGGGGCGAACTCCATTGAAGTGATACTGGCCGTCCCGGTCCGTGAGGACGTACGTGCCGTCGTCCATCAAGATCCTCACGTTGGGCACTCCCTTTAGGTTCTCCGGCGGCGCTGTGCAATCGCCTTCGAGCACGCGGCCGATAATGGTAAAGCGTCCCCCGAACAGCGGCTCTCGAACCCGCACGGCAATCTGTGCCGCGTTGGAGAACACGCTGCCGTCCGCCGCGCCGGTGGCTCGGTTGACCGCGTCTCCCACGCGAGTGCTCGCCCCGACCTGTACCACGTAGGTGACGTCGACGCGTCCGCCCGCAGGGACGATTCCGATCGGGATGGTCAGGGTGCGCCCGTCAGCGCTCACCGTGGGATCGGACGCCGGTTGGCCGTTCGTGCGCAAGGACCCGGCCTGGAAGCGCATGCCTTGAGGGAGCGTATCGGTGATGACCGCGTTGGTCGCGTCGTTGACCGTGTTGAGGTTCGTCATCGTGAGGTGGTATTGCAGAAAATCGCCGACCGCGACCTCGGTCGTCGAGACGGTCTTCTCCATCAGCAAGGTGTATTGGAACGGATCGGCCGGGATGTCGATCCTGACCGCCGGACCGGCCACAATGGTGAAGGTATCGCCGAACGACCCCTGACCGACGGAAAACGGATTGCCGTTGGGATCGAGCAGGGCCTGGAGGGTCGGTAACGGCACGACCGAGGGTACGGTGTAGCCGTTCGGCGCGACGACGCTGAAAGAGTAGTCGCCGGGCGCAACGAAGGGGAAGCGAAACCCGCCCGGCGGAAAGGTGTACGTCTGTCCGCTGGAATCCGTGGCGCCGGAGCCGCTGACAAGGGTAGATGGAAAGCTGCTGAGACCGTCGTCCCCAAACACTGTGGCGGGACTTCCGGTGTTGGCATCGATAATCGTCACCACGGCGCCGTCGACCGGTCCTCCGGTGGAAGAGTCGAACACGACGCCAAAGGGATCGACCAGGATGTTCGCCTGAACCGTGTCGGTCGGGTAGTAGGCATCGGTGTAATCCACCACAACGGTGCTGCCCCGTGACACCGAGAGCCGGCAGTCGAAGGTTGTGACCGCCGGAGGGATCCTGACGCTCTGGATGGACGCGGCAAACACCCCGGTATTGGGCCCGGTTTCTTGAAGGCGCAGCGTCTCGTCGTCGCCGGTGTCGGTCGTGACGCGCACGTCCACGAAGTCGCGGACCGCTGGGTCGATGTTGCGGTTCGCGTCGGCAAGAACGAAGAACACAGGTTCACCGCCATGGTACTGGTTGGCTTGCACGAGGGGCACGGACAAGGGGTTGATCGCATTTCCGAAGAAATCCGTGGGCGGAGGCAGGGGGTTGAACACGCCCGGCCCGGTCTGACACAGTCCGCCGTCCACGGGGGTAGGAATGCTCGAAGGTACCCCCGGCGCATACTGATAGAAATTCACGACGGTGGGTGTTGGCAGAGGAATAGTGTTGAGGCTGACGGCAGCGTTGAGCGACTGGGGGATTGCTCCCAGATCATAGGTGACGGTTCCGGTATTCGTGACCGTCACCGCCTGGGCGGACCACGGGCACAGCGCCAGATAGACTACTCCCATGGCGATCGCCAGCATGATCCGAACGCTGGCCGCGTTCTTACGACGGCGTATATCTGCCGGCATCCCTCGGCCCTTTCCAGGGCTGCGCCGCGGAAGGCGGGGACCTTATCCCACCGCTGCGGCGCAGCCCTGTCGGGGCGCTCTTTCGGGTTAGTCGATCGTTACCCGATAGATGGATGTCGTCGTGGTGCCTGCGCCGACGCTCGTGACCGTGGTGGACACAGTCCCGGCAGCAAAGCTGCCGCCGTTCGGGTCGGTTTCATCCCCACCCGCGTTGTCGTCGTCCTCGGCCGCGCCGTCCGCGTTGCAGACGCCTAACGTGACCGTACCTCCGGAAACGATGCTGCCCGCCTGGTAGGTCGTGTTGGCCGGGATAGCATCCGTGACGATCACGTTGCTCGCCGCGGCGCCGCCGGTGTTCGAGACCTGAACGCAGTACTCGATCACCGCGCCCGGAATCGCTTTCGGGTTGACGCCCAGGTTGAACGGATCGCTGATCACGGTGGAGGTCTTGGTCACCGTGATGGTGGCGGTCACGACCCGGTAGGCGTCGTCGTCGCTGTGGTCACCGTCCCGAGCCGCATCTGTATCGCCGGCCCCGTCGCCCAGAACCGTGTCCACCGTGCCGGGGGTGTCGGCCCCTGCGGTTTCGGTGTAGTCGTTGGCCGCGCCACCGGTGCCGTCCGAGTTGGAAATGGCCGTGAGCGTGCCGCTCGAGGTGTTGCCGTTGGCCTCACCGGCCGGGATGTCGGACACAACGTGCACGGTGACGGTGGTGTCCGCCACCACGTTATCCAGGAAGGGGATCAACGTGTCACCGCCGTCGAAGACGTTGTCGCCGTCGTCGAGATAGAAGAGCACGTTGGTCGTATCGAAGTCGTCGTTGCCGCCGAACGGATCCGCCGTCGTCGTCGCGTCCTGAGTGTAAGTCAGGCGAAAGTCCACGGTGTCGTTGGTGGTGTTGGTGACCGTAAAGGCCGTCGCCTGGGTGAGTGCCCCTGCCACCGAGTCCGTGTAGGCGCCGCCCAGTTCCGCGACCGACAGATTGATCCGGCGGTCCACTTCGAAGGTAACCGTGTTGCTGGTCACATCCGGTTGGTTTACGGTGCCTACGGTGAAGTCCACGGTTGCGGAGTTGCTGACGTCGGTGCCGGCCAAAGTTCCCGCCGCGTAGGCCTGCGGGGCTCCGATGAACATCACTGCTAGTGCGATGAGATAGCGCATGCTACTGAGCTTCATGTTTTCCCCCCTTGTAGTTGTTTTTCATGAATAGGGCGCGTCATGCGTCCGACACGTTGATGCCGACTATTCCAGCTTTGCCCGGAAGGAGACTTTTCCCTCCTCGCCAGGCTTCACCACGGATTTGAGCGACCAACGCACGTGAGTGACGTCGGAGGACGTTGCAGGTCGCGACTTCCCGTCGGCGCCGGTCACGGTGAGCCGCGATAGGGCGCCGTAGTTCTTTCCGCCGTCTACCGACACCTCCGCGGCGCTTTCACCCGCGATCGAGGCGGCGGAAACGTATTCCAGTTCCTTCGGTACCGGGTTGGTGACGATCACCTTCTCGGCGGCCTGGTCGCCGTCGTTCTTATAGGTGATGACGTACAGCACTTCGGTGCCCGGCACGACCTTGGCCGCCGGAACGATCTTTCGATCGATCTTTCCGTCCGGGTTCTTGATTTCGATTTCCTGGAACACTTCGTTGGTCAATTGGAGAGCATCAGCTGCCCCCGCGTGACTGGACCAGACCAGCGCGGCGCTGGCCAGGACAAACATCAGTCGCGTATTCACCCTCATCTCATGCCTCCTTGTTTGCATTGCCTTCATTGCACACCTCCCTGGTTGAGGAACTCAGTTGATCCGTACCTGCAACGTCACGGTCTGGGTCGTCGGCGCAGCAAGCGTGCCGAGACTGACTTCAATCGCCGATCCGGTGAAGAGGCCCTCGTCGGAGTCGGCGCCATCGGTAAGCGGCGCGCCGTTCAGGGCCAGACTGCCCGCCACGTAACTGGTGTTGGTCGGGATCGGGTCCGAGATCAGGCCGTTGTCAACGCTGCCCGTACCGCCCAGCGTGAACGTCAGGGTGTAGGTGACAATGGCGCCGACGGTCGGAGTGCTGCCGCCGAAGGGGTCGGAGACAGACTGCGTTTTGGTGAAGTTGGCGAGGGTCTGCGGCGCGACATAGCCGTTCTGATCGGTGCCGGCACCTCCCGTGGCACCGACCACCGCGTCCCCGCCGCCCGTGCCGGCCCCCGGGAAGCTCGTGCCGGGGACGCCGGTGCCCGTTGTTGCCGAGGCGGTGAGGTTTGCCAGGCCTACCTCGCCGTTGCTCAACCCACCGGGTATGTCACTGACCAGAAAGATCACCACTGATTGGTCGGGGTTCAGGACCGGGTCGTTGGTGGCGGGTACGTAGACCGTGTCGGTAGCCGGGTCGAAGATGCCGTTGCCGTTCGAATCCAGAACAATGCGGTCAAACACCGGGTCAAACTGATCGCCGGCCAGCGCGACGTTGGCCTTCAGTCCGAACGCCTCGGAGCCGTTGCCCGTGTTGGTAATCGAGAAGGCCAGGGGTCTGTCGGAATCGGGCGAATTGACCGCGACGTTGCTTGCGTCAAGGTTGGCGACGGTCACGTTCAACACCTCGTCGACCTGGACCGTGGACGCGTTGGAGTTGAGCGTCTGGGTGATCCCGAATTCGTCCAGGTACGTGACGGTGGCGGTGTTGACGATGCTCATCCCGGCTGGTGTTCCGGCCGCCTGTGCATGGTCTGCAAGCGCCAGCAGAGACAGGAACACAATATTCCAGAGCCAGGAACGGTGGTGTATGGACAGAAATCTCACGGGTCCCTCAAAAAATCCCTCTTGTTTCCCGCTGGACGGAGCTTGGGCATCTTTAGCCACCCCAGCGCTTGGGCAGCCAGCGACTCCCCCATATCTGCGGGGTTGAGTTTCAGACGTTGTGGGCCATCCTTTCGGGTCGTGTTTTCCTATTGGTGACGGATCCAAATTCTTATGAAATTCAAAGGTGCAACATTTTTGTAATTTGTCAACGAATCTGCTCATACGGTTGGGCGTCTGTCAGGCTTCACCCCCTCGCTCGGCCCGAGCCAAAAGCGCGAGGATGGTGAGGCCTCTGCGCGACGTCGATTTCAGGATCAGAGAATTCTTAGGAGGCCGGGCCAGCGATAAAGAGGTTCGTTGACCCCGCGGAGACTCGACGACTGGCCGATCACATCTCTCGCTTTTCCTTGAGTGGACTGCGATCGTTTCCCGGACGTTACACGGGTAGCCTCGTCGAGTGAGGCCAATTCCCAAGTGAGAATGGGGTGCTAGACTTACGTCGCTCGTGTCCTGATGCTTGAACAATAGGAGGGCGACCATGACGTCGAACACCGCCACTTCAGCCTCAAAGACGCTGGTTCTTTCCGTGAGTATCCTGTTGCTTGGTCTGTGCTCGATGACGTCGATGGGCTGCTCGATCGGCATTAATTTGACGCAACCGGCGAGGAAAAACTTGGGCGTTTTTCAACCCGGAACGCCTCGAGAGAATATCGTGGCCGAAATTGGAGAGCCCGCCTGGAGCGGGGAGCGGCAGAATCAGAAGAAGGAGATATTTGCTTTCAAGCCTGGGCGCTATGTGCTGGA
Source organism: uncultured Nitrospirota bacterium (assembly GCA_964570625.1). GTDB lineage: Bacteria > Nitrospirota > Nitrospiria > 2-01-FULL-66-17 > 2-01-FULL-66-17 > JBFLXB01. Next base: position 89,935 of record CAZMYW010000017.1, on the reverse strand, counting down.
TAAGGCGGGCAGAACGTTTCTGTATCTCATATGGGATCTCGGTACATTGGGCTTCGCTGAAATCTTGACTACACCAGCCGAAGTGGCCACGCGCAGTCGAGTTCGGCAAATGGAGGTCATCTACGATCCGGACATGCGTGTGGTGACTTCCCAGTGGGTGAACTAAATCTTCCAGGCCCTGAACACCAATCTGAACGGGTCGGGATATCGGTAACAGAAGACGCCAAGGACTCCCTGTCCATCACATCGGGACCCGCTCACAACTCTGATCCATAGTCCCCTCCCACGGGGCGCCGGGACCTTGCTCCACGTTATCAGGCTTTACCCACTCGTCCGGCCCGTGTTATAAGCGCGGCGTGGCGCGTCCCCTTTGCAACGACTGTCCCGGTACAACCTTCCACATCACCAAGGAGGAGTCATGAGCAGAACATTCTTCAATGCCTGGATCGTGACCTTCGTCGCCTGGATGGTCGGCAGCTTTGTCGTGCACGGGGCGCTGCTGCACGAGGATTACGCGAAATTACCCAATCTGTTCCGGTCCGAGGCGGATGCGCAACGGTACTTCCCGTTGATGATTCTTGCGCACGTGTTCATGGCCGGTACATTCGTGTGGATCTACTCGCGCGGAGTCGAGGCCAGGCCGTGGCTCGGGCAGGGGATTCGCTTCGGTCTGGCGGTTGCGTTGATGACGGTGGTACCGACGTACACGATCTATTACGTGGTGCAGCCGATTCCGGGCTTGCACGTGGTCAAGCAGATCGTGTTCGACGGAATCCTCGTCGTAGCCCTTGGAGTGGTTGTGGCATTCCTGTATCGGAAGCAGGAACGGGTGTAGGAAATCGGCTCCGGATCGGCTCTCACAAGCCGCGGGATGATCGACAGTGGCGCTATCCGTTACTAAACCGACTCAGGAGTATCGCCCTGACGTCGATGGTCTCCGGGCCGTTGCGGTCCTTTCCATCGTCCTCTTTCACATGAACAAGACGCTCGTGCCGGGCGGCTTCGTGGGCGTCGATATTTTCTTCGTCATTTCCGGATTCCTTATTTCGCTGAACATTCTGCGAGACTTGGAACAGGGCCGGTTCTCCCTCGTGGATTTTTACCGTCGTCGCGTCAAGCGTATTGCGCCGGCGATGTTGGTCGTGGTGACCGTGACGCTGGTGGCGGCGCAACTGCTGTTGCGGCCGGTGGACGCTGAACGGAGTGCGGAGGCGGCGCTCTGGTCAGTGTTCTCTCTCGCCAACGTCTATTTCTGGTTACACTTGGACACTACGTACTTCGCGGCTGCCACGAGCGAAAGACCGCTGCTGCACCTTTGGTCGCTGGGAGTCGAGGAACAGTTTTACATCCTTTGGCCGCTGCTCCTGCTGCTCCTCTACCGGCGCCCGCGAACCAGATCGTTTTTCTTCGCCGCGGGACTGGTCGCACTCGGGTCGTTTCTTCTCGGTGAGTACCTCTTCGAACGCTCTCCATCCTTCGTCTATTACATGCTGCCTGCGCGAGCAGGAGAGCTGCTCGTCGGCGCGTTGGTGGCGCTTGCGGTTTTGCGGGGAGCCAAACAACGAGTTCCGGCGGCAGTCGTCGCACCGATGGCCGTGATCGGACTCCTGCTACTGGTCGCCTCGATGACGTGGCTTTCAGCGGAACGGGTGTTTCCGGGGTTGCGGGCGGTGCCGCCGACGCTCGGGACGGCGTTCTTGATTCTTGCCGGGCACTGCGGCTCCAGCTGGCCGTCGCGTCTTCTGGGGCTGCGCCCGTTGGTGTGGTTGGGCCTTATTTCGTACTCGGTTTATCTGTGGCACTGGCCGTTATTGGCGTTTCTTCGATACGGCCGTGCGGAGATCGATGTCCTGACGGGATCGGTCGTGTTCGCGGTGACGGTGCTCCTGGCCTGGATCACGTACCACTACGTGGAGCGACCCGCGCGTCTGTCCCAGGAGTCGGCCGCGCGGATCTTCTCCCGCCAGTACGCCATCCCGGCCGGCTTGTTGGCGTTGGCGGCATTCGGCATGATGAGGATCGACGGCTATGGCATCCGTTGGCTTTCCGACGACTACAAGGCCAGCCTGGCGGCCATCCGCGACCAGACGCGCTCAACCCGGGAGTACGACTATGTGTGTCAGCGCGCCAGGATCACGCTGACGGACGCGACGGACGATCGGTGCGTGGTCGGGGTTGATTCAGCGGCTGCTCCGGAAGCGCTGTTGTGGGGCGATTCCAATGCGGCGCATTACGTCGGGATGATCGGCGTCTTCGCCAAGCAGGCAGGCTTTCGGTTCCGGAACCTGGCGACCGAGTCGTGTCCGCCGATCCACGGCGACCCTGAAGCGTTCGTTCCGGCGAGGAGACTGGCGGATTGCCGCGATTCGGCTGAAATCGTGCGCCCGGTTGTCAACGCGTTCGAAGTCGTGATCATCTCCGCGTCCTGGACAACGTATCAGGAACGGTCGGAGGAATTTCTTGACGCGTTTTTCGACACCGTGCGTGTGTTAGTGGACCAGGGTAAGCTCGTTGTGCTGATTGGCAAGGCTCCCGTCATCCCTGGTTACGATCGGCGTTGCCGGGAAAAGGCCCTGAGTTACCCCTTCCTAGAGTGCCCTCGTCCCAGCAGTCCGCTTTTGGAAACGATCTCGGCCGTCAATGCGAGAATCGAGGATTTTGCCAAGAAGACTCCGAGTGTCGAGTATTTCGACGTCACGCCCTACGTCTGCCCGAACGGAGTCTGTACGGCGTTCGGTGCGAGCGGCAATCCGATTTACTACAATCGGAGTCATCTGACGATGGCGGGATCGTGGGAACTCGGGAACGACATTTTGCGGCGTGACGGCGTGCCGTTCCCGTTCACGTTAGTCGATGAATGGCGGGACCTGGAGCCACCCGCGGGGGCGGGGTGACTCTCGACGTCGAATGGCCGTCAGTGTTGGAAGACCACCGTCAGGCCCCGTCGGAGGGCTCGCGGCGCGGTGCGGCCGAGCCCTCGAGTTCCTAGCAGGACCCGCCCGCGCCGCCGATCGCCGTGCCGACCTCGTCCAGCAGATCCGCCTCGTCCGTCGTGGGATAGTGCGTGCCCACGCACGGCACCACCGTGTCGCCCAATGTCGAGGCGGCATGGGTGGTGACCTGCGCGTAGGTCGGGATGGCCCAGCGCGTGGCGGTGGAGAAGTCGTCGTCCTCGGCGGAGGGGAAGACGTTGCCGCTGAAGAAGATCTGGCCGTCGATATCGCGCACGATTGCGTCACCGGCGTCTGCTCCGTCGGCAAAATAGTAATTGTTTTCCACGTTCAGCTTCGGAAACTCGTCGTTGGAAACCCCGATATTGGTGGCGATGTCCAGTCCGGCGCTCTGCCACCCGTAGATCACGTTGTTCACGAAGTCGATGAGCTCGTTGTGATGCCGCATGCGGATCTGCCGCTCGCTGTTGCGGGCGAAGACGTTGTGATGCAGTGAGATCCTGGCCCGCACGTCATCCTCTTGCGACAGGTGCAGCGCGGTCTCCGTGTCCTTGATCAAGTTCCAGGAAATGGTGACGTCGCGCACGTTGCCGTAGATGTCGAAGACCCCGTCGTTGGCGGCGCTCCCGGTGATATGGTCGATGATCACGTTATAGACCTCACCGTCGTCGCCGTCCAGGCCCCAGATGTCGTTGGCGGAATCGCTGTGGCCGCCGTCGCCGACGTTCCTCAGGTGATGAACGATCACGTCGTGTGTATCGGCGCTCAGGCTGGAGATGATCACGGTTTTGGTCGAGGTCCCGGGTTGCCGGATGGTAATCCCCGGGCTTGGCGCCGATAGACCGTCGATCGTAATGTATGAGTCGGTGATTTGCAGCGAGCTCGCCAGCGTGATGGTCCCCCCGACGTCGAACACGACATAACGGCAGCCTTCGGACACGGCATCACGCAGCGTGCCCGCGCCGCTGTTGGCGAGACTGGTCACGTGGTACGTTGCGTAGCCTCCCGCATCGGGACAGTCTTCCGCGCCGCGGGTAATGGCTCCGAAGCCCTCGAAGTCCGCTGAACCGGCGCCGATCGAGATCGTCACGGTCGCCGTGTTGCTGTCCTGCCCGGCGGCGGTCACCCGGAAGGTGAAGGAGTCCGAGCCGGTGTAGCCGTTGGCGGGTGTATAGGTGACCGAAGCACTGGTGGCCGAGAGGGAGGTGATTGTCCCCAGGGTGCCCTGTCCAGGCGCCGACACGATCGAGAACGTCAGGGCACTTCCCGTGGGGCTGATCCCGGTCAAAATCATCGGAAGGGCGGTATCCAGCGTCGTGGAGACGGAGCGTCCATTGGCGGTCGGAGGCGGGATGCCCACCGCGATGGACGAGGAGGACGCGTCATCGGTCGCGCCGTCGTCGTCGGTCACGGTCAATACGGCGGTGTAGGATCCGGCGGTGGAGTATTGATGACTCGTGGTGGCACTCGCGCCGCTCTGGACCGGCGAGCCGTCGCCGAAGTCCCAGGCATAGGACACCAGTGTGCCATCCGAGTCGCTGCTGCCGGTTCCGTTGAAATTCACGGTCAACGGCGCGTTGCCGGTCAACGGAGTCGCCGTGATCTGTGCCGTCGGCGCCTGGTTCGTGGTGCCGGCGCCGATCGTAATACTGACGGTCGCGGGACCGCTGTTCTGCGAATTCGTGGTTACCCGGAAGGTGAAGGAATCCGCGCCGGTATAGCCGTTGGCGGGTGTATAGGTGATCGAGGCACTGGTGGCCGAGAGGGACGTGATTGTCCCCAGGGTGCCTTGTCCCGGCGCCGACACGATCGAGAAGGTCAGGACACTCCCGGTGGGGCTGATCCCGGTCAGGGTAATCGGGAGCGAGATATTCTGCGTGGTGGAAACGGAGCGTCCATTGGCGGTCGGGGGCGGGTTGCCCACCGCGATGGACGAGGAGGACGCGTCATCGGTTGCGCCGTCGTCGTCCGTCACGGTCAACACGGCGGTGTAAGATCCGGCGGCGGTGTACTGATGACTTGTGGTGGCACTCGCGCCGCTCTGGACCGGCGAGCCGTCGCCGAAATCCCACGCATACGACACGATGGCCCCATCCGCATCGTCGCTGTTGCTCCCGTCAAAATTCACGGTCAGCGGCGCGTTGCCGCTCAGGGGGGAGGTGTCGATGTCCGCGGTGGGCGACTCGTTCACGGTGCCGCCACCGTTGTTACCCGTGTTTTCGCTGGGGCTGATGTCTCCGCACCCGTGGAAGAGCAGGAGCGACGCTCCGAGCATCAACGTCAAGTGCCTGTTCCGTTGTCCTGTGCTCATTGTCGTCCCGGCGGCCTCCATGGAGTGAACAACATAAACCGACAGGACTCAAAGCAATCGGCGTGCCAGGATAGCTTGCCCCCCGGGTGGAGCCTTGGCTGCAGCTTTTGAGACTGATCAAACGCGTAAGCGAACATCGTAATTCTCAGGCCAATTTCGAATTCGACACCATGGGAATGGCGCTGCAAAGCCATTCTCGTCGGATAGCGCCGGATGGTTGTACACCACATTCTCAAAAAAGTCGATGTGGATCATCAGGGTGCCGGGAGAACCGGCACCGCGCGGAACTGCCAGAAATTGGGCGGAGCTGTCGGTATTTTCATACCATGGGCCCACACATGCAACCCCAACCGGGGTCGGGCTGATACGTCCGCAGGCTTTACCCCAACTCCCAAGCCGTGTTATAAGCCGAGGCTAAAGACGACGCGGGTCGGAAGACATGCCTCATGAAGATGCAGACGTTTGGACGCGAGGGTCGGAAGCACGGTCCGATCGGTATCCGTGAGCGGGTCCAAACCCCGCGTATATTGTTATGACCTGCCAGGTTCCTGGACCGTGTTGGCCGGAGCCACGGACCAAGACAACGACTATGTGAGCATGGAATTAGCCGCGCCTCGCGATTGGTGGTTTCACGCCGAAGGCATGTCCGGAAGTCACGTGATCCTGCGCGCCAAGCCGGACGAGGACCCCGGCACCGAGACGCTCCAGCAGGCCGCGTCGGTTGCGGCATATCATAGTAAAGGACGGGGAGCCGGTATGGTCCGGGTTTGTTGCACGCTCGCCCGATACGTGACCAAACCCCGCGAAGCCAAGGTGGGAACGGTTCAGGTGACGAAAGGCAAGGTGTTGAAGGTTCGGCCTGATATCAGCTTTGCCACCCGTTCGTCGGGTGACGGACACGTTCAGCCGGTATCGTGTCCTGAAGGAACGGACGCGATTTGAACTGGCGATCGCGGCTCGTGACGGCGGCAGGCGAATCCTGGCCCAGTATGCCGTTGAGTTGTTGGCGCCGGTCTATGCCGATCCCGCGTCCACGGGTCAGCAGGCGTTGTGTCAGTACCAGTTGCCCGAGGATATCCTGGGACCGGGTCAGCAGGCTTCTAGTCTGTATGACACCAGCGTGTGTGTGCCCGACAATCCGTGGGCGCGGCCCGGGGGGAGTCCGATGTATGTCTGGCGGCGTACGTCGCAAGTTGAAGACGCGCTGGCGACGCGATCCGGTGAGCGCGAGAACGAGATTCTCGAAGCCATCGAAGCCGCGGTCCGCCGGGGAAAGGATCGGGGATGATGGGCAACCGGCACTCTGACCGCGTGAACCGCCTCGCCGCGATCCTGGTGGCCATTGTGGCGAGTCTGGCGATGCTCGGGGCCGCAAAGGAAGAGAAGGTCGGTGTGCCGAGCATCATCGTGACCGGTCTAGGCGACTACGCGTTTCAGGGAGCGGGCGCTGCGGTGACGGCCTGGGTCAAAGGCAGCGCGATGGAAGGCAGTCCCGAGGCTGCGATCCAGGTCAACTACCTCAGGCAGGTCGAGTCGGTGTATGGAAAGTTCCAGAGCTATCACCTTATCCAGGTCAATGAACTGAGCCGGTTGACCGCGATCGTATATCTGACGATCAACTATGAAAAAGGGCCGCTGTTTGCGCGGTTCCTCGCCTATCGAATCCGCGACGGCTGGATCTTGCCCGACTTTTCTTTCAATACCAAACCCGAAGCCATCTTGCCGAACGACCTGCTGGCGCAATAAGGCCTCGGTAGACGACTCGGCCTTCAACCCCTGAGGGACTGATCGCACCGGAAGTACACGACCGCCAGCGGGGGGAGGGTGAGCGACAGGGAGTGGGGGCGGTTGTTGGCGGGAATGGGTTCGGACTGCGCGCCGCCCAAACTCCCCAGTCCGCTGCCGCCGTATTCAGCGGCGTCGCTGTTCAACACTTCGCGCCAGAATCCGGCGCGGGGCACACCGATGCGGTAGGGTGTCCGCGGTTGGGGCGTGAAGTTGCACACGACCAACACGGTGTCATCCGGATCGCGTCCTCTGCGCAGGAACGAGACCAGGCTGTTTTCCCAGTCGCGATTGTCCACCCACTCGAATCCGTCGGCATCAAAGTCCCGTTCGTAGAGCGCCGGTGTGCTGCGATAGACGCGGTTCAGGTCTTTGACCCATTGGCGGATGCCTTGATGCGCGGGTAGGGAGGCGAGGGGCCAATCCAGGCTTCGTTCGTGGTGCCACTCGTCCGTTTGGCCGAACTCGCTGCCCATGAACAGCAATTTTTTCCCGGGATGGGCGTACAGGTAGCCGAACAGCAGACGAAGGTTGGCGCGTTTTTGCCAGTCGTCGCCTGGCATTTTGCTGACCAATGACCCCTTGCCGTAGACCACTTCGTCGTGGGACAACGGCAGCACGAAGTTTTCGGTGAACGCGTACCAGACGCTGAAGGTGAGTTGGTTCTGGTGATACCCGCGGTAGATCGGGTCCTTGGAAAAGTAGTCCAGGGTGTCGTGCATCCACCCCATGTTCCACTTCAGTCCAAAGCCCAACCCTCCCACGTTGACCGGCCGGGACACCATGGGCCAAGCCGTGGATTCCTCGGCCATGGTCTGCGTGCCGGGGTGGTCGCGGTAGAGGGTGCGGTTCATATCCTGCAGGAACGAAATCGCCGGCAGGTTCTCTTTTCCTCCGTATTGGTTGGGGATCCACTCGCCGGCCGGGCGCGCGTAGTCGAGATACAACATCGACGCCACGGCATCCACGCGGAGGGCGTCCACGTGATAACGGTCCAGCCAGAATGCGGCGCTGCTCCCCAGGAACGCGCGAACTTCGTGGCGGCCGTAGTTGAAAATGCAACTCTTCCATTCGGGATGAAACCCCTGGCGCGGGTCGGCGTGTTCGTACAGGTGGCTCCCGTCGAAGAACACGAGCCCGTGTTCGTCGCTCGGGAAATGCGAGGGGACCCAGTCCAGGATCACCCCGATTCCGTGTTGGTGTAACTGGTCGATCAAGTACATCAGATCCTGCGGCGCCCCGTACCGCGCCGTGGGAGCAAAAAATCCGGTGACTTGATACCCCCACGAGCCGTAGAACGGGTGCTCCATGACCGGGAGAAATTCCACGTGGGTGAATCCCATGTCCACGACATACCGGGTCAAGTCACGGGCCAACTCGCGATACGTGAGGGAGCGATTGCCATCTTCCGCGGCCCGTCGCCACGAGCCCAGGTGGACTTCGTACACGGACATGGGCGCGGACAAGTCATTCGCGCGTCCGCGGGTCGTCATCCAGTCCCGGTCTCCCCATTCGTACGACAGATCCGAGACCACGGACGCGGTTCTCGGCGGCGGCTCGGTTCGGAACGCGAAGGGATCGGCTTTCTCGACCGCGTAGGGCAGGTGAGCGGACTCGATGCGATATTTGTACACCGCGCCGGCCGCCACTCCGGCCGCGAAGGCTTCCCAGACTCCGGAGTGATCGGGCCGCACCGCGAGGGGGGACGCGTCCGGGCGCCAGGCGTTGAAATCGCCGATCACCGACACGCGTTGCGCGCCGGGCGCCCAGACGGCGAAGCGCGCGCCCCGGATTCCGTTCTCGATCCCGAGGTGGGCGCCGAGGCGCTCATAGAGACGGAAATGAGTGCCTTGTTTGAACAGGTAGACGTCGTAATCGGTCAACATACCGGTTACCGGGTACTCCCGACCGCGCTGGAACGCGCGTGTAGGTTTCAGTGCGGTTGCCGACCGGAACCGGTCCGCAACCGCGGCTACTCGACGCCCGAGTAGTACCGTACGATATCGGAGATCGAGATGATGCCCACCACGGTTTCGTTCTTCGTGACCGCCAAATGCCGGATGCCGTGTTCCTTCATGAGTTTGACCGCATCAACGATCGCCTCGTTGTCCTCGATCGACACGATCTTCCGGCTCATGACGGCTTTGACCAGCGTGGTGTTCGGGTCGAGGCCTTTAGCCACCGCGTTGCGGCTCAGGCCGGATTCGGTGATGACGCCGAGGTAGCGTCGGTCGTCGTCCACGAACAGCAACCCGATCTTGTATTTCTGCAGGAGTTTGCCGGCGTCCTTGAGCGTGGCATCCCATCGCACGCTGCGCACCTCGTCGGTCATGTACTCCGACACCCGCGCTTCGGTCATCACCCCTCCCTGTGTTCGCATGCGGCTCCTCGTCGAAACTGGTGGCGTCGGCGTCGCACCGCCGACCGAATGTCCGTGACAAGCGAAGTGTACCAGATCGTTGGCGAGGTTCACAGAGGGCAACACCCGTGGATCGGCGCGTGGTGACAGTCTGATCTGCCTTGTGCTATAAAACGCTGCTGTTGTCGCCGGTCGCCGCGAAGCCCCCGTAGCTCAGTTGGATAGAGCAGCGGTTTCCTAAACCGTTTGTCGGCCGTTCAATTCGGCCCGGGGGCACGGCCTGTGCGGTCGTTCGGTGAGACCGGCGAGCTCATACGGCCAGCCGGCATTGTTCTTGACACCCGCGTCGACATTGTGTTGAGTTGACCAAAGCTGATTCAGCCCCGCCGCGTGTGCCTGCGCGGCCGAGAAAGGCAGCATGAAGAGACCGTCAGTGTTCTTGATAGCCGGGATGTTTCTCGCCAGTGTCGGCATGCTTCCGGGTTGTGCCAGCGACGAAGAGGGTCCCACCGGCGACCCGACCTTGACCGCATTGGTCGTTGACGTGGGACCTTTTAATGAGCCGTTCGATTCCGACGTCGTAACGTATACGATCAGCACGGGATTTCCCACCCTCGAAGCCACGGTCACGACGGCGACACCTACCGAAGCCGATGCCTCCGTCACCGTCAACGGCGGTAACGTCGGTGATCCGATCAGTCTGACGGAGGGTCGGAACTTCCTGAATGTTCGGGTGGTCACCACCGGAGGCGCGGTCAGGTTTTATAACATCGAGGTGACCCGCGGCACCGAAGTGAATTTCGTCCGGCAGGCCTACGCCAAAGCGTCGAATACCGGCGCGGACGACCACTTCGGCTACAGCCTGGCGCTGGATGGCGATACCTTGGCGATCGGAGCGCCGTCCGAAGACAGCGGAGTCAACGGGAACGACGCTGACAACAGCGCGCTGGATGCCGGAGCAGTCTATGTGTTTGTCCGCGACATCAATGGGGTGTGGGCGTTGAATGCCTACGTGAAACCCCTGGTTCCCGGTGCCGGTGACCGGTTCGGGTGGAGCGTGGCATTAAGCGGAAACAGATTGGCGGTGGGCGCACCCTCGGAAGACAGCGGAACCATCGGGAACCCCGGTGCCAATAGTGCCGTTGATGCCGGCTCGGCGTACGTGTTTGTCTATGACGGAACCACCTGGAACCAAACGGCGTATCTGAAAGCCGGCAACGTTGAGGCGGGCGACCGATTCGGGTGGAGCGTGGCGCTGAGCGGGGACACCCTGGCGGTGGGCGCGCCGCTGGAAGACAGTGCCATCGGCTTAGGCGAAACGGACAACAGCGCGTCGAATGCGGGCGCGGCGTATGTCTTTCACGACGACGGAATCGCGTGGATCCAGCAGGGCTACATCAAAGCGTCCAACGCCGACGCGGGCGACGACTTCGGTATCAGTGTGGCGTTGAGCGGGGACACCTTGGCGGTGGGCGCTTCCGGCGAAAGCAGCCTCGTGTCGGACAATCCGGACAACAACGGCGCGAGGACCGCTGGGGCGGTGTATGTGTTTGTCCGCGACATCAATGGAGTGTGGGCTGAAGAAGATTACCTCAAAGCTAAGACCCCGGGCGCAGCGGATGCGTTTGGTTGGAGCGTGGCGTTGGACGGTGATACCTTGGCAGTCGGAGCACCGCTGGAAGACGGCGCTGACACGGGTGTTGGCGGCGTCCAAGAAAGTAACGGCGCCGTTGATTCCGGGGCAGCGTACGTCTTTTCCCGCAGCGTAACCACCTGGGTGCAGTCGGCCTACGTGAAAGCCTCCAATACCAACTCGGGTGATGCGTTTGCCTGGAGAGTGGCGTTGAGCGGGGACACGCTGGCGGTAAGCGCCCCAGGTGAGGACAGTGACGCCCGCGTCATTGACGGCGATCAGACCGTGAACACCACAACCACCGCCGGGGCGGTGTATGTATTCGTCTCCAGCGCGGGCGAGTGGACGCAACTGGACTACGTCAAAGCCACCAACACCGAGAGCATCGACGGATTCGGCGGAAGCGTGGCGCTCGACGGCACCACGTTGGCGGTCGGTGCGATCGGCGAGGACAGCCAGGCGACGGGCATTGACGGGAATGAGGTCGACAACACCCGACTGACTTCAGGGGCGGCCTACGTGTTCGAGCGGATTCCCTGAGCCCGGCCCACTGGCAGCATTTCGGCACTCGGTATCCCGTCTTGTGTCATCTGCCCGCATAGAGCACCTCCTCACCGCCCCTGCCCGTATCGCGTGACAATCGGTCCGGAACACATCCGGGAGGGAAAATGTCTTTCTTGTTGGTGGGGCGCGTTGTCCTGGCCCATTAGAAGTTTCGCGTGAAGCTTTATCTATTTATTATCAATCTATTGGTATTACGGTGAAAACTGTATTGAAACTAATCGTGCTTGTAGCGTCCTCATTCCTGCTGGTGTCGTGCGGGAACGGTGGGAGTGTCACGGACCTGTCGACGCTGTCGGCGCAATTCACGCCCGATCAACTCGCACCCACTGCCAACAGCGTGTCGTTGCGGGAGAACGACGTTCTAGGCGATACCGTCACCTTGGAGGTGTGGGGAGAAGATATTGCACAGCCGGCTGTTCGGACGACATTTACCATCCGGTTCGACCCGGCGGTGCTGCAGTTCGTAGATTTCGAGCCGGGAGACTTTTTCGAGCAGCAGGCGTTGCCCTCGAATGTGGCGTATACCGTGCCGACACCCGCTCCGGCCGAGGATGACCTGACCGTGCAGATCGTCAAAAGCAACACCCCCTTGGGTTCACAGGAGGACGGTATTTTCGTGAAACTCCGATTCCGAGTGATTGCGGTCGGCGCCAGCGCGCTGGTGTTCGAGGCTCCGAGTCTTGCCAGTGCCACCGGAGGAATCGCGCAGGGTGTCCAGTGGTTCGGCGGGCGGGTGGACGGGTTCTGACGTTCCGGGAGCTCGGGAAGGCTGTGCAAGATTGTGCGACCGGCGGCGCGCGGAATTTCCGCCCCGGCGTTGTGGTTCCTCTTCCAGACTACGTCCACATTATCAACGGAGGATCGGCTATGATGCAGGCTCCACCAACTGCCGAACAACGCCCACACGTTCGTTTGCCGTTTGCCGGCCAGGCCACGATACGATCAGGACCCTCCTGTATCAGCGGAACGATCCGGGATCTGAGCTTTTCCGGATGTTTTATCGAAGCGCCCCTGCGGTTCGATATCGGCACGTCGATGAGCATTACCTTTTCGCTGGACGAAAACGAAACGCAGTTCGTCACTACGAACGGCCGGATCGTTCGGCGTTCGCCGCACGGCATCGGTGTCCGGTTCACCTACATCGATACGCGCACCCCGCGCGTGATCAAAGAGTGGATTCAGGCTCGCCGCTGAGCTCCTTGATGCGCGCTCCTCGACTGGTTGAGAGGCGACGAATTCAGGCCCCTCATCCGTCGTCCCCGGTGCTTTCGATGTCATCCGACGCGGCATCCCGTCGCGCGGCGAAGCCAGCCGAACGATCGTCGTGGTTAGGCCGAGCGTATACCCTGTGGGCGCCGTTCTACGACTTCGCCGTGGCGTCGGCGTTTCGCGAGAGCCGCCGGAAGAGTCTGGCCGCGTTGGACGATGTCTCGGGCCAACGAGTGGTTCTGGTCGGGGTCGGTACGGGCCTCGATCTCCCGTGGCTCAAGCCCGGGGCCTCATACGTGGGCGTTGATTTGACGGAGGCGATGATCGTGCGGGCTCGCGCCAAGGCCCGAGAATACGCGGTTCCAATCAGCCTTGTTCGCGGAGACGGGATGGAGCTGCCTCTTGCGGACGGATCATTCGATCGCGCCGTGTTGCACCTCATCCTGGCGGTGGTGCCGGATCCGCGCGCGCTCCTGGTCGAGGCGGCACGAGTGGTGCGTCCCGGTGGAACGATCCACATCCTGGATAAGTTTCTTCGCCCCGGACAACGCGCGCCGGTGAGACGCTGGATCAGCCCTCTGCTCGGGCGGCTGGCCACTCGGACCGACGTGGTGTTCGAAGACGTCCTCGCGTCATGCCCCGGTCTCGACCTGGTTCGCGACGAGCCGGATCTTGCGCGGGGGTGGTTTCGGCGCATCGTGCTCAGACGCCCGCGGTAGGTTGCTGAAAAAGCCCATCTGCCTCGTTGGGAGATCCTGAGGAATCCGGCCGCCTCACCGTCTCGGCGGCGCTCGTGACTTGGCGCCGCTTCTTCGCGGCGCCACTCGCCCTCACGTACGACCCAGTACGCTGCGGTTTCCTCCTTCCGGCCTTGCGACCCACCTTCAGAGTAAGAAAGCCGGAAGTCCCCGAAGGGGGCATCTGGAGTTTTTTGAGCAGCCTGTGACGTTTAGCTAGGGCGTGCGAAGCGCCTCGACGATCTTCATTCGACTCGCCCGGATCGCGGGCAAGACCCCACCGACGAAACCCATCACCGCGGCAAAACACAGCGATTGGCCCACGATGGCGGGAGACAATGAAAAGCCGAACGCGATTTCGGTGAACGTGGCGAAGTTGACGGAGGAGATGGATATGAATTGGAGCAACGCGGCGGCGCCCACGCCGAGCAACCCTCCGAGCAGCGACAACGCGAGCGCCTCGATCACGAACGCGCCCCATACCGCGCGGCGGGGGAATCCGAGCGCTCGGAGCGCGCCGATTTCCTGTGTGCGGTTGGACACGGCGGCGTACATGGTGATCATGGCGCCGATCACAGCGCCGAGGCTGAAAATCACGGTCACCAGCAGTCCCACCACGCGGATAAAGGTGGCGAACATCTCGGACTGCGCCGCGTAGTACTCGATTTCCCGTTTGACCTCCACCGTCAATCGGGGGTCGGTTTCCAATCGGGCCTTGAGCGCATCGAACGCTTTGGCATCGGGGACGCGCACCAGTACGGACGAAAAGATCGTCCGGCGAAATGCCTGCATCAGCTGATCCGCATCCACCCAGATTTCGGAATCAAATCCGCTACCGCCTCCGTCGAAGATGCCGACCACGGTCCACTCCCTCAGCGCGAAATGGATCGTTTCCCCCATACCGGTCCCCTCGAAACGCGAGGCGATTCCGCGGCCCACGATCACTTCCGAAGATCCGGGCTGCCAAAGGCGTCCCTCCGCCAGCTTGATTTGAGGGCGCAGTGTCATGGCGAGCGGCGAGGCGCCGCGGATCTGGACGTTGGACGGTTTGCCGGTCTCTCGTTTGGGCAGGTTGATGATGGTAACGGTTTCCGACCCTCCAATGGGCACGCCCCCCGGATCCCTGACGATCTCGTCCGAGGCCAGCACGGTTGCGGTCTGCTCGCGCGAGAGAAAACTCTGGACCTCGGAGGTGGCTGAACGGCGCGTGATCAACGCGTTGTCCTCGGACCCGGTGCCGACCATGGTGCGCTCCAGTCCGTGGGCCAGCATCAGCACCGCGGAAAAGACGAACACCACAAGCGCCATGCCCGCAGCGGTCATCACCGTGGTCAAGCGCCGCGCACCGAGATTGCGAAGACTGTAAGCGATCGGGATCTTCATCTCATCCCACGTGCCGCAGCCCCTCGGCGATGGAGGTTCGGGCCACGAACCACGAAGGAATCGCGGCCGCGGCCACCGCCGCCGCGAAATCCAGCCCGGCGGCCGCGGCTAACGTGATCCCGGAGACCTTGAACACCGGGAAAAAGCTGCCGATCGCGGCGCCAAAGGCATTGGCGAGCGGAAAAACCGCCATCAAGCCGATCAGACCTCCCGCGCTTGCGAGGACAAGCGACTCGCCGGTGATCAGCCAGGCGATGCGCCCCGGAGAGAATCCCAGCGTTTTCATGACCGCGTATTCGGTCGCGCGTTCGCGCGCGGACATCGCCATCGTGTTGGCCAGCACGATCAAGATCAGGCCGACGATCATGATCGAGATGGCCTCGATCGCCAGCAGAATGGCTTCGGTCATCGACACGAACCCCAGTTGGAATTCCCGCTCGGTCTCGGTCAGGGTTTCTGCGAGCGAGTTGGCGAACAACGCGTCCACCGCTCGCCCGATCTGAGCGGGGTCCTGGGCCCGGTCGATCGTAAACGTGTAGAACCCGACGAGGCCCGCGGCCTCGGGAAGCGTTTGCCTGAGGTGCTGATCGAGTGCGTCCCAGTGAAAAAACATCTGGGTCTCATCCGCGGTCTTCACGGCGGGATCAGCCGAGTAGACGCCCCGGATCACGAAGTCCCAATCGCCGGGGAAAAACGTTCCGCGCAGTCTGACGGCATCGCCGAGTTCCCAGCCGTAGCGCTCGGCCAGCTTGCGGCCTACGATCGTGGCGTTCCGCTCCCTGGAGAACGTGTCCATCTGATCCGGCGGCACCTGGTACTCCGAGTACACCTGGAACCAGGTGGCGGCGTCCACGCCGAACTGGGCGAAGAAATTCTTTTCATCGATGTAGACGCCGCCGAACCAGTCGCCGTAGCTGACCGCCGTGACGCCGGGCACTTGCGCGATGCGATCGCGGTAGGCTAACGGAAGAGAGAACGCGAGGGAGATCGCGTTGCGCGTGATGAGCCGGTTCTGTTGCGACGCGTCCACGCCCGCGTACCACGCGTCCACCATAGTCCGGAGCATCGCGAACGCGAGCACCGCGATAGCCAGGCCCAGCACGGTGAGCGAGGTCCTCAGCTTGTGACGCAGAGCGTTGTACACGATCAGGCGGAGCAGCGTCACGAGAGACCCTTCGTGCGGCGTGTCATCGAGCCGGCCCGCCGGGTTTGACGCGGGCGCCGTCTTGGAGGTCGTCGGGAGGATTCAGGATGACGCGGTCCCCCGGCGCGACGCCGTTGCGAATCTCGGTGAGGCCGTTAGCGGACGCGCCGGCCTCGATCGCGGTTTGCACAGCGCGGTCCTGACGGAGGACGAAGACCACGCGGTGGCCGTCCCGGGAGACGGTGGCTTGATCGGGGACCATAATTCGCGGCGCTGAAGGCGTCGGGGAATGCTCGCTGGACAGGAACGCCACCTTGGCGCTCATTTCCGGCAACACGCGTGCGTCCAGGTCAGTGAACCGTATTTTGGTCAGCACGGTGGCTTTGGCCCGATCCGCGGTCGGAACAATGGTCTCCACCATCCCGTGGTAGCGCTGTTGCGGATAGGCGTCGAGCGTCATTTCGGAGCGCAGGCCGATCTTGATTTGATCGAGATGGCGTTCCGAGACATCGGCCTCGACCATCAACGACGTCATATCCGCGATCCGGACCACCGCGGCGCGCGCCGTGCTGGAGGATCCGAATGGCGCGACGATTTCGCCCACGTCGGCGTTTTTCGTGAGCACGGTGCCGTCAAACGGCGCACGAACCACGGTGTTGTCCACTTCTACTACGGCCGCGCGCGCTGAGGCTTCGGCCGCCTCGACCCCGGCCTGCGCCGAAGCCACCCCGGCCTGCGCCGTGGCGTGCCGAGCCGCCGCCGCGTCGAATTCGGCTGCGGACACCAGCTCGGCATCGCGGAGGCCGCGCTTGCGATCATAGTCGAGGGTGGCTTCGTCGGCGGCGGCGCGTGCTTGAGCCAGTCCCGCGCGAGCCACCCCGGTGTTCGCCTGGGCCTGGTGTAGTCGGGCGGTGACGTCCGCGCTCTCGATTTTTGCCAGGATCTGTCCGTTTTTCACCGGGTCGCCGGGCCCGACGTACAGGGCCACGAGCCGTCCGGTGGCCTTTGACGCCACGTCGGCCTGACGTTGCGCCACCACATACCCGCTTGCGTGAAGGATCGCCCCGGCGCCCGCCGAGGACACGGTGGTCGCACTCGCGACCTCAACGGCGAGGGGCGCGGTGCTCCATGAATACCACCCCCACCCGCCAGCGAGGAGTGCGGCCGCGATCAGTCCCCATGCCCACACACGACGAGAGCTCGGAGGGGCAGGGCGGTGATCGGGGCTGCGATCAATACGCAAGGCCGAGAGATCGATGGATTCTTTGGCCGGTCGTTGAGGGTCGGAGGTTTGCAACACAACGGCGTGATTATACCGAGTTCGCGTCGTGGCTGCGAGTCATCTGTGTGTGTCGCGAAATCAGGATGGGACTTGCCGAGGTTCCGCGCCGCGCAGGGTGGTGCGGGAACCGAATGTTTTTAGATCGAGAGTTTGCCCTCGTGCGAGGCGATGATGTCCGAGACCCCCAGACGCCTGCGGATGTCTTCCATCGCGGAGTCAAAGTCGGTGTGCACCGACTTGTTGATCCAGACGTCCGACGGATGTTTGGGATCGGGGTTGGGGTCGGCGACGATATATCCGCCGTCGACTTTTTCCAGCAGGACCCTGAGATCTTTGTCCGACATACGCGATCGATCTTATAAGCGACCGGGCGGCTCTGTCAATTCGTCCCGCACGGCGAGCGCCCGGGTCCGTGCGCGAGACTGATGGCGATCACCCTTCGTGGTCGGATCGTACCCGGGAACGACCGGACTTTTTCTGGCCCTGCTGCCGCTTGTCGTCGAGCATCTTGGCCTTCGCGCGTCGTGAGCGTTTTCGCTTCTGCCGCCGGATTTTCTCGATACGTTGTTGTTCCGCGCTGGCTGCGCCGAGTTGTTGTCGTTCGATCTTCTCGATCAGAATCCGTCGAGCGTAGAAGCGGTTGAGCCCCTGCGATCGAGATGCCTGACAGCGCACGCTGATTCCGCTGGGTCGATGAACCAAGACCACGCAGGTCGCGGTCTTGTTGACGTGTTGACCGCCGGGCCCTGACCCGCGGACGAACGTCTCTTCAAGGTCTTGTTCGCGCACCCCGAGGCGGGCCATACGCGTCGTCAATTCCTGTTCTTTCTGAGGGGACACGGGTAATGCCACGTCAGGCCGCCTCCAGCCGCCAGGTCACCTTGACCAGGTAGAGCGCGGCCGACCCTGCGTCGCGTGACGAAGAGGGGTTCGCGATCAGGTACACGAAGCTCCCGGGTTGGTATTCCCAGCCCAGGCGGACGTTGGCCGCCAGCGTGTCGCTTTCGTTCTCGTGCTGGACCAGGCCATTGAGCACCAGACGGTTCGTGACCGACCACTGGACATCGCCGGCCAGGATGCGCGGTACGGTGTCGGCGTGGAATGGGGGCGTGGACGCGGGCACGCGAATCCAATCCACGCTCATGGAGCCGCCGAGCTTGACCGTCTGGAGCAGCGAGGCGGTGACGCTGACGTCCAGCGACGTTCTGCGTCCACCGTAATAACCGCCCCACAACACGCTGACGTACCCCGAGAGCGGGCGGCTGGGTTCGCTGGCCAGGTACACGTTCCAGTGCTGGTAGCGATAGTCGCCGGCCGGGATGATGATGGCGCCGTCGTCCGCCTCCGCCGGTTGCAGTTCGAACGGCGCGAGCAGGCGCTCGAACTGCGGGTCCCAGCTGACCAGAATGGAATCTCCGGAACGAAACTCGGCGAGGACGCGTTGATACAGACTGCGATAGAGCAACACGCCGTCGGTAGTGGTTTGGTAGGTGACCTCGGTCTTCACGCCCCACTCCATGACCGGCCCGTGCGCGGGGCGAGGCCGCGCGTCCACATATGCGTAGGTCTCTTCGACATCGGTCTGTTTGACGAAGCCCAGTTTCGGATCGAAGCGCTCGTCGATCCGCAGATGATACATCCGGATGCGCCAGAATGGGTCGCGAAATTGCGCCTGAGCGAATCCCGCGTATCCGGGCTGCGCGCTCAAGGGACCGTCGGAGCGCATCCAGAATCCATCGGTCGTGACCTCCGACGTCGGGTTGTACGTCGCGTCGGCCCCTATGGTCTGAAAAGGTGGTGAGCCCGATGCCTCGCGCCGGGTGCCGATCACGCCGACCTGAGAGCGGAGGCCAAGGTCTCGGGTCAGGCGCAACACCCCGTACCGTTCAGCCGCGAAGCCGTCATCGGCCCGGCTTTGCATGACCAGCGCGCCGATGCCATACCGCTCGGCCTTGCCGGTCAACTTACCGCCGCCCCAGAGAGGCACCGGCTCGCCGCCGCGCAAGCCGATCCGGCGGCTGAAGAAGGGCTGAAGTTGTCCCTCCAGGCCGAACTCGAACGCGCCCTTTTCCTCCAGGAAGAACTCGCGCCGCTCGGGAAAGAACAAGGGGAAGCGGTCGAGCCGGATTTGAAAGGTGTCCGCCTCGGTCTCCGCGAAATCGGTGTTCACAGTCAGGTTCAGCGCGAGGTCCGGAGTGACGGCATACCGCACGTCGCCTCCCACCTCATGATCGACCTCCCAGCCAGAGGGAGTGCCGGACTGCACGCCGTAGGCACCTTTGGCATAGGGGATCAGCGTCAGGCGATGGACCGGAGTCAGGGGCTCAAGGCCCGTCAGGTGGCCGCCGCGGGAGATTTCGTACATCGTTTGTTCGGGGGTGAGCGGGCTCCAGAACGACGTTTCGAGCAGATGTGGAATCACCCGCCGAAATTGAATGCCCCAGGCGGTGCCCTCCTCCTGAGGGAAGCGCAGCGTGGCGAAAGGAATGCGAAACTCCACGGACCACCCCATGGGCGTCAGGCTCGATGCGACGCTCCACGAGCCGTTCCACGCTTCGTTTACAAAAGCCCCTTCCCGCGTGAGCGCCGCGTCGTACTGCGCGGCGAGCGGGTTGGTCGAGAAGACGAACGCGTTTTGATGATCGTGGTAGGTGTCGACCAAGACGTCGAAGGCGTCGCTGCGCGCGAGTTGGGCGTCGCGGTGGCGTTCGTCAGCCTGGATCAATTCCGGCTGCGGATCGTCAAGCCGCGCGGCGATATACAAGGCCTCCGCATCGTAGGCCACCCACACACGTGTGGCGCCGAGCGCGGGCTTGCCGGGATTCGGCGACTGTTGGATGAAGCCGCTGGCTCCGGGTGGCGATTGCCAGAGCGGTTCGTCGAGCCTTCCGTCCAGGGTGACGGTCTCGTCGTCGAGCGGAACGGCGGTCAGTAGGGGTTTGGTCGGTTCGCCCGCCGCGAGGCCGGTGAACAGAGTCAGCATCGCCGACCCGCCGCAGGTCGCAAGCCAGCCCCGCCGCGCTCCCCTGGCCGGAACCGCGAGCCCCCGCGGGGCCGGATGCGGCATTGCGTGGGGTTACTCCGGCGCTTCCTCGACGAAATCATCGAGGGCGATCAATCCCATGCGCAGCCGCTCTTTCATTTCTGCGTCGACGTCCGTATGGGCGAGCAGCAGGTGGAGGGCTTCGCGGATGCCGTTCTTCGAATAGGGGAGCCGGGAGATATCGTACGTCCGCCGAAACAACGAGACCGGATCCGGACTGTTCATGACATCGCGCTGATAGGCCTCGTCGGTTTCCCAACGAGGAGGTGAGAGCGCGGCGAGGGATTCAAGGGTCTCGCCGTACGCATTGACGATGATCACGGCTTCTTCCGGAGTCAGATTCGACACGGGGTCTGGGGTCCGCAAACGTGCCGACCATACCATGAGGGCGCGAGCCGCCGCAACCGCGGTGGTTTTTCTCCGGATCTGGGGACGTCTATCCTTGTCAATGGTCGGAGTGCCTCTTATAATCACGCGCATGAGGTCTCGCGACGGGGTGGTCCTGTTCTCTGCGCTGGTCGGCCTGGCGGCGGGCGCGCCGTCCGCCGCACCCAGCTTTGGAGCGGACCACGTGCCGTTCGGTCACGGCGAGCGTCTGGTGTATTCCATCGGCTGGTACAACATCGTCGGCGGCACTGCGGAACTGGTCGTGGAAGAGCGGGAGCACCAGGGCATGCCGGTCTACCGCATCGTGTCGTTGGCCAAGTCGAACGCGTTCGTGTCCATGTTCTTTCCGGTCGAAGATCGTATCGAGAGCCTGATCGACCGCGAGACGCTGGGTTCGTTGCGGCTGGACGTGAAGCAGCACCAAGGCAAACGCCGGAAAGCCCGACTCACCGAATTCGATCAGGTGAACCACACCGCGACCGTCTCGAAGAACGGGGAACGCAAAACGTACGAGATTCCACCCGACGTGCAGGATTCGCTGTCATGTCTCTACTATTTCCGCACGGTGCCCCAGTTCGACGTCGGGGATACGGTGACCATCGACGTACACGAGAGCAGCAAGAACTGGCGGTTGGCGATCGTGGGGTTGAACCGAGAGCGGGTGGAGACGGCCGCCGGAGAATTTTCCACCATCCGCACAAGGGCCAAAGTGGAATTCGAAGGGGTGTTTTTGGAGCGCGGCGAGGTGTACGTATGGTTCACCGACGACGAACGCCGTCTGCCGGTTCGTATGGACAGCAAGATCAAGATCGGTGAAATCTCCGCGAAGCTGATCGAGTATCGCCCGGCGGCATCGGAGTCGCACGCCCGGCTCCGATGAGCGAGCGTCGCTGCCCGGTCTGCGAGCACTCCGCAGCGGATTCCGCACACGCGCCGTTTTGTAGCGTCCGCTGTCGCGACATCGACATGGGCCGGTGGTTGTCGGGGGCCTATCGCGTGCCGACCGAAGAGCCGGCATCCGCGCCCCCGGCCGCCGAATCCGAAAACGGGCAGTCCCCGCAGTGATCGGCGCCCTCCTGCGCTTGTGTTTCGTGCGTCCCTCCGTTAGAGTAATCGCGCGACGCGCGGTCCGCAGACCAGCCCGTGACGGCGCGTTGAACGAACGCTCGTGTCGGAACCCATCACCTATCGGGACGGGGGGCCGCTGGATCTGGACCAACTCCAGCGCTTGTTGGATCAGACGCCTTGGGCGCGCGGCCGATCGGCCGACGGGCTGTCGCGCATGCTCGCCAACACCCATTTCGCCTTTACCGCCTGGGACGGCCCGCGCCTCGTCGGCTTCGCGCGCGTGTTGACCGATTCCGTGTATCGAGCCACGTTGTGGGACGTGGTGGTGGACGGCACCTACCAGGGGCGCGGCGTGGGTGAAGGCCTGATGGCGCAGATTCTGGCGCATCCCGTGCTGGCCCGCGTCGAAAAGTTTTGGCTCAACACCCGGGACAAACACGCCTTCTACGAGCGCTTCGGGTTCGTGTCCAGTTCCCAAGGCATGGTGTTGGAGCGTCCACGTTCCGACGGGTTCACCCCGTGAGCGCAAAGGAGCCTCCGTGTCCGCGGCCGCGATGTTGAACCACGCCAGACTGATCGACTATTTCATGGACTTGGTCCGGATCGATAGCCTGTCCCGTCGCGAGGGCGCGATCGCCCGTCGGTTGACCGCCGACCTCGAGGCGCTGGGAGCCAAGGTGCGGATCGACGATGCGGGTGAACGCGTGGGCGGCGACACCGGGAATGTGATCGCGACGATTCCCGGCACCCTGCCCGGTCCCTGGTTGTTCCTCTCCGCGCACATGGACACCGTGGTTCCCGGCGAAGGCGTGACCCCGGTGCGCCGGTCGGATCGAATCACCAGCGACGGACGAACGATCCTCGGCGGCGATGACAAGTCTGGGGTGGCGATCATCATGGAGGTGCTCCGCACGGCGGCGGAGCGAGGCGTGCCCCACGGGGGAATCGAGATCGCATTCACGATCTGTGAAGAGGTCGGGTTGCTCGGGGCCAAACACCTCGCGACGAAGGCGTTCCAGGCTCGGGACGGACTGGTGCTGGACAGCGAACACGCGAGTTTCTTATTCACCAAGGGGCCGGCCGCTGATAAACTCGAATTCACGGTGATGGGCCTCGAAGCACATTCCGGCATTTGCCCCGAACGGGGTATTTCCGCGATCCAGGTCGCCAGCGAAGCCATCGCCGCGATGCGCCTGGGGCGTATCGACGATCAAACGACCGCCAATCTGGGTGTGATGCGCGCCGGGGCGGCGACGAATATCGTGCCCAAGGAGGCCGTCATCGCGGGCGAGGCCCGAAGCCTGGATGAAGCCAAACTCGACGCGCAGACCGCGCACATGCGGCGCTGCTTCGCCGAAGCGGCGGCCAGGCATCGCGTGACCGTGGACGGGATCACCCATCAGGCGCGGGTGGTGGAGCGGGTGGAACGAGACTTCCCCCGCCTCGATGTGCCGGATGACGCCCCGATCGTCCGGGCGGTGTTCGACGCGGCGCAACGCGTCGGCTGGTCGGTGCAGACTCGAGCCACCGGTGGAGGATGCGACGCCAACGTGTTCAACCAGAAAGGCCTGCAAATCGCCAATCTCGGGACCGGGATGCGAGCGATCCACACGGTCAACGAGTATCTGCTGCTCGATGAATTCGTCCGGGCGGGAGAGGTGGTCATGGAGACCGTTCGGAGCCACGCCGGGTCTCGGTCATGATGAACGTCTGACTTCAAGGAGGAACGACGATTCTGCTCAAAGACAAAATCGCGTTGATCACGGGCGGAGGGCGAGGCATCGGGCGGCAAATCGCGTTGGCGTTTGCGGCGGAGGGCGCACACCTCGTGGTGGCTGCCCGCAGTGAACGGGAACTCAAACCCGTGGCCGAGCGAGTGGCGGGCCTCGGCCGGCGGGCGTTGGCGGTGCCGACCGACGTGTCGGACGACGCCCAAGTGGCGGCGTGTGTGGCGGCCGCGGAACGCGCGTTCGGCCGGATCGACATCCTCGTGAACAGCGCCGGCGTCGCCTTCATCGAGCCGCTGGTCAAGACCACGATCGAGCAGTGGCATCAGACCATGGCGGTGAACGTCACCGGCACGTTTTTGGTGACCCGCGCCGTGATGCCGGGGATGATCCAACGCAACGAAGGCCGCATCATCAACGTGTCCTCCACCGCGGGGATCGATGGGTACGCCAATTTCTCGGCGTTCTGTGCGTCCAAGTTCGCCGTGATCGGATTGACGCGATCGCTGGCCAAGGAGCTTGAGGGCACCGCGGTGACCGCCAACGCGCTCTGTCCGGCGTTGGTGGGCACCAAGCGCGCCAAACCGCCGGTCCCCAAGGGGCGACCATTGTCGGGTGAACCGCGATCGGAGATCGCGGATGTGGCGGTGTTTTTGGCCGGTGAGGCGGCGAGGGCGGTCAGCGGCGCGGCCATCGAAATCTCATGGCGCACGTAGGAGCCTGTCCATGAGCGGCCATCTGCGGCGTTGTCGCTGCGCGTCCGCTCCTCACGTACGACCCAGTACGCTGCGGTGCGGGCGGACAGGCGGCTTCGCACGCCGTGCCAATATTACACGGGCCGACCGCGTCGGCCCTGTGCGCCTGGCATCTGGCGCGCTCCTGAACCGGCTCCGCTTTCGCGGACTTCAACAGATCAAGAGCTAGGCAGCGCTTCTCAATGACTGTTCCGATTGACCTGCTGCTGTTTGACCTCGACGGGACGTTGGCCGACACCAAGGCTGATTTGGCCACTGCCGTCAACCTCACGTTGCGCGATTTCGGGTTGCCACAACATCCGCCGGAACGCATTTATACGTTTGTCGGGGACGGAGTTCGGATGTTGTTGTCGCGGGCGTTCGAGAGCAAGGGGGCCAAGGCGTTCGAAGAAGCGCTGACGGTGTTTCGCGGGCACTATATGGATCATTTGCTCGATGAGACCCGGTTGTATCCGGGAGTCGAGAAGGTGCTGGCGCACTTTTCAGAGAAGAAAAAGGGCGTCATTACCAACAAACCCATCGAATACACCCTTAAGCTGATGGAGGGGTTGGGCGCGAGCGATCGGTTCGACGTGATCCTGGGGAGCAGCAGCACAGTGCAACTCAAGCCGCATCCGGAGATGATTCAACGGGCGCTGGAGACCCTGACGGCGAAGGCCGACCGGGCGGTGATGATCGGGGACAGCGTGAATGACATCCAGGCCGCCCGTGCCGCCGGCGTCCGATCCGTGGCCGTGGGGTATGGACTCGGTAATCCTGCCGTATTGAAAGCCGCCGAGCCCGATTTTTTCTGTGAGCGGATCGACGACATCATGACCCTGTTTACGTGAGCCGTCTCATGAGCCATTCAAGCGGTGACGGTCGGGATGCCCCGCGAAAATGGGCGCTCGTCCGGTCGGCAGGATGCTCGATCGGTCTGTGGCTCGTGGTCCTCGCGTGTGTGGGCTGCGCGACGACACGGCAGTCTGCTGGGGAACTGAATGCCGGGTTGGTATGGTTCGTCCCGCCGGTGCAAGCCGGGGGTTGGCCGTCGGCCACGGACACCCGGACGCGACTGGAGCGGGCACCGCTAGTGGTGATCGCGTGGAGTCCGGCCTCATCGCCGGAGGGCGAGGCGTCGTCCCCGGCGACCAGGGCCGTGAGGGAAAGGTGGATTGCGGCGATCAAAGAAAAAATTGACCGCAGTGGCCACGTAGCGGGTGTGGAGGGGAGTCCACCGGGCACGTTTGATGGGGGCGTGTCGCTGACTGGCGTACAGAAGTTGGCTGCGGACCAACATGCGGACATGATCGTCCTGTTCTCGCTCGACTTTTCGGAGCGACGGTATCACGTGAGCTGGCCGGGCGGTTTTGCCGTGTACGTGGTGGACGTCATCGAGGTCCTGGCCACGGCCCGGGCGGTCGGCTTGGCCCCGACTGGGCGTCCGGTGTTTGCCGAAACCCAAACCGGTTTTGATGAGAACACGACTGAGTTTGAGTCCGAGGTGGAGGAGACCGCAGGCCGTGTGGCGGTCAACGCGTTGGCCGACGCCATCGTGCGCCGAATACATGAGGTCTCGTCGGGGCGCGGTTCGCCATGAGACGGGCCACCCGATACGGGGCCGTCCTGGCCGCCGCCCTGTGGTGTGGAGGGGAGCACGGTGCCTTCGCGGCCTCGTTGCTCGATGGGCGCGTGGTTGATCGGACGTTGGACAATGGGATGCGGGTCCTCATCGTCAAACGTTCGGCGGTCCCCACGGTCTCCTACAATCTCACGGTGCGCGTGGGATCGGTGGATGAACCCGGTGGACAGAGCGGTTTGGCGCACCTGTTCGAACACATGGCGTTTAAAGGCACGGAAACCATCGGTACGAGCGACTTTGCGGCCGAGCGGACGTTGTTGGCGGAACTGGATCGGATCGAAAGCGAGATCCAGCGCGAACGGGGACGGCCGAACGGTGGCGATGAGCAGCGGCTGGCCGAGCTGCGTCAACGGTTCGCCGAGGTGCAAGCGCAGGCACGCGGCCTGGTGGTGCCCAACGAATACGGCGCGATCTACGATCGTCAGGGATCGGTGGGATTCAACGCCAGCACGGGCGCCGACTTGACGCGGTATATGGTGAGCCTGCCCGCGAATCGTCTGCCACTCTGGATCTCCCTGGAGGCCGATCGGTTCAGTCGCCCGGTGTTCCGGGAATTTTATACCGAGCGCGACGTGGTCATGGAAGAACGCCGGATGCGGGTCGAGAACACCCCGGGCGGGAAGCTCTACGAAGCGTTTTTGACTGCCGCGTTTTCGGCGCATCCCTACCGCGTTCCGACGATCGGTTGGACATCCGAAGTGAACCGGCTGACCGCCCCCCAGGCGCGAGCGTTTTTCGAGCGCCACTACGGACCGGGAAACGCCGTGTTGGCCGTCGTGGGCGACGTAGACGTGGATGAAACGCTCCGTCGTGTGGCCGAGTCCTTCGGAGCGATTCCGGCGCGCCGCGCGCCGGGCGACGTGGTCACCAGCGAGCCCCGGCAGGAAGGCGAGCGCCGCATCGACGTGGAGTACGACGCCCAACCGGAGTTGTTGATGGGCTATCACCGGCCTGGAATCGATCATCCCGACGATCCTGTGTTCGACGTGATTGAATCGTTGTTGTCGTCGGGCCGTCGATCGCGTCTGTACACCGAATTGGTCGCCATCCGCCAGATCGCGGTGGCCGCGTCAGCGTCGTCCGGTGAACCGGGTGCCAGGCAACCGAGCCTGTTCGTGCTCCGCGGGGTTCCTCGCGCCCCTCACACGCTCGACGAGGTCGAAGCCGCATTGTTGCGCGAAGTCGAACGCCTCCAACGGGAAGAGGTTCCCGGTCGTGAACTCGAACGGGTGATCAATCGTCTGGACGCCACGATGATCCGTTCGTTGCAATCCAACGCCGGGTTGGCGTCGCAGCTGGCGTATTTCGAGGCGGTGGCCGGCGATTGGCGGTACATACTCCGTATCCGAGATCGGATGGCCGGGGTCACGGCGAAGGACGTTCAGCGCGTGGCCTCCGCGTGGCTCGTCAAGCGAAACCGCACCGTGGCGCGCCTGGTGCCTCTCTCCACGACGCTGGCGCCGTGACGCGTTTCGTGATCGCAGTGCTCCTCGCGGTGTTGACCGCGTCCTCGACGTGGGCGGTCGCGGAACCCGCGGATGTCCGAACCCCGGATCCGCGGACGATGACCTTCCCCATCGAACCGTTTACTCCCCCCCAAGCCGAGCGGGTGGCGCTGTCCAACGGTATCATCCTGTATCTGTTGGAAGATCACGAACTGCCGATCGTGAACCTGACCGCGATGATCCGCACCGGGAGCCTCTATGATCCCCCGGGGAAAATCGGCCTGGCCGAACTGACCGGAACCGTGATTCGCACCGGGGGCACCGCATCACGATCCGGAGACGAGTTGGACGATGAACTGGAGTTTGTGGGTGCGGAGCTGACGTCGTCGGTCGGCCAAGACGCGGGGTGGGCGTCGCTCAACGTCCTGACCAAAGATCTTCCGCGCGGCACGACGTTGTTCGCCGAGATGCTGATGCGGCCGGCGTTTGATCCCGCGAAGATCGATTTGGCGAAAAAACAAACCATGGAAGGGATTCGCCGACGGAATGATCACCCCGGGTCGATCGCCTCGCGCGAGTTCAACAAATTGCTGTTCGGCCCCGAACATCCGTACGCACGGGAGAGCACCGAGACGACCGTTCAGGCCGTCACGCGAGAGGATATGGCGGCGTTTCATCGACGCTATTACCATCCCAACACGGTGTTGCTGGCGGCGACCGGTGATTTCAAGCGCGGCGAACTGATCGCCCTGCTCAACAAGACGTTCAAAGGATGGAAATCGGAACGGGTCACGTGGCCGAACGTGCCGCGAGTCCTCGAACAACCGAACGCTCGCGTGAATGTGATCCCTCGCGACGTCACCCAGACCCAGGTCCGGATGGGGTGGTTGGGCATCAAACAGGCTGATCCGGATTTTTTTGCGCTGTCTCTGCTCAATGACATCCTGGGCGGACAGGCCTTCACCAGTCGACTGTTTCAGGAGGTGCGTACCAAAGCCGGCCTCGCGTATTCCGTCGGGAGCGTCCTCGTCCCCGGGCGGTTCGACCGCGGGACGGTTTTCCTGTATGCCCAGACCAAAGCGGAGTCCACGACGAATGCCATCGCCTCCATGCGGGGGGAAATCGAGCGGCTGCTTGCGTCGCCCGTTTCAGAACAGGAACTGGCCGACGCAAAGCAGGCGTTCAACAATTCGTTCGTGTTCTCCTTCTCGAGTCCCGCGCAGATCACGAACCGCCAAATGTCCCTTGAGTACTACGGGCTGCCCGCCGATTTTCTCGAGCGCTTTCGATCCAACATCGAACGGGTCACCTCGCGCGACCTCTTGCGCGTGGCGAAACGTCACCTGACGCCCGATCGCCTGGTGATCCTCGCCGTGGGCGACGACCGGGCGTTCGACAAGCCGTTATCCACGTTCGGCGCGGTTCGGGTGATTGAACTGGAGCGGTTTCCGGCGAGCACCGAACCGCCGCCGGCTCAGCCGGCGGCGGTTCGCGCGCCCGGTCAGTGACGTTTTTGCAGGAGTAGCGCCGCTCCGACCGTCAAGAAGAGGAGATTGGCGGACCACGCGGCGACGTGGGGAGACAGCAGTCCTCCGCGGCCCAGCGAAATCGTGAGCGAATACACCATCCAGAACGACAGCCCCAACAACAGGCTGGTGCCCACGGCCAACCCCCATCCGCCGCGCCGAGTATCCACCAAGCCGAAGGGAATTCCGAGAATGGCCATCACCACAGTGACGAACGGGATCGACAGCCGTGACGCGACATCGACCGCGTATCGCCCCGGGTTGATGCCGGATCGTTCGAGCGTAGCGACGTACGATCGAAGCTGAGGATACGCCAAGTGTTCCTCTTTGACTTCGAGTCGAGAAAAATCATCGGGTAGGTTCGACAGATCGAGCCGCCGCTCGGTGAATCGTTCGACACGCACCGAGCCGTCGGCTTCGAACACCCGTTCCAGTCCGTCGATGGCGGTCCACGTGTTGTGGTCGAATTTCAGGCGCGGCGCGTCGATCTCCCGCACCAGGTTGAATGCGTCGCCCAGCTCATACAGTCGCACGCCCAACAGAGTGCGGTTCGTCGGATCAGCCATCCGAACGTTGAGGAAAGTCCGCCGCTCCAACCGCATCCAGAGGCGGTCGCGTTGAACCATCGAGGGATGGGGACGACCTTCGATCCGAACGTCTTTGACCAACTGAGCTTTGGCGGTCGCGGAGGGGATTAGCGACCAGTTGGCGGCGAACGCTCCGGCGCCAAGGACCAGCGCTCCGACCGCGATGGGGGTCACGATACGCGCGAGGCCCACGCCGCACGCGCGCATCGCCGTGATCTCGTGTTGTCGCGATAACATGGTCGTGACCAACACGCTGGCGGTCAGCGCGGCGAGCGGCAGTACCTCGTAGGCCGCCCGGGGGAGCCGCAACGCAAAGTAGGCCACCATCGCGATCGCCTCGGGTTGGTGATCGCTGAATTTTCCGAACTTGCTGAAGACTTCGCTGACCAGGTAGATCAGCACCAGCGCGCCCAGGATCAGGCCGACCAGGCGGAGGTAGTGTCGGGAGAGATATCGAAAGAGAATAGGCACCCCGTTCTCGTTCTCGGCTACGCGCGGCGAGGGGGCACGCGGTCCATTCGCCACACCAACAGGATCGAAGTCGCGGCGAGGATGATGTTGGGCAGCCAGGCCGCGGGCAGCGCCGGCAACCAGGCCCTGGCGACGATGGTATCGGCGCCGATTAACAACAAGTAGTACCCCCCCACCACGAGTATTCCGAATCCGAATCCACTCATCCTGCCTGTGTGTCCGGTCAACAGGCCAAGGGGCACACCGAGTAAGCCGAACCAGAACGTCGCTAAGGGAAATGCGAGATCTTTGTGCGCGGTGAACAACGCCCGTTCGGTTTCCGGGGACACCTGCCCGGTCTGCAGACGTTCTTCGACCGCTTGGGCGCGCAACGCGGTGATCGATCGCGGCGCGTCTTCGGAGTCCGCGGCCCCCTCGAGGCGCGAGGCGTCGAGGCGCAGTTCGTAGCTCTCGAACCGCGCGATCTGATACCGATCGATCGAGCCGTCGGCGAGCGTACGATGGATGCTCCCGTGGTGCAAGCGGAGGCTGACCCCCTGATCGTCGCCGCCGGTGAGGAACGTGCCGCGACCGGCCAACACGACCCATTCCGACCCGTCGGCGCGCTCATCGACGATCAGGACGCCCTCGATCTGATTGGCACTCGGGACGCGTTCCACGTACAAAGTCATGCCCGCGAGGGCTTGGTTGAACGTCCCTTCCACCACCGCGAGGGTGGCGTGCTGCTTGAGCAGATCGGAGGTGAGACTGCGGAAGGATTTACCGCTCCATGGCTCTCCGAACAGCGACAGGGCGTACGCCGCCACGCACAAACAGGCCGAGAACACACCCGCCGGCCACAACAGGCGACGTGTGGACGATCCGGCGGCGCGCCACGCCATGATCTCCCGGTCGGCGCACAGACGATTGAACGCGCCGATGGCGGCCATGAGAGCTGCCACGGGTAATGTAATGACGAAAAATGCCGGGAGCAGAGTGGCGAAGATCTGCACCAGCACCCCGATCTCCACCCCTCGGTTGACCAGAAGGTCGATTAACCGCAGCGCCTGTTGAGTGACGAGCAAAAACGCGAGCACCGCGACGCTCAGCGTGAACGGAACCAGGAGTTCCTTGAGGATGTAACGGGTAATGATCGTCAACGGCTCTCTCCGGGGAGCGGCGCGGTCACTATAACGGAAGCCTCTTCGCGGTGCAACGCACGCCGAAGGGGCTGAATTCCTTGACACACTAAGGCCCTATGTTAGAGTGGGGGGCACCGACCGACTGAACATTTCTGGAGGTTCCGTGGCATCCGATAAGAACTCCATCATCCTTAACGCCCAACGTCTGACTGCCAAAGGTGAGATCGACAAGGCGATCGAGGCGTGGAGAACGCTGATCGCCGAAACCCCGAACGACGGCAACATCTACAACACCGTCGGCGACCTGTACCTGAAAAAAAACGCGAAAGCCCAGGCGATCGAAGCGTTTCTCAAAGCCGGGACGACGTTCCAGGACGCGGGCTTCGCGCTCAAGACCATCGCGGTCTATAAGAAGATCATCAAGCTCGACCCCGCTCGGATGGACGTCGTGCTCAAGCTTGCGGACGTCAACGCGGAACGAGGAATCGTCGGAAACGCGGTCGAGGACTATCTGAAGGTCGCTCGCTACGAACTCAAGGAAGGGCGGGTCAAGGCCGCCATCGAGGTGTACCGCAAGATCGCGGCCCTGGACCAGGGTAATCCGACGATCGGCCTGAAGCTGGCCGAGTTGTGCCAGAAGGAAGGCATGACCGAGCAGGCCAGGGAAGAACTGACGCGGGTCGCGGCCTTTCTCGAAAGCGCGGGTCGAACGGATGAACTGGCGCCCGTACGGGCTAAACTGGCCGAGTTGGGTCCTGGAATCGCGTCCGTCGCAGCGCCGGCCGGACCCGCTTTCGAAATGGAACATACGTCGCTGCCGTCGGCCAGCGTGGACGAGACCACGATGATGACGGAGGCGGAACCGCCGCGCCCCACGACGGTCGGCGCGACGACGACGGCGGTGCCCGAGCCGAGTCAGTCCGGGGTTCCGCCACCGGAATTGTCCCGCCTCAAGACCGCGCAGGAATTCGACGAAACGACGCACGAGCGTCTGCGAGACGCCCTGACGGAAGCGGACGTGTACGTCAAGTACGGCATGGTGGACAAAGCGATTTCCCACGTCAAGGGTCTGGCCCAGCGCGATCCCAGCGATGTGGCCGTTCAATTGAAACTCAAGGAACTCTATGTCGCGCAAGGCGACACCCGGTCGGCGGCCGAAGCGTGTCAACGCGTTGCGGAGTTGTACGGAGTGATGGGGCAGGAGGGGGAACGTGATGCGATGCTCCGTGAAGCGGCCGAGCTGAATTCCGAGACGTCGGTCGCGGCGTCCGTTGATGGGCAGCAGGCTCAGGCCGCGCCGGCCGACGATGTCGCGGATATCGCGGCGCCGATGGTTTCCGGTCCGGCGTCCACCGAAGACGCGCTGGAACAGGACCTCGCCGAGGCCGATTTCTATTTTCAGCAGGGGTTCGACGACGAGGCCCGTCGCCTCTTCCATGCGATCCTGAACAAAACACCCGGCCACGGCGTGGCAACGCAGCGCCTCAGAGAACTCGCCGCGCGGGCCTCGAACGCGCCCGCGGCGACTGCGGCGGTCAATCCACCCTCGCCCGAGCCGGAGAAGGCATCGCGGACGGTCCAACCGGTGGACCTCGAGGAAACCAGCCTGGGCGCGAGTCTCACGCTGAACGAACCGCCGCGCGCTGCGACCGTCCCGCCTCAGAAAGTCGGGCCGCCGGTGGGAGAAACGACCAAGACCGAAGAGTACATCGATTTGGTGGAAGCCTTGCGGGAGGATATGGAGCAAAGTCTGCCGCCGGAGGAGGCCGAAGAACTCAGCCAGGAACTGTCGGCTGAGCGCGAATTAGAAAACGTGTTCCGAAAATTCCAGAAAGGTGTCCAAGAGCAATACGGAAAAGAAGATTACGAGACGCACTACAACCTCGGGGTCGCGTACCGCGAGATGGGGCTGTTGAACGAAGCCATCACCGAGTTCCGTCTCGTCCTCAAGTCGCCGGATCGGGTGATTTCGGCTACGGGGATGATCGCCTCTTGTTACCGAGCCAAGGGCGCGCTTCCCCGTGCCGAGGAAACCTTGCTCGAGGTCCTCAACGATCCGCAGTACGCCAAGTCGGAGGGCATCGCGGGGCTGGCCTACGAACTGGGACAGATCTTGGAGGTGCAGGGAAAGAACGACGACGCGCTGGCGCAGTACTACCGGGTCAGAGAGTTGGAGGCGGGGCACAAGGAAGCGACCGCACAGATCGCCCAACTCGAACGGCGCAGCGCCGGTCCGTCACACATCGCTCCGGCTCCTCAACCCGCAGGGGGATCCGGGGCAAAACGTTCGCCGGAACGTCCGGCCCCCCCGAAGCCCGTGAGCCCGGATGGACGAACGGAGAGGAAGACGGAGAGGAAGAAAGTTTCATATTTGTGACGCGTAAGGAGACGCCGTGAGCTACCTCGATCATTACCGCCTTCACGAACATCCGTTTTCCATCTCGGTCGACACGCGGTTCTACTACAACAGCAAACAACACAACGACGCGTTGGTCCGATTGATGTACGCGGCCACCGAACGCAAGGGCTTGGCGGTGGTGGTCGGGGATGTCGGCACCGGGAAGACGACCCTCGCGCGTCGGCTCCTCGACCAACTGGACGACCAGCAGTTCGAATCCGCACTGCTGATCATCGTGCACGCGGCGGTCACGTCGCAGTGGTTGCTCAAAAAAATTGCGACGCAAATGGGGGTAGACCATCCGGCGGACGATTCTCCCAGCGTGTTGTCTCAGCTGTCTCAGCGATTGGTGGAGCTGTTCGAGCAAGGGAAAAAGGTCGTGGTGCTCATCGACGAAGCCCAGATGCTCAACAACCGCGAAGTGATGGAGGAGTTTCGCGGGATTCTGAACATGGAGATCGACGGTCAGAAATTGATCACGTTTATTCTCTTCGGATTGCCCGACCTGGATCAGACGCTCGCTCTGGACGGACCACTGGCCCAACGCGTGGCCATCCGGTTCCAACTCCGCGCGTTGACCGAATCGATTACCAGGGACTACATCATGTTCCGGCTGAAAGTGGCCGGGGCCGCGAACGTCCCCTTCACGCCCGGGGCCATTGCCGCGATCCATCGCGTCACGGGCGGCACGCCGAGGTTGATCAACACCCTGTGCGATAACGCCCTCCTCGAAGGATTTCTGCGTAAACGTCCGACGATCGACGAGGCCCTGATCCAGGAGATCGCCGTGGATCTCAAGTTGGACGTCCCGCTGCCCTCGGCGGCGTAGTTCCTCGGCTTCCGGCTTGCATTTTGGGCGCCCTTTCGATAGGGTAGCCCCCACGATCACCTCAGTCTGTCCGCTCACCGGAATGGCCAAGCGCGTTTTCATCAAGAGTTGGGGATGTCAGATGAACGAACACGACGCCGAGCGTATGGCCGGCCTCGTGGCGCCGCTGGGCTACTCCCTTACCGCGACCCCGGACGACGCGGATCTGATCCTCCTCAACACGTGCAGTATTCGCGACAAGGCCGAGCAAAAAGTCTATAGCGATTTAGGTCGTCTGGCCGCGCTGAAATTGGCACGACCACACGTCGTGATCGGGGTGGCGGGCTGCGTCGCCCAGCAAGAGGGCGCGGCGTTGGTTCGCCGCGTCCCGTCGGTGGATCTGGTCTTCGGTTCCAAGAGCATCGAAAAACTTCCGGACTTGTTGAGCCAGGCGTTGATGAGGCAGGGTCCGGTAGTGTGCACCGACGATCCGATCGGCATCGCTCCCACCTTGCCGGCCGACCGCCGAGAGCGGGTCCGCGCCTGGGTGTCGATCATGGAAGGGTGCGAGAACGCTTGTAGCTTCTGCGTGGTACCGGCTACGCGAGGGCGAGAACGCAGCCGCTTGAGCCGAGAAGTCTACGAAGAAATCGAAGGGTTGTGCGCGAATGGCTGCCGCGAGGTGACGCTGTTGGGACAGAACGTCAATTCGTACGGCCGCACGTCGCCGGAAGGGGTCGACTTCGCGGATTTGCTCGACCGGATTCATCCCATCGAGGGTCTGGCGCGGATCCGGTTCACCACCTCCCACCCCAACGCCATGACCCCGAAGGTGATCGACGCGTTGGGACGACTGGCCAAGATGTGCCGGCATATTCACCTGCCGCTCCAGTCGGGTTCGGACCGTACGCTCGCGATGATGCGGCGCGACTACACGGTGGCGGACTACCTCACGGTGGTCAGGGCGCTGCGCGCTCGACTGCCGGACCTCGCGTTGACCACCGATATCATCGTGGGATTTCCCGGCGAAACGGAGCAAGACTATCTCGACACGGTGCGGCTTCTGGAGGCCATCGAGTTCGACAACATTTATGCGTTCAAATACTCCCGCCGGCCGCGCACCGAGGCGTTGTCGCTGGACGGCCATCTGTCCGAACCGGAGAAAGACCGGCGGTTGCAGGAGATGTTGGCCGTGCAACGGTTGATCACACAGCGGAAGAACCAGGCGTATCAAGACCGCGTCGAGGAGGTGTTGGTCGAGGGTCCTAGTAAGACCGATCGTTCTCGGCTGGCGGGGCGGACTTCGAGCAACCGGATCGTGAACTTTGACGGGCCCGCTTCATTGGTCGGAGAACTGCTGCCGCTCCTCGTGACGGGCGTCAAGGCGAATTCCCTCGAAGGCAGTCTGCGATCGTGAAGCCGTGGATGGCGTCGACCTTCGCGAGAAATCGGCCGACTGTCAGCGCGATCAGCGCGTGGTGGACCGTCGTGATGATCTACGCGGCGGGGATTTTTATGGCGTCTTCTACCCCGCAACCGTTCGGAGTGCAGGAACTCCCGCCGTTTGTCGACAAGGTGATCCACGCCGCGGTGTTCGGCGGTTTTTCCTTGACGGTTTGGATGGCCCTTCGATACTCGGCGCCCCGCGTGTCCACGGTCCGCCTGTCGCTGCTGGCGGTGCTCATCGCCACCCTCTATGGCCTGTCTGACGAGGTCCATCAGTCGTTCGTGCCCGGACGCACCATGGATGGGCTCGACTTGGTGGCGGATGCGATCGGCGCCTGTTTGGCGCAAGCGATGATCGTGATGCGGTCGGCGTCCCGCAAGCCCGACGATCTGGGGTCCATCGCGCGCTCAGTTCCGAGCTCAACCCGATGAACGACGCTCATCTCTACGCGGTGATTCTGGCTGGAGGCAGCGGAACGCGGTTTTGGCCGCTTTCCCGGCGGCTGGCACCGAAACAACTCCTTTCGCTGATCGGCGAGCAGACGATGCTCCAAGACACGGTGCTGCGGATCGAGCCCTCGGTACCTGTCGAACGGATCTGGGTCGTGACGGGCCGCGAACTGGTGGATGAGACACGTAGGCAATTACGTGTCGTCAACATCGGCGCCTCGGTCATGAGCGAACCCGTGGGTCGCAACACGGCGCTTGCGATTGCCGTAGCGGCCGAGCGGTTGCTGGCCGTGGATTCCGATGCGGTAATGGCCGTGTTGCCCGCGGATCACACCGTGGCCAAGCCGGACGCCTTTCGCGCGAGCCTAGCCCTTGCGGCTGAGGTCGCGCGTGAAGGGTACCTGGTGACGATCGGGATCGTTCCCCGCAGGCCGGAAACCGGATACGGATACATCAAGCGAGGGGCGCCGCTGGTCCGAAAGGGGAGGAAGAAGACGCGCGGTGCCGAAGCGTTTCGCGTTGAGCGGTTCGTGGAGAAACCCGATCGAGCGCGCGCCAAGAAGTACCTGGCCAGCGGGAACTACTTCTGGAACTCGGGAATGTTCGTGTGGCGAGTCTCGGACGTCGTGGATGAGTTACAACGTTACGTCCCTGATATCGCGTCGGCCGGCGCCGAGATTGCAAGCGCTTTGGCGGCTTCCGTTGTGGACGAGACGCGCCTGCAGGTGCTCTACGAGGCGGCTGAATCGGTCTCCATCGACTATGCGGTGATGGAACGGTCAAAGCGCGTCGCAGTGGTTCCCGCGGAGTTCGGGTGGAGCGACGTCGGAAGCTGGGCCGCGCTCGATGACATCGCGGCCAAGGACGAACGCGGCAACGTCATCAGCGGGCGGGTGGTGGACGTGGGCAGCCACCGATCGATCGTGTACGCGCAAGATCGTGTGGTCGCGACGATCGGGTTGGACAACCTCGTGGTCGTGGACACGCCGGACGCCACGCTCGTGTGCGCCAAAGACCGAACGCAAGAAGTCCGCAAAGTGGTGGAGGCGTTGGAAGCTCAGCGCGCTCAAGAACACATCGTCCATAAAACCGTCCAGCGCCCCTGGGGCACGTATACGGTGCTTGAAGAAGGAACCGGGTACAAGATCAAGAGGATCCTCGTCAGCCCGGTTTCCCGTCTCAGCCTCCAAATGCACCGCCAGCGCAGTGAACACTGGGTGGTGGTCGGTGGCACAGCGCGGGTGACGTGCGGGGACCGCGTCTACGACGTCAAGACCAACGAAAGCACCTACATCCCGCCGCAGACCAAACACCGTCTCGAGAACGTCGATCCTCAAGTTCCACTTGAGATTATCGAAGTGCAGAACGGCCCGTACCTCGGCGAGGACGATATCGTACGGTTCGATGATGACTTCGGGCGAAAATAGAGGAACACGCGTGTCATGAGCATCTACCGGGAATACGACATTCGAGGTGTGGTGGGAAAAGACCTCACGTTCGACGTGGCGGAACAAGTCGGTGTCGCGTACGGGTCGGTGATCCGTCGAGCCGGGGGCGCCAAAGTCACGCTGGCGCGGGACGTGCGGGACCACTCGGCCCCGATTCGGGACCGGCTGGCAACAGGTATCCGATCCACCGGAGTGGATGTGATCGACTTGGGTGTGTGCCCCACGCCGTTGTTGTATTACTCGCTGTTTCACTTAACCGTGGATGGCGGGGTCATGATCACGGGCAGTCACAACCCGCCGGAATTCAACGGCCTCAAAATATGCGTGGGCAAGGAAGCGATCTACGGCGAGGCGATTCAGTCGCTCAGGCGTGCGGTTGAGAGCGGCGAACGCGTGACCGGCCGCGGACAGGGATCCGAGTATTCGATCATCCCGCCGTACCTGCGGGAGATCACGGAACAGTTCTCGACTCGGATCGCGCGTGCGAATCGGAAACCGCTTCGCGTGGTCGTCGACTCCGGCAACGGCGTGGCCGGGCTGGTGGCGCCGGCCCTGTTGCGCGCAATCGGATGCGAGGTGATCGAACTGTACAGCGAACCTGACGCGAGGTTTCCCCACCACCATCCCGACCCCACCGTGCTCGAGAACCTCCGGGATCTGATGGCGGCGGTCAGGCATGATCAGGCTGATTTGGGGATTGCGTACGACGGAGATGCGGACCGGATCGGCGTGGTGGATGAACGGGGCGAGGTGTTGTGGGGCGACCGTCTCCTGGCGCTGCTGGCGGGGCCGGTGTTGGCCGACCATCCAGGCGCGCCCGTGATCGCGGAAGCGAAATGCTCGCAGGTGCTGTATGACGAGATCGCGAGGCTGGGCGGTCGCGGCGTGATGTGGAAAACGGGCCACTCGGTGATCAAAGCGCGGATGAAAGAACTCTCTGCCCCGCTGGGCGGCGAAATGAGCGGGCATATATTCTTTGCCGACCGCTATTACGGCTATGACGACGCCATGTACGCCTCGTGCCGAGTCATCGAGCTGTTGGTGCGAGAAGGGCAATCCCTCTCCTCCCTTGCATCGCGTTTGCCTCAGACCATCGTCACGCCCGAGATTCGAGTCGATTGTCCGGATGAACAAAAGTTCGGCGTCATCGGCCGGCTGCAGGCGTTTTTCCGCGACGCGCTCGACAATCCCAGCGCCTTTCCGCTCCCGATCCTGCAGGTCATCGACGTGGACGGCGTCCGCGTCCGCACGGCCCACGGGTGGGGCCTGGTCCGGGCGTCCAACACGCAACCGGTGCTGGTGCTGCGGTTTGAAGCCGACACGGACGAGCACCTCGCGGCCATCCGATCGGCGATGGAGTCACGGGTCAAGGAGTGCTGGTCCGTCTCCTGATCGTTGCAGCGCTGCTGGGGGCGTGCCGCGCCCCGTCGAATCCCGACGCCAACACCTTCCGTCTCGTCCTGTCCAACGAGCCGCCCACACTCGACTGGTCGCTGGCCACCGACAGCGTCTCCATCACAGTAATTGAGAACCTCATGGACGGGCTGACCCGGTTCGACCATGAGTTACGTCCCGTACCGGCCATCGCGTCTTCATGGGACGTCTTCGACGGTGGCCGGCGCTACGTGTTCCACCTGCGAACGGATGTGGCCTGGTCCGACGGCACCCCCGTGACCGCGGAGCACTTCGAATACGCCTGGAAACGCCTGCTGGATCCCAAGACCGCAGCGCAGTACGCCTATTTCTTATATCCGGTAGTGAACGCGAAGGCGTACAACACCGGGCGAATCACCGACCCGTCTGCGGTCGGCGTCACGGCTCGTTCCGCCACGGAACTGGAAGTTATTCTTGAACAACCATTGGTGTATTTCCCGAGTTTAACCACATTTATGGTGACCTTCCCGCAACGGAACGATCTGATTGATCGGCACGGCGACCAGTGGACCGATCCCCCGTACCTGGTGACCAACGGTCCGTTCCGATTGGATGAATGGCGGCATGAGTACCGGCTCACCTTGTCCGCCAATCCCGGCTACTACGGCGGCAAACCCAAACTCGACCGGGTTCGGATGTATGTGGTGAACGAGCGCACGACCGAACTCACATTGTACGAGACCGGAGACCTCGATTACGCGCAATTGCCGCCTGAAGCCATTCCCTCGTTTGAAGGGACGCCGGAGCACCGGAGGGTGCCCATTCTGCGGGGGTACTACGCGGGCTTCAACGTCAAGAAACGGCCATTTACCGATCCCCGTGTCCGGCGCGCCTTCGCGCTGGCCATCGATCGCGAAGAATTCCCCAAAATCCTGCGGGGCGGGGAGCGGGCCGCGCGCAGTTGGGTGCCGCCCGGCATGCCGGGATACGAGCCGGACGTGGGGTTGCCCTACGATCCCGAGCGGGCCAGGACGCTGCTGGCCGAGGCCGGTTTTCCGGGAGGTCGCGGGTTCCCGGTTGTTGAGTACGTCTACAACACGGGGCCGGTGAACACGCTGATCGCCGAGAATCTTCAAGCGCAGTGGAAGCGGGCGCTGGGGATCGATGTCCGCTTGGACAATGTGGAGTGGAAGGTTTACTTACAGCGGCTGGAGCAAGACGCGCCGGCCATGTTTCGGCTGGGATGGGGGGCGGATTACCCGGACCCGGACAATTTTCTGGCCTTGTTCACCGCGGACTCCGGCAACAACCACACCCGGTGGGCCAATGCGAAGTACGACGCCCTGGTGGCGGCGGCGGCGAGCGAGACGGATGCGGCGAGGCGCTGGGCCATGTATCGTGAGGCGCAACGACTCTTGACCGAAGAAGACGTCCCGATTGTCCCGCTGTTCACGCACGTCCAGAATATCCTGGTGAAGCCCTGGGTCAGAGGGTTTGATTTGAACGCGATGGAAATTCTCTCGCTGCAAGGCATTGCCATGGACACGGGGCGGAAATGATCCGGCTGATCCTTCGCCGCCTGGTGTGGGGAATCGGCGTGTTGTGGCTGGTCGCGACCCTGACCTTCGTGCTCCTGCGTGCGGCCCCCGGGGGGCCGTTCGATTCCGAACGACAATTGCCTCCGGAGATTCGCGCAAACGTCGAAGCCAAGTACCACTTGGACGACCCGCTGTGGCTTCAATACGTGCGCTACATCGGGGGCGTCGCACATGGAGATTTGGGCCCGTCGTTCAAATACCTCGGACGCGACGTGTCCACGATTCTGGTCGAGACGTTTCCGGTGTCGTTCGGGCTCGGCATGATGGCGTTGAGCGTGGCCGTGGTGCTGGGGTTGGGATTCGGCATCGCCGCGGGTCATCGTCCGCGCGGCTGGATCGATCACGGAGCGATGGTGCTGGCCACCGCGGGTGTGGCGCTGCCGAACTTCGTGCTCGGTGTGGCGTTGGTATTGATCGTGGCGCACCAGTGGCATTGGCTACCGCCGGCCTTGTGGGAAGGACCGCGATATCTAGTGCTCCCTGCATTGACGCTGGGTCTGGCGCCTGCGGCCTACATCGCGCGGTTGACCCGGTCCAGCCTGCTGGACACCTCGCGGCAAGACTACTTGAAGACGGCGTACGCCAAAGGGTTGAGCGCACGCGCCGTCTTGATCGGTCACCAACTGCCCAACGCGCTGATGCCGGTGGTGACGGTGCTCGGCCCGCTCACCGCGACGCTGATCACGGGGTCGTTTGTGGTGGAGTTCCTCTTCGCCGTGCCCGGAATGGGGCGGTTCTTTATCACGGCCGTCACCAACCGGGATTACCCGTTGATCATGGGCGTGACGCTGTTGTATGCCGGGCTCCTGGTCGCCGCCAATCTGCTCGCAGACATCGTGTCCGCTCGGCTCGACCCTCGCATCAGGCTCGAGTGACTCCGCTCCGATGACCGGGATCAACGTCGGGGTGGTGGCGCTCGTGTTCCTGGTGGCGGTGTTCGCACCCGCGCTCGCGCCCTATCCCTACGACGCGCAAGACACCACGGCCCTCTATGTGTCGCCCTCGGAGGCGCACTGGATGGGGACCGACCGGCTGGGCCGCGATCTGTTGTCCCGCGTGATCTACGGCACGCGCACTTCGCTGCTGATCGGACTCGGTTCCGCGCTGGTCGCGCTTGCGTTGGGCACTGCGTACGGCGCGGTCTCGGGTTATGTGGGTGGGCGAACGGATCAGGTGATGATGCGGAGTCTGGAGGCGTTCCACGCCGTGCCAGACTTGCTGGTCATCATTTTACTCAGCCTGTGGCTCGGGCGCGGAGTGCCCAGCATGGTCGCCGCGATCAGCCTGGTCGGGTGGATGACGGTGGCGAGATTGATGCGCGGAGAAATCCTGCGTTGGCGCGAACAACCGTTCGTCGAAGCCGCCAGAGCCTCGGGAGCCAGTCACGCCCGGATTCTGTTCCGGCATTTGTTGCCTCAGACCATCGGGCCGTTGATCGTGACCCTCACGTTCCGGATTCCGGCGGGCATCCTGGCCGAATCCACTGTGAGTTTCGTCGGGCTGGGGATCGCGCCTCCGCAGACCAGTTGGGGCAGCCTGGCCGGGGAGGGGTGGTCGGCCATCAAGTTCTATCCACACGTGATCGTGTTCCCCAGTCTCGTGATCGTCATCACCATGCTGGCGTTCAACCTGCTCGGAGATAGGCTGCAAGACGCGGTCGACCCGGCCAGAAGCCGGAGGCCGGTTCAATAAGCTGACGACATGAGCGATCTGGAGGAGCGGGTGGAGCGCAAGCCGCCCTGGAGAAGGGGTGGTTGCGTGCGGGGTGTTAGGGAATAACTTTGAGAATCTCTCCTTCGTAGTCGACGACGTACAATTCCCGCTGCTCATCTTCCCCGAAAGCCGAGATCCGTCGGCCTGTTTTGAGCAGTTGTTTCTGGCCGGTGACCGTGTTCCCGTCATACCGGAAACCCCAGATCCGTCCCGACCCGAAGTCGCCATACACGTAGACGCCGCACAACGCCGGAATGGCGGTGCCGCGATACACCCGCCCGCCGATCACGGTGGTGCCTTCCTTGCGCCGGTAGTCGAGGAGCGGGGGCTCAAAACCCTCTGGCGCGCACCCGGGATTCACGCCCGGCGTACAGATCGTGCCCTCCATGACGTTCCAGCCGTAGTTGCCGCCTTTGCGGATCAGGTCGATCTCTTCGCGCGCGCCCTGGCCCACGTCGCCTGCGAACAGCCACCCGGTCACCGCATCGAACGAGAAGCGCCAGGGGTTGCGCAGGCCGTAGGCCCAGATTTCCGGCGCAGCCCCCGCTCGACCGACGAACGGGTTATCCGGTGGAAGGCCGTACGGCAACTTGGGATCCCGACGATCAACGTCGATCCGCAAAATCTTGCCCAGCAGTGTCGACAGGTTCTGGGCGTTTCCATGCGGGTCGTTCTTGCTCCCCCCGTCGCCGAGCGCGATGTAGAGCAACCCATCCGGCCCAAACGCCAGGTCGCCGCCGTTGTGGTTCTTATATGGTTGGGGGATCGTCAGCAGAATGCGTTCGGTTCGTGGATCGACCTCGTCGGGTGTCTCTCCCACCCGGAACTCGGAGATCACGGTGTGCCGCCCGCCCTGGGACGAGGTGTAATTGACGAACAGGCGACCGTTGTCGGCGAAGTTCGGGTGGAACGCGAGCCCCAAGAGGCCCAACTCGCCGCCGGAGGTGACGCGACCGACGATGTCCAGGAACGTGGTGAATCCGGGTCGGGCCGGACGCTGGAGCTTGATGACGCCCCGTTGTTCGACGATGAATTGCCGCAGAGACCCGTCACCTGCGTGGAAGATCCCGACCGGCATGATGAACCCCGAGAAGGCCGAAGCGAGACGAACCTTGGGCATACGTGACGACGGGTCGGCGGTGGAGCAGGGAGTCACGCCGGCGGCCGACACCGGGACGGCCATGGTGAGGAGGACGCATGACGCCAGGAACGCTGCACGACATGACGGGGTCACAGCGGAGGGCATAACAATCTCCTTGATGCCGACGTGAACACGCGGGGTTACGGCGGCACGATCTTGAGGATCTCTCCCGCGTAGTCCACCACGTACAATTCGCGTTGTTGATCCTCACCGAACGCCGAGACGCTGCGGCCGGAGTCCACGAGCTGTTGCTGTTCGATCACCGCGCCGTCGTCATAACGGAGTCCCCAGATCGTCCCCGAGTTGAAATCGCCGTAGACGTAGACGCCGCAGAGCGAAGGGATGGCGTGTCCACGATACACCCGCCCGCCGATCACGGTGGTCCCTTTTGATCGCGCGTAGTCGATAATCGGCGGCTCGAACCCCGAGGGTTTGCAGCGGCGATTGACGCCGGGCGTGCAGACCGTTCCCTCCATGACGTTCCAGCCGTAGTTGCCCCCTTTGCGAATGAGGTCGATCTCTTCGCGCGTGTTTTGGCCCACGTCTCCGGCAAACAGCCAGCCGGTCGCCGGATCGAAGGCCATTCGCCAGGGGTTGCGCAGGCCATACGCCCAGATTTCCGGCGCCGCGCGCTTGCGGTTGACAAAGGGGTTGTCGGGCGGAACCCCGTAGGCCTTCTCCCCCTCCGATCGGTCGACGTCGATGCGCAGGATTTTTCCGAGCAAGG
Source organism: uncultured Nitrospirota bacterium (assembly GCA_964570625.1). Taxonomy (GTDB): domain Bacteria; phylum Nitrospirota; class Nitrospiria; order 2-01-FULL-66-17; family 2-01-FULL-66-17; genus JBFLXB01. The sequence goes on along the minus strand of CAZMYW010000017.1, from coordinate 45,723 downwards.
AGGACAGGTTCTGACCGTTGCCCTGAGGATCGTTGCCGGATCCGCCGTCGCCCATGGCGATATAGAGCAAGCCATCGGGTCCGAACGCGATTTCTCCACCGTTGTGGTTGGAATACGGCTGCGGGATCGCCAGGAGAATCCGTTCGATCCGGCCGTCGGCTTCATCGAGTTTGTCGTTGACCCGGAACTCGGAGATCACGGTGTGGAGGCCGCCGGTCCGCGCGGTGTAGTTGACGAAGAACCGGCCGTTTTCGGCGAAGTCGGGGTGAAACGCGAGTCCCAGCAGCCCCAGTTCGCCGCCCGAGGTCACGCGGTCGCTGATGTCGAGAAACGTCTTGGCCCAGCTCTGTCCGGGTCTGCGGACCTGAATCGTTCCGCGCTGCTCGACGATGAAGATCCGCCCCGATCCATCACCCGCGTGCGAGAGGCCGATCGGCGCCTTCAAGCCCGAGAACGCGGTGACGAGCCGGACCGTCGACGCGGGCGGGAAAGGATTCGGGGTGGCGCACGGGGACGGAGCCGCCCCCGCCGGATCGACCAGGAGCGAAAGGGGAGGCAACAGCAAGAGACTCAACTGGACACATCGACGAACGAAGCGGAGCATGGGCGTGTTCCTTTCCTATCCTGACGATGACAGCTCGTTGTCGCGTGATCATGGCAGAGTCCGACGACGAGGTCTAGTCCCCGGTTACCGGGGCAACGGCGGCGGAATGACCACCACCGGTTGACTTTGCAGCGAGCGGATGAACGCCAGTAAGTCCTTCTGGTCCTGTTCCGTGAGCAGATCCAGCGGCGTAATCAGCGGGTGCCGATGGGCGGGTTGCCCTTCGGCTTTGACGTAGAACTCCAGCACGTCTTCCAGGGTGGCGAACATCCCGTTGTGCATATAGGGCGCGCTGTCAGCGACTTGTCGCAGCGACGGGGTCCGGAAGGTCTCCAGGTCATCGTCGTTCAAGGTTACCGCGTATCGTCCCTGGTCGGTCGGGATGCCGTCGCGCGCGGGCAAGCCCAGGGCGTGAAATTGGTTGTCGGTGAAGTTCGGCCCGTTGTGGCAAGGTCACGCACTTGGCGCGTTCGTTGAAAATGCGGACCCCTCGTTTGGCGGAATCCGATAACGCCGCGTCGTCGCCGGCCATAAACCGATCCCACGGGGAGCGGCTGGACACGATCGTCCGCTCGAACGCCGCAATCGCTTGGGCGATGCCGTCCGCGGTGACGCCGGTTCCGAACACCGCGCGGAACGCGGCGAGATAACCCGGCACGGCGTTGAGCTCCGCGACGAGTTGTCGGAGGTCCTGGCCCATTTCGATCGGGTTCTGAATCGGTTCCAGGACCTGTTGTTCCAGCGATGAGACGCGTCCATCCCAGAACAACTGCGTCCGATACGCGACGTTGTAGAGAGACGGCACGTTGCGCGTCCCGATCCGTCCGTCGGTTCCCTTGGCCACGCGTTGGCCGTTCGAGAATCCCAGCGCGGGCACGTGGCACGAGGCACAGGCAAGGGTGTTGTCCCTGGAGAGGCGGGGATCGAAGAACAGGGTCTTGCCGAGTTCGATCTTCGCCGCTGTCTGGAGATTGAACGCCGGGATCGGCGGAGCGAGCAGCGGGTAGAGGTGAAACGGCGGACTGGGCAACGTGTCATACAGCGTCTGCGGCGGGTACGCGTCCGACTTCTTCGGACGGGCCTCGATGGGCGCGGCCGCGAACGTCGCGGCTACAAGTGTGAGACTCAGGCTGGCTATCCACGTGATGGCTGGTCGCATGCCCAATCGGTCCCGCCGTGCGAAAATCCCCCCATCCCCCCTTTGACAAAGGGGGGCAAGGGGGGATGTGTTTTTGCGTGGGGTCGTCACCAGCTGATCGTGACTTAGTAAATGAGGCGAGCGAGCTTTTCGCGGTATTCCTCCGCGAGCGGACTTCGCATGCCGACCACCTCGAAAATCTGGAGCATCATCTTGCGCGGCGCACCATCCTTAAAGTGCCGGTCTTTCTCCAGAATCGCGACGTACGCGTCCAGTGCGTCGCGATAGCGCTGTGCAGCCGCGTATCGGGCGGCGAGTTGGAATCGCGGCTCCAGATCGCCGGGATGCCCGCTGACGGCAGCCTCCAGATCCGCGATGGATAGCCCGCCTGCGCCGACCCAACCCAGATCGATCCGCGCCTTGAGCGCGGTCACGTCGTCGCGAACCTGTACCGGCCCGGGTAGGCGGTCGTACACGGCTCTGGCGTCTTCCCACCGCGCGAGGTGCACCAGCACGCGGAGCTCACCGACCACCGCGGCCGTGTGGGACGCGTCGATCGCGAGCGCGTCGCGATAACACTGCAACGCGTCCTCCCACTGCTGGGCCTGCTCCCGGGCCGCACCCTGATCAGCCAGCGCGTCGGCTTTAGTGGGAATCAGTCGTTGGATGAACTGCCGAATGGCGGGTTCGGGGAGCGCCCCCACGAATTCATTCACGACGGTTCCCTTGGAGAACGCTTTCACATTGGGGATCGTCTGTATCCGGTAGCGTTGAGCCAGGCTGAGATTGCGATCCGTGTCGACCTTGGCGAGCAGCACCTGCCCCTCGAAGTCTTCGACGACCTCCTCCAGAATCGGCCCCAGATAACGGCAAGGTCCGCACCACTCAGCCCAGAAGTCCACCAACACCGGCACTTGGTGCGACCGCGCCACCACGCGCTCCTCAAACGTCACCTCGTCGGCGTCAAAAATCCAGTTGTCGTCAGTCATTGTCGAGCAGGTAGTCTAAATCAGGTGTCCAGTCAGCGGCAAGAAGATGATGAACTTGGCGTAGTTATCAAGTTCCCGCGAATGCGGAGCCTGTTCAGGACTGCGTCAGATGCAAGGCGCCGCGAGAACCGGACCGGAGCGTACAGGGTGCGTACGTGAGGACCGGAAGCGCAGCGGCAACGCCGCAGATGACCAGTCATGGACAGGCTCTCACAGCGAGGAACGGCGGAGGCGTAGCGAGTTGGCGATTACCGAGACCGAACTGAAACTCATCGCCGCGCTCGCCCACATCGGACTAATCAACACACCCGCGAACGGGTACAACAACCCCGCGGCCACCGGCACGCCCACCGTGTTGTACGCAAACGCGAAGAAAAGGTTTTGCCGGATAGTCCGCATGGTCGCGCGGCTCAGCCGGCGCGCCCGCGCGATGGCGCGCAAATCGCCGTTGACCAGGGTGATGCCCGCGCTCTGCATGGCCACGTCGGTCCCCGCACCCATGGCGATCCCCACGTGGGCCTGCGCCAGCGCCGGGGCGTCATTCACGCCGTCGCCGGCCATGGCGACAATCCGTCCCTCGGCCTGGAGCGCTTTCACGATGTCCAACTTGTGCTCCGGAAGGACCTCCGACCGGACGTCCTCCAGGCCCAAGCGAGACGCCACGGCCTCCGCCGTCATGCGCGAATCACCCGTGACCATCACGATGCGCAGTCCCTCCCTCCGCAACTGGTCGATTGCCTCGGGCGTGGTGGATTTGATCGGGTCAGCCACCGCGAACAGGCCCGCGGGCTTACCGTCCACGCCGAGCCAGACCACCGTGGCCCCGTCACGGCGCCGAGCATCGGCCTGCGGCAGGAGTTCGCCCAGTGCGATACCCTGCGAGTCGAGGAACGCCTGGGTCCCCAGGACCACGCGTTTCCCTTCCACTGTTCCCATCACGCCGCGTCCGGTCGACGACACGAATCCGTCCACCTTGGAAAGCCTCATACCGCTGGTCGCTGCCCCCGCCACGATCGCGGCAGCGATCGGGTGTTCGCTCGCGACTTCGAGACTCGCTCCGAGCTGGAGGATGTCGTCGGGGGAAAAGCCCACAGCCGCGTCCACGTCGGTCAGCTTCGGCTTGCCTTCGGTCAAGGTCCCGGTTTTGTCTACCAGGAGTGTATCTACGCGTTCGAGCGTTTCCAGGGCCTCGGCGTTCTTGATCAGGATTCCGGCCTGCGCGCCGCGACCCACGCCAACCATCACCGCCATGGGCGTGGCGAGCCCCAACGCGCAGGGACAGGCAATGATCAGGACCGCCACTGCGTTGACCAATGCGAGAGCGAGTTGCGGTTCGGGCCCCCACACTGTCCATGCGATGAACGAGAGAACGGCGACCGCGACCACGGCGGGGACGAAATACGCCGCGACTGTGTCCGCCAGGCGCTGAATCGGCGCGCGGCTTCGCTGAGCCTCGCCGACCATGCGCACGATCTGCGCGAGCAAGGTCTCCGCGCCAACCCGCTGGGCCCTCATGAGCAACGTCCCGGTGCCGTTGATCGTGCCCGCGATCACGCGGCCACCCGCGTGTTTCTCCACCGGAATGGGTTCACCCGAGATCATCGATTCATCCACAAACGTGTGTCCTTCGATCACGACCCCGTCTACCGGGATTTTTTCGCCCGGGCGAACGCGCAACACGTCGTCGCGCTGCACGCGCTCGATGGGAATGTCCTCTTCGCGTCCGTCGCGCACGACGCGTGCGGTCTTGGGCGTAAGGCCCAGCAGGGCCCGGATCGCCGCGCCGGTCCGGCCGCGGGCGCGCAGTTCCAGCACTTGACCGAGCAGCACCAGGACGGTAATGACTACCGCGGTGTCGAAGTAGGGCTCCACCGCGCCGTGCATCCGGAAGCCCTGCGGGAACAGTCCGGGCGCAATGGTGGCAGCCGCGCTGTACACGTAGGCCGCTCCCACACCCATTGCGATCAAGGTGAACATGTTGAGGTTTCGGGTGACGAGCGAGGTCCACCCGCGCTGGAAAAACGGCCACCCCGCCCACAGCACCACGGGCGTGGCCAACGCCAACTGCATCCAGTTCGACGCAGCCATCGGAATCAGTTCGCGCAGGGCCGGCCCAATCAGCAGGTCGGCCATGGCCAGCACGAAGACCGGGAACCCCACCGTTACCCCGACCCAGAACCGTCGGGTCATGTCGATCAACTCAGGATTCGGCCCTTCGTCGACTTGGGCGATCCGCGGCTCGAGCGCCATCCCGCACTTGGGACACGGACCGGGACGATCGCTGATCACCTCCGGGTGCATGGGGCAGACGTACTCGACCTTCGCGCCCGGCGGCGCAGGAGGTGGCGGTGACGGGCGATGGTGAGCCGGCGGCGGGCCGATCGTCACAAGCTGGGGCTGTTGTTGTGGAGCAAGATAGCGATTCGGGTCTGCCGTGAACCGTTCACGACAGCCGGAATTGCAGAAATAGTAGGTGGCGCCCGCGTGGACATGCGTCCCACCGCGAGGGTTGGCCGCATCCACGGTCATGCCACAGACCGGATCAATCGCGGTTGCAGGTCGTTCGTTCATGGGATGAGACAATAGTCGGACGCACGTGCAGCCTATCGCATCGACGAGGCCTAATCAAGGCGTGCGGGCGTAAACTCGCGAAGATGCTGGAAAGACGAAGGGGGCGAGACGAGCGAGGCTCTAGCCGTCTGATCCTGATGCCGCTCGGTGTGGACCCCACCGCCGCTTGACTCCGCGCTCGATGGTGGCGCACACTGACCGCACCCCATTATCAATTGGAGGTATGTCCATGCGGTCCGAAGGATTCTCCTGCGCGTGGTTCGTCCCCCAGGGGTATGGCGTGGTCGGACGTGGAGGGGCACTGCTCCTGCTCCTGTGGACGGGAGCCTGCAGCAGCGGTGGCGGCGGGGGCTCGATCGCGCCGACGGTCACGGCAACCAGCCCCGCCAGCAACGCCACAACTGTGCCATTCAATAGTGTGGTGACCGCGACGTTTTCGGAGGCGATCGATCCGGCAACTCTGACCACGGCGACGTTTCTGGTCAGTACTGGGAGCAACAACCTCGCGGGGGTGGTCTCCTATTCCGGCGCTACCGCGACGTTTTCTCCGGCCGCGCCGTTACTCGGCGGGGCGACGGTCACGGCGCGGCTGACGACCGCCGTCACCGATACCGCGGGCAATCCCCTGGCGGCTGAGTTCACCTGGAAGTTCACGACCCCCTTCCCGCGCTTTGCCTACGTGACGAACCGCGACGATGATACGATATCAATTTACTACGTAGATAGTGCTACGGGACAATTACGCCACCGGGGCTACGCGTTTACAGGGGATCTTCCATTTTCAGTCACAGTGGATCCGTCTGGTCGCTTTGCCTACGTCGTCAATAGCAGCTCCAACGACGTTACCGCGTTTCGTATCAATTCCGTCACTGGATCCTTGACCGAAGTCGGGACGGAGGTCCCGGCGGATGTTGGGGCATTTGGCATCGCGATTGATCCAACCGGGCGGTTTGCGTATGTCGCAAGCAGTAGTTCCTCTTCAGACAACGTCACGATGTTCGGCATCGACCAAACAACGGGTGCGTTGACTGAGGTGGACACCGAAGTGGCGGCAGGAATCGGGCCCGTTGCAATTGCAGTGGATCCCACCGGGCGGTTTGTATACGTAGCCAACCTGGCCTCAAGCGATGTCACCACGTTTCGTATTGACCAAACGACTGGGTTGCTAACAGAGGTTGATACGGAGGTTTCCACGGGCGACGGGCCTCGTTCCATCGTGGTGGACCCGTCAGGGAGATTTGCGTACGTGGCGAATTCAGGTTCCGATAGCGTCACGACGTTTGGTATTGATGAGGCTACTGGAGCGCTCACGGAGGTGGGCGCGGCGGTTTCGGCGGGGACCACACCGGAGTCCCTGACCATAGACCCGACTGGTCGGTGGGTGTACGCGGCCAACGCAGTGTCGGATGACGTCACAACATTCAGAGTCGATTCCATGACTGGGATGTTGACCGAGGTGGGCACAGAGGTGGAAACAGAGGCAGGAGGTGGGGCCCTCCCCAACGCGGTGGCGGTGGACCCCTCAGGGCGGTTTGTTTACGTGGTGAATGAAGGGTTCAACGTTATGACGGCGTTCAGCGTTGATCAAGCGACTGGGGCGCTGACCAAGATCGGCTCAACGAGCACAAGAGGATTTCCCTTCGGTGTGGCCCTGACGCCGGAGGCCGCCGCGCCGGTCAGAGCCGTTTCCAGGTTTGCCTATGTAGCGAACGAAAGCGACGACGTGACCACCTTCAGCATCAATCAGACCACGGGGGCGCTGTCCGAGGTAGGGACCGAAGTGGCGGCGGGGAGCCGTCCGACCCAGGTGACGGTCGATCCCACCGGGCGGTTTGCGTACGTGGCGAACTTTCTCTCCGACAATGTGACGACGTTCAGCATCGATCAGACAACGGGGGCGCTGTCCGAGGTAGGAATGGAAGTTCTGGCCGGGGATGGCCCGTACTCCGTGACGGTGGATCTCTCAGCGCGGTTCGCCTACGTGGCGAACGGTAACTCCAATGATGTGACGACGTTCAGTGTCAATCAGCTTACCGGGGCGCTGACCGAGGTAGGGTCGGACGTTCTGGCGGGGGATGCGCCGAACTGGGTAACGGTGGACCCGTCCGGCCGGTTTGCCTACGTCGGAAACCTGAACTCAGGCGGCGTGACGACGTTCGGCATCGATCCTACCACCGGCGCATTGACCGAAGTGGGGACCGAAGTGGCGACTGGCGAACCGCGTTCGGTGACAGTGGACCCGTCAGGGCGGTTCGCCTACGTGGCGAACCGCAACTCTAACGACGTGACGACCTTGAGCATCGATCAAACTAGCGGGGCGCTGACCGAGGTGGGCACCGAGGTGCCGGCGGGGGTGGGAGTGGTGTCCGTGACCGTGGATCCGTCGGGGCGGTTTGCGTACGTAGCGAACGAAATTTCCGACGACGTGACTACGTTCAGCATTAATCAAGTCAGTGGGGCGCTGACCGAGATAGGCACCGAGGTGCTGGCGGGCGATGGAGCGCTCTCCGTGACCGTGGACCCGTCGGGGCGGTTCGCGTATGTGGCGAACGTCTCCATTGGGAACCTCACCACGTTCAACATTGACCAGAGCACCGGCGCGCTGACCGAAGTGGGAAGCGAAGTGCCCGCAGGGACCGGACCGCGGTCGATCGCGATCCTAGGTGTCCTGCAGTAGTTGGGTCATCACCGAGTGCTAAAACTGACCAGGCGGTCACGTTCCAGCTGCCCGGCGTGTGGCCTTGTAATTTTCCGCGCAACTCGCTAGGCTCTCCCCCTGCTCACTCACACCGAGGGGGATGCGATGAAGACCTACCAAGATGCCGCCGAACCGGTCACCGTGGCCGACGACCCCAAGGCGCGCGAGGTGCTGCAGCACGCATTCGAATCGACCTATCGTTGGAAACCCGACTTCAAGGGATTTCGTGCGGGCCTGACTATTCGGGAAGCGGGGAAACAGGCCGAGGGCGACGTGCTGGTCGAGCTGCCCGAGACGATCAAGGTGTCGTTGTCGGATGGCGACGCCCAGAAATGGGCTGAAGGCCAGATCGGCATGATGGCGGTGCATCGGGGGCATCGGACGTTCGAGCAGTCCGACGGACGACACACACTCGGACTCGGGGAGGACGATGGTCATCCGTTGGGCCGCCTGCTCCTGATCCAGGGCGACGCCATGAACTCGCGCTACCGGGTCTTGGGAAACCACATTCGCCAAATCAACCGTAGCATGGGACCGGTGCGGTTCACCATCAACGTGGAAGACGCGATGACCATGCCGGACGGCCGGCATCTGACCACGCGTTATACCGTCTACTATTTCAACCCGCAGGACGGCGCGATCAAGCAGGTGGACAGTATTTCGGACGAACATGCGAATCTCAATGGCGTATTCGTGCCGGGGACGCGGCGGGTGATCAGTACCGAAGCCGGCGAGGTCCGCGTGCGGGTCATGGAGTTCAGGGAACACCAACTGGCGTAAACAGCACAACAAATCCCCCCTTGCCCCCCTTTGTCAAAGGGGGGATGGGGGGATTTTCTGAACGAGGCGAGGAGGGCCTATGCGTTGTCCGAAGTGTGATTGGACCACAGTGTCATTTGAACTCGAAACGCGGCGATGGACCTGCAAGCGATGTCACGCAACCTTCACGGACGACGGGAGCCGCTCGCGACCGAGTACGGCGGGTCGGGCGACGAGCCCGGCACGGACGCCGCGCGCAGGAGGGTCGTCGGCCAAAGCCGTGCGCGGCATACGGGCCAAGGGCGGCGCGAGTCGGGCGCCCGCTAAGAAGAAGGCGCCCGCACCGGCCAAGAAGAAGGCACCCGCAGCGGCAAAGAAGACGGCGGGGCGCAAGCGTCGATGAGCGCGGTTACCATCTACCACAACACACGCTGCGGCACGTCGCGCAAGACGTTGGCGTTGATCCGCGCCAAAGGCATCGAACCCACGGTTATCGAATACCTCCAGCATCCTCCGTCCGCGTCGGAGCTGGACCGCATCCTTTTGCTGCTCAAGATGGAACCCCGCGATCTGATGCGGAAGAAAGAGGATGAGTACAGGGGACTGAAACTGGATCGACCCGACCTGACGCGCCAACAGCTCATCAAAGCCATGGTCGCGCATCCGATCTTGATTGAGCGACCGATCGTCCTATCAGAAAGCAAAGCGGCGCTGGGCCGTCCGCCCGAGAACGTCTCTGCGATCCTCTAGGAGCCTGTCCATGAACGGTCATCTGCGGCGTTGCCGCTACGCTTCCGGTCCTCACGTACGACCCAGTACGCTGCGGTCCGGTGCTCGCGGCGCCTGGCATCTGACGCATTCCTGAACAGGCTCCCGAGATCTAAAACGCCAGGGGCGTCCAAGTCGGACGCCCCTGCGAACACCTCTGTTCTGAAATTTCTTGCGTTACATCAATAGGAACAGGCCCAGTCCGTGGGCCGAGCACGCCATGAAGAACAGCATGGGAATCGAGAGCATGACGTTGACGCGCGAGGCCAGAAATGCCTTGCGCGCGGCTGCGGTCTTCTCTTCCGGCTTGGCCGGAACCATGCCCAAGACGATCTTCTGGTTGCGCCAGATGATGGCCCAGACATTGATCAGCATGATCGTGCCCAGCCACGAGCCCATGCCGATGACCGCCTCGGTGCCCTGCAGCGTGAAGGCGTTCACGAAGCGGGCGTGGCCGAGCAACAGCGCGCCGAACACCCAGGTCGCCAGCGCGGCCCAGCGAAACCACCACAGCGCATTGGGCACGAGATGTTTGAACGCCTCGCCTTTGGCTTCAGCCGAGACAGCCTTCAGGTACGGACCCTGAATCGCGTTGAAGTAATACAAGAGACCAATCCACGTAATGCCGGCCAGGAAGTGGCCCCAACGGAAGATGATCGAGATCCATTGCATATTGGCGCCCCCTCTTAGACCAACGCTTTGACGACGAAATACAACACCAACGTCAAGACAAATCCGAGGCCGATCGTCGTCGGCAACGAATCTAATGGGTTCGACATGGCATCCCTCCAGTGAAGATCGTGCATGACGCGAAGGTCCCGCGCGCGTCCATCGTGGATCAACCGCCGGTATCATAGTCAGGCGGGATGTCCGTGTCAACGGCGCCGCGAAACAGCCCGGGTGCTCGATGCGACATCCCGTGCTGGTCGGGGTCGGGATATGATATGCTGACCGCGCTACGACGACCCTGCTCGATGGTATGGCCAACGCATCGTGACCTCCCCCATCACTGACCACCAAGCGCCGACAGCTGGCGTGACCCTCAACGAGAACGAAGCCGACACGCGGCCCGCGGGCATCGGGACGCGGGTGGTGTGGGCCGTGTTGCGGGCCATCCAATCCGCGGTCGCGGCGTTGCCGCTTCGTGCGGCGCTTTGGATGGGCCGCCGTCTCGGGGAGGCGGCGTATTTCGTGGTGTACCCTCGTACCAGAGTAGCTCTCGAACAAATAGCTTGGGCAATGCCGGAGGTGTCCCGTTCGCGGCGACGAGCGACCATCCGCGGGATGTATCGGCAATTCGGTCAAAGTGCGGTGGAGTTCTTTCGGCTCCCGCGGATGGTGGCCCGGGGCGAGCTCGACCGGATCGTGACGGTTGAAGGCGAGCACATTGTCCGCGACGCCTTCGCGCAGGGAAAGGGCCTGCTGATTCTGACCGCGCATTACGGCAATTTTGAGTTGCTCGCGACCGTCTTCGCGGCGCAGGGGTATCAGGTTAATCTGGTGACCAGAAAACTGCGCAATGGCGTCCTCGACCGGTTCTGGGCCGAGCAGCGTCGGCGGCTCAAGATTCGCGCGATCTTCAAAGATCAGTCGCTCAAAGAGGTGGTCGGGCGTTTGCGCCGCAACGAGGCGATGGGGTACGTGCTGGATCAGAACATGGGCCCGGGGCAGGGGGTGTTTGTGGAGTTTTTCGGACGCTCGGCCTGCACGCTCGGCGTGGTTGCCGTGTTGGCCAAACGGTTCGGCAGTCCGGTGGTCCCGGTGTTCATCTCGCGTGATCCGCGCGACCCGACGCGCCATCGCATCGTCTTTGAACCTCCGTTGGGCTATGAGAATCCGACCGCCGATGACCCGGCTGCCGTCGCGGACGCCGATCTGGTCGAGAATACCCAGCGGTATACCGCGGTGATCGAACGTCGCGTCCGCGAACGTCCGGATCATTGGATCTGGATTCACAAGCGCTGGAAGACGCGCCCGGAGCAGCAAACAAAAACAGGGTAGGCGGCTGATGCGTGAGCCGCTCGTCCCCAAGCACCGCGGATATCGCACGCTCAAGAGTTTTCACGTTGCGCAGCTCGCCTATGATGTCACGGTGCGGTTTTGCGATCGCTACATCGACAAACGCAGTCGTACCCATGATCAGATGGTGCAGGCGGCGCGTTCCGGGGTACAGAACATTGCCGAGGGGAGTCAGGCCAGCGGCACATCGAAGAAGATGGAAATTAAATTGACGAACGTGGCGCGAGCCAGTCTGGAGGAACTCCGGTTGGATTACGAGGATTTCCTGCGCCAGAACAGGCGCGCGCTCTGGGAACGGAAGGATCTACGCCGGAAGAACTTGATCGACCGGCGTCCGGACACTGCTGACGCGGTGGCCCAGTGGGCTAAAGAGATTCATCAGGAGAGTGGACGACGTCGACTGGGTGGACTCAGTGGACGGGATCCCCAGTCCATGTCGTCCACCACGTCCACCTATCCTGAAATCGCGGCGAATGCCGCGTTGACGCTCATAGCCGTGGCCACGGCTCTTTTAGACCGCCAGATCGCGGCGCAAGCCCGGACCTTTGAAGCCGAAGGTGGATTCACGGAACGCCTTTACCGGGCCCGCTCTGCAAAAAATGGTGCGGATAGGCATTCCAGTCGTGACTGACCACAAGCCCATCTTGCATTGCCCGGCGGTCTTATGGCACCATTCACGGCGTTGGATTGTGGCCTTGCAGCACGGAGAAGGAGCTGGTCGTGATTGAAGTCGCCCGTCGGTTTGTCGGAACGGTCCATTTTTTCCAGGGGCCGTCCAAGGGTAATCCGGTCGCACTGTACGCCCGCAAGCAGGGGGCGGACTTCGTGATTACTGCGGTGATCGAGCCGTGGAACGGGGTATCCGGAACCGGGCCGACCATCAACAAAGCGGCCGGCAATTTCGAAATCAATTGGAAAGCTCAGCCGATTCCTGCGGAGCAGTATTCGGGCCCGCATTGGGAGGAGGGGATTAAAGCCGAGAAACCCGCGCCGCCTCCCAAACCCCCGGCACCGGCCCCTGCAGCAGGAGCCGTTACGGCGGCTCAACCAGCTGTTGCGCCCGCGTCCCCCGCATCCGAACCGCCCGCGTAGCGGACTCTGGTCACGTGGGGGACTCGTCGGGGGAAAAGGCTTTGACGGTCAGGGCGTGGATGGCGCCTTGCATTTCGGCCTGCAGGACGTGAAACACCAACCGACGCCGGTCGAGTGCGTTGAGGCCTTCGAACTTGGGCGAGACGATGGTGACGATAAAATGTCCGCCACCCGTCGCCGCGCCGGCGTGACCCGCGTGTCGCCATGTTTCGTCTTCGACCTCAACGCGAATCGCGGGCAGGTCGCGTGTCAGTTTTTCTTCAATGAGAGTTTTCGTGACGTGCGATGGCGTGCTCATGGGGCGTCATCCAATGGTGTCGGAAGCAGGAGGCTACAGCAATTCGACTCGGCTCGCAAGCTGGAAAGGAGTCCATGATGCCGGTAGGTGAATCCGAATACAAGGGTAATCCAATGCTCGTGTTGACTCAGGGAGAGGAAGACCGGTTTCCATTTCAGTTCGGCCTCAAGAAGGCCAAGCTGATTTTGGAGCATCTGGAGGACATCAAGGCCTTCGTCGCCAAGCACTCCAAGTAGCATGGTATGAAACCCCACCGCGCGCCCCGGCTCTCGGTCCATCCGGAGAATCCGCAGGGGCGGTACATCGGTCGCGCCGTGGAAGCGCTCAAGAGCGGCGGGATCATCGTGTATCCGACCGACACGGTTTACGGGCTGGGATGCGACATCACCCAGCGTTCGGCCGTTGACCGCGTGATCCGCATCAAGGGCCGCGATCCCAAGAAACCCATGTCGTTCGTGTGCGCCGACCTGACGCACATTAGCCAATACGCCAACGTCTCCGATTTCGCGTACAAGATTTTGAAGCGGTATCTGCCGGGGCCGTACACCTTCGTGTTGCCGGCCAGTCGCGAGACGCCGAAACTCCTCCAGTCCAATCAGCGCACCGTGGGCATCCGCATCCCGGACCATCCGGTGTCGCGCGCCCTGGTGGCCGAGCTCGGCGAGCCGTTATTGTCGACCAGCGCGAATCGGTCCAGCGAAGAAACCGTGTCGGACCCGGACGACCTGGAAGCGCGGTTTGCGCATGATGTGGATTTGATTCTGGAGTGCGGGCCGTTGCCGGTGTTGCCGTCGAGTGTGGTGTCGTTGGTGGATGATCGGGTGGAAGTTTTGCGGGAAGGCGCGGGCGACGTGGAACCCTTCCGCGCCCTCGCATAGAGCCTGTCCATGAGCGGTCATCTGCTGCGTTGCTTCGCGATCCGTGGGGCAGTAGGTTTCTAGCCGCTCCCTCGGAGCGGTGCGGATTCTCGGGCACTCGGCAATCCTCACGTACGACTCAGTACGCTCCGGTGCGGGCGCTCGCTCCGCCTTGCGACCCACCTTCAAAAATCGAAACGTCGGAAGTCCCCGAAGGGGGCATTTGACGCGCTCCTGAACAGGCTCCGCTTACGCGGGGTCGAGATCAAAGCAGACCTTCTCTCCAGACGACATCCTGCCGTGTTTGGTCAACAGCTCTCTCACCATCCGTGCCTTCTCGTCGTACGGCGCACGTGACAGGTCGTCGATGGTGCAGGGGATTCGGTAGGTCCAGTTGTGAGGACCGACCGTTGCCGGGATGTTGATCTGGTCTTCGTGGCCGAAGACGTCTTGGAATGGCAGGATCACAAGGCCGGACCCTGAGCCGAACAGGCGATCCAGGATCAGGCGGTGCCATTCCGGGGAGAACACTCCCGGCTCCAAGGCGCCGGTTCGTTTCACGTCTTTAGGATCGAACAGCTTGGCGAATGCCGCGCGTTCTTCGTTGCCGGCTGTTTTCCACCACACAGCCAGAGGACTGGTGTCGTGTGTACCGGTCGTGGCCATGGATGCGAAGGGATAGGTCCGGGGCTCTCGGTAGACGCCGTCGTCGCGCTCCCAGCGCAGCACCTTGTGGCCCGGGATGCCCATGCGCGTCAGGGTGGCTCGGACAGACGGCGGGATCACCCCCAGGTCTTCGGCAATGGGCATGCAGGGACCGAGGGCCTCGGCGATCATGGTGAGAAAGACCTCGCCACGCCGGATCTGCTCGGGTTCCTCCGAGGGATCGAAGCGCGACGGTTCGCCTGTGGCCATCACCCAGACTCGAAACAATCCCACCACGTGATCGATGCGCACCGCGTCGAACCACTCGCGCGCGATGGAGAGACGTTGCCGCCACCACGGGAATCCCGCGGCCTCGACCACCGGCCAGCGAAATAAGGGCAACCCCCAGTCCTGTTCGGGATAGGCGGGCTCCACGGGTGCGCCGATGGTGTGAGTGAGGTCGAACTCGGATTGGCGGCTCCACACGTCCGCGCTGTCGCGACTGACCAGAAACGGGAGGTCGCCTGCGATGCGGATGCCGAGTTGCTGGGCCTCCCGTCGAACCGTCCGCCACTGCTCCCACACCGCCCATTGCTGATAGTGGACGTACAGGAGATCTTTGAAGTTGGCCACGTCGAAGCGAGCGAGTGCGTCGGGGGCGGCCTGTTGCAGGCGGTCGGGCCACTCGGACCATGCGTGGTGCTGGTGAAGAGTCTTGAGCAGGCGGAATCGGGCGAACGGGATCAGCCACTTGGCGTTGGCCTCGCGAAAGTCCCGAAAGGCTTCTCCCCGTGAGCTGTACGGGCCGCCGTGCCGAGTCAGGAAGTCGGCGAACGCGGTCCGCAGCACGCGATCTTTGAGCGCACGCGCGGCTCCGAACGACACGCGATCCTCTTGCCGCCGCGCCGCCACGTCGCGCAAGAACTCCTCGTCGGCCAGGAGCCTGCCGGCGGTTGGCGACTCCACGACGTCTTCCCACTGGTCGAGCGCGAGGTAGATCGGATCGGACGCCAGGCCGCTGAGCGCTTGGTAGGGACAGGTCTCGTCGGGCCCCATCTCGTTCAGCGGGAGCAGTTGCAGGACCTGGAACCCGCACGAGTTCATCCATCGCATGAACGGGGAAAGGTCGCCGAAGTCGCCGACGCCCCAGTTGCGCGTCGAGCGCAGGGCGGACAACGGGACCATCACCCCGGCCATCTTGTGTGGAAGGAATGAGAGGGGGAATTCGATGCTGGGCACGTGGGGCTCCGGGCGATATGGTCGCTGTTGTAACAGGAGACCGGCGATCGCCGCAAGACGGTGATTGAATTAGCGCCTAGGGCGTTGGTATGATACACCGCAGCGGGAGACTACGCCGCCGCGCGCGAACCCAACCATGAGTCATTGCCCATGAGCGACCGTCGACCCATTCCGCCAGAGCCTGATGCCCCGAGATCCCCCTCGCACCAGCCGTCCGAGGACTCTCTGTTGGGCTTGATCGATCGATGCCTGGCCTCTCTCGCGGAGGGGGATCCCAAACAGAAGTGGCTGTACCGCATCCGGCATCTGGTGTTGCAAGAGGAGCGGACGCGGCGCGAGGCCGAAACCGACTATCAGAAACTTAAAGGCGTCGTCGAGAAGTTAACGGCTCCGGCGAACCGCGTCGGCGTGGTGGTGGCGGTTCCTGAACCGGAGGCGGTTCGCCTGGTGGTGGGCGGCTCCGAGTACTGGGCCGGCGTGGACCCGCGCCTGGACCGCGGCGACCTTCACGTGGGGGCGCAGGTCCTGGTGAATGAAGCGTTTGCGGTGATCAAGGTGTTGGGCTACGAAACGGGTGGCCCGGTGGTCAAAGTCGTGGACAGCCTGCCCGACGGCCGGATTCGGATCGGGCAGGAGCCCGGCGGGCAATCGGCATTCATCGTCCGGAGCGCACAGATGGTTGGAGTCGACGTCCAGCCGGGGGATGAGGTGCGCGTGGATTCGGGTCATCGCGTGGCCATCGAGCGGTTGGAAGCCAAGGGCGGCCGAGACCGCCTCCTCGATGAGGTGCCCGATGTCACGTGGGGGGAGATCGGCGGACACCGCGAGGCGATCGCCGCGATTCGCAAATCGATCGAGGCTCCGCTGCTCCATGCCGAGACCTTTGCGCGTTTCGGGTTCAAGCCGCCCAAGGGATTTTTGTTGTACGGCCCACCCGGGTGCGGCAAAACCATGATCGGCAAGGCCACGGCCGCGAGCCTGGCGGCGTCGCTGCACGCGGACGACGGTTCGGCAACCGAAAAAGGACCATCGGTTCGCGGCGCGTTCCTGCACGTCAAAGGTCCCGAGATCCTCAACATGTGGCTGGGTGAATCCGAACGGCTGGTTCGCGACCTGTTTGCTCAGGCGCGGAGCCGTCGCGCCGCCGGTTTCTTGCCCGTGATTTTCATCGACGAGGCCGAATCGATCCTCGGCACCCGTCGGTCCACGCGCGCGCTCAACATCGCGAACACGTTGGTGCCGATGTTCTGCGCGGAGATGGACGGGGTGAAGTCGCTGCGGGACGTCGTGATCATCGTGGCCTCGAACCGGCCGGACCTCATCGATCCCGCGATCTTGCGACCTGGGCGGATCGACCGGAAGATCAAAGTGGGGCGTCCCAGCCGCGAGGACGCGACCGAGATCTTGCGGATCCACCTGGGTGAGGTGCCGTTGGATCCCACCTTCGTCAAGGATCACGGGGGCGACCCGGCATCCGCGCGCGCGGCGCTGGTGACGGCCTCGATCGAGCGGCTCTTCGCGCGCGACGACGCGGCCCGCGTGCTCGCGGTGCGTCTGCGCAGCGGTCTTCGTGAAACGTTGTACCGGTCCGACGTCGTGACCGGCGCGGTCTTGGCGGCGGTGGCTCAACGGGCGAAAGAACGCGCGATCGAGCGCGCGCTGGAGCAGGGCGGCGAACACGGCGTGGGGATCGACGACGTGACGTCCGGGATCGAGGCCGAATTCTCGCAGGGCGAGATTCTTCCTCCGGACGATGCGGCTGAGGAATGGCTCAAGCTGCTGGATCATCATCCGCAACAGGTAGTGGGTGTCGCATCCCTTCGCGCAGGACGTGAGTCCAGCGAGCGTCCTGTTCACGTCGTGATCTGATGAGCCTGTTCATCAGGGACCATCTGCTGCGTTGCCGCTGCGCGTCCGGTGCTCACGTACGCACACGGTACGCTGCGCTCCGGTGCTCGCGGCGCCTTGCATCTGGCCCGCTCCTGAACAGGCTGATGGACTTCAAAAGCCGGACCGGCTCGTAAGGCCTCGATGTCTTACCTGCCTGATCGATCGGTTTCCTACCCTGCGGTTGGTTTGATTGGTCTGGAAACCGAGTACGGCATTACCCGCGATCACACGGCCTCTGTCGATCACGTCACCGAATCCATGGCACTGGTGCGGGCGTACCTGGACGCGCCGTTCCAGCGGCGCTGGAACTATCGGGAAGAAGATCCGCACCGCGACGCACGGGGGTTTCGGGTCGAGCGATTGGAACAGGACGAAGAGGAAGACGAATTCGCGGCGCAAGACGCGCACCGGCCGTTCTCCTTCACCGAGATGAAAAGCGACCTGGTGTTGAGCAACGGGGCCCGGTTCTACAACGACCACACGCACCCGGAGTACTCCACGCCTGAGTGCCGCTCGGTGACCGACCTGGTGGCGCACGATCGGGCGGGGGAGTTGATCGTGTGGGAGGCGACGCGCCGTCGAAATCGACAACTCGAAGCCGCGGGTCAGCCGGGCGACGTGTCCGTGTACAAGAACAACACCGACTTCCACGGGCACAGCTACGGCTGCCACGACAACTACTTGCTGCCGCGGAGCGTGCCGTTCGAACGGATCGCGAGCGGCTTGATGCCGTTCCTGATCTCCCGCCAGATCCTGGTGGGCGCGGGCAAAACAGGGGTCGAGTCTTCGAACGGTCACATTCGGGGTCGGTACCAGATTTCCCAGCGCGCGGACTTCGTCGAGACCGAGCTCAGTGTCAATACGATGCATAATCGGCCGGTGGTCAATACTCGCGACGAACCGCACGCGGACCCGTCCCGATTCCGCCGTCTGCACCTGATCCTCGGGGATGCCAACATGGCTGAATACAGCACGGCCTTGAAGGTCGGCACCACCCGGGCCGTTCTGGAGCTGATCGTGCGCAACGCCGCGCCCGATGTCGCGGTCGAGCAACCGGTCGAGGCGGTCAAGACCATTTCTCAGGACCTGGACTTGAAAGTCGGAGTTCGCCTCCGGGATGGACGCGTGTTCACGGCGCTCGACCTCCAGGCGGTCTACCTCGACGCGGCGCGACGAACGCTGGAGGGCGCGGATCCGGAAATGGATTGGGTCCTGCGCGAATGGGCCGCCACGCTGGCGGCGTTGACCGGTGAGCAATCTTCGCTTCGTGGACGAGTGGACTGGATCACCAAACGATGGCTGTTGGAAACGTTCGCCGCGGACGCCAAAGTCGAACCCGATGATCCGTGGCTGGTGAGTCTCGACCTGGCCTATCACCACCTCGACCCGGCGCGAGGTCTGTTTCGGGGGCTGGACGGAGACGGAGGGGCCGTGCGCGTGTCCGCGCCCGATGCCGTTGAACGCGCGGTACACCACGCGCCGAGTGATACCCGCGCGGCAATCCGCGGCTTGTGTGTCACGCGATTCGCGGACGAAGTGGAGTCGATGCAGTGGGGAGTGATTGCCGCCAAAACCGGCGGGACGTTGGATCTGGGGTCGCTGATGGAGCCCCGGGACGTGAGCCTCCTGCTGGGTCTCCTTCAAGAGGCCCCGAGTCTGTCGGCCGGGATGACACGTTGGCAGGAGCGAATGACACCGCGAGGTCACGTATGAAGACGATGGATACCGAACGACGCGAACGCCCGATCGATCCGGCGCCGGGGCCGAAGCAGGACGAGACGGGACCCAAGAGGCCGGATGTGGGATCCCCGGAGCGCGAGAATTTGCTGAAGCGAATGAGGCAGGTGGATCCGAAGCAGGCCGAACGGTATCGCCAACGCACCGGCCAGTAGCACCGACCGCCGATAAGAGGTCATCTGCGGCGTTGCCGCTGCGGAAGCCGCTCCTCACGTACGACCCAGTACGCTCCGGGCGACTTCCTTGCGGCGCCTGGCATCTGACCCCTTCTTGGCGGCCGGTCTGCTTCGCAGGGGGAAGAAACAAATGACCAAGGAAGAGATGAAGAGAAAATACATATGAATGGGGATTTTATGGAGGTGTTGAAGTCCAACGGGTATAGCTGGTCGCCGCAGATGGGTGGTGGCCAGGTGGATCCGACGTCGATTGCGCATGGCACGACGGTGCTGGCCATGAAGTACCGCGACGGGGTGTTGGTGGCGGGTGATCGGCGGGCGACCGCGGGCAACGTGGTGATGCACGATCGGACCGAGAAGGTGCTGGATCTGGATCGGCACAGCGTGTTGGCCATTGCCGGCGTGCCGGCCACGGCTTTTGAAATGGCCCGGGTGCTCGACCATTCGTTCAAGTACTACCGCCGCAGCCAGCTTCAGGACTTGAGCCTCGAGGGCAAATTGCGCGCGTTGTCCAAACTGCTGCGCGAGAACGTGCCCATGGCCGTCCAGGGGATCGGCGCGGTTGCGCCGATTTTTGCGGGCTACGACCTGGAGACCAATACCGCGAAGATTTATTTTTACGACATTCTCGGCGCGGAGTTTGAGGGCGTGGAGTTCTCCGCGTCGGGCTCCGGGTCACCCACCATTCGCGGCATTTTGCATTATGTCCATCGATGGGGCGCTCAGGGCGTCGCTGCGATGAACGCTGACGACGCCACCGTGCTCGCGTTACGTTTGCTGCACAGCGCGGCGGAGTTCGATTCAGCCACCGGCGGGGTCAACGCGGCCGAGGGGCTGTATCCGGTGGTGAAGTTGATCACGGCCGACGGGATCAACCTGCTGGCGACCGATCACTTGCGCCGCCTGTATTTCGACCAGGTGGAGGCCCGCGGTGTTTGAGGAACCGTATCGGTGGACCGAGGCCGTTGGCAATCGGCGAGCCTACGTGGACGCGCAACTTCTGCAGGGCAGCCCGGTCGTGGCGTTGGCGTATCGGGACGGCGTGGTGCTCGTGACGTTTCAACGAGGTATCTCGAAGCTCTATGAAGTGTACGACCGCATCGCGCTAGGCGGGGTGGGCCACCCCGCGGATTTGGAAGCGTTGCGCGCGGCGGCGCTGGACATGGCGCACGTCGAAGGATTCAACCGGTCGCCGGCCGACGTGACCGCGATGCGCCTGATCAAGTATGGACTGGCGCCCCTGATCAAACGGGCGTACGAAGAGCTGTTCCGCGCTCCCTTGATCGCGCGGGTCCTCCTCGCGCAGGTCGGCGCCCGATGGGGCCAGGACGCGCTCATGACCGTGGACTATGACGGCTCGTTCGAGGAGGTATCGGGTCGCGCCGTACTCGCGCCCTCGGAACCGGCTCGGCAGGCGATCATCGCACGGGTTGACGCGGCCGGTCCGTGGCAGGAGGCGTCGCTCACCCAGGCGCTGCCCGCGGCGCTCCGCGCGTGGGCTGCCGGAGACCTCATGCAGACCGCCCCCGAAACGTCCGCGCCGGACGACGCGCGGTTGACGCAGCATCTC
This sequence comes from uncultured Nitrospirota bacterium, assembly GCA_964570625.1. GTDB lineage: Bacteria > Nitrospirota > Nitrospiria > 2-01-FULL-66-17 > 2-01-FULL-66-17 > JBFLXB01. The sequence continues at coordinate 24,673 of CAZMYW010000017.1, read as the reverse complement.
CAGACTTGCAGCGCGGACCGTCGAATCGAGGTGGCGGTGCTGGACCGCAGCGCGCCCGGCGCCTCCAAGTATCGCCGGCTGACCCCCAACGAGGTCTCCGAACTCATTGTTCCCTGGCTCGGCGCCGGGACACACTAATCTTTCGGAGAACCATCCGTGCTAGATCGGATCGTCGGCGTTGAAACCGAGTACGGCATCCTGACTCAGGCCGATCAACGCCTGCGAGCGCCCGAACGGATCGCCCATCGGCTCCGGGATTTTATCTTCCACGAACAACGGCTCGGCCTGATCGATCTGCACCATCGCGACTACGACGAGCCGGTGGGCAACGGCGGGTTTCTGCTCAACGCCGGCCGGCTCTACGTGGACATGGGGCACGTGGAATACGCGAGCCCTGAGTGCGCCACGCTGGCCGACGCCGTGGCGTATGAGCGCGCGGGAGATCTCATCGTGCAGCGGGCGTTGGAGGAAGCCAACCTCGCCGACACCGCGTCCATCATCAAGAACAACATCGACCACGAAACCGACGCCACCTTCGGGTCGCACGAAAACTACCTGGTTCGGCGATCGTTTCCCTTTACCCGCGAAGGGCTGGACCGGCTCGTGCCCTTTTTGGTCACCCGCCAGATTTTCGCGGGAGCGGGCCGAGTCGGCGCCGCGAGAGTGCCATCCGGCCTGGTGCGGATCGGGGACGAGGTGGACCGACCGGACGTCTCGTTCCAGATTTCTCAGCGGTCGGACCACATCGTCAACGAATTCTTCCAATGGGTGCAGGGGAACCGCGCGATCATCAACACGCGGGACGAGCCGCTGGCCGATCCGGAGCGATACCGACGGATTCACCTCCTCCTCGGGGATTCGAACCTGTGCGAGATGGCGATGGCCCTCAAAATCGGCACGACCTCGCTGGTGCTTCGATTGATCGAGGACGGGGAGACGTTCGACGATCTTGTGTTGCCGGACGCCGTGGGCGCGCTGCACGCCATCTCGCGGGACGCGTCGCGACAGTGGCCGGTGGAGGTGGCCGACGGACGCGTGATCTCGGCGATCGATATCCAGGAGCGATACGCCGCCGCGGCCCGAACCCGCTACTTCGGTCAGGACGAAGAGATGGACTGGGTCATCGACGAATGGGAACGGGTGTTGAGCGACTTACGGGGCGACTACGAACACCTGGTGGGCCGAGTGGATTGGGCGTCCAAGTTGTGGCTGTTGGAGACGTTTCGGAAAGCCGAAGGTCTGGACTGGGACGCCCCCTGGCTCAAGAGCCTCGACCTGGAGTATCACAACTTGCGAACGTCCCAGGGTTTGTATTTTGCGCTGTTCGAGGAGGGACGGGTCCGCCGGTACCTCACCGACCACGCCGCGGACCTGGCGATCACCAACCCTCCGCGCAACACACGCGCGTTCGGCAGGGGTGAGGCGATCAAACGCCTCATGACGGGCGAGAATCGGTACGTGATCACGTGGGCGGCGCTCATGGTCGAGGGCAAGCCGCCGTTGCGGATGATTGATCCGTTTTCCACGTATACGGACGCGGTCGCGTCGACCTTAGCTTCCAGAGCTGTTCCTAGGCAGTCCAAATTAGGGCCTGTTTAGGAATGGTCAGATGCCCCCTGCGGGGACTTCCGAGATTCCATTTTCGAAGGTGGGTCGCCAGGCACCGCGAGCACCGCAGCGGAGCGTACGAGGTGGGTACGTGAGCAGCGGAAAGCGCTCCGCGCCGACCTACGGCGCTGTCAATGCGTTGATACCTCGCGCTTGGCGAAGCATGCGCGCAACGCCGCAGATGGCCGTTCCTAGACAGGCCCGCTTAGAAGCGAGATCCGACCGAGAACGCCACGCCCGGAAACGCCCCCTGCATGCGGGAGTAGGAGAGTTCCCAGAGGAGTTTCTTGGGCCGATCCGTGTGGGTGACCAAACCGATCCCGACGGCGTAATAACTTCTGCCCGCCAAGGTATCATCACCTTCCTGGCCCAGCATGTCGAACCCGAAGCGACCGGACAACAAGGCATTCGGAAAACGGCGGATCGGGTGGTAGTCGAGCGCCCAATAGATTGGGAGAAAACTGATCACGTTCGAATCGCGTTGCGACTGCCACAAATCGACTTCCAGCCCCGGACCGCCCTCGATTCCCCACGGCAGGGGCGAGCGCATTTCCGCCGCCAGCGCGATCCCGATCCGACTGTCGTCCGGTCCGCGCGTGCTGAGCCCCGCTCGCAGCACATAGTCGGCGTCTTTGGAAGGGGTGGTGTTCGTAGCCGGCGCCGCGGGCCGCGTGGTTACGGGAGAGGCTGGTCGGTCGTCACTGGGTGGCGGAGTCGGTGCGGAGGGCTCATCCTCGGCGGCCCAAGCCGTGCCGCCGAATGACCAGGCCACGGCCAGCAGGAAAACCGTCAGAATCGGTCTCAATCGTGGTCGATGGGTGTTGTCGCGCAAGGCGTGGCGGCGAGAGCTCGTGGGCTCGACGTGTGGAACACGAAGAGAGCCTAGCATAGTTGGCAGGTCAATGGTAGCCGTCGGCGCGCCTTGAGGGTCGTCAACGACCGGTGGTATAATCGCCCACTTTTGAAGTCGCACGGCTGATTCGTCAGTCGGCCACCCAATGCCCAGCTCAGTCGCCATATCCGCCGATCTCTCAGTCGGCCCACGCGGTCCGCAGCGGATCGTGTGCCTCACTGCGGAGAGCGCGGAAATTCTGTACGCGCTCGGAGCGGGCGATCGCGTGGTGGGGGTGAGTGGATATGCGGTTGAGCCGCCTGAAGTGCGGAAGAAGCCCAAAGTCGGAGCGTATACCACGGTGGATGTCGAACGTGTGTCGGTTCTTAAACCGGATTTGGTGGTCGCGTATTCCGACCTCCAGGCCGAAATCACCGCGTCGCTGGTTCGACGCGGCATGACCGTGCTGCATCTCAACCAGCGGGATTTCGAGGGCATGTACGCGGCCATCGAGCTGCTCGGCCGGGTGGTGGGCCTCACGCACGCAGCCACGGCGCTGATTGATCGGGTGCGCGGCGAGTGCGCCGCCGCAGTGACGGCCGCCGCGACTCTGCCGCGCCGGCCGCGCGTGTATTTCGAGGAGTGGGACGACCCGTTGATCGCGGGGATCGGATGGGTGAGCGAAGCCGTCGCGATGGCCGGCGGCGACGACGTGTTCGGCGATGTGAGCCGCTCCGGATCGGCGAAGGACCGGGTGGTGTCCCTGGACGATGTGCGGAGCCGAAACCCGGATATCGTGTTCGCGTCCTGGTGCGGAAAGAAGGTTCGGAAAGAACGCGTGACGACCCGGCCCGGGTGGAGCGAGATTGCCGCCGTGCGCAACGGAGACGTGTACGAGATTAAGTCCGCCCACATCCTGCAGCCCGGTCCCGCGATGGTGACGGGGATGAAGCAGATGGCAGAGGTGATCGCCGCGTGGTCGCGGGCGCAACAGGGGGAGGCTCGTCCCGCGTGAAGCAGACACCGCTGGTCACCGCGACTGGACTCGTCAAACGCTTCGGCAAAACCGTGGCGGTGGATGGTCTGTCGCTCGAGGTGTACGAAGGCGAAATCTTCGGCCTGTTGGGCCCCAACGGCGCCGGCAAGACCACCACGATGCGGATGTTGATCACGTTGCTGCAACCCGACGCCGGGGAGATCGTGGTCGGCGGGGCCAGCGTGCGGACCGACGCCGAGCGGGTCCGGAGTTTACTCGGGTACATCCCGCAGGAACGAGCCGTTGATCGCGCGTTGACCGGTCGCGAGCATCTCGCATTGTTCGCCGATTTGTACCATCTTCCCAAGGCCGAAGGGCTGGAGCGGGCCCGGTGGGCGCTCAAGTTGGTGGGCCTGGAGGAGCGCGCGGACGAGGTCGTGGGGAACTACTCCGGCGGGATGAAGAAACGTCTGGAGATCGCGTGCGGGCTGATTCACCGGCCCAAGATCCTGTTTTTGGACGAGCCGACCTTGGGGCTCGACGTGGAGAGCCGCACGTTGATCTGGCGGCACATCCGGGAACTCAAAGCCCAGGGTATGACCATGGTCATGAGTACCAACTACCTCGATGAGGCGGATCAGCTCTGCGATCGCCTGGTCATCATCGACCACGGCAAACTCGCAGCGCTCGGCACCCCGCGACAGCTCAAGGAAAGCCTGCAGGGCGACGTCCTGTCGCTCACTCCGGAGGGTGAGGACCACGCGCTGGCGGAGCGGCTGACCATCGCGCTCAAGGGGCTCGAGGGCGTGGTGCAGGTCGCGCGACGCAACGGCTCGCTCGAACTGCGCGTGACGCCTTCCAAGACCATCCTCACGCGGGTGCTGGAAGTGATCAACGCGCAAGGCGTCAGATTGGAAGCCATCCAGTACACCAGGCCGAGCCTGGAAAAGGTTTTCATCCATTACACGGGTCATCAGATCAAGGACGAGTGGACTTAATGTCGCCATACCTCCAGGAAACGACCGCCATGACTCGGCGTTGGTTCCAGCGCTTCCAGCGCGAACCGCTGAGCATCATTTTCGGGCTGACCCAGCCGGTGTTGTGGTTGGTCTTGTTCGGGCATCTCTTCCAGAACGCGACCGTGATCCAGGGCATCCAGGCGCCGAGTTATATCGCGTTCATGACGGGCGGCGTGGTGGTGATGACCGTGCTCAACAGCGGGCTGGCGGGCGGCATCGAGATGTTGTTCGACAAAGAGAACGGTTTTCTCGAGCGGCTGATGGCCGCGCCGATTAAACGCAGCGCGCTGATCATCAGCCGCTTCCTCTTCGTCACCATCATCACCGGCTTCCAGGCGCTGCTGATTCTCGGTATGGCGTTTCTGTTCGGCGTGGAACCCGCGACCGGATGGTTGGGCGTCGGGTTGATCCTCGTGATCGGCATGATGCTCGGGATCGGATTTACCGCCATTTCATTGGGGATGGCGTTTTCGATGAAGGGGCATGGCGGATTTTTTTCCGTGATGGGTTTCATCACGCTGCCGCTGATCTTCATGAGCAGCGCGCTCGCGCCGCTGGAAAGCATGCCGCCGTGGCTCGCGTGGATCGCCAGGCTCAATCCCATGACGTACGCGATCGACGCAGTGCGGGGATTGATCTTGACGGGCTGGCACATTCACATCGTCAAAGTGCTGGTCATCCTCGCGGTGTTCGATGCAGTGTGTCTGGCGTGGAGTAATCGCATTCTCCTCCGTGGGATGCGATAGAGCCTGTCCATGCACGGTCATCTGCGTTGTTGCCGCTGCGCTTCCGGTCCTCACGTACGACCCAGCACGCTGCGGTCCGGTTCTCGCGGCGCCTAGCATCTGACCACGCCTGAACAGGCTCCGTGTCCGGTCCTCCCGGACACGGTTAGAAGAAGAGACAACAATAGACCCTCCAATGGCCTGGATCGCGATTTCGCTTCGAGTTAAGCCGGAGTTTGCCGAGATTCTGGGCGAGGCGTTGATTGCGCGCGGCAGCGCAGGCGTGTGGGAGTCTGAGCAGGGGTGGGTGACGGCCTATTTCCCGGCCGACGCAGATCCGAGAGTAGTTAAAGCATTACTGGAAGAAATGTCCGTATCGTTTTCGCAGGCTGATTGCGTGATCGCGCCGGTCGGCGATCAGGATTGGATTGCGACCTGGAAAGCGAGCGTGGTTCCGTTGCGAGTCAGCCCGAGGCTGACGATCGTGCCGAGTTGGCAGACCTACGAGGCCGAGCCGGATGAGCTGGTCGTGGTGCTTGATCCGGGCATGGCGTTCGGTACCGGCCATCACGAGACGACCCGGATGTGCCTCCAGTTACTCGACGAACGCCTGCAGGACGGGGTTGCCGCGTCTCACGTTCTGGATTTGGGAACGGGCTCGGGGATTCTTGCGATCGCGGCGGCGCGTCTGGGCGCGAATCGGGTGGCGGCGGCTGACATCGATCCGGTGGCGAGGACGACGGCCGAGGAGAACGTTCGTGCGAACGCCGTGTCCAGGACGGTCACGATTGTGGACGACGATGCCTGGCTCCGCATGGGCCCGTACGATCTGGTCACGGCGAATCTCACCGCCGAGGACCTGCGGGACCTCATGCCGCGCATCGCGGCCAGTCTTGCGCCCAGTGGGGCGGCGATCCTCTCGGGAATTCTGGTCTCCCGCGAGCCGATCATGGACCAGACCCTTTCCGCCCATGGGTTTGTGGCGACGGCCAGGCGCGAAATTGGGGAATGGCTGTCACTGGTAGTTGAGCGGACAGGTCGTGCCAGCGTTGACTTCCCCGGGTCGGCATGATACAAAACCCGGCGTGTTTTCGGTCCCTCGTGGACCGAAACTTCCGGCGCTCACACAAGCGGGAATAGCTCAGCGGTAGAGCATCGCCTTGCCAAGGCGAGGGTCGCGGGTTCAAATCCCGTTTCCCGCTCCAGTTTTTACTGGGAAATCAATGGCACGGTTTCTCGAAGCAACGCTCCAGCCCCCTGTTCACCTCAACTGTCCGGATTTTGCCCGGGCTCTTGGGTGACACCACCCCCGCCACCACCATCCGCCCTGATACGGCGAATCTGCCCGGTAAACTCATGACCACGCGACCTTGAATCGCAGCCCCTTTCTGTTACTCCGTTCCTCCACATGCCTATTCATTTTCGCCGGAATCGCTGTTATCACAGAATCGCCGGTTTGGGGTGCTTCCCCCGGAGATCCCATTGTTTCCAATGACTACAAACTCGACCTCACGCGAACGGTGGCAACCGGTTCAACTCGCAAGATCGCTTTGGGTGGTGCCTACACTGGGATCGCCGAAGGCAACGCGGCGATCCCGGACAATCCCGCTGCCGTCGCGTATCGTCCCCGCGCGTTCATGGCTCCCTGGGAATTTGACATGGTCATCGGCGCCCTCTCTACGGGAGACGACGATACCGACAACAGCGGTTCCACGAGCCTGATCTACTCGGACCCTGTGTTGATGGATGTGGGGGTCATGGCGCAATATGAAAACTTCGGCATCGGCTACCTCGCTCAGATGTCCGTGGTCACGTCGCAGGACTTGCCGCAGGATCAGGAAGCGCAATTCCTGGACGGCAACGCCGCGATCGGGTATACCACCGACAATCGGGAATTGGCGCTGGGATTTTCACTCGATCAGGTCGGCGCCCGAGTGCACCCGGTCAACAGCCGCGATCCAGGATCCTTCAGCCTGACCGGGCCCGGCTATTCGGGAGGCGTGCTGTGGCATCCTCGGCGCGGTCCCTGGCGCTTCGGGGCAGCCTACCATTCCGGGGTGAGCAGCAGCGAGGGTCTGCCCCCATCCACGACGCCGATCACAGTGGGCAACCTCATCGTTCCGAACGGCGTGCTCGTGACGAACAGCCTTTCCGTGGGAACGGCGTATGAATGGAACGACTTTCCGTTTTGGCGCGGTCGCTCCGCGCTGGTCAGTTTTGACCTGAAGGTCTTCGGCACGTCACCGGACGACGCGAATGGAACGTCCGCCTTCCTCACGCAGACGGCGAATCCCGTCGGGCAGAAGAGAATCACCACCCTTCATGGAGGTCTCGAAGCGGAGGTGATTCCGAAGCGCTTGCGGTTGAGAGCGGGAACCTATTATGAGCCGAGCCGCTTTGACGGCATTTCCGCGCGCGGGCACATTTCGGGCGGCTTCGAAGTCCGGCTGTTCAAATTTACCCTGTGGGGTGAGCGCCACTTGTCTTTCTCATACGCGGTCGACGTCGCAGCGCGATATCAGGTGCAGTCATTCTCGATCTGGTTGTGGTCCTTCACCGTCCCGGTCCCGTCGACCGAACCCTCAGCGCTCTAACGCAATCGCGTGGCTCAGGTGGTCTTTCAGTAGAACAAGCGCGGCCCCGCGAAGCGTCGTCGGCAGTTGGGGGGGCCAAGGGCTTCTCGATCGCTACTCTGTTGCGACACCCTCCTTTTGGGGCATAGACACCAGACCGATATCAGGGCATGGTAAGTGTGACCGGGGGGATTTCGGTCAGTGGTCTAAACTGGCAGGGCCGGTCAGGAGGTGCTGGTTGTCGGCTGATCCGTGGGTGTGGGAAACCCGGCGAGGATGGTCGAGACGACGCTTGAGCGTGTATGGACGCCGATTTTTTCGTAAATGTGTTTGAGATGGCCTTTCACCGTGAGATCGCTGATGAAGAGATGCGCGGCGATTTCTTTGTTGGTGTCGCCGCGGCACAGGCATTTCACCACGTCGATCTCCCGGTCCGACAGGTCGAATCGCGCTTTCACCGCGCTCATGTCCACCACGCGCGACTCGCCGGTTTTGGTCGGGATCACCCAGGGCGTTTGGCGACGCAACCCCCATTCCCCCCGGCTTTCCCCGCGGATGTCTCCTCTGGTATGATCCCCCACGCTTGACGCGATCCACTGAACGAACAGGAGTCCGCATCGATGTCGTCAGATCCCAAATCCCGAAGCCGCGTTATTACGGACGGCCGTGATCGCGCGCCGGCGCGTGCCATGCTCAAAGGCATCGGCTTCACCGACGCTGATTTGGCGCGACCCATTGTGGGCATCGCCAATACGTGGACCGAGACCATGCCCTGCAACTACGGGTTGCGGGATTTAGCGGTCCACGTCAAAGCGGGGATTCGTGCGGGCGGGGGGACGCCCATGGAGTTCAACACGATTTCGGTCTCCGATGGTGTGACCATGGGTACCGAGGGCATGAAGGCATCCCTGGTCAGCCGCGAAGTGATCGCGGACTCGATCGAGCTGATGGGGCGGGGATATCTGTTCGACGCGATGGTCGTGCTGGTCGGATGCGACAAGACCATTCCGGCCGGGGCCATGGCGCTCATCCGTTTAGACATACCGGGTATCGTGCTCTACGGCGGGTCGATCCAGCCGGGACAGTTTCACGGCAAAGACGTGACGATCCAGGACGTGTTCGAGGGCGTGGGGGCCAACGCTGCGGGCCGCATGAGCGACGCGGATCTCAAATTGCTGGAAGATTCCGCGTGCCCGGGCGCGGGTGCGTGCGGGGGGCAGTTCACAGCGAATACCATGGCCACGGTGATGGAGTTCATCGGCTTGTCGGTGATGAACACCGCGAGCGTGCCCGCGACCGACCCGCGTAAAGAGAAAGTCGGGGTTCGTGCGGGTCAGGTCGTCATGGACATGCTCAATCGAGATCTGCGGCCCAGCAAGATCCTCACGCGTAAAGCGTTCGAGAACGCGATCGCGGGCGTGGCGGCCACCGGGGGATCGACCAACGCGGTGCTTCACTTGCTCGCCATGGCGCGAGAAGCCGGGATCCCGCTCACGATCGATGACTTCGATGTGGTGAGCACGCGCACGCCGTTGATCGCGGATCTCAAGCCCGGAGGCCGGTTCGTGGCGGCTGATCTGGACCGGGCGGGGGGCATCCCGCTGGTGGCCCAACGTCTCGTGAAAGCCGGCCTGATGGATGGTACTCAACTGACCCCCACGGGGAAGTCGATTGCCGACGAGGCGGCGGTGGCCGTTGAGACGCCCGGGCAAGAGGTCGTTCTCCAGATCGCCAAACCCCTCAAGTCCACCGGAGGCCTCGTGATCCTCAAAGGCAACCTGGCGCCGGAAGGCTGCGTGGTCAAAGTCGCGGGATACGAACGCCTCTTGCATCGCGGTCCCGCGCGCGTGTTCGACCGCGAAGAAGATGCGATGGCGGCGGTGACCAAGCGGCAGATCCGAGAGGGCGATGTCGTCGTGATCCGTTACGAGGGGCCGAAGGGTGGCCCCGGCATGCGTGAAATGTTGGGCGTCACCGCGGCACTGGTCGGAGAAGGGCTCGGGAACAGCGTGGCCCTGCTGACCGACGGGCGGTTCTCCGGCGCCACCAAGGGATTGATGGCGGGCCACGTGGCTCCCGAAGCCGCGGTGGGCGGCCCGATCGCCGCGGTCCGCGAAGGCGACATTATCATCTTGGACATCACCAAGCGCCGATTGGATATCGACGTCGCAGATGACGAGTTAAAGAATCGCTTGAAGTCCTGGAAGGCCCCGGCACCGCGTTACCGCACTGGCGTATTCGCCAAATACGCCGCCTCGGTCGGCTCCGCGTCCGAAGGCGCGGTGACGCAGGTGAAGGCATAACATCCGGCCGATGCCGCGTTCCGACCGGCTTGGTCCCGTCACGGCCAATCTGATCAAACACTATAAGGCGCTCGCCACCAAGAAGGGACGGCGCGAGTCCGGGCAGTTTCTGGTCGAGGGTGACCGCGCGATCCGGCAGATCATGACGGTTAGTCCGGATGCCATCGCCGAGATCGTGGTGACCGACGAACAGCGCTCGCGGTACGACGAGTACCCGGTTCGAGTCGCCACCCAGCGGGAATTCGAGACCATCTGCCTGACCAAGACGCCCCAAGGCGTTCTGGCGGTGGTCCGGGAGCCGGATGGGATCTATACGGATCATCTGCCGGTCGTGGTCGGGACACACGTGTTGCTGCTCGAGAACATCCAGGATCCGGGAAACGTCGGCACGTTGCTTCGCACCGCCGCGGCATTCAACTACTCGGGCGTCATCTTGAGCGAGCAGTGCGCTGATCCGCTCTCTCCTAAGAGTGCTCAGGCCGCCAGCGGGACCATGCTCTCGGTGTGGATTCGACGCACCGAGGCGTATCTGGATTTGATCAGGTCGTTGAAGGACCAGGGGTATCCGGTGATCACGGCGGATGTTCATGGCGAGGACGAGCCGTCGGTCATACAGGGCAGGGACCGATTGCTGTTGGCGCTCGGCAACGAAGCCGCGGGCCCGTCGCCGTCACTGATCGCACTGTCCAGCCAGCGCTTTAGAATTCCCGTGCACGGGGAGCAGGCGGAGTCGTTGAACGTGGCCGCGTGCGGGGCTATCGGCATGTATCTGAGTTCGAAGGTCAATTGAGATCGAATCGGAATCACCAACACCACACACCGCCCGGCAAGGCCATCGGACTTCGCCGGGCAACGGGAGCATGATGAGCGGGAAACCCAAGACCCAGAACATGGCGCTGTTTTGCGATTTCGAAAACGTGGCGCTCGGCGTGCGCGACGCGAGACACGACGAATTCGATATTCAAAAGGTGCTTGAGCGCCTGCTCCTCAAGGGCAGTATCGTGGTCAAGAAGGCCTACTGCGATTGGGAGCGATACAAAGATTTCAAGAAACCGATGCACGAGGCGGCGTTCGAATTGATCGAAATCCCGCACGTGCGTCAGTCCGGGAAGAACTCGGCCGACATTCGGATGGTGGTGGATGCGCTCGACCTCTGCTACACCAAGGAGCACGTCGACACGTTCGTGATCCTCAGCGGCGATTCCGACTTCTCGGCGCTGGTCAGCAAGTTGCGCGAGAACAACAAGGTGGTCATCGGGGTAGGCGTCAAGAAATCCACGTCGGATCTGCTGATTTCAAACTGCGATGAGTTCATCTTTTACGACGATCTGGCGCGAGAAGTGGAGAAGCAACGGCGAACCGCCCGCCGAACCGTCACCGCCAAAACCGTGCGCAAAACAGGTCCCCAGGACGAAGAAGAGAAAAAGCAGGCGGCGCTGGACCTGGTGCTCGACACCGCGGCCGACCTGTTCGAAGAGCGGGGTGAAGAAGAAAAGGTCTGGGGCTCCATGGTCAAGCAGGCGCTGAAACGCCGCAGTCCGGGTTTCAACGAGTCCTACCACGGCTTCCGCACCTTCGGCGAGTTGCTCGAGGACGCGCAGGCTCGCGGGCTCTTGACGTTGGAGTACGACGAGAAGTCCGGGGGATATATCATCAAGCGGTTGGCCCGGGAATAACACCGCACTGCGGGAACGAGCTCCGCTCCAACGCGGGGAACCGTCACACGCTGCTTGACCCGCCACCCCGTGCCGGTCTATGCTCCAACGCGAACCCCATGCCGAACCGACAGAAACGACCGATCAATAAATTGTTCATTGCCAACCGCGGCGAAATCGCCTGCCGGACGATCCGGACGTGTATGGAGATGGGCATCACGTCGGTGGTCGGCTACTCGGACTGCGACGCCCTCTCTTATCACGTACGGATGGCCGACCAGGCCGTGCATCTCGGGCCCTCGCCGGCCAAATTGAGTTATCTGAATGTCGCCAAGATCATCGACGCGGCGCGCGCCACGGGCTGCGACGCGGTGTTTCCCGGGTACGGATTTTTGTCCGAGGACCCGGCGTTCGCCGCTGCCTGCCGCGACGCCGGCTTGATCTTCGTCGGACCGAGCGCCGAAGTCATCGCGTCGATGGGCGACAAGATCGCCACCAAAGCGACGTTGGCCGCGGCTCACGTGCCCGTCATCCCGGGGCTGAGCCGGGTCGTCTCGGCGCAGCAGATCATCGACTTCGGCAACAAAGTGGGCTGGCCGATCATGGTCAAAGCCATTGCCGGCGGCGGCGGTCGGGGCATGGTGCGGGTGGATGCGCCCCAGCACGCGTCCAAAGCGCTCGAGCAGGCCAACTCCATCGCCGGCAAGCTGTTCTCCACCGATGCGGTGTACGCGGAAAAGTACATCAAGAATGCCAGGCACATCGAGTTTCAATTCATGGCGGATCAATACGGCTCGGTGATCCATCTCGGGGAACGCGAGTGTTCGATCCAGCGCCGGCACCAGAAGCTGGTGGAGGAAGCGCCCTCCACGCTGCTCAACGAAGAACTCCGAAAAGAGATGGGCGCGGTCGTGGTCAAGGCCATGAAGACCATCGGGTACGTGACCGCGGGCACCTTGGAGTTTCTGGTGGACTCGGACATGCGGTACTACGCGATCGAGGTCAATCCCAGGATTCAGGTCGAACACACCGTGACGGAAATGGTCACGGGGCTGGATCTGATCCGCCTGATGATCCGCACCGCGGCGGGCCAGGCGCTTACGGTTCGCCAAGAAGACATCGTCCTGCGCAGCCACGCGATCCAGTGCCGGGTCAACGCCGAAGATCCCAAAAACAATTTTGCGCCCTCGTTCGGAACGGTCACGTACCTGCGTCAGGTCAGCGGCCCATTCGTGCGCGCCGATACCGGAATCTATCAGGGCTGGGAGATCCCGCCCTTCTACGATTCGCTGATTACCAAGATCTGCTCCCTGGCCAAGGACCGCACCACGGCCATTGAACGGATGTGGCGCTCGCTGTGCGAGTACGAGATCTGGGGCGTGAAAACCACGATCCCGCTGCTCAAACAGATCATGCAACACCCGGACTTCGTCTCCGGACACATCAACACGGATTTCATCGACAAGCACCTCGATGAACTCCTCAACTACGTCGAGGAAGAGGATGAAGTCCTCAGACTCGCGCGTTTTGTCGCGGAGATTACCGCCATCGGAAAGAACCCGTACTGCCGATGAGGCCAGGGACTTTGCAAAGACCCATAGGTCGCTCAAAAAGCTCCAGCCGCAAGGGCGCAGCGAGAAGGAAACCGGAGCGTACTGGAGTCGTACGTGAGGATTTCCGACGAGCGAGAACGCAGTGGATGGACTTTTTCAGCGACCTGAAAGCCGTATGAAGCCGACCAACGTCCATCCCACGCTAAGCCCCAAAGACAATGTGGCGATCTTGCGCCGCAACAACCGAATCTATTTCACCAACACCGGGCCGCGCGACACGGGACAGAGCGACTTCAAGAATCGGCACACGCTCTACGACCTGATTCGGCTGGCCCCGTTGTACAACCGCTCGGGCTATTTTTCGGTGGAAAACCACGGCGGCGCGCGGTTTCACCAGAACCTGCTCCAGAACAAGATCGATCCGTTCGAAGAAGCCGCGCGGTGGAAGGAGCGGATGCCGGACGTGATGACCCAGACCTTGGTCCGTTCGACCAACCTCTGGGGCTACCGCATGTACCCGCGCAACGTGATTGCGTTGTCGGTCAAGGCGTTCCTGCCGTATGTGGACGTGTGGCGGTGTTTCGATTTCCTCAACTACGTCCCCAATATGGTTCCCATTGCGGAAGAGGTGATGAAGGGCGGCAAACTCTTTGAGCCCGCGATTTCCTTCTCCGTGTCGGACGACTGCACCAACGCCTACTACCTCAAGGTGACCAGGGATATCTTGGCCGTGACCGGCGGCACGAAAGAGATCATTCTCTGCATCAAAGACATGGCCGGGGTGGGGTCGCCCAAGCGGATCACGTCACTGGTCGACGCCCTGCTGCAAAAACACCCGTCGTTGGTCATTCATTATCACCGCCATGCCACCGATGGCCTGGCCGTCCCCGCGTTGGTTGCGGCGGCTAAGGCCGGGGCCAAGATCCTCGACGTGACCGACGACGCCTTCACCCGTTACTACGGCCACGCGCCGGTTCGCTCGGTCAACGCGTTGTTGCAGGAACAAGGGATCGAAACCAACTTGGATCTGGGTTGGGTGGACGAGGCGGGCCGGGTGGTCACCGACTTCATCGGGCACTATCAGGAATTCGAATCCCAATTCCGGGGGTTCTCCCACAAGGTGACGGAACACCGGATGCCGGGCGGCGCGTTTCCCAGTTCGTTCGAGCAGGCGGAGAAGGGCGATTTCCTGCACCTCATGCCGCACATCCTGCGGGGCATGAGCGACGGCAACCGGTTCATCAAATACTTTGACGTGACCCCGGGCTCGCAGATCACCTGGACCACCTGGGCCGCGATTGTCCAGTTCCATTTCAAAGAGGGCGGGTATCAACAGGTCGAACATCTGTTGGAAGCCTGCGAACGGTTCATCGCCGTGGGTCAGCGGCTCAACAAGCTGGCGCCCGCGGAGCGCGAAGTTCTGCTTGGGCTCTACTCGCGAGCGACCGACGATCTCAAGAGTCTGCTGTTGGGTCGATACGGCCCGCTGCCCTTCGGGTGGCCGGCGGATTGGGTGTACCAGTCCGTGTTCGGCGACACGTGGCGCGCACGGGTCAAGAAGGACCGGATCGAGGCTTCTCCGTTGGACCAGAAGAAAAAGGAAAATATCGCAGCGATCCAGCGGGAGTTGGAAGGCAAGGTCGGCCGGCGCGTGATGCCGGAGGACCTGGTGTTGTACCTCCAGCACCCAGGGGCCACCGTGGATTTTCTCGCGTTCCGCCGCAAATACGGAGACACCACGATTTTGCCGACGCGGGTCTGGTTCGACGGGTTGCAAGAGGTCGGCCGGGAGGTCCGCTTCAATCACCAGGGCAAGCCCAACACCGTCAAGCTGGTGTCGATCGGGAGCGAAGTCGGGGGCGTGCGACATATCGTGTTGGCCGTGAACAACACCATGCACGTGTTCCCGGTGGAACTGCCCTCTGCGAAAGGACGGCTCAAGAGCGAGGTGCGGCTGGCTGATCCGACCATAAAAGGCGAGATCGCGTCTCCGATGATGGGGAATGTCTGGCGAATCGGGAACAAGGATCGCGGCCTCAAGGTGGGGGACATCGTCAAAGAGGGCCAGGAGATCATGAACCTGGAGGCCATGAAGATCGAAACCGCCATCCTCGCGCCCATACACGGCGTGATCAAAGACATTCCGGTCAAACTCAATCAGGCGGTGCTGGACAAGCAGTTGCTGATGGTGCTCGGCGAGGCCCCCTGGTCGGAACGAAAAACCAAGACCGCTCCCTCCAAGCGCGCCAAGAAGTCCCGCTGAACCGTAAGATCGCCCTTTGCCACAGGAGGTGGGTATGACTCGTTTACAGAGACAGCTGGTCGTCTTGTTTTCGCTCGGTTGGTTGTTTGTTCCCGGATCGGCGAACGCCCAATCCGCGTACGAGCTCTGGGTGCTGGACCAGGGCAGCAACGCGCTGCTGATTTACGACGGCACCAAGCTGTCCGCACAGACGCAGGCGGAACGCATCGACCTGACGCCGCACGGCGGAGCCAAGCCCCACATGGTGCTGTTTTCTCCGCAACACGATTACGCGTTCATCGCCAATGTAGCGTCCGGCCACGTCTACGTGATGCGGGCGTCCGACCGCAAGGTGGTCTACAACGAAGACCTCGGCCAACAGGCCCACGCGGCGGTGCCGTCTCCAGACGGGAAACGCGCGCTGGTCGCCAATCAGAACGACAAGAAACTAACCGAAATCCTGGCCGACTACGGAAAAGGCGCGTTCCGGACGGGTCGCGTGCTCGATCTGGAACAGGCTCCTGCGTTGGCTGACGCTACGGAGTTTCCGGATCGCGCGCCGATTTGCCTCATGTTCACGGCCGACGGGTCGAAAGCGTATGTCACCCTCCGCGGCGGAGGCATCGCGGTCGTGTCGTTCCCCCCGGATCAGGCCGCGGCGGCAGCCGTGGTCAAGGGCTTCGGCAAGGTTCGGGACGGCATCGACGCCGCCGGCTGTGGGACGCTGCGGAGTACGGACGGCAAACGGATGTATGCCAATTCCGGGTCAGCCTCAGGCGGCAAGTTCTATGTCTTCGACCCGGCGAAGGACACGCTGGTGAGCTCGGCTTCGCTTACAGACACGGGTCGGGATGCCCATGGCGCGGTGATTGCCGGCCAACACGTGTGGGTCGCCAATCGCCTGACCGACAATCTCGCCGTGCTGAGCGCGGAAGGGAAGGTGGTCGGCAAAGTCGAAGGTCTGGGTGATGCGCCCGATTTGTTGGACGCCTCACCCGCCGGGGATCGAGTCTTCGGCACGCTGCGCGGCCCGAAACCCGCAACCGGCACCCACGACATCGCGGGGACCACACCCGGAGTGGCCGTGCTCGCGGTCCAGGACGGGGGGAAGGCTGCCAAACGGGAATTCGTCATCCCGATCGGCGATCAAAGCGCGGAATCCCCCAGCGACCCGCACGGCATTGCGGTCCGCAAGAAGAGCCGTTGACGCAGTCGACGCGTTGCGCGTCAGCTTCCGATCACCTTCGAGCCCCGCTGGTCGGTCTTGACCACGGCCACCACGCTGGGTTTGGGATACGGCGTGCGGTCGGGCCACGTGCTGAGCGGGTTGGCCGGCGTGCCGCCTGCTCCGGGGTGCTGAATCGCACAGAAGAACGTGTGGTTGTCGGGCGTGAACTCCGGCCCGCACACCTCCGCGCCTTTAGGGCCGCACAAGAACGGGTGCAGGCAGCCGCGATCGTCGCCTTCCACCGGGACGGCAAACACTGCGTCGTTCCTTTGGATCGTGCCGGGTTGGCCGTCGGTGGCGATCCACAGGTTACCCCGTTTGTCGAACGCAATGTTGTCGGGACTTGAAATGGGGCTCAACGTACTCGGGTCGCAGTGGCCGAACGTCGTCCCGTCCCCGGGATTGGCCGGATCGCCGCACAACATGAAGATGCTCCACCTGAAACTCGTCGCGCTGGGATCGTTGTTCGCCTCGGTCAACTCGATGATGTGCCCGTAACGATTTGCGGCGCGAGGATTGGGGCCGTCCACGCCCGGTCGGTCAGCGGTCCCGCGCTGAGTGTTATTGGTCATCACGCAATAGACTTTACCGTTCACCGGATTGGTCTCGATGTCCTCTGGACGGTC
The DNA here is from genome assembly GCA_964570625.1 of uncultured Nitrospirota bacterium. Classification (GTDB taxonomy): domain Bacteria; phylum Nitrospirota; class Nitrospiria; order 2-01-FULL-66-17; family 2-01-FULL-66-17; genus JBFLXB01. Next base: position 7,333 of record CAZMYW010000017.1, on the reverse strand, counting down.
CATTTGGGTCGCGCCCATCGCGTCCGCCGCGCTGCGGGTGTTGATCAGGACCTCGGCGTGTGGCCAATTGGCCAACCGCCCTTGTCCGCCGATCATGGGCAGCCATTCTCCGGTGCCGTTGTCGCTGAACTTCGCCACGTACAACGTGCCCTCGTCGAGTCAGTTGATCTATAGCATCGTGACGCCTTCCACCCATGGAACAGTGAGTGCGGTCACCGGAACGAATGTGACCTATACGCCGGCCGCCGACTACAATGGCCCGGACAGCTTCACCTTCGTCGCCAATGACGGCAGCACCAATTCCAATGTCGCCACGGTGACCATTACCGTGGCCAGCGTCAATGATCCGCCGGACGCGTTGGATGATGCGGCGACGGTGGCCGAAGACAGCGTGGCCAACGTCATCGCGGTTCTAACCAACGACACGGCGACGCCGGACACAGGCGAGACGCTGACGATCACCGAAGTGACGCAAGGGACCAATGGCGCGGTGGCCATCACCGGAGGCGGCACGAGCCTGACCTATACGCCGAATGCCGCCTTCAACGGTTTGGACACCTTCACGTACACGATCAGCGATGGCAATGGAGGCTCCGACACCGCAACCGTCACGGTTACCGTGTCCGAGGCCAACGACCCGCCCGTGGCAGTGGATGATGCGGAGACGGTAACTGAGGACAACGGGGCCAATGCGATCGATGTGCTAGTCAACGACACCACGGCACCGGATACCGGCGAGACGCTGACGATCACCGCGGTGACGCAAGGGACCAACGGAGGAACGACGGCATTCACGGTGAGTGCGGTGACATATACCCCCGCGGCTGACTTCACCGGGACCGACACCTTCACCTACACGATCAGCGACGGCAATGGCGGCTCCGATACCGCGACCGTGACGGTTACGGTGACGAACGTCAACGACCCACCTGACGCGCTGGATGATCCGGCGACGGCGACTGAGGACGGCGGAGCCAATGCGATCGATGTGCTGGCGAACGACACCGCCGCGCCGGATACCGTCGAGACGCTGACGATCACCGCGGTGACGCAAGGGACCAATGGCGTGGTGGCTTTGACCGGCGGCGGGACAGGCCTGACTTATTCCCCCAATGCGAATTTCAGCGGCTCAGATACCTTCACCTACACGATCAGTGACGGAAATGGCGGGACCGATACTGCGAGCGTCAGCGTGACCGTGACCAGCGTCAATGACCTGCCCAACGCGCTCGACGACGCGGAGACAGTGGTCGAAGATAGCGGAATCACGGCGATCCCGGTCCTGGCCAACGACATCACGGCTCCGGATACCGGCGAGACGCTGACGATCACCGCGGTCACGCAGGGGAGCAATGGCGGAACGGTGACGTTCACGGCCAGCTCGGTGGCGTATGTTCCTGCGGCTGACTTTACCGGGACCGACACCTTCACCTACACGATCAGCGATGGGAATGGCGGTTCCGACACCTCGACCGTGACCGTGACGGTGACCAGCGTCAACGACCCGCCGGTAGCCAACGCGGGAGTGGATCAAACGGTCACTGTGAACGACACCGTCCAACTCAACGGTGTTGGATCGAGCGACGTAGAAGGAACTGCGCTCACCTACCTGTGGTCGTTAACGCCGCCTGGTGGCAGTACGGCGATCTTATCGGATCCGACGATAGTCAACCCGACGTTCGTCGCGGACCAAGCAGGCACCTACCTGATCCAGCTCATCGTCAGCGACGGCACGGACGCCAGCTCGCCGGACGCGGTCACGGTCACGGCAAACTAGGCGCGGCAGGAAAGCGCTCCGGGTCGTTACCGCCGAGCGCGCGAGTGGTGGGGGTGTAGCCGGGCTTCGGCCAAATCGATGTCCCGTTGGATCCGGCGCAGGACCTCGTCGTTGATCACGCGTTCGTTTCGCAGTTGCAGGATCATCTGTCGCTCCACTCCCAGGATCTCGCGTGAAAGCTGTTCGTAGTCCGGCGCGAACAGGCGATGCGGCGCGTGGCCGTCCGAGGGATCGGCCAACTCCAGTTGCCGGATGCGGTCTTCGTACTCCACTTGCATCCGTTGAACGACATCTGGATTGACCGTTCCGGATTGCGCTAGCTCATTGAGCCGCACCAGCGCCGCTTGGTTGGCCTTGAGTCGGGCTTCTTGTTCTTCGTGTTCATCCGCCCCGTCGTCTGTGATTTTCAGCCAGCGAATCAGCGTCGGCAGGGTCAATCCTTGCACCACCAGCGTGGCCACGATCACCGCACACGTCAGGAACAAGATTAAGTCCCGGCCGGGAAACGGCGAGCCGTCCGCCAAGGTGAGAGGAATGGCCAGCGCCGCGGCCAACGACACGACCCCTCGTATGCCGGTCCAGGCCACGATCATCACGTTTTGCCACGGGGGATGCGGCTCAGCTTCACGGATGGATCGAAACAGCCAACGCGGCAGGTAGGCGCCGGGATACACCCACAACACCCGAACCACAATCGCGGCCAGACTGATCGCGAGCGCGTAGGTGGCGAGCTGGAGCGAGGAGTAGGTCGACACCGCGTGCAGCACCTCGGGCAATTGGAGTCCGATCAGGATGAAAATAAATCCGTTTAACACGAATCCGATCGTCTCCCACACCGGGCGCACCAGCAGCCGCATCCGCGCGGTGGTGACTTCCGGAGACCGCCAGCCCAGATATACCCCGGCCGTCACGACCGCGAGCACCCCGGAGACGCCGAGCCGATCCGCGGACACAAAGGCTGCATAGGGCGTGAGCAGAGAAATCGTGGCTTGGATCGGGGGATCATCCAGTCGTTGGTGGATCCGCGCGACCACCTTGCCGATGGCCAGTCCGATGGCAATGCCACCCGCGGCCACGACGAGGAACTTCAGGCCCGCGTCGGTCCAAGAAAACGCTCCGCTCACCACCGCCGCGATCGCGAACCGGTAGGCCACCAGCGCGGTCGCGTCATTGACCAGGCTCTCACCTTCCAAGATCGTAATAATCCGGCGCGGCACCCGCAGGCGCTGGGTGATCGCCGTGGCCGCCACCGCGTCGGGGGGAGAAATAATCGCGCCCAACACGAAGCCGACCGCGAGTGGAAGGCCGATCAAGTAGTGGGTCACCCACGCGATCACCGCGGAGGTGAACAACACGAGCCCCACCGCCAACAAGGAGATCGGTCGCAGGTTCGCCCGAAAGTCCCGCCAAGAGGTGAACAAGGCCGCGGGATAGAGGAGGGGAGGAAGAAAGAACAGAAAAACCAGGTCCGGTTCCAGGTGTACCGGCGGCAGGCCCGGGATGAGGCCGAAGAACGCGCCGCCCACGACCAGGACGATAGGGGGCGGAATCTGGATCCACCGCGCCAGCGCGGACAACACCGCTACGCCGATCAACAAGCCGATAATCAGTTCGATGACTTCAATCATGCTCGTATCACGCGATCCGTAGCCTACGACTGCCGGCTCGGGAATGCAATACATCCTCCCCGCACTTGATATACCGACTGGCGCTCGTTATCCTCCGGACTCGACGCCTATGCCTTTGCTGCGACTCGACAACGTCTCTCTTGCCTACGGTCCCCGCCCCCTCCTGGACAAGGTCAAATTGGAAATTCGCCGGGGCGAGCGGGTCTGTCTGGTGGGCCGCAACGGCGAGGGTAAGTCGTCGCTGCTGCGCGTCCTGAACAAGGAAGTCACGCCGGATGACGGCGGACTCTGGACCCGGCCGGGTACGCGCATCGCGCACTTGGCGCAAGACGTGTCGCAAGACAGCGACGAGAGTGTGTTTGACGTGGTGGCGGGCGGACTGGCCGAGGTGGGCGGTCTGCTCTCGCGCTACCATCATCTGGCCGCGGAGCTGGCGCATACGCACACAGTAGAGGACGTGCAGCGCCTGTCGGATCTGCAACACGAACTGGAGTCCCGCAACGGCTGGGAGCTGGAGCAGCGAGTCGACGCCGTCTTGAAACGTCTGGATCTGGACGGCACACTCGCCATGCATACGCTCTCTGGCGGAAGACGTCGACGGGTGCTGCTGGCGCGCGTCCTGGTGTGCGAGCCCGACGTGCTGCTCCTGGACGAACCCACCAATCACCTCGATATCGACGCCATCACCTGGCTGGAAGACTTCCTGTCGGAGTACGCCGGCGCGGTCCTGTTCGTCAGTCACGACCGCGCGTTTCTCAAGCGCCTCGCCACCCGCATCGTGGAATTGGATCGAGGACAACTCAGTTCCTGGCCCGGAAACTACGAGGACTACCTGACCCGCAAAGCGGACCAACTCGCGGTGGAAGCGCATCACCACGCGTTGTTCGATAAAAAGTTATCCCAAGAGGAAGCGTGGATCCGGCAGGGAGTCAAAGCGCGACGCACGCGCAATCAGGGCCGCGTACGCGAGCTCGAAGCCCTGCGTGAGCAGCGCCGCCAACGCCGGGAGCGCGTCGGGACGGCGAACCTCCGCTTGGAAGACGCGAAGAGGTCCGGCCAACTCGTATTCGACGCCGAACACGTGAACTTCAGCTACGGCGACACGCTGGTGATTCGCGATCTGAGCACGCGCATCATGCGCGGCGACCGGATCGGCCTGATTGGGCCCAATGGAGCCGGCAAGTCCACGCTGATCAAATTGCTGGTGGGAGAACTCGATCCGACTAACGGACGGTTGTACCGCGGCACGAATCTCCAGGTGGCGTATTTCGATCAGCAGCGCGCCCAGCTCGATCCCACCGCACTAGTCATGGACAGCGTGGGAGCCGAGAACCAGATGGTGACAGTGAACGGCCGGACGCGGCATGTGACCGGTTATCTGCAGGATTTTCTCTTTCCCTCGGATCGGTTGCGTTCTCCGGTGAGCACCCTCTCCGGCGGCGAGCGTAACCGCCTGCTCCTGGCCCGGCACTTTGCCCAGCCCGCCAACTTGCTGGTCATGGACGAACCCACCAATGACCTGGACGTGGAAACACTCGAGTTGTTGGAGGAAGTCCTGCTCGACTACCAGGGCACCTTGCTGCTGGTGAGCCACGACCGCGCATTTCTGGATCACGTGGTCACCGCCACGCTGGTGTTCGAAGGCGATGGTCGGATCGGGGAGTACGTTGGTGGGTACTCCGACTGGCTGCGATATCAACAGCGGGAGGTCGCGGACAAGCCGGATCAACAGGTCCGGGCTGTCACAGCGGCCACGCCGACCTCGAAAACTCCTGGGAAGAGCTTGGAGAAATCACGAAAGCTCTCCTTTAAAGAGCAACGTGCGCTGAATGATTTACCGAAGCAAATTGAGTCGCTTGAATCGGAGCAGGCGCGACTACATGCCAGAATCGGCGAGCCGGGATTTTATCAGCAGCCCGGTGAGGCTATGACTGCGGCATTGACGCGGTTGGAGTCGGTAACCAAGGAGTTGGAAGGCTGTTACCTCCGTTGGGAGGTCTTAGAGGCGTTAGCCGAGACGCAGTAGGCGGAAAGCGAGTGGCTTACGCCACTCAGACGATGAGAATGGGAAGAACGGTTCCTGTTTTCTCTATCTGGCTGGAACCGAGGTTGCCGTTCGATCGGATAATTCTATTGAAGTTTATTCCCTATTAAGTTGTTTTCTATAACATTTCTGTTATCTCGTGTCGAATCTCTCGTTCCTCTGGCCCAAGCGTTGCAATAGTTTCCCATGTATTCCTTTGTCCGAGTCCGAATCTGCAGGTAGGTAATCACATGTCGTTGAAACGGGTTCCATCGGTGATCTGGGCATACGCGGCGCTTGTGCTGGTGTCGACGGCGCCCCCTGCGTTCGCCGTCAACCTGTTCACCATCAACAACACGTCGGCCACCGGGGTGACTGGCAGCACGTTGCTGGTCCCAACCTTCATTTCCTCAGCGGATCCGGCCGGGATCGGCGGCACGTTCACCACCGGCGGCATCTACATTCCCTACATGGGGACCATGAATCCGTGCAGCGCGCCGATCGGGGGCGCCAGCGGCACCGGGTGCGCGCGGTGGGGTCAGGCGTCCATCGAAGCATGGGCCAGCGGGGTATATTATGACCCCCGGTTCGGCACGCCGTTCATCCCGCCCTCGGGCGACCATCACCGCACCGGATATCGGCTGCTCATGCAGCCGTCGTTCTCAGGCGGGCAGTGGTTGTCCGGATTCGCGACGCCGCAAGAAGCGCTTCCGTTTTTCCGTGAGATCGGGTTCGCGGGCGCGGGCGGAGATCTGGGGCTGGCCTTGGCCGACGCCTCCGCAGAACTTGGACTGGTGGGAATCCTGGGCCTGCTTGATGCCCATGGCGCGCCGGTGACCACCGGGCGTTTCCCCTGGTCGATTGAGCGGCAGGCCATGACCGACACCCTGGTGGTCAAGTACACTGCGGGCGGCGGGGTGACGGACCTGGATTTGTTTTCGCAGAGCTTGCGGTCGGTCACGGGGTTTGCGCGCGACGCGACTGACATCCGATGGCGTGCCATGTCCAACCTGGACGGATCGTTCTCCTCAAGCCCGGGCCAGAACTCCGATGGATGCGGCGGCCCCTGGTGCGAGTTCTACGTGACCGAAGACACCGCGGGCAATGTCCACCTGTGGGTGGCCAAGGGAGTGGACGGCGACACCGACACGGCGGATGGTACGCCCGTGGAAATCACCCAGTCGACACGGGTGAACACGCTGTCCGGGCTCTTCAGCGGCGGGATCGTGCTGGGTAACTTCACGCTCAGCAATATCGAAAAACTCCCGTTCGTCATCGACGACCGGCTGGCGCAGTACTCGACCGGCACCGGGATCGGTGCGGGTGAATTCGAACAGCAATTGCTCAGCCAGTTCCGCGTCGTCAGCGGGCCGAACGTCCACTCGGAAGAAGGGGCCGATCCGTACGCCTGGGTCATTTGCGGGACCCGCGGTGCGAACTACGGAGAGGACAACTGTGTGGATGCGAACGGCGCGATCGATGCGGGCGGCAACGCCTTTGCGATCGTGTATGTGCCGAACAACAATGTCATCGACGCGGGAGAGAGCCCGATCACCCGGTACGGGAACGACCTGAACCCGAACCGAATCGGGAACACGCACATCTCCTCCGGGCTGGTCGATAGCTTGAATCCGGACACCACGCAATCCACGGCGGCGTATGTGGAGTGCACCACCGGGGCCGCGACCTCGGTGTGGGCGGCCAGCACCTGCGAGTCATCTCCGGGAGCGGACGGGTTCTACGGCACGCCGGATGACGGCACGATCTACTACAAAGAGGCGTTGGAAGCCGGCCTCCGCGGGTGGATCCGTGAGACCAACGGCCACACCTTCAGCTTCTTGGGTGCGGACACGGATGGCGCTCACAACGGGATCAGCCCGGCGAACTTCGGGTTGACCCAGCTGG